>NZ_CP118489.1:0-578068 GCF_051124815.1 Azospirillum sp. B2RO_4 | reverse complement strand
TTGTCGGCGCGGCCGTACATCAGGTCGGTGCCGCCGCCGCCGAAGATGGTGTCGTTGCCGTCGCCGGCCTCCAGCGTGTCGTTGCCGGCCCCGCCATACTCGACGTCGTTGCCGCCATGGCCCCAGAACCACACCGCGCTGTCACCGGCGGTCAGGCTGTCATCGTGCTCCGACCCGACCCAGCGCTGGATGTCGACGAAGCTGTCGCCGGCCGCCTCGCCGGTGTTGTTGGCGCCGTTGGTCAGGTCCAGCGTGATGCCGGTGGTGGCGTTCTCGTAGGTGACGATGGTGAAGCCGTTGCCGCCGACATAATGGTCGCCGCCCAGCCCGCCGTTCAGCGTGTCGCCGGCCGACTGGCCGCTGTTGCCGCCGCCGACCAGCGTGTCGTCGCCCGCCCCGCCGAGCAGGCTGTCGTTGCCGGTGCCGCCGACGATGCTGTCGTTGCCGGCCAAGCCGTTGATGGTGTTGCCGCTGTTGTCGCCGATCAGCGTGTCGTTGCCGCTGGTCGCCGTGCCGCTGTAGGCCAGGGTGTGCGGCCAGGCGTCCGCGCCTGCGAACGGGCGGGCGGCCAGGATCGGGCCGGTCACGACGTCGAGATCCCACGAACCGCCCTGGTCGGCATGGCCCACCGGATGGCTGGCGGCGGCGACGCGGGCGCCGGTGACGGCGGCCAGACGCTCGACGAAGCGGCGCCCGTTGCTGCCGGCGCCGACGTCGCAGGCATGGATCAGGATCTCGCAGCCGGTCGCATCGGGCCAGCGGCGGTCGAACAGGGCGCTGGTGTCGAGCGGCGTCGCCCCCAGCTTCACCACGCCCGGCGCGCCATGGGCGATCAGGTGGACCGCGGTGGCACCCGTCGCCGATGCGGCTTCCAGCGCCTCAACAAGCAGGGCGACGGCGTCCTCGTCGGCGGCGACCCGGACCACCGTCATGTCCGGCGCGTGCCGGCCGATCAGCGTATCGATGTCGGACAGACCGGCGTCGGCAAGAATGATCCCGTGCATGAAAACCCCTTTCTGGGGAGTTGTTGGAAATCGTTTTGCTGGTCTGTGATGTACGGGATCATGTCCACAGAACAACGTCCAATAAGCCGATCATTCCTTGGGAAGCATCAGCCCCGGCCGGGCGACCTTTTTCTCTCCGTAAGCGCAAGCAGTACAGTCGCGATCGATTTCGACGCCACCCGGCTGGCCCAGCCTGTTGCTGCGGCTTGCCACTCTTTTTCCCGAATTGGGGAGTCGCTCGTCCAATTACCCCCAATTCGGGATTAGAGTCGGCGTAACGCCCAAAAAAATAGGGCCACCGGGAAGATCCCGATGGCCCAGTCCAGGAGAGATGTCGTTCAACAGGCGGGAAAACCGGTCGCCGGCCTCAATCCGCGAACATGTGCGGCAGCGCCAGGGAGATCGCGGGGACGTAGGTGACCAGCATCAGCGTGACGATGCAGGCGATGTAGAAGGGCCAGATCGTCCGCACCGCCTGCATGATCGGGATGCGTCCCACCGCGCAGCCGACGAACAGCACCGATCCCACCGGCGGCGTGCAGAGGCCGATGCCGAGGTTCAGGATCAGGATGACGCCGAAATGCACCGGGTCCATGCCGAAGGCCTTGATGACCGGCAGGAAGATCGGCGTGGTGATGATGATCAGCGGCGACATGTCCATGAAGCAGCCGAGCACCAGCAGCGCCACGTTGATCAGCAGGAAGATGACATAGGGGTTGTCGCTGATGCTGCGCATCAGGTTGACGGTGGCGGTCGGCACCTGCAGCAGGGCCAGCAGCCAGCCGAAGGAGGCGGCGGCACCGATGACCAGCAGCACCATCGCCGTGGTGCGGGCGGCGCCCATGGTGGCGGCGACGAAATCGGTCCAGTTCATGCTGCGGTAGACCGTCAGCGTGATCAGCAGCGCGTAGGCAACCGACACCATCGAGCTTTCGGTGGCGGTGAACACGCCCGACCGAACGCCGCCGACAATGATGCCGATCAGCAGCAGGCCCGGCACCGCGTTGATGAAGATGCCGCCGACGGCGCCCCAGCCGGGGAAGGTCTCCGACGGGTAGTTGCGCTTGCGCGCCACGTAATAGGCCGCGACCATCAGCAGGCCGGCCAGCAGCAGGCCGGGGACGATGCCGGCGGTGAACAGGTCGGCGATGGAGATCGTGCCGCCGGCCGAGATCGAATAGATGATCATGTTGTGGCTGGGCGGGATCATCAACGCGATGATCGCCGAGGTCACGGTGATGTTCACCGCGTAATCGACGCCATAGCCGCGCTTCTGCATCTGCGGGATCATCAGCCCGCCGACCGCCGAGGCGTCGGCCACCGCCGAGCCCGACACGCCGCCGAAGAAAGTGGAGGCGGTGACGTTGACCAGCCCCAGCCCGCCGCGGAAATGGCCGACCATGGCCGCTGCCAGCCGCACCAGCTTCTCGGCGATGGCGCCGCGCACCATCAGCTCGCCGGCATAGATGAAGAAGGGGATCGCCATCAGGGCGAAGGCGTTCATGCCCGACGCCATGCGCTGGAAGACGATCAGCGGCGGCATGCCCATGTAGACGATGGTCGCCAGCGACGAGATGCCGAGCACGAAGGCGATCGGCACGCCCAGGAACAGCAGCACCACGAAGGTGCCGAAAAGGATGGTGAGTTCCATGACCGGAGTTCCCCAAGGCAGGGCCGCCGCCGCTTTCGCGCCGGCCTGTGCCGAGTTCTGAATGTGCTGACTGGTCGGCGCCCTGCCATTCGGCGCCCGATTGGACTGCGCCCAGTTATTCCGCGCCCGATTACTCGGCGCTGGGCATCACCGCATGCGCCTGGGCCAGAGCTTCCGCCCCGGCCTGCGACCGGCGCTCCACCAGCAGGTGCAGCGTGCGTTCGATCGAAAACAGGACGATCAGGACGCCGGAGATGGTCAGCGGCAGGTAGGTGAAGCTTTCCGGAATTTCGAGCACCGGGATGGTGGCGCTCCAGGTGCCGATCACCAGATCCAGGCTGTACCAGGCCATCGCCGCCCCGAAGGCGCCGACGATCAGGAAGCTGGCGATGTCCATCGCCACGCGCACGATTTCCGGCACGATGTCGCGGATCAGGTCGAGCCCGAGATGGAACCGCTCGCGCACGCCGACCGCGGCGACAAGCAGGATGAACCACAGCATCAGCAGTAGCGACAGCGGCTCGGTCCAGGACGGGCTGTCGTTGAGGACGAAACGGCCCCAGACCTGCCAGCCGACGGCGGCGGTCATCACCACGAGACCGGTGGCGCCGAGCCAGAGGGCGATGCGGCTGAGGACGTCCAGCAGGCCGGACAATGCGTCGAGCGCGGTTTTCATGAAGGGACTCCGCACGGGAAAACCGCGCCGGACGAAGCCGGCGCGGGGGAGAGAGACCTCACTTGACGGCGCGGATGCGCGCGACGAGGTCCTTCATCTTCGGATCGGTGACGTACTTGGCATAGACCGGCTCGACGGCCTTTTCGAATTCGGCCTTGTCGATCTCGTTGATCTGGACGCCGGCCTCGCGGACGATGGCCTCCGACTTCTTCTCGTTGGCCTGCCACAATTCGCGCATCTTGGCGACGGACTCCTTGGCCGCCTTGCGGATCAGCGCCTGATCGTCCTTCGACATCTTGTCGTAGGTCTTCTTCGACATCACCAGCACTTCCGGCACCATCGAGTGCTCGGTCAGCGAGTAGAACTTGGCGACCTCGTAGTGATGGCTGCTCTGATAGCTCGGCCAGTTGTTCTCGGCACCGTCGACGACACCGGTCTGCAGGCCGCTGTAGACCTCGCCATAGGGCATCGGCGTCGGATTGGCACCCAGCGCCTTCACCAGATCGATGAACAGGTCCGACTGCTGCACGCGCAGCTTCAGACCTTTCATGTCGGCCAGCGTCTTGATCGGGCGCTTGCTGTTGTAGAAGCTGCGGGCGCCGGAGTCGTAATAGGCCAGCCCGATCATGCCGTGCGATTCGAAGGCCTTCAGGATCTCGTCGCCGATGGCGCCGTCCAGCACCTTGTGCATGTGATCGACCGAGCGGAACAGGAACGGCAGGGCCGGGATGCGGGTCTCCGGGACGATGTTGTTCAGCGCCGCGAAATTGATGCGGTTCATGTCGATGACGCCGAACTGCGTCTGCTGGATGGTGTCCTTTTCCTCGCCCAGCTGGCCCGACGGGAAGACCTTGATGTTGATCCGGCCGTTGGTCTCCTTGGCGAGCAGCTCGCTCATATACTTGACGGCTTCGACGGTGGGATAGCCGTCGGGATGGATTTCCGCCGACCGCAGCGTCACCTGCTGGGCGTTCGCCGCCGACAGGCCGGCGATCAGGGCCACGGCGGTGGAGGCCAGCAGCGTCACAAAGGATTTCATGCTCGTTTCCTCACTTGGTCTTATTTGGTGCGTCCGCCACGGCCAAAGCGGTTCCGGCATGAACCGTGCGGGGTTAGTCGGGGAGCGGACGGCCCGCAGCCGCCCTCGTCGCGTTCGGTTATATTAATATATCAGATGTTGGAGGGCTCAGCAATCGGGATCGAAGCCATCGGTGAACGAAATCTCGGGCGCCCTCCATCATCCGTTCGGCCCCTTACCGATCATACCCCCGGCGGGGGCGGAGCGACAGGGGCGGCACTGCCTTACGCCGGCTCTCCCACCGCGACGGTTCGCCCGCTGTCCGCCGCCTGCAGCAGCGCTTCGATCAGCCGATGGACCTTCAGCGCCTCGCGCCCGTCCACCCGCGGACGGCGCCCGTGGTCGAGCGCGTCGAGGAAGTCGGACAGCACGGCGCGGTGATGCTGGTGGGAGAAGGCCATCGGGTCGGCCCCGCCGCCCAGCGTGGCGCCGTCCTGCCCCTCGACGATGCGCTCGCCGCCGACCAGCTGCACCTCCAGCCGGTCGCCGGCCAGCAGGGCAGAGCCGCCGGTGCCGGCGATCTCGATCCGCTCCGGATAGCCGGGATAGGCGGCGGTGGTGGCATTGACGGTCGCCAGCATGCCGTTGCCGTAGCGGAGCGCGGCGGCGACCACATCCTCGGTGTCCATTCCCGTATCCGGGCCGCGCAGCAGGCTGGTCGCGGCGAATCCGGCGACCTCGTCAGGCAGGCCGAGCAGGCTGACGAAGGCATCCAGCGTGTGGATCGCCTGGGTCAGCAGCACGCCGCCGCCGTCGCGCGCCTTCTCCCCCCGGCCGGGCTGGGCGTAATAGGCGGCGTCGCGCCACCAGCGCACCGAAACCGCCGCCGTCAGCGGCCGGCCCAGCGCACCGTCGCGCATCAGCCCGGCCAGCCGCTCCACCGACGCCCGGAAGCGGTGCTGCAGCACGACGCCCAGTGTCAGCCCGGCCGCCTCCATCGCGGAGACCACCGCCCGCGCCCCCTCCGGCGTGGCGTCCAGCGGCTTTTCCAGCAGCACATGCTTGCCAGCGGCGGCGCAGCGCGCCACCAGTTCGGCGTGGGTGTCGGGCGGGGTCAGCAGCAGGATTGCGGACAGCGCCGGGTCCTCCAGCAGCGCCTCCAGCCGGTCGACCACCGGCAAGCCGTGGCGGGCAGCGAAGGCGGCGCGGCGGTCGGCCGAGGGGCTGAAGCAGCCCGCCACCTCCACCCGGCCGGCCAGATCGATCAGGCTCTGCGCATGCGGCGCCGAGGCCATGCCCAGCCCGATGACGCCCATACGGCGGCGGGTTTCGCTCATCTTCAGGATGCTCCGTCCAAATCGGCGGCCAAATCGGCGTCCGAATCTGTATCCTCGGCGGTCAGGCTGCCGGAGAAATAGAGCGGGGCGGCGTTGCGCACGTCGTCCACCGTGATCTGCAAATTGTCCAGATGGCGGATCAGGCTTTGTTCCGCTTGGTCGGGGTCGTGGCCGGCGATGGCCTCGACAATCGCCTCATGCTCGGCGATCACCGTGCGCATGCGGCCGGGAACCGGCAGGGTCAGGCGGCGGCAGCGGTCGAGCTGGACCTTGGCCTGCTGGATGATGCCCCAGAAGCCTGGATATCCCGCCATTTCGGTGATCTGGGCGTGGAAACTCTCGTCGGCCTGATGGAAGCCGTCGGCGTCGCCCTCCGCATCGACCTCGCGCTGCTGTTCCAGGCAGGCGTGGAGCGCCGCGATCTGGCTGCGGGTTGCGCGTTCGGCGGCGAAGCGCACGGTCGCCCGCTCCAGCACCTTGCGGATCACGCCGGCTTCCGGCAGGGCGCCCAAGGGTATGCGGGCGACGAAGGTGCCGGACTGCGGGAAGATCTCGATCAGCCCCTCGTCCGCCAGCCGCAGCACCGCCTCGCGCACCGGCGTGCGGCTGACGCCATAGGCCTCGGCGATCTGCTTCTCGGCGATGGGTTCGCCCGGCTTGCGTTTCAGCGACACGATCTCCGCCCGCAGGTCGCGGTGGATGGCGTCGGCGGCGGTCGGACCGCGCCGCATGTCCCGGCGCGCCGGCGGGCGCATCTGGAGCGGAGCGGCCTTGGCCGACAAGGTCGGCGGAGGGACCGCGATGGAACCGGTTTTGGCCGGCGGGTTGCCCGATGGCATGGCGTCCAGCCTCCTCAGAAGCGAATGCCACAGAATATTAATATATCAGCTGGAACGGCAAGCAATTTCGCTCGTGATGCATCCGCCCAAGGGTGTGACAAAGACGCCCTCACTCCCGCGATAGCTGTGGAGAGGGGGCGCGAGCGCCCTCCTACAACCCCGCCGCCAACTTCGTCCCCTGGGCGATGGCGCGCTTGGCGTCCAGTTCCGCCGCGACGTCGGCGCCGCCGATCAGGTGGACGGTGACACCAGCGGCCTCCAGCGGGGCGTGCAGCTCGCGCAGCGGCTCCTGCCCCGTGCACAGCACGATGCTGTCGACCGCCAGGGTCTGCACCTTCTCGCGCTTCTCGCCGAAGCTGATGGTCAGCCCCTCGTCGTCGATGCGTTCGTAATTGACGCCCGACAGCGCCTTGATGTTCTTCATCTTCAGCTGCGCCCGGTGGATCCAGCCGGTGGTCTTGCCCAGGCCGGCGCCGGGCTTGGTCGCCTTGCGTTGGAGCAGCACGATCTCGCGGGCCGGCGGTGTCAGATGGGGGCGGATGCCGGCGACGCCGCCGCGCGCCTCGGCCGGATCGGCCACCCCCCATTCGGCGCGCCACAGCGCCGGCTCGAGGCTGGGCGACGGCTCCTCCTGTGCCAGGAATTCGCTGACGTCGAAGCCGATGCCGCCGGCCCCCACCACCGCGACGCGCCGGCCGACCGGCTTGGCGCCGCGCAGCACGTCGACATAGGTCAGCACCTTGGGATGGTCCTGGCCGGGAATCTTCGGGTCGCGCGGCACCACCCCGGTCGCCAGAACCACCTCGTCGAAGCCGGCCCCCGTCAAGTCCTCGGCCGTCACCCGCCGCCCCAGATGCAGCGCCACCCCCGTCTCCGCCAGCCGGTTGCGGAAATAGCGCAGCGTCTCGTGGAACTCCTCCTTGCCGGGGATCCGTTTGGCCATGTTGAACTGTCCGCCGATCTCGTCGGCCGCATCGAACAGATGGACATCATGCCCGCGCTCCGCCGCCGTGGTGGCGCAGGCAAGACCGGCCGGGCCGGCGCCGACCACGGCGACGCGCTTGCGCTTCGCGGCGGGGACGATCACCAGCTCCGTCTCGTGGCAGGCACGCGGGTTGACCAGACAGCTCGCCGTCTTGCCGGAGAAGATATGGTCCAGGCAGGCCTGGTTGCAGGCGATGCAGCTGTTGATCGCCTCCGGCCGGCCGGCAGCCGCCTTGGCGACGAAGTCCGGGTCGGCCAGGAAGGGCCGCGCCATCGACACCATGTCGGCCAGCCCCTCGCCGATCACCGCGTCGCCGACCTCGGGCGTGTTGATGCGGTTGGTGGTGCAGAGCGGGATGGACACCGCACCCTTCAGCTTGCCGGTCACCCAGGCGAAGTTGGCGCGCGGCACGCTGGTGGCGATGGTCGGCACCCGCGCCTCGTGCCAGCCGATGCCGGTGTTGATGATGGTGGCCCCGGCCGCCTCGATCGCCTGGGCAAGCTGCACCACCTCCTCCCACGTGCTGCCGTCGGGGATCAGGTCCAGCATCGACAGGCGGTAGATGATGATGAAGTCGCGCCCGACCGCCTCGCGCATGCGCGACACGATCTCCACCGGGAAGCGCATGCGGTTCTCGTAGGATCCGCCCCACTTGTCGGTGCGCTGGTTGGTGTGGGTCACCAGGAACTGGTTGATCAGGTAGCCTTCCGACCCCATCACCTCCACCCCGTCGTAACCGGCCTCGCGCGCCAGCTCGGCGCAGCGGACATAGGCGCGGATCTGGCGCTCCACCCCCCGCGCGGTCAGGGCGCGCGGGGTGAAGGGGGTGATCGGCGACTTGATGCGCGACGGCGCCACCGACAGCGGGCTGTAGGCATAGCGGCCGGCATGCAGGATCTGCAGCGCGATCTTGCCGCCTTCGGCATGCACCGCGTCGGTGATGACCCGGTGCGCCCGCGCCGCGCCATGCCGCGCCAGGGTGGAGCCGAAGGGCGACAGCCAGCCCTCCACATTGGGCGAGAAGCCGCCGGTCACCATCAGCCCGACCCCGCCGCGCGCCCGCTCGGCGAAATAGGCGGCCAGCCGCGGGAAATAGCGGCGCCGATCCTCCAGCCCGGTGTGCATCGACCCCATCAGCACCCGGTTCTTCAGCACCGTGAAGCCGAGGTCGAGCGGGGCCAGCAGATGCGGATAGGGCTGGGAGCCGGGCATGGTCACGGAACGCTTCCTCCGGTTATGGAACCCGCGCTTCTTGCGGCGCCGGGCAGACTGCTCATCGACACGGATGATTGACGACGCGAAGCCTAGTTCAGGTTGACGTATGCGTCAACTGAGTTCCGTAGCCACCGCCGGCGCCCTTGCGGCCCAATCGTTCGCGCACCCCGCTTTCCGCTGTGTGAAAAAGCCGTTCGGCGAACTGGCTCAAGGGCCTGCGCGGCGGTCAAGCTCCCTTCCCAAGGGCCGCCCCTCCATCCGCGGCGGCCAATTCGCGTAACCGGGAGTTCGGTCATGGTGCAATTCGCCGCCAATCTGACGATGCTCTACAACGAGCGTCCCTTTCTCGACCGATTCGCCGCGGCGGCCGATGCCGGCTTCCGTGGGGTCGAGTATCTGTTTCCCTATGATTTCCCCGCCGACGCACTGGCCGAGAAGCTGCGCCAGCATGGGCTGACCCAGGTCCTGCACAATCTGCCGGCCGGCAACTGGGGCGGCGGCGAGCGCGGCATCGCCATCATGCCCGACCGCGTGCAGGAATTCCGCGACGGCGTCGCCCGCGCCATCGACTATGCCGGCACGCTGGGTTGCAAACAGGTCAACTGCCTCGTCGGCATCCTGCCGCAAGGTGGCGACGCAGCCGCCGCCGAAAGCACGCTGGTCGGCAACCTCGCCTATGCCGCCGACGCGTTGGCCGGCGCCGGGATCAAGCTGCTGATCGAGCCGATCAACACCCGCGACATCCCCGGCTTCTACCTGACCCGCACCAAACAGGCCCTTGACCTGATCGACAAGGTCGGCTCGGGCAATCTGTACGTGCAGTACGACATCTACCACATGCAGATCATGGAAGGCGATCTGGCCCGCACGATCGAGGCCAACCTCGCCCGCATCGCCCATGTCCAGCTGGCCGACAATCCCGGCCGCTTCGAACCGGGCACCGGCGAGATCAATTATCCCTTCCTGTTCAAGCATCTGGACGCCATCGGCTACAGCGGCTGGGTCGGCTGCGAATACAAGCCGAAGACGACGACGGACGAGGGGCTCGGCTGGTTCGCCCCCTACAAGACCGAACCGGCGACCGCCTGAAACGCCCCCAACATCACGCGAGAAAGGACCAGAACAATGAAGGTCGGATTCATCGGTCTCGGCATCATGGGCACCCCGATGGCGGGGCACCTGCTGGACGCCGGTCACACCCTCTACGTCCACGACATCAAGCCGGTCCCGGCCGACCTGACGGACAAGGGCGCCATCCCCTGCCCGAGCGGCGCGGAGGTCGCGGCGGCGGCCGAGGTCATCATCACCATGGTGCCGGACACCCCCCATGTCGGCGCCGCCCTGTTCGGCGAGAACGGCGTCGCCGCCGGCCTGTCGTCGGGCAAGATCGTGGTCGACATGTCCTCGATCTCCCCCATCGAGACCAAGGAATACGCCAAGCGCATCAATGACCTGGGCTGCGCCTACCTCGACGCACCCGTCTCGGGCGGCGAGGTCGGGGCCAAGGCCGCCTCGCTGACCATCATGGTCGGCGGCCCGCAGGAGGCGTTCGACACGGTCAAGCCGCTGTTCGACAAGATGGGCAAGAACGTCACGCTGGTCGGCGGCAACGGCGACGGCCAGACCACCAAGGTCGCCAACCAGATCATCGTCGCGCTGACCATCGAAGCGGTGGCCGAGGCCCTGCTGTTCGCGTCGAAGGCCGGCGCCGATCCGGCCAAGGTCCGTCAGGCGCTGATGGGCGGCTTCGCCTCCTCCCGCATCCTGGAGGTCCATGGCGAGCGGATGATCAACCGCAACTTCACCCCCGGCTTCCGCATCGAACTGCACCAGAAGGACCTGAATTTGGCGCTGAGCGGCGCCAAGGCGCTGAACCTGTCGCTGCCGCACACCGCCAGCTGCCAGCAGCTGTTCAACGCCTGCGCGGCGCAGGGCGGCTCGGCCTGGGACCATTCCGGCATGCTCCGCGCGCTGGAATTGCTGGCCGGGCACGAGGTCGGGTCGAAGTAAGGACACTGCCGGTGTGGGTGGCGGCTTCGATTGCCCCCACCTAACCTCCCCCGCTGGGCGGGGGAGGGACTGCCGCCACTCTCCCGCATCAGCACCTGCCCCCTCCCCCGCCCAGCGGGGGAGGGTTGGGGTGGGGGCAAGAGTCAGCCACCCCCCAACACCACCCCACCCAAACCATTGGCCCACCCCTCATTTGTGTGCATTCTACCCGCCCCGCTCCCGACGCGACCATGAGCACCGCCATGACCAGCACCGCCACGACTGCCGACGCCCTGCTCCACGACCTGTTCCAGGCGGCCCTCACCGCGGTGACCGCCGAGACCCGGCTGCCGGCGGCCCTGCCGCAGCCGCCGAAGGGCCGCACGGTGGTCATCGGCGCCGGCAAGGCGGCGGCGGCCATGGCGAAGACGGTGGAGGACAACTGGCCTGGTCCGCTCACCGGCCTCGTCGTCACCCGCTACGACCATGATCTGCCGACCGAGCGGATCGAGGTGGTGCAGGCCAGCCACCCGGTTCCCGACGCCGCCGGGCAGGAGGCCGCGCGCCGCATCGTCGAGATGGTGCAGGGGCTGACCGCCGACGACCTCGTGCTCTGCCTGATCTCCGGCGGCGGCTCCGCCCTGCTGGCCTTGCCGGCTCCCGGCATCACGCTGGAGGACAAGCGCGCCGTCGCCAAGGCCCTGCTGAAGAGCGGTGCCGACATCGGCGAGATGAACTGCGTGCGCAAGCACCTGTCGGCGGTGAAGGGCGGCCGTCTCGCCGCCATGGCCCACCCGGCCCGCGTCGTCTCGCTGCTGGTCTCCGACGTGCCGGGCGACGATCCGTCGGTGATCGCCAGCGGCCCGACCGTGCCCGACCCGACCAGCTTCGCCGACGCCCGCGCCATCCTGGCCAAGTACGGCATCACCCCGCCGCCCGCCGTCGCCGCCTTCCTGGAGGCCGCGGAGGACGAGACGCCGAAGCCCGGCGACCCGCGCCTGTCCGGCGCCGAGACCACCATCATCGCCACCCCGCAGGACGCGCTTGAGGCGGCGGCTTCCCTCGCCCGCGACCGCGGCTACACCCCGGTCATCCTCGGCGATGCCATCGAGGGCGAAGCGCGCGAGGTCGCCAAGGTCCATGCCGGCATCGCCCGGCAGGTCGCCCGCCACGGCCAGCCGGCCCCGGTGCCCGCCGTGATCCTGTCCGGCGGCGAGACCACGGTGACGGTGCGCGGCCAGGGCCGCGGCGGCCGCAACGTCGAATTCCTGCTGGCGCTGGCGGTGGCGCTGGACGGTCAGCCCGGCATCTGGGCCGCCGCCTTCGACACCGACGGCATCGACGGGACGGAGGACAATGCCGGCGCCATCCTGCGCCCCGACACCTTGAAGCGGGCGGAGGAAAAGGGCCTCGACGCCAAGGCCTTCCTCGCCGACAACGACGGCTACAGCTTCTTCAAGGCGCTGGGCGATCTGGTCGTCACCGGCCCGACCCGCACCAACGTCAACGACTTCCGGGTGATCGTCATCGACCGGACATGATCGACCGGACCTGATGGCGCGACGGTCTATAGCGCGAAGGTCGCCACCACCGGCGCGTGGTAGCTGACCGGCGACGGCTCGTCGGCATGGTCGACCTCGTCGGTCAGATCCTCGTTGTGGATGGCGATGTCGCGCAGCCGCTCGGTCAGGCGCGGCGAGGTCATCAGATGGTCCAGCAGCACCGCCGCGCCGGCATGCAGCACGGTGTAGCGCCGCTCCTCCGGGATCGCCTCCTCCAGCGGCTCCAGCACCCGGCCGGCCAGGTCCGAATTGCCGGTGAAGTCGGAGGCGGCGCGGATGATGCGGACGGCGGTCTGCTCCAGGTCGGCGTTGCAGTCGCCGGCCACCACGATCAGCGCGTCGGGATCGGCGTCGAACAGCCGGTCCACCGCCATCCGCGTCTCCAGCGCCTGCCCCGCCCGCTTGATCGAGGCGAGATAGAAGCCCTCGGCCCAGCCGGATGCCGTCTTCCAGGTCTGGGCGCCGGCCTTCTGCCCCGGCACCGGCGCGGCGATGGGCGCGCGCAGATGCAGGTCGAGGACATGCAGGATGCGTCCATCCGGCATCTCCACCTCGGCATGCAGCAGCGGCCGGTCCCAGCCGACCTCGGTGTCCGTGTCCGGTGCCGGATCGGCGGTGGCGAGGCGCACGCGCGCCGGCGGCACCAGATGATGGCGCAGCAGCCGCGCCGACCGGATCGGCCAGCGGCTGACGATCACCGGATTGTGGCGGTCGGCCGGCGAGTCCGTGCCCGCGGTGACGTGATAGCCGGCATAGCGCGTTCCCTCCAACAGGCGGGTCAGCGCGCGCAGCGTCCGCGGCTCGCTCTTCACCGGATGCTGGGCGTCGACCTCCTGCAGGCAGAGGATGTCGGCCTCCAACCGCTCCAACTGCGGGCGCAGCGTGGCGATCCGCGCCTCGAAGGGCGGCTCATCGACATCGTCGTCCAGGTTTTCCAGGTTGAAGGTGGCGATCCGGAACAGCGTGTCGGCCATGAAGGGCTCCGCGGAGGGACGGCGGGTGTCGGCGGCGCAGCCCATCGCTGGCGAAACGCCGCCGGTCGAGCTTATCAGAACAGCTCGACGTCGCCTTCGATCCGCGACTTGCGCAGATGCTCGATGTAGGACGATTCGTTGCGGGCGATGTCGTGCAGCGTCTCGTCGCCGATCAGCCGGCGCTGGCTGCGCCCGGTGGTGGGGAAGAAGCGCACGGCGCGCGGGCTGGCGCCGCCGACGTCCCAGCTGACGGTGGGGATGCCCTCCGTCGCCAGATACTCCATCACGAATTCGACGTTGCGCTGACCGATGTTGGCGCTGCGCAGCGTGGTCAGGTTGACGTTGGCGCCGCCGAACAGCTTGGCGCGCAGCCGGTCGCGCCGGCCGGTGACGGTCAGCAGCCGGTTGATCAGATGCTCCATCGCCGTGGCGCCGTAGCGCGACGACAGCGACAGCGTGTCGCTCCCGGCGTCGGGCAGCAGGAAATGGTTCATGCCGCCGATCTCCGCCACCGGGTCATACAAACAGGCGGCGACGCAGGACCCCAGCGTGGTGGTGATGACGACGTTCGGGTCGTCGGTGACGACGCAGCCGCCGACGACGATGTTGACGACCTCCGCCCCCAGCCGCCGGTCGTGATAGCGGTTGGCGGCGACGTCCTGACGTTCCAGCCGGCGGCGCAGGACGTTGCGCGCGGTAGAGGTGCAGGAACGGTCTGTCATCATCGGGTCTGATGTTCTCTCTGCAGGGTTTGCACGGATATGGATCGTCCGGGCCGGCAATCAATCCGTAACAGGCCGATTAAAGCCGCTTCGACTTTGATCTGCATTTTATCGAACGCCTCATCATTCCTCCTATGACTTATGTCAGTCAATAGGTGGAAATCCATCGCTCCAGAATCTCGCCCTGCAACCGGCGGGCATCGGCGGCCCAGGCGCGCGCCGGGGCCGGCGTCGCGGTCACCCGGCGGTCGAGCGCGGCATCCATCGCCGCCCGGCGCGCGGGATCGGCGATGAACAGGACGAAGCCCAGCCTCCGGCCGCTGGCCGCCGTCAGCAGCCCGGCCAGCCCCTTGACATAGGCCAGCGTGCCCGATTTGGCATGGACGCCGGGGGGCAGCGCCTTGCCGTCCTCCTCACCCGGCAGCAGATCCCACAGCGCAGGTCCGCCGGCCCGCAGCAGCGCCGCCATCTGCCGCGGGGTGGCGCGCGACCCGGTGCCCAGCCCGGAATGGTTGGCCAGTCGCAGCCCTCTCCAGTTCACCGCCCCGGCGGGCTGCCGCGTCAGCCAGCGCTGCAGCAGCCCCGCCGACCGCTCCAGGGTGGTGGCCGACGCATCCAGCCGGCCCGACGCGGCCAGTCCGATCACCTCGGCCGACAGGTTGTTGGAGTGGCGCAACAGGCCGCGCGCCAGCTCCGCCAGCGGCAGGCTGTCGTGCACCGCCAAGGCCGCCGCCCCACCTGCCGCCCTTCCGGCCACGGGCGCCGCCAGGGCGATCCCGGCATCGGCGGCCAGCCGGCGGAACAGTGTGGCGGCGGCCAGTCCCGGCCGCGCCACCGGCACCCAGGCGGCCCCCGCCTCGCCGGAGGTGGGCGGCGCCATCAGCCAGCGGTCCACCCCGTCCGGCAGCAGCGGAAAGCCGCCGCCCGCCGCCATCGGCCGGACCGCGACGCTGTCCAGCGGCAGCCTCCCGGCATCGGCCACCGTCAGCGCGTCCGGCCCGGCGGGAGTGCCGCCGCGCCGCCAGCTCAGCAGGGCGCGGTTGTAGTTCAGCGACAGCGCCCCGACGCCGGTGTTGTAGGGCGCGGCCCAGGGCTGTCCGGAATCGATCTCCGCCAGTTCGGGCACCAGCGTGGTGTCGTACAGGAACCGCCCCTCCACCTGCCGCAGACCGGTAGCGCCAAGCGCGCCCAGCAGCTGCAGCAGCCCTTCGGTCGCCAGGGCCGGATCGCCGCCGCCCTGCAGGATCAGGTCGCCGCGCAGCACCCCGCCCTCCAGCGGCCCGGTCCCCAGCAGGCGGGTGGCGAAACGGTGGTCCGGCCCCAGCAGCGCCAGCGCCGCCGCCACCGTCGGCAGCTTGGCCACCGACGCCGGGATGAAGGGGGTGTCCGCCGCCCGCTCCTCCAGCGCCCGGCCGCTGTCGGGATCGAACAGGAAATACCCGACCGAACCACTTTCTAAACCATTGGTGGTTTTCGACTGCCCTGCCGCCCAGGCCCCGCCACCCGGCAGGGCCAGCGCCCCGAGCGCGCCCCCGAACAGGCTAAGGAACGGGCGGCGGCCCAGCGATGGCCGGGATGTGGGACAGGACGGATTGCGGTCCGATTGTCGGTTTGCGGTCAAGGTTCGGGTCTTTCCGCTTCTGATGTTAAGGTTCATAAAGTATTTTGGTGAAAAATCGCTGGAAATAGCGGGTGGGGACGTAGCCGGACACCATGCCGGACGGGGGCATGGTCCAGGGGGGACGCTATGGCGATGTCCAAACGGCGCGAAGCGCGCTTCGAGGTGGTGGTCGAACAGGGCGGCAAGCCCAACATCGACGGTGTCTTCGACGACGAAAAGTCGGCGACGGAACGCGCCAACTTCCTGTTGCGCCTCGCCAAATTCCCGGTGGTGCGCGTGGTGAAGGTCACCGGTACCGGCCGGGAGGAGACGATCTTCCAGAAGACCTCCTCCGGCGGCGCCAAGCTGACGAACATTTCGCCGATCGACAGCGCCAACCTCTGCACCGACGTGCTGCAGGTCTTCTCCTTCGACAGCCGGATGACCCTGCTGCGGTTGCTGCGCGGTTACTGGGACGACCAGGGCGTCATTCCGTCGGAGCAGCTCCACCGCTACTATCCGTTGCGCTACTTCGAGCGCGAGGCGCTGCTGTTCAACCCCTCGATCAGCCGGCTCGCCACCCTCCAGGCGCCGATGCTGGGGGTGAAGCCGCATGAGCGCTACGACCAGCTCAGCCGCCTGTTCGCGGCGCTGAAGGACCTCGCCCAGAAATCGGACACACTGGCCCCCTTCGACCAGGCGCTGATGCGCGGCGGGGTTTCCGGCCTGCTGCTGGCCGCCGTCGACCGCCCGGCGGAGGAGCGCGACCGCATCGTCACCCACGCCTTCGGCACCCTGCTGGAACCGCACCGCGAATGGGGGGCCAAGCTGACCGCCGTCCTGCGCCTGCACAATGAGGACGATGGCGAGAGCACGCGGCTGGTCGATGAATTCGCGGCGGAGATCACCGACGGGCGGGAGCCGATCCGCGCCCTGATCGGCTATTCGCCCGATCTCGCCTCCGCCATCCTGGCGCTGCTGGCGGCGTTGCGCGGCGATCTGGACGACCGGCTGCCCCACAGCGAACCGCTGCTGGCCCTGTCCAACGCGCTGGCCTCCGACGGGACCGGGCTCGGCTTCGCCCGCACGCGCGAGGCGCTGTTGAATCGCATCCGCGGCGGGCTGGACGGGCTGACCCCGCTGACCCGCACCGGGGCGGCCAGCGACGCCCGCGCCTTCTCCGCCATCGTCGACGGCATGATCGCCTTCGACGGCTACATGGGCGGCCCGGCGATGGCGGAATCGCTGACCCGCCGCGGCAAGACCGTCTGGGCGACCGGCGGCAGCGACCTGCCCTTCGAAGAGACGATGACGCGGCTGGCCGGGCGCTTCAACACGGCAGCGGGGCGGCTCGGCTATCTGCTCGACCTCGGCGCCAGCCCCTACGGCCACAAGAAGATCAGCGTCGTCATCCAGCGCGTCGCCGACGAGTTCAACCGGGTGAAGTCCGCGGCGGAACTGGCGGCCCCCGGCGCCTCCATCGGGGAGGTGCGCGAAGGGCTGGGCCGCCGCCTGCGCGCCGCCGGCATCCCGCGGGCCCTTGCGGACGGGCTGATCGCCAAGATCGCCGCCATCCCCGACGACCGGCGCGTGTCGGTGACCGGCAGCGGCGTGGTCGCGGGCCAGCGCCTGGCAGCCCCACCGACGGCCCGGCCGACGGACATGACCGTCGACATGCAGGCGCCGCCGATGCCGGCCGCCCGCCTGACGCTCAGCTACCAGGGCCGGACGGTGGCTCTGCGCGATGCGGGCGAAGACGTCGTGATCGGCCGTTCCGCCGATTGCGGGATCGTGCTGGACCATGCCTCCGCCTCGCGCCGCCATGCGGTGGTGCGGCTGCGCGACGGCGCCTTCACGCTGGAGGATCTCAGCCGCAACGGCACCCGTCTGGTGCCGCAGGACGGCGAACAGAGGCTGCTGAAGCTGGGCGACGTGGCGCCGCTGTCCGGCCGGGGGGAGATCGTCATCGGCTCCCTCGACCTCGGCGAACATCCGGCGCGCATCGCCTGGGATCTGTCGGGACGCTGAAAGGCCGCTCAGTCGCCGGCGCAGGCTTCGGCCGCAAGTTCGGTATTGGCGGTCATCCGGGCGTCCAGCATCGCCACCGCCCACACCGCCAGACCGCCCAGCGCCAGCGCGGCACCGACCCAGCCGGTGGATGTCCAGCCCAGCCCGGCGGCGATCGCCATGCCGCCCAGCCAGGGGCCCAGCGCGTTGGCGGCGTTGAAGGCGCTGTGGTTCAGCGCGGCGGCCAGCGTCTGCGCATCCTCCGCCACATCCATCAGCCGGGCCTGCAGGGGCGTGCCGAGCCCGCCGCCGCAGCCGATCATGAAGACGACCGCCGACACCAGCCAGACATTGCCGGCGGCAAAGGGATAGAGCGCCAGCGACCCGGCGCTCCACAGCAGGATGAAGGCGACGGTCGGCATCAGGGCGCGGTCGGCGGCCCAGGCGCTGACCAGCGTGCCGACGGTCATGCCGGCGCCGAACACCGCCAGCACCACCGGCACCACCGCCGGCGACACCTGCGTCACCTCCATCAGGGTCGAGGCGACATAGGTGTAGACCGCGAACATGCCGCCGAATCCGATGGCGCCGATGCCCAGCGTCAGCCAGACCTGCCGCCGCTTCAGCGCCCCCAGCTCGCGCAGCGGGCTCGACTCCGGGTGCGGCCGGTCGTTCGGCGCGAAGATCCAGACCAGCAGCACCGTCAGCAGGGCGAGCAGCCCGACGACGCCGAAGCCCCAGCGCCAGCCCAGCGCCTGCCCGATCCAGTTGGCCATCGGCACGCCGACGATGGTCGCCACCGTCAGCCCCAGCATGGTCCGCGCCACCGCCTGCGCCCGGCGCTGCGGCGGCACCAGCGAGGCGGCGACCAGGGCCGCGACGCCGAAATAGGCGCCGTGCGGCAGCCCGCTCAGGAAGCGGAAGACCAGCATCCAGCCGTAGGAGGGCGAGAAGGCGCTGGCCACATTGGCGGCGGCGAACACCGCCATCAGCCCGATCAGCAGCGTCCGCCGCGCCAGCCTTGCCGCCAGCACCGCGATGATCGGCGCGCCAACCACCACCCCCAGCGCATAGGCGCTGATGACGTGGCCGGCGGTCGGCTCGTCGATGCCCAGGCCCTGGGCGAAATAGGGCAGCAGGCTCATCGTCGCGAATTCGGTCGTTCCGATGGCGAAACCGCCCATGGCGAGCGCCAGCAGCACCAGCCCGGGATGGGCCGGAGCCAGCTGAGCCCCGGCACGCAGGTCGCCGTTATGGCCGGCAGAAGCCATGGTCGTTACTCCGCTGTCGCGCTGGATGAGGACGGGAAAGTCCCGGCGGCAGGGAGGGACGGAAAGCGACCGGGACAGGGTCAGGATATTTGCCCGACCCCCGCTGAGGCAATCCGCCGCAGGCCGTCATTTCCGCAGGTGCGAAATGAGCGGCGGGCATGGCTGGGGCCGGCTCGTCCCGGTGAAGCGGTGTGTGTGCGGGCCGCCCTGCCTTCCCGCCTACGCCACAGCCGCCATCGGCGTCAGGCCGCGCGTCAGGCGCTCCACCTCGCGGTCGAACGCCTCCTGATCGGCGTCGGACAGGTCGAACTTCACGTGCAGCCGGTCATGCTCGCTGGACTTGATGCGGGCGGTCAGCGGGCGGGCCACCCCGTCGATGCGCAAGCTCAGCGTCCGGCCGACCACGCCGCCGATCAACTGCTCCGGCACGCCGGTCAGCATGGCGCCGCCCGCCGACAGGTTGGCGATGGTGGCGCGTGCCGGGGCGGCGCCGGCCCCCTCCAGCACGCAGCCGACCGACAGGGCGAAGCGCGGGCGCTGGCGGCGGTCAACGTCGGCGGTGGCGGTACGGACGACGCGGATCAGCACATTGCGCAGGGCGTCGATGCCGCCGGCCACGTCGTCGGCGACCGTCCGCACCTCTCCGGCGCGGCTCTGGGTCGCGTCGGCCTCGGCGGAGACGCGGCCGATGCGCACCGACACCTCCTTCGCCGCGTCGCTGGTCTGGCTGACGGAGCGGGCGATCTCCTGGGTCGCCGCCGCCTGCTCCTCGACCGCGGCGGCGATGGAGGACGAGATGCCGGCCACCTCGTCGATGGTTTCCGACACCTCGCCGACGGCGCCGACGGCCGATGCCGTCACCGATTCCACCTCGGCGATCAGCGAGCCGATCTCCTCGGTCGACCGCGCGGTCTGGCTGGCGAGATTCTTCACCTCGTTCGCCACCACGGCGAAACCGCGCCCGGCCTCGCCGGCCCGCGCCGCCTCGATGGTGGCGTTCAGCGCCAGCAGGTTGGTCTGGCTGGCGATGTCGGCGATCAGCCGGGCGACCGCGCCGATCCGCTCGACCGAGGCCGACAGCCGTTCGATGGTGGACCGCGCCAGCCCGGCCCGCTCCACCGCGCGGCCGGTCACCCGCGTGGCGGCCGACACCTGCATGCCGATGTCGCCGATGGCCGCCGACAGTTCCTCCGTCGCGGCGGCGACGGTCTCGGCATTGCTCAGCGCCTGCTGGGCGGCGGCGGCGACGTTCTGGGCGTTGTCGCTGACCTGCACCGCCGATTCCGCCATGGCGCCGGCATTGCTGCTCATCCGGCTGGTGCGTTCGGCCACATGATCGACGGCGACGCGGGTCTCGCGCTCCACCTTCTCCGCCATCGACTCCAGCGCCTGGCGCCGCTCCTCCTCGGCGCGGCGGCGGGTCTCCTCCTGGGCGGCGCGCAGGCGCGCATTCTCCTGCGCCCCCTCCTGGAACACCCGGACGGTGTCGGCCATGTGGCCGATCTCGTCCCGGCGCTCGGTCAGCCCGACCTCGACCTCCAGGTTGCCGCCGGCCAGCGCCACCATGGCGCGGCGCAGCCGCTCCATCGGGCGGATCATCGCCGCCTCCAGAAACACCACGCAGGCCGCGGCCATCAGCAGGATGGCCAACCCGGCACCGATCAGGGTCATGCGCAGCCCGTCCGCCGATTCGCGCACCGCCTCGATATCCCCGGTCAGGTCCTTCAGCCGGTCCGAGCTGACCGCGACCACGCTGGCGCCCAGCGCCTCCAGGCTGTCGCCCATGGTGTCGGCGACCTTGTCGAACTGGCTCATGATCGGGTTGCCGGCCGCCGGGCCGCCGTCGACATAGGCCTGCGCCATGCGCCGGCCCATCTCGTAATAGGGGCCGAAGGCCTTCTGGGTGCGCTCGATCTCCGCCACCACCTGCGGCAGGTTCAGCGCCCGCGCCAGTTCGGCCGCCTTGGCGGTGTGCTCCGCGAAGCGGCGGGCGTAGTCCGCAGCCTTTTCCGGCCCGTCATTCATCCCGTCCAGCCCGCGGGTGGCCGACACGTCGGTCAGCCACTGCTGGGTCTGCACCACGTCGAACCGGATCTCCCCCACCAGCGACACCAGGGGAATGACGCCGCCGACGACCTCGTGCGTCTCGCGCCGGACGTCGGACAGGTGGTCGGTCTGCCGCCCCATGTCGCGCATGGTGAGGACCGAGGACAGGCCGACCGCGGCGAAGACGAACACTGCGACCGCCACGACCTTCGCCCGGATCGAGATGACGTGGAGAATGTTGCCGGCAGCGATCATGGTAAGGACTTCACTGGTTAAGAGTACGAACGATCGGAGACAGCCGATCACCACGCACTCTAGACCTTTAAATCCATTTCGTCACCGGTATCACTGATGATACTAAAGATCTGCGACTGCAGGTCGCTGTTTTCCTTGAGAAATTACTTCATCCACAGCCTGAAACAAAGCAATCCTCGCCGGGATGTTTCATTTCCTCATACCGTCGCATGTTCGGCTTTGCTGCCGGCTGCCGGCCGGATATAGGACGACAGCGCCTCCAGCGTGGCGTCGGCGACGGGACCGAGCGCTTCGGCCAGCGGATCGCCGTCGGCGCAGCCGCCGGGGCTCTGCACCCGCTGTTCGAGCAGCGAGGCCAGACGGCTGAGCCGCACGGCGCCGATGTTTGCCGCGGTTCCCTTCAGGGTATGGGCCATGCGGACCAGTGGCGCGCCATCCCGCCCAATCCCTTCCCGCCGGGCCCCATCGCGAATCGCGGCAACGCTGTCGTCCACCGTCCGCCGGAAGGCGGTCACCGTCTGGTCCCAGGCTTCGTCGCCGATCACCGAACGCAACGAGTCGGCCTGTTGGGCATCCAGCAGCGGCGCCGTGCGCCAATGCTCCGGGTCACTGGCGGCAGGCGACAGAGCGGGTGGCGGGACGGGACGGGTCATGGCGGACCGGCCGGCGTTCGCCCCATCCCCGGCCCCGTCTTCCGGCACAACGTCCGCCCCAACCTCCGCCGCCCGCGGCGCGGCGGCCGTCCTCAGCACCTCGTACAGGTCGGCCGACACGATGGGCTTCGTCAGATAGGCGGTCATGCCGGCCGCGAGATATTCGGCGCGGTGGCCGGGCATGACGTTGCCGGTCAGCGCGACGATCGGCAGGCGGCCCGTCTCCCCCGGCATGGCGCGGATGTGCCGGGTGGCGGTGACGCCGTCCATCACCGGCATCTGCACGTCCATCAGGACGAGGTCGAAGCCGCCCTCCTCCACCAGCCGCACCGCCTGCAGCCCGTCCTCCACCGCGGTCACGCGATGGCCGGCGCGGCGCAGCATGGTGACGACGATGTCGCGGTTGATCTCGTTGTCCTCGGCCACCAGCACATGCAGGCCCGCCGCCGCCGGAGTTTCCGAAGCGCCGGCCGGCACCGGTTCCGGCGCGCAGGGCACGGAGAGCACGCCGGCCGACGGGTCGGCGGCGGGTTCGCAACGGACGGTGAACCAGAAGGTGCTGCCCTTGCCCTCGGCGCTGGTCACGCCGATGCGCCCGCCCATCAGCATCACCAGCTCGCGGCTGATCGCCAGCCCCAGCCCGGTGCCGCCGAAGCGCCGGGTGGTGGAGCTGTCGGCCTGGGTGAAGCGGCGGAACAGGGTCGGCTGCACGTCCTCCGGGATGCCGATTCCGGTGTCGGCCACCTCGAACCGCAGGAAGAAGCTGCCGTCCGCAGCCGGCTCGCCCTCCGGCCCGACCCGCACGGCGACGCCGCCGCGGTGGGTGAACTTCAGCGCGTTGCCGACCAGATTGACCAGCACCTGCCGGATGCGGCGCAGGTCGGCGCGCACGCGGTCGGGCACGGCGGGCGCCACCTCCCGCGTCAGGATCAGGCCGCGCCCGCAGGCGGCCGGCTCCAGCAGGTCGATGCTGTCGCCCAGCACCGCGCGCAGTTCGAAATCGACCGGCTCGACCTCCGCCTTGCCGGCCTCCAGCTTGGACAGGTCGAGGATGTCGTCGATGATCTGCAGCAGCGCGTTGCCCGACCGGTTGGCGACCTCCAGCAGCTGGCGCTGGTCGTCGTCCAGGTTCGGCCCCTCCACCAGGGCCAGCGCGCCGAGGACGCCGTTCATCGGCGTGCGGATCTCGTGGCTCATCGTCGCCAGGAACTCGCCCTTGGCGCGGTTGGCCTGATCGGCCGCCTCCTTGGCGCGGCGCAGGCTGGCCTCGATCTCGCGCTGGGCGGTGACGTCGCGGAGCGCGCCGGTGACATAGCGGCGGTCGCCCTCGCGCCAGCCGGCCAGCGTCACCTCCAGCGGGAACTCGCTGCCGTCCTTGCGGCGGCCGGTCAGCTCCCGCACCTCCGACCGCGGGACCGCGGCGTCGCTTCCGCGGTATGTCGCCAGCAGCCCGTCATGCACCGCGCCGACGGCGCTCGGCATCAGCCGGGTCATCGGCCCGCCCACCACGTCGGCGGCGCTGTAGCCGAACAGCCGCTCCGCCGCGCGGTTGAAGGCGTCGATGGTGCCATGCTCGTCGATGGTGACGATCGGCTGGCCGACCGCTTCGAACATGGCGCGATAGCGCGCCTCGCTGGAAGCCAGCCGGTTGGCGGCCTGCTCCCGCTCGGTGACGTCGGTGGCGGAGCCGCGATAGCCGCGGAAATGGCCGCCCTCGTCGAAGACCGGGCGGCCGCTGACGCTGAAATAGCGCAGGCCGGCCGCCGTCATCACCCGGTAGCGGAAGTTCCGGAACGGCTCCCGCCGCTCCATCAGCTGGCGGTGCCGCTCCCATTTGGGCCCGTCCCCCGGCTCGCGCAGGGCGACATCCTCCCGCCGCCGGCCGATGGGCAGCGTGCCGTTGGCGACATGCGGCACCAGCGGCCCGGCCAGATGCGAGAAGCGCAGGTCGGCGTCCATCTCCCAGAACCAGTCGGAGGCGGTCTCCGCCTGATCGCGGAAGCGTTCCTCGCTCAAGGCCAGCCGGCGGGCCAATGCGGCGAGCCGCGCCGTCTGCCGCGTCGCCAGCAGAGCCATCCCGACCAGAATGACGCTGCAGGCCGCCGCCGCCAGCAGATAGAGCCGCTGCCGCGTTCTGGTGTCGGCCAGGAAGGACGCCTCGTCGAAGGCGGCGATGACGATCAACGGATAGGTCGCCAGGGTCCGGAAGGACTGCAGGCGCGGAATGCCGTCGATCACGCTGGAAACGCGCAGGAACCCGGTGGGCTGCCGGCGCGCCATCAGCAGAACCGGCGATTCGCCGACGTCGCGGCCGACGATGCGGTCGCTCATCTGCGACCGGGCGCGCAGGATGCCGTCGGTGCCGACGATCGCCACCGCCCCGTTGGGACCGACGTCCAGCTCCTCCAGCGAACGGCTGAAATAGAAGGGGTCGATCGACGCGACCAGCACCCCGGCGAAGCTGCCGTCGTCGTTGTCGACGCGCCGCGTCAGTTGGATCGACCATTTGCCGGATGCCCGGCCGAACACCGGCTTGCCGATGTACAGCCCGGCATGCGGGTTGTTGACGTGGACGCGGAAATGCTCGCGGTCGGCCAGACGGACGCGGGCCGGCGCATCCTCCACGCTGGTGTGGGTGAGGTCGCCATGCCCGTCGATCACCGCCAGCTGCACCAGGATGCCCGACCGCTCCACCGCCTGCCGCAGCATGCGGGTCAGGCCGGGGGTCCAGCTGTCGCCATGCTCGTGGAAGTCGTCGATCAGGAACTGCAGGATCTGGTCGGCTTCGGCGATGGTCCGGGTCGTTTGCTCGGCGACGACGCGGGTGAGGTTGCCGCTGTCGCGCTCGGCCCGTGCCATCGCCTCGGCATCGTCGTAATGGGCGAGCGCCAGGGCCGCCGCCCACAGCCCGGCGGCGATCACCAGGGTCGCCGTCCAGATGGCGGCGATGAAGCCCTGCAGATGAAGGCGCCCGCCCATCAGCGCCGCTCTCCCGCACCGTCCGCGTGCCGCGGATCGCCTCCATAGTCCGCCTGCCGCGGATTGCCTGCGGCAAGCGCCGCCACCCCGCGCGCCAGCCGCGGCAGATCGACCGGCAGCGGCAGCAGCAGGTCGGCCGGCCCACCGGCCTCGACGCCCACCCCTGCGGAGGCGGGTCCCGAGGCGGCGTAGAGGACGCAGGGAAGGTCCGCCCGCAGCGCCTTCAGGCGGCCGGCCAGCGCCTGGCCGGCCGGAAGCGCGCCCAGTCCCGGCCCGATCACCACCGCATCGAAGAAACCCGGCTCGTCGGTGACGACCTCCAGCGCTTCGCGCAGATCCTCGCAGACCGAAACCTCGAACCCCTGCCGCTCCAGCCCGGTCTGGAACCGGTCGCCGGACGCCGGATCGCCATCCACCACCAGGATCTTGTATGCCGGGGCGACTTGATGCCGCGCCGGGGCCTTGGCCGCGCGCGGGACGGACGCCGCCGGCGATGCGGCGGGGATCTGGAGCCGCACCGCCGTGCCTTCCACCGGGTGGGTCAGCAGGCTAAGGCCGCCGTCGTGGCGCCGCGCCGTCTGCAGGGCCGCCGGCCAATGGGCGTCCTCCGTCCCGGCCGTCTGGCCCCGGCGGTAGCAGGCGCGGGCGGCCAGCAGGGGATCGGCCAGCCCCGCCAGCGCCTCGTCCGCCAGCGGCGGGCCGTCGACCCTCAGTTCGAACAGCACGTGCGGACCCGGCAGCGGCGTCAGCAGCGGGCGGACGGTCCAGCCGGCCGCGGCGGCAATGGCGTCCGGATCGCCGGTCGGATTGTGGGCGTCCGCCGGAAAGAAGGCGCGCAGGCAGAGCCGGGCATCGCCGCCCCTGCCGGTGGCGGCGAGGATCTCCGCCGCCAGTCCGGCCAGCGCCCGCGCCAGCAGGCCGGCGTTGCAGATGGGGTCGGGCGTACCGGCGTCATGACGGATGGAAAAGCTGCCCGGCGCCGCCGGCACCGAGCGCAGAAGCGCCGCGGCCTCGTCCAGGACCGTCGCGGCCCGTTCCGGCTTCAGAGGAACCGGCTCCGTCCTGGCTTCCGCCACCAGCCGGCGGAGGCCGGAGCGGGCGCGGTCGACGGCGGCGACGGCCCGCCCCGCATAGTCGGCCTGCGGCGAGCCTTCCGGCAGGTCGCAGACGAGGAAGTCGGCATAGCCGGCAATTGCGCCCAGCGCGTTGTTCATGTCGTGGACGATGGCGCCGGCAAGGTCGGCGCGGGCATCCATCGCCGCGATCTGCTGGCTGCGCAGCCGCTCGCCGGCCTGCCGGCCGCACTCCCGCAGTGCCCCTTCAAGCGCGGCGACATGAGCCGCAGTCACGGCTGAGGTATCCGCCGCCGGCACGTCCGCCCGGTCGTCTCCGGCGGGACGGCGACGCGCGCTCCGGATCGACAGAAGCGCCAGCCCGCCCGCCGCACCGCTGCCGGCCGCCATCAGGGGAAGCAGCCAGGGCAACGCCTCGCGCAAGGGTTCGAGCCCGGACAGAAGAAGCACCGTCGCCCCGGCCAGCGCGGCGATCGCGGGCACCGCCACGCCGCTGCCGGAAGCGCCGGCTGGAACGGTTCGGCCCGCGCGCGGCCCGGACAGGGAATGGTCGGATGGGCTCATCGGCGACTCGGGTTGCAGCGACTCGGGTTGTGGCAGCCTTGCGGTTGCACCTGCCCCGGCGGCGCCGGACTAAGGCGGACTGGCGGGCCAGGGAAGCGAGAACGGGGTAACCATACCACAAAGGGCGGGACCATGATGCTGGGACCACCCCTATGGGGTCCCCCATGCGATCATGCACCCATCCATTCGGTGGAGCTTGGTGGCGGGATCAGGGCGACGCTTCGTTCAGGCTGCGCGACAGCAGGCCGGCCTGCTGGGCGCGGCGTACCGCGTCGGTGCGGTTGCGCGCCCCCAGCTTGCGCAGGATGCGGCGGGTGTGCAGCTTGACCGTGACCTCCTGAAGGCTGAGATGCCGCCCGATCTCCTTGTTGGTGGCGCCGGTGGCGAGCATCGACAGCACCTGCTGCTCCCGGTCGGTCAGGGGGGACGACGGCGCCCCCTCCTCCGCAGGCGGCCCCTCCTCCTCCTCCGCCTCGTCGATGTCGAGCGACAGGTCGGTCATCTGCATCAGGTCGAGTGCCACGCATTTCGGCACGAAGCTGCCGCCCTCCGCCACCAGACGCAGGGCCTGGGCCAGGATGCGGCGCGGCGTGGTCTTCGGCAGGAAGGCCTCGGCGCCGCAGCGCAGAACCTCCAGCGCGGTCAGCGCATCCTCCGCCCCGGTCACCACGGCGACCGGCCCCTGGACCCCCGAACGGCGCAGCACGCTGATCGGATCGCTCCCCTCCGCCCCCGGCATGCGCCAGTCGAGGACGATGAGGTCGTACCGGAAGACCGCCGCGGGGGCGCCGTCGTCCGGATCGCCCTGGGCCGGCAATTCCAATAACGAACCGATGCAGCCGATCTCCGCATCCGGCCATGCCTGACGGATCGACAGCTCCAGCGCGTCCCGGAACAGGGGATGGTCGTCCGCCACCAAGATCTTCATCAACCAGCCTCCGCCACCTTCGGCCCACACTCATCCCAAGGTATCAATATTCCCTGTTATGCCGTCCGAAATCTTAAGTTTTCGTGGCTTTGCCATATTTCACGTCGGTCATAATTGCGCCGGAGCGTCCTGGACGGCTTTTTTCGGGACGCGGGATAATATCCCCACTATCCCATTTCCCGCCCGCGCTATCCCAGACACAGCAGGTGCGCGCATCGGTAGACGTCTATGCTGTGGCTTAGCGAATTCTATCCGGTGCAACCCACCGGTGTATGGCGGAAGACGGAAGCGGCGACCATGGACATGACCCTTTACGAGCTGCGGCCCAAATCCGCCCCCAAATCCACGCCCGCAACCGATCCCGCCGCCCCCGCCGGTTCCGTCCTGCTGGTCGACGACGATCCCGATTTCCGTGAGATGGTGCGCACCGCCTTCCAGCGCGCCGGCTACGCCGTGCTGGAGGCGGAGAACGGCAATGCCGCGCTGGCCATCATGGCCGGCCACCCGGTCGATCTGGTGGTGACCGACATCATCATGCCGGAGGCCGACGGGTACGAGGTGATCCTGCGGCTGAAGGAGCAGGCATCGCGTCCGCCCCTGATCGCGGTGACCGGCGGCAGCCTGCGCCTGCGGATGGAACTGCCTGGGATGGCCCGGCTGCTGGGCGCCGAGGCGGCCTTCGAAAAGCCGGTCGACCTGAAGGCCCTGCTCGCCGAAGCCGGACGCCTGATCGCCGCCCGCAAGGCGGCAGAACGAGAGGCGGGAGCCGCAGGATGAACATCCTCATCGTCGACGACGACCGCACCAATCTGTTCATCATGGCCGCCATCGTCCGCCGGCTGGACGATGCCGAACCGGTCACGATGGAAAGCCCGCTCGACGCCGTCGAGTGGCTGCGCGGGAACGAGCCCGACCTGATCCTTCTGGACCAGATGATGCCGGACATGGACGGCATGGAACTGCTGCGCCACATCCGCGACGATGCGCGGCTGGACACCGTCCCGGTGGTGATGGTCACCGCCAACACGGCGGTCGACATCCGCGTGCGGGCGCTGGACGAGGGCTGCAACGATTTCCTGACCAAGCCGGTGGTCGTGCCGGAGGTGCAGGCCCGGCTGCGCAACCTGCTGGCCCTGCGCCAGAGCCGCGCCCTGCTGCGCGACCGCGCCGCCCTGCTGGCCACCGAGGTGGAGCGGGTGACCGCCGCCCTCCAGCGCCAGGGGGAGGAACTGGTCACCCGCCTGTCGCGCGCCTCCGAATACCGCGATCCCGAAACCGGCGCCCATATCGAGCGGATGGCGCTCTATTCGCGGCTGATCGCCGAAGCGGCCGGCTGCGGCGCCGCCTATGCCCAGGAATTGATGAAGGCGGCGCCGATGCACGACATCGGCAAGATCGGCATTCCCGACATGATCCTGCTGAAGCCGGGGCGCCTGAGCCCGGAAGAGATGACGGTGATGCGCCAGCATTCAGCCATCGGCCACCGCATCCTGGCCAACAGCGACATCCCGCTCCTGCGGCTGGCGGCGGAAATCGCGCTCGGCCATCACGAGAAGTTCGACGGCAGCGGCTATCCCAACGGGCTGGCCGGAACCGGGATCCCGCTGTCCGGCCGCATCGTCGCCATCGCCGACGTGTTCGACGCCCTGACCTCCACCCGCCCCTACAAGCGGTCATGGACGCTGGACGAGGCGCGCGCCTATATGGTCCAGAACCGCGGCCTGCATTTCGACCCGTCCCTGCTCGACGCCTTCCTGTCGCGCTGGGACGAGGTCTGCCGGATCCACCACGAGAACGCCGACGAACTGCCGCATCCGGTCCCGCTCGACGCATGAGCCGAGCGGCGCGCCGTCAGTTGACGATGCGCCAGGTGCCGTCGGGCTGGAGACAGGCGGTGCCGTAGACCGGCTGCGACCGGCCGCCGACCATGGCGCGGCTCTGGTATTCGCGGCATTGCTGACCGCTGCGCGAATAATAGACCGGGCCGGCCGGATCGACGCCGACCGCGGCAGGCGGCGGCGCATAATATTGGACCGGCGGCGGGGGTGCATAGACGACCGGCGGCGGCGCGTAATACTGCACCACCGGTGGCGGCGGGGCATAATAATGGTAGGGGCGGTAATAGCCGTAGCCGGGGAAAATCGGCCCGACGCCGATGCCGACCGACACCGACGTGCGCGCCTGCGCCGTTCCCGGAACCGACACCACCGCGGCGGCGGCCACGGCCGCCAGCATCACAGCACCCAGGGCGACCGCCCTCCGCACCGTCTTCATCATCCGTCTCCCGCCACGACGCGGGACTGCTGTCCCGCCGATCGCCCAGCCGATCGCCCAGCCGATCGCATGGCTCCGGCGGGCATCATACACCGGTCCCGCGGCGCATCACAGGGGCTGCGCGCGCGGGGTCCCGTCCAGGGCGCTAAGCAGGACGATCAGATGTCGAGCGGCAGGTTGTCGGGGTCGAAGCCCAGCTGCTCCACGATGGCGCGGGCGAGCGGGATGCTGGTCTCGAAGCGCCATTCGGCCATGCCGGGGCGGTATTCCGACACGTTGGGCCGGCCATTGGCGAAGCGGCGCGGGTGCAGCTCGTACCAATAGATGTCGCTCAGCGACACGCCCTGTTCCTGCGCATAGGCCTCGGCGATGCGAGGCCAGTCATTCACGGCGGGCTGGGGCGACCCGGCCGCCTTGGCGATGTCGGTCTGTTCCAGGAAGGCGACGATGCGCTTCCCCTCGCGCTCGAAATCTGCGACCCGGATGGTGACGGGCTGCTTTCCTTCACGCTGATAGGTCCACTCGCGGTTCTTCTCGACCAAGGCCTTATCCACGGCAAATGCTCCGGTTCACTCCTGCAAAGGCTAACCGACCGGCCCGCCTTAAGCCAACTGTTCCGTTGCCTTATCCGAACAGGCACGGGGCTCCCGGCCCTGCACCGCCCGGCAAGGCGGATCGCAGGTTACCAAAGCACGCTGCTTTTTCTTTGTATACGGGAATGTGGAGCCCGGCCTTTCAGCCGGGCCCCCGTCACTCTTCTCCCTCAATATCCGATCGTCATGCCGTCGGGGTTGCGCGGGTCGGAATAGCCGTACAGCCCGTCGTCGCGCAGCTGGATGGTCTGGGTGCGGCCCATCGTCGGCTTCACCACCACCTTGTGGCCCATCTGTTCCAGCAGCCGCACGGTGTCGGGGCTGAGCCCCTTCTCCACCCGCAGCTCGTCGGGGGTCCACTGGTGATGGACGCGCGGCAGGGCGGCGGCCTCTGCCGGATTCATGGCGAAATCGATGTGGTCGATCACCGTCTCCATGGTGGTGGTGATGATGCGGCTGCCGCCGGGGCTTCCGGTGACCAGCCAGGGCTTGCCGTCCTTCAGCACGATGGTCGGCGACATCGAGCTGAGCGGCCGCTTGTAGGCCTGGATGGCGTTGGCGTCGCCGCCGATCAGGCCGAAGGCGTTGGGCACGCCCGGCTTGGCCGAGAAATCGTCCATCTCGTTGTTCAGCAGGATGCCGGTGCCCGCGGCGACGATGCCGCTGCCGAAATTGAGGTTCAGCGTGTAGGTGGTGCTGACCACGTTGCCCTGGCTGTCCGCCACCGAGAAATGGGTGGTCTGGTCGCTCTCGTAGGGCGCCGGCTTGCCGGGCTTGATGCTGCTGGCCGGGGTCGCCTTCTCCGGATCGATCTTCGCCGCCAGCTCGTCGGCGTATTTGCGCGAGGTCAGGCCCTTCACCGGCACCTTGGTGAAGTCGGGATCGCCCAGATATTCGGAGCGGTCGGCATAGGCGAGCTTCATCGCCTCCGCCATCAGGTGGATCGCCTTGGCGCTGTCGGGGCCGTAGTCCTTCAGCGGCCAGCGCTCCAGGATGTTCAGCATCTGGATGATGTGCGTCCCGCCGGAGCTGGGCGGCGGCATCGACTTGACCGTATAGCCGCGGTAGGTGCCGCTGACCGGCTCGCGCTCCACCACCCTGTAGGCCTTCAGGTCCTCCTTGGTGATGTAGCCGCCGTGTTTCGCCATTTCCGCCGCGATCCTGTCGGCGATGGCGCCTTCATAGAAGGCCTTCGCCCCCTGCTGGGCGATCATCTCCAGCGAGTTGGCGAGGTCGGGGTTGGCCAGCGTCTCGCCGGCGGTCAGCGGGCGGCCGTCCTTGAAGAAGATGGCTTTGGTGGCGTCCCACGCCGCCAGATGGTCGCGCTCGACCTCCAGCAGGCCGGCCAGCTGCGGCGTGACGGTGTAGCCCTCGCGCGCCAGCTTGATCGCCGGGGCCATCACGTCGGCCAGCTTCATCGTGCCGTATTTTTCCAGCGCATGGGCCAACCCGGCGACGGTGCCGGGGATGCCGACCGCCAGATGGGTGTAGAGCGAGCGGTCGGGGACAACCTTGCCCTGCTGGTCGAGATACATGTCGCGGAAGGCCTTGGCCGGGGCCATCTCGCGGAAGTCGATGGCGACGTCCTTGCCGCTCTTGGCGTCATGGACGACCATGAAGCCGCCACCGCCGACATTGCCGGCGTTCGGCAGCACCACCGCCAGGGCGAAGCCGACGGCCACCGCCGCATCGACCGCATTGCCGCCGCGCTTGAGGATGTCGACGCCGATCTCGGTCGCCAGCCGGTGTTCGGAGGCGACCATCCCGTTCTGTCCGCGGACGGGATAGAAGATGTCGTAGCCGATGTCGTAGCGGACCGAAGCCGGTGCGGAGGTGGCCTTCTGGGCGAGCGCCGGCACCGGCAGCACGAGCGCCGAGCCGACGCAGAGCGCGGCCACCGCCGCGATGGCGGAACGGGATCGGATAGCGGGGAACCACATGCGGTGAATCTCCTGAGCGGGACGTCAGGTCGGGGGCCTCAGCCCGGGTAGGGCAGGATGTCACACCCGCCTTCCCCGGTCTTCACCCCGTCGCTGGTCTGCCCAACAATTCACCATCAGGGTTAATGGCGTCACGCATTCCCGTGAATGGAATGCGACAGACGGTGAACGGATCCGATCCGGCGCGGTGCCGGTCAGTAGGTCTCCGCCATGCGCGAGTGATCGACGCCCCGCGACTCGCCGTAGGAACCGCCCTGGGAGCCGCTATGACCCAGCCGGTCTTGCTGGTGGCCGGACAGGCGTTCCTTGACCGGGCAATGGCCGCTCATGCCGCGGGCGACCAGGGCGGCGCCGACCAGCCCCATGATGGCGCCGGGGATGCTGGCGCCCTTGCGCAGGCCGCCCGCCGCGACGGCAAGGCCGAGACCGGTCGAGACGATGCGCTCGCCCATACCCAGGTTGGTGTGGCCTTCGAACACGCTGTCGTAGGCGTCGCGGATCGTGGATTGGGCGTTCATGGCTGCTCCGGGGCTGAAATGGACGGAAATCGCCTTTCCAACGCCGCAACGCCCCTACCTGTTCCCTTGGACCCTGTTTCCTCGGGGATCCGCTCAGCCCTCCACCGCCGCCATGTCGCGGATGGAGCGGACCAGCCGGGACGGTTCGATCGGCTTGGACAGCACGGTCAGGTCCACCTCCTGCGCCGCGGCGGTGGAGGTCAAATCCTCGGCATAGCCGGTGACCATCAGGATCGGCGTCGCGTCGCGACGGGCGCGCAGGGTGCGGGCCATGTCGAGCCCGGTCATCCCCGGCATCATGTGGTCGGTGACGATCACGTCCGGCCGGAAGCCGTGGTCGAGCAGCGACAGGGCCGCCGCCGCGTCGGCCGCCTCGCGCACCGCGAAGCCCGCCTGTTCCAGATAGCCGGCGGTGGCGCTGCGCACCAGCTCCTCGTCATCCACCAGCAGGACGGCGCAGCCCTCGCCGATGCCGGCCGCGTCCGCCCTTGCCGTCTCCGGCGCCGGGGGCGCGGCGATTCCGGCAGAGGGCGCATCCGCCTCCTGACGGGCGCGCGGCAGATAGAGCGTCACCGTGGTGCCCAGCCCCTGCCGGCTGTCCAGTTCCACCCCGCCGCCGGACTGGGTCGCCAGCCCATGCACCATGCTGAGGCCCAGCCCGGTGCCGCGCCCGACCTCCTTGGTGGTGAAGAAGGGTTCGAAGGCACGGGCGGCCACATGTTCCGGCATGCCGGTGCCGGTGTCGCGCACCCGCAGCACGACATAGTCGCCGGCCGCCATCCCCTCCACCGGACCAGCGCCGACCGACCGGTTGCCGGCCAGGATCCACAGCGTGCCGCCGCCGGGCATGGCGTCGCGGGCGTTCAGCGCCAGGTTCAGCACAGCCATTTCCAGCTGGGTCGGGTCGATCATCGCCGGCCACAGGTCGGGGGCGACCTCCGTCACGATCCGCACCGGCTGCCCCAGCGTGCGGCCGAGCAGGCGGCTGACCCGCTCCACCAGCGCCGCCACGTCGACCGGGACAGGGCGAAGCTGCTGCCGGCGCGAGAAGGCCAGCAAATGCTGGGTCAGGGTCGCCCCCCGCTCCACCGCCTGCAGGGCAAGCCGCGCCGGGCCGGCGATGCGCTCGTCGTCGCTGCGGCTGCCGATGACATGCAGGTTGATGCCGATGGCCTGCAGAAGGTTGTTGAAATCATGGGCGACGCCGCCGGTCAGCTGGCCGATCGCCTCCATCTTCTGGCTTTGGCGCAGGGCGTGTTCGGCCTGCTCCCGCCCCTCCACCGCGCGGCGGGCGGCGTCCATCGCCCAGGTCGCAGCCTCGTACGCGCTGAACTGGCGGGCCAGCGCCCACAGCGACAGCAGCAGCGCGGCGATGCCGACGGCTCCGGCAGCGCCGATGGTCAATGCCTGGATGCGCCACTCGCTCAGCACCGCGTCCAGCCTGCGGGTGACGTTGACGACCAGCGGATAGTCGGCCAGCGCCCGCGTCGCCACCAGACGGGCGCCGTCGCCCAGCCCCTTTGCGGACACGAAGACGCCCGACTTCGCATGCTCCAGCACCTTCAGGAACTGGCCCTGGCCCAGCGGCCGGCCGATATCCGGCAGCATCGGATGGCGGGCCAGCAGGAGGCCGTCGCGCCGCCACAGGCTGATGCTGCCGTCGTCCTCCGGCTGCAGCGCCTTGTAGATGCGTTCGAAATAGCTCAGCTCGATGGCGCCCAGCACCAGCCCGACGAAGCCGCCGTCCGGGCCGCTGATCCGGCGGGCCAGATAGATGGTCCAGCTGCCGTTGCCGCGGTTGCGCACCGGTTCGCTGATGAAGGGCTCGTCGGTGTCGTGGTCGCGCAGATAGGCGAAATAATCCCGGTCGGACACGTTGACCGGCGGAATCGGGTAATAGCGCGAGAAGTTGATCAAATGGCCGTCGGCCGCGATCATCGTCACCGCGTCCAACTGCGGCAGTCCGCTGATCCGCGCCCGCAGCATCTGGTAGGTGTCGCGCCCGCCCATCCGGCGGACATAGTCCTCGGGCGTGGCGATGCCGTCCGCCTTCAGCTGCTCGATGATCGTGGTCAGCACCAGATCGACGCTCTGCGTCGCGCTGGCCGTCTGTTCCGCCAGCGACAGGTTCAGGGTGGACAGCTCACGCTCCGCCCCCGCCAGTTCGCGCTCGCGCATGCTGACGATGTAGTGGATCGTCGCCGTCAGCAGCACGGCGACCGACAGCCCGCCGATCAGCAGCAGGATGCGCAACGGCCGGCTGGCGCGCAGATGGGCCAACCAATGGTAGGACGGCGGAACCGGCGTGCCGCCCGGCGGGCGACTGGCCGGCTGCGCGGTCCTTTCGGGAGAGATCAAAGCTAGCCTATGGTTTAGTGACGCACTGATCGTCCGCAATGATCCGGACGCCATAACGCCGCGTCAAGCTCGTCAAGGTTAATAGGACCTTGACGATTTCGGTCTCCAGACCCCCGCCTCGCGGCCGGGCAGCCCGTCAGGCCCGCGCCCGCACCGGGGAGGGAAGCTTCAGCACCGACAGCGCCAGCCCGGCGAAGACCAGCAGCCCGCCGGCCAGCTTCGCCGCGGTGAAGGTCTCGCCCAGCAAAAGCGCGCTGGAACTCATGCCGAAGATCGGCACCAGCAGCGAGAAGGGGGCGACGAGGCTGGCCGGGTAATGCCGCATCAGGAAGCCCCAGGCGGCGAAGCCGAACAGCGTCGCCGCCGCCGCGATGTAGACCAGCGATCCGACTCCGACGACCGTCAGGGTGGTGAAGGCATGGACGATGCGATCCGGCCCCTCCAGCGCCAGCGACATCGCCAGCAGCGGCAGCGGCGGGATCAGGCTGACCCAGACCATCAGGCTGAACAGGTCGGGCGCCTTGGCCTGCTTCATCACGATGTTCGACACGCCCCAGGCCGCCGCAGCCGCCAGCGTCAGGCCGAGGCCGAGCAGCGAGTCGCCCGCCGGCATCTCCAGCGCGATCAGCCCGACGCCGGCGAAGGCGACCAGCATGCCGCCGATCTGCCGCGGTCCCGGCCGGTCGCCCAGCGCGAAGGCGGCGAAGATGGCGGTGAAGAAGGCCTGCGCCTGCAGCACCAGCGAGGCGAGCCCCGCCGGCATGCCGACATCGATGCCCAGGAACAGCAGCGGGAACTTCACCACGCCCAGCATCACGCCGATGCCGATCACATAGCGCCACGCCACCGGCGGCCCCTTGCCCCACCCCAGCACCACCACCGGCAGCGCCGCCAGCGCGAAGCGCAGGCAGGAGAACAGCAGCGGCGGGAAATCGCGCAATCCGACCTTGATCGCGACGAAGTTGAAGCCCCAGACGGCGGCGACCGCCACGGCGAGCAGGATGTGGGTAGCACGCATGATGGAAAGGCTAAACGGGCGCCGCGGCGGCGGTCAATCGGCGCACGCGCGCGCTCGCCGCGTGGCTGACCTGCGCGTCAACCTCGGTGACATTGAGTTTTCAGCGGCTTCTCTCGGCCGTCATCCCCGCGAAGGCGGGGATCCAGGCTGTTCCGAAAAATCTGCCTTCGGGACTCTGGATTCCCGCCTTCGCGGGAATGACGGCAAAAAGACGCTCATGATGAGATCCGACGCGAAGCGGTTCGACCTTTCAAACGCCTCTCAGCTGGACTCGCAAACCTTTACGGATCCGCGTGCAGGATCCGGCATTCGTCCGACGCGTTGATCGCCCAGGACGATCCCCCCAGCAGCATGGTTCCGAGTTCCCCCAGCCCGCTGCTGCGGAAGCTGACGCGGTGGGCGCGGGCCAGCGGCTCCATCTCCTCCAGGAAGCCCTTGGTCGGCACGGCGACATAGAGGCTGCCGTTGGGCAGGCCGCGGGCGCTCAGCGACAGGCGCGGTCCCATGTCGGCGCTGACGGTCAGGTCGTAGCGTTCGCCGGGCTTCACCACGGCCCCGCTGTCCGACGGGGTGAAGCCCGACAGGATGAAGCCCGATTCGACGGAGGCGGTGCGGAAGGTCAGGCGCGGCGCGGCGTTCTGCCCGACCGGGATCCCGCGCTCCGCGACGCAGAAGCGCTTGCCGCTCGGCGGCGAATGGATGGTGACGGTCCAGCCCTTGCCGGATCCGAAGGGCTTGGCCGGCCCGTCCTCCAGCCCGGCCACGGGGGGAGGCGCGGACGGCGGCGGCGGCACGGTCTCGCAGGCGGAAAGCGCCAGCGCCAAACCGGCCAGCAGGGCGAATGGCGTCGCCGCCCGGACGGCGCGGCGGTCCCTGAAGGCCGGCCGCAGTCGGGCGACGGGTGCAAGGTGCTGCCGGTCCATCGCGGCGTCCTCCCCATCCCTGGTCATGATGCGGCGACTTCCATACCACGTTCGCATGCGCCAGCGCGACGGTCGCGGGAAGCCTCCGGCCTGTGCTAGAACCAGGGGCCCTTCTCGCAGCAAATCTCCGGTTGCCATGCCCCACGCCGACTTCATCCACCTGCGCGTCCATTCCGCCTATTCGCTGTCGGAAGGTGCGATCAAGGTGAAGGAGCTGGTCAAGCTCTGCATGAAACAGCAGATGCCGGCCGTCGCCGTCACCGACAGCGGCAACCTGTTCGGCGCGCTGGAATTCGCGCTGGCGGCGTCGGATGCCGGCGTGCAGCCGATCATCGGCACCGTGCTGGGCATCACCCGCGTCGGTCCCGCCCAGACCAAGCCCGGCCTGCCCGGCAAGGCGGCGGCCACCCCCGACCAGCTCGTCCTGCTGTGCCAGAACGAGGAGGGCTACCGCAACCTGACGGCGCTGGTGTCCAAGGCCTTCCTGGAGTCGGACCCGCTGGCCGGCCCGCAGGTGACGCTGGACGCGCTGGAGGGTCGCTCCGCCGGGCTGATCGCGCTGACCGGCGGCCCCGGCGGCTCGGTCGGCCGGCTGCTGCACGAGGGGCAGAAAGATCTGGCGCTCGACGTTCTGGAACGGCTAAAGCGCCTGTTCCCCGGCCGCCTCTATGTCGAGCTGCAGCGGCACGAGGGCGGGCGCGGCCATTTCGCCACGGTGGAGAACGCCGTCGAGCCGGCGCTGATCGACCTCGCCTATGCCCACGGCCTGCCGCTGGTCGCCACCAACGACTGCTATTTCGCCACCGAGGACATGTACGAGGCGCACGACGCGCTGCTCTGCATCGCCGAGGGCGCCTATCTCAGCCAGGAGGACCGCCGCCGCCTGACCCCCGACCACCGCTTCAAGTCGGCGGAGGAGATGCGGCTGCTGTTCGCCGACCTGCCGGAGGCGGTGGACAACACGGTGGCCATCGCCCGGCGCTGCTCCTTCCTGCTGAAGCCGATCAAGCCGATCCTGCCGCCGTTTGCCTGCGAAGGCGGCCGCACCGAGGATGACGAGCTGCGCGCCCAGTCGCGCGCCGGCCTGGAGATGCGGCTGGAGAAGGTCGTCTTCACCCCCGACATGACGCCGGAACAGCGCGAGGAGACCCGCAAGACCTATTTCGAGCGGCTGGAGTTCGAGCTGGACGTCATCGTCAAGATGAAGTTCCCCGGCTACTTCCTGATCGTGTCGGACTTCATCAAATGGGCGAAGAACCAGGACATCCCCGTCGGGCCGGGCCGCGGGTCGGGCGCCGGCTCCGTCGTCGCCTGGGCGCTGACCATCACCGACCTCGACCCGCTGCGCTTCGGCCTGCTGTTCGAGCGCTTCCTGAACCCAGAACGCGTGTCGATGCCCGACTTCGACATCGACTTCTGCCAGGACCGCCGCGAAGAGGTCATCCGCTACGTCCAGAACAAGTACGGCTACGACCGCGTCGCCCAGATCATCACCTTCGGTAAGCTGCAGGCGCGCGCCGTGCTGCGCGACGTCGGCCGCGTGCTGCAGATGCCCTACGGTCAGGTCGACAAGATCTGCAAGATGGTGCCGAACAACCCGGCCAACCCGGTGACCTTGCAGCAGGCGCTGGACAGCGAGGAGATGCTGCGGCAGGCGCGCGACGGCGACGACACCGTGCGCCACCTGATCGACATCGCGCTGAAGCTGGAGGGTCTGTACCGCCACGCCTCGACCCACGCCGCCGGCGTGGTGATCGGCGACCGGCCCTTGCAGGAGCTGGTACCGCTCTACCGCGACCCGCGCTCCGACATGCCGGTCACCCAGTTCAACATGAAATATGTCGAACAGGCCGGTCTGGTGAAGTTCGACTTCCTGGGATTGAAGACGCTGACCGTGCTGAAGACGGCGGTCGACCTGATCCCCGAGAAGCCGGACCTGACCACCGTTCCGCTGGACGACGAGAAGAGCTACCAGCTGCTCAGCCGCGCCGAGGCGACCGGTGTGTTCCAGCTGGAAAGCTCGGGCATGCGCGACGTGCTGCGCCGGCTGAAGCCCAACCGGCTGGAGGACATCATCGCGCTGGTGTCGCTCTACCGTCCCGGCCCGATGGACAACATCCCGAAATACATCCGGGTGAAGAACGGCGAGGAAAAAGCCGACTACATGCATGACAGCCTGGAAGGCATCCTGAAGGAGACCTTCGGGATCATGATCTACCAGGAACAGGTCATGCAGATCGCCCAGGTGCTGTCCGGCTATTCGCTGGGCGGCGCCGATCTTCTGCGCCGCGCCATGGGCAAGAAGATCAAGGAGGAGATGGACAACCAGCGCAAGATCTTCTGCGACGGCGCGGAGGCGCGCGGCGTCAAGGCCGATCTGGCCAGCATGATCTTCGATCAGGTCATGAAGTTCGCCGGCTACGGCTTCAACAAGTCCCACGCCGCCGCCTACGCCCTGGTCGCCTATCACACCGCCTATCTGAAGGCGAACCACCCGGTGGAGTTCATGGCGGCGTCGATGACGCTCGACCTCGGCAACACCGACAAGCTGAACGTCTTCCGGCAGGAACTGACCCGGCTGCGCATCAAGCTGCTGACACCGGACATCAACAAGTCCGACTCCATCTTCGGGGTGGAGCAGCTGCCCGACGGGACCAAGGCCGTGCGCTATGCGCTCGCCGCCGTCAAGGGCGTCGGCCTGCCCGCCATGCGGGCAGTGGTGGAGGAGCGGCGCAAGAACGGCCCGTTCAAGAGCCTGTTCGACTTCGCCCGCCGTCTCGATCTGAAGACCATCAACAAGCGCCAGCTGGAGAATCTGGCCTGCGCCGGCGCCTTCGACGGGCTGAACCCCAACCGCGCCCAGGTCCATGCCGCGCTTGAGAGCATAATTAGCTATGCTCAAACTGAATCCGCTGAGCGCGCAGCAGGCATGGATAACCTGTTCGGACGCGGTGATGGTGGACTTCCGGAACCAAAACTTCCCAAGGTGAAGGATTGGGAACCGCTGGAAAAGCTGAAGCACGAGTTCGGTGCCATCGGCTTCTACCTGTCGGCCCACCCGCTGGACGCCTATTCCGGCCCGCTCGGCCGCATGAAGGTGGTGCGCTCCGCCGAGTTGCAGACGGCAATCGCGAAGGGCGGCTCCACCCGCTACAAGATGGCGGGCATCGTCGTCTCGAAGAAGGAGAAGACCGCCAAGTCCGGCAACCGCTTCGCCTTCGTCGAGCTGTCGGACGCCACCGGCGGCTATGAGGTGACCCTGTTCTCCGAGGTGCTGGCCGTCAACCGCGACCTGTTGGAGCCCGGCCGCCCGGTGCTGATGACGGTGGACGCCCAGTTGAACGGCGAGGAGGTCCGGCTGACCTGCCAGGAGATCAAGCCGCTGGAGGAGGCCGTCGCCTCGGTCAGCGCCGGCCTGCGCGTGGTGCTGCGCGATCCCGGCCCGATCGAGCATCTGCGCGCCACGCTCGACCGGTTGTCGCGCGGCAAGAGCCGCATCAACGTGCTGGTGGAGGTCGATCCGCTGAAGGAGATCGAGATCGAACTGCCCGGCAGCTACACCATCACTGCGCAAAGCCGCTCCGCCCTGAAGGCGGTGCCGGGCGTGGTGGAGGTGGCGGAGCTGTAAGGCGGCCTATTTGAACTTGCTGCCGAAGAACTGCCCGAACTGGGTCTTGTGCGTGTCCTTGCGTTCCTTGACCATCGTGCTCGAACTGTTCAGGGGAACCCGGTAGTAGACGACCCAGTCTTCCGGCCGGTTCCTCAGCCAGGGTTCGCAATTGTCGCAGGGGCTGTAATCGACGTAGACGTGGCAACGCCCGTTTCCGTCGGTCCACAGCGCGTATTCATGCTCGCCGATCAGAATGGCGGTCTGTTCCGCATGCTGTTCCTTCTGCGACGATGCGAAGGGATTGTTCGGGTTGATGTCGTCGGACATCTCGTTGAAGACCGGATCGAGGCCGGCATGCAGGCGCGACGAGCCGAAGCAGACGGAGAAGTCGGCATATGTCGGCAGGGCCGAGGTCTTCTTCACCGCGACGGCGGCGTTGCACGACTCATACCCGAAGCCCAGATTCTTGAACCCGTGGAAAGAGACGAAATGGTGCTTCGCCGCGGCGTAGAGGTCCAGTCCGGGGCTGCCGTGCGGAAGGGCGGTGGTGCTGAGATTGATCATCTGATGGATGGTCATAGTGTGCTCGTCCATAAGAAGAATACGATCTGGGTGCAGCACGCCAGGGGTGGAAAACCTGGAGATAGGAGAGACTAACACGGGTGTATGCCGCACACCATCACGGTGTCGGTGACAACGGCCGTCAGGCCGATTGTGCATTGTTCCCCCTGCCCGCCTCGGTTAAGGGTGGAGCCCTTCAGCCATCCAGCCCCTGCCCTCCCCCGATGCCCCGCTCTCCCACCGCCTTCGGCCGCTTCATAGCCATCGACTGGTCCGGCGCCCGCGGGAAGCGCTATGCCGGCATCGCGGTGGCGGAGTGCGCTGCGGGCGACGCCGCTCCCCGGCTGGTCGAAGGTCCCGGCGGCTGGTGGTCGCGGACGGCGGTGTTCGACTGGCTGCGTGCCGAATTGCCTCGTGAGCCGGCTCTGGTCGGGATCGACTGCGCCTTCTCCCTGCCTTTCGCGGTGGCGGCGCGCGGCTTTCCCGGCCGGCAGGCAACCGTCTTCGACCTGTGGGACGCGGTGGAGGAAATCTGCGCGGACGAGCCCGACTTCGGCGGCGGTCCCTTCGCCAGCCACCCGCTGCACGGCGCCGGCTTCTGGCATCGCGGGCCGCAGCCGGACTGGTACGAGGACCCGCATCGGGCCACCGAATGGGCCTGTCGCGCCGACGGGCTGGGTCACCCGCAGAGCCCCTACAAGCTGATCGGGTCAAAGCAGGTCGGCAAGGGCGCACTGGCCGGCATGCGGGTGCTGCGCGCCCTGCGCGCCGCCCTGCCGGGCCAACTGGCGGTCTGGCCCTTCGAGGATCCGGCGCCGGGGAAAAGCGTGATGGTGGAGATCTACCCCCGCCTGTTCCTGAAGCACACCGGCTTCGGCCAGCGCAAGATCCGCGACGGCGCCGAAATGGACGAGGCGTTGATTCGCCTGGGCTCGCACCCGCTGCAGCGCTCCGGTATGGTCAGCGACCATGACAGCGACGCGCTGGTGTCGGCCGCCGGCCTGCGCTGGCTCGCGGCACAGGCATCCGCCTGGACGCCGCCCGGACTGGACGACACCGCGCGGCGGCAAGAGGGATGGATTTTCGGGGTGGGGACGACCGCATCATGACGGCAATCGGCATCGCGCCGGAACAGCAGGACCTTGCGCGGGGCTCCCGCCGTCCGGCCATCGATGTGGCGCGCGGGCTGGCGCTGGTCGCCATGGCGGCCTATCACGGCAGTTGGGACGCCACCTATTTCGGGCTTGCCCGCTTCGACCTGCTGGGCGATCCGCTGTGGCTGGCGGCGCGCGCCGTGATCCTGTCGAGCTTCCTGCTGCTGGCCGGCATCGGGCTGGTGCTGGCGACCCGCGACGGGCTCGATCCGGGGCGCTTCCTGCGCCGGCTGGGGCGGGTGGCGGCCGGGGCGGCGGCTGTATCGGCGGCGTCCTACGTCCTGTTCCCCGACAGCCCGATCTTCTTCGGCGTGCTGCACCACATCGCGGTGGCGAGCGTCATCGGCCTCGCCTTCGTCCGCCTGCCGGCCGCCGTAACCCTGGCGGCGGCGGCTGCCGCGGTGCTGATCGGAACGACGCAGGGCTTCCTGCTGTTCGACAGCCCGTGGCTGCGCTGGATCGGGCTGACCACGGTGGCGCCGGACTCCAACGATTTCGTCCCGCTGCTGCCCTGGATCGGCGGCGTTCTGGCCGGGATCGGGCTGGCGCGGCTGTGGCCGGCGATGGGCGAGGGCGTGGCGGTGACCGGCGGCGCCGGGCGGCTGCTGGCTTTTGCCGGACGGCACAGCCTGGCGGTCTATCTGCTGCACCAGCCGCTGCTGTTCGGGATCGCCTGGGCCGCGGCACAGCTGTCGCCAGTGGAAACGCCCGCCGCACGCGATTTCCAGGCAGCCTGCGTATCGAGTTGCGAGCGCGCCGGGGTGTCGTCGGCGACCTGCACCGCCAATTGCCGTTGCGTGCAGTCGGAGCTGGTGCGGATCGGGGTGTGGGAGGGATTCGTCGCCAACCGCCTCAGCGAGCGCGATCAGCGCGGGCTGGAGGCCGCGGTCGCCGCCTGCCGCAAGCCCTGACGGCTGCAGGCAGATCGGCCCAAAACCAGACGGCCCGAAATCAGACAGACTGCCGCTTTTCCAGCAGGCCGCGCAGCAGGCTGGTCAGCGTCTCGGCCAGCTTGTACTGGTCGTCGCCCGGCAACCCGGCGATGACGCCGGCGAAGTCGTTCAGCGGGTCGTGGCGCAGCAGTTCCAGCGCCTTCGGCGTCGGATGCAGCTGGGTGACGCGGCGATCCTCCGGAACCGGCACGCGGACCAGCAGCTCCTTGCCCACCAGAACCTCCACCATCTGCGAGGCGGCCCCGCGGGTGGTGGCGTGGAAGTCGGCGAAGGCCGAGACGGTGCGCTGGCTGTTGTTGGCCCCGGCGAAATAGCGCAGCGCCGTCCACTGCGACGGCTTCAATCCGTGGGTATAGCCAAGGCTGTCGGCGATGTGGGCGATCTGAAGCATGACGTCGGCGATGGCCTGCGGCGAGGCGCCGCCGGCATGATCCGGTTCGGTGAAGTCCATGGCGGCTCCAATGGATCCGGCCCCGATCGACGTCCGATCCAGCGCCCCGTTGTTCCGCATTGCCAGCCGCCCCGCAGCAACGCCGCGCACTTTTGCAAAGTCCATTTTTTCCACTCTATAAAGTTTAGTGGCTATACGATGGCCGTATCAAAAGGCAGCGGCCATCGCTGCAAAGCGGCGGCCACGTCGATCATGACACCATTGCATATATTAACGTGATTGAACAAAAAACGGAACATCGAACACTTCATCCTTTTGTTGCAAATTGTCGCATTGCCTTGGCTTCGACCAAAGGACCGGTGGCGCCGGAACCCCAGGCAAACACAGGCGGAATCGGCATGCCGGCCATGCCGACGGGCTTTGTCGTCATGTTTCACTGGCGTAATCCCCGATTCGGCGGTATACGCGCGCGATGACCACATCCCCCGTTCCGAAGTCCGCATCGCCGGCCGCCGCCCAGACCATGGGCGCCCCGAAGGTCGGCATCGTCAGCCTCGGCTGCCCCAAGGCGCTCGTCGACTCTGAGCGCATCCTCACGCGCCTGCGCGCGGAGGGGTACGAGATCTCCCCCAGCTACGACGGCGCGGACGTCGTTCTGGTCAACACCTGCGGCTTCCTCGACAGCGCCAAGAAGGAGTCGCTGGACGCCATCGGCGAGGCGATCAAGGAGAACGGGCGGGTCATCGTCACCGGCTGCATGGGCGTGGAATCGGACATGATCCGGCAGATCCACCCCGACGTGCTGGCGGTCACCGGGCCGCACCAGTATGAACAGGTCGTCAGCGCGGTGCATGACGCGGTGCCGCCGACGCACAACCCCTTCACCGATCTGGTGCCGCCGGAAGGGCTGCGGCTGACCCCGCGCCACTACGCGTACCTGAAGATTTCCGAAGGCTGCAACAACCGCTGCAGCTTCTGCATCATCCCGTCCCTGCGCGGCGATCTGGTCAGCCGGCCGATCCATTCGGTCCTGCGCGAGGCGGAGAAGCTGGCGGTCGCCGGCGTCAAGGAACTGCTGGTCATCTCCCAGGACACCAGCGCCTACGGCGTCGACGTGAAGTACAAGACGGAGAAATGGTACGACCGCGAGGTCCGCACCCGCTTCTTCGACCTGTGCAACGAGCTGGCGAACTTCGACCTGTGGGTCCGCCTGCATTACGTCTACCCCTATCCGCATGTGGACGAGGTCATCCCGCTGATGGCGGAGGGGAAGATCCTCCCCTATCTCGACATCCCGTTCCAGCATGCCTCGCCCACAGTGCTGAAGGCGATGCGCCGCCCGGCCGCCCAGGAAAAGCAGCTGGACCGCATCCGCAAATGGCGCGACGAGTGCCCGCATCTGGTCCTGCGCTCCACCTTCATCACCGGCTTCCCCGGCGAGACGGAGGAGGACTTCCAGTTCATGCTGGACTGGCTGAAGGAAGCCCAGCTCGACCGCGTCGGCTGCTTCAAGTACGAGCCGGTGGAGGGCGCCACCGCCAACGACCTGCCCGGCGCCGTCCCGGAAGAGGTCAAGCAGGAGCGTTGGGAACGCTTCATGGAGACGCAGAAGGCGATCAGCGCCGAACGGCTCCAGCAGAAGGTCGGCTATACGCTGGGCGTTCTGATCGACGAGGTCGACGAGGACGGCGCCATCGGCCGCTCCTACGCCGATGCGCCGGAGATCGACGGCAACGTCTTCCTGAACGGCGAGACCGGCCTGAAGCCGGGCGATATGGTCGACGTCACCATCGAGCATGCCGACGAATACGACCTGTGGGGCAGCGTCGAGCGCGACCTGTAAGGACCTGACAAGAGGAAGCGCCATGCCCGTGACGCCGGACGATGCCAGGCTGATGGACGTCCAGCAGGGCGGGCGCTGCTTCTTCTGCGACGGGCCGGTCGGGGCGAAGGCCACCTTCGACCATCTGATCCCCCAGGCCTATGGCGGGATCGACGATCCGGCCAACGTCGTGCTGGCGCACCGCCGCTGCAACCAGCGCAAGGACGACCGGCTGCCGACCGCGGAGGAACTCGACCGCTTCTTCGCGCTGCGCCGCTCCAGCCGGCTCGGCGTCTGGCCCCCCTTGCGCGCACTGCGGGACGCGGACGAATGGGCGGAGGAGGAGGAGCGGTGGATGACGGTGGCCCGGGCGATCGCCCGGCAAAGCTGAGGTCGACCGCAACCGCGACCGAAACCAATGCCGGCCGATCCGGTTAAGGGATGACACCTTATATAAGGGAGACTCCCGCATGACCGGCCAGCAGAACAAGCAGCCCCACACCGAACAGACCGTCCGCCACACCGAGGGCGAGCAGAACACCGGCAACCACAAGAAGCCGGAGGCCCCCGACGCCAAGGGCGCCGACCGTTTCGGCGGCACCCGCGCCGGTGCCGAGAACGTCGAACCCAGGAAATAAGCCTTTTCGGGCTGGCATCGCACCGCCGGCCTGTGCGAGATCCGGGGGACGGCATCCGGGGAGCCAACGCGCCTCCTGACCGCCCCCACTTCGCACCCGTGACCTGATGGCCCCTTCGATCTTCAAGCGCTACAAGCTCCACTTCACCCGCCCGCTGCCGGGCCTGCGCCCGGGGCGGCCGGAACGCGACGCCATGGTGGAGCGGGTGCGGCGGCTGGCCAGCGAGAACGGCATGGCCGGCGACCTGCACACCATCGCCCCCAATGCCGGCTTCGGCATCCTCGAAGTCCGCTGCACCGAACGTCTGGCCCGCCGCCTGTCCGACCTGTCGGAAATCGAAACCGTCCAGGAAGCCTGACCGGTCCTTCCGCCACACCCCGCCATCAGGACAAACCCCGAGAGCACGCCCGGTGAAATCCCGCATCGGCCCGCCCGAATTCGTGATAGTTTGAGCCTGAAGCAATGTTCGGGCCGCATCGCGCATCGCCACAAGAAGGCGGCATATGACGGCGGCACAAGAGGGGGGATCGTGGGACGCTTCCTACGGGGCGCGCTGGTGATGGTCGTGGTGCTGGCCGCATTGGCGGGCAATGCGGGCCACCGGATCTACCACGATTACCAGGACACGCTGCAGCGCCGCTTCGCCATGGTCCGGGACATGGCCCGGCTGGTCGACGACCATGTCCACCGCACGGTGCGCACGGCCGACATCGCGCTCGACCAGACCGCGGCGATGGTGGCGGAGGCCGGTGGTCCGCAGCGTGTGCGCGACCTGAAGCATTGGACCCGGCTGCGCGAATATGCGTCCCAGGTCGAGGGTGCCGACGCCGTCTGGATCTATGACGCCGACGGCCGGCCGGTCCTGGAATCGGCCAGCTTTCCCAACCGCATCGCCGACTTCGCCGATCCGGCCGGGCTGGAGAGCTTGCGCGGCGGCACGCGCCTGCATGTCGGGGCGGCGCAGACGATCCGCAGCGGCGGCCAGCCGCTGGTCTTCCCGGTCTCGCGTCCCCTGTATGACGACGAAGGGCGTTTCGTCGGGACGGCGTCGGCGACCATCCGGGTGGATTCGCTGACCGATTTCTACGCCCTGCTGGGCATCGAGTTCGATCCGCTGATCGGCGTCTACGGCCCGGCCGGCGAGGTCCTCGCCCGCCGCCCGGCCACCGAGGCATCGGCCGGCAGATCGGTGGCCGGCGGGCTGCTGTTCCAAACCAAGCTGCGCGAGGCGCCGGAAGGGCAGTTCCTGCTGCGATCGATGCTGGACGGGGTGTCACGCATCGCCGCCTACCGGACGGTGCGCGACTATGGCCTGGTGGTGCTGACCGGCATCGGCCGGGACCAGGCGATGGCCGACTGGCGCACCCGCACCCTGCACACGGTGCTGGAGACCGCCATCGGGCTGCTGGCGATCCTGGCGATGCTGGGCTGGGGCCTGCGCTACCTCGACCGCGAGCGCAAGGCGCAGGTGGCGCTGGCCGAGGCGCGCAGCGTCGTGGAGCGGACCAGCGCCGAGCGCGACGAGACCGCGCGGCTCGCCGCCGAGCTGGACAAGGCCCGCGACATTGCGGAAACGGCACGCCGGGCCGCCGAGGCCGCCAACCACGACAAGGGCGAGTTCCTGGCCGGTCTGAGCCACGAGCTGCGCACGCCGCTGAACGCGGTGATCGGTTTCTCCGACCTGATCGCCCGCGAGGCGGAGGGACCGGTCGGCACGCCCTCCTACCGGCAATATGCCGCCAATGTCCGCGATTCCGGCCAGCATGTGCTGGAACTGATCAACGAGATCCTCGACCATGCGCGGGCGGAAGCCGGGGCGCTGACGTTGGAGGACGGCCCCTGCGACCTGGAGGACGCCGCCGATTTCGCCGTCCGCATGCTGACCCCGCGGGCCGAGCATGCCGGCGTTCTGTTGTCGGCGGCGGTGGCGCCGGCGGTGCGCAACCTGCGCGGCGACGACCGCCGCATCCGCCAGATCCTGCTGAACCTGATCGCCAACGGGGTGAAATACACGCCGACGGGCGGATCGGTGACGCTGTCCGCCGCCCTGGACGACGGCGCGCCGGTGATCCGCGTCATCGACACCGGGCTCGGCATCCCGGCCGAGGACATCGACCGCGTGCTGGAGCCCTTCGCCAGGGGCGGGAACGCCACCCGCGGGGCGGAGGGCGCCGGTCTGGGCCTGCCCCTGACCAAGCGGCTGGTCGACCTGCATGGCGGCACCCTGGAACTGCGCAGCACGCTCGGCGTCGGCACCACGGTGACGGTGCGCCTGCCGGCGAGCCGCCTGCTGCCGGCCAAGCCATTCGACATACCGCCGTCCAAGGCCGCCATTCCCGCCGCTGGGCCGGTGGCCCCCGCAACGCCGCAGGCACTATCCCCTGCACCGCCCCCGGCGCCGGCACCGGCCTGCGGGCCGCTGTCGGTCCTGCTGGTGGACGACGACCCGACGGTGCGCGACATGGTGGCCGGGCTGCTGCGCGGCTGGGGGCACCGGGTGATCGCGGCGGCCAACGCCAACGAGGCGCTGGTGGTGCTGGACGGGCATGAGCCGCTGGACTTGCTGCTGAGCGACGTCGTCATGCCGCCGGGCATGGATGGGACGGAGCTGGCGAGGCACGCCGCCCGCATGCGCCCCGGCCTGCCGGTGCTGCTGGCCTCCGGCTTCGCCGCCCATGCCGCCGGCACCCCGTCCGCCTTCGGCCCCGACGTCGCGATGATCGCCAAGCCCTTCGCCATCGACGACCTGCGCCGGCAACTCGCCCGCATCGCCGCCCGGCAAGGCGGAACCGCAAGCCCGGTGACGGCCGCCGGTCTGCCCTCCCCACCCCCGGCCGCCCGGCCCGTCGCCCCTCCCGTCGCCAAGCCCGCCGCCCCTCCGGCCGACCGCTCCCCCGGACCGCCGCGCCTGCTGATCGCCGAGGATCTGCCGATCAACCGCGAACTGCTGGCCGCCCTGTTCCGCGACAGCGGTTACGCCATAGATCTTGTGGCCGACGGTGCCGCGGCGGTGGAGGCGGTGGAGGCCGGCGACTACGATCTCGTGCTGATGGACGTGCAGATGCCGGGCATGGATGGGCTGGAGGCGAGCCGCGCCATCCGCGCGATGCCGCCGCCGCGCGGCGACCTGCCGATCCTGGCGCTGACCGCCGGTTCGTCGGATGAGGAACGGCGGCACTGCCGCGAGGCCGGGATGAACGGCCATGTCGGCAAGCCCTATGACCGCGATGTCCTGCTGCGTCAGGTCGCCCGCACGCTCGACGCCACGCGGAGCCGCACCGGCACCGCCTGAGGTCGGAGCGGCCCGAAGCCGCTCAGGGTTGGTCGAACACCCGTGGGAAATGGGCGAGCCGGCGGCCGAACAGGCTCTGCGGCGCGGAGTCGGCCGCCGCCGGCGCCGTCTGGCCCTGTGCCATGGCGGGGGCCATCGCCGCATTGGCCGGCAGCGCCGTCACCGGCAGGGGGGTGGACGACAGCGCGCGCGCCGAGGTCGGGCGCGGGCGGCGTTCGGACTTCTCGGGCGGGGCGTAGAAATGCAGGGTCAGCTGGCCGTCGGCTTCCGCCGCATAGGGCAAGCCGGGGACCGTCCGGCGTTCGGTGCCGGGAAACACATACTGCTCACCTTGATCGGTGCGTTCGATATGCGGCATGACCGGTATCCTGTCTCCACCGCACCGATCCTGCCGTTCCCGCCCTTGCGGGTCAAGGCCGCGCTGCATCCCGAAGGGCTTATCCTTTCACCCCATCGTTCTGCGGGCGTTCTCCCCGCGAAAAGGCGCCCTTACGGGCGCAGCAGGGCGGCGACCAGCAGGTAGGACAGCCAGGCGACGATGCCGGAGGCGGGAATCGTCAGCACCCAGGCCCAGACGATTCGGCCGGCCAGCCCCCAGCGCACCGCCGAGGTGCGGCGGGCGGAGCCGACGCCGACGATGGCGCCGGTGATGGTGTGGGTGGTCGACACCGGAATGCCCAGCCACGTCGCGCCGAACAGGGTGATGGCGCCCGCCGTCTCGGCACAGAAACCCTGATAGGGCTTCAGGTCGGTTATGCGCGACCCCATGGTGCGGACGATGCGCCAGCCGCCCATCATCGTGCCCATCCCCATCGCCACCTGACAGGCGATGATGACCCAGAAGGGAACGTGGAAGCTGTCGCCCAGCATGCCCTGGCTGAACAGCAGCACGGCGATGATGCCCATCGTCTTCTGCGCGTCGTTGCCGCCATGGCCCAGGCTGTAGAGCGCCGCCGACACCAGCTGCAGATGGCGGAACTGGCGGTCGACCGTGAAGGGAGCGGCGCGGCGCAGCGCCCAGGACGCCACCAGCATCAGGAACAGCGCCAGCAGCAGGCCGATGCCGGGCGACAGCACGATGGCGACCGCCGTCTTGGTGAAGCCGCTGGCGACGATGGCGCCGAACCCCGCCTTGGCGATGCCGGCCCCGGCGATGCCGCCGACCAGCGCGTGCGAGGAGGAGGACGGCAGCCCCAGCCACCAGGTGATCAGGTTCCAGCCGATGGCGCCGATCAGCGCCGCCAGGATCACCGCCGGGTCCATCACCAGCGGATCGACCAGCCCGGTGCCGATGGTGGTGGCGACATGCAGGCCGAAGAACAGGAAGGCGATGAAGTTGAAGAAGGCCGCCCACAGGACCGCCAGCTTGGGCGACAGCACGCGGGTCGACACCACGGTGGCGATGGAGTTCGCCGCGTCGTGCAGGCCGTTGATGAAGTCGAAGGCGAGCGCCACCAGAATGATGAGGACGATCGCCGGCAGACCGAGTTGCAGGGCCTCCATAGACCGGGCCTCAGACCTGATCGAGCGTGATGCCCGCGACGAGGTCGCCGACGTCGTCGCAGCGGTCGGTCACCGCCTCCAGCATCTCGTACAGCTCGCGCCGGCCGAGGAAGGCGATCATGTCCGGCTTCTCCGCGATCAGCGCCTTCAGCGCGTCGCGCAGCACGTCGTCGGCCTCGTCTTCCAGATCGGACAGCCGGCCGCAGAGATGGTCGATCCGCTCGGCGTTGCGGGCGATGGCGCCCAGGAGCGGCATCAGTTCCAGCAGCACGTCGGCCTGCTGGCGGATCAGGGCGACGAAGCGGCGCATCGGCTCGTCGAACACCTCGACGCCGTACAGGCCGGCATGGCGCGGCACCTCGTCCATCAGGTCGATGGCGTCGTCCAGCGCGTTGATCAGCGACAGGATGTCCGAGCGGTCGAACGGCGTGATGAAGGCGCGGTGCAGGTCGCGCCCTGCATCCTTGGCGATGCGGTCGGCGTCCTTCTCCACCCGCTTCAGCGCCGCGATTTTCTGCGTGCGGTCGTCCGGTCCCGCGTCCATCACCGCTTCCAGGGCGGCGGATGCCGCCACGATATGGCGGGCCTGCTCGACGAACTGGTCGACGAAGCGTTCCTCCTTCGGCATCAGCGAACGGAATGCGCGCAGCAGCATGGGACGGTGACTCGCCTGTATCTGGATAGGGGACTGGTGAGATTTCGGGCTGCTCTTACCACGCTTCGCGGTGCGGTGCAGCGGCGGGATGTCATGTAAACGCCATGAAAACGTCATTCGGTAGCAAAATCGCCACAGGTCGCGGCAGAATGCCGCTCTTTCCCTCCGCCGACTCGCGTCGGGTGCGGCAGCATGGAAAGCCGCCGGCCGCCTCCCCAAATCTCCGGAAGCCCCCTCTCCGACCGCAGGTCCTCCCGCATGACGCGCCCGACCGATCCTCTCCGCCGCCTTGGCATCCCGGCTGTCGCCGCCCTGCTGCTGAGCGCCGCGCCGCTGCACGCCCAGACGACTTCCCCCCCGGACGACCCGGCCGGCCGCTGCAGCCCCACCGTCTCGGCTGCGCTCGGCGCCTGGGACACCGGTCTGGCGGCGGCGGAGCGGTTCGGCGACAAGGCGGTGGCGGTGGCGCGCGAGAAGGGGCGGGAATATCTGCTGCCGCTGCTGGGCATCGACCCGAAGACGGCGCAGCCCGACGCCAGGGGCGGCGACACCACGGACGATGTCGGCCGCGCGCTGGAGGAAAGCCGCGACGATCCGCAGCGCCGCGCCGCGCTCTGCGCCGCCATCACCCGCGCGGCGGACGAGGCGAAATCCTCCGCCGGCGCCGGGCTGGACGCGCTGCGGCGCGCGCTCGACAACTGGCAGCTCTCGCCGCCCGCCCCCCCGGCACCGGCTCCAACCCCGGCCCCGCCGAAGCAGGACGGCCTGATCCGGACCTGACCGGCGGCAATCGCCGCCTCCTCCCCCCATGGGCAAAACCGCGTCCGGCGCAAGAGGGGATTGCCGAAGGTCCGGGCCGGAATTTGCCGCGTCAGACCCGCGAAACGGTCACAGGCGGAATAATTCGCCCCGCCCTATGTTGATGCCGGTATCGGCCGGTCCGCGGCGGATTGCGAAAACGCCGGTTGTGGCACCATCGTTGAATTGTCACAGCCGAACGTCATAGGCACCATTGTGGAAACCGGTCCGAAGGTCTAGTCTGTTCGTGTTCCCAACAATTCCCGAACATGGGAAGGTGCCATCCATGAATCTGCACAGTCTGGCCAGCGACATGGTGCAAACCGTCCTGGCCTGTGAAAAGGCGCTCCCCGGTCGGGCGAACGCCGACGAACATGATCTCGCCCGGCACATCCTGGTCGAACCCGACCACGCCTGGCACGTTTGCGAGACCTACGCCCGCGCCGTCCGCATTCCGGTCGAACAGCTCCCGGTCAGCCAGCTCCGCGGCCTCATCAGCGACATCGTCCTGTCGAAGCTTCCCCGTTACGACTGAGTTTCTCGATCCCTAGGGCCGGCACCGTATCCGGCGATGGCCGGAACGATCCGGGTTTTCCAATCCCGCACTTCAAGTTCCGTGGTGCCACCATGGCGATCGAGCTTCATTCCTTCACCGTAACGCTGGCCGTCGCGGATGCGACCGGCTGTGCCAGCGCCGCCGAACACCGCGCCCGAATCTGGAGGGCCGTGTCCGAGCTGTCGGCCGCCGTCCGCAATGCCGGCATGGCGACCGAGGCCCGTTTCCGCGGCCAGGACCGCCAGGGCCATGTCCTGTTCGAGGCGACCGACACCGGCGCCGCCTTCCTGCGCGGCCTGCCCGTTATCGCCAGCGTCGACGACGCGCGCAGGAACGGCGGACGCGTCCAGCTTCGCCACTGACGGGGCTGATTGTCTCCTTGTGGGCGATTATCGGCCGTCATCCCCGCGAAGGCGGGGATCCAGAAAGCTCCGCGGATAAGCCGCTGAACAGGCTGGATTCCCGCCTTCGCGGGAATGACGGCTGATAAAAGCTCAAGATCGACAGTCTCCCGGCCGCCGCCGCAAAAACGAAGGCCCGCCGCTCCGATCCGGGGCGGCGGGCCTTTTCGTTTCCGGAGATTGCGGGAGCCGTTCAGCGCGCGCGATGCCGCAGCGGCCGGACGTTGCTTTCGGTCTCGACCTCTTCCTCGGCCGGGCGCACCTTCTTCAGCTGGACGATGAAACGCTCGGCGCCATTCTCCATGACGGCGATGCCGGTCAGGCCATGCGCCCAGTCACAGGGAACGACGTGGATTTCCTTGATGGTGGCGGTGCCGGCCGCCAGTTCCGCACGGTCCAGGACCACGTCCCCGACCCGGAATCCCAAATAGGCGTCGATCAGCATTCTCTTGGGCGTCCGTCTTCCGTTTCAGGCCACGCACCGGGTCCGGCACCGACGGCCGGTCTCCCTCACGATGGACCATCTTGCCATAGATTGGACCGTTCGTGGCGCTTTCCCAGCGATGACGACGCAGTAAACCGACAGGGACCCCCGTTTGTCCCATTCCCCCAGCATAAAAATGGAAAGCGCGGAAGCGGCCGTCCCCGTACGAGGGAGGAGACGGAAACGGCCGCTTCGGCGGTCCCCGATCCTGAGCGGCTGCCCAAGGCCGGGAGCAGGAGCGCCGGCCGTCGCACCAGCGGCGACCGGGACGGCGGCGTCCGGCGGGCGCAGAATAGTTCGAACAGCGAACCATGTGCGCCCCCTACCTTCGTTCAGCGCTGCACAGTTTTTGGGCAACACCGAGCCCGGCCGTTGTTGGCGGGCCGGGGCTTGGGATAGGCTCATCACGTGGTTTTCTCCCCCGGCAAGAGGTCCGTCGGTCGTGCAGAGTTGGCTGGTGCTGGCCGTTTCGGCGGCCTATCTGGGGGTGCTGTTCGCCATCGCCTGGTGGGGCGACCGCCGCACCGCCGGGGGTGGGCTGCTGTCGGCCTCGCCGCGGACGGCCGGCATCCTCTATGCGCTGACTCTGTGCATCTACAACACCAGCTGGAGCTTCTACGGCTCGGTCGGGCGGGCGTCGGCCAGCGGCTTCGATTTCCTGCCGATCTATCTGGCGCCGATGATCCTGCTGCTGGCGGCGCGGCCGGTGCTGACCAAGACCATCGCCATCACCAAGGCGCAGAACGTCACCTCCATCGCCGACTTCATCGGCGCCCGCTATGGAAAGAGCCAGGCGGTGGCGGCGCTGGTGACGCTGACCGCGCTTGTCGGCGTGCTGCCCTACATCGCCTTGCAACTGAAGGCGGTGGCCGCCAGCTTCGACGTTCTGACCGCGCCCTCGCTGGCGGCGCCGGCCGCCCTGCCGCCGCCGATCTGGGGCGACACCGCCTTCGCGGTGGCGCTGTCGATGGCGGTCTTCACCATCCTGTTCGGCGTCCGCCACATCAACGCCAGCGAGCATCACCGCGGCCTGATGCTGGCCATCGCCTTCGAAAGTCTGGTGAAGCTGACCGTCTTCCTGGCGGTGGCGGCCTTCATCGTCTGGGGCATGTTCGACGGTTACACCGACCTGATCGCCCGGCCGCAGGCCGACCCGCTGCTGTCGCCCGACTTCACCGACCCGACATGGTGGTCGAACACGGCGATCTCGATCATCGCCTTCCTCTGCCTGCCGCAGATGTACCATGTGATGACGGTGGAGAATGACAGCCCCCGCCATCTGCGCGCCGCCGCCTGGATGTACCCCACATACCTGCTGGCGCTCAGCGCCCTGATGATCCCCATCGCGGTGGCTGGGCTGGTAACCTTCGGGGAAGGCGGGATCAACCCCGACACCTTCATGATCACCCTGCCCATCGCGGCGGGAGCGAGCGGCTTCAGCCTGCTGTCCTTCATCGGCGGCCTGTCGGCGGCGACCGGCATGGTCATCGTCGCGGCGGTGTCGCTCAGCACCATGCTGTGCAACGACGTGGTGATGCCGCTGCTGCTCAGCCGCCCGCGCTTCGCCGCCCGCGTCGGCCGGCGCGACATGGTCGGCACGCTGCTGCTGGTGCGGCGGCTGTCGGTGCTGGGCATCCTGCTGCTGGCCTATGTCATGCACCGGCTGGTCGACCGCGATTACCCGCTGACCGTCATCGGCCTGTTGTCCTTCGTCGCGGTGGCGCAGTTCGGGCCGGCCTATTTCGGCGGTCTCTACTGGCCGCGCGCCAACCGGGTGGGGGCGCTGGCGGGCTTGAGCGCCGGCTTCCTGCTGTGGGTCTACACGCTGCTGGTGCCGTCGATGGGCGGCATCATCCCGGTGTCCGCCGATTTCCTGGAGTTCGGCCCCTGGGGCATCGGCTGGCTGCGCCCGCAGGCGCTGTTCGGGATCGGGGGGCTGGACCCCATTTCCCACGCCAGCCTGTGGAGCCTGCTGGCCAACCTGATCGCCTTCGTCGCCGGATCGCTGCTGGCCCGCCCCAGCGCGGTGGAGCGCACCCAGGCCGTCTTCTACACCACCGCCACCGCCGACCGCGACGAGGACGACACCCCCCAGGCGCTCGCCAAGCTGGCCGACCTGCGCGCGCTCGCCATCCGCTTCGTCGGGGCGGAACGCGGCAACGCCGCCTTCGACGCATACGCCGCCAGAGGCGGCCTCCTCAACTCCGCCGGCCGCAAAGGCGAGGCCGGCCCGGCCGACCTCGACGCCGTCCGCTTTACCGAGACGCTGATCGCCGGTGCCATCGGTGCCGCGTCGGCGCGGGTGGTGATGGCCGCCTCGCTGCAGGGCCGCTCGCTGTCGCGCGGCGACGCCATGGCGATGCTGGACGAGGCGTCGGAGGCCCTGCGCTTCAACCGCAAGCTTCTGCAGGCGACGCTGGAGAACATCGGTCAGGGCATCTGCGTGATCGACGCCGACCACCGCATCGCCGCCTGGAACCACCGCTATCTGGAACTGCTCGACCTGCCGGCCGACATGGTGCGGGTGGGCGTGCCCTTCGCCGACCTGATCCGCTTCAACGAGCGGCGCGGTGAATACAGCGCCCACGACATGAAGGCGCTGCTGACCAACCGCGACCCCGCCAACCAGCAATGGCCCTACCGCTACGAGCGGCGGCGCCCCGACGGCACGGTGCTGGAGATCGTCGCCAACCCGCTGCCCGAAGGCGGCTACGTCTCCACCTACACCGACGTGACCGAGCGCTACCGCGCCGCCGAGGCGCTGCGCGAGGCCAACGAAAGCCTGGAGCACCGCGTGCGGGAGCGCACCGACGCCCTGCAGCAGGCCAAGGCGGAGGCCGAGGCGGCCAACGCCAGCAAGACCCGCTTCCTCGCCGCCGCCAGCCATGACCTTCTGCAGCCGCTGAACGCCGCCCGCCTGTTCGTCTCGGCGCTGGAGGAGAGCATGCGCGGCCCCCTGCCGACGCCCGACCAGCGGACGGCCGAATGCGGCATGATCGACAACGCCGCCGCCTCCCTGCGCTCGACCGAGATGCTGCTGGGCGGGCTGCTCGACATCTCCTCGCTGGATGCCGGCAATGTCCGGGTGCAGAAGCGCAGTTTCGCCATCGACGAACTGCTGGGCGGGCTGGGGGTGGAGTTCTCCGCCCTGGCGCAGGAGCGCGGCCTGACTCTGAAAGTGGTGAGCTGCGGCGCGGTGGTGCGCTCCGACCCGCAGCTTCTGCGCCGGGTTTTGCAGAATTTCCTGTCCAACGCCATCCGCTACACCCCCAAGGGCCGGGTGCTGCTCGGCTGCCGGCGCCGCCGCGACCCCATTAACGGCGACCGCCTGCGCATCGAGGTGTGGGACACCGGTCCCGGCATCCCCGAGGCCAAGCGCCGCGAGGTGTTCGAGGAGTTCCGCCGGCTGGGCGGGGAGAACGGCGGCGGCAATCCCGCCGACAAGGGTCTGGGCCTCGGCCTCGCCATCGTCGACCGCATCGCCCGGCTGCTCGGCCACCCCGTCAGCCTGCGCTCCACCGTCGGGCGCGGCACCGGCTTCGCGGTGGAGGTGCCGATGGAGCAGGCCCGCGCCACGCCGGTCGACCGCCCGGTCTCCACCCCCGCTGCCCTGTCGGCCGGGCTGCTGGTCCTGTGCATCGACAACGAGGAGCCGATCCTGGCGGGCTTGCGCGCCCTGCTCGGCCAATGGGGCTGCCGGGTGGCGACGGCGTCGGACGTCCGCGGGGCGCTGGCGGCGCTGGCTCCCTTCGACGGGGCACTTCCCGATGTGGTCTGCGTCGATTATCACGTCGGGGGTGGGCAGACGGGGCTTGCGGTTCTGGAGCGGTTGCGGGAATTGTGGGACCGTCCGGTCAAGGGGCTGCTGCTGACCGCCGACCGTTCCGAAGCGGTGCGGGCCGAGGCGGAGCGTTGCGGCTGCGGCGTGCTCTACAAACCGGTGAAGCCGGCGTCGCTGCGCCGCTTCCTGAACGGGGCGGCGCTGCAGACGGCGGCCGTGGCCGAACGGTAAGGCCGGAACCGGACAAAAGCCGGGCGGCCGCAATTGGGGGGAGTGCGGAAGCCATGGGCGAGGACAGCGCAGCGGGCGCGGCGGTAAAAGAGACGACAATCGTCATCGGCGACGACCATCCGCTGGTCCAGGCCGCCTTGCGCGACGCACTGGGCAAGGCGATGCCGGAGGTGCGGGTGATCGAATGCCCGGACCTCGACTCGGTGATGACCGCGGTGGGACGGCAACCGGACGACATCGACCTCGTGCTTCTCGACCTCAACATGCCCGGCACCAACGGCTTCGCCGGCCTGTTCCTGATGCTGGCCCACCACCCGACCGTGCCGGTCGCCATCCTGTCGGCCCTGCAGGACTCCGACACCATCCGCCGGGCGCTCGCCTATGGCGCTTCGGGCTACATCCCCAAATCGCTGTCGATGCCGGCGATGGCCGACGCCATCCGCGCCATCCTGTCTGGCGAGACCTGGGCGCCGCCGCTGTCCGCCGCCTCGACGGAAGCCGACGAGGCCGACGCCGCCCGCCGCTTCGCCTCGCTGTCGCCGCAGCAGCTGCGCATCCTGACGATGATCGTCGACGGCAAGCTGAACAAGCAGATCGCCGGTGAGTTGAACGTGTCGGAGCAGACGGTGAAGGTTCACGTCTCCAGCATCCTGCGCAAACTGAACGTGGTCAGCCGCACCCAGGCCGCCGTCGTCGCCGGCCGGCTGGCGGTGGGTGGGGATGTGCTGCGGTAAAGGACTAACCTCGAAACGGCTTAATAAGGAGGTTTAATCCCGTTAGACGCTGGTTTTATCTAACGGGGTTCTTCTATGAAGATTTCTCGACTCGCATCCACCGTCCTTATCGCTCTTATTTACATGTCCTTGGCTACCGATGCATCAGTCGCGGAGGGCGCTCGGCTCAGCCTCTCGCTGGCCCTTGAATAGTGCGGGTGGTTCAACGCTTCCCGCGCCCAGAGAAGGCTACAACGGAGCCTCCGCCATGAACAGGGCCGCCATGATTCTGCCGAAATTTCGGCAGAGCACGAATCTCTGCATCATGGCCTGACAAGAAACCATTCGGCAGCGCCAGAATTTCCTCCAAGTCGTTGGGCGGCAGATGCAAAATGCTAGCAATCTGCTCACGCCTAACAACCTTTTCAGAAATCAGCATATTAAAACTTCGACGCAAGAGCTGCGGTATTTCAGTCGGAATGGAATTGGAATCATCAAGAGGTTCAGATAAGCGCCAGCCACGTCTATTGTAGTTTATCCACATGCGACGAGCTTGCTCGTCGCTCAGCATACCCAAATCGGAACTGCGCTTTATCATCGCGGCAATGGATACGCCCCAGCGTTGCTTAATGCTAAGGAACCCATCAAGGCTTGGCGCCCACAATTCATGAACAAAAGCCTCTTCAGGCAAAAGGAAGGCGCTCGCGAATCTATGAGCTTGCGTCTCAAGGAGCTTCCAATCAGCGGGCGAATTCACCCGCTTTTGGTCCACACCACGGTGCAGAATCAAATGAGCCAACTCATGAGCAGCATCAAAACGAGACCGCACGGCACTGGCTTTGTCTGCTCCAAGAACAACATAAGGTCGTCCTTCATCAACAGACCAATATGAAAATGCATCCAGTCCTTCAAATTCAATTGAAATGCGCGATACGAATACACCATGCGCTTCCAACTCTTCCACAACATCCGGAATGGGGGCTAGCCCTAGTCCGAAGTACTTCCGGCACGACAGCGCCACCGCCTCAATAAACGATGAGTTGAGCGCGCGGAAATCATCCGGAACCTTAACGTCAGGAAGATCGACGGCTGGAAAATCAAAGTACCTTCCAAGATACTCAACAGCTTCCCGCATCCAAATCAATCGCTTTTCGGCTTTAAGTCGCCCGATCTTTACCGCAGATGCATTAGAACGCCAAAAGATAGGCGCCTTCTCACAGCCATTGGCTGGGCGGAGAAAATAAGATATCGGGAAATTTAGGCGGGTCGAGATGGCTGCCATGACATCAGGGCGAGGCGAGTTCACGTCGCCCTCATAGTTCGCTATAGCCTGAGGCGACACGCCCACAAGCTCAGCCAGGGAAGCGGCCGTAAGGCCACGCGCTTCCCTTGCCTCCGTTAGGCGATTTCCGACAAACCCTGGCGTCCCGGCCTTCATGGCTCTTTCTTGTCCTCGTCCCGCTTTTCGTTCGGCTTCCAAGTCGGCGTCCGGCGGTCGGATTTTCCGCCCCGGCTCGCGCGCTTTGCTTGATTCTGCATTTCGACAATGATTTCGTCAACACCCAACGTGGCTGCCCACTCCGTAAAGTGCCTGTCGGGGACAGCGAACTTGATGAACCCGAGTCGCTTGAATCCCTCGCTACTAGCAGCCGGATCGATTGGGCCGTGCACGATAACCCCGTTCAGGTAGCTCGGAGTTATTGCATTCACATCACCTGGGAGTCCAAGTGTCATTTGTCGGGCTAATTCATTGGGGAGCGCAAGGAGGCGACGGAAACTGGAGGGTGTCGCCATTGCGTCTTCGTCTTTTATTCGCTTCTGGGTCATCGTTATTCTTCCAGAGCGGATAAAAGTGTATCTCCACCTGTTTTGGCGATTTAATTCATCGACAGGCAGCATACCAGATGCCGTAGCAGCATCGAACATGGCCTTATCCATGAAGGTGTGCCTGTCATCTTGAATCCTAAAGCGGGCACGGGTAGGCATGACCCGAACATCATTTGCTGATGTCTCGAACGAATCCGGATATATAGCTATCGCACTCTGCTTGAGCTTTTGCCAAAACTCGATGTTTGTATCCTCTGCAATGACGCGAAGTACGATGGCCCGCATGCGCTGACGGTAATCCATGACGAATCCATGGGCGATGAACGACTTCAGTAATGTGCACAAATCTCGATATAAAATCAAGTTATCACGCGTTGCGTGCGAACTGCTTATAGTTTGTACACAAAAAGTGACTGCTGGCGCTGGAGGCACCGGCCAAAACATTGCCCGTCCCCCAGCGCCAGCAGTCACTCGAGGTTCCGAGGTGTCGCAAACCAGCCAAAATACCCACCCCGGCTCGGGCTGGTGTGGATGCCAGATAATTCCGCAGCAATCGCTGCGCCGGAGATACATGCCTTTTCAACAGCTCCAATCGGCCCCTGACAAGACACTCTGTTCTTCCTTTGTACGCATAAGCTGGCGGTTCGCGCGCCCCTTTGCTAAGCTGCCGCCACGATGACCGCGCCCCCGCACAGCGTCTGCCGCGACTGCGCCGCCGCCCTGCCGGGGGAAGTGACGCGCTGCCCGAAATGCGGCAGCCGGCGGCTGTTCCGCCATGCGGAGCTGCACAGCCTGTCCATCGGCCACATCGACTGCGACAGCTTCTATGCCACCGTGGAGAAGCGCGACCGGCCGGAGCTGGCGAGCCGCCCGGTGATCGTCGGCGGCGACGACCATCGCGGGGTGGTCGCCGCCTGCTGCTATGTCGCGCGCATATCGGGCGTGCGCTCCGCCATGACGATCCGCGAGGCGCTGGACCGCTGCCCCGACGCCACCATCATCCGCCCCAACATCGCCAAGTATAAGGAAGTCGGCCATCGCGCCCGCGAGATCATGGAGGCCTTCACCCCCCTGGTCGAGCCGATCAGCATCGACGAGGCCTATCTCGACCTCGCCGGCGTCGAGGACCGTCTCAGCATCAGCCCGGCCCAGGCGCTGGTGGAGATCGTCCGCCGGTTCGAGAGCGAGCTGCGCATCACCGCCTCCATCGGCCTCAGCTACAACAAGCTGCTGGCGAAGATCGCGTCCGACCTCGACAAGCCGCGCGGCTTCTCGGCGCTGGGCCGGGCGGAGGCAGCGGCCTTCCTGGCGCCCAAGCGGGTCACCATCCTGTGGGGCGTCGGCCCGGCGCTGGAGCGCAAGCTGTTCGCCGACGGCATCACCCGCGTCGGCGATCTGCAGGACAAGGACGAGCATTGGCTGGTCAAGCGCTACGGCGCCATGGGCCGGGTGCTCTACAGCTACGCCCGCGGCGAGGATTCCCGCCGGGTGCATCCTGAGTCGCCGAGCAAGAGCATCTCGTCGGAGGAAACCTTCGACTGGGACGTCACCACCCTGCCCGCCCTGGCGCAGGAGCTGCGCCCGCTGGCCGACAAGGTCGCCCGCCGGCTGGAGCGCGAGGGGCTGCTTGGCCGCAGCGTGGTCCTGAAGCTGAAGACCAAGGATTTCCAGCAGCTCACCCGCTCCCGCCGGGTGGAGCCGACCCGCTCGGCCGACGCGATCCTCGCCGCCGGCCTCGCCCTCTTGGAGCGCGAGGCGGACGGCCGCGCCTTCCGCCTGATCGGCATCGGCTGCACCGACCTGACCCACCCGGAAACCGCCCCGGACCCGGAACTGGATCTGTTCGGGTGAGAGGCAACATGAAAGATCAGCGGCCTTGGTGCAGGGCGTGTTTCCCATCGGACGGCACGAACCGGAGGAACGTCGCGAGGCTATGGCCGCCCAGCCGACGAAGCGGTTGTGAAGCGTCTTGCATGCAGTCGCTCGTCCGACCGCGGATCATGCGGCGACGGCGCCCCTGTCCGCAATGGGAGGCTCGACGGCCAAAACGGTAAGGGTCTTCGCCTCGCCATCGCGCGTGTACCATGTGATCGACTGTCCTTCCGCGACGCCAATGAGGGCCGCGCCAATGGGGGTCAGCACCGACACCCGACCGGCCGCGAGGTCGGCATCACCCGGATAAACCAGGGTGACAGTCCGCTCCTGTCCGGTTACCTCGTCCCGGAACGCCACGCGCGCGCCCATCGTGACCACCGTCGTCACGAGTTCGCTGGCATCGATCACCGCAGCGCGCTCCAGTTCGACCGTGAGGTACGCGTATACATCGGGCAACCTCTCGGAAACGGCCTCCACCAAAGCCGAGAGGCGGTCATGGTCGGTGGCGGTCAGCACGATGGGCGGAAACTGGTCTGCGGGACGCATCGAGGTCTTCCTTCGCTTTTCTCGGCATGCACAACCGACTGCCGGGCGGCGCCCCCCGGTGGACGCCTCATCGGTCATGCAGCGGTTGCACGTGATAAACCCGTGACCGCATGGATGCGGTTCGAGCGGCTCTCTTGGATTCGGAGATGATGTTGGCCCCGGACGGTCCGGGAGCCTTGCCTCAGGCGACCAGATCCGGGGCGGGCGAGCCTGCGTGAACGCGGCCTGCACGCAGGAGGTTACGGATATGGCGGGGCGGCAGTGTCATGGTTCCCCGAACTTGGACAGGTTCGCTCCGGAATTCAAGGATTACACGATCACGACGGTGGCACGCGGCCCCCACTCCCTGAAGCAAGCCCTTCCTGAGCGAACCTGCCCCCTTGGGTAAGAGGAAGACGTTCCCTCAACGGTCAGTCCGCCTGCTCCTCCAGTGCCGGCAGGCTGCCCGGCCGCACCACGCTGCGTATGGCGAAGCTCGACTGGATGCGCACCACGCCGGGCAGGCGCGACAGCGAGTCCTTGTAGATGCGGTCGTAATCGGCCGGGTCCTGCGCCACCACCCGCAGCAGATAGTCGGAACTGCCGGACAGCAGATAGCATTCCCGCACCTCCGGACAGCGGCGGACGGCGGCGTCGAAGCGGCGGAGGTAGTCGTCGGTCTGCCGTTCCAGCGTGATCTGCACGATCACCGTCACCGACCGCTCCTCGTCCGCCGTCTCGATGATGGCGGTATAGCCGCGGATCACGCCGGAATGCTCCAGCATGTGCAGGCGGCGCAGGCAGGCCGATGGCGACAGCCCGACCTCCGCCGCCAGCTTGGCGTTGCTCATCCGGCCGTCCTTGCGGAGAAGGCGCAGGATCTTGTGGTCCAGGGCGTCCAGGGCGTGCATGCAATTTTATTCGAAGACGTGGCGGATCGTGCGAAAGCACCACCACACTATGGGGGATTCATGCAAGGCTTTGCAGAGATTCTCTCCGTCCGCCGGCCGTATAGTGACTTTACTGAGACAATCAGCCAGACCGATGGTTTCCTGGGATACCAGTTCGGATCGGTTGGATTGGCTGGAGCAGTCGCTCGGATCGGGGAGTTCTCGCATGGTCACGCGCATCGGCGTTCCCAAGGAAATCAAGAACCACGAGTACCGCGTCGGCTTGACGCCGGCCTCGATCCGCGAACTGGCGGCGGACGGCCATTCCCTGCTGGTGCAGAGCGGCGCCGGTGCCGAGATCGGCTTTTCCGACGAGGCCTACCGCGCGGCGGGGGCCGAGATCGCCGGCTCCGCCGAGGAGGTCTTCGCAAAGGCCGAGCTTATCGTGAAGGTCAAGGAGCCGCAGCCGGCGGAATGTCGCAGGCTGCGCCCGGATCAGGTGCTGTTCACCTATCTTCACCTCGCCCCCGATCCCGAACAGGCCCGGCTGCTGATGGAAAGCGGCTGCACCGCCATCGCCTATGAAACCGTCACCGACCGCGCCGGACGCCTGCCGCTGCTGGCGCCGATGTCGGAGATCGCCGGCCGCATGGCGATCCAGGTCGGCGCCGTCGCCTTGCAGAAGAGCAACGGCGGCTCCGGCATCCTGCTGGGCGGCGTGCCCGGCGTGCTGCCCGGCAAGGTGCTGGTGATCGGCGGCGGCGTGGTCGGCACCAATGCCGCCCGCATGGCGATGGGGCTGGGCGCCGACGTCACCATCGCCGACCGCTCCATGCCGCGTCTGGCCCAGCTCGACGACCTGTTCGGGCCGCGGCTGAAAACGGTCTATGCCTCGGCCGACGCGCTCGACCGGCTGGTCGCCGATGCCGATCTGGTGGTCGGCGCCGTGCTGGTGCCGGGGGCCGCCGCGCCGAAGCTCGTTCGCCGCGACCAGTTGGCCGGCATGCGCCGCGGGTCGGTGCTGGTGGACGTCGCCATCGACCAGGGCGGCTGCTTCGAGACCAGCCACGCCACCACCCATTCCGACCCGACCTATGTGGTCGACGGCGTTGTCCATTATTGCGTCGCCAACATGCCGGGCGCCGTCGCCCGCACCAGCACGGAGGCGCTGAACCACGCCACCCTGCCCTTCGTCCAGGCGCTGGCCGGCAAGGGCTGGAAACGGGCGCTGGCCGAGGATCCGCACCTGCTGGCCGGGCTGAACGTCCAGGCCGGCCGGCTGACCTATCGGGCGGTGGCCGAGGCCCTGGGACAGCCCTTCACCGACCCCCGCGATCTGGTCGGCGGATGATGTGAACAGCTGTTGACAAGAAACTGAACGAAGTTTCCCGCGCCCACAGGTCCGGGAAATTTTCATCGGAACAGATCGAAGCGTTCAGAACGATTGTTGTTTTTTTCGCCCATCGGAAAGAGAGTGTTGCGCCTACTGATCAAGTTGCATTACCTGTCTGTGTCAAGAAAAAGGGCAGCATACGCAACCGGCACCTAAGTGCCGGGGCTGAACACAAAGAACAGTTTTGAGCAGGGTAAGGCGCGGCGCCTCTCGCCGACTGGTCCGGATCGGGCGGTCATTCCGTCCGGTCTGAGCCGTGATTCACAAACAGGATGTCCGGCAGCAATGCCGGTGGGGACGCCACGGCCGCAGGCCGTGCCGCGCAAGTGGGAGCTGTTGGCTATGGTCGAACGACGGAACGCCGCTCGGGTGCAGAACCGCACCCCCGCGCTGTCGTCGCATATCCGGATGACGGAAGGCCCGATCCGGGGCCGCCTGACGATTCCGGCCCGCTACATGCCGCCGCGCGGCGGTCCCCGATAACGAATTCGCCCGAAGCCCCGCCGGATCCCGCATCCGGCGGGGCTTCGGCAAGGAACCGGGTGCGGCGGCGGGGTTCCAAGCGTCCCCTGCCTCGGTCCTGGATGTTCTCCCCCGTTCATCCGGATCGGAATTCCGCTGCCGCACACGGCTTAATTCAAAAACTCGAGCACCAAGTCTCGCGTGCCTGACTAATCGGTGTCCTGGGAGAGTGGGAGAAGCCTGTCTGATGGATTATTTCATACAGCAATTGATCAACGGCTTGTCGCTTGGGGCGATTTACGGCCTGATCGCGATCGGCTACACGATGGTGTACGGCATCATCGGGATGATCAACTTCGCCCATGGCGAGATTTACATGATCGGCTCCTTCGTGGCGCTGATCACCTTCCTGGCCATCGGCGCGCTCGGCATCACCTGGGTGCCGTTGGCGCTGCTGATCATGCTGCTCGCCTCCATGCTGTTCACCAGCGTCTATGGCTGGACGGTGGAGCGCATCGCCTACCGGCCGCTGCGCTCCTCGCCGCGGCTGGCGCCGCTGATCTCGGCCATCGGCATGTCGATCTTCCTGCAGAACTACATCCAGATCCTCCAGGGCGCCCGCTCCAAGCCGCTGCAGCCCATCCTGCCCGGCAACCTCACCCTGATGGACGGCGCCGTCTCGGTCAGCTACGTCCGCCTCGCCACCATCATCATCACGCTGGTCCTGATGATCGGCTTCACCACGCTGATCAACCGCACCTCTCTCGGCCGCGCCCAGCGCGCCTGCGAGCAGGACAAGAAGATGGCGGGCCTGCTCGGCGTCAACGTCGACCGCGTCATCTCGCTGACCTTCGTCATGGGCGCCGCGCTCGCCGCCGTCGCCGGCATGATGGTGCTGCTGATCTATGGCGTCATCGATTTCTACATCGGCTTCCTGGCCGGCGTGAAAAGCTTCACCGCCGCCGTGCTCGGCGGGGTCGGCTCGCTGCCCGGCGCCATGCTCGGCGGCGTGGTCATCGGCCTGATCGAGGCCTTCTGGTCGGGCTATGTCGGCTCCGAATGGAAGGACGTCGCCACCTTCTCCATCCTTGTCCTCGTCCTGATCTTCCGGCCCACCGGCCTGCTTGGCCGGCCCGAGATCGAGAAGGTGTAAGCGCCATGACCACCCCTTCCCACGCGCAATCGCACCCCCATTACCACATCAACGGCAAGCGCCCCGGCGTCGACTGGCCGGCCACCCTCAAGGACGCCGCCCTCGCCGCCTTCGTCGCCCTGCTGCTGACCGTGCCGCTGGTCGGCCTGCGCACCGTCGACCGCCCCACCGGCCTGGAGATCGAAGCCCGGCCGGAGGAGGTGATCGCCTCCATCGTCCTGGTCTTCCTCGGCCGCCTCGGGCTCGGGCTGATCCGCCAGGGCATGGCGGTGCCGGTGCTGATCCTGGCGCTGCTCTGCGCCGGCGTCGGGCTGGTGCTGCCGATGCCGACCCAGGTGCTGCGGCTGGTGCTGGTGCTGGGCGGCGGCGTGATTGCCCTCCGCGCCCTGTTCACCGTCACCTCCCACCGCTCCAAGCTGAGCCAGGCCGACCGCGACAAGCGGATGGACCGCATCGCCGCCAAGGTGCAGCACGCCAGCCGCTACATCGGCCCGGTCGCCGTGGTCTTCGCCGCCATCCTGCCGATGACGCCGCTGGCCGACCGCATGCTGCTGGACATCGGCATCCTGCTGCTGACCTACATCATGCTGGGCTGGGGCCTGAACATCGTGGTGGGCCTCGCCGGCCTGCTCGACCTCGGCTATGTCGCCTTCTACGCCGTCGGCGCCTATTCCTACGCGCTGCTCGCCCATTACTTCGGGCTCAGCTTCTGGGTCTGCCTGCCGCTGGCGGGCGTGCTGGCCGCCTGCTCGGGCGTGCTGCTGGGCTTCCCGGTGCTGCGTCTGCGCGGCGACTATTTCGCCATCGTGACGCTGGGCTTTGGCGAGATCATCCGCATCATCCTGGTCAACTGGTACCAGTTCACCGGCGGCCCGAACGGCATCTCCGGCATTCCGCGGCCGAGCTTCTTCGGCATCGCCGAGTTCTCGCGCAGCCCGGCCGACGGCATGGCCGCCTTCCACGAGCTGTTCGGGCTGGAATACTCGCCGCTGCACCGCATCGTCTTCCTCTATTACCTCATCCTGGCCTTGGCGCTGGTGGTGAACCTGTTCACGTTGCGTGTGCGCAAGCTGCCGCTGGGCCGGGCCTGGGAAGCGCTGCGCGAGGACGACATCGCCTGCGCCTCGCTCGGCATCAACCGCACCAATATGAAGCTGGCGGCCTTCGCCATCGCCGCGATGTTCGGCGGCTTCGCCGGCTCCTTCTTCGCCACGCGCCAGGGCTTCATCAGCCCGGAGAGCTTCACCTTCATCGAGTCGGCGATCATCCTGGCCATCGTGGTGCTGGGCGGCATGGGCAGCCAGATCGGCGTGGTGGTCGCCACCCTGCTGGTGATCGGCCTGCCCGAAGCGTTCCGCGAGCTGGCCGACTACCGCATGCTGGCCTTCGGCGCCGGCATGGTGGTGATCATGCTGTGGCGTCCGCGCGGCCTGCTGGCCCACCGCGACCCGACCATCCTCCTGCATGGCGGCAAGAACCCGGCCGCGACGGGAGCCGCGAAATGAGCGCCGCACCGATGAGCACTGAAAAGCCGCTTCTCAGCGTCGAACACCTGACCATGCGCTTCGGCGGTCTGGTGGCGAACAACGACGTGTCCTTCGAGGCGCGGGCGGGCGAGATCACCGCGCTGATCGGCCCGAACGGCGCCGGCAAGACGACGCTGTTCAACTGCGTCACCGGCTTCTACACCCCCACGGTGGGCCGGCTGACGCTGCGCCACCCGGCGGGCAAGGAGTTCCTGCTGGAGCGGATGCCGGGCTACCGCATCGCCCAGCTGGCCGGGGTGGCGCGCACCTTCCAGAACATCCGGCTGTTCAGCGGCATGAGCGTTCTGGAGAATCTGATCGTCGCCCAGCACAACAAGCTGATGCGGGCGTCGGGCTTCGCCATCGCCGGGCTGCTGGGGCTTCCCGGCTTCCGCAAGGCCGAGCATGAGGCGGTGGAGCTGGCGAAATACTGGCTGGACCGGGTTCGCCTGACCGAGTTCGCCGACTGGGAGGCCGGCAACCTGCCCTATGGCGCCCAGCGCCGCCTGGAGATCGCGCGGGCGATGTGCACCGAGCCGGTGCTGCTGTGCCTGGACGAGCCGGCGGCCGGCCTGAACCCGCGCGAGTCGGGCGAGCTGGCCGAGATCCTGACCTTCATCCGCGATGTGCAGACCCCGCAGGGCCATCGGACCGGCGTTCTGCTGATCGAGCATGACATGAGCGTGGTGATGCGCATTTCCGACCATGTGGTGGTGCTGGACTATGGCCGGAAGATTTCCGACGGCGATCCGGAGCATGTGAAGAACGACCCGGCGGTGATCCGCGCCTATCTCGGCGAGGACGAGGACGAAGCGCTGCCGCCGGAGGTTGCCGCCGACCTGCATATGCCGCAAAACGCGCAGAAGGGGGCCTGAGCCATGTTGAAGGTATCGGGCGTCCATACGTTCTACGGTGCCATCGAGGCGCTGAAGGGCATCGACATCGAGATCGGCGCCGGCGAGATCGTCTCGCTGATCGGCGCGAACGGGGCGGGCAAGTCGACGCTGCTGATGACGATCTGCGGCAGCCCGCGCGCGCGCCAGGGCCGGGTGTTCTTCGAGGGCGAGGACATCACCGACCTGCCGACGCACGAGATCGTGCGGCGCGGCATCGCCCAGTCTCCCGAAGGCCGGCGCATCTTCCCGCGGATGACGGTGCTGGAGAATTTGCAGATGGGCTCGATCGTCGCCCAGCCCGGCAGCTTCGACCGCGAACTGGAGCGGGTTCTGACCCTGTTCCCGCGCCTGAAGGAGCGCATCAACCAGCGCGCCGGCACGATGTCGGGCGGCGAGCAGCAGATGCTGGCGATCGGCCGCGCGCTGATGAGCCAGCCGCGCCTGCTGCTGCTGGACGAGCCGAGCCTGGGTCTGGCGCCGCTGATCGTGAAGCAGATCTTCCAGGTGATCCAGGAGATCAACCGGGAACAGAAGATGACGGTGTTCATGGTCGAGCAGAACGCCTTCCACGCGCTGAAGCTGGCGCACCGGGCCTATGTGATGGTGACGGGGAAGATCACGATGACGGGGACCGGGGCGCAGCTGCTGGCCGACCCGGAGGTGCGGTCCGCCTATCTGGAAGGGGGGCACTGAGATGGAGACGATCCTGGGTTCGTCGGTTCCGGTTTTCGTGTTCCTGACGCTTCTGGTGTTCGGCGGCTGCGGCGTGCTGACCGGCCAGACGCTGGCGGAGGGGTGGAAGCCGGTGTCGAGCGTGCTGGCCTACTCGCTGCTGCTGGGGGTGGGCGACCGCTTCCTGGCCTGGGGCCTGTTCGGCGAGGAACTGCTGTCGCTGTGGGGCTTCATCGTGCATACGGTCGTGCTCGGCCTCATCACGCTGACCGCCCACCGCATCGCCATCGCAAGGCGCATGGTCAACCAGTATCCGTGGCTCTATGAGACTGCCGGGCCTTTCGGCTGGCGGGAGCGCAAGCCGGCCCGCGGCTGAGACGCCCAACACAAAACACTCCCAAAAAGCAAAAGTCGGATTTTCGACGTATCCGGCATAGAAAGGCGCCGTCTTGTCATTCAGACGGCGGCGCCTTCACTTTGGCCGCATCGGCCCGCGACTTTGGGATTGCCGCGACAACTGGCAATCATCCGAAGGTCAGAGAAGAAGATCATGGCGCAGACCATGACGTTCCGTTACAATACCATTTAAATTTTGCAATTCGTTGACGCTTCGACAGCGAACGCCAGTCTTTCCGGCGGCTGATCCGTCATGCCTTGACGGTCGATGCGGCGCGAAGGCGGCATGGGAAGGGCAAGAGCATGGCAGTGGACAAGGCGGCCGCATCCCGGCCGCGTCGGTTCTGGAGCGTCGGGCGGAAGGTGACGGCGGCCTTCGTCGCGGCCATCGTCGGCGGCTTCATCATCATCATGGGGCTGCAGGCCAAGATGCAGTATGACGACGCGGTGCGGCTGGCCACGCACGACGCCCGCGTCAAGACGGACATGCTGGCGAACGCCACAAAGACCAGCTTCATCGCCAGCGACGGCGCCTCCATCGAGACGGAGTTCATGCCGTTGGCCGACAGCCACGAGGTTCAACTCGCCTCGCTGCGCGCCGCGACCTCCTCCGACACGCTGGCCGACTTCTCCAACCCGCGCTTCGCCAAGTACGACCTGAAGGCCGACCAGGATCTGGTCGAGGCGGTTCTCGCCGGCAAGGGGGCGCAGACCCGCTCGGCCAAGGGCCACATCATCGTGACGGTGCCGGTGGTGACCGGCAAGAGCAACCGGCTGGTCGGCGCCCTGCAGATCGCCTGGAGCCTGGACCAGCAGATCGACGCCATCGCCACCCAGATGCGCAACCAGATCGCCATCTGCCTGATCGCGCTGGTGGTGCAGATCGTCCTGCTGAACGTCATGCTCGGCCGCATCGTCATCCGCCCCTTGCGCGCCATGTCGGCGGCGATGGCGAAGCTGGCCGACGGCGACACCACGGTCGAGGTGCCCGGCAACGGCCGCTCCGACGAGATCGGCGCCATGGCCGGCTCGGTCACCGTCTTCCGCGACAACGCCCGCGCCATCGAGCGCATGCACGCGGCCCAGGCCGAAGCCGACGCCAAGGCGGAGGAGGCCAAGCGCGCCGCCCTGCTCGACCTCGCCGACCGCTTCCAGGGCACGGTGAAGCGTCTGGTCGAGGGCATCGCCGAGTCGGCCGCCGGCATGGCCGACAGCGCCGACCGCATGGCGGTGGTGGTGGGCGAGGCGTCCAGCCAGACCCGCAACGTCGCCCGCGAATCCGACGACATCCAGTCCAACGTCCGCTCCGCGGCGGCGGCGGCGACCGAACTCGCCAGTTCCATCGGCGGCATCACCGATCAGGTCGGCCATTCCGCCCGCATCGCCGGCGAGGCGGTGTCCCACGCCGACCGAACCAATGCCACCGTCCAGGGGCTGATCGCCAATGCCGAGCGCATCGGCCAGGTGGTCGGGCTGATCCACGCCATCGCCAAGCAGACCAACCTGCTGGCCCTGAACGCCACCATCGAGGCCGCCCGCGCCGGGGAGGCCGGAAAAGGCTTTGCAGTGGTGGCGACCGAGGTGAAGGGGCTGGCCGACCAGACCGCCAAGGCGACCGACGAGATCGCCGCCCAGGTCAACGCGATGCAGTCGGTGACCCGCGAGGCCGCCGAGGCCATCGGCGCCATCGGCAGCACCATCACCGAGATCGACGGCATTTCCGGCACCATCACCCAGTCGGTGCAGGAACAGAACGCCGCCACCCAGGAAATCGCGCGGGCGGTGGAGATGGCGGCGCTGGGCACCCAGGACGTGTCGGCGACCATCGCCGCGCTGGCGCAGACGGCGGAAAGCGCCGGCAGCACGGCCTTGGGCGTGCAGGACGCCGCCCGCGGCCTGTCCGGCCAGACCCGCGCGCTGGCCGCGGAGGTGGAGCGCTTCCTGACGGAGGTCCGCCAGCAGGCGACCGGAACCTGAAAACGCCCTCTCCCGCCTCGGGAGAGGGAGGGGACCCACGGAGTGGGGAGGGTGAGGGGTAGTCCGAGAATCCGCAACCACACCGATTCTCGGTTCACCCCTCACCCTCCCACCGCTTCACGGTGGGCCCCTCCCTCTCCCGGGGCTCTCAGCGGATCTTCGATCCGCCTGACGCCGTCAGCACAAACTTCGTTTGTGCGAAAGGCGGGAGAGGGAAAACGCTACCTTGCGGGAGCGACTTAGAAGAACGCCTGCAGGCCCGTCTGCGCCCGGCCCAGGATCAGGGCGTGGACGTCGTGGGTGCCTTCGTAGGTGTTCACCGTCTCCAGGTTCACCATGTGGCGGATGACCTGGAACTCCTCGGAGATGCCGTTGCCGCCGTGCATGTCGCGGGCGACGCGGGCGATGTCCAGCGCCTTGCCGCAGTTGTTGCGCTTGATCAGCGAGATCGCCTCCGGCGACCAGCTGCCGTCGTCCATCATGCGGCCGACACGCAGGCAGGCCTGAAGCCCCAGCGTGATCTCCGTCATCATGTCGGCCAGCTTCTTCTGGACCAGCTGGGTCTGGGCCAGCGGGCGGCCGAACTGCTTGCGGTCCATCGTGTACTGGCGGGCGGCGTGCCAGCAGAACTCCGCCGCGCCCAGCACGCCCCAGGCGATGCCGTAGCGCGCCTTGTTCAGGCAGCCGAACGGGCCGCCGAGACCCGACGCGTTGGGCAGCAGGTTCTCTTCCGGCACGAAGGCCTCGTCCAGCACGATCTCGCCGGTGACCGACGAGCGCAGCGACAGCTTGCCCTCGATCTTCGGGGTGGAGAAGCCCTTGGTCCCGCGCTCCACCACAAAGCCCTTGATCTTGTTGTCATGGGCCTCCGACTTCGCCCAGACGACGGCGAGGTCGGCGATGGGGGAGTTGGTGATCCACATCTTGGAGCCCGACAGCAGATAACCGCCGTCGACCTTGGTGGCGCGGGTCTTCATGCCGCCGGGATCGGAGCCGTGGTCCGGCTCGGTCAGGCCGAAGCAGCCGACCAGCTCGCCGGTGGCCAGACGCGGCAGCCACTTCTTCTTCTGCTCTTCGCTGCCATACGCGTAGATCGGGTGCATGACCAGCGACGACTGCACCGACATGGCGGAGCGATAGCCGCTGTCCACCCGCTCCACCTCGCGGGCGACCAGCCCGTAGGCGACATGGCTGACGCCCGGCCCGCCATACTCCTCCGGGATGGTCGGGCCCAGCAGGCCCAGCTCGCCCATCTCGGTCATGATCTCGCGGTCGAACCGCTCCTCGCGGAAGGCGGAGATGACGCGCGGCTGCAGCCGGTCCTGGCAGTAGGCGCGGGCGCTGTCGCGCACCAGCTTCTCATCCTCGGTCAGCTGGGCTTCAAGGAGGAAGGCGTCGTCCCACTGGATGCTCTGCACGGTGCGTCTCCTGGTCGGGTGGCGGTTCGGCCGTCTGCGGTCGATTGGCCGGTCGTTTATTGGGACGCACTGTGCCGCGCCGGCGCCATAGCTGCAAACACATATTTTCTATCATGCCCATACCGTTTCGATATGGACCAAAGGAAACTGTCGCTATGCCGCACGGTTCCACAAAAGTTTTAACGTGAAGCTTACCTTTTCCTATGCAATTTTGCCGGCGGCACCCTTGCCGCCCCTATTCCAACGGACAGCCCGCCCGTGTTTGCTGCATTGCAACCAATAACCGCTTTCGCCGGCTTTCCCCTGTTGCTGGGCCTTGCTTTGCTGACGCTTCTGCACGAAGACGTTGCGATTGCGGTTGGAGCGAGCCTGGTCAGCGTCGGTACCGTCAGCATCGGCGTAACCGCCATCACGCTACTGTGCGGGATCGTTATCGGCGATTTGTTCATTTATGTCCTCGGGCTGTTGTCGCTGCGGATCAGTTGGATTCGCCGCCGGACCGAAGGACCGATGCTTGAGCGCTGCCGCGGGGCTTTGCAAAGAAACCTGCTGCCGACATTGGTGACTTGCCGTCTGGTGCCCGGCGTCTTGTTCCCGACCTATTTCGCCTGCGGCGTGATGCGGGTGCCGTTCCTGCGCTTCGTCGCCATCACGCTGGCGACGGCCGGCGTGCATGTCGGGCTGCTGCTGACGCTGATGACCTCGTCGCTGGAGGCGGCCGCGGTGCAGGTTCAGGTGATCGGCATCGCCTGCGCGGCGCTGCTGATGGTCCTGCGCACGCGGCGCGCCCACGCCGTCGCCACCGCCCTGTTCGCCCGCGTCCGGGCGACGCTGGAGCCGCATCTGCCCGCCGCCCTGCGCGATGCGCTGCACGGCAGCCCGACCCCGCGCGCCATCGCCCTGCCAGGCCTGCCGGTGGTGCCGGCCGGCGCCCCCACCATCGGCTGGGCGGAGCGCATACCGCCGCTGCTGTTCTACATTCCGCTGGTGGCGCAGTGGTTTGCGCTGGGCCTCCGCCACCGCAGCCTGACCCTGCCGACCGCCGCCAACCCGTCGATCGAGGCCGGCGGCCTGCTGGGCGAGTCGAAGATCGCCTGCATGGACCTGATCGGGCCGGCGGCACGCCGCTGGGCCGCGAAGTCGGTCGCCCTGGTCAACCGCCCCTCGCTGACCCCGGCTGCGTTGGACACGCTGGCGTCCGGCGCCGGCCTGTCCTTCCCGCTGGTCGCCAAGCCCGACATCGGCTGGCGCGGCATCGGCGTGCGGCTGGTGCGCGACGCCGCCGACCTCCACGCCTATCTCCGCGGCTTCCCGGCCGACGTCCGGCTGATCCTGCAGGAGCATGTGCCCTACGCCGGTGAGGCCGGCATCTTCTACGTCCGCAAGCCGGGGGAGCGGCACGGGCGCATCTTCTCCATGACCTTCCGCTATTATCCGCATGTGGTCGGCGACGGCCGCTCCACCCTGCGCCAGTTGATCGCCGCCGATCCGCGCGCCTCCTGGAAGGCGGATCTGCATCACGAGGCACTGGCCGACCGGCTGGACGAGGTGCCGGAGGCAGGCCGCACGGTGCGGCTGTCGCTGGTCGGCAGCAGCCGGGTCGGCGGCCTCTACAAGGATGCCTGCGGCCATGTCACGGCGACGCTGACCGCCCGCTTCGACGAGATCGCCGACCAGATGCCGGGTTTCCATTTCGGCCGCTTCGACGTGCGCTTCGCCTCGGTGGAGCGGCTGGCGGTGGGCGAGGATTTCCGCATCATCGAGGTGAACGGCGCCGGGGCGGAGGCCATCCACATGTGGGATCCGGAGTTCAAACTGGGCGATGCCTACGCCACCCTGTTCCACCAGCAGGCGCTGATGTTCGAGGTCGCCGCCGCCTGCCGCGCCCAGGGAGCCCGGCCGCTGAGCGCGCTGGAGCTGGTCCGTTACCAGCGCCGCCAGCAGAACCTCCTGCCGCTCTATCCCGCCTCCAACTGACGGCCACAGCAGTTCAGCGCGCCCGCGCCGACAGGACGATGCCGCCGGCGATCATCGCCACGCTGGCCAGCACGCCCGCACTCAGCGGCTCGTGGTAGAAGACCGCACTCAGAACCAGCGCCGTGATCGGCACCAGGCAGACGATCTGCCCGGCTTGGCTGGCCGGCATCACCGACAGCGCCTTGCCCCACCACCAATAGCAGAGCCCGGTGGCGATCAGGCAGTTATAGGCGACGACCGCCAGCAGGGAGCCCGACCAGTGGACCGGGTGCCCGGATTCGGTGGACAGCGCCAGCGGCACCATCACCAGCGCGCTGGCGGCGATCTGCCAGAAGGTCTGGGTCCAGAAGGGCGTGCGCCACACCCGCCGCCGGTACAGCGTCGCCCCCAGCGCCCAGCTGAGCGCGCAGCCGATCAGCAGGCCGTTGCCGATCAGCGCCTTGGCGTCGCTCCAATCCACCAGCGCCGGGTTGAAGAAGACGACCACCCCGGCGAAGGTCAGCCCCGCCGCCGCGGCGCGCCGCCCGGTGATCCGCTCGCCCAGCAGCAGCAGGCCGAGCGGCAAGGCCCACATCTGCATGGTGTAGGCGAGCACCGACGCCCGCCCCGGCGAGACGAACTGCAGACCGAGGTTGCTCAGCCCCATCATGCCGGCGACCTGCAGCAGGCCGACGACCGCGAGCATCAGCCGCTCGCCGCGCTGGGGCAGCAGGGGAAAGCGCAGGATCGGCGCCATCGCCGCGACGCTCAACGCGGTCCCGAACAGCCGCACGGCGCAGAAGGCGAGCGGCCCGATGTCGACCAGCGCCAGCTTCATCAGCGGCCAGTTGGCGCCCCAGAACAGGACGATCCCGGCAAGCTGCGCATAGACCGTCAGGCCCGGCCCGCCCGATGCCGTTTGGGAGGCCGTCCGGCGGCCAGTTCCCCGCCGCCCGCCATCCACCGCGTCCTCCGCCACGACCGCTTCCTCTCCTCTGGTTGCGGTGCATGCTAATTCCGCAGGCTGACAATCAGCCCTGCGTTCCTCTTGCGGCAGCCGTGCGTCGATGCGGCGCCGCCCCCTCCCCCGCATCGCCTGTCAATTCCGTGACTTGCTTCGCTTCCCTCAAAGCCGCAGATCGGCGACCGTCCGGCAGCCGAGCAGGGCCATGGTCCGGTCCAGTTCGTCCCGCAGGATCGCCAGCGCGTGTTCCGCCCCCGCCTGTCCGCCGGCCGCCAGTCCGAACAGCGGCGCCCGGCCGAGCAGAACCGCCGCCGCGCCGGCGGCCAGCAGCTTCGCGGCGTCGCTGCCGCGCCGCACGCCGCTGTCGGCCAGCACCGTCATCCGGTCGCCGACCGCGTCCATGATCCGCGGCAGCACGCCGAGCGGCGACGGCGCGCAGTCCAGGTTGCGCCCGCCATGGTTGGACACCACCACGGCATCGACCCCTGACCCGGCCGCGCGCAGCGCATCCTCCGGCGCCAGCAGGCCCTTGAGGATGATCCGGCCCCGCCAGCGGCGGCGCAGTTCCGCCACGTCGTCCCAACTCACCCGGTCGCACAGCCGGATCGGGTCGTGGGCCGTGGCGTCGGTGATGCGGGTGCGGAACTGCGGCGGATAGTGGGCGTATCCCGGCCAGCCGCCGTCGGCCAGCAGGCGCAGCAGCACCCCGCCGGCCCAGGCCGGATGGCGCGCCACGTCCAGGGCGCCGCGCAGCGACGGCGTGACCGGCACGGTGAAGCCGTTGTGCCGGTTGTACTCGCGGTTCGGCGAAACGGCGGTGTCCACCGTCAGGATCAGCGTATCGACGCCGCAGGCGGCGACGCGGTCGAGCAGGTCATGGGTCAGGCTGCGGTCGCGCCAGACATAGAGCTGGAACCACAGCTCGGCCCCGGCCTCGGCGATGGCCTCGATGCTGGTGATCGACTGGGTCGAGACGCAGAAGGGAATGCCGGCCGCACGTGCCGCCCGCGCCAGCAGCACCTCCCCGTCATAGCGGACCAGCCCGGCGGCGGCGGTGGGCGCGATGACGAAGGGCAGCGGGCGCTCGCGCCCGAACAGCGTCACGCCGGTATGGCGGTCGCCGCAATCGACCAGCACCCGCGGCGTCAGCTCGGCACGCTCGAAGCTCTCGCGCAACCGGCGCAGGGCCGTCTCGTCCTCGGTGCCGCGGTCGATATACTCGAACAGGCCGCGCGGCAGGAAGCGGCGGGCCTGCAATCGCAGCTCGTCGATGTTCAGGCATGCCTGATGGGCCGCCATCGGATCACCGCCTCCCGCGGGAAAGGACGCGTTATCGGGAATAGCCGCCGAACTTGTGAACGGAGATCGAGGCGGCGGCCACCTGCACATGGCGGGCGAGTTCCTGCTCGACCTGCTCCGGCGTCCAGCGCGTGGCCGGGACGGAGATGCTGAGGCCGGCCACGGCACGGCCATGCTCGTCGGTGATGGCGGCGCCGACGGAGATGTCGCCCATCACCGTCTCGTTGATCAGCAGCGCATAACCCTTCTCCCCCGCCTCGCGCACGCGGGCGCGCAGCCGGTCGGGATCGCAGACGGTGAAGGGGGTCAGCGGGCGCAGGTCGGTGCGGGCCAGGATGTCCTCCCGCTCCTCCTCCGACAGACGCGACAGGATGGCGGTGCCGGACGCCGTGTAATAGGCGGGCAGGCGGCTGCCGACCATGAACTCGATGTTGACCAGATGCTTGCCGGGAAAGCGGGCGACGAAGACGATCTCGGCGCCGTCCAGCTCCTGCAGGTTGGTGGTCTCGCCGACGCTGCGGCTGATGTCGAGAAGATAGGGGAAGGCCTTCTCGATCAGCTCGTTGGCGCGCAAATAGTTGTAGGAGAACTGCAGCAGCTTGGGCGTCAGCGCATAGTTGCGCGTGCCGTGGACGCGGCGCAGGTAACCCAGCACCTCCAGCGTGTAGACCAGCCGCTGGGCGGCGCTGCGGTCCAGGTTGGCGGCCTTGGCGATCTCCGACAGCGGCATCTGCCGGTGCGGCCCGTCGAAGGCGTGCAGGATCTGGAAGGTCTTCTCGGTCGAGCCGACGAACAGCGAGGACTCGCGCGGGTCGGCCTTCTTCGTGTCCGGCTCCGCCGCCACGCCAGCCGGGCCTGTTTCCGTCACGGACTCTTGCGCCTTCGGCATCCGTCCTGCTGTCCGCGTCATCGGCAATCCCCCAAGACTTCTTCATCCGGCCGGGCCGGCGCCTTCGCGCCATTGCCCGGCGCCTCCCGCGCTAACGCATAGCATCCGGCGAACCGATTGCCACGCGCCGCGCGGTTGCCGCCCGTCAGGCCGGCTGGGCGGCCGGCATGCCCTCATAGGTAACCAGCAGGCGCGACAGCTCGCGCCGCAGTGCCTGCTTCAGCGGCTCGCCCGGCTCGCGCAGCGGCATCAGCATCGCCGGGGCCTCCACGCCGACCAGATCCATCACCGACTTCATCGGGCCGGGGTTGGTCTCGGCGAAGGCGAGGTTCATCATCGGGATCAGCGAGCGGTGGATCTCCAGCGCCTTGTCCAGCTTGCCCGTCGAGGCGAGGTCGTGGATCAGGCGCCATGCCCGCGGCAGCAGGTTGGCCGTCACCACGATGCCGCCCTTGGCCCCGGCCGCCACCTGCAGCGGGAACAGCGTGTCCTCGCCGCTCAGCACCGTGAAGGACGGGTCCACCCCCGCCACCGTGCGCAGGAAATGGTACATGTCGGTGTTGCAGGCCTTCATGCCGATGATCCGCTCGTGCCGCGACAGCTCGTGCAGGATCTCCGGATCGATGGCGATGCGGGTGCGGTAGGGGATCTCGTAGATCAGGATCGGCACCGGCGATTCGTCGGCATAGCGCAGGAAATAGTCGCGGATGCCGGCCTGCGTCGGGTTGGTGTAGTAGGGGGTCAGCACCAGCAGCCCGTCCACGCCCGCCGCCGCGAAATCGCGGCCGGCGGCCAGCGCGTCGTAATAGCCGGTGTCGAGCACGCCGGCGATCACCGGGCCGCGCTTCTCGCCAACCTCGGCCATCGCCTCGACCGACAGTTCGGCGAAGCGGATGCGCTGGTCCTTCGCCAGCGCGCCATACTCGCCGGTGCCGCCGAGCGGGACCAGCCCGTCGATGCCCTGGCGGAACAGCCAGGAGAACAGCGCCTTGGAGGCCGCCACGTCGATGGTGCCGTCGGCTGTCACCGGCGTCGGGGTGGCGGGCAGAATGCCGCGAAGCTTCGTGGCGTCAAGCATGTCTTGTCCTTGGAAGAAGCGGGTGGCGATAAGCGGTTGGGGAGCCGGCCTCAGCCGGCGAGACTGCGCCGGCGCAGCCGATCCGCGACGAAGATCAGGGTGGCGACGAACAGCAGCAGCCCGGTCGACACCGCCGCGATGACGGGGGAGACCTGCAGCGTCACCTCGTCCCAGAACTGCTTGGGCAGCGTGGCGCTCAGCCCGCCCGAGGAGAACAGCGAGATGGTCAGCTCGTCGAAGGAGGTGGCGAAGGCGAACAGGAAGGAGGACAGCATCCCCGCCCCCAGGATCGGGAAGGTGACGTGCCGCAGCGCCGCCAGCGGCCGGGCGCCCAGGCTCTGCGCCGCGAGGTCGAGCCGGGTGTCGTAGTTGCGAAGCACCGCCATCATCGTCATCACCACATAGGGCACGGCGACGACCGTATGGCCGATGACCAGCCCCAGGATCGTGCCGACCAGCCCCATCTGGGCGAAGACATAGAACATGCCGACGGCGATGATCATGCGCGGGACGACGATCGGCGACAGGATGAAGGCCAGCATGGCGCCCTTGCCCCGCATCCGGCCGCGCACCATCAGGAAGGCGGCGGGAACGCCGATCGCCATCGACAGGAGGCCGGTGCCGAAGGCGACCACGATGGAACGCCACAGCGCCTGCATCCAGATCGGCGAGTCGAGCAGCTGTTGATACCATTGCAACGTGAAGCCCGACGGCGGCCAGGCCAGCCCGCCCTTGCCGAAGGACAGCGGGATCATCAGGAAGGCCGGCAGGCTGATCAGCACCAGCAGCAGCCAGACGAAGACGCTCAGCGCCACCGGACGCTCGGACCGGCCGCGGAGGGGGTGGCGGCGCGGCAGCAGGCCGATCAGCGCATCGCTGGCCGATCCCAGCGCCGCCAGCACGCGCCCGCCCAGCCGCCGCATGGCGGTGTCGCGGTTGCGCACCACCGCGCTCTCCCCGGTCAGCGAGGCGAAGCCGAAGACGCGGTCGTACAGCACGAACACCACCAGCACCACGGTCAGCAGCAGCACGGAGATGGCGCCGGCCAGACCCCAGTTCAGCGTCTGCTGCACCTGATCGATGATCAGCTGGGTGATCATCGTCTCCTTCCGGCCGCCCAGCAGGGCGGGCACGATGAAGAAGCCGATGGCCGACACGAAGACCATGATCGCCGACGCGGCGACGCCCGGCAGCGACAGCGGGAAATAGACCGTCCAGAAGGCGGTGCCGGGCTTTGCTCCCAGCGTGCCGGCGGCGCGCGGCAGGGTGCGGTCGATGTTCTCCATCACCGCCAGCATGGTCATCACCGCCAGCGGCAGCATGGCATGGACCATGCCGACCAGCACCGCGCCGAAGCCGTAGAGCAGGTCGGCCGGGCTGTCGATGATGCCCAGCGACATCAGCGTGCTGTTGACGACGCCGTTGCGGCCGAGGATGACGACCCAGGCGAAGGCGCGCACCAGGAAGCTGGTCCAGAAGGACAGCAGGACCCAGAAGATCAGCCGGCTCTTCGCCGGCCCCTTGGCGATGGAGATCAGGTAGGCGACCGGATAGGCCGCGACCACCGCGACCACCGTCGTCGCCAGCGAGATCTTCAGCGTGATCCACAGGACGGTGATGTAGAGGCTGGAGGCGAACAGCTGCGCGTAGGGCGCCAGCGTGAAGCCCTGCCCGTTGTAGACGCTGAGCGCCAGCAGCTGCCCGACCGGGAAGACCAGGAAGGCGACGAGCAGCAGGACGAGCGGGGCGCCCATCAGCACCGGCTTGCGCCAGGCGGGCGGGGGCGAATGGCGTTTGGCGCCGGCGGCGTGGGTCATGGCCATGGACTGTCCGCTCATCTCACGCCGTCCCGGCCGCTCGGGCCGCATCGGCAGTGCGGTCGGCGATCACCACGGCGTCGCGCCCGCTCCAGGACAGCGTCAGCACGTCGTCGATACGCACCGCGTCGTCTTCGTTGCGGGTCGGGAAGGCGGCGACCAGCGGCGGCAGCTTGCCGTCCAGCGGCTCCATGTAGACCTTGGTCAGGCTGCCGGTGACCATCACCTCCGACACGCGGCCCTGCAGGCCCGCATTCCCGGCCGCGCCCCCGACCGCCCCCCGGCGGGCGACGGTCAGGTTCTGCGGACGCACCATCACCCGCACCTCGGTGCCCGGCGGCAGGTCGTTGCCGTTGGCCAGCGCCCGGCCGGAGATGCCGCCGCTGCCCACGCCGATCTCCACCTCGTCGCCGCTGCGGCTGCGGAGCGCGGCGGGCAGGATGTTGGATTCTCCCAGGAAGTCGGCGACGAACAGCGAGCGCGGGCGGAAATACAAATCGGCCGGCGTGCCCAGCTGTTCGATCCGCCCGGCATTCATCAGGCAGATGCGGTCGGACATCGTCATCGCCTCTTCCTGGTCGTGGGTGACGTAGACGACCGTCGTTCCCATCTCCCGATGCAGGCGCTTGATCTCCAGCTGCATGTGCTCGCGCAGCTTCTTGTCGAGCGCGCCCAGCGGCTCGTCCATCAGGATGATCGACGGCTTGTAGACCATGCAGCGGGCCAGTGCGACGCGCTGCTGCTGGCCGCCCGACAGCTCGCGCGGGTAGCGGCCGGCGATGTGCGGCAGATGCACCATCTCCAGCGCCTCGCGCGCCCGCCGCCTGGCCTCGGCCGCCGCCACCTTCCGCATCTTCAACGGGAAGGCGATGTTCTCCTCGACCGTCATGTGCGGGAACAGCGCGTAGTTCTGGAACACCACGCCGATGTCGCGCTCATAGGGCGGAGCATAGGTGACGTCCTGCGACCCGATGCGCACGCTTCCCCCATCGGGCGGCACCAGCCCGGCCAGCAGGCTGAGCAGCGTCGTCTTGCCGGAGCCCGACGGGCCGAGCAGCGTCAGGAATTCGCCGTCGGCGACGACGAGATCCGTCGGGGCGAGCGCCACGAAGTCGCCGTAGCGCTTGGCAAGGCCCTGGACGGAAAGGCTGGAAGAAGACATGCGCGCCTCCTCGCGAAGGGGGGTGGGCCGAAGGGGAATGGGGGCGGAAAGGGCGGTGAGGGCGCGCCGCGACGGCGCACCCCCTCCCGCCGCACCTCAGCTCAGCAGCCAGGCGTTGTAGCGCTCCAGACCCTTCTGCTGGTTCTTCAGCCAGTATTCGGCGTCGATGTGCAGGCCCTTCTCGATGTTGGCCGGGAAGGTCGGGCAGTCGGCGGCGATCTTGGCGTCGATGTGCTTGAAGGCGTCCGGCTGGGTCACGCCGGCCGGGAAGAACTTCACCAGCTCCGCCTGCCGCTTGGGGTCGGAGGCGAACTTGATGAACTGGCGGCAGGCGTCGGCGTTGGGCGTGCCGGCCAGGATCGCCCAGCTGTCGAGGCCCCAGATGTTCTGGTCCCAGACGATGCCGACCGGCGCGCCGGCGGCGATGGCGGCCTGCGGACGCGACACCCAGGTCGGGACCATGTCGACCTCGCCCGACAGCAGCATCTGCTCGACCTGCGCGCCGCTGGTCCAGAACACCGCGATGTCCTTCTTGATGCGGTCCAGCGCCTTGAAGGCGCGGTCGAGGTCGCAGGGATAGACCTGATCGGTCGGCACGCCGTCGGCCATCAGCGCCTGCTCGATGGTGTCGAACGGGTGCTTGCGCAGGGCGCGGCGGCCGGGGAAGTTGGCGACGTCGTAGAAATCCTTCCACGAGGCCGGCGCCTTGCGGCCCTTGAAGGCGTCGGTGCGGTAGGCCAGCACCGTGGTGTAGACGTTGGTGCCGACGCCGTACTCCGACATGTACTGCTTGGGGATCGAGGCGACGGCCGGGTCGGCCTCCAGCCCGTGCTTCTCCAGCAGCGGCTTGTCGCCGCCGGTCAGCATCAGGATGGCCGGCTGGCTGATCTTCGCCATGTCCCAGGTGTAGGACTTCGCCTCCACCATCGAGCGGATCTGCGCCGTCGGCTCCGCATTCGCCTGGACGCCGATCACCTCGATGCCGGTCGCGGCGGTGAAGGGCTTGTAGAACACCTCGCCATAGGCCTTGGTGTAGATGCCGCCGTCGTCACGCACCACGATCCGCTTGTTCTGCGCGCGCGCCGGGCTCCAGATCGCCGGCATGGCAAGGGCGGATGCGCCGACGGCGCCGGCTTTCAGCAGGGAACGGCGGGACCAACCGGATTGGCGGATGCTCATGTCGGAACTCCTCTTGGTGGGCCGGAACGGCGAAGGAACGGCGGAAGAAAGGACGTAAAAGCGGACTCAGCCCGGCGGCAGCAGGCGGCCGGGGTTGAAAAGGTTCTGCGGGTCCAGCGCCCGCTTCACCGCGCGCATCAGCGCCAGTTCGGCGGCGGGCTTGTAGCGCGCCATCTCGCCCAGCTGGACGCGGCCGACGCCATGTTCGGCGCTGAAGGTGCCGTGCAGCCGGGCGGCTTCGTCGTTCACCGCATGGCGGATGGCGGCGCCCAGCGCCTCGCGCTCGGCAATCGCATTCCAGGCGTCGAAGGTGAAGAAGGGAATGAAGTGGACGTTGCCGTCGCCGAGATGGGCGACGACGATCACCGGCAGGTCCGGCACCAGCGCCCGCACGGCGGCGGTCGCGGCGTCGATGAAGGCGGGCACCGCCGACAGCGGCACGGCGCAGTCGGTGGTCAGGCCGACGCCGGCCTTCTTGTTCGCCTCCGAAACGCTGTGGCGCACCTCCCACAGGGCATGGCGCTGGGCGTCGCTGGCGGCGAGTGCGGCGTCGGTCAGCAGCCCGTCGGCGAAGGCGTCCTCCAGGATCGCCTGAAGCTCGGCGTCGAGCGCGTCGCCGTCGCTGTTGTCGGACAGCTCGATCAGCACATGCCAGTCGGCCGAAGTCTCGATCGGGCTGCGGCGGCCCGGAACCTGCTCCACCACCAGATCGAGCTGGAGGCGGTTGATCATCTCGAAGGCCGACAGCCGGGCGCCGCAGCGTTCCTGCACGCGGGTCAGCAGGGTCAGCGCGTCGGCCGGCTCGGCGATCCCGACCCAGGCGACGGCATGGCGCGTCGGCAGCGGGTGCAGCTTCAGCGTCGCCGCCGTGATGATGCCGAGCGTGCCTTCCGACCCGATGAACAGGTGCTTCAGGTCATAGCCGGTGTTGTTCTTGCGCAGGCCGTACAGGCCGGACCAGATCGTGCCGTCGGCCAGCACCACCTCCAGCCCCAGCACATTGTCGCGCGTGTTGCCGTAGCGCAGGACCGAGGTGCCGCCGGCGTTGGTCGCGATGGTCCCGCCGATCTGGCAGGAGCCCTCCGCGCCCAGGCTGACCGGATAGAGCCGTCCCGCCGCCGCCGCCGCTTCCTGCACGGTGGCGAGCACGCAGCCGGCCTCGACCTCCATCGTGCTGTTGACCGGGTCGATGCCGCGGATCGCACGCATGCGCGCCAGATTGAGGATGACCGGCGCCGGGCCCGTCTCCGACGGGGTGGCGCCGCCGCACAGGCTGGTGTTGCCGCCCTGCGGCAGCAGCGGAATCCCGTGCCGGGCACAGCAGCGCACCACCGCGGCCACCTGCTCGGCAGTCGCCGGCCGGACGAGGCAGAGGGCCGGCCCGCGGTAACGCCCGCGCCAGTCCTCCGTCGCGCCCTCCAGGTCGGATTTGGATGTCAGAACGGCGTCGGCGCCGATCAGGTCCGACAGCTCAGCGATCACGTCCACACGCGATCTCCTTGATCTGCATGGTGTCTGCGTTTGTAATCTCTATACGATTACAACAACTGAAATATGATAGCCTGTGATTGGCACGCCAACAATCCACATTTTGCATAGAGACCGAATTTTTGGTCGGCCGACCGAATTGGGCGCCATGCGGGCGAGCCATCCGGGACGCCGGCGCTGCGACGGCACGGACTCTCGACCTGCGGTGGCGGGCCCGCCTATAGTCGGCGCGTGTTTGACGCGGCAGGACCGTCCTGCCCCCGGGGCGAGAATTCATGAGCCGTTTGATCGATGCAGTGCTTGCCCGTCCGTCGGCGGCGGCGAAGCCCGTCCGGGCGCAGACCTCCGCCCGCCGCTTCGTCGTCATCGACTGCGAGACCACCGGGCTGTCGCCGGCCGGCGGCGACCGCATGGTCAGCTTCGCCGCCATCGAACTGGCGGAGGCGACGCCGACCGGCCGCTGTCTCAGCCTCATCTTCAATCCGGGGCGCAAGTCGAACCCGCATGCGCTGAAGGTGCATGGGTTGCCGGATCACCTGCTGCGCCACCAGGATCCGTTCCACAGCGTCGCCCAGGACCTTCGCGACTTCCTCCATGGCGCGGTGCTGGTCGGCCACAATGTCGGCTTCGACATCGACTTCCTGCGGCACGAGTTCCAACTCTGCGGCCTTCCCTGGGCGCCGGGCCAGTCGGTCTGCACGATGCGATATGCAAAGGGGCACCATGCCCGAGGGCAGGTTGCCGGACGCGCGTCGCTCGACGCGGTGGCGACGCTGTTCGGCATCGATGTCGGCATCCGGGCGCGCTTCCACGGCGCCTTCGTCGATGCCGAGATCACCAGCCGCCTGTTCCAGAAGATGATCCTCGGCAGCGCCGAGATGCTGGCGGTTCCCCATCTGGCGCCGACCAACCAGATCGACCCGCCGCCTTTGGTCCGGCCTCCGGCCACACCCATCACGCACGGCGTCGCCGGTCATGCCTTCGCCGTCACCGGCGAGCTGACCGGCCTGCCGCGCGAAGCCGTGATGGCCCGCATCCTGGCGCTGGGCGGACGCTGGCATCACAGCGTCCGCAAGGACACCGACTATCTCGTCGTCGGCCACGCCCCCGGCGCCACCAAGTTGGACACCGCCGCCGCCCGCCGCGCCAGATACGGCAAGCCCGACATCATCGACGAGGCGCAGTTCTTCGCCATGGTGACGGCGTCCCAGCCGGGAAAGCGCGGCTGACGCCTTCCCTATCGCGCCCGCGTCAGGCCGCGCGGACCTCACCGATGAAGGCCTGGATCCGCTCCCGCAGCCGCTCGGAATCACGGGATAGGCTGTCGGCGGCGCCCAGCACTTCCCCGGCGGCCTGTCCGACCTGACCGGCGGAGCCGCTGACCTCGGCGATGTTGCCGGTCACCAGCTGGGTTCCCTGGGCCGCCTGCTGGATGTTGCGGCCGATTTCCTGGGTGGCGGCGGTCTGCTGCTCCACCGCTGCGGCGATGGCCCCGGCGATGGCGTCGACGTCGTTGATGGTGCGGCCGATGGTCTGGATCGCGGTCACCGTGCCGTCCGTCACCGTCTGGATCTCGGCGATCTGGCTGCCGATCTCCTCGGTCGCCTGCGCGGTCTGGGTGGCCAGCGCCTTCACCTCCTGCGCCACGACGGCGAAGCCCTTGCCGGCCTCCCCTGCCCGCGCCGCCTCGATGGTGGCGTTCAATGCCAGCAGGTTGGTCTGGCTGGCGATGTTCTGGATCAGGCTGACCACGTCGCCGATCCGCTGGGCGGCCTCGACCAGCCGGGTGACCAGCGCGTTGGTGCGCTCGCCCTCCTCCACCGCGTTGCGGGCGATGGCGGCGGCGGCGTTGACCTGCCGGCCGATCTCGCCGATGGAGCTGCCGAGCTGCTCCGACGCCGCGGCGACCGTGGCGACGTTGGCGGAGGATTGCGCCGTGGTGGCGGCGACGGACGACGCCTGCTCCGTCGTGCGCGAGGCGATGGCGGTCATCGTCTCGGCATTGCCGCGCAGATGGCGCGCGGCCGACGCCACCGCCTGCACCACGTCCTGCACGTCGGCGTCGAAGCGGTCGGCCAGCGCCCGCATGCCGGCCTGCCGGTCGCGCTCGGCCTGCAGCTTCTGCGCCTCGCGCTCCTCCTGCAGGCTGCGCATGGCAAGGCCGTTGCTCTTGAACACCTGCAGCGCACGGGCTAGCAGTCCGACCTCGTCGCCGCGCCCGGCGCCCTGGATGTCGACCGCGAGGTGGCCGTCGGCGATGGCCGTCATGTCGGCGACCAGCCGGTGCAGCGGCCGGACGACGAAGGCCACGATGATGGCGCCGAACAGGCCGAAGGCGACCAGCAGGCCGACGCCCGCGACCCCGTACAGCCGGGTCATGACGCTGGAGGACAATGCCTGGGCCCGCTCCTGGGCGCGCCCGGTCTCCTCCAGGCTGTGTTCCACCCGTTCGGTCAGCGCCGCGGTCAGCTTCTGCCGCACCGGGCGGCCGACGTCGATCGACACGCGGATGGCGCTGTCGGTGTCGTAGGCGCGCGCCAGCTCGACCGCCTTCTCGGACACCCGCTCATACTCGCCGACGATGGACTTGATGCCGGCGATCGCCTCGCGGTCGGCCGGGGCGTCATAGGCGGCGGCCAGCCGGTCGATGGCGGCCAGCGCCGTGCCGATGTTGGATTTGTAGGTGCCGAAGGCGGCGTCGATGCGCTCGCGCGTGCCGCCGACCAGCGCGTTGGATTCCGCATCCATCGCGTCGCCCATGGCCGACTGGATGGCCAGCGCCGCCGACAGCCGGCCGGCCACCACCTCGGTCACCCGGCTGGTGGAGGCGGTCAGGTCGACCAGCGCCGACCGCGCGGTCCAGACCACGCTGCCCATGACGGCGAGCAGCAGGACCGCCGGGATCAGCAGCTTATGAACCAGTTTCCGGTCGGAAAACCAGCGGTGCAGGGCCATGGGATGTCTCTTTCCGAAAGACTCGGGTGGGCCGAGCGGGAGAGTTCCGCCCAAGCCAGTCGGCGGGCAGCCATTCCCGAAATTTTTAATTGATATGCGATTGCTTTACGCGCATTATGATAGCGAAAGATCCGTTCCTGAACAAATGGATTTCTTACCGGCCACACGCACGGCATCGGCGGCTGCGCCCGGCAGCCGCCGTTGGAGAAGAGTCGGCGTCGAGGAAGATTGGTGTACCGTTCGGCCCGAACGCGCTACGCGCCAAGCAGTCCGCGGGCCTGCAGGTCGGCGAAACGGCCGGCATGGGCGACACGGCCGCCGTCCAAAATCAGGATGCGGTCGGCGCCGCGGATGGTTTCCAGCCGGTGGGCGATGACGATCCGGGTGCAGTCCAGCGACGTCAGGGTGCGGATGGTCGCCGCCTGGGTGGCGTTGTCCAGCGCGCTGGTCGCCTCGTCGAGGATCAGCACGTCGGGCTTGGTCACCAGTGCGCGGGCCAGCAGCAGCCGCTGCACCTGCCCGCCCGACAGCGTGCGCGACGCGTCGGCAATGGGCGTGCGCACGCCCAGCGGCATCGCCCGGATCTCGTCGGCGATGGCCGACGCCGCCAGAGCGTCCCAGATTTCCGCCTCGGTCGCCTCGCTCAGGCCGCGCACCACGTCGATCAGCGCGCCCGGCGGCAGCTGCGCCCCCTGCAGCACGGTGCCGACCCGCCGCCGCAGCAGTCCCAGATCGAGCGAGGACAGGTCGTTGCCGTCATAGGTGATGCTGCCCACCCGTGGCCGCTCCAGCCCCAGCAGCAGGCGGACGAGCGTGGACTTGCCGCAGCCCGACCGGCCGAGGATCGCCACATACTCGCCGGCGGCGATGCTCAGGTTCAGGTTGGCGAAGACCGGCGTCTCGGCCTGGGCGTAGTTGAAATACAGCCCGCTGACCGCGATCTGGCCGGACAGCCGGCCGGGGTCGATCCGTCCCAGCGCCGGCTCCGGCGCGCATTGCAGAACCGGATCGGCGAAGGCGCGGGCGGCGTAGATCTGGTAGAAGGCGCCGAACCCGTCGCCCAGCGCCGCCGCCGCCCCGTTGGCGATCATATAGGCGGTCATCATCGCGACGATGCTGGCGCTGTCGGTCCCGGCGGAATGGAAGACCAGGAACAGCGCCGCCATCGCCAGCACCGGCAGGGCGGAGTTGACCGCCGCCATCCGGCCCTCGATCTCCTGCACCTCCATGCGCTTCTCGCGCATGCCGATGAAGCGCTCCGACCAATGGGTCAGCGCCCAATGCTCGGCGGCGGCCAGACGCAGCTTGGCGATGCCGGTCAGGAACTGCATCGCCAGGGAATCGGCCTGCCCGCTCAGCGCCTCGCCCACCTTGTAGACCCGCGCCCGCAGCACCGCCGACAGCACCGCCAGCCCCAGCTGCACCGCCAGCGCCAGCACCGCCACCACCGCGCCGCCGCCATGGAAGGATGCCATGGCGAAGATGCTGGCGACCAGCACCGCGCCGGTGCCGATGCCGGCGACCGTGAAGCCCTGGGCGGCCAGCGGCAGGGCCATCGCCATTCCCACCCGCGCCGCCATGTCACCGGCCGAATGCTGGCGCAGCACCGGCATCGGCAACCGCAGCACCCGGTCCCACAGGCCGGCATGCAGTCCGGCCTCGCGCATGGTCTGCATGCTCTGCCGCGTCACCTCGCCGACGAGCTGGATCACCAGCGTGACGGCGGCGACGCAGCCCAGCAGGATGCCAAGCTCCAGCAGGCCGCCATGGTCGCGCGCCGGCACCAGTGACGAGAAGGCGAACTTCATCCCGAACGGGCTGGCGAGGCCGAGCAGCGCGCCCAGCGCCGCCACCGCCAGGGTCAGCAGCCAGAAGGCCGGCGGGGTGCGGACGAAGCGCATCAGCGACCCGACGGTCTGCGGCCGGTCGGGCAGCGGCTCCACCATCGTCCAGGCCGACGGCGACAGTCCGGCGGCAACCGGCGCGGTGATGCGGACCGGCTTGGCGTCCTCGCCGGCCAGCAACTCGTATCCGCGCCCCTTCGGCAGCAGCGCCACCGGCCGGCCGTCCAGCGTCGCGCCGACCAGCGGACCCAGCGGTCGGCGCCACCAGCCCTCCGTCAGCGTCACCGGCCGCATGTGCTGGCCGGAGGCGCGGGCGATCTCCTCCATCGTCGGCTGCACGTCGAGGTCGCGTTCGCGCAGCAGCGTCGGACGGCGCAGCCTCAGGCGGGGGTTGGTGCGGGCGGCGACCGCGCTCATCGCCGTGAACAGCGGATCGTGATGGCCGCCGTCGGCCGGTGCCGGCGGCTTGCGGGCATGGTCGAGCAGGCGCCCGGCCAGATGGACGAAACGCTCGCCCTCCTCCGCCTCGCGCGCGCCGCGCAGCGACAGTCGCCCGGCCTCGTCGGCCTCGGCCAGACCGCGGGCGCCCATCAGCATCTCGCCGCAAGCCGCGGTCAGCGCATGGATGCCGGTCAGCGCGGCGGGCAGGTCGCGCGGCAGCGGGCGGCGGCCGAAGACGATGCGCATCGGCCCCGCCGCCTTCAGCCACGCGCGCGGCGGCAGCGGCATGATGCCCTGAACGATCTCCTGCTCCAGCAGCAGGGCGCCGGGGGCGGGCACGGCGCACCACAATCCGGCCTCCTGCACCATCACCAATTGGGAGTCCGCCAGTTCGGCCGCCACGCCGCAACGGGCCTGCCGGTCGATGCGCTCGGGATGCCAGAGGATGGCGGCGATGCCGGAGATCAGGGTGGACGACCACGCCTCCATCCCCGCCAGCAGGGCATCCGGCTCGATCTCCTCCAGCGGCTCGGCGACGGCCTCCAGCCGCGACCCGGCCGCCGGGACGGCGATCAGTTCCTGCATGAAGGCGTCGATGCCGACCAGCAGGCTGCCCGCCGGCAGGCGGCCGAGGAACAGGCGCGAGCCGGCGTTGGCGCCCATGGCGGCGACGGCGAAGATGTCGGCCTCGCCCTCCTCCAGGAACCAGACCGATCCTGCCGGTTCCAGCGCCACGGCCGGCTGCTGGAAGGCGATGACGGGAGCGCCGGACACCTCCTGGATGTCGGGTTCCGGCAGGGCGGCTTCGGCTGCGGTCGTCATCGGCGGCTCATCCGGTCAGGCCATGCTCAGCATCAGCGAGGAAAAGGCGCCGGCGCGGCGCGCCAGCTCGGCCGGCGGGCCGGACTCGACGATCTCGCCGCTCTGCATCACCAGAACCCGGTCGCAGTCGCGGATCGCCGTCAGCCGGTGGGCGATCACCAGCATGGTGGATCCCCGGCGGCGCAGGTTGGACAGCAGCAGCGCCTGGGTGTGGTCGTCCAGCGCGGCGGTCGCCTCGTCCATCACCAGGATGCGCGGGTTCTGCACCAGGGCGCGCGCCATCTCGATGCGGGCGCGCTGGCCGCCGGACAGGTTGGCCCCGCCCTCGCTGACCGGGGAGGCATAGCCGTCGCGGCGGTCGATGATGATGTCGTGGATCACCGCGTCGCGGGCGGCGGCGAACAGCCGTTCGTCCGACACCGTCGGATCCCACAGGGCGATGTTGTCGCGCACGCTGCCTTCGAACAGCGTCACGTTCTGGTCGACCACCTGCACGCTCTGGCGCAGCACCCGGCGCGGGACCTCGCGCAGCGGCTTGCCGTCGAGCAGCACCTCGCCCGACCAGGGTTCGTAAAGCCCGGCGGTCAGCAGAGCCAGCGTCGATTTGCCGGAGCCGGAACCGCCGACCACCCCGACCCGCTCGCCCGGCTCGATGGTCAGCGACAGGCCACGGATCAGCGGCGGCGCCCGGCGGGAATGGCCGAAGGTGACGTCGCGCAGTTCGATCCGCCCGGTCAGCCGGCGCAGCACGGCGGGGGCCTGCTGCGGCTGCGCCTGCCGGAACTCCTCGGCGATGGGATGCTGCATGGTGTCGTCGAGCAGGCGCAGATAGGAGCGCGCCTCCTGGATGCGGGCGCCGAGCTGGACGAGGCGCGACACCGGCGCCAGGAAGGCCGACATCAGCACCATGAATCCCATCATGGCGCCGATGGTCATGCCGCCTTCCGCGACGATGCCGCCGCCGACGGTGACCACGGCGGCCGACGCCACCCCGCCGACGAAGGCCGGCAGCAGCCGCAGCACGGCGCGGCGCAGCATCAGCGACTGGCGGATGTTCAGCACGCGGGCATGGCGGGCGACCAGCCGCTCGAACAGCAGCCGCTCCGCCCCCGCCGCGCGGTAGGTCTCGATCATGCGCAGCCCCTGCTTGGCGTCGGCGCCCTCCTGCGCCGTCTCGTTCAGCAGGCGCTGCTGTCCCTCCTCCAATTGCCGCGACAGCAACGCCAGCGCCAGCGCGAGGCTGGCGGCGGCGACCACGGCGACCAGCGCCAGCGCCGGCTGGTAGAAGGCCATCGCCGCCAGATAGGTCAGCGCGGTCAGGATGGCGAACAGGCAGCCGCCGATCTCGCCGGCCAGCAGTTCGGCCAGCCGGTCGCTCTGCATGATGCGGTCGGCGACCGCCGCCGGCCCGCGCTGGCCGAAGAACCCCATCGGCAGCCGCAGCACCCGCTCCATGAAGCCGATGCCGCCCAGCAGGGCCAGACGGGTCTCCAGCCGGTGCAGCACGCTCTTCTGCAGCCAGGTGAAGGTCAGCGTGACCGCGCCGACCATCAGCATCGCGCCGATCAGCGGCGTCATCCAGTCGGCCAGCCCGCCGACCAGCACGCTGTCCATGAAGATCTGGCGGAAGGCGGGGAACAGCATGCCGGGGATCGCCAGCAGCAGGCTGAGCGCGGCGGCGAACCACACCGCCCCCCAGGATTTGCGCAGCCGCCGGGCGAGGCCGCGCAGCGCGCTGGGGGCGGAACCGCCCTTGCGGAACTCCGGACCCGGCGCCATCAGCAGGGCGATGCCGGTGAACTGGCGGCGGAACTCGGCATCGTCGACGCGGCGGCGGCCGCGCGCCGGATCGTTCAGATACCACCAGCGCCCGCGCCGCCCCTCCAGCACCAGGAAATGGTCCATTCCCCAATGGAGGATCATCGGCCCGGCCTGTCCGTGCAGCCCCTCCGGTTCGGTGCGGACGCCGCGGGCCTGCAGACCCAGTTCGCGCGCGGCCTGGACCAGATTGGCGGCGCGGCTGCCGTCGCGCGAGATGCCGCAGCGCTCGCGCAGATCCTCCAGCGTCAACCAGCGGCCGTAATGGGCGGCAATGATGCCAAGCGCCGCGGCGCCGCATTCCGCCGCCTCGATCTGCAGGATCGACGGGGTGCGCATCGTCAGGCCCCGGACGCCGCCGGCGCCCCTGCGGGCATCTTGCCCGCATCCGCCTGCGGCGCCACGTCGGTCAGATCCAGCCGCAGCCATTGCTGAAGGATCGGCAGGGCCAGCGCGATCAGCCGGACCTTCTGCACGGTGATCTCCACCGACACCAGCGTCCCGCCATCCATCGAGAATTTCGGCGGATTGCCGGTCGACCAGCGCAATGCGCCGGCCGGGTCGCGGTCCAGCCGGATCATGATCTCGAACGGGGTGCGCAGCGTCTTCTGGAATTCGCCGACCAGCGCGTCGTTCTGCAGGGTGCGCAGCATGCCGACGCTGCTGGCGGGGGTATCGGCCACGCGGTCGACCCGCCCGATCAGGTGGCCGTGCTCCTCCTTGCGGACGGATGCCGGCGACACGTCGGCCTCCATGCCGTGGCGCAGCTTCTTGCCGTCCTGCGCCCCGACATAGACCAGGGCGACGAGATCGCCACCTTGCCCGGCCAGCGCGCCGTCACGCTCGATGCTGACGATCGGCGCCCCGCTCGACACCACCTGCCCGATGTTGGCCTTCGCCTCCACCACCCGGCCGCCATAGGGCGACAGCACCGCGGCATAGCGCTTCAGCCGGTCGCGGGCGGATTCCACCGCGCGCGAAGCAGTCGCCACCCGCTGCTCGGCGGCCAGCATGTCCTTCTCGCGCTGGGTCTGGCGGCGGGCGGCGTCGAGCGTCATCGTCTGCAGCTCGTTGCGCTGCGCCTCCAGGTCCGAGCGGATGGTGAACAGCTCGATCTTGGCGGAGATGGCGCGGTCGCGGGTGATCAGTCCGCGCTCGGCAAGCTGGCGGACCAGCTCCTCGCGCTCGGTCATCATGCGCTGGCGTTCCTGCAGCGACGCGATGTTGCCGTTGACCGCCTGCTCGCGCGCCCGCCGCCAGACCTCGTCGGCGTGCAGGTCGCGCTCCTGGAAGCGCTGCATGTCGTCGCGGGCGGCGATGGCATCCTGCAACTCGCCCTCGGCCTCCGCCAGCCGCAGCTTCTGCTCGCTCTGGTCGACCAGCGCCACCACGTCGCCGGGGTGGACCACGTCGCCCGGCTTGAAGCGGATGTCGTTGATCCGGCCGCTGGATTCCGACACCACGTCGATGACGCCGCCCGGACTGACCAGGATGCCCTGCCCGGTGACCTTGATCGGCACGTCGGTGAAGGACGCCCAGACCACGACGCCGACGACCAGCAGGGCCAGCGTGACGCAGAAGGCCAGCACCGGCGGACGCACCACCTCCAGCGCATCGTCCACCTGCGACACGGAGGTGGCGGCCTCCGCGGCCTCGGCGCGGAAGCTCGCCTTGCCGCCGTCCTTGCCGGTACTGCCGCCGGAAGCGGCCGGCCCGCCGCCGCCGGCCGGCGAAGTCGCCGCTGCCGGCCGTTCCGCCTGCCGTTCCGCCGTCGCGCTGTCGCTCATGCCGCGATGCCGTCCGACATCACCACTTCTTCATCTTCTTCTTGATGGAGTTGGTGACGCTCTTCGCCGTGTTCGACACGCTGCTGACGGTGCTCTGCGCCGTGCTGGACACGTCGTGAACGGTGCTCTGCGCGGTGTTGCTGACCGTGTTGGCGGTATTCTGCGCCGTGTTGGACACCGTGTGCGCCGCATCGGTCACCGCCGGGGCCGCGGTGGTCGCGACCGACTGCGCGGTGTTGGCGACCGTGTGGGCGGCGTCGGTGACGGCCGGCGTGGCCGCGGTCACCGCCTGGGCGCCGGCATGTTCCAGCGGAGCGGTGTTGACCGTCACCTCCTGGCCCACCGTGACACCGCCGATGCCGATGGCCGCCGTGGCGCCGAGCCCGATCGTGACATGCCCGTCGGAATAGGCCGCCGTCACCTCGGTGCCGGCACCGACCGAGCCGGAATCGATGACGCCGACCGTGGTGGTGCTGCTGACGTCGTTGTTGCCGGCGGTGACCGAGGCCGTCACCTCCACATAATTGCCGGCATAGGTGTCGAGGTTGCCATGGACGCCACCCGCCCCGATGGAACCGGAAACTTCTGCGCCGGCACCGACCGCGATGGTCTGGGTGACCGTGCCTTCCACCGTGACGCCATGGCCGACATTGCCGCCGGCCGTGGTCTCCGTCGTCACCGAAACGCCGACCGAGCCGGATGCCGAGCCTTCCACCCCGGTATAGGACACCGACACGCTGGCGCTGCCGCTGACGCCGGCCTCATAGCTGATCGTCTGGGTGACCGGCCCGTTGGTGACCGTCACGCTGCCCTGGCTGCCGGCGAAGCCGTCCGCCGTCGCGGTGACGCCGCCCGACCCGACGGTGACGCCGGCCGACCCGCTGGCGCCGGCCCCGACCTCGGTGGTCACGGTGGCGCCGCCGATGTCGTGAGTGGAGGAGGTGGAAACGCCGACGCTGCCCGACGCGCTGGCGACCTCGACCCCGACGCTGACGCTGACGCCGTTCTCATCCTCCTGCGCATGGCCGGACTGGGCGTTGGTCGAGCCGGTTCCGCCCACCACCACCAGAAGCTCGTCATCGGAAATTTCGACCATCGCCGCCTGCGTCTTGCTCATGCCTGCAATCCCTGGTTATTGGATGATCGGAAGTCATTCGCCCCAGCATTGGTCGCCGCCGGGATCCGCGCAAAGTTTGCGCCAAATCCTTTGTATGGGTGCTAACCGTTCGAGGTAATCCCATGTTTATGGGAGATCTGACGAAACCGGGATTTTCGCAAGGTATGGTGGCGCCCGGTCGATGCCTGTTCTATCGGATGCTTTAAAAGTCCGGCAGGCGGAATGGCAGATCGATGACGACGCGGGTACCAATCGGGCCGGTGACCAGGGTCAGCTCGGCGCCCAGCGACGCCGCGCGCTGGCGCATGTTGTTCAGCCCCTTGCCGGGCCTTGCGGCGCTTCCGTCCGGAATGCCGCAGCCTTCGTCCCCGACGACGATGCGGACCGCGAACCGGCCGTTGCTCTCGGGGGAACCGTCCGGTGCCGGCGCCATGACGATGCTCACCCGGCGGCAGCCGGAATGGCGCACCGCGTTGGTCACCGCCTCCTGCAGGATGCGGAACAGGGTCAGGGCATGTTCCGACCTCAGCCCCTCGATGTCGGGCAGCGGCGCCATCTGCCAGTCGAGTTCCATCCCCTGCGCCTGCAGCTGGGGACCGATGCGCTCGTGGAACTGCGCCAGCATCATGCCCAGATCGTTGCCGACGTCGTCCAGCGACGCCACGACCAGCCGCAGGTCGTCCAGCGCCTGCCGGGCCGCCGCGCCGATGCGGCGGTAATCATGCTGCGGCAGCTCGCACTGGGCGACGATCGACACCAGCTGCCCGGCCAGCCCGTCATGCAGGTCGCGGGTCAGGCGCAGCCGTTCGCTTTCCAGCGCGACGGCGCGGGTCTGCGCCTGTTCGCGGGCGAAGCTGGCCCGCAGCTCGGCCTCCGCCGTCGCCACCTCGCGCCGCAGGACGTCGTTGAAGCGGCTGACCTCGCCCAGCGCCTTGGCGAACCGCCACATCAGCGTCGCGCTGATCACCGTCATCAGCAGCGGCGCCATGTAGCGGGTCATCGACGGCACCCGCAGGTCGAGAACGCCGGTCACCGCCAGGATGTCGTGGCCGGCCATCAGCGCGATGACGATCAGGCCGCCGAGCACGAGCTGGGCGGCGGCATGGTTGCGCCGGATCGCCGCCGACAGCACGATCCAGCCCGACCAGCCCAGCATCGCCACCGCCCAGGGGATCACGAGGACGAGCCACAGCCACGCGAACCACGGCTGCAGCGTCGGCGGATCGACTGCCGCGAGCAGGAACGCGCCGGCGACCACCGCCGGGATCACCAGCAGCCAGCGCAGCGGAACCGCCAGTTCACGCCCGACCAGACGGGACATCACGAAGGGCAGCAGCGCCCCCTGCCACTGGCCTGCGAAGTTGAGGACGCGGAACAGCCGCTCCAGGCCGCTCGGCTCGGTGCCGAACATCGGCAGGCCCTGGAGCACGCCCAGCCCCAGGATCAGGCCCATCACCAGATGGATCGGCTCGTCGCGATGGCCGGCCCACACGATCAGCAGCGACAGGCACAGGGCCGCCTGCCACGCCACCAGCAGGCGCGGCAGCGTGACCATCATCCATTCGCGCTGGCTGAAGGCGGGGCGAAGCAGACGGTCGGGGCCGACCACCACCGTGTCGAGAAAGCCGCCGGACTGGCTCCAGGCCGCCATGCGGACGTCGATCCTGTTCTCGCCGTCCCGCAACAGCGGCTTCGGAATCGGCTGGATCAGCGGCAGCGACTGGTTGACGACCACGTCGGACTGGATGGTCCCGCTGTCGACCAGCAGCGCCCCATTCAGCCACAGCGTCGCGCGCCCGGACAGGATCGGCACATAGATCGACCAGCGCTCCCCGTCGCGGCCCTCGCTGCCGGGTTCGTAATGGCCGGGATCGTAATTGAAAGTCAGGCGGAACAGGCCGGAACAGCCGACAGGATCGCCAACCGCCTTGCAGCGGTAGGGCAGCGGGACGGCGGCGGCCCCCGGCGGCATCGTCCCGGGCGGCGGACTGTCCATGTCCGTCTCCATCGCCACCGGGGCGAAGGTCGCCTCGGCGACGGCCAATCCGCCCTCCGGCATCTCCGGGGTCGCCGTCACCAGCACGAGGCCGAGAATCGCGGCCAACCCGTAATACAGAAGCAGCAGCGGGCCGCGGCCTCTCAGCCATGCCCGCAGGCGCCCCGGCAGGGACGGGCCTGACGCCGGCAACCCGGCGATATGCTGGCTCAAATTCGCCTCAAGGCGTCAGTCCGACAGCTTGATGATTCTCCGCTCCACCGCAGTGTAGACCGCTTCGCTCCGGGAATTAACCTCAAGCTTGCGGTAGATGTTCTTGATGTGGCTGGGAACCGTCTGCCGGCTGATGCCCAGCCGCGCGGCGATGTCGTTGTAGGTGAAGCCCTTGGCGATGCCCCACAGGATGTCCATCTCGCGCGGGGTCAGGGCGGGCGGCGCCTCCTCCGCCAAGGCGGGCGGAGTTGTCTGGGTCTGCCGGATGATGTGGCGGGCGATGGAGGCGGAAATCGGCGACCGGCCGTTGGTCAGGTCGTGAATCGCCGCGATCAGGTCGATCGGCCGCGCGTCCTTCAGGATGTAGCCGGAGGCGCCGGCCCGCACCGCCTGCATCACCGACGGCTCGTCGCCCAGGACGGAGATCACCATGATCTCGGTCTCCGGCATGCGTTGCCGCACTTCGCGGATCAGGTCGCTGCCATGGCCGTCGGGCAGCTTCAGGTCGGTCACCAGCACGCCCGGACGGCCGGTCTCCAGCGCCGCGCGCGCCTCCGCCAGCGATCCGACCGACGCCTGCAGGCGGATCCCCTCGCCCGCGGCCAGCGATGCGGCCAGGAAGTCGCGGGTCGGCGCGTCGTCCTCCACCAGGACCACGGAGATGACGCCGCCGGTCCCGGCGGCCGATCGTGCCTGATCCACTGTGGCGACCCCATGCGGACTGTCGGATCGAATCTTCGATTCGGAATTCATCATAGCGGGGCGCAGTGGCAAATCGCCATACCATGAAAACGGGATGCCTTCCCCGGTATGCAGTCTGTCACCATGCACCATACCGCCGCCACGACGACCGCATCGGGACCGCCCCAAAATGCCCACGCCGTCCACCCTCCTTGCCGCTTCGCCCGCCGCCAGCGAACCGCCCGCCGACGCGCTGGAGGATTGGCGCCGCATCGTCGGGCCAAAGCATGTCCGGACCGCGGAGGCGGAGCGCCAGGACTGGGGGCGGCGCACCTTCGCGCCCGATGTCCGGGTGTCGGCCATCGTCAGTCCGGCCGATGCCGAGCAGACGGCCGCCTGCCTCGCCGTCGCCACCCGGCACCGTCTGCCGGTCCATCCGGTCAGCCGCGGCGCCAACTGGGGGCTGGGGTCGCGGGCGCCGACGCGGGACGGGGCGGTGGTGCTCGATCTCCGGCGGCTCGACGGCATCTCCGGCTTCGATGGCGAGCGCGGGCTGGTGCGGGTCGAGGCCGGGGTGACCTTCCGGGCGCTGGCCGACTTCCTGGCGGAGCGAACCGACCGCTTCTTCGTCCCCGTCATCGGCGGCCCGGCGGAGGCCAGCGCGCTCGCCAACGCGCTGGACCGCGGCGACGGCAGCATGGGCGAGCGCTGGACCTCGCTGTGCGAGCTGGAGGTCGCGCTGCCGGACGGACGGCGGCTGCGGACCGGCTGCGGACCGCTGGGGGCCGACCGCACGGTCGGGCTCGACCCGGCGCCGGCCGGGCCGCTGATCGACGGGCTGTTCAGCCAGTCGAACCTCGGCGTGGTGACAAGCGCCGTCATCCGGCTGGAGGCGATGCCCAGCGACCTCGCCATCCTGTCGGTCGACATCGGCGGCCTCGACGCCCTGCCCGCTTTCCTGGATCTGTGGCGCGACTGCCAGCGCGAGCAATCCCTGCCCGACCGCTCGCTGACCCTGTGGAACGGCATCAAATGGCTGGCGCTGGACGATGTCCGCGCCGGCATCCCGACCGACCGGCTCGCCCCGGCGGCCCTCAACGAGTGGCATGCCTCCGCCCTGATCCGCGCGGAATCGCCGGAGGTGCTGGAGGCCCGCGCCGGCCGCCTGTCCCGGCGCTTCGCCGCGGTGTCCCAGACGGTGGAACTGGACATCGCCCGGCGCGACGGCGCCTGGATCGAGGGGTTCGAGGATTGGCTGGGCGTGCCGGACGGGCGCAACCTGCGAACGGTCTATTGGCGCAAGGACCGGCATCCCGACCTCGCGGCGGCCGATCCCGACCGCGACGGCTGCGGCCTGATCTGGCTCTGCCTCGCCTTCCCCTTCGAGTTCCAGGCGCTGGCCGATTACCTGACCTGGGCGCGCGACCGGCTGGAACTGGCCGGCATCGACCTCAATGTCGGGATCGAGTCCAACGGCTTCCGCTGTCTGCTGACCTATTTCACCCTGGGTTTCGACCGGATGATGCCGGGTGCGGACGAAGCCGCCCTCGCCGCCTACCGGGATCTGATCGGAACCGCGCTGGAAAAGGGCTTCGCGCCCTACCGGCTGGCGAACGGCCTGCCGATTCCCGAAGCGCTGCGCCGATCACCGGCCGCGACCCTGCTGACCGAACTGCGGGCGATTGGCGACCCGGCCGGCGTGCTGTCGCCGGGCCGCAACGGCATCGGCTGAACCCGTTCGCAAATCAGGACGGCCACTGCCGCCACAGCTTGGTGGCGCAGACCACCAGCGGCACCGACAGGGTCGCCCAGCACAGCCAGTCCCACACCCCGTCGCCCAGGATGGCGGCGGCCAGCCCGATGACGGACAGCACGGCCAGCGCGGCCGGAATGCGCCAGACGCCCATCATGCCTTGCTCCCCAGCTTGGCCTCGGACGCCCCGCGTCCTGCCGACGCTGTCCGCGCCCGCGGCCGTTTCAGCCAGACGATGAATCCGGTCACCGTCACCACGCCGGTGACGATGGTGAACAGCGCCCAGACGATCTGCAGCGGCAGCCCGCCGTAATCGCCGAAATGGAACGGCCCCGACAGCATCAGCACCGTCATGTACCAGGGCGTGCCGGCGGTCTCCGCCACCACGCCGGTCTCGGCATCGACCAGCGCGACGCTGAGCAGCCGCTGGGTCAGTTCGGTGTGGCCGCGCACCATCACGCTGAAATGGCGGCTGCCGGCATATTCGTTGCCGGGATAGGCGATGAAGGCCAGATCCTTGCCGGGAAAGGCCGCCAGCCCGGCCTCGGCCACCCGGTCGATCGACACCGGGCTTCCGGTCATCGGCTCGGGATGGCGGGCGGTCATCGCCGCCAGTTCGGTCTTCTGCCAATAGCCGGTGATCAGCGGCGAGAAGGACAGGATCGCTCCCGTCAGCCCGACGACGAAGGCCCAGACCAGTGTCGCCACGCCGAACAGGTTGTGCAGGTCGATGTTGCCGATGCGCGTCCCCCGGCCGAAGCGCAGGATGCCGAAGGCCAGCTTCTTCATGAAGGGGCCGTAGACCACCAGCCCGCTGACCGTGCTGACCACGAACAGCAGCCCCATCACCCCGACGAACATCTGCCCGGCGAAGCCGGTGAACAGGTCGACATGCAGCTTCAGGAGGAAGCCGACCAGCGTCTCCGTCGGCTGCTTCAGCATCTGGTTGGCCCCGGTGAAGCCGTTCAGCACCACCCAGCGCCCCAGATCGAACCCGCTCTCCTCCGGCTTGCCCAGATAGATGTAGCTGACCGCCTTGTCCTCCGCGTCGAAGGACAAGAGCTTGGGCTCCAGCTTGGGATCGGCCTTTTGCGCGATGTCGACCAGCGACTGGAGCGGCAGGCGGGCCTGCCCCTCCGTGTAGCTGCTGTCCAGCTCCTCCCCCATCAGATGCTGGATCTCGTGGTGGAACACCAGGATCAGCCCGGTCACGCAGAGGATCAGCAGGTTCGCCGAACAGATCAGGCTGGTCCAGCGGTGGACGAGGCGCCAGCCCCGCAGGCTCGCAGGCGTCATGACGGCTTCCTTTGCCAATGGGGACGGAGGGACGGCACGAGCGCTTTACCAGCGGTAGCGCAGGCCGGCGGTCACCGTCCGTTGATAGCCGTAGGCGCACCACTCGCCGTAATAGCAGGAGGCGACATACTCCTTGTTGAACAGGTTCTTGCCGTTGACGGTGACCTCGGCCCCCTGCAGCTTCGGCGACAGGGCGCCCAGATCGTAGGACACGGTGGCGTCAACCAGGGTGAAGGACGGCACCTTGAAGGTGTTGGCCGTGTTCATAGTGCTGCCGGTGAAGCGCACGCCGGCGCCGACGCCGAGCCCGGTCAGCGCGGTGCCTTCCGGCATGTGGTACATCGCCCAGGCCGACGCCTGATGACGCGGCACCGCCGGCAGACGCTTGCCCTCCAGCCCGTCATTGTCCTTGGTGTATTTGGTGTCGAGGTAGGTGTAGGTGCCGATCAGCTCCAGATCCTTGGTCACGCCGACCTTGGCCTCCAGCTCGATGCCGCGCGACCGCGCCTCGCCGCTCTGGACGGAGAAGCCGGGGTGGGCGGGATCGCTGGTCGTCAGGTTGCTGCGGGTCAGGTCGAACACGGCCGCGGTGAACAGGCTGTTCATGCCCGGCGGCTGGTACTTCACGCCGACCTCGTACTGGGTGCCTTCCTCCGGCTTGAAGGGCGTGCCGGCGAAATCGACGCCGCTGCTGGGCGTGAAGGATTCGGCATAGCTGACATAGGGCGCGATGCCGTTCTCGAAGACATAGGTCAGGCCGGCGCGGCCGGTCCAGGCCTGATCCGACCGGGTGCTGCTGCCGAAGGCGGAGCTTGAGGTGGTCTTCGCCCAGTCGCGCCGCCCGGCCACCGTCAGGATGAAGCCGCCGAGCCGCATCTGGTCCTGCAGATAGACGCCGGTCTGCCGCCCGTCGATGTCGGTGCGGTTGGTTGCCGGCGGGGTGACGGCGATGCCGTAGACCGGGTTGAACACGTCGATCGACGGCGCCAGCCCGAAGCCGGCGGCATAATGCCCGTCGAGCCGCTGGTAATCGACGCCCGCCAGCAACGTGTGGCCGACCGGCCCGGTGGAGAAGCGCCCTTCGATCTGGTTGTCGAAGGTGTAGCTGTTCATCTCCTCCCGCGAGGTGGCGATGCCGCGGTAGAGGGTGCGGTAGTCGGGCGCGAGGCCGTTGGCGTACAGGCTGTCGTAGGAGACCTTGGCGTTCAGCCAGCGCCCGTTCAGCCGCACCGTCCAGACGTCGCTCAGCTTCTTGTCGAAGGCATAGCCGACCGACGCCTGACGGCGGTCGAACTTCTCGTAATTCGGATCGCCGTCATAGAAATCGACCGGGATTTTGCCCAGCGGGTTCGACAGCACCGTGCCCTGCGGCGGGATGCCGCCATAGGAGTTGCCCTTCGGGTCGTGCTGGTAGAAGCCCAGCAGGGTCAGGCTGGTCTCGGCATCCGGCCTCCAGGTGAAGGACGGGGCGACGGCGATGCGCTCGTTCTCCGTCATCCGGATCTGGCCGTCCTCGCTCAGGCCGACGGCGGTCAGGCGATAGAGGAACTTGCCGTCCTTGTCGATGGGACCGGAGAAGTCGGCGGTGCCGCGCCAGTGGTTGTCGGTGCCGTACTCGACCCCGACCTCGTTCAGCGCGGTGGCGGTCGGGCGCTTGGAGACCTGATTGATCAGGCCGCCCGCCGGCGACTGCCCGTACAGCACGGAGGTCGGGCCCTTCAGCACCTCCGCCCGTTCCAGCAGATAGGGGTCGACCTGCGACGCCGCGTAATAGAGCGACTGCAGCTTCAGCCCGTTAAGATAGGTGTCGGCGTCGAAGCCGCGGACCTTCAGCTGGTCATAGCGGGTCGCCACCGCGCCGCGCGTCTCCGCCGTCACGCCGGCGGTATAGCGCACCACCTGATTCAGCGTCTGGGCGTTCTGGTCGCGGATCTGGTCGGCCGGAATGACCGAGATCGACTGCGGAGTCTCGATCAGCGGCGTGTCGGTCTTGGTGCCGGTCGCCTGCTGGTTGGCGACATAGCCGGTCACCGGCGACAGCGCCGTTTCCCCCTGCCCGGTCACCGTCACCGCCGGTATCTGCAGCGCGGCACCATCGGAGCCCTGCCCCCCGGCACTCTGGCCCCCGACGCTTTGCGCCCCCGCCACCGCCGGCACCATCAGACCGCCCAGCACAATGGCGCCGAACGCCGCCCCACGCGACACCCGGCCGCCCTCAACCCGTTTCTGCACTTGCTTGCCCCCAGCACGAATAAGAATCATTCGCAGTAAGAAGCCCTCATAATGCAAATGATTATCAAGTTCAATACCTATTCGCGTATGTGCAGCGACAATCTCATCCCGCTGGCAGTCTCATCACCGGGGGGCCGCCACCGGCGCCGTGACGGCGCACACCGGCCGGGCGCAGGCAGCCGGTCCATTGACTCGGACTGCTCAAGCCATCATATTGATTTTCACCGGATATTTTCGTTGGATGTCAAATCGTGGCAGCGCCGATGAACGGAACCTTGCCGATGCGGATTCTCCACGACCTGCACCGCAGCGGCGTGGCGACGGTCGCGTCGGGTACTCTGGTCGGGCGCTACGGCTCCGCATCGACGGTCAGCCGCGCGCTGAGGAAACTCGTCGCCGCGGAGAAGCTCGAACCCATCCAGCGTGGCCTCTACCGCGTCCTGCCGGAAGGGGAGCCGCGTCTTGCCTTCAACCGGGCCTGGAGCAATCCGGGCGGCAGGTTCGACCCCGACCACCTGATCGCCATGACGCTTGCCCGGCCGACCTTCAGGGACGTCGCCCGGCTTTGCAAAGCCTACGGCGTCGGCCGGGTGCGCCGCGTCCTGAACGACCTCGAAGCGGAGAAGGACGTCCCGCCCGTCCTGGCGTCGGAGTGGCGGCATCGCCTGGACAACATCGAAAAGGGGTTCCGGGATGCTGCGCGTCGACTGTCTGCCGGACGAAACCAAGCGGCTGCTTGAGGCGATCGCGTCCATTCCGGAAATCGGCCGGTTCACGCTGATCGGCGGCACGGCTCTGGCGCTGACGTGGGGACACCGCCGCAGCGAGGATCTCGATTTCGCCATCACGGGGACCAACCTGCCGCGCGACGCCTGCCGGACCATTCTCGACCGCCTCGATGTCCAGGGCTGGCTGATCTCCGACATTTCCGACGAGATGGCGCGCATCTATGCCGAGAATGACGGCGACGACCTTGCCGACACCCAACAGGACTGGCTCTGCCGGCATGGTGGGTCAGCCACCGGCGTCAAGCTGACCTTCTTTGCCGACCATTCGCCGAAGCGGCGGCAGCCCTACGCGTTGGAGCCGGCGCGCCTGAATTGCGTCACGGTGATGCCGCCGGACGGCATTTTCGTCCTCAAGTCACAGCTCATCCTGCGCCGGACAACGTCGCGCGACCTGTTCGATCTGTGGTCCTTCCTCGAACGCGGCAGGACCATCGGCGAAATCCTCGCCGCCGCGACACAGGAGAATCCATACCTCTCCTACGAGAAACTCCGGACCCATCTGCTGCCGGCGCGCCTGCCCCGCACCGACCCGGGCCTGACGGCTCTGGTCGATGCCGGTCCCACGGACCTCGAGTCCCTCAAGGCCGCGATCTCCCGGCATCTGGATCGCTACGAGGAAGCCCTTGCGGCGGAGATCCTGGCAAACGACCGCGATGACCCGATGAGCGACGCCACTCCATAAAAAATCTTCGCCGCCCCCCGACGAATCCCTCCCGCCGCTGCGTATCAGGAAGGAACAGCAAGACCGGAGCGGGCGAATGCGCCGTCCGGTCAAGCGTCGGGGCAAGCGTCGGAACAGGTCATGACGATTCGTTGGAAGCCGGTGGTCACCGGTGTGGTTCTCGCCGGTCTGGTTGGCGGCGTCGGCTATGCGGTTCAGCAAAAGCTGGCACCCCCGGCGGCGACGGCGCAGCCCGGCGGCCCCCGCCCCGGCCCTGGCGGCGCGCGCAACAGCGTGGTCGCGGTGCAGGCCGGCACCGTGGCGAAGGAGGACGTGCCGATCTGGTTCGACGGCATCGGCACGGTCCAGGCCTTCAACACCGTCACCGTGCGCGCCCGCGTCGATGGCGAGCTTCAGCGCGTCTCGCTTCAGGAAGGCCAGCTGGTCAAGGCCGGCGACCTGCTGGCGACCATCGATTCCCGCCCGCTCCAGGCCCAGCTCGCGCAAGCCCAGGCGAAGAAGGCGCAGGACGAGGCGCAGCTCGCCAACGCCCGCCGCGATCTCGACCGCAACATGAACCTGAAGGAATTCGCCTCGCGCCAGACGGTGGACACCCAGCGCGCGCTGGTCGCCCAGTACGAGGCGCAGATCCGCGCCGACGAGGCGGCGATCGAGGCGGTGCAGGTCCAGCTGAACTACACCACTATCACCGCGCCGATCAGCGGCCGCATCGGCCTGCGCAACGTCGACCAGGGCAACGTCGTACGGGCCAGCGACCAGAACGGCATCGCCACCATCACGCAAATCCAGCCCATCGCCGTCATCTTCACCCTGCCGGAAAAGCAGTTGCAGGCGGTTCTCGCCGCCCAGGCGCAAGGGCCGGTGACGGTCGAGGCGCAGGACCGCGAGGGCCGGCGCGTGCTCGACACCGGGTCCCTGGCGGTGGTGGACAACCTGATCGACACCGGCACCGGCACCATCCGCCTGAAGGCGCAGATGCCCAACGACCCGCAGAAGCTATGGCCGGGCCAGTTCGTCAATGTCCGCCTGCTCTCCACCGTCCGCCGCGGCGCCACCACCGTGCCGGCGACCGTGGTGCAGCGCGGCCCCCAGGGCACCTACGCCTATGTCATCAAGGACGACCTGACGGTGGAACAGCGCCCGATCAAGGTCGCCCGCCAGGAGGAGAACAAGGCGATCATCGACGAGGGCCTTACTCCCGGCGAGCGGGTGGTGGTCGATGGCCAATACCGCCTGCAACCCGGCTCCAAGGTGCGCATCGTCGAACCCATCGCCTCGTCAACTCCACAGACAGCGGCGCCACAGACACCCGCATCGGCCACCACCCCGGCGCCGCAGGAGGAACGGCGGCATAACCGGCAGCAGCGTGAGGGACGCCAGCCCTCATGAACATCTCCGCCCCCTTCATCCTGCGGCCGGTCGCCACCGGCCTGCTGATGCTGGCGGTGGTGCTGCTGGGCCTGCTGGGCTACAGCACGCTGCCGATCTCCTCGCTGCCGACGGTCGATTTCCCGACGGTGCGCGTCACCACCCAGCTGCCGGGCGCGGCGCCGGAGGTGATGGCGTCGTCGGTCACCGCCCCGCTGGAACGCCAGCTCGGCCAGATCGCCGGCATCTCCTCCATGGTGTCGACCAGTTCCTTCGGGCTGTCGGTCATCACCCTGCAATTCGACCTGACCCGCGACATCGACGCCGCCTCGCAGGACGTGCAGTCGGCGATCAGCGCCGCGTCGGGCACGCTGCCCAAGGGGCTTCCCAACCCGCCGGTCTACGACAAGGTCAATCCCGCCGACACGCCGATCATGGTGCTGGCGCTGAGTTCCGAGTCCTTGCGGCTGGAAACCGTCAGCGACGCCGCCGACACCCTGCTGGCGCAGAAGCTGTCCCAGGTCGACGGCGTCGGCTATGTCGGCATCGAGGGGGGCCTGCGTCCCGCCGTCCGCGTTCAGGTCAACCCCGCCGCCGTCGCCGGTCTCGGCCTGACGCTGGAGGATGTGCGGACCACCATCACCCAGGCCAACGTCAATGCGCCCAAGGGCAGCTTCGACGGCCCGCGCCAATCCTGGTCGATCGGCGTCAACGACCAGATCGGGAACGCCGCCGCCTACCGCCCGATCATCGTCGCCTACAAGAACGGCGGCCCGGTGCGGCTGTCCGACATCGGCACCGTGGTCGATTCGGTGGAGAACACCCGGCTGGCGGCGTGGCATGACGGCAAGCCGGCGGTCCTGCTGAACGTGCTGCGCCAGCCCGGCGCCAACATCATCGACACGGTGGACCGCATCCGCAAACTGCTGCCCGCGCTCCAGGCCAGCCTGCCGCCGCAGATCCACATGGCGGTGCTGACCGACCGGACGGAGACCATCCGCGCCTCGGTGGTGGACGTGCAGAAGACGCTGGTGCTGACCGCCGGGCTGGTGGTGATGGTGATCTTCCTGTTCCTGCGCAAGGCGTGGGCGACGGTGATCCCGGCCGCCGCATTGCCGCTGTCGCTGATCGGCACCTTCGGCATCATGGCGCTGTGCGGCTTCAGCCTGGACAACCTGTCGCTGATGGCGCTGACCATCGCGTCCGGCTTCGTCGTCGACGACGCCATCGTGATGATCGAGAACATCGTCCGCCACATCGAGAAGGGCGAAAAGCCGATGCAGGCCGCGCTGAAGGGCGCCCGCCAGATCGGCTTCACCGTGGTCTCGCTGACCCTGTCGCTGATCGCGGTGTTCATCCCGCTCCTGTTCATGGGCGGGGTGGTCGGCCGGCTGTTCCGCGAATTCGCCATCACGCTGTCCATCGCCGTGCTGGTGTCGGCGGTGATCTCGCTGACGCTGACACCGATGATGTGCGCCCGCCTGTTGAAAGCGGAGGCGGAGAGCAAGCCCAACCGGCTGTTCCGCTGGACCGAACGCGGCTTCGACGCCCTGCTGAACGGCTACGCCGCCTCGCTGCGCGTCGTGCTGCGCCACCAGCCGGCGACGCTGCTGTTCACCATCGCGACGCTGGCCGCGACGCTCTACCTCTACGACGCGGTGCCGAAGGGCTTCCTGCCGCAGCAGGACACCGGCGTCATCATCGGCGTGACCGACGCCGCGCCCTCCATCTCGGTCAAGGCGATGGCGGAGCGCCAGCGCGAGGTCGCCGACATCGTGCGCCGCGATCCCGACGTGGCCGGGGTGGCGAGCTTCGTCGGCACCGGCACGGTCAACGCCACCACCAACACCGGCAACCTGACCATCGCGCTGAAGCCGCGCGACCAGCGCGGTTCCTCGGCGGAGGAGATCATCGCCCGCCTGCGCGCCGCGACTTCCGACCTGAAGGGCGTCTCGCTGTTCATGCAGGCGGTGCAGGACGTGCAGATCGACAGCCGCGTCAGCCGCACCCAGTATAAGTATGTCCTGCAGGACGCCGACCCGCGCGAGCTTGAGAACTGGACTCCGCGCCTGCTGGACGCGCTCCGCGCCCGGCCCGAACTGACCGACGTGGCGAGCGACCAGCAGCCCGACGGCCTGCAGGTCTATCTCACCATCGACCGCGACGCCGCCAGCCGCCTTCATGTGCTGCCCCAGGCCATCGACGACACGCTCTACGACGCCTTCGGCCAGCGGCAGGTCTCGACCATCTACACCCAGACCAACCAGTACCGCGTGATCCTGGAGGTGGAGCCGTCCTTCCAGATGGACCCGGCGTCCCTGTCCAAGATCTATGTGAAGGCCAGCGGCGGCACCGTCGTGCCCTTGGGCGCCATCGTGTCGGTGGAGCGCAGGACCGCCCCGCTGGTCATCACCCACCAGGGCCAGTTCCCATCCGTCACCCTGTCCTTCAACGTCGCTCCCGGCGTCTCGCTGGGGGCGGCGGTGGCGGCGATCCAGGAGGCGCGCGCCGGCATCGGCATGCCCGACACCGCCACCGCCCGCTTCGCCGGCACGGCGGCCGAGTTCCGGTCCTCGCTCGACACCCAGCCCTGGCTGATCCTGGCGGCGGTGGTCGCGGTCTATATCGTGCTGGGCGTGCTGTACGAGAGCACGATCCACCCGATCACCATCCTGTCGACCCTGCCGTCCGCCGGCATCGGCGCGCTGCTGGCGCTGATGGCGACCGGCCACGATTTGTCGCTGATCGCGCTGGTCGGCATCGTCCTGCTGATCGGCATCGTCAAGAAGAACGCCATCATGATGATCGACTTCGCGCTGGAGGCCGAACGTCACCAGGGCATGGCGCCGGAACGCTCGATCTACGAGGCGTCGCTCCTGCGCTTCCGCCCGATCATGATGACCACCATGGCGGCGCTGCTGGGCGCCCTGCCGCTGGCGCTGGAGAACGGCACCGGATCGGAACTGCGCAAACCGATGGGCATCGCCATCGTCGGCGGGCTGCTGGTCAGTCAGGTGCTGACGCTCTACACCACGCCGGTGGTCTATCTCTACATGGACCGTCTCGGCGACCGGCTGGGCCGCTGGCTGCGGCCATGGCGCCGCAAGGACGTTGCAGAACCCGGCAACGACCGCTCCGCCGGCCGGGCGGCGGCGGAGTAGCCGGCCATGCTTCCCGCAAATCTCCTCCCCTCCGGCGCCTCGCTCTCCGCTCCCTTCATCCGGCGGCCGGTCGGCACGTCGCTGCTGATGGTCGGGCTGATGATCCTCGGCATGGTGGCCTACCGCTTCCTGCCGGTGGCGCCGCTGCCGCAGGTGGAGTTCCCCACCATCATCGTCACCGCCTCCCTGCCCGGCGCCAGCCCGGAGACCATGGCGGCCTCCGTCGCCACCCCCTTGGAACGCCGCCTCGCCCGCATCGCCGGGGTGTCGGAGATGACCTCCAACAGCAAGCTCGGCAGCACCACCGTCGTCGTGCAGTTCGAGCTGAACCGCGACGTGGAATCGGCCTCGCGCGACGTGCAGGCCGCCATCAATGCCGCCGGCGGCGACCTGCCGGCCGACCTGCCCAGCCCGCCCAAGATGCGGCGCATCAACCCGGCCGACGCGCCGGTGATGACGCTGGCCATGACCTCCACCACGCTCGCCCCGGCCGACCTCTACAATCTCGCCGACAGCATCATCGGCCAGCGCCTGAGCCAGATCGAGGGGGTGGCCCAGGTCTCCATCAATGGCGCCGAGAAGACGGCTGTGCGCGTCCGCGTCAATGCCGCCGCAGCCGCCAACATGGGCGTCAGCCTGGAAGCGATCCGCAGCGTCATCTCCCAGGCGAATGCCAATGGCCCGAAGGGCAGCTTCGACGGCACCCATGAATCCTGGTCGATCGGCGCCAGCGACCAGCTGTTCGGCGCCGATGCCTACCGCCGGCTGATCGTGACCGAGAAGAACGGCGCCACCATCCGGCTCGGCGACGTCGCCGAGGTGATCGAGGCGCCGGAGAACAGCCGCACCGCCGCCTGGCAGGACGGCCAGCGCGCCGTCCTCATCAACATCCAGAAACAGCCGGGCTCCAACGTGGTGGAGACGGTGGACCGCATCCGGGCGGAGCTGCCGACCCTGCGCGGCTGGATGCCGCCGGCGGTGAGCCTGTCGGTGCGCACCGACCGCACGCCGACCATCCGCGCCTCCATCGACGACGTGCAGAAGACGCTGGCGGTCACCGTGGCGCTGGTGGTGATGGTGATGGCGCTGTTCCTGCGCCGGCTGTGGGCGACCGTCATCCCGGCGGCCTCGGTGCCGCTGTCGCTGGCCGGCACCTTCGGCGTCATGTGGATCGTCGGCTACAGCCTGGACAATTTCTCGCTGATGGCGCTGACCATCTCGGTCGGTTTCGTGGTGGACGACGCCATCGTCGTCATCGAGAACATCGTCCGCCACATCGAAAAGGGCGCCAAGCCGTTCGAAGCGGCGGTGAAGGGCGCCCGGCAGGTCGCCTTCACCGTGGTTTCCATCAGCCTGTCGCTGGTCGCCGTCTTCATCCCGATCCTGTTCATGGGCGGCATCCAGGGCCGGCTGTTCCGCGAGTTCGCCGTGGTGCTGTCGGTCGCCATCGCCGTCTCGGCGGTGGTGTCGCTGACCCTGACCCCGATGATGTGCGCCCACCTGCTGACCCCGGAGGCGGAGCGCAAGCCACCGGGACGCCTCGCCCGTGCGCTCGGCTGGATCGGCGACCGCCTGTTCGGCCTCTATGCCGGCGGGCTGGACTGGGTGCTGGCCCACCGCCGCACCATGCTGGCGGCGACGGTCGCCATCATCGGCGTCAGCGTCTGGCTCTACGGGCAGGTGCCGAAGGGCTTCGTGCCGCAGCAGGACACCGGCCTGCTGATGGGCTTCAGCGACCCGCCGCCCGACATCTCCTTCAAGGCGATGGTGACGCGCCAGCGCGCCTTGCAGGACGCCGTTTCCGGCGACCCGGCGGTGGCCAGCGTCGGCGGCACCATCGGCGGCGGCGGTCCCGGCGGCAGCTATTCCGGCCAGATCTACATCGCCCTGAAACCGAAGGCGGAGCGCGAGGATCTCGCCACCGTCACCCAGCGGCTGCGCCAGCGCGCCGGCAAGGTGCCGGGGGTGCAGCTCTACCTGATGCCGGTGCAGGACATCCGCGTCGGCGGTTTCCAGGGCCGCAGCCAGTACCGCTACAGCCTGCAGGATTCCGACATCGGCGCGCTGAACGAATGGGCGCCCAGGCTGGTGGAGAAGATGCGCACCCTGCCGGAGTTGGTCGACGTCGCCAACGACCGCCAGAACGGCGGCATCCAGGCCAACGTCATCGTGGACCGCGACGCCGCCGCCCGCCTCGGCGTGTCGCTCAGCAGCCTGGAGGCGACGCTCTACGACGCCTTCGGCCAGCGGCAGGTCTCGACCATGTATCTGGCGCAGAACCAGCACAAGGTGGTGCTGGAAGTCGATCCGTCCGAGGCGCTCGGCCCCGACGACCTGAAGCGCATTTATGTGACCGGCCGCGACGGCATGGTGCCGCTGTCGGCGGTGTCGCGCGTCGTCATCGGCAACCAGGCGTCCAGCATCCAGCACCAGAGCGGCTTCCCGGTCGCCAACCTGACCTTCGACCTCGCCCCCGGCGTCTCGCTGTCCCAGGCGACCGAGGTGATCCAGCGCGCCGCCGAGGACATCGGCATGCCCGCCAGCATCCGCGCCGGTTTCCAGGGCGACGCCCGCGCCTTCCAGCAATCCTCGTCCAGCCAGCCCTTGCTGATCCTGGCGGCGCTCATCACCATCTACATCGTGCTGGGCGTTCTGTACGAAAGCCTGATCCACCCGCTGACCATCCTGTCGACCCTGCCGTCGGCGGGTCTGGGGGCGCTGATCGCACTGATCCTGACCGGCTACGACCTGTCGATCGTGGCCTTGATCGGCATCATCCTGCTGATCGGCATCGTCAAGAAGAACGCCATCATGTTGATCGACTTCGCCCTGGAGGCGGAGCGGGAACGCGGCCTGTCGCCCCTGGAGGCGATCCGCGAGGCCGGACTGGTCCGCTTCCGCCCGATCATGATGACGACGATGGCGGCGCTGCTGGGCGCCGTTCCGCTCGCCTTCGATTACGGCACCGGCGGCGAGATCCGCCGCCCGCTCGGCATCGCCATCATCGGCGGGCTTCTGGTCAGCCAGATGCTGACGCTCTACACCACGCCGGTGGTCTATCTGACGTTGGAGCGGCTGGCCCTGCGGCACAGCAGGCGCGCCGCCATCGCCGCCCCGGCGGAATAGGGGGGCGGCGGATGGGTGCGCTTTCTACAGTCCTCAGGATTACCATCACCCCCGCGAGATCCCCTCTCCCCCCCGGGGAGAGGGTCAGGGTGAGGGGGAACCGCTTCATGGATCTCTTCGGCTGCGCCGAACCCCCTCATCCCGACCTTCTCCCCAGGGGGGAGAAGGGGATCCCGCCGGGGTGGGAGAAATCCCCATCCCCCTGGCGCCCCTTCCCCCTCTTGGGCATAGTTCCCGCCCACGGCATGAGCGGAGCCCCGGTGATCGAGGCCAGCGACACGGACGACGGGTTGATGGAGCGCGTGGCCGGCGGCGACGACGCCGCCTTCGACCGGCTGGCCGCCCGCCACATGCGCCGCGCCGTGGCGCTGGCCCAGCGGATGACCGGCAACCCGTCCGACGCCGACGAAATCGCCCAGGAGGCGTTCCTGCGGGTCTGGCAGCATGCCGGCCGCTGGGACGGGGCGCGGGCCGCCTTCACCACTTGGCTCTACCGCATCGTCATGAACCTCGCCATCGACCGTGGCCGCCGCCCCGGCTGGTCGCCGCTGGAGGAGGCCGGCGATCCGCCCGACGAGTCTCCCGACGCGCTGGCCCAAATCGCCGAGCGCCAGACCGCCGAGCGGGTCAACCGGGCGCTGGCAGCATTGCCCGACCGCCAGCGCGCCGCCGTCGTGCTGTTCCACCAGGAGGGGCTCAGCCTGCGTCAGGCCGCCGAAATCCTGACCATGAGCGAAAGCGCCTTCGCCTCGCTGCTGGCCCGCGCCCGCGCCGCGCTGAAGGCCGCGCTCACCGCCGCCGACGCCCGATGAGGAGGGAGGACACCATGACCGACGAAGACTTCCTCCGCCATCTGGACGATTACGGCGCCTCGCCGGAGCGCTGGCCGCCGGAGCTGCGCGCCGCGGCCGACGCCGCGCTCGCCCGCTCGCCCGCTCTCCGCGCCGCATTGGAGGACGCGCAGTCCTTCGACCGCCTGCTCGCCATCCCCGCCCCGCCGGTGGCGGACGCCCGCGTCGAGCGCCTGCTGGCCGCCGTCGGCAAGGCGGCGCGCGGCATGCCGCAGGACAGCATCGCGGTGCTGCTGCTCGGCCGGATGCCGCCGCGGACGGTGGCTGGCTTCTGCGTCGCCCTTCTCATGCTCGGCTGGCTGACCGGCCAGCTTGCCAGCCAGCTCGCCGCCCCCGTCCCCACCGCGCCACGCAGCCAGGAACTGGCCCTGCTGAGCGACGAGGTCGTCACCCTGTTCGACGGAGACTCCCGATGAGCGGTTTCGCCGCCCCCCAGCCATCCGTCCTGTCCCGGCTCCGCCAGCGGATCAGCCTGCGCACGCTGGCGCTGGCATCGCTGGCGCTGAACCTGTTCCTCGGCGCCATGCTGGTGGCGACGATCCGCAACCCACCGCCCCCGCCCTACCGGCCGATGCCCGACCGCTTCGTCGAGCATGTGGCCGCCGACCTGTCCGACGCCGACGCCGCCGTCCTGCGTGCCGCCTTCGAGCCGCTGCGCCCGCGCTACGACGCGCTGTCGCAGGAGTATCGCGAGGCCGGGCAGCGGGTGCGCGCCCTGCTCCAGGCCGAGCCTGTGGATTTCGACTCCCTGCGCGCCGCGACCTCCGCCGCCCGCGCCAAGCGCCGCCAGATCGGCGAACTGACCGAGGAAACCGTGCTGTCCATCCTGCCCGGCCTGTCACCGGCCGGCCGGCTGCGGCTGGTCGGCGGGCCGGGACCGGAGAGAGAGCCCAAGGCGCCCAAAAAATAGGCAAACCCACTCATCCACAGGCGGGATGGGCCGGCGGGAAGGGTGCGGATGATTCTGTTCGGAGATTGCGCACACATCTATCCACAGATTCTGTGGAGAAGAAAACCAGCGGAAATTTTATCCACACAAATTCACAAGTTATCATCCCCAAGTTTTATCGCCCGCCTTCCCATGGATCCTTGTATCCACCACCGATCCGGCATATCCAAATAACGTGGATCAGCAAGATTGGTGGGGGATCGTCATGATCGGAGATCCGTTTCATCCAAAGAAGGCGACGATCTCTTTGCGCGTTGATCGCCGAATCAAAGATGTCGCCAAGAATTACGCCCGCCAAAGGCAGACGCCTCTGGCCGAGGTCATGCGCGACCTCTTGGCCCGCTACGTCGCCGAATGCGCGCGGGAGAATGCCCAGGCGACCCCGGACCTGTTGAAGGACCGGCCGGCGCAATATGTGGATTTCGCAAAGCTGGAAGGCCTGATGGGCCGTCAGGAGTAGGCCCGCCCATCTTGAGCGGGCGGCTCCGCCCCCATACATCGACGGTGGACAAGCTGCCAGGGGAAGGAGCCCCGCCATGCCGCCCACCGCCCAAGCTTCAGGTCAGTCTTCCACAGGCCCCGGTTCTTCCACGGCCGCCGACAGCCTGCACATCGCCTGCCCGCATTGCGACACGCTGAACCGCGTGCCTCCGGCCCGTCTGGGCGGCGGCAAGTGCGGCCGTTGCGGCCACGCCCTGTTCGACGGAAAGCCGGTGGCGCTCGACGCCCGCCGTTTCGCCGCCCATGCCGAGAAGAGCGACCTGCCGCTGCTGATCGACTTCTGGGCCGAGTGGTGCGGCCCCTGCCGCATGATGGCCCCCGTCTTCGCCCAGGCCGCGGCCCAGCTGGAGCCCCAGGTCCGCCTCGCCAAGATCGACACCGAGGCCTCTCCCGACCTCGCCGCCCGCTTCGGCATCCGCAGCATCCCGTCCCTGGTCCTGGTCCACCACGGCCGGGAGATCGCCCGCACCGCCGGCGCGATGCCGCTCCCGGCCCTGGTGGCGTGGGTGCGGGAGACCATGAGGAGCAGTAGCTGAACGCGGCGCCCTATCCTCCCTCTCCCGCCCCGGGAGAGGGCTGTTATGAGTCCCCTACGCCGCCCGCACCGTCGCGATGAAGGTCCCCACCTCCCGGCGCAGGCGTTCGGCCTCGACCGCCAGTTCCTGCGAGGTGCCGTGGACGCGGCCGGCGGCGTCGCCGGTCTCGTGGACGGCGGTGCTGACGCCGGCGATGTTGCTCGACACCTCCTCGGTGCCCTGCGCCGCCTGGGTGACGCTGGAGGCGATCTCGCGGGTGGCGGCGGCCTGTTCCTCGATGGCGGCGGCGATGGCGGTGGTGATCTCGCTCATGTGGCCGATGGTCTTGCCGATGCTGCCGATCGCCTTCTGGGCGCCGCCGGTGGTCTGCTGAATCTCCTGCACCTTGGACTGGATCTCGTCGGTGGCCTTGGCGGTCTGGCTGGCCAGCGCCTTCACCTCGCTGGCGACCACGGCAAAGCCCTTGCCGGCCTCTCCGGCCCGCGCCGCCTCGATGGTGGCGTTCAGCGCCAGCAGGTTGGTCTGCGCGGCGATGCCGCTGATCAGTTCCACCACCGCGCCGATCTGCTCGGCGGCGGAGACCAGATCGCGCATGGTGCGGTCGGCGCCGTCGGCGTCGGCCACCGCCTGGGTGGCGATGCGGGTGGAGTTTTCCACCTGCTGGCCGATCTCGGAGATGGAGGCCGAGAGCTCCTCCGTCGCGGTGGCGACGGTCTGCACGTTGGCCGAAGCCTGTTCGGAGGCCGACGCGACCAGCAGCGAGCGCTCGCTCGCCTCCTGCGCGGTGGCGGTCAGTTCGGTCGCGGCGTCGCGCATGCCGGTGGCGGCGTGGGCGACGGTGTCGACGATGCCCTTCACCGTGCTCTCGAAGGTATCGGCCATCTGCATCATGGTCTGGCGGCGCTGGGCGGCGGCCTGCCGCTCGCTCTCCTCCTGCACCTTGCGCATCCGCTCCATCTCATAGGCGTTGGTCTTGAAGACCTGGAGCGCGCGGGCCAGCGCGCCGATCTCGTCCCGGCGCGCGTCGTCGGTGACGGCGACGCCCAGGTCACCTTCGGCCAGACGGCCCATCGCCCGCGTGATGTTGCCGAGCGGCTTGGTGATCGCCCGCGAAATCGCCCAGGCCAGCAGCAGGCCAATCAGCACGGCCGCCGCCGTCACCGCCGTTCCGCGCCCCTCGGCCGCGGCCACCTCGGCGGCGGCGGTGGTCTCCAGCTGCGACAGGAAGTCGGCGGAATGGGTGCGGATCAGGCCGATCTTGTCGCCGATCTCCTTGCCGGCCTTGCCCAGAGTCTCGCTGTTCAGCGATTTCAACTGGTCGCTCAGCGTGGCGATGCGGTCGATGCCGGCGCCATAGGCCGGAAGCTTGGCGACCGCGTCGGCCAGCTTGGCCTTCACCGGCCCGTCGGCCATGCCGTCGCGCAGCGCCGTGGCCTTCTTGATCACATCGGCCAGATCCTTGCGGATGCGCGCCAGATCCTCGGCCTGCGTCTCCGCCACGAAGCGGGCGACCAGCACGCGGACCAGCAGATACTGCTCGCTGACGTCGGCGGCCTTCACCGTGCGGTCGAGATCGCCCAGATCCTTCTCCGCCTTGACCGTCTCGCTCAGCGTGCGGCGGATGTCGGCGCCCAGCTTGTTCACCACCGACGTGACGATCGAGTCACGCTCCGTCCGCGCGGCGACCAGCTGGTCGAAGCCGCCGGTCAGCGTCTTCTGCAGGGTGGCGATCTCCTGCGCCGCCTGTCGGTCGGTGGCGCTGGTCATGCGGGCGGTGGCGGCGTCCAGCTTCTTCGCGAACTTGTCGACGTCGGCACGGAAGCGATCGACCACCGCGGTGGAGCCGCTGGACACGAACTCCTCCGCCGCCCCCAGGGCGTCGGCCATGTGGGTGTCGGCCTCCGCCACCGCCATGGCGACGTGCGATTGCCCGGCATAGCGGCGGAGCGCGTCATCGCTGGATCTCAAGCCCGTCCAGGACACCGCCCCCAGCCCGACCAGCAGCGCGAGCGTCACGCCGAAACCGGTATAGATCTTGGTCGCCGTGCGCAGATTGGCGAAGGGACCGGCTTTGGTCGGCTGGGCGGCGGTCTGCTGGCTTGAGTGGGTGGCGTTCATGGCTGGGGACCTCGTCTCTGACCCGCTACTGGCAAGGTTCCGATCTTTCGTGTGATCGGTTGTCAACGAGGTACCCTACAAGAACAATGCCAAAGGACGATTAACGTCCGCGGTGTTTTTCTGCCCTGCGAAATCGCCCTCTTTCCAATAGACCGCGCCCTTTACCCCTTCGCAATTTGCCAAGACCACTGAGATCGCTTTGCATTTTGCCAAAGCTTGACCTTCGCAATTGCGAAAAACTATCCTTTAGTTATAGAACTGACCGCCATTCACCTCGATCGTCTGGCCGGTGATGTAGCCGGCCAGCCGGTTGGAGGCGAGGAACAGGTAGGCGCCGACGCAATCCTCCGCCGTGCCCAGCCGTTTCAGCGGGATGCGCGCCGCGGTCTGCGCCAGCTTGTCCGGGCTTGAGTAGCGCTGGTGGAAATCGGTGTCGATGGTGCCGGGCGACACCGCGTTGACGCGGATGCCGTGCGGCGCCAGCTCCGTCGCCAGCGAGCGGGCGAGGCTGGCCTGGAACGCCTTGGCGGCGCTGTAGAGCGACGAGCCGGCGCTGCCGCCGGTGCGGCCGGAAATGGAGCCGGTGTTGACGATGGCCCCCTTCGACTCGATCAGCGCCGGCAGGGCGGCGCGGCTGGCGACGACCGCCGAGGCGGCGTTCAGGTCGAACTGCTGTTGCAGGAAGTCGTCGTCGATGTCGGCCAGCGCCACCCGGCCCAGCATGGTGCCGGCATTGTTGATCAGCACGTCCAGCCCGCCAAGCCGATCCACCGCCTGCTCCACCACCGCGCGGGCCTGCCCCTTGTCGGCGAAATCACCGGCCAGCCCGACCACGCCGTTGCCCATGCCCGAGCCCATTGAGGCCGCAACAGTCTCCACCGCCGCCCGGTCGCGGCCATGGATGGCGACGCGGGCGCCGAGCTGGGCGAAGGCCGCCGCCACCGCGGCGCCGATGCCGCGGCTGCTGCCGGTGACCAGCACCCGCTTGTCCCGGAACTCCTGCGCCAGCAGATCGGCGGGCCAGTTGCCGATGGTGGCGGTGGTGTCGGTTGCGGTCATGACGCTCGGTCTCCCTGCTCACTGGCCCATTCCGTGTTCGGAATCGAAAGCCGGCTTGATTGTTCGTGTTCCAATCCGATCATAGGGGGCGGCGGCCCGCCGTCAATTGCCGGGTCGGCCGCGCCCCGAAGGATTTGCGAGAATCCTGTCGTAGACGGCCAGCCTTCGGGCTATGTAGGCGGGATGAACACCGACCAAGACAAGACCGCCGCCGCGCAGCCCTTCGAGATTTTCCTGGTGGCCGCGCCCGGCCTGGAATCCGTGCTGTGCGCCGAGGCGCGCGACCGCGGCTTCGCCAACCCCACCGCCGTGAAGGGCGGGGTGACGGTCACCGGCGGCTGGCCGGAGGTCTGGCGCGCCAATCTGGAGCTGCGCGGCGCCACCCGCGTGCTGGCGCGCATCGCCAGCTTCCGCGCCCTGCATCTGGCGCAGTTGGACAAACGCGCCCGCCGCGTTCCCTGGGCCGAGATCCTGCGCGCCGACGTTCCGGTGCGGGTCGAGGCGTCCTGCAAGGCCTCGCGCATCTACCATGCCGGCGCCGCCGCCCAGCGCATCGAGCGCGCCATCGCCGAGGAACTCGGCGCCCCCATCGTCAAGGCCGCCCCCAAGCCGACCGGCAAGAAGCCCGCCAAGGATATGGAGGCGGAGGCGGAGGACACCGGCGCCGTCCAGATCGCCATCCAGATCAAGGCGCGCATCGACGACGACCTCTGCACCATCAGCGTCGACAGCTCCGGCGAGTCGCTGCACAAGCGCGGCCACAAGGAGGCGGTCAACAAGGCGCCGATGCGCGAGACGCTGGCCGCGCTGTTCCTGCGCCAGTGCGGTTATGACGGCCGCGAGCCCGTGGTGGACCCGATGTGCGGCTCCGGCACCTTCGTCATCGAGGCCGCCGAGATCGCCGCCGGCCTGAAGCCCGGCCGTTCCCGCCATTTCGCCTTCGAACAGCTCGCCAATTTCGACCCCGCCCTATGGCAGAGCCTGCGCGCCGGCGGCACGTCCACCGCGCCCGCCATTCGCTTCCACGGCAGCGACCGCGACGCCGGCGCCATAGCCATGAGCCGCGCCAACGCCGAGCGTGCCGGCGTTACCGCCTGGACCGAGTTCACCCACCACGCCATCAGCGACCTGACCCCGCCCGAGGGTCCCCCCGGCCTCGTCATCGTCAACCCGCCCTACGGCGCCCGCATCGGCGAGGGCAAGTCCCTGATCCCGCTCTACCACGCCATGGGCCAGACGCTGAAAGCGCGGTTTGCAGGCTGGCGCGTGGGCATCATCACCAACGAGGCGGCGCTGGCGAAGGCGACGGAGCTGCCGTTCGAGGAGGGCGGCGTGTCGGTGTCGAACGGGGGGATCCGGGTGACGCTGTATCAGACGGGGGTGTTGGGGGAGTAGATTTTCCCTAAACGCGCCTCGGTGGCGCAACCCGCCTTGTTGATCGTTCAAGCGGCCAGCAGCAGATCACGCATCGCTTCCGGTTGGGAAATCGGAACGATCGTGGCGACTTCGCGAATGCGCCCGATATCTTCGTCACGGTAAAGCAGTCGCCGGTCATCGAGCGCCGCCACGCGTTGCCCCTGCCAATCCCTCAGATCATAACAGCGGGCAAACACATTCTCGGCACGCGCCTTGGCGACGCTCGCATGGCTGCTTTCCGCCGGAAGGGTAAAGATCGCCGTCTCCACACCCGAAGAGCGAACAAGAAAATCAACAGGGACAAGCGTGTTTCCACGACCGGTTATTTTTGCATTCTGCTCATAATCCAAAGAAATATCTTCAATTATGCTCTCCACTTCCTCCTGGAAGCTTCCCTGAACCGCAACTCTATGGGTAAAGATCAGATCAGCCACGCGAATGCAGGCTTGACCCAACCGGATCACGCCCATCGCCAACTCCTGCGGTGTGACGTTGCAGGAAAGCACTCCCTTCGAATGCTCTATGCCGTAGGTTTCCAGAATATCAAACGTCAAGCGCCTGCGCCGAGCTGAACGCAGGGGCCGAATATCCACCTGATCGAGCCATAGGAAAGTGTTGCCGAAGTCAGTCAGCGTCATCGGCATTTCTTTGGACAGCATGTCCTGCCGATTCGCGACGAAAACATCCACCGACGACCCGTCCGGATAGCGGAAGGCTGTCGAAATCCGAACATGCCCCTTTGGAAGCAAGTCGATTTCTTCGACAAGCGGGCAGTTCTGGAAATGGTCTTTTACTTCGATCAACTCCAGCATGTTCCCGACCCTCCTCACATTCCAGCCAAGTCGGGTGGCAGGATCAACGAGCCATCATGAACTATGTGGGCCATTCGGCAAAAGGCGTCAAACACCTCTTTGAGAGACCGACCATCAAGGTCGCTGCGATCCACAACCTCATGCTTCAGGTTCTGTCTTGGACAATCCGGATAATGCAGGGAGTGCTTGTGGCTTCTGCCTGCCGGTTTGTGGGGGCGGCTATCGACCTCCAGCCTGCAGATCGGCCCGATCCCTGGAATCTTCACATTCAACGTTTTGGCCCCCGTTTCGGCGACCAACTGCACGTTCAAACGCGCGTCCACACCCTCGGCATTGGTGATCAGGATGTCCCGCGCCTCCCAGGAAACGGAAATCTCGCTGCGTTGCTCCAGGCGAATATCCCCGACGATCCGCTTTCCGCGCATGTCCCGAAGACGCTCGAATTCGCTGCGATCCATGGGAATCCTGTTTCGGCAGACCGGTTCAGAAGCGGGGCTTGCCGAAAGGGGTACATCAAAAATGATGTTTGGGCGAAGGCTTTCTCGCGCCTTCGCGCGCAGGAATGTTCAAGACTTTGCTGAGATTTTAAGAAAGTGGCGTCCCCGACGGGAGTCGAACCCGTGTCGCCGCCGTGAAAGGGCGGTGTCCTAGGCCTCTAGACGACGGGGACGTTGTAACCTCAATTCGCGCTCAATAACGCATCCAGCGCGTGGATGGCGTCCCCTAGGGGAGTCGAACCCCTGTTACCGCCGTGAGAGGGCGGTGTCCTAGGCCTCTAGACGAAGGGGACGTCTGGTCCCGATGTGCAACTCGCGGCGGTGGAGGCTGCCACCGGCCGCGCGACCCAACCTTGGAAGGTTGGCGTCCCCTAGGGGAGTCGAACCCCTGTTACCGCCGTGAGAGGGCGGTGTCCTAGGCCTCTAGACGAAGGGGACGTCATCGGCGTGGGCGGGTTTCTAACCAAGCCTGCCCCGCCGATCAAGCCTTTTCTTGCAGTCTGCGCAAAATATCCAGCAAACCGTCCACCGCCGCCGCCGGCGTGTCGAAGGCCGTCACGAAGCGCGCCGTGCCGTCGTCCCAGCGGTAGAAGCCGTAACCGGCCCCCTCCAGCGCCTCGGCATAGGCATCCGGCAGGCGGACGAACAGCTCGTTCGCCTCCACCGGGTGGGCCAGCTCGACGCCGGGCAGCGCGGTCAGACCGGCGGCCAGACGGTCGGCCATGGCGTTGGCGTGGGCGGCCAGCCGCAGCCACAGCCCATCCTCCAGCCAGGCGTCCAGCTGCGCCGACAGGAAGCGCATCTTCGACACCAGATGGCCGCCGCGCTTGCGGCCGAAGCCGAAATCCTCGGCCATCGCCGGGTTGAAGAACACCACCGCCTCGGCGGCGAGGCAGCCGCCCTTGGTGCCGCCCAGCGTCAGCACGTCGACCCCGGCGCGCCACGTCACGTCGGCCGGGGCGCAGCCCAGCCGGGCGATGGCGTTGGCGAAGCGGGCGCCGTCCATATGCACGGCCATGCCGTTGGAATGGGCGGTCTCGACCAGCGCCTCGACCTCCGCCGGGGTATAGACGGTGCCGGCCTCCGTCGCCTGGGTCAGGCTGAGGGCTGCGGGCTGCACCCGGTGGACGACGCCGACGCCGGCCTTGGCGATGTGGCGCGACACCATGTCCGGCGTCAGCTTGCCATGGTCCCCGGCCAGCGGCACCAGCTTGGCGCCGCCGGTGAAGAATTCCGGCGCGCCGCATTCGTCGGTGCCGATGTGCGCGTCCTCATGGCACAGCACCGCGCCATAGGGCGGCACCAGCGCCGACAGCGCCAGCGAATTGGCCGCCGTGCCGGTGGCGACCGGGAAGACCGCGACCTCCGTCTCGAAGATCGCGCACAGCCGCTCGGTCACCCGCGCGGTCCAGGGATCGTTGCCGTAGGGGGAGGCGGTGCCGGCCGACGCCGCCGCCAGCGCCGTCATCACCTGCGGCGCGGCACCGGCGACGTTGTCGCTGCGGAAATCATGCATGATCGCAAGACCTGTCTGTTAAGGGGCCGCTTTGCCGGCGGTGACCGTCGCGGTGACGGCGCCGGTGCGCGGGTCGATCAGATAGAGGCGGTCCGGACCCTGCGGCAGGGTCACCTTGAACAGCACGCGGTTGCCCGCCACCAGCATCTCGCCGATGCGGGCGCCGGCCGGGACGTCCAGCGTCACCTCGGCCGGCCGGTCGATCACCGTGGTCGTGGTGGAGGGCCCGGTCAGGGAGGCGCGATTGGGGTCCGACATCCGCTTGTACAGCTCCACCCCAAGATAAGTGAAGCCGGCGATGATCAGAACGCCCATGATGACGACGAGTGCCTTGAGGATCTGCACGGTTTGGGGTCCACTCCCGGACGATTGAAACAGGACGCGATACGAAAAAGCCGATGGCCGCCAACACACCGGACGACAACTCCGAAGACCTGTCCGACGATTTCCTCGATGCGGACGACGACGCCGGCTCGCCTGCCTATGCCACTGCCCGCTCCCTCGCCTACACGATCCCCGACGAGGCGGCGGGCCAGCGGCTGGACAAGGCGTTGGCGGCGGGCCTGCCGGACCTGTCGCGGTCGCGCGTCCAGGCCCTGCTTGACCAGGGCTGCGTGCGCGGCGACGGCCGGACGATAACGGACGCGTCACTGAGGGTCAAACCCGGCCAGCGCTTCGAGGTCGATGTGCCGGGGGCGGAGGCCGCCGAACCGGTGGCGCAGGACATCCCGCTCGACGTGGTGTACGAGGATGCCGACGTTCTGGTGATCGACAAGCCGGCCGGCATGGTGGTGCACCCCGCCGCCGGCAATCCGGACGGCACGCTGGTCAACGCCCTGCTGGCCCATTGCGGCGACAGCCTGTCCGGCATCGGCGGGGTGCGGCGGCCGGGCATCGTCCACCGGCTGGACAAGGACACCAGCGGCCTGATGGTGGTCGCCAAGAACGACCGCGCCCATCACGGCCTGTCGGACCAGTTCTCCGACCGCACGCTCAGCCGCACCTATCTGGCGCTGGTCTGGGGCGTGCCCAACCCGACGCAGGGCCGGATCGAGGGCAACATCGGCCGCAGCAGCGCCGACCGCAAGAAGATGGCGGTGGTCACCGGCGGCGGCAAACCGGCCGGCACCAAGTACCGCGTGGTGAAGAGCTTCGGCATGGCCGCCTCGCTGGTCGAATGCGTGCTGGAGACCGGGCGCACCCACCAGATCCGCGTCCACCTGACCCACATCGGCCATCCGCTGGTCGGCGACCCGCTCTATGGCCGCGGCCGGTCGGGGCGGCCGGGGGGCAAATTCGCCTCGCTTCTGCCGGAACCGGTTCGGGGCAGCCTTGTTGGCTTTCCGCGACAGGCGCTGCACGCCGCGGCGCTGACCTTCCGTCATCCGGTCAGTGGCGAAATCGTGGCTTTCCGCTCCCCAATTCCGGCGGATATTCATGAACTAATTGTCACCTTGGAGTCGCTTTAAAACGGTACACCGGGAAATCTTTCTTGGATAGACTCCCGGTCAATGGCGAGGTTCCGCCGCCCGCTCATTGCGAGGGGCCTTTGGAACCCGCGCTGAAGAATGGCCGCATGCCCATGAATTCCTTCTCATGGGTATACCGGCCGTCAGGAGAGGGGTTTGGTCATGGCGACGGCATCCAATCTTCCGGCCATCGGGTCCGAGAGCAATCTGTCCCGCTATCTCCAGGAGATCCGCAAGTTCCCGATGCTGGAGCCGGAGCGGGAATACATGCTCGCCAAGAGCTGGCAGCAGCATGAGGATTCCGGCGCCGCCCATCAGCTGGTCACCAGCCACCTGCGTCTGGTGGCCAAGATCGCCATGGGTTACCGCGGCTACGGCCTGCCCTTGTCGGAGCTGATCTCCGAAGGCAATGTCGGCATGATGCAGGCGGTGAAGCGCTTCGATCCCGACCGCGGCTTCCGGCTGGCGACCTACGCCATGTGGTGGATTCGCGCAGCGATCCAGGAATACATCCTGCACAGCTGGTCGCTGGTGAAGATGGGCACGACGGCCGCCCAGAAGAAGCTGTTCTTCAACCTGCGCCGGCTGAAGGGCCAGATGCAGGCGATCGAGGAAGGCGACCTGTCGCCCGAGCAGGTCCAGGCCATCGCCACCAAGCTGGACGTTCCCGAACAGGACGTCGTCAACATGAACCGGCGCCTCGCCAGCCCCGACCATTCGCTGAACGCGCCCCTGCGGGCGGAGAGCGAGGGCGAATGGCAGGATTTCCTGGTCGACGAGACCGCCAGCCAGGAAATCACGCTGGCCGACCGCGAGGAGCTGGGCAAGCGCCGCAAGCTGCTGGCGAACGCCATGACCGCGCTGAACGACCGCGAACGCGACATCCTGACCGAACGCCGCCTGCGCGAGGCGCCGACGACGCTGGAGGACCTGTCGCAGAAATACGGCATCAGCCGCGAGCGCGTCCGCCAGATCGAGGTCCGGGCCTTCGAAAAGCTGCAGAAGGCGATCAAGGCCGCCGCGGTAGACCAGAAGATGGAGACGGAGGCGTAAGGGGAAACCCGACCGCCGCGACAGCGTTATGACCAGGACCAGTCAGGACGGCGAGGTTTCCCTCGCCACCGTCGGGCCCGGCGATCTGCCGGCCTTCAAGAGCGATATGGAGGCGTCCTTTGCGGTCGCCGTCATCGAGGAACTCGGGTGCCTTCCCGAGGATTCGATCCCACGCGGCAGCGAACTCGACGAGTCGATGAACGCGCCGGGCACCGAGCTTCTGCACATCCTGTGCGATGGCCAAAGGGTCGGCGGCGCCGTCGTGGTGATCGACGAGGCGACCCAGCGCAACTCGCTGGACCTCCTCTTCCTGTCGCCGGCGCAGCATGGCCGGGGATTGGGCTTCAAAGCCTGGATGGCGATCGAGCGGCGCTATCCCGGAACGCTGGTCTGGGAAACCCACACACCCTATTTCGAGAAACGGAACATCCACTTCTACGTGAACAAGTGCGGCTTCAAGATCGTCGAGTTCTTCGGCGCCCGTCACCCGGACCCGCATTGGCCCGGCCCGTCCGGCCTGCCCGGCGGCGGCGAGATGTTCCGCTTCGAAAAGGTGATGCGATAGCGGCCGGCCAAGCGGTGACGGCCGCCGTCCTCACGCCTTCACATAGACCCACGCCTCCGCCCCGGACTTCAGCCGGACCATGACTCGCCTGTAATCCGCGACCTCGTACGAATCGGCGGCAGCCAGTTCTTCCGGGGTAATCTCGAACAGGGTTCCGGCGACCTCGTCGGCCGGATCGCCGCTTTCGCTCACCACGGGGTGGAAGCGCTTGCCGCTGGTGCGGATCACCTCCGGATCGGTGATCTCCAGCATGTCGCGGCGGTATCCCGGCATGGCGTCCGGCCGCCCGGCCAGCAGCCGGCCGAAGGACGCCATCTGCACGTTCTCCTGCTGCAGGGTGCCGTAGGAGAACAGAAGGACCATATCCTCAGCCATCGCCATCCCTCCGTGCCTCCGCCCCGACGCGCAACAGGTTGCCGTCCGGGTCGATGTGGGCAAACTCGCGCAGGCCATAGGGCGTGTCGGACACCGCCGTCAGCCGACCGCCGACCTGCGCCGCCAGCCAAGCCGCATGCAGCGCGTCGGCGTCGCTGACATAGAGATAGCAGGCGACGACCGAGCGTTCGGGATCGAGGTCCGGAACCCGCGTCAGATGCAGGCCCACCCCATTCCAATCCAAAAATCCATAGACCGGGTCCGCGGCGGCCTCATCGTAGGCGGTCACCGCGAAGCCGAGGCTTCGGTAATGGTCGAGCGCCGCCCGCACGTCGCGGACCGGCAGGATCGGTGCCACCCGCTCGAACTGGACGGTCATTTCAGCCTCACAGCAGGATCGAGCCTTCGAGATACAGCACCGCCTGCCCGCCGATCCGCACCCGGTCGCCGGCCAGTTCGCACAGCAGGTCGCCGCCGCGGGCCGAGACCTGCCGCGCCCGCAGCACGGTCTTGCCCAGCCGCTCCGCCCAATAGGGGGTCAGCATGCAGTGGGTGGAGCCGGTGACCGGGTCCTCCGGGATGCCCTGGGCCGGAGCGAACAGGCGCGAGACGAAGTCGACCCCACCCTCCCCCGGTGCCGTGACGCAGACGGCGAACAGATCGAGCTTCGCCAGCAGCGCCATGTCCGGCGCCAGCGCCCGCACCGCGTCGGCCGACTCGTAGACCACCAGATAGTCGCGCCCGCTCAGCACCGCGGCCGGCGCCGGGCCGCCCAGCGCCGCCAGCAGGTTGGGATCGACCCGCTCCGCCGGCTTGGCCGGACGGTTGGGGAAGTCCAGCGTGTAGCGGTCGCCGTCGCGGGTGACGGTCAGCGTGCCGGCCTGCCGGGTGGCGAAGTCCATGCGCCCGCGGCCCGGCTCCAGGATGGTGGAGATGACGAAGGCGGTCGCCAGCGTGGCATGGCCGCACAGATCGACCTCCACGGCCGGGGTGAACCAGCGCAGTTCGAACCCTTCACCGTCGCGGATGAAGAAGGCGGTTTCCGCCAGATTGTTCTCCGCCGCGATGGCCAGCATCTGCGCATCGGGCAACCACGATTCCAGCGGCACGACCGCCGCCGGGTTGCCGGCAAAGACGCGGTCGGTGAAGGCATCGACCTGATAGATAGGCAGGCGCATGGCTTTCCCGGTCATAGGGAGCGTTCCTTACGGCTTGGGGGAATCGGATCGATAAGACGCTAGTCCCCTCTCCCCCCCGGGGAGAGGGTTAGGGTGAGGGGGTCGCGCGGCGAGGACAGGTCGGAGGCGGGGTCGTTGCGCGCCGAGTCACATCATTCCGCGCATTCCCATCAGCCCGCCACCAACGTGGCAAAGCGGGCGAGGTCGACGTTGCCGCCGGTGACGACGATGCCGACGCGCTTGCCGCGCACGTCGAACTTGCCGGACAGCACCGCCGCCGCCGCGAGGCAGCCGGTCGGCTCCACCATCATCTTCATCCTGCTGGCGAAGAAGCGCATGGCGTCGACCAGCTGGTCGTCGGTGACGGTCACGATGTCGTCGACCAGCCGCTGGATCACCGGGAAGGTCAGCTGACCGACCGCGCGGCTCTGGGCGCCGTCGGCGATGGTCTTCGGCGCGTCGATGCGGACGATGCTCCCGCTGCGCAGGCTCTGCTGGGCGTCGTTGCCCGCCTCCGGCTCGACGCCGACGACCCGGCAGCCGGGGTTCAGCGTCTTGGCGGCGATGACGCAGCCGGACAGCAGCCCGCCACCGCCGGTCGGCACCACCAGCAGGTCGAGCGGCCCGCCGGTCTGTCCGGCCTCCTCGATCAGTTCCTTGGCGACGGTGCCCTGCCCGGCCATCACATGGGGATGGTCGAAGGGCGGAACGAGGACGCCGCCCCGCTCCTCCAGCACGCGGGCAACGGCGGCGTCGGGCGGTTCGGCATAGCGGTCGTACAGCACCACATCGGCGCCGTAGCCGCGGGTGGCGGCCAGCTTCGACGCCGGGGCGTCCTGCGGCATGACGATGGTGGACTTCACCTTCAGCATCGACGACGCCAGCGCCAGCGCCTGGGCATGATTGCCCGACGAATAGGCGACGGCGCCCAACGCCCGCTGCACCGGGGTGAAGCGCGACACCGCGTTGTAGGCGCCGCGGATCTTGAAGGCGCCGGTGCGCTGGAAATTCTCGCACTTGAACAGCAGCTCGCCGCCGGTCAGCGTGTCGGCGGTGCGGCTGGTCAGTACCGGCGTGCGGTGGGCGACGCCGGCGATCCGCTCCGCCGCCCCGGCCACGTCGTCGTAGGAGATGGCGAGGCCGGCAGTGTCGATCCTGCTGTCGGTCCCGCTGCTGATGATCGTATCGGGCATGGCGGCGGTGCTCCTCCCGGATGTCTTATTCCAGATCGGTGAACAGGAAGGCCTGCTCGTGGCGCTTCAGCCCGGCCTGCTCGTAGAAGCTGATGGCCTTGGGCGCGGACAGCAGCAGGCACATGGTGCCCGGCCCCATCGCGTCGCGGGTGCGGCGCATCAGCTCCTTGCCGATGCCGCGCCCCTGCAGGGCGCGGTCGACGGCGAGGTCGGACAGATAGCAGCAATAGACGAAGTCGGTGATCGACCGGGCGACGCCGACCAGCCGTCCATCCTCACGCGCGGTGATGATCAGGCCGGCATTGCGCAGCATCGCCTCCACCCGGGGGCGGTCGCCCACGGGCCGGCGTTCCGCCAGCCCGGAGCGTTCCAGAACGTCGATGAACGCGTCCGCGCTCAACTCCGGTTCGACCGCGTAGTCGATGTGTATGGATTTGCCCTGAATGGATTGGTCGGCCATCGTCTCATCCCCGCCAGAACGGCTTCGACACTTCCTGATCCACTTCGGACCGGCTGACGCCGATATCCTTCAGCTGATGGTCGTCGAGCCTCGCCAGTGCATGACGTTGTTTGCGCCGTTCCATCGCGGAAAACAACACGTCGAGCAGCCGCCAGAGCGAGCGCGAGGCGACACGGGTGACGCGGTCGGCGGCCGGGACGGCGCCCGGGGCTGCCGTGTACGGGCCGGAACTGCGGGTCACGTCGGTGTGGCGCATCGGATCCTCCATCATCTGGCGCACAACGCTCGAACAATCGAGACAATCAGGATTATGGAGACGTATTCGGCGGGGTCAAACGGAACATTGTCACCATTACATTTCCGATGTCGGATGTATCTTTTCGGCCACAGCCTGCAATGGCCTCCGCCGGCGACCGGAAAAACCTTTGAGCTACGAAGGAGTCCGCCGGTGCGCAGGCCGATGGTTTGCCATGCCAAATCGTTCGTGTGACAAGTTAGGGTCGGATCGGGGGATTGTGTTGGTCACATTGTCCCGTTCACCAGCGATCCGAAACGGCGAATTCCCGCCGTGAGGGCGTCCGGTGCAACCATGGCGACCTCCGCCGCGACTTCCGACGATTTGCCCGCTCCACCGCTTGAATTTCAGCAGGTTTGCCCGGACTGAGCCATGAGCGGGCGGTGTCCGCAAGCCCTGCTCATTTCCCGGGGGCTGTCACGGCCGAAGGCGGTGGCGCCTCACCCAGCCGGCAAGTTCGGCCAGTTCCTGCGGATGGCCGGAGCCGTCGGACCATGTCACCGTGTGGCTCCGCCCATTCCGCTCGATGGTGAGAGAATAGGTCATGGGATCGCGGGCCTTTGCGTCTGTCGGAAAGGTGGCCGGCAGATCGAAAAAGCGGCTGGCATCGATCAGACGTTTCAGTGCCGCCGAGTCATCGGCGCCGAGGTCGGCGGAACCCAAGCGTGCCGTCGGGCGCCGCATCGGCCCGGCTATGCCACCCGAGCTTTCCAACGTGACCGAAATGCCGTCATCCGCCACCGTCGTCACTCCCCAAGACAGGAGAAAGGCGGCGGCGATAGCCAACTTCCGGCCCCTCGCCGCCGCCGCTGCCATTGCTCAGACCTCTTGGCTCGATTGCTGATATTAGATCACGCCGACGGATTTCCAGGCCTCTTCTACGGCGCTTTGCACCGATGCTCCTTTTTGGCTGGCGACGGCGATCGTGGCCGCCGCCGCATCGGCGAAGGTGGAGGACGGGCGCAAGCGGGTGGTCAGCGCCTCGTACCAGACAGGCCCCACCGTCTGCCATGCATAGCCCCCCAGTGCCATCGCTGCGAGGTAGAAGGCGTGGTTCGGAATGCCCGAGTTGATGTGGACCCCCTGATTGTCGGCAAAGCCCTGGTAATAATCCTTCATATGCGCCGGCTGCGGGTCGCTGCCCAGTTCCGGGTCGTCGTAGGCAGTGCCCGGCGCCTTCAAGGAGCGCAATGCCTGACGGTGAGTTCCCGGCTTGGGAATCAGCAGACCGGCGCCGATCAGCCAGTCGGCGTCCTCCGCCTTCTGGTTTTGGGAAAACTGGCGCACCAGCACACCGAAGACATCGGAGAAGGACTCGTTCAGCGCACCGGGCTGCCCCTGGTAAACCAGACCGGCGGAAAATTGGGTAATGCCATGCGTCAACTCGTGGGCGATGACGTCGAGACACGTGGTGAAGGATCCGAAGAATTCGCCGTCGCCGTCGCCATAGACCATCTGCCCGCCATTCCAGAAGGCATTGCCGTAGTTGGTGCCATAATGAACGGTCGACAGCAGGTCCAATCCCCGTCCGTCGATCGAATCCCGTTCGAACACCTGCCGGTAGAAGTCATAGGTGGTGCCGCTGCCGTCATAGGCCTCGTTCACCGCGTGGTCCACGACCGGGTTCTGGCCTTCGCGCCGGATCGGCGTGCCGGGGATATGCTCCGTCCCATGGGCGTCGCACACGATGCGCTCCTTGCCGGCGGCGAACACCGAAGTGATGCCTGCCACAGCAGCGGGACCGCCGAAAAAGGCGTTGCGCCAGCCACGCACTTGGGAAGAGGAGGCCAACTGTCGGATCGCCCGCTTACGCGCTGCGGGCGTCTGCGCCTGACCGGCCAGATGTTCCTGGATATGTGGCGGGATGATGAAGCAGATGGCTGGTTCACCGCTCTCCCTGTTGTCGCGCGGACGATGACGATCACACATGACATCCTCCATTATTGATGGAATACTGCAGGCATATGCGGCGTGATACGCCGCAATCCTTCCTGACAATCTCCCAGGGTTGCCGATTTTTTTGGCGGGACGGGTTATCGCGGCATTCGGCAATCCGGGGCCGGCGGACGGGGATGGTGCGCCGCCGGTCAGTTCGTACCGGCGGCGATGGCGTTGAGACGGGTTTCGATTGCATTCCCCAATGCCACGCCGATAATCTCGCGGTTCGCCTCGAATGCCTTCTCGAAGCCTTCGAACTCCCCGAAACCTTTTCCGGTTTCGGTGACGGCCATGACGATCGTGGCGGGCCGGGCCGGAAGCCTGGGGAAGATCGCCGTCGGGGGAACCTTGGACACGGCATAGTCCTGACCAAGCGGCACGTTCCGAAGCTTTATGTTCTGTTCGTATCGCCGAAGCCCCGGCTCTCCGCCATCCGATGCGAGCGTTATGATGCCGACCGTCACGGCAACATCCACGGCATTGCCCTTGGGATCCGGCTGGGTCGATGCCGCAAATCGGTTGAAACGCACGTAGACAGGCTTGATCTGCAAGGCCGAAGAGCCGGCGTCGGCGAAACCGAGCACGATCTGCGACGCGATCAGCGGCTTTCCGTCATCCCCGGTGATGCTTCTCCGGATCTCCACGCATCTCGAGGCCTTTTCGTTGGCGGCAGGAATGAAGTTCTTCACATTTTTCTGACCTTCATACGTCTGCTGAAAGCGCGCGATCTTTGCGAGCATCGCATCCTTGAATGCGTCTGCCGCCTGATTATAAGCAATATTCACGCCAGCCAAAATCAACGGAATGGCTGTCGCTCCTAAAATATTTGCACTTTGATAATAAATACATTCCTTCTTCACAGCTTCAGGCAATTCTTTGACGTATTTTTCCTTATCAAAATCTTCACTCTCTTCTTCACCAGTGGACGCCATGCTACCTTCACCAACAACATAGATAGCTACATCTCCACCTTGCGTTCCACGCGCCTCCGGAGCATTGATAACTTTTAGAGATTCACAGCCGGATAAAGACACGGCCATGGTCGTGATGACAAATCTCAAAAGGAACAATCGCATTTGATGCCTCCTTTTGTTGTTTTTCGATCTCACTACTTTGTTTAATTCAATAGGATTATGGAAGAATTTTGACGTTATTTCTACAAACGAAATATACTGGCATGCATTCCTGATATTTTAAAATTCTTGCCGCATTCTCTCTTCCGACTAACAAAGGGCGGAAAATACAGATCCCTGGTTTTCCCATTCAGTTGTCAGCTACTTGCCGTTTTTCTCCGACAGCGACCGAAACAATGGAGGTGCGCAACGGCGTGTTCTGATTGCCACCAGGGTCAAGTCACCAGGGTCAATCCTCGCATTTCGTCCGAGGATAAGGCGTCCGGTTCCAGAAATGACCGTCATAACCTCAACTCCTGCATGGAGTTTCTGAAATCGACGATACGATGGCCGTCCAGAAATTCACCTGCCCCGGTTGTTTGTTTCCGCACCCGCTCGCTGTCCCTACAAGTTTGCGTAGCTCAACCATCGCGTTCCGATCTTTCACGGAAAGCGTGGAAGCGGACAAATACCAAGGAGCGCTCCGGCTTCAGATCATTGGAGCGCACTTTCACCAGGATCGTGCCTTAAGTCGCGAGAAGCCGCAAGGTATACTTGCGTTTTTTCGTAGATTATTTCGGATTAGGAGTCATAGACTCCCGATAATGCCGAAAAGTTGTCGGTAGCGATCATATTTTCTCCCACGCATCCGTGGCGGCAATGGCTTGCCGGATGTCCACCATTCCCCACGAGCACCTTTGCCGACTCACTGAGCCGCGCCGGCTGGTTCGGCCATCCCTCCGCCATATGACCGGCCGCGCCATTGCACCCGGCCCCGCCGCCGCCCTATGCTGATATATCACTCAGGATCACATCGGGAGAACGCCATGCAGCCGCCCTATCTTGCCGCCGACCGGCGCTACGAGGGCATGAGCTATCGCCGCACCGGCCGCAGCGGGCTGGACCTGCCGGCCATTTCGCTGGGGCTCTGGCAGAATTTCGGCGGCACCGACGTGTTCGCCACCGGGCGCGCCGTGCTGCGCCGGGCTTTCGACCGCGGCGTCACCCATTTCGACCTCGCCAACAATTACGGCCCGCCGCCGGGTTCGGCGGAGGAGAATTTCGGCCGCATCCTCGCCACCGATTTCCGCCCCTACCGCGACCAGATGGCGATCTCGACCAAGGCCGGCTACGAGATGTGGCCCGGCCCCTACGGCAACTGGGGCTCGCGCAAATATCTGGTCTCCAGCCTGGACCAGAGCCTGAAGCGGATGGGTCTCGATTACGTCGACATCTTCTATTCGCACCGCGTCGATCCCCGCACCCCGCTGGAGGAGACGATGGGCGCGCTCGACCACATCGTCCGTCAGGGCAAGGCACTCTATGTCGGCATCTCCTCCTACTCGCCGGAGATGACGCGGCGGGCGGCCGGCATCCTGAAGGACCTCGGCACCCCCTGCCTGATCCACCAGCCCTCCTACTCCATGCTGAACCGCTGGGTTGAGGGCGGGCTTCTGGAGACGCTGGACGACCTCGGCATGGGCTGCATCGCCTTCTCGCCGATGGCCCAGGGCATGCTGACCAACAAGTACCTCGGCGGCCAGCCGGCCGATGCCCGCGCCGCCAAGGGCGGGACCCTGCGCGCCAACTTCCTGTCGCCGGAAAACCTGGAGCGCATCCGCGCGCTCGACACCATCGCCCAGCGGCGCGGCCAGACGCTGGCGCAGATGGCCATCGCCTGGGTCCTGCGCGACCCGCGCGTGACCTCCGCCCTGATTGGCGCCCGCAATGTCGAGCAGCTCGACAACTCGCTGGACGCGCTGAACAACCTGTCCTTCAGCCCGGAGGAACTGGCGGAGATCGACACCCACGCAGTCGCCGACGCCGGCATCAATTTGTGGAGCGCCTCCTCCGCCGCCGAAGCCGGCTGAGCATCAACTCCGAAGGGAGGGCCGGCCCCGGCCGCCCTCCTCCACCCGTCAGCCCGCCTGCCCGCCGGCCAGACGCCCCAGAATCGCCGCATGGCTGCGGATGCCGTTGCGCAGGCATTTCAGCTCGAACTTCTCGTTCGGCGAATGGATGCGGTCGTCGTCCAGCCCGAAGCCGACGAGGATGGTGTCCAGCCCCAGATGCTCGCGGAACCAGCCGACGATGGGGATCGACCCGCCGCCGCCGATCAGCACGCCGTCGCGCCCCGTCGCCTCCTTCAGTCCGCCGCGCACCGCCTGCATCCACGGCGTGTCGGTCGGCACCTCGATCCCCGGCGAGGAACTGAAGCTGCGGAAACTGACTGTGCAGTCCGCCGGCAGCCGCTCTTCGAAGAAGCGCCGGACCGACGCCTCGACCGCCGCCGGGTCCTGGCCGGGCACCAGACGGCAGCTCAGCTTGCACGACGCCTTCGCCGGGATGACCGTCTTCGATCCCTCGCCGGTATAGCCGCCCCAGATGCCGTTGATGTCGCAGGTCGGTCGGGTCCAGATGCGTTCCAGCAGCGTCCGCCCCGCCTCGCCGTGACTGCGGGTCAGCCCCAGCGCCCCCAGGAACTGCGCCTCGTCCAGCGGCAGGCCGCGGATCTGCGCCAGCAGCTCGTCCGGCAACTCGCGCACGCCGTCATAGAAGCCGTCGAAGCGCACCCGCCCGTCGGCATCGTGGATCTGGCCCAGGATGCCGCTCAGCACGTTCAGCGGGTTGGGCACGGCGCCGCCGAACAGGCCGGAATGCAGGTCGTGGCTCGGCCCCGTGACGGTGGCTTCCAGATAGAGCAGCCCGCGCAGCCGGGTGGTGATCGCCGGGGTGTCGACGTCCCAGGCGTTGGTGTCGGTGACGAGGCAGAAGTCGGCTTGCAGCTCCTCCGCATGCTCCGTCAGGAAGCGCGGCAGCGACGGGCTGCCGGTTTCCTCCTCGCCCTCCAGCAGCACGGTGGCGCGGATCGGTATGGAGCCGTGGACCGCGTGCCAGGCCTCGAACGCCTCCATGAAGGTCATGGTCTGGCCCTTGTCGTCGGCGGCTCCGCGGGCGACGACGCGGCGGCCCCGCTCGGCCTCGACGATCACCGGATCGAAGGGCGGGCTGTGCCACAGCTCCATCGGGTCGGCCGGCTGCACGTCGTAATGGCCGTAATAGAGCACATGCGGCGTCTCCGTCCCCTCCGCCCCTTGGCCCGGCCCCGGATGATGGGCGACCAGGATCGGGTGGCCCGGCGTGTCATGGATGGTGACGCTGAACCCCATCGCCGTCAGCCTGTCGGAGCACCAGCGCGCGGCGCGCCGGACCTCGCCGGCGTAGGCGGGATCGGTGCTGACCGAGGGAATGCGCAACAGCTCGCAAAGCCGGCCGACCGACTCCTCGAAGGACTCGTCCACCTTGCGCAGAACGGCATCGACAGGAAGCATGACGGCCTCTTCTCGTTGATCGTGGGATCCACTTTTCCCCCTCTCCCCCCCGGGGAGAGGGTCGGGGTGAGGGGGATGCATAGGGTGGATTAAGTGGGGTGCGGGAAGTGTGCGATGCTTGAAAATCCTTGCTCCGCGTCCCCCTCACCCTAACCCTCTCCCCGGGGGGGAGAGGGGATATTCGTAACATGGGCAAAAGCCCGGGCGCTGCTTGAGCTGCACGCTGTCGTATCACGTCCGGAGAGAAGGCGGCACCGCGAGCCTGGGACTCCGAGGCGATGTCCGAGGAAGTCCCAGAAGGCGATGCCGAGCTGGGCGCAGGTCTTCATCAGGCCGAGGAACCGTCGCGCGGCGCCGTCCCGCATCGGATCGGGTGCCGCCGCTGACTTTCCCGGCAGGTGACATGGCAGCGGATGTCATTTCCGAACCGTTGGTATGCAAGGGGACCCCGGGCGGTCGAGGACGCGCAACAACTCGTCCTTGCTGGCACGCAGGCGCACCAGCAGCCGGTCCAAGGTGGAAAAGCCGGTGCGTCGGAGGAAGATCCGCTCGAAGCGCACCCGCAGTTGGGCGCGTCGGCCTGGGTCAGGAGCCTTCTGGTAGGCTTCGTCGGCGTAGAACGCCCAGATCAGCGAGCGATGTGCTGCTGGGCGGCGTACTGAGCGGGGGTGAAGGTGTCGAGCTTGTGCACCAGGCGTTCGGCATGGACCCGGCACAGCGCGTGCAGGCCGACGTCGAACTGTCCGGCATCGTCGCTGAGGATCACGGCCGGGGAGCAGTCCGTGGTCGGCAAGGCTCCCCCACACCGCCGCCGTGGCCAGGCGCACCATGTCGATCTTGTGGACGCACGTCGGCCAGTTCAGGCGCGCAGATGATCGAGCCACGCCGCCTCCGGCTGAAGCGGCGCGCCGGATGAGCCTCCAGCCGGGCGACGGTGCCCAGCGGGACGCCGCCCTGGCGCATGTAGGCCAGCGCCGCCGGGCTGACGACGTAATCGCCATGGCCGGCGCGCAGCACCTCCAGGAGATCCAGCCGGCTCTTCGACCCGGTGGTCTTGAAGGCGGTGAAGCGGTCGTCGCCGAGTTGGTGCAGACGCCGTTGGCCGCCTTGTGGCGGGCACCGGTGTCGTCACGCTGATCCAGGACGCCGCCCCAGCCCGGCCCGCAGTACGCGTCGGCCTCGGCCAGCAGTGCGCCACGGCGGGTGAGCAGGCGGTCGACCTGCCGCTGGGAGACGTCGAACCCGAGGTCGGCGAGCAGCGCCACCAGACGGGGAATGGTGGTCTGTCCACGATGATACTGGAACAGCATCGAAGTGTTGCAGTTCCGGGCCGAGGTGGGCGGTGATCCCGGAGGGAAGCGATGCCACCATGCACCGGCCGTCCGGCGTCAGCCAGCGCTCCCGGCGCAAGCGGATACGCCGCGCCCGCAGTTCCAGTTCCTGGACGGTGAAATCCTCATCAACCCTTGAAGCGCGACCCTCCGGCACGGCAACGCACAGGACGCGATCCTCGCAGGTCACCGTCTTGGAGACTTTGCCCGCCCGACCACGTCGGCGACGCACAGGCCGCTGCGGGGGCTGGCGCTCCCGGCTCCATGCCGCTCGGCTTGACCGCCGGCTTGATCGCAGGCCGACCCGACAACCCTTTCAGCCGGGCGATCTCGGCATCACGATCGCGGAGCCGTTGCTCCAGATCGGCCGACGCCGCCACAGCTCCAGCACGAGTTGGCGCAACGCGTCGGCCGACATCTCCGAGAGGTTTACTAGCGCGGTGAGGCATCCCCAACAACCGACCGGACCCGATATCATCTCGCCCGGGCTTTTGTCCATGTTACGGATATTCTACCCCCCAGCCCCAGCAATTTCCCGTATCGGCTGCCCCACGGCCGCCCCCAGCGCGAAGCCGCCGGCCAGCCCGATCACCAGCCCCACAAGCCCCGCCCCCATTCCGCCACCGACCGCGCGCCCCCGCGTTCCGCCTGCCGCGCCCGTTGCCCCCGCCGCCCGGCGTCGCCCTCGTCAATGGAGGACGCCGCGCACTGGTAGGAGGTGTCGGTCGCCTCGTGCCACGACTGATGCGCTCCAGCGCCGGCTTCAGCTGGGCGTCGTCGGGCGTGCTGCCGCGGCCGTGGACGATCTCCCAGGCCAGCGCGGCGAAGCGGCTGGTCGTCCGCCCGTCCGGCGTGAAGATCGCCGCCGGCATCCGGCGGTAGGTCGCCTCACCACGTCCACGTCATAGGGGAAGGCGGTGCGGAACATCTGGTCGGGGAACTCGTTGCGCAGCTGGGTCAGCGATTGCGCCCGACCTCGTCGTTGGTGATCGACAGCATCAGGATGCCGGCCAGCGTCAGGCTGGGGTTCAGCCCGTTCTGGATATGCTCCACCACCTGCAGCGTGCGCCGCAGCCCGTCCAGCGCATAACGCCCGGAAACACCGGCACGATCAGCCGGTCCGACGCCGCCAGCGCGCCGGCCGCCAGATGGCCCAGCGCCGGCGGGCAGTCGATGACGACATAATCCGGCGGGTTGCGCGAGAAATGCAGCGCCTTGCGCAGCCCCCTGCTGCGAGCCGCCGCGGCTGTCCAGCGCATGCTCCAGCGCATAGAGCTTGCGCGCGCCGACGATCATCGACAGCCCGTCGAAGGCGGTCGGGGTGATGGCGTCCTCGACGAAGGTTTCCTTGCGCAGCAGGTCGTTGATGCCGACCTTGGCCTTGTCGCGCAGCAGGAGTTGCCGGTGGCGCGTGCTCTGCGGGTCGAAATCGATCAGCACGACGCCTTGCCCAGCGCCGCCAGCGCCAGCGCGGTTCACCGAGGTGGTCGTTTTGCCGACGCCGCCCTTCTGGTTGTAGACCGCCAGGATGGTCGGCTGTCGTGTCTCGGGCGTGTCAAGACGTCTTCGTGGCTGGTCATGTCCATTCCGCTTCGCCGTTTCTGCGGCTGTCCCCACCCCACACCAGGGTTTCCCGTGGCTGGAGCGCGGGCGCACTATAAGCGCCGGACGCGCCCAAGTCTCCCACACGTCTGGGGGTTGCGGACGGCCATCGGAGGGCGCTTTGCCGCATTCCTGCACAACCGATGCGCAGTTTCGGGTCGCCCCGGAGGGCCGCCCGGGTACACATGGTGACAAACAATCCCGAGGGAGGACAATAGGATGACCACCGAACTTCAGCACCTGATCGGCGGCAAGCTGGTTTCCGGAACGTCGGGGCGGTTCGCCGACGTCTACTCCCCGATGACCGGCGAGGTGCGCGCCTCGCGCGCCGCTGGCGAGCGTGGAGGAGATGCGCGCCGCGGTGGAGAACGCCAAGGAGGCGCAGCGCGGCTGGGCCGCCACCAACCCGCAGCGCCGCGCCCGCGTCCTGATGCGCTTCCTCGACCTCGTCCAGCGCGACTATGACGAGCTGGCGCTGCTGCTGTCGGCTGGAACATGGCAAGACCATCATCGACGCCAAGGCGACATCCAGCGCGGGCTTGAGGTGGCGGAGTTCGCCTGCGGCATCCCGCATCTGCTGAAGGGCGAGTTCACGGATGGCGCCGGCCCCGGCATCGACATCTATTCGATGCGTCAGCCGCTGGGTGTCGTCGCCGGCATCACGCCCTTCAACTTCCCGCCATGATCCCGATGTGGAAGTTCGCCCCGGCCATCGCCTGCGGCAACGCCTTCATCCTGAAGCCGTCGAGCGCACCCCGGCGTGCCGGCTGCTGGCCGAGCTGATGCTGGAGGGCCGCCTGCCGGCGGGCATCCTCAACGTCGTCCACGGCGACAAGGTGGCGGTGGACGCCATCCTCGACGACCGCGACATCAAGCGGTGGGCTTCGTCGGCTCCACCCTGATTGCCGAGTACATCTACAACCGCGGCTGCGCCAACGGTAAGCGCGTGCAGTGCTTCGGCGGCGCCAAGAACCACGCGCTGGTGATGCCGGACGCCGACCTCGACCAGGCGACCGACGCGCGCTGATCGGCGCCGGCTACGGCGCGGCGGGCGAGCGCTGCATGGCGATCTCCGTCGTCGTCCCGGTCGGCAAGAAGACCGCCGACGCGCTGATGGAGCGTCTGATCCGCGGGTGGAAAGCCTGAAGGTCGGCCCGTCGACCGACAGCAGCGCCGATTTCGGCCCGCTGGTGACGCGCGAACATCTGGAGCGCGTGAAGTCCTACGTCGATCTCGGCGTCGGAAGGCGCCAAGCTGGCGGTCGACGGCCGCGAGTTCAGCATGCAGGGCTATGAGAACGGCTTCTAGCATGGGCGGCTGCCTGTTCTGACGAGGTGAAGCCGGACATGCGCATCTACAAGGAGGAGATTCGGCCCGGTCCTTCCGTCGTCCGCGCCGACTCTACGAAGAGGCGCTGGCCCCGCCGAACGACCACGAGTACGGCAACGGCGTGGCGATCTTCACCCGCGACGGCGACGCCGCCCGCGATTTCGCGTCGGCGCGTCGATGTCGGCATGGTCGGCATCAACGTTCCGATCCCGGTTCCGCTCGCCTACTACACCTTCGGCGGCTGGAAGCGTTCGGGCTTCGGCGACCTGAACCAGCATGGGCCGGATCTGGTGCGCTTCACACCAAGACCAAGACCGTCACCTCCGCTGGCCCTCGGGCGCTGGCGAAGGCGCCAGCTTCGTCATTCCGACCATGGATTGATGGGTACATGTCCGCGCGGCGCGCTTCGCGCGCCGGGGGCGGGGTGATTTAGAGGAGGTGACGCATGTCCTTTGAACTGACCGAAGACCAGGTCGCCATCCGCGACATGGCGTTGTCCTTCGCCCGCGACGAGCTGGCGCCCAACGCCGTCGAGTGGGACCAGAAGAAGCATTTCCCCGTCGACACGCTCCGCGCCGCCGGCGAACTCGGCATGGGCGGCATCTATGTATCGGAGGATCATGGCGGTTCGGCGCTCAGCCGCTTCGACGCCGTGGTGATCTTCGAGGCACTGAGCCAGGGCTGCCCGACCATCGCCTCCTACATCTCCATCCACAACATGGTGGCGGGGATGGTGGACAATTTCGGCAGTGACGAGCAGAAGGCCCATTGGCTGCCCAAGCTCTGCACCATGGAATGGCTGGCGAGCTACTGCCTGACGGAGGCCAACGCCGGTTCCGACGCCGCGGCCCTGCGCACGCGGGCGGTACGCGACGGCGACTCTTACGTCCTCAACGGCGCCAAGCAGTTCATCTCCGGCGCCGGCAGCTCCGACCTCTACCTCGTCATGGCCCGCACCGGCGAGGACGGCCCCGGCGGCATCAGCGCCTTCCTGCTGCCCAAGGACACCCCCGGCCTCTCCTTCGGCGCCAACGAGCACAAGATGGGCTGGAACGCCCAGCCGACCCGCGCCGTCATCATGGAAGACGCCCGGGTGCCCGCCTCGGCCCTGCTGGGTCAGGAGGGGATGGGCTTCAAGTTCGCCATGAAGGGTCTGGACGGCGGCCGCATCAACATCGCCGCCTGCTCCATCGGCGGCGCCCAGGCGGCGCTCGACAAGGCGCTGACCTACATGTCAGAGCGCAAGGCCTTCGGCCAGTCGCTCGACCGCTTCCAGGCGCTGCAGTTCCGCATCGCCGACATGGCGACGGAGCTTGAGGCCGCCCGCACCTTCGTCCACCGCGCCGCCTCGGCGCTGGATGCGAAGAGCAAGGACGCGACGCGGCTGTGCGCGATGGCGAAGCGCTTCGCCACCGACACCGGCTTCGAGGTGGCGAACAACGCCCTGCAGCTGTTCGGCGGCTACGGCTATCTGGCCGATTACGGCGTGGAGAAGATCGTGCGCGACCTGCGTGTCCACCAGATCCTGGAAGGCACCAACGAGATCATGCGCCTGATCGTCTCGCGCAGCGAGATCGCGCGGATGGCCTGACCGACACGACCCCTAGTCCCCTCTCCCCCCCGGGGAGAGGGTTAGGGTGAGGGGGTCGCGCGGCGAGGATCTTCAAGCGTCGCACACCTCCGCACCCTACTGAATCCACCCCATGCCTCCCCCTCACCCCGACCCTCTCCCCGGGGGGGAGAGGGGGAAGCACCATAAAAACCAAACCAACGGGAGACGCGACGATGGCGGTGATCGGTTTCATCGGATTGGGCAACATGGGCGGCCCGATGGCCGCGAACCTCGTGAAGGCGGGGCATCAGGTGGTTGGCTACGACCTCGTGCCCGCCGCGATCGATGCGGCCAAGGCGGCCGGCGTCACCATCGGCGACAGCCCGGCGGCCATCGCCGCCGCGGCAGAGGTCGTCATCACCATGCTGCCGGGCGGCAAGCACGTCCTGGGCGTCTACGGCGACATCGTGCCGGTGGCGCGGCCGGGCACCCTGCTGATCGACTGCTCCACCATCGACGTGGACTCCGCGCGCAAGGCGCATGCCCTGGCGGCGGAACAAGGCGCCACTTCGCTCGACGCGCCGGTGTCGGGCGGCGTCGGCGGCGCGTCGGCCGGCACGCTGACCTTCATGGCCGGCGGCGAGGCGGACGCCTTCGAGCGCGCCCGCCCGATCCTGGAAGCCATGGGCAAGAAGATCGTCCATTGCGGCGGCGCCGGCGCCGGTCAGGCGGCGAAGATCTGCAACAACATGATCCTCGGCATCTCGATGATCGGCGTCTGCGAGGCCTTCGTGCTGGCGGAAAAGCTCGGCCTGTCGCATCAGGCCCTGTTCGACGTGTCCTCGACCTCGTCGGGCCAGTGCTGGTCGCTGACCAGCTATTGCCCGGTCCCCGGCCCGGTGCCGGCCAGCCCGGCCAACCGCGACTACCAGCCCGGTTTCGCGGCGGCGCTGATGCTGAAGGACCTGAAGCTGGCCCAGGAAGCGGCGCAGAGCGCCGGCGCCCCCACCCCGCTGGGCGCCGCGGCGGCGCAGCTCTACGCCATGATGAACGCGCAAGGGCAAGGCGGCACCGACTTCTCCGGCATCATCCGCATGCTGCGCGGCGAGGGGTAAGTCAGGCTGCGGCCAATCAAATGGTCGGCGGGGGCAGGAACAGCGCCTGCTCCCGCCGCACCAGATCGGCGATGTAGTCGGCGGTCATCGAGATCCGCGCCAGCGAGCGCAGATCCTCATGCACGATCAGCCAGAAGGACCGGGTGATCGTCACCTCCTCCGGCAGCACCTGCACCAGATCCGGCTCGCCGGCCGCGATGAAGGCGGGCAGCATGCACAGGCCGGCCCCGGCCAGCGTCGCCTTCAGCTGGGCGACGAGGCTGCTGCTCTTGATGCGCGGCGCCACCTCCCCGATGGTCTCGACATAGTCCAGTTCGGGCGCGAAGATCAGGTCGTCGATATAGCCGATGAAGGAATGGCCGCGCAGGTCGGCGCGGCTGCGGATCGGTGGCCGGGCCTCCAGATAGGCGGCGGTGCCGTACAGCCCCAGCCGGTAATCGGTCAGCTTCCGCGCATAGAGCCGCCCTTCCTGCGGGCGCGACAGGCTGATGGCGATGTCGGCCTCGCGCTTGGACAGGCTGAAGACGCGCGGCATGGCGACCAGTTGCACCTCCAGCTCCGGATGGCGTTCGCACAGGGTGCCGATGCGCGGCGCCAGGAAACAGCTGCCGAAGCCGTCCGGCGCGCCGATCCGCACCGCACCCGCCAGCGACAGGTCGCCGTCGGCCACCATCCCCTGGGCCAGAAGCGCCGCGCTCTCCATCACCTCGGCGGTCTGTTTCAGCCGCTCGCCCTGCGGGGTCAGGGTGAATCCGCTGGGACGGCGTTCGAACAGGGTGACGCGCAGCGCGTCCTCCAGCGCGGTGATGCGGCGGCTGACCGTGGTGTGATCGGCGCGCAGGCGCTGGGCCGCCGTGGTCAGCGTGCCGGCGCGGGCCACCGCCAGGAAAAAGCGCAGGTCGTTCCAGTTGAAATCGGCCATGTCGCCGGCGCCGCCGTCCATTCTCGCAGGTGAAACAGGGGCCGAACTGTCCCACCAACCCGCCCGCCTGACAAGAGCGCCAACCCGCCCCTGCGACAACAGCGCATCATAACTCCCTCTCCCAGGGCGGGAGAGGGCGGTCTCCGCTAAGCTCACCAACCCGCCCCTGCGACAACGCCGCACCCGAGCCCCCTGCCCCACCGCCGAAAGAGCCCGCCCGGAAGGAGTACCGCGCATCCCGGCCACCGCCCCCATTTCGCGCGGACGAACAGGCGCGCTGATGCGTTTATCTGTTGAGAGACGCGAGCGCGACAATCGAAAGGACGGAGGATGCCGGGCGAGCGCCGGACGACGACCGGAAGCGGGATGGTGATGGCGGCGGCACTCGCGGCCCTGCTTGTCCTGTCCGTCGCGGGACCGGCTGCTGCGGAACCGCTGCTGTACGCGCCGGAGATCGCCAGCCCCCTGCCCTCCCCCGCCCCGCCGGAACCGGTGGCGTCCGCCCCGGCCAAGCCGGTCGCGGTGGCGGTGCAGGCACCGAAGCGGCCGCAGACCGATGCCCTCGACTGCTGGATTCTCGATCCCAACCGGCTGGAGCGGGCGGCCGACCGCGGCCTGTGCAACGACGCCTTCGCCAGTGCATCGGAAACCGCTTCCCTACCGGATGGCCCTCCCCCGCCGGCGGTCACGCCGCTGCGCAAGCCGAAGACCCCAAAGCGTCATGCGCGCGGCTCCAGCCGCCGGTCCAGCCACAGCGAGGCGCACGAGATGACGGCGTCGGCCGCGCGGGCGTCCCGCAACGGCGGCGGCGTCGATTTCTTCGGCAATTTCCAGCGCGACTTCGGCGCGCTGACCGACCTGCTGAGCGGCAACTCCTCCCCCGGCCGCGGCGGCGGCCGGAACGGCATCGCCTCTCATTCGTCGCACGGCCACTGAAGCCGGATCAGTCCTCGCCGTTCTCGCCGGGACCAATGTCCTCCGCCTCGACGTCGATGGTGACGCCGGTGCGGCCGGATCGGCCATGGTCATGCTCCGGGTCGATGCCATGGTCGCGGCGCAGCTCGTCGCGGACCTCCGCCATGCGGGCGCGCAGCCGGGCATATTCGGACAGCAGCTGCCGGCGCCGGTCGTTCGGCGTCACGTCCTTCGGCGGGCGCAAGGACCGCTTGAAGTCGATCAACTGCCTGCGGGTCACGTCGGGACGGATCAGCCCCTGCGCCTTCGCCCGCTCCAACTCGTCCGGCGTCATGGTGACGATCTGGTAAGCGACGCTTTCCGCCCCCGGCAGCACCTCCAGCGACAGCCGGCCGGTGTCCACCGCCTCCGCCACCGCGCGGAAGCGGAAGGCGGTCTCGACCGAGAACGGCATGTCGCTCTCGATCATCGCCTCGAAGTCGCCATGCGGCAGGATTTCCTTGGCGCGGTTCAGATACCGGCCGATCGACAGGAATTCCTTGCGGCTGCGGTTCCAGTGATACCGGATCTCCTGCGCGAATTCCTGCCGGGTGTGGCAGGGCACGATGGCGTCGCTGATGTCGGACGCCCGGCGATCCGCCTTGGACGGCGCCACCGCCGTCCCTGACCGCACCCCACCTCCATGCAATGGAGTAGACGCTACCTCCGGCTTGGCCGCCGGCGGGGGGGCGGCCTTGCCCTGCTCCGCCACCTTCTTCATGAAGGACTTCACGTTGGCCATTTTCAAACCCCCAGGTTCAGATCCCCAGCTCGTGCCGGATGAAGTACCAGGCGCCCAGGCATTCGTCGGCGCCGTTGACCGATCCGACATCGACGATGGAACAGCCGATGTCGTCGACCCGGTGCATGTCCTCGATGTCCGGCACCTCATGCGGCACCAGCCGGCCGACGCGTCCCAGCTCCAGCTTGGCCTCGCGCAGGCTGACCGACCGGCGCTTGACCCGGTTCAGCAGGAAGGCCGCAGGGCGGCCGTAATCGCGCAGGAACTCCATCCAGGGGATGACGCTCATCTTGTCGAAGCGCCCGACCCCGGTCGGCACCAGCACCAGATCGGCGCGGCGCAGCAGGATCTTGGTCGCCTCCGGATACAGCTCCACCGACGGCGGCGTGTCGATGAACACCACGTCGTAGCGGGCGGGGTCGATCTGGGCGAGGGCGGCGTCGATCTCGTCCAGCGTCCCTTCATAATGGTCGATGGCGGCCACGTCGTGCGGACGGCGCAGCTCGTGCCACTGGCCCAGCGTGCGCTGCGGATCGAAATCCAGGGTCGCCACCCGCATGCCGTCCTTGGCCGCGGCGACGGCGGTGTTCTTGCAACTGGTGGTCTTGCCGGTGCCGCCCTTCGGCGCACTGTAGACCACCCAGCGCGCCGGCTTCGGTGCGGCTGACTTTACCGGCTCTCCGGCGCCTTGGGTCGCCTGCCTGCCGCTTGATTTACCGGAAGATTTGCCCGCAGACTTCCTCGTGGCGACGGCGGTCGGATCGGCCATCTGTTTCCCCTGCATCGCGTGCCAATCTACTTGATGGCCTTCTTATTAGCGGATCGGCGGCCGGGTCGAAAGGGCAAAGGCGATACCTGCGCCATGGAAATAGGCTCCCTCTGTACCGAAAACCCGTTACCGGTAACGCCTGCCGCCCCAAACTCATTACCGATACCCGTTACCGGTAACGCTTCCGCCGTGAAATGACGCACAGCGTCCATTGCCGGCACGAAACATTCCGTCACCACTTTCGGTATTTCCGTGCAGCCGTCCGGTCGTTAAAATGTTTCGTATCCATTGGTTTGTGACAGCGTATTGCCTTCCGGTCTGGTTTCCGGGGCGGCGAGAGGATTGGATCGGTGATGCGAGTTTCAGGTTTGTCCGGCAGGACGGCGTTGCGCCACAGCACGGCGCTTGCGGGAACCGCCCGTTTCGCGATCGTCGCCGCGATCACCTCCCTGTCTCTGGCCCTCCCCCTGACCCTGCCCCTCCCGGCCCTGGCCAATCCCGAAGGCGGCGTGGTCACCGACGGCGCCGCCACCATCCGGCCGACCGGCCCCGGCCGGCTCGACGTCATCCAGTCGACCTCCAGGGCGGTGATCGACTGGCAGCGCTTCGGCATCTCTGAGGGCGAGCACACCAACTTCCAGCAGCCCGACGCCAACGCCATCACCCTCAACCGCGTCACCGGTCCCGACCCGTCGGCGATCATGGGGCGGCTGACCGCCAACGGGCAGGTCTGGCTGGTCAACCCCAACGGCATCCTGTTCGGGCCGAACGCCCAGGTCGATGTCGGCGGGCTGCTCGCCACCACCCACGACATCCGCAACGACGACTTCATGGCCGGCCGCTTCCAGTTCGAAGGCCGCGCCGGCTCCACCGCGACGGTGGAGAATGAGGGCACCATCACGGTGGCCGAGGCCGGGCTGGCGGCGCTGGTCGCCCCCGGCGTCGCCAACCGCGGCACCATCCAGGCCCGGCTGGGCGAGGTGACTCTGGCTTCGGGCAAGCGCTTCGTCGTCGACCTCTTCGGCGACCAGAAGATCAACATCGCGGTGGATGCGAAAACCGACGCGCGCCCCGTCGGCGCCAACGGCAAACCGGTGGATGCGCTGGTCAGCAACAGCGGCAGGATCTTCGCCGACGGCGGCCGGGTGCAGATGACGGCAAGCGCCGCCAAGGGGCTGGTCGACCGCGTCGTCAACATGTCCGGCACCGTGCAAGCCCGCCGGGTGGAGCAGCAGGGCGGCGACATCGTCCTGCTCGGCGACGGCGGCGAGGTCGAAGTCTCCGGCACCCTCGACGCCGGCGGAAATGGTCAGGGCCAGACCGGCGGCTCCGTCACCGTCTCCGGCAACCGCACGACGCTGGCCGCATCGGTGCGCATCGACGCCTCCGGTCCGGCCGGGGGCGGGGAGGTGCTGATCGGCGGCGACGTGCAGGGCGGCAAGGCGTCCGCCGCCACGCTGGCCGGCTACAACATCCGCCCGGCGCGCAAGCCGGTACCGCCCTCCACCGACACCGTGGTTGCGCAAGGCGCCACCATCACGGCCGACGCCACGCAGAGCGGCAAGGGTGGCAAGGTGGTGGTGTGGGCCGACGGCACCACGCACTTCGACGGCGCCGTCTCCGCCCGCGGCGGTGCGGCCGGCGGCGACGGCGGCTTCGTCGAGACCTCCGGCAAGCTGTCGCTGCATGTGCGGGGCAGGGTCGATGCGGGGGCCAGGGGAGGGGAGGGGCAGGGGAAGGGCGGTTCCTGGCTGCTCGACCCGACCAACATCATCGTGGCGGACACCGGCGGCACCATCACCGCCGGTACGATCCAGACCTCGCTGAACAGCGGCACCAGCGTCACGCTGCAAACCGAGACGACCGGGTCCGAGGCCGGCGACATCACCGTCGACCAGCCCATCCTGAAATCGTCCGGCGGCGACGCCTCGCTGACATTGAAGGCCTACCGCAACATCTATCTGTTCAGGAGCATCACCTCCACCGCCGGCGCGCTGAACGTCACGCTGAATTCCGCCACCGGGCTCGGCAAGGGCGTGGTCAAGGTGGCCGGGACCTCCGGCAGCCCCGTCACCATCGACACCAACGGCGGCAGCTTCATCGTCGGCGGCGGGTCGGACCCGACGCAGAAACCGGCGATCGGCATGTACGGCGACTACTCCCCATCGGACAACCGCGTCGGCGCCGCCTTCAGCTATGCCACCATCAAGACCGGGGCCGGCGCCATCCTGGTCAACGGCGAGGGCGGCGAGAACAACGGCGAGGGCAACAACGGCATCTCGCTCGACAACAGCCGTTTTGAAACCACCACCGGCGCCATCACCCTCAACGGCGACGGCGGCAACGGCATGAATTACGGTGGCAACATCGGCGTCGCCATTGCCGACTCCGTGCTGCAGACCACGGGCGGCGCCGTCGCCATCACCGGCACCGAGGGCCACGGCGAAGGCAGCTCCGGCAGCTACGCCGTCAGCATGGACGGCACCTCCACCATTGCCGTGCTGGGCAACGGCGCCATCACCATCCGCAGGACCGACTATTCCAGCGGCGACATCGTGCTGAACGGTGCGGAGATCTACAACGACGCCGCTCCCATCACCGTCGAGTCCGGCGGCAATCTGCTGCTCGACTACGGCACCAGCCTCACGTCCGACGGCACCGTGACGCTGAAGGCCGCCAACACCGTCTCCCTGTCAAACAGCACCATCGTGACCGGCGGTTCGGCGGTAACGCTCAACAGCAACGCCGGACAGTCCGGCGGCGCCGTCCGCCTGATCTCCAGCAGCATCTCGACCTCGGGCGGCGCCATCATCCTGGGCGGCGGCAGCGATCCGACGCAGGAGGCGGCCAAGGGCGATTGGGACGGCGCCGCCGGCGTGGCGATCGAGGACGCCACACTGGACTCCGGCGGCGGCGTCATCTCCATCCGCGGCGAAGGCTCCGATTACGACAACGAGGGGCACGGCGTCTCCATCACCGGGACCAGCGAGCTTCTCTCCGGCACCGGCAAGATCGCCATCCGCGGCAAGGCGCTGTCCTATTACGGCTGGAATGCCGGCGTGCTGATCGCCACAGACGCCAGCGGCGGCAGCCCCACCATCCGCTCCAGCTCCACCGCCTCCGACGCCATCCTGATCGACGGCGACGCCACCCAGGTGGATGCCGACGAGGCCTGGGGCGTTCTGATCCAGGGTTCGGCGACGGTCACCTCGTCCGGCGGCATCTCCATTCTCGGCAAGGCCGGCACGTCGGCCGTCACCTACGAGGTCGCCGGCATCGGCCTCGACGCCGACAGCAGCGGCAGCATCCGCATCGCCGCGGGCGGCGGAGAGGCAAGCCTGCGGGGCACCGCCGGAACCGGCGAAAAGGCGATGGCGCTGTACAGCAACGGCGACGTGGTGGTCACCAGTTCACCGCCGCCGCCGCCGCCTCCACCGCCACCACCTCCTCCTCCGGTGACGCCCCCGGTTACACCACCGGTGACGCCCCCGATCACGGATGACCCGACCACTCCGACAACCCCGACCACGCCCACGACGCCCACGACACCAACCACACCGACCACGCCTTCCACCGACGGCGGAGACGGAACCGGCACGCCGACCACCGGCACCGATACGGGCGGCACCGATACGGGCGGCACCGACACCTCCGGGACGAACACCGGCACGACGGGCACGACGCCGACCACTCCATCCACCGCAACCGGCAGCACTTCCGTGCAGACGGTGCTGCAGACGGTTGCGCAGATCGCCGCCAACCCGACGGGGACGACGGCCACCGGCTCGACCACGACAGTCACCGGCACCAACCCCGCCACCACGACCGGCACATCGACAGGCACATCGGCCAGCTCATCCACCGGCTCCCCGACCACCGCCACCACCCCGCAGACCTTCCTGGCCGGGTTGGAGCAGGGGGCAGGGCAGGGCGGCCAGACCTCCGACGGCACCCAGCCGGCCGGCAACGGCCCGACCTCACCGCCACCCCCGCCGCCCGCGCCGGCGACGGTGGTGCTGCCGTCCGGACGCTCCGTCACCTTCACGGCGGAGGCGACGCGGGCCTACGCTTCCGGCGCCACCCTGTCGCAACCGGGGCCGCAGCTTCTCGCCTCGCCGCAGGTGCAGGCGGCGGCCGGCAGCCTCATCCAGGCGGCCGGCAGCGGCGGCATGGTCCAGGCGGTGACGAGCCTTTCGACCGGCACCCTCTCCCTGCCGGAACAGCGCGCGGTGCTGGCCAGCGTTCCCGTCCCCACCCTGATCGGCGGCCTGACCGCCAGCAACGATCCGGTGGCCGTGCGCGTCGGCGGCATCCTGCAGACCAGCGCGTCCGGCCAGCCCGGCGGCTATGCCCAGGTGCGCGCCGCGGTGACCCAGGCCAACCTGCCGCCCCAGGTCGCCCGCACCTACCTCGCCATGGTGCAGCGGGTGGAGCGCGAGCAGCGCACCCAGGCCTTCTCCGGCGCGCTGCGGCAGCTGGTGGCGAACCCGCGGGCGGCGGACATGTTCCGGCCGACCGCCTCCTCGGCCCCGCCCAGCCTGCAGCAGGCGCGCGGCGGCCGCACCCGCGGCGGCAGCATGACCCTGCGCGGCATCGTCGCCGACAGCGCCAATCTGGCGGAGGCGCGGGTGAACGGCCGCTGGGTCTTCATCGACGAGAAGGGCCAGTTCCGCACCAGCATCCCGGTGGAGCCGGGGGCGACCGAAGCCACCCTGACCATGACCGACGAGACCGGCAAGACGACCGAGCAGCGCATCGCCATCGACAGCGCGACAGCCGCCCCCGATCCCGCCGCCCCGCCGAAGCCGCGCAAGATCGCCCTGATGATCGCGGTTGACAGCTACCGCGACAGCGCCATCCCGGCCCTATCCACGCCGGAGGCCGACATCAAGGCGGTGGCGCAGGCGCTGAACGACCATCTCGGCTACGAGACGCGGACCCTGCGCAACCCGACCAAGGCGCAGATCGGCGACGCCCTGCGCAAGCTCGGCCGCGAGGTCGGCGAACAGGATCAGGTGATGGTCTATTATGCCGGCCACGGCTATGAACTGGCGGAGACCGGCACCGGCTATTGGCTGCCCGCCGATGCGGAAACGACCAGCGCCCGCAACTGGGTGTCGAACAACGACATCGGCCGCTTCCTCAGCCGCATGCCGGCCAAGCATGTGATGGTGGTGTCGGACAGCTGCTATTCCGGCGCCTTCACCAAGGAGCAGAAGGTCGACGCCAGCCGCCTCGCCAACGAGCAGGAAATCCGGCAGCGCCGCTCCGTCATGGCCCTGTCGTCGGGCGGCGACGAGCCGGTCGCCGACGGCGAGGTGAACTCCCCCTTCGCGGTGGCGCTGAAGAAGCGGGTGCTGGCCCTGCCGAAGGACAGCAACGGCTACAGCCTCTACCAGGAGGTCCGCGCCGACGTGACCAGCGAGGCGCCGCAGACCCCGCAATACGGCGTGATCCGCACCGCCGGCTACGACGAAGGCGGCGACTTCATCCTGGACCTGCCGGATCGCGCGATGAACTGAGCTTCCCCCTCTCCCCCCCGGGGAGAGGGTCGGGGTGAGGGGGACCCGCTTCGAGGATCTCTTCGGCCGCGCCGAACCCCCTCATCCTAACCTTCTCCCCAGGGGAGAGAAGGGATTGATTCGAAGATGGAGAGGGGCACCGCTTGCAACCACTCCCTCCATTTTCCCCTGGCGCATAGTTTCAAAAGAAACTATATGAGCGACAAATGGTCGCGCCCGGCGCCCACGCCGGCCGCATCCCCCGGATCAGGGAGCTGCCCGCATGACGTCCTCCGCCTTCACCTACCAGTCCGGCTTCGGCAACGAGTTCGCGACGGAGGCGCTGCCCGGCGCCTTGCCCGTCGGCCGCAACTCGCCGCAGCGCCCGCCCTACGGCCTCTATGCCGAACAGATCAGCGGAACCGCCTTCACCGCGCCGCGCGCCCACAACCGCCGCTCCTGGCTTTATCGCATCCGCCCGGCCGTGGTCCATGAACCCTTCCGCCCGCTGGAGTCCGGCCGCCTGACCAGCCGCTTCGACGAAGTGCCGGCCCCGCCGACGCAACTGCGCTGGAACCCGCCGCCGATGCCGGACATGGCCACCGACTTCATCGCCGGGCTCACCACCATGGGCGGCAACGGCGGGCCGCAGGCGCAGACCGGTTGCGGCATCCATCTCTACGCCGCCAACCGGTCGATGGAGGGCCGCTTCTTCTACGATGCCGACGGCGAGCTGCTGATCGTGCCGCAGCAGGGCCGCCTGCGCCTCTACACCGAGCTTGGCGTGCTGGAGGTCGAACCGCAGGAGATCGCGCTGATCCCCCGCGGCATCCGCTTCCGGGTGGAGTTGCTCGACGGCACCGCCCGCGGCTATGTCTGCGAGAATTTCGGCGCGCCCTTCCGCCTGCCGGACCTTGGTCCCATCGGCTCCAACGGTTTGGCCAACCCGCGTGATTTCCTGACGCCCGACGCCTGGTACGAGGATGTCGACGGCGACTTCGAGCTGGTGGCGAAGTTCGACGGCGCCCTGTGGACCGCCCGCATCGATCATTCGCCGCTGGACGTCGTGGCCTGGCACGGCAACCACGCGCCCTGCAAATACGACCTGCGCCGCTTCAACACCATCGGCTCGATCAGCTTCGACCATCCCGACCCGTCGATCTTCCTGGTGCTGCAATCGCCCAGCGACACGCCGGGCGTCGACAGCATCGACTTCGTCATCTTCCCGCCGCGCTGGCTGGTGCAGGAGGACAGCTTCCGTCCGCCCTGGTTCCACCGCAACATCGCCAGCGAGTTCATGGGCCTGATCCATGGCGTCTACGATGCGAAGGAGGAGGGCTTCCTGCCCGGCGGCGCGTCCTTGCACAACTGCATGAGCGGCCACGGCCCCGATGCGGAGACCTTCGCCAAGGCGACATCCGCCGACACCACGCAGCCGCAGCGGGTCGCCGACACCATGGCCTTCATGGTCGAAACGCGCGCCGTCATCCGTCCGACGCGGCACGCACTGGAAACTGCCGAGCTTCAGCACGATTATTACCGCTGCTGGCAGGGGCTGGCGAAGCGCTTCGACCCGAACCGGCCATAGGCCGGGCAGGGCTGCGGTTTCCGGCCCCGACCATGCGACGTTTTGTCTCGACGGCGCGCGCGCAGCCTTTCACACTGCGGCGTGCCGTTCGTGCGCTTGGCAAGGGGAGGGGGCCGATGGCGGCCGATGTCGGGAATGGTGCTGAAAGCCGGTCGCTGCTCGACCGGATGATCGACCGGATGACGGTGCAGCGCAACGCGCTGGCCTGGGCCGAGCGTGCGGTCGCCGGGCGCGACGGCATGGTGCTGGAGGTGGGCTTGGGCAAGGGCCGCACCTTCGACCATCTGCGCCACCTGTTCCCGCCGCGCGACATCCTGGTCTTCGACATGTGGGTGCGCGTGCCGCCGGAACTGACGCCGGACGAGGACCGCCTGTTCGTCGGTGATTTCCAGGAGACCATGCCCGCCGCCGCCGAACGCTTCGGCCGTTGCGCCCGGCTGGCCCATGCCGATTTCGGCAGCACCGACCGCAACCATGACGCCAAACAGGCGGCGTGGCTGGCGCCGCTGATCGACGCGCTGATGCTGCCCGGCGGCGTCGTGCTGTCCGACCGGCCGCTGCAGCGTCCCAACTGGACCCCGCTCCCCCTGCCGCAGGACGAACGCTGGACCTATCATGCCTGGAAGGTCGATGGCTGAGCGGGCGGCAGCGGAGATAGCGGCAGCGGAAAAAGCACCAATGGAAAACGGCCCGGCCGACGCCAATCTTCCGTCCTTCATCCCCCCGCGCGCGACCCCTGCGGCCCCGACCGGCCGCGACGCTGAAGGCCATTGATGGACCGCAACATATTTCAGTTCATTTGGAAGCACAGCGGACGCCAGCAGATCCTGCTCGCCCTGTTGACGGTCGCGTCCTTCCCGGTGCTCTACGCCTCGCTTGAACTGCCGAAGATCATCATCAACCGGGCCTTGTCCGATCCCCAGCCGGTGCGCGAGATCCTCGGCGTCGCCATGGGGCCGGTGACCTATCTGCTGGTGCTGTGCTTCACCTTCCTGGCGCTGGTGCTGGCCAACGGCGCCTTCAAGATGCGGATCAACACCTTCAAGGGCGTGGTCGGCGAACGGCAGGTGCGGCGCCTGCGCTTCATGCTGCTCGACCGCATGCTGCGCTTCCCGCTGCCGCATTTCTCCAAGGTCAGCCAGGGAGAGCTGATCTCCACCATCTCGGCGGAAACCGAACCGCTGGCGGGTTTCATCGGCGATTCCTTCGCCCAGCCGCTCTACCAGGGCGGCACGATGCTCACCATCCTGCTGTTCCTGTTCATCCAGCAGCCGACCATCGGTCTGGTCTCGGTCGCGCTGATCCCGGTACAGGCCTACATCATCCCCAAGCTTCAGATGAAGGTGAAGCTGCTGGGCAAGGAGCGGGTGCGCAAGGTCCGGCAGCTGTCCGAACGCATCGGCGAAAGCGTTGAGAATGTCCGCGAGGTCCGCGTCAACGGCACCGTCCGCTACGTGATGGCGGAATTCTCGCAATATCTCGGCAGCATCTACTGGATCAGGCTGGAGATCTACAAGCGAAAATATTTCGTCAAGTTCCTGAACAACTTCATCAACCAGATCACCCCTTTCTTCCTGTTCTCCATCGGCGGTTATCTGGTCCTGCACGGGAACATGACCATCGGCGCCCTGGTGGCCGCGCTCTCCGCCTTCAAGGACCTGACGGCTCCCTGGAAGGAGCTGCTCGACTATTACCAGAACATGATCGACGCCCAGATCAAGTACGAGCAGATCTCCGACCAGTTCTCGCCGCCCTTCCTGTTCGAATGGGCGCAGCCGACGCCCGCCACCCCGACGGACCTCAAGGCCCCGCTGCGGCTGGAGGCGGTGACCTGGGCCAACGAGTACGGCGACCGCATGCTGCAGCGGCTGTCGCTGGAGGTGCCGCCGGGCGCGCTGATCGGCATCGCCGGCACCAACGCGCTGGCGCTGCGCCGTCTGGCCGAGGTGCTGGTGCGGCTGTCGCCGCCGACATCCGGCCGGATCACCATCGGCGACCGCACGCTGGACGAGCTGCCGCTGGAACTGCTGGGCCGCCGCATGGCCTATGCCGGCCCGGAACCGCGCATGTTCACCGGCAGCATGATGCAGAACATCACCTACGGGCTGCGCCACCGCCCGCCGGCCGACGATCCGGACAGCATGACCCCCGCCCGCCGGCGCGAGATCGCGGAGGCCGAGGCGTCGGGCAACTCCACCGACAGCATGGAGGGGATCTGGACCGACTTCGCCATGATCGGCGCCACCGACTGGACCAGCCTGCGTCCCTGGTTCATGCAGTGCCTGGCGGCGACCGGCGGCGAGAGTGCCGTCTACCAGCGCGGCCTGCGCGAGGTGTTCGATCCCGACGACTACCCCTTCGTCGCCCAGCCGCTGCTGCGCGCCCGCCACTGGCTGCGCGACGCCATCGCCGAACGCGGCATGGACAAGCTGCTGGCCCGCTTCGACCGCGACCGCTTCAACCCCTACGCCAGCCTTGCCGAGAACATGCTGTTCGGCCTGCCGGACGGCAAGCGACTGACCGTCGCCCGCATGGTCTGCAACCCGACCGTCCGCGAGCTGATGGAGACCTACGGGCTGTGGGAGTCGGCCGTCCGCATCGGCCGCCGCTTCGCCATGCGGGTGGTCGGCGTCTATCGCGACAGCGCCGACGGCGACGTCATGATCATGCGCTATCCGCACATCGACGACGCCCTGTTCGAGGAGCTGGTGGAGGCGGTCACCCGGCTGAAGCGCCGTTCCGAACGGCCGCAGCGCCGCCACCAGGAGGCGGACACCCTGCTGTTCGCCACCATGTTCCTGATGATCGTGCCCAAGCGCGACGGCATGGACTTCGCGCCCCCGGCGGAGCGCGAGGCGATCATGGCGGTCCGCCGCAGCCTGCTGAACGAGATGCCGTACGAGCTGCGCGACAAGGTCGCCGTCTTCGATCCCGACCTCTACCACCCGCGCCTGAACGTGATGGACAACCTGCTGTTCGGCCGCATCACGACGGAGGATCCGCGCGCCATCACCCAGCTCCGCGCCCTGGTGGACGAGGCGCTGGAACGTACCGACGCCCGCGCCTTCGTGCTGATCCTGGTGGCGCTGGGCGAGGTCGGCATTGGCGGCTCGCTGCTGCCGATCAGCGTGCGCCAGCGGGTGCAGCTGATCCGCGGCCTGATGAAGAAGCCCGACATCTTCGTCATCTATCAGGCGCTCAACAGCTACGATCCTGAAGAACGGCTGCGCATCTTCCTGCGCATGAAGGAACTACTGCCGACCATGACGATGATCGTGCTGGAGGAGCGGATCGCCGACAACCCGGCCTTCGACGCGCTCTACGACCTGGAGGACGGCCGGCTGGTCCGGCGCGGCCAGGGGGACGACGAGCATGGCGAGGACACCATGCCGGGCGAGGCGGAGGGCACCGACGAGCCGGCGCTGCGGCTGCTGTCGCGCTCGCCCGTCTTCTCCGACCTGCCGGAAACGGTGCTGCGCCGCATGCTGGTGGCATCGGAATGGCGCACGGTCGTTGCCGGCGACTTCATCTACCGCAGCGGCGAGCCGTCGGAATTCTCCTTCGTCCTGGCGGAAGGGGAGGCGGAACTGGTGCGGCTGATGCCGGACAACCAGCCGCCGCTGCACATCGCCTACATCAAGCCGCCCGAGGTGTTCGGCGATCTGGAGCTTCTGGCCGGCGTGCGGCGTTTCTCCACCATCCGCGCCCGCACCGACCTGCGCCTGCTGCGGCTGGACGGAGCGAACATGCTGCGCCTGCTGTCGTCGGTGCCCGATTTGCCGCTGCGGGTGATCCAGCAGGTCGGCAAGCGCCTGACCAGCGAAGCGCCGGCCGGCTCGGTGCCCGCCGCGGCCAACAGCCGTTCTGAAACGCAAGTGATGGAATGACCGCAATGGGTCCAAGGCGCCAGACATCCCCTCTCCCCCCCGGGGAGAGGGTTAGGGTGAGGGGGAGGCACAGCGAGGATTCTCGGGGCGGCCACGCCATGCATCCCCCTCACCCCGACCCTCTCCCCGGGGGGGAGAGGGGGATAATGGCGAATTACGGATGGCCCTGGAAAAACGGGCGGGGAACGCAAAGATGCTGACCGTCGACAACCTGACGATCCGCTTCCGCAACGCCCCCCGCCCGGTGGTCGACGGCGTCGGCTTCTCCATCGGCGCCGGGCAGAGCGTCGCGCTGGTCGGCGAATCCGGATCGGGCAAGACGCTGACCTGCCGCAGCATCCTCGGCATCCTGCCGCGCGGGGCGGCGGTGGCCGGCGGCTCCATCCTGTTCGGCCGCGACGGCGAGGCGGTGGACCTGCTGCGCCTGTCCAAGGCCGGCTTGCGCGACATCCGCGGCAGCCGCATCTCGATGATCTTCCAGGAACCGATGAGCGCGCTGTCGCCGCTCCACACCATCGGCGACCAGACGATCGAGGTGCTGCGGCTGCACGGCAACTGTAACCGCACCAGCGCGCGCGAACGCTGCCTCGCCATGTTCGAGCGGGTCGGCTTCCCCGATCCGGTGCGCGCCTTCCGCTCCTATCCGTTCCAGCTTTCGGGCGGCCTGCGCCAGCGCGCGATGATCGCCATGGCGATGGTCGCCCGCCCGCAGTTGCTGATCGCCGACGAGCCGACCACCGCGCTCGACGTCACCCTGCAGGCCCAGGTGCTGGCCCTCATCAAGGAGCTGCAGGCCGAGACCGGCATGGCGGTTCTGCTGGTCACCCACGATCTGGGGGTGGTCGCCAACATGGCCGACGCCGTGGTGGTGATGCGGGCGGGCAGGGTGATGGAGTCGGGCTGTTGCGCCGACGTACTCGGCCGGCCGCTGCACGGCTACACCCGCAAGCTGATGGCCGCCGCCCCCTCCATCCCGGCGATGGTCTGCGTGCCGCCGGGCGAGGATGTGCGCGACGCCATCCTGGAATTCCACGGCGTCGCCAAGACCTACGAGCGCGGCAACCTGCGCATCCGCGCGCTGGACGGCGTCGACCTGTCGGTCGGCCGGGGGGAGACGCTGGCCATCGTCGGCGAGTCAGGATCCGGCAAGACGACGCTGGCGCGGCTGGCCATGCTGGCGGAGCGGCCGGATCCCGGTGGCCGCCTGCTGTTCCGCGCCGCCACGGGGCAACCGCCGCTCGACCTCCTTTCCGCCACCGGGGCGGAGCTGACCGCCTACCGCCGCCGTGCCCAGATGGTGTTCCAGGATCCCTATGCCTCCCTCAGTCCCCGCATGAGCGTCGGCGAGATCATCGCGGAGCCGCTGGCGATCCACGGCGTCTGCGGCCGCGGCGAGGGACGCGAGCGGGTGCGGGCGCTGATGGCGCAGGTCGGGCTCGACCCCGCCTGGGCCAACCGCTATCCCCACGCCTTCTCCGGCGGCCAGCGCCAGCGCATCGGCATCGCCCGCGCGCTCGCCCTCGACCCCCAACTGCTGATCTGCGACGAGCCGACCTCGGCGCTCGACGTGTCGGTGCAGGCGCAGGTGCTGGACCTGCTGGAATCGATCAAGCAGCGGCTCGGCCTCAGCCTGATGTTCATCTCGCACGATCTGGCGGTGGTGGCTCGGCTGGCCGACCGCGTCGCGGTGATGCGCGCCGGCCGGGTGATGGAGGAGGCGCCGCCGGCCCTGCTGTTCTCCGCCCCGCTGCACCCCTACACCCGCGCGCTGATCGCCGCCTCGCCGGAACCGTACGTCGACCGTCCGATCGACATCGCCACCGTGGCCTTGGGCGCCGGCCGCCCCGACCTCTGGCCCGAACCCTTCCGCCCCACCTCCGACGGCGCCCCCCCTCCATTGGTGGAAGCCGCGCCCGGACATTTCGTAAGGCGGGCGGCATGAGGACCATCATCGACCATTTTTTCGGCCGTCATCCCCGCGAAGGCGGGGATCCAGGCGCCTCCATCGCGATGCCGTTCAAAAAGCTGGATTCCCGCCTTCGCGGGAATGACGGCCGATTTGGCTTCGGCCCTTTCGGCAAATCGATAAGCAGCCTGCCGATCCCCCTCCTCCTCCTCCTCGCCACCCCCGCCGCCGCCTTCAGCCCGCAGGAACCCGCCCTGCTGCGCGACGAGGTCGTCTACGGCCTGATCCCGCCCGTCCGCCAGCGCATGCCCGACGAGCCGCTGATCGTCGATCTGGAGGCGAAGGGCCGCGACCTCGGCCGCTCCGGCGGCTGGATCCGCACCTTCATCACCCAGCGGCGCAACAGCCGCATCGCCGTGCTGTACGGCTACGCCCGGCTGGTCGGCTACGACGCCAAGCGGGAGATCGTGCCCGACATCCTGAAGGCCGTGACCGTCCATGAGGGCCGCGACTTCACCCTGACCTTGCGCGCCGGCCACCGCTGGTCCGACGGCGCCCCCTTCACCAGCGACGACATCCGCTACTGGTGGGAGGACATCGCCAACAACCCGATGCTGTCGCCGTCCGGCCCGCCGCGCTTCATGCTGGTGGACGGCAAGCCGCCGGAGGTCAGCTTCCCCGACGCGGTCACCGCCCGCTTCCGCTGGGACGAGCCGAACCCCTATTTCCTCCCGGCGCTGGCCGCCGCCCGGCCGCCCTTCATCTACCGCCCGGCCCATTACCTGAAGCGCTTCCACGCCCGCTACACCGGCGAGGCCGACCTCGCCCCGCTGATCGCCAAATACAAGGTCCGCAACTGGGCCGCCCTGCACAACGCCCGCGACGACATGTTCCGGATGGAGAACCCGGACGAGCCGACGCTGCAGCCCTGGATGGCGATGTCGAAGGGCACCGGCACCCATCTGCTGTTCCAGCGCAACCCCTATTACCACCGCTTCGACGCACGCGGCATGCAGCTGCCCTACACCGACGGGCTGGACGTGTCGGTGATGGCCGGCGGGCTGATCCCGGCCCAGGTCGCCACCGGCAAGGCCGACCTCCAGGCCGAAGGGCTGACCTTCTCCCAGGTCCCGGTCCTGGTGTCGGGGGAGCGGCAGGGCGACTACCGCACCCTGCTGTGGCCGGAGGGCAAGGCGGCGGAGATCGCGCTCTATCCCAACCTGAACTACAACGATCCGGTCTGGCGCGCCGTGCTGCGCGACGTCCGCTTCCGCCGCGCCCTGTCGATGGGCATCGACCGCCGCATCATCAACCGCTCGCTCTTCTTCGGGCTGGCGCAGGAAAGCGGCGTCGACGTGCTGCCGCGCAGTCCGCTCTACAAGCCGGAGCGCACCGGGCTGTGGACCGGCTACGACCCCAAACAGGCGGCGGCGCTGCTGGACGAGATGGGGCTGAAGCGCCCGCGCGGCGCCGCCTACCGCCGGCTTCCCGACGGCCGGCCGCTGGAGGTGATCGTCGAGACCGCCGGCGAGAAGCCGGAGGTGGCCGACGCGATGCAGATCATCGCCGAGACCTGGCGCGACATCGGCGTCCGGCTGCTGGTGCGCACGGTGGACCGCGACGTTCTGCGCAACCGGGTCTATGCCGGCCAGACGATGATGGCGGTGTGGGGCGGCTGGGACAACGGCATCCCCGACCCCGACAGCAGTCCGGAGGAGCTGGCGCCGATGACCCAGGAGAATTTCAGCTGGCCGAAATGGGGGCAGTATTACCAGACCTCCGGCAGCGCCGGCGAACCCATCGACATGCCGATCCCGCAGGAGCTGATGGACATCGCCCGGCGCTGGCGCCACACCACCGACGAGACGGAACGGCGCGCCCTGTGGTCGGCGCTGCTCGACATCCATGCCGACCAGATCTACGCCATCGGCGTGGTGTCGAAGACGCCGCAGCCCATCGCCGTCTCCAACCGCCTGCGCAACGTCCCGGACAAGGGGCTGTGGCTGTGGGACCCCGGCGCCTACCTCGGCGTCTACCGGCCCGACGAGTTCTATTTCGCCGACGCCCGCCCGGCCGATCCGGAGCCGTCGGGCATCCACCGCGGGGGGAATTGACGCCCATGCTGCGCTTCATCCTGCACCGGCTGCTGGTGATGGTGCCGACGCTGCTGGTGGTGTCGATGCTGATCTTCATCGTCATCAACCTCCCCCCCGGCGACTATCTGTCCAACCAGATCGCCGAGCTGCGCGCCACCGGCCAGGAGGCCGGTCTGGCGAAGGCGGAGTTCCTGCGCCACGAATACGCGCTCGACCGCCCGCTGGCCGAACAGTATCTGGTCTGGATCGGCGTCTGGCCGGGGCCGAACGGCTTCCACGGTCTGCTGCAGGGCGATCTCGGCTGGTCCTTCGAGTTCAACAAGCCGGTGGCGGAGGTCGTGGGCGAAACCCTGTGGTTCACCGTCATCCTCAACCTCGCCGCCGTGCTGTTCGTCTATCTGGTGTCCTTCCCGCTGGGGGCGCTGGCGGCGATCCGCGCCAACAGCTGGGTCGATTACCTCGCCGCCGCCGTCGGCTACATCGGTCTGGCGACGCCGAACTTCCTGCTGGCGCTGATCCTGCTCTATTACGGCCAGAAATGGCTGGGCCTGCCGATCGGCGGGCTGGTCGACGCCCGCTATGAGGATCAGGCGCTCAGCTGGGCCAAGATCGGCTCGGTGCTGGAGCATCTGATCGTGCCGACCATCGTCATCGGCCTGTCCGGCACCGCCGCCATGGTGCGCCGCCTGCGCGCCAACCTGCTGGACGAGCTGGGCAAGCCCTATGTCGTCACCGCCAAGGCCAAGGGCGTGCCGCCGCTGCGCCGGCTGACCCGCTATCCGCTGCGCATGGCGCTGAACCCCTTCGTCTCCGACATCGGTTCGCTGCTGCCGTCGCTGGTGTCGGGATCGGTGCTGATCTCCGTCGTGCTCAGCCTGCCCACCATCGGCCCGGCCCTGCTGGAGGCGCTGCGGGCGCAGGACATCTTCCTGTCCGGCTTCATCCTGATGTTCATCTCGCTGCTGGTGCTGGTCGGCATGCTGGTCTCCGACATCGCGCTCGCCCTGCTCGATCCCCGCATCCGCCTGGGCAAGGCGAGGAAGGCCCAATCGTGAAAGACCAGGGCTTGAATGACGGGGCCATGAGCGGCGGCTGGGACCATTACGTCGACAGCCGGCCCTATCCCGATCCGGAGGCGGCGGACGCACCGGCCACCCGTTTCGACGCGAACGCCTCCGCCGGGCGGCTGATGCTGCGCCGCTTCCTGCGCCACCGGCTGGCGGTGCTGGGGGCGCTGTTCCTGGGGCTGTCCTATCTCAGCCTGCCCTTCGTCGATTTCCTCGTCCCCTACGGCGCCAACGACCGTGACGTGGAGCATCTCTACGCCCCGCCGCAGGGCATCCACCTGTTCCACGAGGGCGCCTTCATCGGCCCCTTCGTCTACCCGACCGTCGGCCATCCCGACCTGAAGGACTATCGCTGGCGCTACGAGACCGACACCAGCCGGCCGATGCCGTTGGAGTTCTTCTGCCCCGGCACGCCCTACCGCTTCCTGGGACTGGCGGAGTTGCGGATGCGGCTGGTCTGCCCGCCGCCGGACGCTTCGCTGCATCTGCTCGGCACCGACCGGCTGGGCCGCGACATGCTCTCCCGCCTCGCCATCGGGGCGCAGCTGTCACTGACCGTCGGGCTGCTGGGCATCGCCGTGTCCTTCGCCATCGGCATCACGCTGGGCGGCATGGCGGGCTATTTCGGCGGCTGGATCGACGCCGGGGTGCAGCGCCTGTCGGAGATCCTGAAATCCCTGCCGGAGCTGCCGCTGTGGCTGGCGCTGTCCGCCGCGGTGCCGGCGCAATGGTCGCCGGTGACGGTGTTCCTCTGCATCTCCGTCATCCTCGGCCTGCTCGACTGGCCGTCGCTGGCCCGCGCCGTGCGCTCCCGCTTCCTGGCACTGCGCGAGGAGGATTTCGTCATGGCGGCGGAGCTGATGGGCGCCAGCCCGGCCCGCATCATCCGCCGCCACCTGCTGCCGAACTTCGCCAGCCACCTGCTGGCCAGCGCCACCCTGTCGATCCCGGCGATGATCCTGGGCGAAACGGCGCTGTCCTTCCTGGGGCTCGGCCTGCGCCCGCCGGCGACCAGCTGGGGGGTGATGCTGAACGACGCCCAGAACCTGATGGCCGTGGAAACCTATCCTTGGGTGTCATTGCCGATGCTGCCGGTGATCCTGGTAGTCTTGTCCTTCAACTTCTTCGGCGACGGCCTGCGCGACGCCCTGGATCCCTATCATGGCGACTGATCCCCCAACCAGCAGGGCAATCGCATATGAAGATCGTGTTCCTCCCAAGGAAGCCGGTCATCCCCGCGAAGGCGGGGATCCAGGCCTTTCCATCAGATTCGCCTTGCGAACTCTGGATCCCCACCTTCGCGGGGATGACGGAAGTCCTTTCCAAGGAACATGTGTCCCAAATGCGATTGCCCTGCTCGAAACAGCCGGCCCCCCGAAGCGTGAGCTTGGCCTTAGCTCATATATCACAGCGCATAGCTGGGTTGCCGCCCTTTGGCCGGAAGGCGGGTTGATGCGCGGCGCAATCCATGTGAGGGGTTCTATCCAGGCTGGAGCGCTGCTGCCGGCATCTGGACCAGTCGCGCAACCACCGGGACCGAGCCGGTCCTCAGACGAGCACAGTAAATTGTTCTGCAACGGCTTTTCGGTTCCGACGCAGTGCTGAAGCGGAGTGTCCGAGCATGCACCAGCCCCTGGCCCCCCTTCGCTCCATCCATCCCGACCGCACCCCGCCGCGCATCCTGCTCTACAGCCACGACACCTTCGGGCTGGGCCATCTGCGGCGGTCGCGGACGATTGCCCAGGCGCTGGTGTCGGCCTTTCCCGACGCCTCGGCGCTGATCCTCACCGGCTCGCCGGTCGCCGGCCGCTTCGATTTTCCGGAGCGGGTCGACCATGTCCGCCTGCCCGGCGTGGTGAAGTTGCCGGACGGCGGCTATACCGCCCGCAACCTCGGCCTGCCGATCGAGGAGACCGCCGCCATCCGGGCGGAGATCATCCGCGCCACCGCCCGCGCCTTCCGCCCGACGCTGGCCATCGTCGACAAGGAGCCGACCGGCCTGCACGGCGAATTCCTGCCGGCCCTGGAGGAGATGCGGGCGACCGGCAACACCCGCGTGGTGCTGGGCCTGCGCGACGTGCTGGACGCGCCGGAAGCCCTGCAGCCGGAATGGGAGCGCAAGGAGGCGGTCGCCGCCATCGAGCGCTATTACGACCAGCTCTGGATCTACGGCCTGCCGGAGGTCTACCGCCCGCTGGACGGCCTCGACCTGCCGGCGGAGATCGCCGCGCGCGTGCGCTACACCGGCTATCTGAAGCGCGAGCCGACGGAGGGCGGCGGTGCCGTCCAGGCCGCCGATGCGCCCATGGCCGCGCCCTATGTACTGGTGACGCCCGGCGGCGGCGGCGACGGCGCGGCCCTGGTCGACTGGACCATCGCCGCCTATGAGGCCGATCCGGATCTCAGCCCCCGCGCCCTGATCGTCTACGGCCCTTTCCTGGAGGATGCCCGCCGCCAGGAGTTCGCCGCCCGCATCCGCCGGCTGAAGGGCAGGGTGGAGACCATCAACTTCCATTCCCGCATGGAGGATCTCTATGCCGGGGCCATCGGCGTGGTGGCGATGGGCGGCTACAACACCTTCTGCGAGATCCTGTCTTTCGACAAGCCGTCGGTCCTGGCCCCGCGCACCCGCCCGCGCCTGGAACAGCGCATCCGCGCCGAGGCGGCGGAGGCGCTCGGCCTGCTGCGCACGCTGGACAGCGACCGCGACGGCACCGACCCGCTGGCGATGGCCGCCGCCATCCGCGCCCTGTCCAGCCAGCCGCCGCCCTCGGCCAGCCCGCTGCCCGGCCTGCTCGGCGGGCTGGACCGCATCGTCGGGCTGACCCGCGAGGTGCTGGAGGCGGATTCGGTGGTCGCCCGCGCCACCCCCGTCACCCCGATCCGCCGGGCGGCGGAGCGGATGTCCCGCGCGATGGCGGGCAAGCGCGCATGACCATCCAGGCAAGGTGATCGCATTTGGCGGTTATGATCCCACACAAGGAACCACGTCATTCCCGCGAAGGCGGGAATCCAGCCGTTTCAGTTACTTCGCACGAAAGCTTCCTGGATCCCCGCCTTCGCGGGGATGACGAACGTCCTTTACCGGGACTCCTGATTCCATATGCGACTACCCTAACCATCCAGGGAACGGACGGCATGATGCCGCCCGGTGTGCATGGTGACTCGTAAAGCTTTGAAGATCGCAGTCGTGGTGAAGGGCTATCCCCGCCTGTCGGAAACCTTCATCGCGCAGGAGCTTCTGGCCCTGCAGCAGCGCGGCATCGAACTGGCGATCTGGTCGCTGCGCCACCCCACCGACAGCCGCCGCCACGCCCTGCACGACCGCATCACCGCGCCCGTCCATTACCTGCCCGAGTATCTGCGCGACGAGCCGGCCCGCGTCCTGCGTGCGCTCGGCCGCCTGATCCTCCGCCACCCGGCCGGGCTGGTCCGCACGGCGCTGGGCTGGCTGCGCGACCTCAATCGCGACCGCACCGCCAACCGGGGCCGTCGTTTCGGACAGGCCCTCGTCCTCGCGGCGGAACTGCCGGCCGACGTGCCCTTCCTCTACGCCCATTTCCTGCACACGCCCGCTTCGGTCGGGCGTTATGCCGCCGCGATCCGCGGCATCGGCTGGGGCTTTTCCGCCCATGCCAAGGACATCTGGACGACGCCGGAGTGGGAGAAGCGCGAGAAGCTGGCCGACGCCCGTTTCGGCGCCACCTGCACCGCCGTCGGCGCCGCCCATCTGCGCGGCCTTGCCGCCGATCCCAACCGCATCGACCTCGTCTATCACGGCCTCGACCTCTCCCGCTTCCCCGACCCGCCCGACCGCAAGGACGCCGCGGCCCGCGACGGCTCCACCCCTGACCGCGCGGTGGAGATCCTGTCGGTCGGCCGGCTGGTTGAGAAGAAGGGCTATGACCGGCTGCTCGACGCGCTGGCGACGCTGCCGGACGGTCTGCATTGGCGGCTGGTCCATATCGGCTCCGGCGACCTCAAGCAGTCCCTGCGCGCCCAGGCGGAGCGGCTCGGCCTGTCCGATCGCATCGACTGGCACGGCGCCCAGGATCAGGCGACGGTGATCGAGGCGCTGCGCCATGCCGACCTGTTCGTTCTGACCAGCGTCGTGGCCGAGGACGGCGACCGCGACGGCCTGCCCAACGTGTTGATGGAGGCGGCGAGCCAGCGCCTCGCCATCCTCTCCACCGCCGTTTCCGCCATCCCCGAATTCATCGCCGACGGCACCCACGGCCTGCTGACCGACGGAACCCCGCCCGCCATCGCCGCCGCGCTGGAACGGCTCGCCACCGACCCGGCGCTCCGCCTGCGTCTGGGCGAAGCCGCCCATGCCCGCCTGCGCGCCGAGTTCGGCATGACCGCCGGCATCGACCGTCTCGTCCGCCGGCTGGAGGAGGCCGCGGCGTGACCGCCCCCCGGATTGCCTTCTACGCTCCCCTGAAACCGGTCGACCATCCCATCCCCTCCGGCGACCGCCAGATGGCGCGGCTGATCCTGCGCGCCCTGGAGACCACCGGCCCGGTGGAGGTGGCGAGCGGCCTGCGCGTCTATGACGGCGCCGGCGACCCCGCCGCGCAGGCCCGCCTGTCCGCCGTTGCCGCCGCCGAATGCGACCGCCTGCTGGCGCTCTACGCCGCCGAACCGGCGCGGCGCCCGGCGCTGTGGCTCAGCTACCACGTCTATTACAAGGCCCCCGACCTGATCGGCCCGGCCGTCGCCCGCGCCCTCGGCATCCCCTATGTCGTGGTGGAGGCCACCCGCGCCCGCAAGCGCCTGACCGGCCCCTGGTCCGCCTTCGCCGCCGCCGCCGAGTCCGCCATCGAACAGGCCGCCCTCGTCCTCTGCATCAGCGCCCGCGACCGTCACGCGGTGGAGGCCTACGGCCCGCCCGGCCAACAGGTGGCGATGCTGCCCCCCTTCCTCGACCTGCCGCCTGCTATCGACCGCCCGGAGCCGATCTCTCCGCCCCGCCTGCTGACCGTCGCCATGATGCGTCCCGGCGACAAGCTCGCCTCCTACCGCCTGCTCGCCGATTCCCTGTCCCGTCTCGCCGCCCGGCCCTGGACGCTCGACATCGTCGGCGACGGCTCGGCCGCGGCGGAGGTCTCGGCCTTCTTCGCCCCCTTCGGCCAGCGCGTGAAATTCCACGGCGCCAGCGCCCCCGCCGACCTCGCCGCCCATTACCGCGCCGCCGACCTGCTGGTCTGGCCCGGCCTGAACGAGGCCTTCGGCATGGTCTATCTGGAGGCCCAGGCCCACGGCGTCCCCGTGCTCGCCGTCGACAATGCCGGCACCGGCACCGTCATCCGCGACGGCATCGGCGGCCGGCTGACCGGCCCGACCGCCCAGGACTACGCCGCCACGCTGTCCGCCCTGCTGTCCGACCCGCCGGCCCTGCGCACCCTCGGCCAAAACGCCCGCGCCCATGTCGAGGCCCACCACGCCCTGTCCGCAGCGGCCGAGCGTCTGCGCGGCCTGCTGACCGGCCTGCTGCCATCATGATCCGCCTTGCTTTCCTGCGCCACGGCATCACCGCCTGGAACCGCGAGGGCCGCATCCAGGGCCGCACCGACATCCCGCTCGACCCGGAGGGCCGCGACCGTCTCGCCCGCCTGACCCTGCCGGCGGACTGGCGCGACGCCACCCTGCATGCCAGTCCGCTGTCGCGCGCCATCGAGACGGCCCGCATCCTCGGCAACGACCGCCCCATCCACACCGACCCCCGCCTGATCGAGATGGATTGGGGCGCCTGGGAAGGCCAACGCGGCCACGACCTCCGCGCCGACCCCGCCAGCGGTTACCGCGACCTCGAACATTGGGGCTGGGACTTCCGCCCCCCCGGCGGCGAAAGCCCCGCCGACTTGCGGGACCGGTTGATTGGGTGGCTTAAATCTCCTCTCCCCCCCGCTCACGCGCAAACTTCGTTTGCGCTGACGCGACAGGCGGATCGAAGATCCGCCGAAAGCGGGGAGAGGGTTAGGGTGAGGGGGACGCACGGCGAGGATCTCTTCGGCTGCGCCGAACCCCCTCATCCCAACCTTCTCCCCAGGGGGGAGAAGGAGAGTCACCTCATCGTCACCCACATCGGCGTCATCCGCGTCGCCCTGGCGCTCGCCTGGGGTTGGGATTTCCGCGGCCCGCCGCCGGTTCCGGTCAAGCGCGACCGCCTCTATGCGATGACGCTCGCCGCCGACGGCACGCTCCACCCCGCCGGCCCAAGGGAGGGGCAGCGCCTGTCATGAAGCTCCTGATCGCCGTCACCCATCTGCTCGGCACCGGCCATCTCAGCCGCGCCCTCGCCCTGGCCGAGGCCTTCACCGCCCGCGGCTGGAGCGTCGATGTGGTCAGCGGCGGCCGTCCCGCCCCCCATCTCGGCAGCGGCGGCGCCACCCTGCACCAGTTGCCGCCGCTGGCGAGCGACGGTGCCGACTTCTCCACTCTGCTGGCCGCCGACGGCCGCCCCGCCGATGCCGCGCTGTTCGCCGCGCGGCAGGCGATGCTGACCGGCCTGCTCGACAGCCTCCGACCCGACGTTCTCATCACCGAACTCTTCCCCTTCGGCCGCCGCGCTCTGGCCGCCGAGTTCGACGCCCTGCTGGAGCGCGCCCGCGCCCTGCCGCGCCCGCCGCTGACGCTCGCCTCCGTCCGCGACATCCTGGCCCCGCCTTCCAAACCGAAGCGCGTCGCCGAGACCGAACACCGCCTGCTGCGCTTCTACGACGGCGTTCTGGTCCATTCCGACCCCGCCCTGATCCCGCTGGAGGACAGCTGGCCGCTGACCCCGGCGATGCGCCCACTGCTGCGCTACACCGGCTTCGTCGTGCCGCCGCCGCCCGTCCCCGACGACGGCACCGACGGCAATGCCGAGATCCTGGTCACCGCCGGCGGCGGCCCGGTCGGCCGCCCGGTCTTCGAAGCCGCCGCCCGCTGTGCCGCATCCTGGGCCCTGCCGCAGCGCTGGCGCCTGCTGGTGGCGAAGGGCGACGAGGCGCTGGCCGACCGGCTGCGCGCCATGGCCCCGGCCGACCGGCTGCTGTTGGAGCCGGTGCGCCCCGACTTCCGCGCCCTGCTGGGCCGGGCCGCCGCCGCCGTCGGCCGCTGCGGCTACAACACCGCGCTGGACTGCCTGACCGCCGGCGTCCCCAGCGTCTTCTGTCCCTTCGAGGACGGCAGGGAGGTCGAGCAGACCATCCGCGCCGCCATCCTGGCCCGCCAGCCCGGCATCGCCACCCTGCGCGAGGCCGACCTCACGCCCGACAGCCTCGCCCGCGCGTTGACCTCCGTGCTGGGCGCCCGCATCCCGCCGCTCAGCCCCGCCTCGCTGGCCGGTGCGGCGCGCAGCGTGGAGATCGTCGAAACCCTGCTTGCGGAGAAGACGCCATGACCAATTGGACCGCCACAAACTGGATTGCGGTGGATGACGAACTGGCGCGCTGGACCGATCTCGGCCGCCGCTGCACCTTCTGGCTGCGCGACGACGACGCAATCGCCGCCAGCCCGCAGCTCGACCAACTTCTGCAGCGCTGCGCCGAGGCCAACATCCCGCTCGGCCTCGCCGTCATCCCCGCCGACGCCGAGCCGTCTCTCGCCGACACCCTCGCCGGCCACCCGACCGTCACCCCGCTGGTCCATGGCTGGTCCCACGCCGACCACGCCGCCCCCGGCGCCAAGAAGTGCGAGTTCGGCCCGGAACGCCCCGCCGACCTCCGCCAGGCCGAGGCCGAACGCGGCCTGTCCGCCCTGCGCGCCCTGTTCGGCGACCGCCTGCTGCCGCTGTTCGTCCCGCCCTGGAACCGCATGGCCGCCGACATGCCGTCCCGCCTTTCCGCCGCCGGCTACCGCGCCGTCTCCGCCTTCGGCCCGGCGCCGGCAAGCCGCGACGGCATCGCCTGGGTCAACACCCATCTCGACCTGATCGACTGGCACGGCACCCGCTCCGCCGTCCCGCTGGACGCCCTGCTGGACCTGCTCTGCCGCGAACTGCGCGACCGCCGCGAGGGCCGCCAAGAGGGCAGGGGCGATCCCGCCGAGCCCATCGGCCTGCTGACCCACCATCTGGTGCACGACGCCGCGATCTGGGACCTGCTGGACTGCCTGCTCGACCGGCTGGCAGGGCATCCGGCGGTGGAGTGGCCGCGCATCGGAAGCCTGCGGTAACGGCAGGGCGAAAGGCGATAGGCCTCAAGACAAAACGTCATTCCACCTTCACCTCGACACCTGCCTCCAGGACAATCGGCTCGACCGGATACACCTGTTCGAAGCGACTGTGCGCCTGACACCATGCGAGAGCGGGCGGCGACAACCACCCGGTCAGTTCCAGAATGCTGAGGTACCGTTTCCCCAGGTCCCACATCAAGATCGGCTCGTGATGCGCAATTCGATTCCGCAGACTGCGGATTTGCGCGAGCGGACCTGAGAAGTCCTTACGGCGCAGGCCTTTTCCGTCGCCACGCCGGCCAACTTTGTGCAAGGTCTGCTGCCACAGGGTTTCGTAATCCTTGCCGAACATCGAAGTCCAGAAACCGAAGGTCAAGGCGGCTACGATCCGGCCGGGTGTGGGGTCCTTCCCGCTCTGCTCGATGTCCTTGATCGCCTTGGCAAGTTGCTCCGGCTGCCACTGGCCCAGCAACACAGTCTCTTCCTGAAACCAGCTCTCGTTGACGGCTTCGGCCATCACGGCATGGATGCGGTTGCGAAGAGCCACCTCCAGCATTTGCAAGGGCGTATAGAGGGCTTCCGACAAGGCAGTGTTGAGGCTGTAAAGCTCGATCGCCCGTTCGCGGTCACCGCCGGCCCAATCGAGATAACGGGCAAACCGCTCCAGGGAGAGAGCCTTCTCCAACTCCTCATAGGAATTCACTTTCGCCGCTTCCCCTTGCATTTCCCCCTCACACGCCCTAAATTGACGCCTGTATACCCCGGTACCGTCTCTGCCCCTGGCATGCGGCCGGGGTTAATTTTTTTCTGGGCCACTTTGAAGCCCTTTTGGCGATTGCAGGGCCGACCTCCGCCCCGCCCCATAAGGTTACACAATTTCCCGTTTCAAGGCTTTGTGCGTTTCACATTAAACGCACCACGGGAAACACGCGCCCAAAAACACGAAAAAAGCCGGCCCACGCCTTTCGACGCGGACCGGCCTTTTTTCAGCGCTGACCGCCCGGCGTTACGCCGCGTGGTCGGTGATGTAGCCCGTGGCGGTGCCGAGGTTGGCGGTGCCGTGGGTCAGGTGCAGCAGGAAGTTCTCCGTGCCCTCGGTGACGTTGTCGCCGTTGATGTGGACGGAGACCGTCTTGCTCGTCTCGCCCGGCTGGAAGGTCAGGCTGCCGTGGGCGGCGGTGTAGTCGCTGCCGGCCTTGGCGGTGCCGTCCTCGGTCGAGTAGTCGATGGTGGTGGCGGTGGTGACCGCCTTGGCCAGCTGCACGGTGAAGACCGCCTCGTCGCTGCCCGGCACCGAACCGGAGTGGCCGGAGCTGGAGGCCAGACCCGCCTTGATGATGTTCATCTTGGTGCTGTCGATGGTCTTGTAGTCGTCCTTCAGCAGGCCGCCGACATCGCCCGATTCCGGGGTCCACGCCCAATAGGTCCAGTTCATGCCCTGCTGGCCGGCCGGCAGGTCGCTCTTGCCGTCCAGGTTCCAGTCGCCGTTCATGTACTTGACGAAGGCGTTGGCCCAGGTCTGCTCGGCCGCGCTGTGCATCTGGCCGCCGAACTCGCCGATCAGGACCGGGGCGATGTTGTTCTTATAGATGAAGCCCCACATCCCGTCATACTGGGCCGGCAGGTTGTTGGGGAAGTTGCTGTCGGTCAGCCAGCTGAAGTTGCCGACGCTCTGGCCATAGGCGTGCGGCGAATAGACCAGCTTGTTCGGCACGTCGAACTCGATGGGATGGTTCTTCACGCCGGCCAGCGTGCTGCTCCACTCCGTGCCCTCGACCAGCAGCAGCCAGTCCTTGTTCACGGTCTGGATCGAATTGCCGATGCGCTCGGCCGCCGCGGCCCAGTCGGTGGCCTGGTTGCCGTCGCCCCAGGTGGCGGTCACGCTCGGCTCGTTGTGCAGGTCGGCACCGATCACCGCGTCGTTGCCGGCATAATGCTTGGCCAGCATCTTCCAGTGGTCGATCACCGTCGATTCCGGGTTGTTGGCGGTGTACCACAGCCCATGCTCGTTGGTGCCGGCGCCGCCGTCGTTGCGGTGGTGGTCCAGGATCACCTTCATGCCGACCTTGCCGGCGTAATCGATGACCTTGTCATAGACCTGCAGGCGGGTCAGACCCTTCAGGTCCGGGTTCTTCGAATAGTCGATGCCGTTGGTGACGGCGTCGCTGTCGAACATGTCGTCGGCCCAGGTCAGGCGGATGACGTTGAAGCCCAGGCCCTTCATGCTGTCGATGTGGCCCTGGTAGCTGTCGGCCCACAGGCCGGCGGGCACATAGTTGTAGCCCTCGCCGCCGAACCAGTTGACGCCGGTCAGGCGGACGTTGTTGCCGCTTTCATCGACGATCTGGTTGCCGTTGGTGTGCAGGAAGCCGTTGATCGAGCCGCTGCTCTGCACCATGCCCGGATCGGACACGGTGACGTTGCCGACCTTCAGCGACAGCGAGGCGTCGCCCGTCGAACCGCCGGTGGAGACGTTCGTGCCGCCGCCCGTGCTGCTGCCGCCCTTGCCGGCATCGGTGGAACCGCCGGTCGAGCCGCCCGTGGAACTGGTCGTGGCCGCGAAATGGCTGGCGTCCAGCTTGGCGGTCAGCGTGGCGTCCCAATAGAGGTTGCTCGTGGCGCCCAGTTCGGCACCGTCGGCCGTGCGGTGGACCGACATGGCGGCGTCGGTCGCCGCCACGGTCTTGCCGTCGACGCCGACGCTGTGGACGTACAGGTTGCGGTCGCTGCCGCCGATGACGGCGTCGTTGTCGTACTTCACCTCGATCGCATGGGCGGTGCCCTGGGCCAGATCGGCGGTGAACTTGAAGTCCTTGGCGTCCGGGCTGGTGGCCGTGCCCTCGCCGATCTGCTTGCCGTCGACCAGCACGGTGAAGTGTGCGCCTTCGCCGCCCGCCGCATTGCCGGCGGCGTTCACGGTGATGACGTTCTGCGCGGTGCCGGCGGCGGGCACGGCGGGAGCGGCGGCCACCGGGGCGGCGTAATGGCTGGCGGGGGTCTTGAAGGTCAGCGCGCCGTCCCACCACATGGCGTCCTGGCCGGCCTGGGTCGGCGCCGGGGCGGCATCGTCATGGCGCTCATAGACGGCGTCGGTCGGCTTCAGCGTGTGGCCGTTCACCTCGATCGACTGAACATAGAGGTCGCGATTGGCGGCGTTCACGGTGTCGTTGTCGTAGACGACCTGGACCGTGTGCGCGGTGTTCGCCGCAAGGTCGGCGGTGAAGCTGTATGCCTTCGACGAGGTGGCGGCCGCATTGGCCGAACCGACCTCGTGACCATCCACCAGAAGCTTGAAATGCGGCGCCACGCCATCCTGGGACTGGCCGTAGGCGTTGACGACGATCTTGCTCGGCGCGGTGGTCGTGCTCATGACTTCAATCCTATGTCCGTTGTGTTGAAGCCATGCTGGGGCTTCAATGGTTAACGAAACCTTTCCAAGTCCGTTTAACTTTTCTCGAAGCTTGTGGCAAATTTGGCCCAGCCGATCACAGGGTCGTTCAAGAGGGGGGAGTCAGATCAGCAAACTATACCCCATCTTGGTCACAGGTTTTGCGATCAAACCCATAGTCTTCTTTTCATCACATCAGTATCCGCTTTGCTTTCACTGATTTTCTCAAGATGATCTCAAAAGACATAGACCAGACAATCCGCGGCTATAGGCACGCTCACGCATCATTCTTTCAAAAATACCGCTGAACGATCCCATATGTTTGCCAAATATACTTACCCATTCGTACACTTGATTGATAGGTGTCTGTCACGTGGGATTACAGCCATGGGAGTAAGCCAAATTCGCGACCGACCATTATCGTTCGCAAAAAAGTTAACATCCGTGAGCGCACAACCACGCCCGCCGGGTTCGTTAAGAGATTAATTTGCTGATTATATTCCTTTTATACCCAAATCTTTCGAGTGACGGTCGTCACTTTGCCGCCGCCAGCGACGCCGTATGATGGGTTGAATCGATCGCCTGCGAAGGAACGGGACCATGGCCACCGGCACGCACGCCGCCTTTTTGAACAGCATCAGGGATGCGGCGCAGTCGCGCATCAAGACGGGCGTCTTCGCCGATGCCGCGGCGTCGAAGGCGGAGATCGAGCAGGTCGGCCAGTCCATCGCCGCCAAATACCGCGGCGTCATCTCCGCCGCCCCGATCAAGAGCGAGGAGCGCGCGTCCCAGAAGGTCGGCATGGACTATGACGGCGACTGGCATTCCATCAAGGATCTGGCGCGCATGACCATCATCGTGCCGACCCTGGCCGACTGCCGTTCGGTGCTGGTCGATCTGAAGCGCGCCTTCACCGCCTCGCAGGGGCGCGGCCTGATCCAGGTGAAGGAGGTGGGGGCCGACGCCGATCCCTGCGGCTATTCCTCGACCACGGTCTTCGTGCGCACGTCGAACGGCCGTCCGGCGGAAATCCAGATCAACGTGCCGGAAATCATCTACGCCAAGCAGTCGGAGGAAAGCGTCCGCCGCATCCTGGGGCCGGTGCGCTTCATGAACATCAAGATGAAGTATCAATTGGACGGCGGTCTGGGCCACGCCCTGTACGAGATCTACCGCGTCGCTCCGGCATCAGCGCGCGGCCAGTCCGCCGCCGCCCTCAGCCGGAGCTATTACGCCTTCTTCCGCCAGACCGTCCCCAGCCCCGCCGCCGCGTCCGGCCTGCGCAAGGCCCTGATGGACCTCGGCGTGCGCAAGCACTGAGACCGGGGCAGGGGATCAGGAAGCGAATTTCCGATGAATGGACTTTCGTCATCCCCGCGAAGGCGCCATGGCATTCACACAATTCCAGACATTGATAAGCTTCTGGAGCAAAAGGGACTTTGCGTCATCCCCGCGAAGGCGGGGATCCAGGAAACCCTGCAGATCAGCGGCGGATGTGGCTGGATTCCCGCCTTCGCGGGAATGACGTGCTTCCCTGTGTATGATCAAGCTTCCCCGATGCGATTCCCCAGGGGGCCGGGAAAAGACGCCGGAAGGCCAGGGCGCGCCGCTCAGCGTGCTTCCACCATGCCGATGAACTGCGCCAGTTCCGGCGTCGCCGGCCGGTCGAACAACTCGGCCGGCGGTCCCTGTTCGATGATCCGGCCGCCATGCATGAAGACCAGCCGGTCACAGACCTCGCGGGCGAAGCGCATCTCGTGCGTCACCAGGATCAGCGTCATCCCTTCTTCCGCCAGCTTGCGCACCACCCCCAGCACCTCGGCCACCAGTTCGGGGTCGAGCGCCGAGGTGATCTCGTCGCACAGCAGCACCTTGGGCGCCATCGCCAGCGACCGCGCGATGGCGACGCGCTGCTGCTGGCCGCCCGACAGCTGCGACGGGTAGGCGTCGAACTTCTGGCCCAGCCCGACCTTGGCCAGCGCGGCCTCCGCCGCGGCGCGGGTGGTGGCCTTGTCCTGCTTCTTCACCACCTTCAGCGCCAGCATGACATTCTCGCCGGCGGTCAGGTGGGGGAACAGGTTGAACTGCTGGAACACCATGCCGACCTTCTGGCGCAGCGCCCGCAGGTCGATCTGGCCGGGATCGACGCATTCGCCGTCGACCTCGATGACGCCGCCGTCGATGCGCTCCAGCCCGTTGATGCTGCGCAGCAGGGTGCTCTTGCCCGATCCGCTGCGGCCGATCATGGCGACGACCTGCCCCTCCTCCACCGCCATGTCGACGCCCTTCAGCACCTCCACCGGGCCGAAGGATTTGCGGATGCCGGAGAGCTTAACCAGAGGCCGGCCGGTGGCGGGCCCACCGGCGGGGAGTGTCTTAACGGGCGACATTCAGCTTCCTTTCCAGCGCCTTGGCCGACAACGACAGCGGATAGCACAGGGCGAAATAGATCAGCCCGACCAACCCGTAGACCAGGAAGGGCTGGAAGGTGGCGTTGGTGATCATGGTTCCGGCCTTCGTCACCTCGACGAAGCCGATGATGGAGGTCACCGCCGTGCCCTTCACCACCTGCACCGAGAATCCGACGGTCGGCGGCACGGCGATGCGCAGCGCCTGCGGCAGGATGACGTGGCGCATCTGCTCGCCGAAGGTCATGGCAAGACTGGCCGACGCCTCCCACTGGCCCTTCGGCACCGCCTCGACGCAGCCGCGCCAGATCTCGGCGAGATAGGCGGCGGTGAACAGCGTCAGCCCGACGGCGGCGGCGGTCCAGGCCGTCGTCTCGATGCCGATCAGCGGCAGGGCGAAGAAGACGATGAACAGCTGCATCAGCAGCGGCGTGCCCTGGAACACCTCGATGAACAGCTTCGCCGCGACGCGCAGCGGCGGCACCGGCGACACCCGCGCCAGCAGCAGCAGCAGCCCCGCCACCCCGCCGGAAACGAAGGCGATCAGCGACAGCAGCACCGTCCAGCGCGCCGCCAGCAGCAGGTTGGACAGGATGTCCCACAGGGTGAACTCAAGCACGCGACACCCCCTTGGCGAACATCCGTCCGCCGACCAGGCTCAGGATCCAGCGCAGGGCCACCGCCAGCGCCAGATACAGCGCGGTCGCCAGGAAATAGACCTCGAAGGGCCGGAAGTTGCGGGACTGGATGAAGTTGGCGGCGAAGCTCAGCTCCTCCGCTGCGATCTGCGAGCAGACCGAAGATCCCAGCATGACGATGACGATCTGGCTGGTCAGCGCCGGCCAGATCTTCCCCATCGCCGGCCCCAGCACGACATAGCGGAAGATCTGCGGCCCGGTCATGCCCAGGCTGGCCCCGGCCTCGATCTGGCCCTTCGGCGTGGCGTCGATGCCGGCGCGGATGATCTCGGTCGAATAGGCGCCGAGATTGACCACCATCGCCAGCACCGCCGCCTGCCATTCCGCCAGCCTGATGCCCAGCGACGGCAGCCCGAAGAAGATGAAGAACAGCTGCACCAGGAAGGGCGTGTTGCGGATCAGCTCGACATAGGCGCCGACCACCACCGCCAGCGGCTTGACCGAGGAGGTCCGCGCCGCCGCCCCGCCGATGCCGAGCGCGACGCCCAGCACCGTGCTGACCGCCGTCAGCCCGATGGTCGTCACCACCCCGTCCACCAGCACGGGCGTGTAGTCCAACAGGGACGAGAAATCGAAACTGTAGGCCATGATGTGGTCCCGTGCCGGATTGAAGATGCCGGAACATTGCGGATCGGGAATGATCCCCTCTCCCCCCCGGGGAGAGGGTTAGGGTGAGGGGGACGCGCGGCGAGGATCTTCAAGCATCGTGCGCTGTCTGTTCCCCCTTACTCCACCCTGTGCATCCCCCTCACCCCGACCCTCTCCCCGGGGGGGAGAGGGGGGATCCCCAGGAGGGGCAAAATGCCGCTCACAGATCCTTCGGCAGCGGCGCGTGCAGCCACTTCTTGGCGATGTCGTTCAGCGACCCGTCATCCTTGGCCTTGGCGATGATGGCGTTGACCTTCTCCAGCAGCGGGCCTTCGTTCTTGTTCAGCCCGACATAGCAGGGGGAGTTCTTGATCAGGAACTTCATGATCGGCTGGCGCGGCGGGTTGCGCTCGAAGATGGCGGCGGCGACCACGTTGCCGGTGGCGACCAGCTGCACCTGCCCCGACAGGAAGGCGGAGATGGTGCCGTTGTTGTCCTCGTACCGGCGGACGGTGACCTTGTCCGACACGATCTTCGACAGCTCGATGTCCTCGACCGAGCCGCGGGTGACGCCGACGGTCTTGCCGTCCAGGTCCTCCGGCTTCTCCGCCTTGATGTCGTCGGGGCCGAAGACGCCGTTGTAGAAGGGGGCGTAGGCGGTGGAGAAGTCGATGACCTTCTCGCGCTCCGCATTCTTGCCCAGGCTGGAGATGACCAGATCGACCTTGCCGGTGGTCAGGTAGGGGATGCGGTTGGTGCTGGTCACCGGCACCAGCTCGACCTTGGCGCCCATTTCCTTGGCGATCAGGGTGGCGGCGTCGATGTCGTACCCGATCGGCTTCAGGTCGGTGCCGACCGAGCCGAAGGGCGGGAAGTCCTGCGGAACGGCGACGCGCAGCACCTTTTCCTTGGCGATGCGCTCAAGCGCGTCGGCTTTTGCATGGGTCGGGGCCAGACCCCCGGCCAGAACCGCCGTTGCAAGGCCGAGAGCACCCAGAATCTTTGCGAACCGCATGGCACCTGATCTCCAGAGCGAAGGACGATGACCCCCTCCTTTTCAATCGGCGTGCCACGTCCGTCCTATGAATTCCGATATGGGCCAAAGCACGGAAATGTTACGATTATCCCGCCACAGGCAAAATCCGTTACGTCTGTAACGTCACATTGGCCGAACTCCAGAAGCTGATTTTTTATGCAAATGCCGGAACCACGAGGCGATCAGCCTATGAAACAGGCAAACCACTCCAGCCCCCCAAGCGACGGCGCCGAGCCGTCCCTGACCGCGCGCATCCGCGAGCGCTACGGCGACCTCAGCCCGCTGGAGCGGCAGCTCGCCGACGTGATCCTGGCCTGTCCGGGCGAGCTGTCGGGCTATTCGGCGACCGAGCTGGCGGGCCGGGCCGGCGTGTCGAAGATGACGGTGTCGCGTCTGGTCCGCCGCCTCGGCTATGCCGGTTTCGAGGAGGCACGGCTGGCCGCCCGGCGCGGCGGCGACTGGGGCTCCCCCCTGTTCCTGCTGCCCCCCGGCGGCCCGGCTCCGGCCTCCGACGCCGGCCCCGCTCCCCTGGAGGCGCATTTCCAGCGCAGCGCCGAGGCACTCGCCGCCACCGCCCGCCAGACCGACCCGGCGCTGCTGGCCCAGGCCGCCCGTGCGCTGGCCGACGCCCGCCGGATCTGGGTCTGCGGCGCGCGCAACAGCGCCTTCCTGGCCGGCTATGCCCGCTGGCAGTTCATCCAGGTGCGCGGCGAGGTCCACCAGTTGGCGGCCTCCGGCGAGACGATGGCGGAGACGCTGGCCGACCTCAGTCCTGGCAATCCGGGCTCCGGCGACCTGCTGTTCCTGGTCGGCATCCGCCGCCGCCCGCCGGCCATCGTCCGCCTGCTGCAAACGGTGCGGGAGCGCGCGATTCCCACCATCCTGATTGCCGACAGCCACTCCGCCCTGGAGGCCCCGCCGCCGCCGCTGACCTTCCGCTGCGAGACGCGCAGCCTGGCCGCGCTCGACACCCATGTCGCCGCCCTGGCGGTGATCCACGCCCTTGCCGCCGAACTGATCCCCCTGACCGGCGCCGCCGGCCGCGCCCGCATCCGCGCCATCGAGGACCTGCACGAGCAGTTGGAAGAACTCTAAGCCCGCCTGCCGCCTTGCTTTCCGGCGGCGATGGCGACACCTTGTTCAGGCACGCGAACAGTCGGCGGGCTACCCCAACCGGTTGCCCGCTCCGGCCGTTCCGCTGCAGACCAGTCACCCCGCCGTCCCTCCAAGGTGGCCGCCGTCCCGTCGGCGCACCGGACGGCCCAGCCACAGAGGACGGCCCCCGCGGCCGGAACCACATGCGCCGTCATCGCCGCGCCAAGATCGTCGCCACCGTCGGACCGGCCAGCAACTCGCCCGAGATGCTGAAGACCCTGTTCCTGGCCGGCGTCGATACCTTCCGGCTGAACTTCAGCCACGGCACCCACGACGACCACGCCAAGGTCCACCGCGCCATCCGCGAGCTGGAGGCGGAGGTCGGCCGCCCCATCGGCATCCTGCAGGATCTCCAGGGTCCGAAGATCCGCGTCGGCACCATCCGCGACGGCAAGATCACCGTCGCCACCGGCGACCAGATCCGCTTCGTGCTGAATGGCAGCGAGGGCGACAAGCGCGCCATCCCGCTGCCGCACCCGGAAATCTTCGCCGCCATCATGCCGGGCCACCATCTGCTGATCGACGACGGCCGCGTCCGCGTCGAGGTGACCGATCTGGGCGACGACTGGATCGAGGCCCGCGTGGTCGTCGGCGGCACCATCTCCAACCGCAAGGGCGTCAACCTTCCCGGCACCGTGCTCGACCTGTCGCCCCTGACCGAGAAGGACCGCGCCGACCTCGCCTTCGGGCTGGAGCTGGGCGTCGACTGGGTCGCCATGTCCTTCGTGCAGAAGCCGGGCGACATCCTGGAAGGCCGCGGCCTGATCGGCGACCGTGCCGGCATCATGGCGAAGATCGAGAAGCCGCAGGCGCTGGAGCGGATCGACGACATCATCCGCCTGTCCGACGCGGTGATGGTGGCGCGCGGCGACCTCGGCGTCGAAATCCCGCACGAGGACGTGCCCGGCCGCCAGAAGGAGCTGGTGCGCGCCTGCCGTCTGGCGGTAAAGCCGGTGATCGTCGCCACCCAGATGCTCGATTCGATGGTCTCCGCCCCGACCCCGACACGGGCCGAGGCGTCGGACGTGGCGACCGCCATCTATGACGGCGCCGACGCGGTGATGCTGTCGGCCGAATCGGCGTCGGGCCAGTATCCGGTCGAGGCGGTCACCATGATGGACCGCATCATCCGCTCCACCGAGCAGCACAAGCTCTATCACTCGCTGATCCAGGCAACCCATCCGGGGGAGGAGCACAGCCCGCCCCACGCCGTGGCCGCCGCCGCCGCCGATCTGGCCAACAACCTGCATTCCTCGGCCATCGTCGCCTTCACCTCCAGCGGCACCACCGCGGCGCGCATCGCCCGCAAACGGCCGGAAGTGCCGATCCTGGCGATCACCCCGGACCGGGCGGTGTCGCGCCGGCTCTGCCTGCTGTGGGGCGCCCACAGCGTGCTGTCCGACGACATCCGCACCTACGAGGAAATGGTCGACCGCTCCATCTCCACCGCGCGGGCGGAGGAGTTCGCCGGCAAGACCGGCACCATGGTCGTCGTCGCCGGCATCCCCTTCGCCCAGGCCGGCACCACCAACAACCTGCGCGTCATCCACATGGACGGCAAGGCGTGAGGGCAGGGAGAGTCCCCGTCCTTACCGGATGGGGGCACATCCTGATCCGTTGAATATGCTGGCAGCGAAAGTTTTCTCGGCCGTCATTCCCGCGAAGGCGGGAATCCAGCCGGTTCACCGGCTGATCCGCAAAGATTCCTGGATCCCCGCCTTCGCGGGGATGACGGTGGAAAAGTACCGTCTGAAGACTTACAGGCTCTGACGGATCGGAGTGGCGATCCGATCTACCGTTCCATCTTGGTCGACAGCACGATGGACGACATCGTCCGCTCCACGCCGGGCAGCCGGCCGATGCTGTCCAGCGCGGCGTCCATCGCGTCGTGCGTCTCGGTGCCGACGGTGGCGCAGAGATCATACTGGCCGCTGATGCTGTGCAGCCGGATCACCTCCGGCATCTTGCGCAGAGCATGGACGGCGCGGTCGGCCAGCCGGGCGTTCACGCTGATCATCACCAGCGCCGACACCCCGCGCCGCGGCGCCGGGTCACCCAGCTTCACGGTATAGCCGGCGATCACCCCCTGCCGCTCCAGCCGGGCGATGCGGTCCTGCACGGTGGAGCGCGACAGCCCCAGCGCGCGGCCGAGCGCCGCCGTGCTGGTGCGTGCGTTCACCGTCAACAGATCGATCAGCCGGCGGTCGATGTCGTCCATGGAGGTCCGTTACAGCAGGGCAGGGCGACTTAAGCCCAGTCCCCGCTGTGATAGCTGCCCCCCTTACGCGTCGCAACCCGCCTGATAGCGCTGCATGGCGGCGCGGATGTCGTCGGGGATCGGCACGGCGGCGAAATCGTCCAGCGAGGTGGTGACCACCGTCAGGCTGCCCGACAGCCGCACCTGCCCCTCATGCTCGCCGTTGATCCGCAGCTTGAGCGAGCTGCGGCCCAGCCGTTCCAGCAGGACGCCCAGCGTCAGCGTGTCGCCCATGCGGCTGGGGATCACGAAATCGCATTCGGCATGCACGATCGGCAGGCCCAGCCGCCGCTGCAGGATCATCGTCGCATAATCGATGTCCAGCCCCTGGGTGAACCAGTCCTCCACCGCGCCGTTGAACATGTCGAAATAGACCGGGAAATAGACGATCCCGGCCGGGTCGCAGTGGGAAAAGCGAATGGGCCGCTGCACCCGGAAGCAGCCCGGCGGCAGCGGCCGGTGGCTGGGGTCTTCGACGGCGCGGCGCTGCCGCTCGCTGTACTCGTGCATCTCTCAGTCAATCCTCGTTCCGCTCGGCGACCGGACATATGGGGGTCCGGAGCCCTGCGGTCACCGCGTCTCGTTCCGGCGGCAGACAGTTGTGGCCATTCCAAACAATCCGGGAAAAGCACCTTTCGTTCAACGGCTTCCTGCAGGAATACGGGAAAGCCGCAATTTTCGCACGGCTCGCTGTTGCGGAAATGCTGCACTGCAATCACGACCATCGTGCGAATCGGCCCACGGCGGGAGTAGCCACAATTTGTCGCAGATTCGGCGCTTTTAAGGGAAAACATCACACAAAGATCCCGCCGCTCCTCGCCATCCTCCGCCGGCATCCGGGTTCAGGCCCAAAACGGACATCAGACCCCAGGGGCACAGGCATGCCCCGGGGCACATCAGGCGAGGACACCGAACCGATGGCCACCACCTCCACCAAGATCGTCGTGAACGCGCTGGGCAAGGCCGCCGCCGGCGTGAACGCCCATTTCACCCTGCTGGTCGACGGCCAGAAGGTGGGTGAGGGCACCGCCGGCACGACGGCGAAGGATTTCGTCTTCACGCCCGTGCTGACCGCCGACACCGCGCACAAGGTGCAGATCCGGTACGACAACGATGCCGTCATCAACGGCCAGGACCGCAGCCTGACCGTCAACAGCATCAGCATCGGCGGCAAGACGATCGCGCCGACCGCCGGCATCGTCAGCTACGACAAGGGCGCGCTCGACGGCCGCGACGTCGCCGCCGGCCAGTCGAACATGTGGTGGAACGGCACGCTGGTGGTGAACGCCGACAAGAGCTATTTCCCCGCGGCCGTCACCGCGACGCCCGCGTCCGGCAAGGACACCATCGTGGTGAACGCGTCGGGCACCGCGGCGGGCGGCGTCAACGCCCACTTCAAGGTGCTGGTCGACGGCAAGCAGATTGGCGAGGGCACCGCCGGCACCACCGCCAAGAACTTCACCTTCACCACCGATGCCGCCGACAATGTCGCGCACAAGGTGCAGGTCCAGTACGACAACGATGCGATCATCAACGGCCAGGACCGCAGCCTGACCGTCAACAGCATCTCCATCAACGGCCACAGCTACGCCTCCACCAGCAGCGCCGTCACCTATGACAAGGGCGCGCTCGACGGCAAGGACGTGGTGGCCGGCCAGAAGGGGATGTGGTGGAACGGCACGCTGGTGCTGAACGCCCCGGCCTCCGATTTCCCGGCCGGCAGCACGACCACGCCGACGACGCCGACCACCCCCACCCCGACGAACCCGACGCCGACCAATCCGACCCCCACCGGCCCGGCCTTCTACGTCGCCACCAACGGCAAGGACAGCTGGTCGGGCAAGCTGGCCGCCCCCAACGCCGACGGCACCGACGGTCCCTTCGCCAGCCTCGCCAAGGCGCAGAGCGCGATGCGCGCCGATCCGAACATCGACACCACCTACATCCGCGGCGGCGACTACCATCAGAACGGGGTGTGGCTGAACGCCCAGGATTCCGGCGTCACCTTCGCCGGCTACGGCAACGAGAAGGCGGTGATCCACGGCAGCTCTTCGGCGTCGGTGTCCTTCGGCCTCGGCGGCGCCAAGAACGTCACCATCGAAGGGCTGACCTTCGCCGACGGCGTCACCACCGGCCATTACGTCTTCGCCGACAACGCCGCCGGCCTGACCTTCGCCAACAATGTGGTGAAGGGCGGCGGCTACGGCATCACGGTGCAGAACAGCGCCAACAGCAAGGTCACCGGCAACCAGTTCGACAACACCGGCGCCGAATCGATCTTCGTCAAGGCCGGCTCCAACGCCACGCTGGTCTCCGACAACCTGATCCGGCACCCGAACGCCGCCGACCGCGGCGACGCCGGCATCTGGGTCAACGGCAGCTCCGACGTCAAGGTCACCCACAACCAGATCGAAAACTCGCCGGAGAAGGCCATCGCGGTCGGCTCGGTCCAGACCGACGGCAGCGACGCCGCCTATCGCGTGACCATCTCCTACAACAAGGTGATCAACGCCAACCTGGAGTCCAACGACGGCGGCGGCATCTACCTGATCAACCGCCAGCAGGATCTGGCCAATCACACCGTCATCAACAACGACGTGTCCGGCACCACCGCGACCAATCCCACGGGGCAGGTGGCGAGCTGGGGCATCTATCTCGACGACTGGACCAGCGGCACCACGGTGAAGGGCAACGTCGTCCACGACAACATCGGCGGCGTCTTCCTGCATGGCGGCTGGAACAACACGGTCACCGAGAACGTGATCGCCGGCAACAGCGGCGCCCAGATCGGCCTGCAGCAGCCGGTCGCCTGGAGCGGCTGGAAGGGTCACGCCATGACCGGCAACGACATTTCCGGCAACGTCATCGACGTGCGCGAGGGCACGGCCGTCCACATCTACGGCCCGGCCAATGTCGGCAACCTGCACGACAACTTCTACAGCAGCCTGAACACCGCCGAGAAGGAGTTCGACGCCTGGCCGCAGGTGATGTCCAGCGGCGCCTGGGGCACCCTGTCGAACTGGCAGGCCGCCGGCTACGACAAGGGGTCGATGATGCTGAACCCGGGCTTCGTCAATCCGGGTGCGGACGACTTCAGCCTGTCGTCGACCTCGCCGGTCTACGCCCACGGCTTCGACCACATCGCCTATGGCGACATCGGCCTGCTGGCCTGATCCACACTCACCAACGACGAGCGATCCCCTCTCCCCCGCGGGGAGAGGGTAATCGCTTATGCGACTCATATTCCTTGGAAGGGACCTCCGTCATCCCCGCGAAGGCGGGGATCCAGAGTTCGCAAGGCGGATCTGATGGAAAAGCCTGGATTCCCGCCTTCGCGGGAATGACGTGCTTCCTTGTATAGGATCATGATTGCCATATGCGATTGCCCTGCCCGGGGGGAGAGGGAGATCTCCCGGTCCTAGAACCTGCGGCCGAGGGAGACCCGGCTGGAACCTTGGGGTGAACAGGGCGTTATGGCTTTCAGAAAGTCGCCCGATCCGACACCGGGCATATCTTGAAGTGAAGACCAGCCACCCCAACCTGTCAGTTGTCATGCTGACCCCGCCTTCGAAAAGGAAGGCGGGCGTCATCCCGAAAAAAACATCGGATGACCCGCCCGCGATGCAACTTCCGCAGGGGCGGCATGCCGCAGGTCTGCCCGGCATTCGGCCGGCGGCCAGCCAATTCAAGAGGAAACCATGGATCGCCAGGAATTCTGGATGAAGGACCCGGAGCTGAAGGCCGCCTACGAGGCTCTCGGCCCCAACTTCCGGCGCGAGGTCGAACAGGCGCAGGCGCGCCGCAGCCAGCGCACCCTGCAGGGCGCCGCCATCGCCTCCCGCGGCCGCTCCACCCGCCCCCAACATCCCCATCCGGGCAGCACAGCCCGCCGCTAAAGCCGGTTTTTCGCGCATTATCGGCTTATTCGGGCCAGATCTGCGCGAGCGTGGCTGGACCTGCGGAGAAAAACGGACCTAAACTCGGCCCCCTGCCGTTTCATCCGTCCTTTTCCCCCGCTTCCGGCCCCATCCAATGCCTTCTGCCAATCGCCCGCACCACCCGCTGCCCAACCGGCTGCGCCGGCCCCGCCATGTCTGGATGTCACCCAGGAACTGGCGGCGCCGCCTGCTGTTCTGGTCCGGTGCCGGTGCGGTCGGGCTGGTCGCCGTGCTGTTCGCCGTCGCCGCGGATTATGCCCAGCAGCTGTTCCGGCTGGCGGAGTCAGCATCGCCCTGGCTGCCCTTCCTGCTGACCCCGCTGGGGCTGGCCTTTTCGGCCTGGGTGGCGTTGAAGGTCGTGCCGGGATCGCAGGGCAGCGGCATTCCCCAGGCCATCGCCGCACGCCATGTCCAGGATCCGGCGGCCAAGCGCCGGCTGCTGTCGCCGCGCATCGCCGTGGGCAAGATCCTGCTGACCCTGGTCGGGCTGGCCTGCGGCGCCTCTATCGGGCGCGAGGGGCCGACGGTGCAGGTCGGCGCCTCGATCATGCTGCTGGCCGGCTCCCTCGCCGGGCTGGGACGGGAGCCGGGGCTGATCCTCGCCGGCGGGGCGGCGGGAGTCGCCGCGGCCTTCAACACGCCGCTGGCCGGCATCGTCTTCGCCATCGAGGAGATGGCCCGCAGCTTCGAGAAGCGGACCAGCAGCCTCGTGCTGATCGCGGTGGTGGCGGCCGGTCTGGTCGCCGTCTCCATGCTCGGCAACTACGCCTATTTCGGCCACACCGCCGCCTCGGCCAGCTGGCACGACTGGAAGGCGGTGCTGGCGACCGGCATCGTCGGCGGTCTGGCCGGCGGCGGGTTCAGTTCGCTGCTGCTGTTCCTGACGCGCTGGATCCGCTGCGGCCTCGGCGGGCGGGTGGCCCGCCGCCCGGTGGTGGTCGCGCTGGTCTGCGGGCTGGCCCTGGCCGTAATCGGCACCGTCACCGGCGGCCTGACCTTCGGCACCGGCTACGAGCAGGCGCGCGCCGTGCTCGACGGGGTGGAGACGCTGCCCTGGTACTATGCCCCGGCAAAGCTGCTGGCGACCGTGCTGTCCGGCATCTGCGGCATTCCCGGGGGCATCTTCTCGCCCTCCCTGTCGGTCGGGGCGGGCATCGGCTCCATCGTCGGCGGGCTGCTGCCGGACAGCTCGCTGGGCGCCGTGGTTCTGCTGTCGATGGTCGCCTATTTCGCCGGCGTGGTGCAGGCGCCGCTGACCGCCGTCGTCATCGTGATGGAGATGAGCGCCTCGCCCGAGATGCTGCTGCCGCTGATGCTGAGCGCCGCGCTCGCCACCACCCTGTCCCGGCTGGTCTGCCCGCATTCGGTCTATCACGCCATGGCCGACGCCTTCCTGGCGGTGCTGAAGACGGACGCGGCCGGCAAGCCGGCCCCGCCCAAAGCCGCCGCGATCCCCACTCCCTAACGCCCTCTCCCTGGGCGTCCCTCAATAAGCGCTCGCCCGATCCAGCCGCAAGATGTCCTCGACTTCCAGCCGCAGATTGGCGGCGGCGATCAGGTCGCCCATCTGCTCCGGCTTCGACGCGCTGGCGATGGGCGCCGTCAGGCAGGGTCGCGCGATCAGCCAGGCGAGCGCCACCTGGGCCGGCGTCGCCCCATGCCGTCCGGCGACCTCGTCCAGCGCCGCCAGGATCGCCCGCCCGCGCTCGTTCAGATACTTCGACACCGCCCCGCCGCCGCGCGCGCTTTTGCCGGCATCCTCGTCCGAGCGGTACTTGCCGGTCAGGAAACCGGCGGCCAGCGAATAGTAGGTGATGACGCCCAACCCGTTCTCCCGGCAAATCCCCTCCAGTTCCGCCTCGTAGCCCTCGCGGCTGTAGAGGTTGTATTCCGGCTGCAGCGTCTCGTAGCGCGGCAGGCCGGTGCGGGCGCTGACCGCCAGCGCCTCGCGCAGGCGGGGCGCCGTCAGGTTGGATGCGCCGATGGCCCGCAGCTTGCCCTGGTCGATCAGCTCCTTGTAGGCGCCCAGCGTGTCCTCGAACGGGGTTTCGGGATCGTCCCAATGGGACTGGTAGAGGTCGATGCGGTCGGTCTGCAGCCGGCGCAGCGAATCCTCCACCGCCGTCCGGATCCAGGCCGGCGACAGGCCCTTCCTGCCCGGTCCCATCTCCGACCCGACCTTGGTCGCGAGCACGATGCGGTCGCGGTTGCCGCGGCTCTTCATCCATTTGCCGATGATGGTCTCGGACTCGCCGCCGGAGTTGCCGGGCGCCCAGGCCGAATAGACGTCGGCGGTGTCGACGAAGTTGAAGCCGGCATCGACGAAGGCGTCGAGCAGCCGGAAGGAGGTGGCCTCGTCGGCGGTCCAGCCGAACACGTTGCCGCCGAAGCAGAGCGGGGACACCGTCAGGCCGCTGCGGCCAAGCGGGCGTTGATCCATTGCATCGTCTCCTCGGATATCAGGTCAGGCGGCGTGCCGCCCACGGAATTCGGTCAGGTAGAACAGCAGGCCGATGGCGGGAAAGGCGAAGCCGATCCAGGTCACCGGCGCCCAGCCGCCGACGGCGAAGGCATAGCCCGCCAGCGCCGAGCCCGCCGCGCCGCCCAGGAAGAAGATCGCCATATAGATGGCGTTCATCCGGCTGCGAGTCTCCGCCCCCAGCGAATAGATGGCGCGCTGCCCCAGCACCATGTTCATCTGCACGCCCATGTCGAGCAGCAGCCCGGCCAGCACCAGCAGCGCGATGGAGCCCTCCCCGGCCCGTGCGACGAAGAAGGACAAGGCTGCCATCGCCAGCGCGAAGCCGGTGGCCGGCCGGGTCCAGCCGCGGTCGGCGATCCGCCCGGCGATGGGGGCGACCAGCGCGCCCGCCGCCCCCGACAGGGCGAACAGCGCGATCCCCCGCTGGCTGAGATGGAAGGGCGCCCCCATCAGCAGCAGCGGGACGGAGGTCCAATAGAGGCTGAAGGACGCGAACATCATGGTCTGGTAGAAGGTCCGCCGCTGCAGCACCGGCGTCCGCACCAGAAGCCGCCCCAGCGACCCCAGCAGCGCGCCATAGCTGGACTGCCCACTCGGCCGCCGCTGCGGCAGCACCCGCCACAGCAGCACCGCAAAGCCCACCATCGCCACCGCCGACAGGGCGAACACCGCGCGCCAGCCCAGGCTGTCGGCGATCAGGCTCGACACCGGGCGGGCCAGCAGGATGCCCAGCAGCAGCCCGCTCATCACATTGCCCACCACCTGCCCGCGCGAGGCCTCCGGCGCCATGTGGGCGGCCAGCGGCACCAGCATCTGCACGGCGACGGAGGTGACGCCGATCAGGAAGGCCGCCGTCAGGAACAGCGAGGCGGTGGGGGCGACCGCCGCCACCAGCAGGGCCACCACCGTGCTGCACAGCGTCGCCACCACCAGCCGCCGGTTCTCCAGCAGGTCGCCCAGCGGCACCAGCAGCACCAGCCCGGCGCCATAGCCGACCTGGGTCAGGGTGACGACGAGGCTGGCGGTCTCCGGCGACAGCCCGACCGCCGGCCCGATCAGCCCGACCAGCGGCTGGGCATAATAGATGTTGGCCACCACCACGCCGCAGGCCAGCGCCATCAGCACGACGAGCGAGCGGGACAGGGCAGGGTGGGCAGCGTCTTCGGTGGCATGAACAGCGGTGGGCGGCATCGCGCGGTCCTGTAGGGTCGTGACTGCTTGGAACGGGCACAAAACAGCGCGCAGCCTAAGTCGGCACCTGCGGCCCGCGCATCGGTCATTTGCGCCGCCCGGCCATGCGTCTTTTCAGAGCTTGTAAGTTTCTATCGGCTTTTCTCGGCCGTCATCCCCGCAAAGGCGGGGATCCAGGAAGCTCCGCGATGAAGCGGCTGAAACGTCTGGATTCCCGCCTTCGCGGGAATGACGGTCGAAGGAAGCTCGTGATGAGATCCGATACGAAGCATAAAAACCCACGACCTCTCACCCCACCTCGGCGCACACCGCATAGAGCCAGTCGCGGAACGGTGCGAAGCCTGCATCGTCGCGGCGGGAGGCGCGACAGACCAGATACCAGGAATGGACCATCGGCACCGCCAGCCCGAACGGCGTGGCGAGCCGCCCGGCGGCGATGTCGTCCAAAATATAGAGCCTCGGCGCCAGCGCCACCCCGACGCCGTCGATGGCCGCCTGCAAGGTCATGGCATAGCTGCCGAAGGACAGCCCCCTTGTTCCCGAATCCGCCACCCCGGCGGCGGCCAGCCAGCGCGGCCAGTCCTCCCCCCAATGCGACACATGCAGCAGGGTGGCACCGGCCAGATCCGCCGGCCGTCGCAGTTCCGCCGCCAGCCGCGGCGCGCAGACCGGCTGCAGGCTGGAGGAGAACAGCCGCTCCGCCTCATAGCCCGGCCACTGGCCGTCGCCCAGCAGGACGGCGCAGGTCCAATCGTCGTTCATCGGCGCCCCCGCCCCGCCGGTGGCGATCCTCACCTCGATCTCCGGATGGGCGAGATGAAAACTCGACAGGCGCGGAATCAGCCAGCGCACCGCCACCGTCGCCCCCATCCCCACCGTCAGCACCGGCCCGGCCCGCATCGCCGACACCTGCTCCACCCGCCGGGCGATGCCGTCGAAGGCGTCGGTCAGCGTCGGCTGCAGCGCCCGCCCGCGTTCGGTCAGCACCAGCGCGTTGGCCCGCCGGTCGAACAGGGCGAAGCCCAACCGCTCCTCCAGCAGCTTCACCATCCGGCTGACCGCCGCCTGCGAGACATGCAGCTCCGCCGCCGCCGCGGTGAAGCTGCCATGGCGCGCCGCCGCCTCGAACGCGCGCAGGCCGTTCAGCGAGGGCAGTCGGCGCATGGTCTCATCCTTACTTCACCCCAACTTTTCCTGAGGCTGAGCATCGAACAATGCCGTTTGCGGCGCAACCGCGCGCGTGCGAATTTTCCCCATCATCTCCGACATTCAGGCAGATCATGCTGACGCTTCCGCTGATGGTGGGGCTTGGCCTCACCGTTCTCGTGACCTCGTTTCTGTCGGGCCTGTTCGGCATGGCCGGCGGCATGGTGCTGATGGGCCTGCTGCTGATCCTGCTGCCGGTGCCGTCGGCGATGCTGCTGCATGGCGTGACCCAGTTCGCCTCCAACGGCTGGCGGGCATGGCTGTGGCGGCGCCATGTGGTCTGGCCGATCATCCTGCGATTCGCGTTGGGCGGCTCCGTGGCCGGCCTGCTGTTCGCCCTGGCCGGTGCCGTGCCCGACCGCGCGGTCTCGCTGCTGATTCTGGGACTGACGCCCTTCCTGGCGCTCGCCATCCCCGCCCGCTGGGCGCTGAACGCGCAGAAGCCGCTGCATGGCCTGCTGGGCGGCTTCCTCTGCATGGGCATCCAGCTGCTCGCCGGAATCTCCGGCCCCCTGCTCGACGCCTTCTTCATCCGCAGCACCATGACCCGCCAGAGCGTGGTCGCCACCAAGGCCGCCATCCAGTCGGTCGGCCATCTGGTCAAGATCGCTTACTTCGCCCCGCTGGTGGCCGGCAGCGCCGACGAGACTGTGGAGTGGACGGTGATCCTGATGTCGATCGCCATGGCCCTGCTCGGCACGAATCTCTCCCGCCGCGTTCTGGACCGCATGAGCGACGCCCAGTTCCGCCTGTGGAGCCGCTATCTGGTGATGGGAACCGCCGGCGTCTATCTCGGCCAGGGCCTGTTCCTGCTGGCGGCACATTGAAAAATGCATTTTAAATCAACTGTTTATCCCATTCCTTTTTTCCATCCTTACTCCCTGGGGGCCAGATCCCGCCCCGAAGCCGTCGCAAAGCCCGTCTCTCCAATCCTTACGGCTTGGGGGCGGGCTTCCTTACATCCTGGGGGCGGGTAAGCCCTTGAGACTCCTGACACGCTCCAGAATCGGACTCTCAACTCCGCAGACTCCCACCATCCTTACCTCCTGGGGGCCTGGATCCGGCATTGGGTGCCCCCAAGCCGTAAGGATTGCGCTTGTCCACCGACCCCCGAACAGCAAAAATGCCTGAACGCCCCCAGGCAGTAAGGATAGAGCACCTCCCATAACCCCGCTCCGCAGACTCGAGTCGCCGCGATTCGCACCATGAAGGCCTCCCCACCGGTCTGTCCGGCTGAGATTCGCACTTGGGAAGCGCTGGCAGATCCGGCACTTAGCGTGCGCTCGCCTCTCCCTTTCCCTTTTAAGAGGATTCGTCGGCGCGAATCCCAAGGAGAGTCCGCGAGTCGCATCGAATCTTCCTTACAGGGTGGGGGAAACAGCCTTACCGGGTGGGGGCGAGTCGCACACCCCCCGGGGCGTAAGGGTTCCGCCCCCAGGGTGTAAGGATGATCGGGATTCTTCGGCACGACCCTTTCCTTACTTGTTTTTGGGGTAAGGATTGATTTAGCCTCGCTCGATTTCGCGGGAGGACGGCGATGGCGGGTACGGGGCGCAGGAAGGCGCGCGGTGCGGTGACGGAGGAGTCCGTCCCGTCGGACGCGGCTGCGCCCACCAGGGCGAACACGGCCAGTACGGCGAAGACCGCCGCTCCGAATCTCGTCGTTCTGGGTCCGCAGGATCTGGCCGGCGGTGCTGTGATCGACGGCGACGGTGCCGCGGCCACTCTGCCGGCGGTCGGCCCAGAATCCGCGGCCCCGGTCGCCGGCCTGACCGCCCGCGTCGCCAGCGCCACCTTCGAGCGCGACGGCTACAAGCATCTGATCAAGGCGGCGGAGGCGGTCTACAGCTATCCGGCCAACGGCACGCGCCTGTCGCTGCCGGCGCAGAAGATGCTGAATTTCATGATCCATCTGGCCGGCAGCCAGAACTTCGCCAACAAGCTCTACCGCTTGCCCAAGCGCGTGGTGCGCGGCAACCACAAGGGCAACGAGCGGATCTTCGACGCGCTGAAGGAGATCTTCGACTCCAGCCTCGTGGTCATCGGCCCCTTCCGCGGCCGCCGGTCGCGCGCCGAGCTGCGCATCCTCTCCAGCTATGTCCGGCCGGAGGAGGAGGAGGACAGCGACGCCGCCGACATCCATTTCCAGTTCACCGACGCCTTCCTGGAAATCCAGCGCTCGTCGCAGCTGTGGGCCAAGCTGTCCGGGCCGGCGATGGTCAAGGTCACCAGCACCTACGCGCTGAAGCTCTACGAGATCGGCATGCAGCGCTACCAGATGGACTATCCGTCGCTGGAGCTGGACATCGACACGCTGCGCAAGCTGATGAACGTGCCGGAGGGCGCCTACAAGGATTTCGGCATCCTGCGCACCCGCACCATCGACCGCGCCATCTCCGAGGTGAACCAGCTCGCCCCCTTCCGCGTCAGCATGCCGGAAGACAAGATGAAGCGGAAAGGCCGCAAGATCGAGGCGGTGACCCTCGATTTCGACGCCAAGGACGAGGAGGAGGCGGCCGAGACCTATCTGGAGCGCGAACGCCACAGCGCCGGCCGCCGCGCCCGCCGCATCGGCAAGGTCGACACCGTCGCCCCCGCCGACCCGGTGGACTCCGGCCTCGCCGATCTCGGCCCGCTGCCCGACGCCGACGACGTGACCGCCCTGTGGGCCGCCGTCCTGCACGCCCTGAAGGGCAAGGTCCCCGCCCCGCTGCTGGCCGAACTGGAACCGGAACGGGTGGAGGAAGCCCCCCAGGGCGGCCGCCGCCTCGTCCTGAAGGCCAAGAACGCCGCCGTCGCCGACACCGCCCGCATGAACCACTGGCCGAGCCTGAAGTCGGCCCTGTCCTCGCTGACCGCCGGCATGATCGAGGACGTCGCCTTCGAGGTCGCGGCCCGCAAGCCGAAGGCGGCGAAGGCGGCCTCCCCCGAGACGTAAGGATTGGGGGTAGGCGTGCCTGTCCGGACAATCCCCTCTCCCGCCCCGGGAGAGGGCGTGGAGCCGCCGGCCGAAGGCCGGAAGAGCGCCGATAGGCGATCTTAGGCGGAATGCGGTCGCGAGGCTTGCGAGCGACATCGGGGCCCGCCGCGAAGCGGTGGGAAGGGTGAGGGGTGATCCAAGGAACCATGCGGTTCGGGATTCTTGCGCTATCTCTCACCCTCTACCGAGTCCACCATCCATCGCTTCATTGCCGAGCACAACAAGACGGCCTAGCGCCTCGTTTGAACCGTCGATCTCGACCGCATCATCGCCAGCATCAACAAAGCTAAACGAGCGTCAGGCGCGGACCAATTGAAGTGTTCATCCGAGAATTGGTGTGCCAATGCGAGGGCGGCTCATCAAGTGGACGCGCTATTCACACTTAAAGACTCGTAAGATAGGAGAAGCCATGTCGTTGTACCTTGCGATTTGACTTCCACAATTCCAATAGGTCATCAACGCCCTTAGTGGATATCAGCGCACCTCCAGCAGCGGCGCCTGCCGCCAATATTTGCCAAGCATCCATGCCATTGAAGTGCGTCGCCGCCAAGAATGAAAGCATGGCGGCTATGGTATGGGCGGACACCTTTCCAACCGCCTCTTCGAAATTAGATTGCATTTCTTCGCGTGCTGAAAGAAGCACGGGCTGAACCTTTTCGTTAATTATGCGGTCAAGCTGATCAGTTAATTTTTCAGAATACGCATGTTCGCGCAAGCTATACGCGATTTCTTCTACGCGCTCCCGCAGGCGACTTCTTGCTTTTTCGAATTTATTACGATAGCGCAGAATCTCGTCGATAGACATTTCAGCCAACCTCTCCGGCGAGACAACTTTATCTACAAGAAACAATGTTAGGTGGGATTCAAGGTCTTTTTGCGACTCTAGACCATCGATTACTTTTTTCAAAGTCCCGTCGGTTGAAGCATCCCCCAATGTTCGAGCAACCTTTCGCCGAAGAAGCCTGTCATGATGAGTGCTATCGGTAAAAGGTACGAGCCCTTGAGCTGCTGCAACAAGAAGAGCTTCGTTGATGCGAAGGCTTGCAGCCTGTAGATGTGGAACTTGATATGCCTCAAGCTCAATATGCTTCGCGTGAGGGTTTCCGCCGATGACATAGCGGAAGCTCGAAAGAAAGACCTCAAGGTGGCGGTCCTTTGGAAGGTTTTTCCATCGAAACTCAGCAAAACTCTTTATGCTCTCATTAACATTATCAAGAGTTCCTTTTGATTTTATAAGAGACTGTAGTGAAATTGCTTCGGAGAACCTCCCAGCCCCAGGATAGAATGCGCCTACAAACCCCTTCGGTAGACGGCTCCCTTGGATTCGCCACGTAGAAACATCCTCCTCCATTGCCATTTTACAGAATTCATTGTCTGACACGTCATATACGACATTCTCTGTCAGGTATTCCCCGAGGCTCTCTGCGACCACTGCCGCATCCAGCGTTTGAGCTATCCCCTCCTCTTCTAGCTTTTCGATGGCTGAGTAAACTCTATCAACTTCACGCTGGTCTTCTTGATGATCATTTGCCTCAATGATCGCAATTTCTTTTCTTATAAATGTTGGCTGTCCGTCCAAAAATGAAACTTTATCAAATAACAGTGCCGATTTTTTTAGCGTAATAAACTTTTTTGGACGGGAGTACGGGTAGTATACGCAACCAATTTCTTTCATGATTCTATCCTTTCAATTTCTTCATGCCGCACTTCGCCCCAATGCATCGGGCTACTCTTAAACCAAGCCACTAACCGCTCGACCTCCCATTTCTGCAACACCATATCCGCCCCACCATTTATGGGAGGATATACACGTATTCGGTTTGCTACGCTTGGATTATGCAGTCTATCGCTGCCTCCACGTAAAACAGGCACCGTAGGCTATGACAAAATGGCCCTATGAGCAACTAAAGCGCATGTTCTTACTATGTCCTCAAACCACAATCTATCTGAGCACCTACGTGTCATCATCCTATGAGGCGCGGACTGCGGCTCAGTTCTTCCGCCGGTACGCCAATGGCTGATCCGGTCGCACAGAGCGCATGACCTTGATTGAGCAGCGCTCCAGCTCTCCCTTTCGTTACAGCATTACGACGGCCGCAGCCGACCGCCGGCAGGATGTCCTTCCCCTATTCGGCCGCTGCCGGCGGACGGCCGGGCCGGCGGGGGCGGTAGCGGGCGGCGAACAGCAGGGGATCGCGGCTGAAGGCGCGACAGACGATGCCGAGCATCGCCGGCACGGCGGTGGCGCCGGTGCGCCAGTTCGACCAGGTGTTGACATGCACCCCCACCAGATCGGCCGCCTCCTGGTTGGACAGGTCGTGGCGATTCTGCCAGGCGATCAGTTCGGGCTGGCCGAAGGGGCGTTGCTGTTCGGCCAGCAGCGCCAAGTGCATGCTGTCGATGGCCAGATCCTCGTCGCCGTTCCACTCCACCATTGTGGCATCGACCAGACGGGCGGAGGCGAACACGGCAGGGTCACGCAGCTGGTGGAAATAGGGGTGTCCGGACTCCAGCCAGCCGGTCAGGTCGACGCGGTCGACGCGACCGTCGTCCCAGGTCAGCGCCAGGACGGCACCCGCGGCGGGCGCGACCGCGGCGAGACGCGGGACCTTGCGGGGGCCTTGCGGCAGGACGGGCGGGATCATGGGCGCGCCTCCTTTCAGGCGAAGGGGATGGTGGGGTTCCAGGCGTTCCACTCGCTCACCAGCCGGTCCTTGTTGGCGGCGGCCCAGCTCTGGACCTCCTTGCGGATGGCGGTGGGCAGGTCGCCGGCGTACCTATCGCGCCTCCGCCGCCGAGCCACTAAACATGCTCCCAATATTGGGTGTGAGGAACACAAGCTTTGTGTGAAGCCGTAGAAGGTGGGCGGAAGGTCACGCAACGGCCCGCCCGTTTGGCTCGCAACGGATTTCGCAAAAACGCGCCACGAAAAGACAACTTTCCTATAACCTCTCCGCACCTCGTCCATCATCCTGCGGAGCCACCCCATGCCCCTCGACAGCCGTACCCTTCAGAACGACCATTTCCCCCTCTGGGCCGAGGAGCCGCCGGTGCCGTCCGAAGGCTCGCTGGTTCCCGGTTCGCAGTTCCATGAGGAGCAATGGATCATGGCCGCCGGCATGCTGGCGCGCGGCAGCAGCTTCCTCTATGTCGCCCGCGCCATGGGCTGCAGCCGCACCACCCTGTGGCGGGCCTATTACGGCTCCAAGGATTTCCGTCACAGGGTCTGGTGGGAGCGGCAGGCCCTGAGCCGCGAGGCCGACCTCCGCCTGTCGTCGCTGCGCAGTCTGGTTGTCGAGCAGATCGAGCGGCTGGTTTCCTCCGGCGATCCGTCGACCGTGCGCTGGCTGGCCGACCGGCTCGGCATCCTCGACCGGCTCGGCATCCTCGACCGGCTCGGCATCCTCGACGGGCTCGGAGCCCAGCCGGCTCGACAACCGCAAACCCGGCAGCCGTCGGAAGACCTGTCTGCCGACCCGTCCGCCGAGATCGTCCCCGAACTGGACGATGACGACGACATCCCCGGCGCCATCCGGGAGCGTACCCCGCCCGATCCGCGCGCCGTCGCCGCCATTCTGGCCCGCCCGGAATCGACCGGGCCGAAGGGTGTCTATCCCTGGACCCTCAACCCCGACGATCCCTATCCCAACCTCGGCTCGGCGCTGGAACGTCAGGGCGGAAAGGCCGCCTTCGGCCGTCTGTGAGGCATGCGGGCCGGTGAACATGGAACAGCCGCCGGAAAGTGTTCCACGCCGTTCCATCCCCCCAAAGGCCCCCAAGCAGTAAGGATCGGCGGAGTCTCCCCCGCCGATCCCGTCACCCTCAGCCCTGCTTGGCCTTCAGCGCCGCCAGACGGTCGGACAGGCTGGTCGGCGCGGTCTTGCCCGACGCGGCGGCGAGCGCGGCGGCGATGTTGGGGTCTTCCTTCTCCGGGGCCGACGGGCGCAGCAGCTTGGCCTTGGCGTTGGCGGCCTCCGCCGCGGCCAGATCCTTGGCGGCGGTGTCCTGCATCGCCTTCAGCGCCACGGTCAGGCCGCTGGTGGCGCCGGCAAGGCCGGCGGCCTGACGGGCGGCTTCGGCCTGACGCTCGGCCATGGCGCGCTGCTGGTCGGCGCGGCCCATGTCGCGCTGGGCGCGGGTCAGCTCGGCGCGGGCGGCCTTCAGCTTGGCGCCGGCCTCGGAATAATTCTTTTCCAGCATCTCCAGGAACTCGCGCGCCTCGACCGCATCGCGGACCTCGCGGTCGATCTCCGGAGCCATCTCCTCCAGCATGCCGACGACGGTCTCCAGGCTCTTCTCCAGCGCGGCCTTGCGCGACGGGTCGCTCTCGCCGTCGATCTGGCGCTGCAGATGCTCGGCGGCGGCCATGCGCTGGTTCGACAGCGCCTTGATCTCGTCGGCCTCGCGCTGCTCGCGGTCATGGATGGCGCGGGCTTCCGCCACCTGCAGGCCAAGCTGGTCGAGATGCTGCTCCATGGTCCGCAGTTCCGCCTCCGTCGCGGACTTCGGATCCCAGCGCACCAGCGCCTCCATGGCGCCCTGGACGGCCTGGTCGGTCTTGACACCCATAAGGTTGCGGATGAAGGCAAGCATGGCTGATTCCTGTCGAAGGAGGGTTGTTGGAGGCGTCCCCCGCACCGGGGCGGCGGACGCTTCGCCTGCACAGATGGGGAGGGGGCGATCCCGGAACCAGACCCCCATCCTTACCTCTCGGGGGCGAGCTGTCCGGTCCCCCTCATCCCGCCATGGCGGCGGCGTTGATGACCGCCACCCCCAGCTGGACGCCGACCAGCGCCGCGGCCGACGCGACGTTGCCCGATTCGATCTGGCCGCGCAGGTCGCGGATCAGCAGGGTCGCCACGGCGAAGGCGACCAGCTGCAGGATCAGCGCCACCACGCCCCACAGCAGGATGTCCAGCCAATAGGCGCTGGTCGCCAGCGTCGCCGCCAGCGGAATGGCGAGCGCGACGATGGACCCCGCCAGCGTCAGGCCGCCGGCGGCATTGCCTTCCGCCACCAGCCGGCGCTCGTCGAAGGGGGTGATGCGGGTGTAGACGGCGACGCCCGCCACCAGCAGCGCCAGCGTGACGGCGAGCTGGACCAGCAGCACCGGAAGGCCGGTGCCGAGCGCGGTCAGGATGGAACCGAAGGTGCTTTCCATGGGGCCGGCACTCTTGTCGTGTGGGTTAGGACAGGGAGAGGGAGGCGGGGTTCACGTCGATGCCGGCGGCGATCTCGACCGACGCGCGGCCGGACCGCTCTACCGCCTCCACCAGGATATATTCGGTGGCGGGCGCGGGGGACGCCGCGCCGGTGGGGGCGCCATACAGCATCGACTGGCTGACCACAGTCTCGGTCCCGCGCAGGGTCTGGCGCGCCTCGCTGAGGGTGAAGGGCTGGATGCGGCTGGCGCCCGGCTGCCAGACTCGCGGATAGAGCTTGCCGTCCTTGGTCTGGAACTCCGGCCAGCCGATCATCCCCTCCGCATCGTCCAGCCAGAATCCCCATTCATCCTCGTCGGACGGGGTGACGCTGTCGATGGGGGTGAAATAGCGGCACTCGTCCGGTTGCCCGTCGGGACCGAGATGGATCTGGAAGAAGCCACCCCCCGGAATATGCAGGCGGTAGACGGTGGCCGGGCCGGAGGTGACGGTGCCGACCGCCTCGATCGACACCAGCCGGTCGGTGCCGGTGTCCGGCGCCTTGACCTTGGTGGCGCCCTCCGCCAGCAGGAAGGGGGTGGGGTCGATGGTGACGGTCATGCCCAGCCGGAACAGCGACGGGCTGTAGCCCTTGCCGCTGAGCTTCTGGTTCACGTAATTGCCGAGCGTTCCGAACAGGGGCACGTCCGATCCTCCCTTGGAGCCAGAGCCCTTGGATACAGGGCTGTTGGCGACTGGACCCGATTTTGGCGGCGACTCCATCCGGCGCCGCGCCCGCCACAGCAGGAACAGCACCGCGACGCCGAGCAGCAGGAAACCCCACCACCAGAAGCCGTGCCCGCCGGCCCCGCCACCGGCGTTGCCCGACGCCTGCGCCGCGCTGGCGCTGTCCACCGAACTGGCGGAGTCGGCGCGGGCCAGATCCGCCGGCACGTCGGGCGGCAGCTGTCCCGCCTCGCGCGGGGTTCCGGCCTGGGCGGCCATCGACTGGTCGAGCTGGTCCAGCTTGCCGCGCAGCTCCGCATTGTCGCGGGCCTGCCGGTCGGCCTCCTGCCGCCACTCGCGATAGCCGGGGTCCTCGGCGTTGTTGTGGAAGAAGGCGGCGTGGCCCGGCCGGGTCAGCGTGTCGAGCATGAACCACAGGAACAGCCCGTCCCAGATGCCGAAGCGGCGCGGCGCGCTGTAGGCGTAGGGCGGCGGGCTCCAGCCATAGCCGCCATAGCGATTGGCCGGCGCCGGCCGGGTGGACGGGGTGCGGTAGGAGGACCCGCCCGATCCCCAGCCCCACCCCCAACCGCTGGAACCGCCGCTGCGGCCCTGCGTGGAGGCGGCGGGCGGCGGCGCGCCCGGCTGCGCCGGCGGGTTGAGGTCGTTCTCCTGCCTGGTGCGGTAGCGGTTCAGCGCGTCGGCCGAGCCCTGCTGGCTGAAGGTCCGGTCACCGGCCGAACTGGGCGGCGCTGCGACCGGCGGGGCGCTTTTGCCCGGCCGGGCATAACCGCCGCTGGAATTGGAGGAACCACCGGAGAACCAGCCGCCGCCGCTTCCGGTGGAGGGTGTGCGCGGGGCGGAGGGACGGGTGTAGCCGCCGCTGCCGCCGCCGATGGACGGTGTGCGCGATGGCCGCGAATAGCCGCCCGACGACCGGCTTCTGGAGCCGGCACGGGCTTCGGCCTCTCCCGGCATCAGGGTGACGGCGGCGGCCATGGCGGCGATGGCGAGCGGAGCGGGGGCAGCGGGAGCGGTAAGGATCGCGCCGACGGGGACCGACAGCGGCTGCACCGTCATCAGAAGGGCGACGGCGAGGGCGCGCCATCGCTCCGTCCAGCGGTCCTGACGCCGGGTGGGCCTTTGGGGCTTCTCGGTTTGCGTCATCTTCCTCTCGCGCGTCTTCCGGAGCCGGTTCAACCGGCCCTTCCGGCGATTCGTTGCGCGAGCCTAGGCAGATACGCCTCCATGCTCAAGGATAACCGTCGTGGCCGGCTCTCATGGCGCCGCTCAGGAGACGGCGGACACCGTCCGCTTGTCCGGTTCCGCCTCCGGCTGCGGCGGCCGCAGGGTCGGCGGCCCGCCGGCGGCGGTGACCAGACGGTCGCTCGCGGCCTCCAGCCTCTCCTCAAGATCGCGCATCGCCTCGGCGCGGAGCATTCCGGGCATGATCGGCGGCAGGAATTCCACCACCACCGTGCCGGGATACTTCAGGAAGCTGTGGCGCGGCCAATAAAGCCCGGCATTCAGCGCCATCGGCACGATGGGAATGCCCAGGCTTTCGTAAAGCACGCCGACGCCGATGCGGTAGGGCCGGTAGGTGCCCGGCGCGACGCGGGTGCCCTGCGGGAAGATCACGATCGGCCGCCCCTCGTCCCGCACCGGGCGGGAGTTGCGGATCAGCGACTTGATCGCCGCCCCGCCGGCGCCGCGGTCGACCGGGATCATCTTCGCCTTGGCGGCGTACCAGCCCCAGATCGGGATCCACATCAGCTCGCGCTTCAGGATGATCGCCGGATCCTTCACCAGCAGGTGGAGCTTCATCGTCTCCCACGCCGACTGGTGCTTGGCCGCCAGCAGGAAGGGACCGTCGGGCAGGTTCTCGCGCCCGCGCACCTCATAGCGGATGCCGACGAGCCTGCGCTCCAGCCAGCCGACCGTGCGCAGATACCACACCACGACCGCCACCATCTGCGGGCGCGGCAGCAGCAGCATCCACAGCAGGGCGAAGCACATCAGCGCGGTCCAGAGATGGAACGCGATGTTGAAGGCGAGGGACCGGATCCAGATCATGGCCGGCAACTTGTCAGGTCTTTATCGACTTCTCAAGTATTCCGCGTGGCCAGAGAGGGGGCAGGGGGACATCGTCGCAGGTTGCGGGGCAGGTTGCGGGGCGGGGTGGACTCCGCCCCCCGCCGGGTGCATTGTCGCCGGCGTGGAGGGGTTGACGAGCTGTGGTGGGACCGTGATTCGTTTCGAGAATGTCGGCTTGCGGTACGGCACCGAGGCGGAGGTGCTGCGCGACATCAGCTTTACCCTTCAGCCGGGTTCCTTCCATTTCCTGACCGGCGCCAGCGGCGCGGGCAAATCGTCGCTGCTGAAGCTGATGTATCTCGCCCACCGGCCCTCGCGCGGGCTGGTCACCCTGTTCGGCCGCGACATGGCGATGGTGACCCGCCGCGACCTGCCGGAACTGCGCCGCCAGATCGGCGTGGTGTTCCAGGATTTCGCCCTGCTCGATCATCTCTCGGCGCTGGACAATGTGGCGCTGCCCTTGCGCATGGCCGGTACGCCGGAGGCCGACGTGGTCGCCCATTGCAGTGAGATCCTGCGCTGGGTTGGGCTGGGCAACCATCTGCACGCCAAGCCCTCGACCCTGTCGGGCGGGCAGAAGCAGCGGGTCGCCATCGCCCGGTCGGTCATCAACCGGCCGCGTCTGCTGCTGGCCGACGAACCCACGGGCAACGTCGACGACGGCATCGGCATGCGGCTGCTCTATCTGTTCGAGGAACTCTACAAGCTGGGGACCACCGTGGTGATCGCCACCCACAACGAGGCGCTGATCCGCCGTTTCGATCATCCGCGCCTGCATCTCGACAATGGCCGGCTGATGGTCGTTCCCTCGCGCGGCAGTCAGGTCCAACAGGGCCGGGCGCAGGACGGGCGGTCCAACGATGCAAGGTGGGAGTAGCGGCATGGCGCTTCGTCCCGTGCGTCCCCGTTCCGACCTGCCGCTGGCGGTCGATCCGTCCTCGCGCTTTCTCGGTTGGATCACCGCGCTGATGGCGTTCCTGGCGGCCCTGGCACTGGCCGGCGCCATGCTGGTGTCGGACATGGCGCAACGCTGGGACAGCGGGCTGGCCGGCGGGCTGACCGTGCAGGTGGCGCCGATGCCGGGCGCTCCCGTGGCGCCGCTGGACGAGCGGGCGGAGGCGGCATTGACCGTGCTGCGCTCCACCCCCGGAATCGGGTCGGCGACCCTGCTGAGCGGGGGCGAGATCGCCCGGCTGCTGGAGCCCTGGCTGGGATCGGGGGCTTCGGACCCGTTGCTGCCCATGCCGCGGATGATCGACGTCGTCGCCGACGGGCCGGTGGACATTGCGGCCTTGCGCCTGCGCCTGACCTCCGCGGCGCCGGGGGCGACGCTGGACGACCATGCGGTTTGGCTGGCGGACCTGCGCTCCTTCGCCGGGGCGATCCGGCTGGCGGCACTGGGCGTGGTGCTGCTGATCGGCGTGGCGGCGGTGATGACCGTGGTCTTCGCCGTGCGCACCGGCCTTGCCATCCATCGGCCGGTGGTGGAACTGCTGCATCTGATGGGCGCCACCGACCGCTATGTCTCCCGCCAGTTCGAACGCCACGTGGTGTCCTTGAGCCTGCGCGGCGGCGGGATCGGTCTGCTGCTGGCCGGCGGCACCATGTATGGGCTGCACAGCGCCTCTCAGGGATTGCGGGCCAGCCTGCTGCCGGACCTGGCCCTGGAGCCCTGGCAATGGGCGGTTCTGCTGCTGGTGCCGGCGGCGCTGGCCCTGCTGGCGCTGGCGACCGCGCGCTGGACCGTGCTGCGCACGCTGGAGTCGATGCCGTGACGGGGTCGCGATGAGCCTCATCCACCGGCAGCGCGGCAGCGGGGTGATGGCGCGGGCGGTCGGACATCTGTTCACCGGCGCGCTGGTGCTGGCGGTCGCCTGGCTGGCTGGACTGTTCTGGTACGCGGCCGACGTGCCGCGCTTGCCGCCCACCGGCGCCGATGCCGAGCGGAAGACGGACGCCATCGTCGTGCTGACCGGCGGCAGCAACCGGCTGGTCACCGGGCTGGAACTGCTGGCCGCCGGGCGGGCGAAGAAGCTGTTCGTGTCCGGCGTCTATGACGGGGTGGAGGTGCAGGAACTGCTGAAGCTCTCCCGCCATTCCCCGACCGAGATGGAATGCTGCATCACGCTTGGCTATTCCGCCGACAGCACCATCGGCAACGCCTATGAGACGGCGGATTGGATGCGCGACCAGGGATTCCGGTCGCTGCGGCTGGTGACCGCCAACTACCACATGCGCCGCAGCATGCTGGAACTGTCGATGGCGATGCCCGACGTGGAACTGGTTCCCCATCCCGTCGTCGCTCCCACCGTCCATCTGGACGATTGGTGGATGTGGCCGGGCACCGCCAACCTGCTGGTCAACGAATACAACAAGCTGCTGGTGGTGGGCCTGCGCTGGATGGTGCGCAGCCTGTTCCGGGACTGACCCCAAGGAAATCGGAGTGGCGCGCCCTAAAAGCGAATGAGAATGACTTGCAATTGATGGCGGGCGGAGGTAGGGTCCGGTTCAGGGTTCACGCCCGGACACCGCCGACCGCAACGTCCGTCCAGCAAGAAAGACACGCCATGCACGACAGCGCCGTCTCCGCTCCCGCCTCCTTCATCGCCGCATCCCTGCCGGTGGTCGAATCCGCCCGTCTGATGTCGGGCAGCCGCGAGATCGTGATCCAGCACGCCGGGCAGAGCTACCGCCTGCGCGTGACCCGCGCCAACAAGCTGATTCTGACCAAATAAAAGACCTTCAACGAACCTTCCGGGAAGACGTCACCGAGAATGGGCGCCGGCCACATGGTCCGGCGCCCATTTTCTTTTTTGTGATGACGTCTCACGCCCGGCCTTGTACCTCATAACCGGCATCCTCGATGGCTTGCCGGATGACGGATTCATCGGCGTTGCCTTCGACGGCGACCTGACCAGCCTTCAGGTCGACCAGCGCGCGGTCCACGGCGGGAACGGCTTCCACGGCCTTGGTCACGGTCTGGGCGCAGTGGCCGCAGGTCATTCCGGATACCTTCAGTGTCAGCATGGGTGCTCTCCCTTGATGGCGTGCGATGCTTGATTGGGACAGGCTGCGCCTTCCAGTGATTGGAAGGTCAAGCGGCATTCCATCGGCCCGCTCAACCGATGGCGGGCGGAATCGTCCCCGGGGTATTTTCGTCTAAATATAGAGACCGCATCTCAAAAAAGAGACTTTCTGGCCGTCAATTGTCTCGATAAGGAGACGTTGGGTTGGCTCATGGCTTTGTGTGCAGTGCAAAAAATCCGCAATGTCAAAGGTTTCGCCTGCGACGACTGTGCTCCCCGTCATTGGCATGGCCTTTGCTCTAATTGATGCATGCATCCGTAGCCGGGTCCACCATGAGAGGCTGCGCCGGCTGTCTCCGCCGCAATGCCCGGAACCGACATCCCTGACGTCGGACCTCCGAAAAGAACAACCGAGGGAGCATCGTCCAAATGAGTTTCCTGATCTGCCTGGGAGCGCTCGCGTTCCTCATGCTGGTCGCCTACCGGGGCTTCAGCGTCATCCTCTTCGCGCCGGTGGCGGCGCTGGCGGCGGTGCTGCTGACCGACCCATCCGCCGTGCCGCCTGTCTTCACCGGGCTGTTCATGGACAAGATGGTCGGCTTCGTGAAGCTGTACTTCCCGGTCTTCCTGCTGGGCGCGGTGTTCGGCAAGGTGATCGAACTGTCCGGCTTCTCCAAGTCGATTGTCTCCGCCGTCATCAAGCTGGTCGGGCGCGAGCGGGCGGTGACCTCCATCGTCCTGGTCTGCCTGCTGCTGACCTATGGCGGCGTGTCGCTGTTCGTCGTGGTCTTCGCCGTCTATCCCTTCGCGGCGGAGATGTTCCGGCAGGGCGACATTCCAAAACGCCTGATCCCCGGCGTGGTGGCGCTCGGCGCCTTCACCGTCACCATGGACGCACTGCCGGGCACGCCGCAGATCCAGAACATCATCCCCACCACCTTCTTCAAGACCGACGCCTATGCCGCTCCCTGGCTGGGCCTGATCGGTTCGATCTTCATCCTGACCCTGGGTCTGATCTATCTGGAATGGCGGGTGCGCTCTGCCATCGCGCGCGGCGAGGGTTATGGCAGCGGCCACACCAACGAGCCGGAGCCGGTGGCTTCCGAACTGCTGCCGAACCCGATCCTGGCGCTGTCGCCGCTGGTTGCGGTCGGCGTGCTGAACAAGCTGTTCACCATGGCGATCCCCAGCGTGTACGGTGCCACGAGCGAGGTGGCGCTGACCCCCGGCGCCAAGCCGCTGGTGACTCAGGTTTCCGCCGTCGCCGGCATCTGGGCGGTGGAAGGGGCGCTGCTCTGCGGCATCCTGCTGGTGCTGGCCTTCGCCTGGAAGCCGGTGTCCCAGCGCTTCGCCGAGGGCACGAAGGCCGCCATTGGCGGGTCGCTGCTGGCCTCGATGAACACGGCGTCGGAATACGGCTTCGGTGCGGTGATCGCGGCGCTGCCGGGTTTCTTGGTGATCCGCGACGCGCTGTCCGCCATCCCCAACCCGCTGGTGAACGAGGCGGTGACGGTCACCGCGCTGGCCGGCATCACCGGGTCGGCATCCGGCGGCATGAGCATCGCGCTGGCGGCGATGGCCGACCAGTTCATCACCGCCGCCAACGCCGCCGGCATCCCGATGGAGGTGCTGCACCGCGTTGCCTCGATGGCCAGCGGCGGCATGGACACCTTGCCGCACAACGGCGCCGTCATCACCTTGCTGGGCGTCACCGGGCTGACGCACCGGCAGTCCTATGGCGACATCTTCGCCGTCACCTGCATCAAGACGCTGGCGGTCTTCTTCGTGATCGCCGTCTATTACCTGACCGGGATCGTCTGATCATGAAGAACAAACTCGTTTCCCTGGAAGAGGCCGTCGCGCGCATTCCCGACGGCGCTTCCCTGCTGATCGGCGGCTTCATGGCCGTCGGCGGCCCCAACCGGCTGGTGGACGAACTGATCCGCCAGGGCAAGCGCGACCTGACCATCATCGCCAACGACACCGCCCGGCCCAACAACGGCCTGGGAAAGCTGGTGGTGGAGAAGCTGGTGCGCCGCGTCGTCACCAGCCACATCGGCCTGAACCCCGAGACGCAAAAGCAGATGATCGCCGGCGACATCGAGGTGGAGCTGGTGCCGCAGGGCACGCTGGCCGAGCGCATCCGTGCCGGCGGCGTCGGGCTGGGCGGCGTGCTGACCCCCACTGGCGTCGGCACCACGGTGGAGGAGGGCAAGCGCAAGGTCGAGATCGACGGCGTGACCTATCTGCTGGAAATGCCGATCAAGGCCGACTTTGCGCTGGTCGCCGCCAAGCAGGCCGACCTGTACGGCAATCTGACCTATGCATTGACCGCACGCAACTTCAACCCGCTGATGGCGATGGCCGGCGCCACCGTCATCGCCGAGGCCGAGGACATTCTGCCCGTCGGCTGCATCCCGCCCGATGCGGTGATGACGCCGTCGGTGCTGGTCGACCACATCGTCACCTCCAAGCCGCGCTGATCGGGGAGTATCGAGCCATGGATGAAAAGACCCTGATCGCCAAGCGCGTCGCGCTGGAGTTGAAGGACGGCGACCTCGTCAACCTGGGCATCGGCCTGCCGACCCTGGTCGCCCGCTACGTCCCCGCCGGCCGGCATGTGTTCTTCCAGTCGGAGAACGGGATCGTCGGCATGTCCGGCCCGATCACCGGGGCGGAGAACCACGACCTGACCGACGCCGGCGGCTCGCCGATCTCGGCCCTGCCGGGGGCGGCGTCGTTCGACAGCGCCCTCTCCTTCGGGCTGATCCGCGGCGGCCATCTCGACGTCACCGTGCTGGGCGGCCTGCAGGTGGACCGCGAGGGGCGGCTCGCCAACTGGATGGTGCCGGGCAAGATGGTGCCGGGCATGGGCGGGGCGATGGATCTTGTCACCGGCGCCCGCCGGGTGATCGTCGCCATGCAGCACAGCGCCAAGGGCGAGGCAAAGATCGTTGAGCGTTGCGCCCTGCCGCTGACCTCGGTCCGCCGAGTCGACCTGGTGGTGACCGACCTCGCCGTCATCGAGCCGACCGATGCCGGCCTCGTCTTGAAGGAAACCGCCCCCGGTGTCACGGTGGAGCAGGTGATCGCCAACACCGGGTGCGAGTTGATCGTCGCCCCGGACCTCCGTTCCATGCCGATCGAAGGATAAAGAAGAATGACCAATCTGAAGGGGAAGGCCGCGCTCGTGACTGGGTCCACCAGCGGGATCGGCCTTGGGATCGCACGGCAGCTTGCGGGGCAGGGCGCCGACCTGATGCTGAACGGCTTCGGCGATGCCGGCTATATCGCCGAGCTGTGCCGGTCGCTGTCGACGGAGTTCGGCGTGCGCATCGCCCACAACGGCGCCGACATGTCGAAGCCCGATGAGATCGAGGCGATGGTCGCCGCTACCGAGGAAGCCTATGGCCGGCTGGACGTGCTGGTCAACAATGCCGGCATCCAGCATGTGGCGCCGGTCGACGCCTTCCCGGTGGAACGCTGGGACGCCGTGATCGCCATCAACCTGTCGGCCGTCTTCCACGGCACCCGCGCCGCCTTGCCGGGCATGAAGGCGCGCGGCTGGGGCCGGGTCATCAACATCGCCTCGGTGCATGGATTGGTGGCTTCGGTCAACAAATCGGCCTATGTCGCCGCCAAGCATGGCGTGATCGGCCTGACCAAGGTGACGGCGCTGGAACTGGCGGAGACCAACATCACCTGCAACGCCATCTGCCCCGGCTGGGTGCTGACCCCGCTGGTGCAGAAGCAGATCGACGCGCTGGCTGCCTCGCGCAACCTGTCGGTGGAGGAGGCCGGGCGCGAACTGCTGAGCGAGAAGCAGCCGTCCAAGTCCTTCGTCACGCCGGAACAGTTGGGTGAACTGGCGGTGTTCCTGTGCTCGGAGGCCGCCGGCAACATGCGTGGTGCGGCCCTGACGATGGATGGCGGCTGGACCGCCCAATAAGACTGGCGGCGTGACGCATGGGGGCGGGTCGACAGGCCAGTCCCCATGCATCACGACCTTTTTTCAGGTGTCAGCTGTCGCCGGTGATGGGGACGAGGTCGAAGGGCGTCGCGATGAAGGGGCGGCCCTGGCCGTGACCGGCACGGGCATGGCCGCGTTCGGTCGCCGCCTGCCGGAAATAGCCGACCACGAACACGCGCAGGGCGTTGGCAAGCGACACGCCCGCTTGGGAAGCGCGGCGGCCCTGCTGCTCCATGCGATCACGGACGTCGTAGCAGAGGTCGTCCACCGTCAGATCCTCCCGACGGCAGATTTCTTCAAGCCCTTCCCAATACGACGGCTCCAATCGGATCGTGACATCGCGCCCGGACAATTTGAGCGTGCGGGAAGTCAGTGAAGCGACGCCCGTGAATTGATCGACGCTGGATTTCCTGTTCCCTTCGCTCGACATGCTCTTAAGCCCTCGTGCTACCCGTGCGATTGCCCCCAACGCATGCACACTATAACGCGACCACAACCCATTTTGGGAACAAAACTTTAGGCAGGTAAGGATTCCCCCTAGGGAACCCGTTCAGGGTCACCGGCCATGTCCTTTAGTAGTGTCAGATCATTGATGACGATAAACCCTTTGGCATATGTCACCACTCCGGCCTTTCGCAGGGCGCCGAGGCACTTGTTCACCATTTCACGGGTGACGCCCAACATGTTGGCCAGGGCTTCCTGAGACAACGGCAGGGTCAGCCGCAGGCCGGTCGCAGTCTGCTGCCCATAGCTGTCGGACAGCAGCAGCAGCCTGCGGGCCAGCCGGCGCGGCACGTCGTGGAAGACCGCGTCCTCAATGTTTTCCGATACCCAGCGCAGCCGGTCGCACAGGACGATCATCATGCGGGTGCACAGGCGCGGGTGACGCTCCAGGAAGGGAATGAAGTCGGCGCGGTCGATGCGGTAAAGCTCGACCGGTCGCAGGGCGATCGCGGCGGCCGTGCGTTCCCGTCCGTCGATCAGGCCGATCTCGCCCAGGACATCGCCGGCTTCCAGGATGTTGAGCAGCATCGTCTTGCCGTCCGCCGAGGAGGTGCGGATGGCGATCTGTCCCTTCAACACGGCGAACAGGCTGTCGCCCGGATCTCCCTTGTCGAAAATGATCTGGTCGGCATCGAAGCGGGCAATGCGACCCAGCTTCAGCATTTCCGCCATCTGTCCGGCATCGAGTTCCCCGAGCAGCCGGTTGCGCCTCAGCACCGCCGCAACATCCATCGGCGCGTTCATCCGTCCGTCCAGGCACAGTTTCGCGCCGGGCTGGCGGTCATCGCCACCCCGACGCGATCAGTCTAGCGGATACGCCCTTACATCGCGAGCGGAGCCGCGTCGCGCAGGGCACGCTCCCAAAGGACGGTGCGCTCGAAGTGGAAACGGGCCTCCGGCGCCGCACCGTCACCGGTCGGACGGCCGAGACGCCGGGCCATGGCGCGCAGCATGGCCTTGGCGTCCTCGCGCTTCTGGTCGAACCGGCCATGCGGCAGCCAACCGCGGAAAGCCGCCAATTCGGTCGCCGAAAGGCCGATATCGGCGCCCAGCCGCAGCATTCGGCCATAGCCGCGCTCGCGGTAGGGCAGTTCCTTGGCGATTGATTCCAGGCGCAGGGCGGTTTCGGCGGTCAGCACCCGGTCGGCCATGGCGTCGGACAGGGTGCGGCGGATGTTGACCATGGCCTCCGACAGGGAGGTGTAGCCCAGCTCGGCCGGGCCGTGGATCACCGCAACCTCGTCGTCATCCTCCAGCCGGCCGTCGCGGAACGCCTCGAAGATGGCGCCGACGCCGATCATGCCGAAGGGGTACAGCTCCGCCGCGCGCAGCGCCCCCATGCTGGAGGCGCCGAACACCGGGATGCCGGCATGGATGGCATAGAGGATTTCCTTGTGCCAGACAGACGGCACGCTTTCGAAGAAGCCGTCGATGATGCCGATGGCCGCCGGCTTTTCCGCACAAAGCCGCAGAACGTCGCCCTGGGCGACCGGCGGCAGATAGGTGGCGTCCAGCTCCAACGCCGCATCCTCGCGCGGCAGGGTGGGGCCGAGGAAGATATAGACGCCGCTCATGCCGCCTTCTCCATGGCTTGGGTGCCCAGCGCGCGCAGGCCGCGTTCGCCCAGCAGGTAATCGGGGGATTCGTCGGCACCCTCCAGCCCCGGCACGACGACGCGCACGACGGGGATGCCGAATTCGGGCTTGGTAAGGTCGACCGCCACCGCCTCCTCGATTCCGATCGCGCGCAACCGGTCGAGCTGGTGGGCGAGGTCGGCCTCGATGGTGGGGGCGGTGCTGGTCGGGCAATGGTGGAAGGAGCGCCGGCCGGCACCCTCCACGATCATCGCCTTCCAGCGGGCGTGATGGGCAGGGTCGAGGTGGCGTTCGTATTCGGCACGGGGCATGTCGTCGCGGGCGCCAGCGATGAAGGTCAGGCGGCTCTGCGCCGCCTCGGTCAGGGCGCGGGACAGGGCGATCTCGCGCGCCGCATGGCAGCCCATGCCGGTGGCCGGACGGATGGAATGCTGAGGCATTTCCTCGCGTTCGACGATGCGGCAGAGGAAGGCGGGCAGTCCTACGTCGCTGGTGGTCTCCCACACGCCGACGGCGACGCCGGCCGCTTCGAAGCGGTCGATCAGCGAGCGGCAGACCGGATCGTCGATGCTGTCCAGATCGATGCGGGTCGCCGCCTGGGCGACTGGGTCCCGCAGGCGCCAGAGGGTGGTCGCGTCGCGCTCCACCAGTTCGGTGACGGCGTGGCTGATCGCCTCCACCTTGTGGTTGCCCGACGCCAGCCCGTTGGAGCCGGCCAGGAAGGCGCCATGGCCGGGGGCCATCGGCACGGTGAAATTCAGGTGGACCATCTCGAACGGAACCCATTTCGGGCCGCCGTTCAGCAGGTCCTGCCCCTCGATCCACAGGATGGGGCTGTTGGGGTTGAAGCTGCCGGTCGACAGCCGGGGCAGGCGGTCGACGTCCACCACCGGATGGGTCCAGCGCAGCTCCTCGAAGCTGGCGAACTTCAGCGGCAGGGTGATCCGTTCGGCGTGATAGCTCTCGATCGACTCCATGACCCCCGAGGCCTTGGCGGCGGCGAGCGTCACCCCCTTGCCCTGCGACACCGAGATGGAGCGGGAATTCGGCCGCGTCACCATCACCACCGGAATGCCGACGGCATCCAGCCCGGTGACGTTGGCGACCCGGGTGATCCCCATGATCGGCAGGAACGGGGCGACCCGCGCCAGGGTCTGTTCGGGCGCCATGACCCGGTGGGTGCCGACCGTGTGGGCCTTCACCGCATCCGAAGCGGAGGCTTTGACATCGAGCAGATCGAAGGGCATCGCGGCTTGTCCGGGGCGGAGGGGAATCGAGAGGGCGCGTCCCGTTCCCGGGTCCGTGGCCGGTCAGCGCCTGTTCGGTGCTGGTGGCCACGGTCCGAAGAACCGGAACCGGGAACCCGATCAGGCGCCCGGAGCGATCATGACGCGGGAGGCTTCATGGTCGGCGGACTGGAAGCCGGCGCGGTCGCCGGAGCGGACATGGGTGCGGGCGGTGGCGATGGCGCTGTCGGCGACCTCGGACACGCCATGGGCGGTCACCGCGTAGAGACGGCCATCGGCGCCGCGGATCATCGAAGCATGGGAGATCGAAACGTTCATGAAGCTTCTCCTTCAAGTGTGTGGTGACGAACGAACTCTTCACATTCGAAGGAATGTTTCGCTGTGAAAAATTTCACAGTGCTAGGCTCTGTTGGGGGTGTAAAGGATATCTGCAGATGAGGTTGCGCGGTTCATAATGTTGCAATTCGGCACGCGGGGGCATCATGTTCATTCAAAAAAAGTCTGCCGATTGTATGTCCGGCATTATTGACCTCCGTGCTTTGATGACTTGGCCCTCTATAGTTTCGCGTACAATTCCGCTGAAAGACCGGCGTGCACGCCTTCGGTTGGAAACTGCGGTCTGGAGCGGTCTGGACGACATTGCACAAAAAGAACGTCGTCCGGTTCGAGAGTTGTGCATCGAAGTGGATGCGCTAAGGCCCTCGACTACGCCGCTGACAAGTGCAATCCGGAGCTATGTGCTCGATTATTATAGAAGATCTGAAAGAAATAATCAGATTTAAAAATAGAGCGCAAATTGTCTCTGAATTAGTAGTGATAACCGTCGATCACCTCTGAAATGCGCAAGCGCGTGCAACGGGCGGCAAGCCGGTTCATAGATAGGTTCAATGCACTTCGTTCCGCCCGTTTTAAGGCTTCGGCCGTTTGCCTATCGCCGTGATTACAGATAAAAGCTGCTTGGGCATCAAGTGCCACCGCTTTTACTGAATAGCCGATTCGACCAGTTTTTTCAGCGGATGCCTGGACTAAGCGCGCGTATTGGCGGGCGTTCTGCGTATCCCCTGTGAGCAGACATGTTTCTCCGTACCATAAATGAACTTGGTTCAGGTAGGCACATGCTCGCTCTTGCTGTGCAAATAAGAGCGCTTGAGAAAAAAGCCGCATGCTATTTTCTATGTCGCCACTCAAGGCGTGTGCATAGGCACTTGCGCCAAGCAGAAATGCCTTGTGCAATTTTGATTTTGTGATTTCGCAAAGGTCATGTGCTAACGTGAGGTACGAGAGGGCACTTTCCGGCTTGTCTAACAGTAGGCAAGACCAACCCATATGCTCATAAGCAAAAAGCATGGAAAAATTGTGCAAGCTTTTTTCTGCGGCTTCAACGGCTTCTACCGCGGCCGCAATGGCTTCATCGGACTCACCGATCTCAGCATGGCTGCGGGCGAGATTTGCACAAATTCCTACCTTACCAATGACAGCAAGGCCGAATCTCTCAAGCTTGCGATCCATTGCGAGCAGATGCCGCGCGGCCTGCAAAATGTCCCGACCTTCGGTGAAATGGCCTTTTTCTGTCAGGATGCCGCCAAGCCGACTTAACAGCTGAATGCGGGTGTTCAGATCAAAATTCCCATCGTCAGCCTGTAAGCCTTGCTGACTGAATTCGATAGCTCGGTCAATGTGGCCATGGGGCCATTCAATGGCAGCGAGCATAGACGAGGTCCTTGCATACCGTCTTGCATCGGGGATCGATAGAGCTAGTTGTCGCGCCCGTTCAAGCAATTCGTTGGAGTCGGTGAGGCCGCGCGGAAGATTGGCGCGAGCCAAAGCGATGGAGCCGTCGATCCGCCGCAGTCGGTTGCGTGGCGTGTCCGGGCAGCGGTCAAGCGCAGTCAAGGCGTTTCGGTAATGCCGGCTTGCGTCCTCCAACCGGGAGCGCAGTTCCGCCCGCACGCCCGCCCGCCGGCCGAACAGGTGTGCGGCCGGCCAGTTTTCCGCCTTGAAGGAGTGGTGGGCCAGCAGGTCCAGGCGGTTGGGCAGGTCGGCGTCGCGGCGGTGGCGCAGCGCCTCCAGCACGCGGGCATGAAGCGCCCGGCGGTCGGACTTGGTCAGGGTGGCGTAGGCGACCTCCTGGATCAGCGCATGCTTGAAGGAATATTCCAGGTTGGGCAGCAGGCGGGTGCGCAGCACGAAGCCGGCGCGCTCCAGATAGGCCAGAATGTCGGACAGGACCGGCATGGGCAGGCAGGTCAGCGCCTGCAGCAGCCCGACATCGAAGGTGGTTCCGATCACGGCGGCATTCATCAGTAGCCGGCGCCGCTCGAGCGTCATCAGGTCCATGCGCTCGCCCAGCAGCGCATGCAGCGTGCGCGGCAACTTGTCGACCACCAGCGGGTCGATCAGCCGGTAGGAGCCCGGCGTGCCTTCGATGGCATTGGCTGTCTCCAGCGTGCGCAGAACCTCTTCCAGATAAAGCGGAACGCCCTGGCAGCGGGTGGCGACCTGGGCCTTCAACTCCACCAGCGACCAGTCCGGCCCCAGCCAATGGGCCAGGAAACTCTGTACCTGATCCGGCGACAGCATGCCCAATTCCATGCGCCGCCCGCCCGGCCGGCCGTTCCAGCCCTGTTCCCGCGATTCCGGCCCCAACGGCGGCGGTCGCCGGGTGGCGAGCAGCAGCAGGCGCGACCCGGACCCCGGCAGCGCCTCCGCCAGCCGATCCAGCAGCCGCACCATCACTGGCCGCGCCCAATGCGCATCCTCCACCAGCACCAGCAGCGGCCGGCCCACGACCCCCTCGCCATCGGTCTCGGCGACATCATGCGTTGGAACCGGACCCGCGAGTTCAAGCGTCGCCCCAACCAGCCCTTCGATGCCCAGCGACAGGCGTTGCGCCGCATCAAGGCCGCTCCACAGCGGGTCGAGCCCCGGCAGGCCGAACAGCGCCCGCACGGCGTCGCCCGCCAGCGAACCGGAGCGGCGGCCTGCGGCCTCGCACACCCAGCCGACGCCTTCCTCGCTGGCACGGCCCGCGACCTGCTCCGCCAGGCTCAGCGCAACCGCTTCGAGGTCGTCGGGATCGGCCAGCCGGCGGATCGGCATCTGCGGCCATTGCAGCAGCGTCCAGCGCCGGCTGCGCGGATCGCGCAGAAACTCCCCCACCAGCCGCGATTTGCCGATCCCGGCATCCCCTTGCAGCAGGAGTTGGGCCGGCGCCCCGGCCTCTACCGAATCGGCGATGGCGAACAGGGTCGCCACCTCCTGCTCGCGGCCGACATAGGGGGCGTCGGTGGCGGACAGCAGGTCGGTGGCGGTGCGGCGGACGGCGCGGGCTCCGTCGAGCAGGAAGGCGGGCATCGGCTCCACCTCGTCGGACAAACGCAGGCTTCCCATCGGGCGTGCCGTCACGCCGACGGGGATCAGGTCCAGCGTGTCGCGGCTGAGCTGAGCGGTGTCGGAGGCGGCGCGCTGCTGCAGCTTGGCGGCCATGTGCACGCATTCACCGACGGCACGATAGTCGGTCCACAGGCCGTTGGTCACGACATGGGTCACGGCGTCGCCGGAACTGATGCCGATGCGGATCTGGAAAAGCGGCTTTCCATGCTCGTCGCGGGTGGCGCTGAGGATGTCCTGGGCGGCCAGGCAGGCGCGCAGGGCGTGGTCCTCCTTGGCGCCGGGGGCGCCGAAGGTCGCCAGGAAACCATCGCCCAGCATCTGCGTCACCGTGCCCTCGAAACGCGGCACCGCCTCCGTCACGCGATCCAGGATGGAGAGGAGCAGGTCGTCCGCATCCTCCGGATCACGGCCGGCCACGATGGCGGACGAGCGGACGATGTCGACGAACATCGCCGTTACCACCTTGCGCTCGCGCGGCTTGTCGCCCGGCAGGCGTGATGCATCCTGCCAAGGACGGCCTTCGTCCGTCGCTGTGCCCAACATGGTGTCCGCCATGTCCGCCCCCTTTGCGGAATTCGCGTTGGCATATTAGAGCATGCAATTCGAATTTTGCGAACATCCGAGCGATGTATCGCCCTAAGATTTTCGCGCAGGCGGAAGCCAACATATCGGTGTATGTAATTCGGGGCAAAAAGAAAGCGCCGCGACTTGCGCGGCGCCTTGATTGTTACTTGTGATGAATATCCGTTGTGCCTGACTCGGCCGCGGTTGACGCTGGCCGGGCAAACCCGGCTCAGCGCCGGACGGCGATATTCTCCACCTGGGAAACGTCGCGCACGGCGCCGCGGTCGGCGCTGGTCGTCAGGGCGGCGTAGGCGCGGAGCGCCGGAGAGACCACGCGGTCGCGGCTGGCCGGCTTCCAGGCATCCACACCCTTCGCGTTCATCGCATCGCGGCGGCGCTGCATCTCCTGGTCTTCGACGGCAAGGCGGATGATGCGGTTGGGGATGTCGATCTCGATGCGGTCGCCGTCCTGCACCAAGCCGATGGCGCCGCCCTGCGCCGCTTCCGGCGAGACATGGCCGATCGACAGGCCCGACGTGCCGCCGGAGAAGCGGCCGTCCGTGACCAGCGCGCAAGCCTTGCCCAGCCCCTTCGACTTCAGGTAGCTGGTCGGGTACAGCATTTCCTGCATGCCGGGGCCGCCGCGCGGACCCTCGTAGCGGATGATCACCACCTCGCCCGCCTTGACGACGTCGCCCAGGATGCCGGCGACGGCGTCGTCCTGGCTCTCGAACACGCGGGCCGGGCCGGCGAAGACGAGGTTGGAGGCATCGACGCCCGCCGTCTTCACGATGCAGCCGTTCTCCGCGATGTTGCCGTACAGCACGGCGAGGCCGCCGTCCTGGCTGAAGGCGTTCTCGGCCTTGCGGATCACGCCCTTCTCACGGTCGAGGTCCAGTTCCGGCCAGCGGCGTTCCTGGCTGAAGGGCACGACGGTCGGGATGCCGCCGGGCGCAGCCCGGTACAGGGTGTGGACGGACTGGTCCTGCGTGCGCATCACGTCCCAGCGGTCCAGCGCGTCGCCCAGCGTCGGGGCATGGACGGTCGGCGCCTCGCGGTTCAGCAGGCCGGCGCGGTCCAGTTCGCCCAGGATGCCGAAGATGCCGCCGGCGCGATGCACGTCCTCGATATGGACGTCGGACACCGCCGGGGCGACCTTGCAGACGTTGGGGACGTGGCGCGACAGCCGGTCGATATCGGCCATCGTGAAGTCGATGCCGCCTTCCTGCGCCGCGGCCAGGATGTGCAGGACGGTGTTGGTCGAACCGCCCATCGCGATGTCGAGAGTCATAGCATTCTCGAAGGCCGCCTTGGTGGCGATGCCGCGCGGCAGGGCGGTGGCGTCCTCCTCCTGGTACCAGCGGCGGCAGAGATCGACGGCGAGGCGGCCGGCGGCGAGGAACAGCTCCTTGCGGTCGGCATGGGTCGCCAGGATGGTGCCGTTGCCGGGCAACGACAGGCCCAGCGCTTCGGTCAGGCAGTTCATCGAGTTGGCGGTGAACATGCCGGAGCAGGAGCCGCAGGTCGGGCAGGAGCCGCGCTCCATCTCCGCCGCCTCTTCGTCGGAGACGGTCGGGTCGGCGGCGGCGACCATGGCGTCGATCAGGTCGACCGACTTGACCTTGCCGCGCCACTTGACCTTGCCGGCCTCCATCGGGCCGCCGGAGACGAAGACCGCCGGGATGTTCAGGCGCATCGCGGCCATCAGCATGCCGGGTGTGATCTTGTCGCAGTTGGAGATGCAGACCAGCGCGTCGGCGCAGTGGGCGTTCGCCATGTATTCCACCGCGTCGGCGATCAGCTCGCGCGAGGGCAGGCTGTACAGCATGCCGCCATGGCCCATGGCGATGCCGTCGTCGACCGCGATGGTGTTGAACTCCTTCGCCACGCCCCCGGCCTTCTCGATCTCGCGCGCGACCAGCTGGCCCAGATCCTTCAGGTGGACGTGTCCGGGGACGAACTGGGTGAAGGAGTTGGCGATGGCGATGATCGGCTTGCCGAAATCGCCGTCCTTCATGCCGGTCGCCCGCCACAGGCCGCGCGCGCCCGCCATGTTGCGGCCGTGGGTGGAGGTGCGGGAACGGTAGTGCGGCATGGATCGGTCCTCAGCTGGTCGATTTGGGCGAGTTGGCGAAAGGAATGGAACGAAACGGGTGGGCACCTTAGCAATCTCCTGTCGCGCGCGCCAGAGGCGCAATCCTTTCTCAGGCGCCGGAGGCGCGACATCGGCGTGGCCCTGCCATGCGCGCCGCGAGGATTGCCGATGATAAGCAGGCTTATTAATTCATCGATACCGATAAGCAAGCTTATGATATGCCGATGTCCGCCTCCGCCGATGCCCGCTCTGCAAACCCTCACTCGATGAGCCCCCATTCGATGACATTGGGTGCAGTCCTGACCGATACGGCGCGCATGATGCGCGTCCGTTTCGACCAGCGCGCCCGCCATCTCGGACTGACCCGCGCGCAGTGGTCGGTGATCGCCACGCTGGCGCGGAACGAGGGGATCAAGCAGGCGGCGCTGGCCGATCTGCTGGAGATCGAGCCGATCACGCTCTGCCGTCAGATCGACCGCATGGAGGAGGGCGGCTGGATCGAACGCCGCGCCGATCCGACCGACCGGCGCGCCCGGCTGCCGCACCTGACGCCGAAGGCGCATGCGGTGCTGGAGCAGGGCCGGGCGCTCGCCACCGGGATTTATGCGGAGGCGCTGGCCGGTCTGCCGTCCGATGCCGAGGCCAAGCTGGTCGAGATGCTGGCCCACATGCGCGCCAACCTGTCCGACCGCCGGACCGAACCCGCCGAGAAGAAGGCGGCCGAGAAGATCGCTGCCAAAGCCTGACGCATTCCGTTTTTCTTCCTTCGGGACCCGACCGCAATGACCGCCGTGACCGACCGCGATACCGAAACCCGTCCTGCCGCTCAACCGGCCGCCAAGCCCGTCCGCAGGGCGCGCTGGCGCCGCTGGGTTCTGATGGCCGCCCTGCCGCTGCTGGTGGCGGTCGGCGGCGGCTATGAGTATGTCGTCGGCGGGCGCTATGTCTCGACCGACAACGCCTATGTCCAGCAGGACAAGGTGACGATCAGCCCGGACGTCTCCGGCCGTATCGTCGAGGTGGCGGTGCGCGAGAACCAGCCGGTCCATCGCGGCGACCTGCTGTTCCGCATCGATGACGAGCCTTACCGGCTGGCGTTGCAGCAGGCGGACGCCGCGCTCGCCTCGGCCCGGCTGAAGGTGGAGCAGTTGCGCGCCGACCTGGGCGAGGCGCAGGCCAAGCAGGCCGCAGCGGAGGAGAAGGTCGCCTTCGAGCAGCGCGAATTCCAGCGCCAGCAGGACCTGCTGAAGACCGGTGTCGCCGCGCGTGCGACCTATGATTCCGTGCGCCACGACCTGATGTCGGCACAGCAGGACCTGAACACGGAAAAGCAGGCGGTGGTCAGCGCCCGCGCCGCGCTGGGCGGCGATCCCGACATTCCCACCGACCGCCATCCGATGGTGCTGGAGGCGCTGGCGAAGAAGGCGACGGCGCAGCGCGACCTGGACCACACGGTGGTGACGGCGCCGGCCGACGGCGTGGTCAGCCAGACCGACCGGCTGCTGGTCGGGCAATATGCCTCGGTCGGGCTGTCGGCGGTCAGTCTGGTGATGAGCGGGTCGAGCTGGGTCGAGGCCAATTTCAAGGAAACCGACCTGACCCACATGGCGGTCGGCCAGACCGCGACCGTGGTGCTGGATGCCTATTCCGGGCGCACCCTGACCGCCCATGTCGAGAGCATAGGCGCCGGCACCGGATCGGAATTTTCGGTCCTGCCTGCCCAGAACGCCACCGGCAACTGGGTGAAGGTGGTGCAGCGCGTGCCGGTTCGTCTGCGCATCGACGGAACCGATGCCGCCGCTGTGCCGCTGCGCACCGGCCTGAGCGCCGATGTGGAGGTCGACACCCATTACAGCCGGCCGCTGCCCGGCGTGATCGGCAGCGCGGTCGCGGCGATCCGGTAAGGCACTCCATCCATGGCCGTCCCCCAATCCCCTGCCGCCCCGCATGAGGTGAAGCACCGCGGCATGATCACCGTGTCGATCATGCTCGCCACCATCATGCAGGTGCTGGACACCACCATCGCCAACGTCGCCCTGCCCAGCATGCAGGGCAGCCTGGGGGCGGCGCAGGACACCATCACCTGGGTGCTGACCTCCTACATCGTCGCCGCGGCCATCGCGACGCCGGCCACCGGCTGGATGGCCGACCGGTTCGGACGCAAGCGGCTGTTCCTGATCGCGGTGGCGGGCTTCACCGCGGCGTCGGTACTGTGCGGGTTGGCCGGCAGCCTGACGCAGATGGTCGCTTTCCGGCTGGTGCAGGGCATTTTTGGGGCGGCCCTGGTGCCGCTGTCGCAGTCCGTGCTGCTGGACATCAACCCGAAGGAGCGGCACGGGCAGGCGATGGCGCTGTGGGGCGCCGGCATCATGGTCGGCCCCATCGCCGGGCCGACGCTGGGCGGCTGGCTGACCGACAGCTTCAGCTGGCGCTGGGTCTTCTACATCAACCTGCCGGTCGGGCTCTTGGCCTTCTTCGGCATGCTGGTCTTCCTGCACGAGACCAAGGGCCGGCAGCGCGGCTTCGATTTCTTCGGCTTCGCCATGCTGGGGCTGGCGGTCGGCGCCTTCCAGATGCTTCTGGACCGCGGCGAGCAGCTGGACTGGTTCGGTGCGACCGAGATCTGGATCGAGACGGCGCTGGCCGCCTGCGCCTTCTGGATCTTCGCGATCCACATCGCCACCGCCCACGGCAACACGAGAACCGAGCCCTTCATCGACCCGGCGCTGCTGCGCGACCGCAACTTCGTCACCGGTCTGATCCTGATCTTCGTGATCGGCGTGATCCTGCTGGCGACCATGGCGCTGCTGCCGCCGATGCTGCAGAACCTGCTGGGCTACCCCACGGTCACCACCGGGCTGGTGCTGGCGCCGCGCGGCGTCGGTACGATGATCTCGATGCTGGCGGTCGGACGGCTGGTGCGCAAGGTGGACGCGCGGCTGCTGATCCTGGCCGGCGTGCTGCTGACCAGCTGGTCGCTGTGGTCCATGACCGGCTTCACCATCGTGATGGACCGCGAGCCGGTCATCATCAGCGGCGTGGTGCAGGGGCTGGGATTGGGCCTGGTCTTCGTGCCGCTCAGCACCATCGCCTTCGCCACGCTGGAGCCGCGGCTGCGCACCGACGCCGCCAGCCTGTTCAGTCTGGTCCGCAACCTGGGCAGCAGCGTCGGCATCTCGGTGGTGATGACCCTGCTGTCGCAGAACACCCAGGTCAACCATGCCAGCCTGTCCGCGCACCTGACACCGTTCTCCCAGGCGATGACGGAGCAGCTCACAGCCTCACCACAAGCGCTGGCGATGCTGAACGCCCAGGTCACGCAGCAGGCGGCGATGATCGCCTACATCGACGACTTCAAGCTGATGATGTATGTCGCGCTGCTGGTGATCCCGATGCTGCTGCTGCTCCGGCGGCCGAAGGCGGGGGCTCCGGCGCCGGAGGAAGCGGCGGTGATGGAGTAGGGGACCGCCGCAATCGGATGGCCGGATCAGGCGGCCATGGTCGACATCGAGCGGCAGCTTTCGGCGCAGCGGCGGCACATCTCGGCGCACCGCTTCATCATCGGGTCGTCGGCCATGCGGTCGCAGTCGTCGGCACAGGCCGCACAGATCTCGGCGCAGGCGCCGCAGGCCAGGTGATGGAAGCGGGAGCCGCGGATCATGAAATCCGCGCTGGTGCGGCAGATGTCGACGCAGTCCAGCAGCAGGCGGATATGCCCGGCCTCCGCATGCGCACCGCCCTTGCTCAGGCAATGCGCGACGGTTTCCAGGCAGATCGTGTGGCAGTCGGTGCAGTTGCGGATGCAGTCGTCCATCGACGGCGTGCCGGCCATGACAGGTCCTCCGGAGAAGATTGCAGGATGGACCTGACAACCGGCTCCGGGGCCGCAGGGTTCCGCCGGCGGGTGGTGGCGTCAGTCGGCCGATGCGCTCTTGCCGCCGTCCTTCTTCGGGCTGCGCGGAGACTTGGTGGGGGTTGTCTTGGCGGTGGTCTTGCCGGCCGCTGCCTTGGGGGCATCCTCGGCCTTCGCCTTGGGGGCGTTCTGTTTGGCCTTCGCCGGCTTGGCGGGGGCGGGCTTGGCGCTCTCCGCCGGGGTGCTCGCGACTTCGGACAGGGATTCGGCGGCGGCGCGGGTGCTCTTGCCGGCGGCCTTGGAAGTGGCCTTGGAGATGGGAGGCTTCTTGCGCGATCCGGCAGCCTTTTCGGTCGGCTCCAGCGCGCCGGCGCCGCGGATTTCCGCTTCCGCCTGGGTCCAATGATCGGAATCGCGGCCGTGCGGACGGCCTTCGCTTTCCCACAACTCGTGGGCGCGGCGTCGGATACGCTCCAGGATGTCGTCGGTATCGGCCATCGAGTCCCCCATGTGTCTGTCCGGCATTTGTCTGCCCGGCGCGCCTGCCATACCGCATTTTGTGGCAGCGACCCGCCGACGTTGCAAAGCCACTCGTGCGAGGCACCACGAAAGAGGCGGAGACTCCCGACTCCGCCGTTTCATGAGGGCAACACCGCAAGGATCGGACTGGTTCCCAGCGGGAACGGGAGATGGTTCCCAATCCTTCATTTCCATGCCACAAGGCGCCCGCCGACCTGAACCGTGAGCGCAGCCCATCATGACGCCTGCACACTCCGTCGCCCGTCCCTCCCTGCTCGACCGTGTCGCGGCGGCGCCCTGGTGGCTGCTGTGCCTGGGGCTGGCTGCGGCGATGGCGCTGTCGGTATTGCTGGTCGGGTTCCGGCTGCCCTACTGGGTGCATTCGGACCAGGATCTGGTGCTTGCCTATCATGGGCTGCTGTTCGGCGACGGGCTGCCGCAGGAGTATTTCGACCATCCCGGCTACGGCTATTTCCTGGTGATCGACGTCTGGTACCGGCTGCTGCATGCGGTCGGTCTGCTGCCGGTCGCCACCCTGTCGGCCCTGCCGCCGGGCAGCGACGTGGCGGCGACGCAGGCGGTCTGGCAGTCGCTGGTCCAGGCCGGACGCGCGCTGTCGATCCTGCTGACCGCCGCCTTCGCCGTCAGCTACGCCACGCTGCTGCGCGGGCTGCTGGGCGATCGGCGGGTGGCGCTGCTGGCCGGGGTGCTGCTGGCCTTCGGTGTCGGTCTGACGGCGCAGGGGCGGCAGATGCGCACCGACCTGCTGTCGGCGGGCTTCGTCGTGCTGGGGCTGCTGCTGGTCCTGCGGGCGGTGCGGCCGGCGGAGGGCAGGCCGTGCGGCGGCGCGTCGCTGCTGCAGCTGGCGCTGGGCGGTCTGCTGGTCGGGCTGGCCATGGTGACCAAGGTGCAGGCGGTGTTCCTGGCGATGGGGTTGCCGGTGGCGGCGATCCTGTTCGGGCGGCGCGCAGAGCCTGAGACCGCGCCCGTACCGGCCTGGGGCGTGGCGGCCGTGGTCGGGCTGCTGGCGGCCGCGGCGGCGGTGCCGGCCTTCGGGCTGATCCAGGCGGGGTTGGCCGGCTGGGGGCGGGCGGTCTATCCCTATACCCCCGTCGGCGGCGGGCTGTCGGGCGGTGGATACCAGAGCATCGTCGCCGGCTGGGTGCTGGTCGGCATCCTGGTCCATGCGGCGGTGCACCGGGTGCCGGTCGCCCGCACGGTGGCGGGAGCGGCGGCGGTGCTGCTGGGGCTGGCGGCCGGGCTGCTGGCGCTCGACATCCGCTGGAACGAGCAGAACGCCATCGCCGTGGCGAACTTCGTCGAGCACATGTTCGTCTTCTCCTCCTGGCGGCATGGGGCGGAGCTGCAGGGGCAGGGCAACGTGGTGGGGCAGGGGACGCTGGCGCTGCTGCTGGCCGGCATCGGCCGCACGCTGGCGATCCGCACCATCGTCCTGCACCCCGACAACATCCCGCAGACCATCATCGTGGAGTGGTTCGCGCTTGCCGGGGCGGTGGTGCTGTGGCGGCGGGGGGAGAGGCTGGCCGCGGTGCAGGCGCTGTTCCTGCTGCTGGTCGCCTGGGGGCTGGAGGCGCTGTTCTCGCTGCGCGGGTTCCAGCGCGCCTATGCCGCCTACACCGATCCGCTGGCGATCCTGTCGGCCGCCTGGGTGCTGGCGCGGATGCCGGGGCTGCTGGACGGCAAGAAGCCGCGGCGCTGGATCCTGGGGGGCGTGGCGCTGGTGGTGATTGCCGCCCATGCCTGGCCGATCATCGAGACCCGCAAGCTGCCCAACCCGGCGACCCATTGCGAGTGGATCCCGATCTACATGCCCAAGGTGGCGCCGTTTCCCTTCTGCCGTTAGGTGACGCCCATCTCCCGCGCACGGTCCAGCGCCTCGACCACGCCGGCGCTGTCGATGTCGGCGAAGTCGGGGCGGTGGTGGATCAGCACGCGCGGGCCGGTGCTGTGGATCGGGTCGGAGGCGTCGGAGAACACCACCACGGTGGGGCAGCCGACCGCGGCGATCAGGTGGGTCGGGCCGGTGTCGTTGCCGACCGCCCCCCAGGCCCGGCGCGCCAGCCCGCCCAGTTCCGGCACGCTGGTGCGGTCGGTCAGGTCCACCGCATGCGGGCAGTACTCCGCGATGCCGCGGGCGAGGTCGCTCTCGATGCCCGTGCCGATCACCACCGGAATGACGCCGCGCCCGGCCAGCGCCGCCGCCACCTCGGCATAGCGGCGGACCGGCCAGCGCTTGTCCGGCCGTCCGGGGGAGGAGCCGGGGACCAGCAGGGCGAAGCGCTCCGGCAGTCCGAACCTGGAGATGTCGGCGTCGAGCCAGGACAGGTCCGGCGTCTCGTCCGGCACGATGCCGAAGGGGGCGAGCTGGCGGACATAGCGGTCGCGCACCGGCACCTTGCGCCGGCCCTCGTAACGGTCGGGATGGGAGGCGCCATGGGCGGTGCCCGACCATTCCGGCCAGGGACCGGGGAACAGCAGCCGGTGGTACAGGTCGGTGCGCGTCTGCGCCTGGAGGTCGTAGACGCGGTCGAAGCGGTGGGCGCGCAGAGTCTTGCGGATCGCCAGATAGGCCGACAGCGAGCGCTCGCGCGGGTCCTCCAGCACCTCGTCGAACAGGCCGCTCATCCGGGCGAGCGGGGCGAGGGACGGCAGGGTCAGCAGAGTCACACGGTCGCCGGCATGGTGGCGGCGGATGGCGGCGAAGGTCGTCTGGGCCAGGAAGAAGTCGCCGAAGGCGCCCAGCTTGATGACCAGGATGCGGAGCGGGCGCTTGTTCATCGATTCTTGTCCCCGATACGGGCCCCGATGCGGGTTGCCAGCCGCAGCATCAGCGCGGCGGAAAGGAAACCTGCCATCCACCAGGGCTGCCAGATGCCGTAGGCGGTGCTGCCCATCGCCATCGCCGTGGCGAACAGGGCGAGCGCGAAGGGCTGGTCGCGGCGGTCCAGCCGGGCGGTGGCGGCTAGCAGCAGCAGCATGACGGCCAAGGCCAGCGCGGCCCCGACCGCGCCGGTCTCCAGCCAGACCTGGAGGAAGGCGTTGTGGGGATGCAGCGGCAACAGGCTGTCGCCGATCGGCGAGAACTCCGACACCGCCCCTTCCGGCGGCAGGGAGCGCGAGGCGTCGATGCCCTGGCCGAACACCGGCGTGCGCAGCGCGCGATCCGCCGCATGGCCCCAGATCTCGACCCGGTGCTGGGCGGAGCGGAACAGCAGCGGCGAATGGTCGAGGTCGAGCGGGCCGGCGAACAGCAGGGCGGCGGGCAGCACCAGCAGGAAGGCGGCGGTCACCACGGCGGCGAACAGCCGGCGGGTCCACAGGGCCGACGCGCGGGCGGCGGCCAGCGTGACCAGCCCGGCGGCGATGCCCAGCATGGCCGACCGGCTGGTCAGCGGCAGGCAGGCCAGCGCATAGCCCACCGGCACCAGCAGGGCCAGCGTCCGCCGCCCGAAGCGGTCGACCGCCAGGGCGGCCGGCCAGACCAGCAGGCAGAGCAGCGCCGCCGTCCGTTTCGGCACATTGCCGTTCAGCAGGTTGGGCAACTGGTCGTCGGGGACGGCGTTCCACCAGCGGTTCAGCGGGAAGTCCAGCGCCGCCTCCACCGCGAACAGCAGCCCGCCGGCCAGCCCGCCGGCCAGGAACAGCCCGCCCAGCCGCCGCGCGTCGGCCGCCGGCAATCCGGCGATCCAGGCGCCGCCGGCCAGCGTGCCGAGCGCGATGTAGCCGATCTCCAGCACCGTCTCCAGCGCGCGGTCGGACGGGCTCCACAGGCTGGAGACGAGTGCCAGCAGCAGGAAGGCCGCCACCGCGGCGACCGGCGGGGTCAGCCGCAGGATGCGCCTGAAGGTGCCGCGCCCAAATCCTCCACGGCGGGCCAGTCCGGCCAGCGACAGCAGCAGCACGAGGATGGCCCAGACCGGCAGCCCGCGCGGGGCGAGTGCCGCCAGCGGCCCCAGCACCAGGGCGGCGGCCCCGGCCAGACCCCGCAACGCGGCATCGACCCCGCTTCCGGCTGGGGGCGGGGCGGGAGACGGGGGAGCGGGGCGCGACGCGGTGGCGTCCAGGGACTCGACGGGCATGAACTCGACGCGGATCAGCGGAAACCGGCGGGGACTTAACCGCACTCCCGCCGCGAAAGCAACGGCGCGCGGTCGGCGGCAAGGGATGCCGGGCCGGGGATTTGGAACAGCGTGGAACAGGGTTGCGGGTGCTGTTCCATTGTTTCATCCGGCGGTGGGGTGGCCGGCCGGCCGCGCCGGTTGGAACGTTTGGAACAGTGTGAAACAGGAATCCGGGGGCTGTTCCACTATTTCATCGGGGGTGAAGCCGTTGGTGGGGAACGCAGATCGGGGGAGCGGCATCCGGCGGGGCATGGCGGTTTCCTCTTGGCGAATTCAGGACAGCGTTCCTATCATGAATTTGGATGGACGGGGAAAGGGTGGGTGAAAAATCGGAAGACCGCCTCGATCGCGTTCGACTTCTTCTTCCGCTTCGGGAGCGGCGTGGGTGTTTTTGAAAACCTCACGCGAAACGGTTTTAAGATTCGGGAAATGTCAAAGATGCTGAATCCAGATGATGCTCGATACGCTTCCAGCTGGTTCCGTTGAGGATAACCACCGGGCATGGTGCAGGTAGGAAATTTTTCAAAAACAAATCATTAAGCGCAAAGATTACAGTATGAAATTAACAGAAAATTTATAATCGAAATTTATGTTTCTTATTTGTATGAATTTTGTTTTTGGAGAAACTCAATGCAATACAATGGTATGATTTCTTCGTTGCGTGGAATAATTTCAAAGGTTTCCGACGGTGTTCAGAAGGCCGCGGAACACATGAGCATGTATATTGCCAGCGATCCCGACTCATATGTGAAGGCAGGAAAAGCGGTCGGTAGTGGGCAATGCGTTGCACTGGTCCAGAAGGCCACCGGCGCTCCCCCGACATCGCAATGGATTAAAGGACCAGATGTCTGGGGTAACGCCACCATTCCTGTTGGAACCGCCATTGCGACATTTATTAACGGCAAGTACCCAAGTATGAGCAGCGGCAACCATGCCGCGATATATATGGGGCAAGATAAAGATGGAATCCATGTCATTGATCAATGGCTGGGTCACAAACCTAGCAAAAGAACAATCAGCATTAAGAGTAAAAGCTCGAACATTGTTAATCATCCAGAAAATTATTCAGTTGTGCTGAGTGACAAGATGCATGGCCCAAAAAAATGATTGGATTAGCGATCCGTCGGGCTTTGATTGGCCTCGCGGTGGCAGCCGCTTCACCAACGGCCAGTTCTAATGCTGTTAATCTGTCATGTCCGACGGAGATCGGAGGCTCCCTTTCTCCCTATTTGGTAATGAAGGGCAGTTTGCCGGTTGGCGCCGCGCTGACGGAAACTGCGGTGATTAATGGTCATCCTAACGACGAGTTGGCGGAATTCCCCATCATCCTTGTTCCAAGTAAGGAAACACGCAAACGGGATAGAGTTACGACGACTTGGCTATTCAATTCAGAGGAGATCAGCGACGGCGTAATGGTTATCTGTCGGTACAATGATCCGAGTGGCTATCTGCTGTTCATGCTGCCCAGTGGAACGAAATCCTGCACAGCGAGATTCCAAAAGTCGCGTAGCGATGTGACGTTATCGGGCATGCAGTGCGATTAATCGTGCGTATCTGCTCGAACAGAGGCAACTCGCCAATTGGAAAAGCGTGGTGCCCGGTTCCCGCTGGCCCATCAGTGTACACAATGTCAGCCCCCCTCACGCCAGCAAATCGTCGTGCCGGTTGCGCCTGATCCACATCGCGGCGTAGCCGCAGAGCGGGACGATCTTCAGCCCCTCGGTGCGGGCGGTCTCGACCACGCCTGCCATCAGGCGGCCGGCGGCGCCGGTGCCGCGCAGCGAGGGCGGGGCCTCGACATAGGAAATCACCAGGGTCCGGCCGTTGCGGCGGTAGTCGGCAAAAACCGTCTGGCTGCCGACCGCCAGTTCGAACCGGTTCATCTCGCGGTTGTTGGTGACCGCCTGTCCCATCCTGTACGCTCCGTCGGTTGTGGGGTCTTTCCCCTTAACAATGGGATGCGGCGAACAGGTCGGCAGCCCCCTTTTTTTCGCGGCGGGCGCCTTTACGCTCCCTGCCAGCCGCAGACCGACAGGGCGTCCCGCATATGCTCCGGCGCCGGGGCGACGGCGCTGACCGGAGAGAATTCGAAGGCCATGCGAAAGGCGACGGAGCGGGCCAGCAGATGCAGGTTGCCGGGCGGCCGGCGTTCGGGGCCATAGAAGGGCTCCCCCACCAGCGGGCAGCCGATGGCGGCGCAATGGACGCGGATCTGGTGGGTGCGGCCGGTGCGCGGGCGCAGTTCCAGCCAGGAACGGCCGTCGGCGCTGGTGCCCAGCACCCGGTAGTCGGTGACCGCCGGCTGGCCGGCCGGGTCGGGCAGGATGGTCCAGGAGGAGCGCGAGGCTCCCAACGAGGATTTGGGTTCGATCCGCTTCAGCAGCGGCAGGTCGATGACGCCGGCATCGGCGTCGGGGATGCCCTCCGCCACCGCCCAATAGGTCTTTTCCACATGGCCGGCGGCGAACATCTGGCCGAAGCGCTTCAGCGCCCAGGGGGTGCGGCCCAGGATCAGGCAGCCGGCGGTGTCGCGGTCCAGCCGGTGGGCGAGTTTCGGCGGCTCGCCGATCAGGCCGTCGCCGTCCGCCTCGGCGAGATGGGGCAGGTACAGTTCCAGATGGTCGGTGATGCGTCCGGCCTTGTGGACGGCCAGACCGGCCGGCTTGTCGATGACGAAGCACTCCGTATCCCGGTGCAGGACGCGGGCATGCAACTGGGCCGCCGTCAAAGAGGGTGGGGTGGCCGAGGGCGGCGGCGGCAAGAAGGAGGTACGCGAGTCGGAGATCATGGCCGGCACCATGGCCGCCGGCGGGCCGCTTGCGCAAGTATTCGCGCAAGATCCGCAATCGAGCGTCATACGGAAAGTTCGATAGCCAAAGCATGGCGGCGGAATGCCAGCGGCACGGTGTCGCGCCCGTGGTTTGCCGCGCTTTTCCAAGCGTTACTGCCTATGAGAAAGGTCCGGGCCGACTTCGGACCTTGCGGATAAAGATCGGCTTGTACGAGGACATTCGGCCGGTTTTCTTTTGATTTCGGCCGCCGGGACTAGCCTTTTGCCCGGTCTCGGAAGGTTTGTTGCGCAGTCGCGGAAGGCGTGGCAGAAAGCCGGAACCACGGTCGTGCCTCCGCCGGCTCCGCTTGCGGTCGGGTCTTCCGTGGCGAATGGATTTTGACTTCGCCTCAACCACAAGAGACGTCCAATGCGGAAACCCGTGCGCAAGGTGGTGTTCCCGGTCGCCGGTCTCGGCACGCGCTTCCTGCCGGCCACCAAGGCCATCCCGAAAGAGATGCTGCCCCTGGTCGACCGCCCCCTGCTGCAGCATGCCGTCGAAGAAGCGCGCGCCGCCGGCATCGAGGATTTCGTTTTCGTCACCGGCCGGTCCAAGCGCGCCATCGAAGACCATTTCGACGCCGACACCGAACTGAACCGCACGCTTGAAGAGCGCGGCAAGATGGACGCGCTGGAGGAGGTCCGCCACAGCGAGATCGCTCCCGGCCGCTGCTTCTACACCCGCCAGCAGGTTCCGCTCGGCCTCGGCCACGCCGTGTGGTGCGCCCGCGCCCTGATCGGCAACGACCCGTTCGCCATCGTGCTGCCCGACGACTTCGTCCAGGGCAAGACCCCCTGCCTGAAGCAGATGGTCGAGGCGTACGAGGAGGTCGGCGGCAACATCGTCGCCGTCGTCGACGTGCCGCGCGAAAAGACCAGCAGCTACGGCATCCTGGACGTCGAGAAGGACGACGGCCGGCTGGCCACCGTCCGCGGTCTCGTCGAGAAGCCGAAGCCGGAAGACGCGCCGTCGACCCTGTCGATCATCGGCCGCTACATCCTGCAGCCGGAAATCTTCGACCATCTGGAAAAGCAGCAGCGCGGCGCCGGCAACGAAATCCAGCTGACCGACGCCATGGCCAACCTGATCGGCACCCAGCCGTTCCACGGCCTGCGCTTCGAAGGGACCCGCTACGACTGCGGCGACAAGGTCGGCTTCATCGAGGCGACGCTGGCCCACGCACTGAACCGGCCGGACATGGCCGACAAGGTGCGCGAGATGCTGCGCAAATATTGCTGAGCGACGGGCTGCAGTCCTGATGCCGTGCCCGCCCCCGTCCCCTGATCCGGACGGTGGCGGGCGCGTGCGTTTGGGCTGCGCGTCCGATTGCTGAACGATGAGAAGAGCCGGACAGTCGAAATGACCGGCCGTGAGGAACGCCCCCCGGTAGGGCATCCCAGAGACATACAGGTTTCCTTTTAAGGACATGAGGGGGACGCGATGCGCATAGCGATGATCGGCACGGGCTATGTCGGCCTGGTCTCCGGCGCCTGCTTTTCGGAATTCGGCGTGCACGTCACTTGCGTCGACAAGGACGCAGGCAAGATCGAGCGGCTGAAGAACGGCGAGATTCCGATCTACGAACCCGGCCTGGACGATCTGGTCGCCCGCAACGTCGCCGCCGGCCGCCTGTCCTTCACCATGGACCTGAAGGAGGCGATGCAGGGCGTCGACGCCGTGTTCATCGCGGTCGGCACCCCGTCGCGCCGCGGCGACGGCCATGCCGATCTCTCCTATGTCTACGGCGCCGCCGAGGAGATCGCCCAGCATCTCGACCACTATACGGTGGTGGTGACCAAGTCGACGGTGCCGGTCGGCACCGGCCGCGAGGTCGAGGCGATCATCCGCCGCACCCGCCCCGATGCCGAGTTCGACGTCGCCTCCAACCCGGAATTCCTGCGCGAAGGCTCCGCCATCGGCGACTTCATGCGGCCCGACCGCGTCGTCATCGGCGCCACGTCCGACCGCGCGGGCGAGGTGATGCGCCGGCTCTACCGGCCGCTCTACCTGATCGAGACCCCGATCGTGGTGACCTCGCTGGAGACGGCGGAGCTGACGAAATACGCCGCCAACACCTTCCTGGCGGCCAAGATCACCTTCATCAACGAGATCGCCGACCTGTGCGAGAAGGTCGGCGCCAACGTCCACGACGTGGCGCGCGGCATCGGGCTGGACGGCCGCATCGGCAAGAAGTTCCTGCACCCGGGTCCGGGCTACGGCGGGTCCTGCTTCCCCAAGGACACGCTGGCGCTGGTCCGCACCGCCCAGCAGGTCGGCAGCCCGCTGCGCATCATCGAGACGGTGGTGGACATCAACGACAAGCGCAAGAAGCAGATGGCGGAGCGCATCATCGCCGCCTGCGGCGGGTCGGTGGACGGCAAGACCGTCGCGGTGCTGGGCGTCGCCTTCAAGCCGAACACCGACGACATGCGCGACAGCCCGTCGCTGGACATCGTCCCGGCGCTGCAGGCGGCGGGCGCCCATGTGCGCGCCTTCGATCCGGCGGCGATGCACGAGGCCGAAAAGCTGCTTCCCGGCGTGGAATGGGCCAAGGACGCCTACGGCACCTTGGAAGGGGCCGATTGCGTCGCTATTCTCACGGAGTGGAACGAATTCCGCGCGCTCGACCTGCGTCGGGTCAAGTCGATGCTGAAGCGGCCGGTGATGATCGACCTGCGCAACATCTACAACCCCGAGGACATGGCGAAGGCCGGCTTCACCTACAGCTCCATCGGCCGGCCGTCGCCGGCGGGTGGAATGGACCGCGGTTAAGGTCCTGAGACGGCGTCCAACAGAGGACTAACGAGACGATGAGCGAAGCCCATACCTTCCACCCCACGGTGCTGCGCGAGTACGACATCCGCGGCATCGTCGGCAAGACGCTGACTCCCGCCGACGCCCGCGCGGTCGGCCGCTCCTTCGGCACCGTGGTGGTGCGCAAGGGCGGCAAGACGGTCTGCGTCGGCTATGACGGCCGTCTGTCCTCGCCGGACCTGGAGGAGGCGCTGGTCGAGGGGCTGGTTTCCACCGGCCTGCACGTCCTGCGCATCGGGCTCGGCCCCACGCCGATGCTGTATTTCGCCACCCGCGACCGCGAGGCGGCGGCCGGCATCATGATCACCGGCTCGCACAACCCGCCGGACTACAACGGCATCAAGATGATGCTGGGCAAGGGTCCGGTCTATGGCCAGCAGATCCTCGACCTCGGCACCATGGCGGCCAAGGCCGACTGGGAGCAGGGCCAGGGCTCGTCGGAGAAGATCGACGTCCAGGACGAATACGTTACCCGCCTGCTGAAGGATTACGACGGCACCCGCGACCTGAAGATCGCCTGGGACGCCGGCAACGGCGCGTCGGGCGAGATCCTGCGCCGCCTGACCGCCAAGCTGCCGGGCACGCATGTCCTGCTGTTCGACGACATCGACGGCAACTTCCCCAACCATCATCCGGACCCGACGGTCGAGGCCAATCTGGTCGACCTGAAGAAGGCGGTGGCGGAGCATGGCTGCGACATCGGCATCGGCTTCGACGGCGACGGCGACCGCATCGGCGCCATCGACCACAAGGGCCGCGTGGTGTGGGGCGACCAGCTGGTGGCGCTCTATGCCGCCGACGTGCTGAAGAGCCATCCGGGCGCCACCATCATCGCCGACGTCAAGGCCAGCCAGGCCCTGTTCGACGAGATCGCCAAGCATGGCGGCAACCCGCTGATGTGGAAGACCGGCCACTCGCTGCTGAAGGCCAAGATGGCGGAAACGGGCTCGCCGCTGGCCGGCGAGATGTCGGGCCACATCTTCTTCGCCGACAAGTGGTACGGCTTCGACGACGCGCTCTATTGTGGCGTCCGCCTCGTCGGGCTGGTCAGCAAGCTGGGCACCACGCTGGCGGACCTGCGCGACGGCCTGCCGGACATGGTCAACACGCCGGAGACCCGCTTCCAGATCGACGAGGAACGCAAGTTCGCGGTGGTCGAGGAGGTCAAGGGCCGCGTCAAGGCGTCGGGCGCCAAGGTCAACGACATCGACGGAGTCCGTGTGACGACCGACGACGGCTGGTGGCTGCTGCGCGCGTCCAACACCCAGGACGTGCTGGTGGCCCGCGCCGAGTCCTACAGCCAGGAAGGGCTGGAGCGGCTGAAGGGCGCGCTGATCGAGCAGCTGGTGGCGTCGGGGCTGAGCGCGCCGTCGTTCGAGGGCGGCGGGTCGGCGCACTGAGGTTGGGGGGGAGTCGTCGGCTGACGGTGCCCCCACCCTAACCCTCCCCCGCTGGGCGGGGGAGGGGATTGGTGCTTGTTCGGGAGAGGGCGGCAGTCCCTCCCCCGCCCGGCGGGGGAGGCTAGGTGGGGGTCTAACGCTCCCTCACCTGAAACTCGCCAAATGCCGCCTGAACCGCGCCAAACTCCAGGCGAAAAACAGCGCGCCGATGCCGGCGGTCGCGGCGAAGCGCGGCCAGACCACGTCGAAGCCGGCACCGCGGAACAGGATGGCCTGGGCGAAAGCGACGAAATGGGTGGACGGTGACAGCTGCATCGCCGTCTGCAGCCATTCCGGCTCGCTTTCCAGCGGGGTGAAGCCGCCGGACAGCATGTTCATCGGCAGCACGATCAGGATGAACAGCAAGCCCAGTTGCGGCATCGAGCGCGCCACGGTGCCGAGGAAGATGCCGAGCGCCGTCGCGAAGAACAGGTAGAGCGCCGTCCCGGCCAGAAACAGCGGGACCGAGCCGGCCAGCGGTACCGACAGCAGGCCGCGCAGCACCACGTAGAGCGCCACCAGCGTCAGCACCAGGATCACCGCGCCGTTCGCCAGCACCTTGGCGGCCATGATCTCGGCCGGGCGCACCGGCATCACCAGCAGATGCTCCAGCGTGCCGTGCTCGCGCTCGCGGATCAGGGCGGCGCCGGCCAGCAGCACCGCCAGCATGGTGACGTTGCTGACCACCGCCATGGTGCCGGTGAACCATTTGGTGTCGAGCGCCTCGTTGTAGGCGACGCGGATTTGAAGGCTGACCGGGGCGGCGGTCCCCTCGGCCTCGTGACGGACGAAGCGGCCGACCTCATCCTCGACGATGCCCTCGATGGTGCCGGCGCCGATGCCGGCCTGCATCATCGCGGTGGCGTCGATCAGCAGCTGCACCGTCGGGTTGCGGCCGGCCAGCACGTCGGCCTGGAAATCGGGCGGGATGTCGAGGACGAAGGTGTAGCGGGCGGAATCCATCGCCGGATCGACCTCGGCATGGCCGATCATGGCGGGCGTCTGGAACTCCGGCCCGTGGAAGCTGGAGACCAGCCGCTGGGACAGGGTCGAGCGGTCCTCGTCGACGATGGCGATGGCGGCGTTGCGCAGGTCATGCGAGATGCCGGTCGCCTCGCTGTAGACGGAGAAGGTGAAGGAATAGACGACGAAGCCCAGCATGAAGACGTCGCGCAGCAGGCTGATCCACTCCTTGCGCGCCAATGTCAGGCTGTTGCGGAGGAAGCGCGTCATGGTTCAGCGCTCCTGTTTCGGCAGGAAAGCGACGCCGAGCGCCAGGAAGACCGGGATGAAGGCGGCGGTCGCCAGGATGAAGGGGAGAAGCTCCGGGAAGGCCAGACCCTTGGTGAAGGCGCCGACGGAGATCTTCAAAAAATGGGTGGTCGGGAACAGCGTGCCGAACAGCCACGCCCCGCCTTCCAGCGTCGCCACCGGCTGCAGCATGCCGGAGAATTGGGTGGCCGGCAGCATGGTGACGATGGCGGTGCCGAACACTGCCGCTGTCTGCGTCGCGGTGAAGACGGAGATCAGCAGCCCCAAGGCCGTGGTCGCCACCACATAGACCAGCCCGCCCAGCAAAAGCCCCGCAAGGCTGCCCTTCACCGGCACGCCGAACAGGGTGACGGCCATCGCCACCATCAGCAGCAGGTTGAAGGCAGCCAGCGCGATGTAGGGCAACTGCTTGCCCAGCAGGAATTCCAGCCGCGTCACCGGGGTGACGTAGAGGTTGGTGATGGAGCCCAACTCCTTCTCCCGCACCACGCCGAGGGCGGCGAGGATCGCGGGGATGAAGACCAGCAGCAGGCCGATGGTGCTGGGCACCATGGCGTCCAGGCTGCGGAAGGCCTGGTTGTACCGGTAACGCATCTCCAGATTGGCGGGCGACGCGGGCAGGGTGGCTCCGGCGGCGGTGGCGGCATCCTGGATGAAGCGCTGGTGCAGGCCGGCGACATAGCCCTGGATGGTTTCCGCCCGGAAGGGCATGGCGCCGTCGATGCGCACCGCCACCTCCGGGGTTCTGCCGCGGCGGAGGTCGCGGCCGAAGCCTTCGGGAATCTCTATGGTCAGCGACGCTTCGCCCCGTTGCAGGCGCAGCGCCAGATCGCGGGCGTCGATGGCCGGCGGCGTGGCGCGGAAGCTGCGCGAGCCGTCGAACTGCTCGATGTAGGCGCGGCTTTCCGGCGTGCGGTCGTGGTCGAGCACGGCGAAGGTCAGGTTCTCGACGTCCATGGTGATGCCGAAGCCGAAGACCAGCATGAGCAGGACGGTGCCAAGGAGGGCGACGGTCAGGCGAACGGGGTCGCGGCGCAGTTCGAGCGTTTCGCGCCACGCGTAGGCGAGCAGGCGGCGGCGGGAGAGGGGAGAGGAGTTAAGTCCCCTCTCCCCCCCGGGGAGAGGGTTAGGGTGAGGGGGGCGCACATGCTGGATTTTTGTCGAAGGCCCGCCACGCATCCCCCTCACCCCGACCCTCTCCCCGGGGGGGAGAGGGGGAATAGGGTGGTTGAGAGGGGGGGCGCCCTCCGCCTGCTCCATGAACCCGATGAAGGCGTCGTCCAGGCTGTCGGCCTGCTGTTGGCGGCGCAGCTCGTCGGGCGGGCCGGCGGCGATGACGCGGCCGGCGTTCATGAAGGCCACCCGGTCGCAGCGCGCCGCCTCGTTCATGAAGTGGGTGGAGACGAAGATCGTCACCCCCTGGTCGCGCGATAGCGAGATCAGGTCGCGCCAGAACTGGTCGCGCGCCACCGGGTCGACGCCGGAGGTCGGCTCGTCGAGGATCAGCAGCTCCGGATCGTGCAGGATGGCGACGGCCAAGGACAGCCGCTGCCGCACGCCGAGCGGCAGGCGGTCGGCCACCGCGTCGATGTAGGGCGACAGGCCGAAGCGCTCCACCAGTTCGGTCAGTCGGGTTTCGGCGTCGCGAAGGTCGAACAGGCGGGCGTGCAGGTCGAGGTTTTGGCGCACCGTCAATTCGCCGTAGAGCGAGAAGGCCTGCGCCATGTAGCCGACGCGGCGGCGGCTCTCCAGATCGGCGGCATCCACCGGCTTGCCGAACAGCCGCGCCTCGCCGGCGCTGGCGGGCAGCAGGCCGGTCAGCATCTTCATCGTGGTGGTCTTGCCGCAGCCGTTGGAGCCGAGAAAGCCGAAGATCTCGCCGCGGCCGATGCGGAAGCTGATGTCCGACACCGCGGTGAAATCGCCGAAGCGGCGGGTCAGGCCGATCGCCTCGATGGCCGGTTCGGCGCCGGCGGGCTCGGGCGGGCGGGGCGGGACGGTCAGGCGTTCATGGCCACGCTTGGCATCCTCCGGCAGCAGGGCGACGAAGGCCTCCTCCAGATCGGCGGCCCCGGTCTGCGCCTTCACCGCGGCGGGGGTGTCGTGGGCGAGCAGGCGGCCGGCGTTCATCATCACCACGCTGTCGAACCGCTCGGCCTCGTCCATGTAGGAGGTGGCGACCAGCACGGTCATGCCGGGGCGGCCGGCGCGGATGCGGGCGATCAGATCCCAGAACTGCCGGCGGGAGAGCGGATCGACGCCGGTCGTCGGCTCGTCGAGGATCAGCAGGTCGGGGTCGTGCAGAAGGGCGCAGCAGAGGCCGAGCTTCTGCTTCATGCCGCCCGACAGCTTGCCGGCCGGCCGGTCGGGGAAAGGGGCGAGGCCGGTGGCGTCCAGCAGGTCGGCGATGCGGTGCCGGCGCTCCGCGGCGTCGAGGCCGAAGAGGCGGCCGAAGAACTGGAGATTCTCGGCGACGCTGAGGTTGGCGTAGAGGTTGCGGCCGAGACCCTGCGGCATGTAGGCGATGCGCGGCTGGAGCGCGGCGCGGCCAACGCGGTCGGCGAGGTCGGTGCCGAGCACGCGGACGCTGCCCTGCTGGATTTTCCTGGCGGTGGAGATCAGGCCGAGCAGGGTCGATTTGCCGACGCCGTCCGGGCCGATCACCGCGACGCTGGTGCCGGCGGGGATGTCGAGGGAAGCGTCCGCCAGCGCCACCGTCCCGCCATAGCGGTGCCGCACGCCCGACAGCGAGACGGCGGGGGCGGGGGTCATGATCGCATGTCCCCAGGGTTGTCCCCTCTCCCCCCCGGGGAGAGGGTTAGGGTGAGGGGGGAGCGTGGGGTGGATTGGGGGGCGGAGAGGGGCTGATTTTCGGCGAAATCATGCTGTGCGTCCCCCTCACCCCGACCCTCTCCCCGCCTTTCGGCGAAGCTGCGCTTCGCCTGTCGGCAACACAAGCTTTGCTTGTGTTGGGGGGGAGAGGGGGATAAGGCGGGGGAAGAGGCCGCTTCCCGCGTCAGCTTCGATTCCAGCCAGTCCGGCCAGACCGCTTTGTCGTCCAGCTTCACATAGGCCATGCCGGTCAGGCCGGTCTTCACCCGCTCGATGTAGCGGGTCACCAAGGCTTCGGGAACGCGGGCCTTGACGCGGAACATCATGCGGTCACGTTCGGACTTGGTCTCCACCTGCTTGGGCGTGAACTGGGCGCGCGGGGCGACGAAGGTGACGGCGGCGGGGATCGCGGTGTCGGGAACGGCGTCCAGCAGGATGCGGGCGTCGGCGCCGAGCGCGAGGTTTCCCGCCGTGTCGGTCGGCAGGAAGAAGGTCATGTAGACATTCGACAGGTCGAGCAGCGTCGCCGCCTTGCCGCCGGCGGCCAGAACCTCGCCGGGTTCGGCCAGACGGTAGAGGACGCGGGACTTGCGCGGCGCCTTCAGAACGCCGTCGGCGACCAGGGTGGTCAGGCGGTCGGCATCGCCGGCCGCGGCGGTGATCGCCTCGTCGGCGCTGGCGAGGTGGCTCTTGGCGGCGTCGAGCGCGGCGTCGGCGGTGCGGCGGCTGTTGCGGGCCTGATCGACGCGCTGTTCGGAGACATGGCCCTTGCCGAACAGCACCAGCGCCCGCTCCATCTCCTTGGCGGCGAAATCGGCCTCGCTGGCGCGCTGGGCGACCAGGGCGACGGCCTCGTCGCGGCTGCGGCGGGACTGGCGCAGCTGGGCCTCGGCGGAGCGGAGCTGCGCTTCGAGGTCGCGGGTGTCGAGCGTGGCGATGACGGCGCCGGCCTCCACAAGATCGCCCTCCTGCACCGGGATGGTCAGGACGCGGGCGGCGTATTTGGTGGCGATGTCGATCTCGTTCGCCTCGATCCGGCCATTGCCGGAGGCGAAGCCGGCGGGCAGCCGGTTGCCCTGCATCGCCCGCCAGCCATAGGCCGCCCCGGCGCCGAGCAGCGCCAGCAGGGCCAGGGCGATGAGGATGCGCTTGACGGTCATGGCTGGGTTCCTTTCCCGGCTTTCTCGTTGGTGTCGAGAGCGCCCATCACGCCGGCCAGGATGCGTTCGCGCGCCGCATCGTCGGGGGCGGCGTCGAGCGTGCGGCGGAGCGCCAGCAGAGCCTCGGCATAATGGTTGTGCCAGTCGAGACCGGCGGCGAGATCGGCGGGGCCGAGGCGGGGGTGACGGTCGGCCGGCACCAGCGGGCGCGGGGCGGCGAGGTCGACGCGGTCGTCCAGCGCCGGCTGGGCGATGCGCTCCGCCGGCCAGCCCTTGTCGAGCAGGGCCTGCCGGATAGAGGCGCGGGCGGCTTCCTCGCCATGGACCAGGAACAGGCCGTGGCCGACGCCATGGCGGGCCTCCACCCAGTCCAGCAGCGTGGAGCGGTCGGCATGGCCGGAATAGACGTCGATGGAGCGGACCTTCGCCTTCACCGCGATCTCCTCGCCATGGATGCGGACGCGGGGGGTGCCCTCCTGCAGCAGGCGGCCCAGCGTGCCGGGGGCCTGATAGCCGACCAGAAGAACCGTGTCCTGCGGACGCCACAGGCGGTTCTTCAGATGGTGGCGGATGCGGCCGGCGTCGCACATGCCGCTGGCCGCCATGATGATGGCGCCGCCGGAGAGGGTGTTGAGGCGCTGGCTTTCCGGCACGCTGCGGACATGGTGGAAGTTGGCGCGGGTGAAGGGGTCGCCGTCGGTTTCCAGATCGTCGAGATGGCGGCGGAAGACGCCGGTCACCGCATCCGCCAGCGGCGAATCGAGGAAGACGTCCACCGCCGGCAATTGGCCGCCGTCGAACAGGCAGTCGAGGTCGTAGAGCAGTTCCTGCGTGCGCTCCACCGCGAAGACCGGGATCAGCAGGACGCCGCCGGCGGCCAGGGCGGTGGACACCTCGGCGCGCAGAACCGCCTGCCGTCCGGCCTCGTCCAGGTCGGTGCGGTCGCGGTCGCCGTAGGTGGTCTCCAGCACCATCCAGTCCGGCCGCTCCGGCCCCTCGGCGTCGGCGTGGAAGCTCTTGCCGCCGGGGCCGAGATCGCCGGAGAACAGGATGCGGGTGGGTTCGGCGGCGCCGCCCCCGAAGCCGTCGAGGGCTTCGATCTCGATGGAGGCGGAGCCGAGGATGTGGCCGGCCTGCCAGAAGCGGGCGCGCAGGCCGGGGAGGATGTCGGTCCAGCGGTCGTACTCGACGCGGCGGAGCCGGCGCAGGCTGCGGATGGCGTCGTCCTGGGTGTAGATCGCCTGGACCGGCGGACGGCCGCGCTGGCGATTGCGGCGGTTGAGGCGCTCCACCTCGCCCTCCTGGATGTAGCCGCTGTCGGGCAGCATGTATTCCAGCAGGTCCACCGTGCCGCCGGTGGCGAAGATGCGGCCACGGAAGCCGAGGCGGGTCAGCTTGGGCAGCAGGCCGGAATGGTCGATGTGGGCGTGGGTCAGCAGGACCGCGGCGATCGAAGACGGATCGAAGGGGAAGGGGCGGTAGTTCAGTTCCCGGATCGTCTTGGTGCCCTGGAACATGCCGCAATCGATCAGCACGTCGCCGTTCGGCGTCGACAGGCGGAAGCAGGAGCCGGTCACCGTGCCGGCGGCACCATGGAAGGTCAGCGACAGGGACATGGGTCTGCTCCTCTCTGAGTTTCCCTCTCCCGTCCCGGGAGAGGGAAGGGGCCCGCCGCGAAGTGGTGGGAAGGGTGAGGGGTCAGGCACGAAGCCATGCGGTTCGGGATTCTTGGAATCCCCCTCACCCTCCCCACTTCGTGGGTCCCCTCCCTCTCCCGGAGCGGGAGCGGGCATTTATCTTCACCCCACCACCCGCACCCCGTTGTCGTCGGCCGCATGGGCCTGGGCGAAGGTGAAATCGGCGTTGGTGCTGGCGTGGATGCGGTAGAGCGGCTCGCCCCGGCGAACAGGCTCGCCGACCTTGCGCAGCAGGTCGATGCCGGCGCCCTTGTCGGTGGGTGCGCCGGCCAGACGGGCGATGCGGGCGAGGCGGTAGCAGTCGAGCGACGACACGATCCCGTCGGCGGGCGAGGCGATCTCCGCCACCAGGGAGCCCAGCGTCGCCACCGTGGGCGGCGGACCCTGCAGGGCGATGATGCGTTCCATCGAGGCCAGGGCGGCGCCGGATTCCAGCAGGTCGCGCGCCCGGCGGTTGCCGCTGCCGCCGCGCACCGCGGGGTCGAATTCCAGGATGCGGCCGGCCAGCAGCAGGGCGCGTTCCTTCAGATCTGCGGGGGATGCCGGGTCGTTGCGCAGAACGGCCATCACGTCGCGTGCCTCCAGCACCGGGCCGATGCCGCGCCCGACCGGCTGCGAGCCGTCGGTGATCGCCACCTCCAGCGTCAGGCCGAGACGGTCGCCGACATGCTCGAACAGCTTGCGCAGGCGCACCGCCTCGCCGGCGCTGCGGATCTTGGCGCTGGGGCCGACGGGGATGTCGATCAGCAGATGGGTGGAGCCGGCCGCCACCTTCTTCGACAGGATGGAGGCGACCAGCTGTTCGCGGGTATCGATGGCCAGCGGCCGTTCGACCGAGATCAGGATGTCGTCGGCCGGCGACAGCCGGACATGGCCACCCCAGACCAGACAGCCCTTGGCCTCGCGCACCAGGGCCTGCATGCGCTCCACCGGCACGTCGACGTTAGCCAGCACCTCCATGGTGTCGGCGGTGCCGGCGGGCGAGGTGATGGCGCGCGACGAGGTCTTGGGGATCGGCAGGCCGTGGGCGGCGACGATCGGCACCACGATCATCGAGGTGCGGTTGCCGGGGATGCCGCCGATGCAGTGCTTGTCGGCGATGGTGCCGGCGATGCCGTTGGGGCCGTCCCAATGCAAACGCGTGCCGGCGGCGATCATGGCGCGGGTCAGGCCCAGCACCTCCGCCGTCGTCATGAAGCTGGCGCAGGCGATCAGGAAGGCGGCGATCTCGATCTTGGAGTAACGTTGGTCGGTGACGTCGCGGATGATGGCGGCCAGCTGCTCGTCGGTCAGGGCGGCGCCGCCGACCTTGGCGCGCACCAGCTCGAAGCTTTCCGGCGGGGTCGGGGGAACGAGATGGACGGCGGAGCCCTCGGCAAGGCCGAGCTGGCCGAAGGCGGGATCGGACAGGCCGATCTCGTCGGGGCCGACGATGGCGGGGTCGTCGACGATGTTCAGAACCGCCAGCAGGGAGCGGCCGTCGTTCCGCACCTCCACCCGGCCCAGCCCGAGGAAATCCTCGACATGATACCGGGTGCAGCGGCGGTTGAGGAAGGCGACATTCTCCCGGACGGTGTCGATCGCCAGATGTCGAAGCGTCAGCATCCGCACAGTCTACGCCCGGCCCCGCGGCTTAGCGACGCCGAGCCTGCGCGTCAGCCATGCCGGGGGTTATGCGGCCGGGTTGATCAGGATCATTGTCGCATTGTCGGATGCCCCCTCCCCATCCCTCCCCCGCCTTCGGCGGGAGAGGGGGCAGGATGCTTGGTGAGGGTTCTGCAAAGGACGGCGGCAGTCCCCTCTCCCACGATCGGATCGGCCTTCGGCCGACCGAGGGCGGGGGAGGGTTAGGGAGGGGGCACCGTCAGCCAACCACTCCCCCTCACGTGCTTTCCCGCGCGATGAAGGTCAGGCCGAGGTCGAGGCGGCGCCGCGGCGGCTCCTTGCCGTCCATCAGGTCGAGCAGCATGGCGGCGGCGTGGCGGCCGATGGCGTAGCGCGGGGTGGCGACGGTGGTGAGCGTCGGGGTGGTCCAGGCCGAGGCCGGCAGGTCGTTGAAACCGGCGACGGCGAGCTGGTCGGGCACGCGGATGCCGCGGCGCTGGCACTGGAACAGGGCGCCCTGGGCCAGGTCGTCGTTGCAGAAGAAGACGGCGTCGCAGTCGCTGTTCTCCGCCATCAGCCGGTCGATCATCGCGGCGCCCAGATGGATCGAGGACGGGTCGGGCAGGCGCCAGACGCGCTTCTCGTCATACAGCCCGGCCTCCTCCAGCGCATGGCGGTAGCCGTCGAGGCGTGCCAGCGTGCGGGGGTCGAGCTGCACGGCGACGAAGCCGATGCGGCGGTAGCCGCGCTCCAGCAGGTGGGTGGTCATCAGCCGGCCGCCCTCCTCCTGCGAACAGCCGACGCTGAGGCTTTCGGGGTCGTCCAGCAGCTCCATCATGTGGACGGTCGGGCTGGAGAGCGCCGACAGGTAGGTGCGGGTGATCTGCGTATGGTCGGTGCCGGTCAGCAGGATGCCGTCGGGCTGGAACTGCAGGTAGGTGCGGATCAGCCGCTCCTCCTCCTCCGGGGAATAGTGGGTGACGCCGATCAGGGCGCGGTAGCCGCGCGGCAGCAGCATGTCGTGGATGCCGGCCAGCGTCTCGACGAAGACCATGTTGGTCATCGACGGGATCAGCACCGCCACCGTCATCGACCGCGCCGAGGCGAGCGCGCTGGCGGCCTGATTCGGCACGTAGCCCATCGACTGCGCGGTGTCGAGGATGCGCTGGCGCAGCTCCGGCGCCACCAGCTCCGGCCGTTTGAAGGCGCGCGAGACGGTGATGGCGCTGATGCCCACCCGCTCCGCCACGTCCGCCATGGTGGCGCGGCCGGTGCGCGAGGAGCGCGGCTTGCGCGTCTTGACCGCCGAGGATGCGGACCGATCACCGCCATGGGTCGTCACAGGGCTTCGTCCTTTCAATTCCGGCGATCCGATTTGGGCCGGCGCGACGGAAGGTCGCGCGGGCTCGCCGGTCACCGATGTGTATCATGCTCAGCAACAGCCGCATGCCACGCAGAGCTTAAGCCTGCAACCCGCGGCCATCCCCGATCAGTTTGTCCGCAACTCAAACAAAACTCTTTACGCGCGTCAAGGTTAGCGCTAACAGTATCAGCACCTCGTCTCGGCGTCATCCGTGCAGTCCGGCCTTCGTGGTCATGGACCTCTCAGTGACCCGCGAATGATAGCGCTAACATAACTTTGTCGGTGCGTGGGGCGCCGCGACTTGCCGTCGCGGACGCCGTCCCGCACAGGTATTCGGGAACACCAGCCTCATGAACGGTCCCTCCATCGCGCCGTCCCCCGGCATGAACGCCCCTCAGGTCGAACCGCCGGCCGGTCCGCAGATCGTCGTGGTGATGGGCGTGGCCGGCTGCGGCAAGTCCAGCGTCGGCCAGAGCCTCGCCACCGCGCTGGGCGATGAATTCATCGAGGGCGACGCCCACCACCCGCCCGCCAACATCGAGAAGATGTCGGCCGGCATCCCGCTGACCGACGCCGACCGCGACGGCTGGCTGGCCACGCTGGCCGGCTTCATCGCCGATGCCGACCGCGAGGGCAGGGGGCTGGTCGTCGCCTGTTCGGCGCTGAAGCGGCGCTACCGCGACAAGCTGCGCGGCGGGTCCAGGCGGGTGGTGTTCCTGCACCTGCACGGCGACAAGGCGCTGATCGCCTCGCGCATGGGGGCGCGCACCGCCCATTTCATGCCGATGGCCCTGGTCGACAGCCAGTTCGCCGACCTGGAGATGCCGGCGGCCGACGAGCCGGTGCTGTCCTACGAGGTGACGCTGCCGGCCGAGGCCATCGTCGCCGATGCGCATGCCCGCCTGACCGGCGGTGATTGTTTTGGGAGGAACGCATGAAGCGCGTTGCTGATCTGCTGGAGCGGGTCACCGAATGGATCATGGCGCTGATGCTGGCGGTCATGGTCGGTCTCGTCTTCGGCAACGTCGTCCTGCGCTATGTCTTCAACAGCGGCATCGTCGCGGCTGAGGAGATCGCGCGGCTGATGTTCGTCTGGCTGGTGTTCCTGGGCGCCACCGTGGCGTTGCGCCACCAGCGGCATCTGGGCCTTGAGATCCTGCAGAGCCGCCTGCCGGCCAAGGTCCGCCGGGCCTGCGCGGTGATCGCGCACCTGATGATGCTGTACGCCCTGTGGCTGTTCGTGCAGGGAAGCTGGATCCAGCTGCTGATCGGGATGGAGACCTTCTCCACCGTCCTGCGCTTCCCCATGGCCTTCTACGCGGCGGCGGGCTTCTTCCCGGCCATCGCCATGGCGCTGATCGTGCTGGCGAACCTGGTGCGGATCGTCACCAACCAGCCGGGCGCCCGCGTCCCCGGCGACCCCGACACCACGCTGGACCATCCGGAATCGCACGGCCCCGCGGTTGCCCCGCCGGCACCTGCCGGACATGGCGCCGGCCACGGCGTCGCCTCCGGTGCGGCTGCCGCGAAGCACTGAGCCCAGACCTACAGATTTCCTGCGGACGGAGACGCCGCCATGACGCTCACCATTTTCCTGGGCTCGCTGTTCGGCTTCATGCTGCTCGGCATGCCCATCGCCTTCGCGCTGATGCTGACCGGCGTCGCGCTGATGGTCCACCTCGACTTCTTCGACGCCCAGCTGGTCGCCCAGAACATGCTGAGCGGCGCCGACAACTATCCGCTGATGGCGGTGCCCTTCTTCATCCTGGCCGGCGAGCTGATGAACGCCGGCGGCATCTCCCAGCGCATCATCAACCTGGCGGTCAGCCTGGTCGGCCACATCAAGGGCGGTCTGGGATACGTCACCATCGGCGCCTCGGTGATGCTGGCCAGCCTGTCCGGCTCGGCCATCGCCGACACCGCCGCGCTGGCGACGCTGCTGATCCCGATGATGCGCGACCACGGCTATCCGGTGCCGCGTTCGGCCGGTCTGATCGCATCGGGCGGCATCATCGCCCCGATCATCCCGCCCAGCATGCCCTTCATCATCTTCGGCGTGACCACCAACACCTCGATCAGCGCGCTGTTCATGGGCGGCATCGTCCCCGGCCTGCTGATGGGCATCGGCCTCGTCTGCGCCTGGGTCTTCGTCTGCCGCGACATGACGGTGAAGCTGCAGCCGAAGGCGAGCGGAGGCGAGCGGCTGAAGGCGCTGGGCGACGGCGTCTGGGCGCTGGCCCTGCCGGTCATCATCATCGGCGGCCTGCGCGGCGGCATCTTCACGCCGACCGAGGCCGCGGTGGTCGCCGCCGTCTATTCGCTGTTCGTCGCGCTGTTCGTCTACCGTCAGGTCACGCTGCCGCAGCTGGTCCCGCTGCTGGTCCAGGCGGCGCGCACCACCAGCACCGTCATGTTCCTGTGCGCCGCCGCGCTGGTGTCGTCCTACATGGTGACGCTGGCCGACCTGCCGCAGCAGATGACGGAGCTGCTGGCCCCGCTGATGAGCCATCCCAAGCTGCTGATGCTGGCCATCGCCTTCCTGCTGCTGGCCGTCGGCACGGTGATGGACCTGACGCCGACCATCCTGGTGCTGGGTCCGGTGCTGACCCCGCTGGCGATCAAGGCCGGCATCGACCCGACCTATTTCGGCGTGATGTTCGTCCTGATCGGCACGCTGGGCCTGATCCATCCGCCGGTCTGCACGGTGCTGAACGTGGTGTGCGGCGTCGCCCGCATCTCGCTGGAAAGCGCCACCAAGGGCATCTGGCCCTTCCTGCTGACCTACATCGTCCTGCTTGGCCTGATGATCGCCGTGCCGGAGATCATCACCATGCCGCTGCACCTGTTCCACTGACGCCTTAGCAAAACCAACCAGAACGAAACACCAGACCTCAAGGGAGTTCGACACCCATGTTCCGCAAACTGCTGCTCGCCACCGGCATCGCCGCCGCGCTGCTCGCCCCGATCGCCGCCTCGACGACCGCTGCCGCCCAGGACGTGAAGACCCGCATCATCCGCTTCGGCTACGGCCTGTCGGAGAACAGCAACCAGGGCCGGGCGGTGAAGTATTTCGCCGAGGAGCTGTCCAAGCGCAGCGGCGGCAAGCTGAAGCTGAAGGGCTTCGGCGACGCCAGCCTGGGCAGCGACATCCAGATGCAGAACGCCCTGATCGGCGGCGCGCAGGAGATGATGGTCGGCTCCACCGCCACGCTGGTCGGCATCGTCAAGGATTTCGGCGTCTACGACCTGCCCTTCCTGTTCAACAACGAGAAGGAAGCCGACGCCGTGCTGGACGGCCCGTTCGGCGAGAAGCTGCTGAAGTCGCTGAACGACAAGGGGCTGGTCGGGCTGGTCTATTGGGAGAACGGCTTCCGCAACCTGACCAACAGCAAGCGCCCGATCACCAAGGTCGAGGACATGGGCGGCATCAAGCTGCGCGTGATGCAGAACCCGGTCTACATCGACATGTTCAACCGCTTCGGCGCCAACGCGGTGCCGCTGGCCTTCTCCGAGCTGTTCACCGCGCTGGAGACCGGCACGGTCGACGGCCAGGAGAACCCGGTCACCACCATCCAGTCGTCCAAGTTCTATGAAGTGCAGAAGTATCTGACCATCTCCCGCCACGTCTACAGCCCGTGGATCATGCTGGCCAGCAAGCGCTGGTACGACGGCCTGTCGGCGGACGAGAAGAAGATCCTGAACGAGGCCGCCGTCGCCTCGCGCGATTTCGAGCGCACGGACAGCCGCAAGGCCTCGGCCGAGAGCGTGGCCTACCTGAAGGAGAAGGGCATGCAGATCAACGAGCTGAGCCCGGCCGAGCTGGACCGCATGCGCGAGATGGTCAAGCCCGCCTTCGACAAGTACTCCGCCGACGGCGGTGCCGAGGTGCTGAAGGACCTGCAGGCCGCCATCGCCGCCGCCCGGAAGTAATCACGGGCGACGCTTGCCGACGTTGCGAAGGGGGCGAACCGGGACGACCGGTCCGTCCCCTTCTTCTTTATGGTATGGAGTGAAGGTTGTATGTGTCCGAAGGATTCGTGGACTGGTCCCAAAGTATGACTCTTTGATCCGGGTATGGCTGGTCGCCATTCTTTTGAGAGTTGTTCTCACCATCTGTTGATGTGACAGATATATTAGCAGATAATTTACTTGAATTTAACAGAACTGCGAGACAGTCGGTCGGGGGTGTCGGGCCCTTGTCCGGGTATGTCGCGGGGAATGGAGATGTTCAAGAAGCTGCCTTTGGTGACCAAGCTGGTTTTGGCGATCGGCGTGGTTCTGCTGGTCGGGCTGGGAGTCGGCACGGTCGTGATCTCCGCCAGGAGCGGGGCCGATACCGACGCCCTGTCCTTCAGGGTCGGGGACGAACTCGGCAAATTCCATGCCGAGACGGTTGAGCGGCGTCTGAACGACGCCATGAACATCAGCCGCCTGATGCGGACCACCCTGCTGAGCCTGAAGCGCAGCGGCGTCGCCGACCGCGCCAAGCTGAACGACTGGCTGAAGAGCCTGCTGGAGAGCAATCCCAACCTGATCGGCGTGTGGGTCGGCATGGAGCCGAACGCGCTGGACGGCAAGGACTCCGATTTCGTCAACAGCCCCGGCAGCGACGCCAGCGGCCGCTTCATCCCCTATTGGAACCGCGGCAGCGGCAAGCCCCAGCTGGAGGCGCTGACCGCCTATGACGATCCCGGCCCCGACGGCCTCTATTACCAGCAGGCCAAGCGCACCGGCAAGGAGGTGATCGTCGAGCCCTACAGCTATGTGGTGGCCGGCAAGAACATCCTGATGGTGTCGCTGGTGGTGCCGGTCATGGAGGGCGGCAAGTTCGTCGGCGTCGCCGGCGTCGACATCGCCACCGACGAGATCTGGAACGAGCTGAAGACGGCGAAGCCGTTCGGGACCGGGTCGGTCTTCCTGATCTCCAACGGCGGCCTGTGGGCCGGCTACAGCAATGCCGCCCATATGGGCAAGCCGATCCTGGAGACCAACCAGCGGCTGAAGGAGGCGCTGCCCGCCATCCGCGAGGGCAAGAGCTATGCCCACTTCTCGGTGTCGGCCAGCCTGAAGACCGAGGTCAAGCAGCTGTTCCAGCCGGTCGTGATCGGCGACACCGGCACGCCCTGGTCGGTGCTGATCAATCTGCCGATGAACCAGATCGAGGTACCGAAGGAGGAACTGCGCAGCTTCATCGCCATCGGCGCCGTGCTGCTGACCGTCGGCCTGCTGCTGGCGCTGTGGCTGTCGACCCGGACCATCGTCGGCACGCCGCTGCGCCGGATCATCGCGACGGTGGAGGCGCTTACCGCCGGCCGGCAGGACGTGGAGGTGCGCGACCGCGACCGCGCGGACGAGATCGGCGCGATCAACAAGGCGCTGCAGCTGTTCAAGGAGAATGCCGGCCGCGTCGCCGAGATGGAGGAGCAGCGCCGCCGGGACGAGGCGCAGGCCGCCGAGCGGCGCCGGCAGGAGCTGGCCCGGATGGCCGACCGGTTCGAGGGCACGGTGGGCGGCGTGGTCGCCAGCGTGACCGAGCAGGCGGAGCTGATCCGCAGCGATTCGGAAGGGCTGTCGGCCATTGCCGAGCAGACCAACGCCCAGGCCGCCGCCGTCGCCAGCGCCGCCGACGTCGCCAGCGGCAACGTGCAGACGGTCGCCGCCGCGGCGGAGGAGCTGGCCCACTCCATCGAGGAGATCAACCAGCGCATCTCCGCCTCCTCGCGCATGGCGAACGATGCGGTCGGCGAGGTCGAAAAGACCAACGGCACGGTGGCCGGCTTGGCCGAGGCGGCGCAGAAGATCGGCGACGTGGTGAACCTGATCCAGTCCATCGCCGGCCAGACCAACCTGCTGGCGCTGAACGCCACCATCGAGGCGGCGCGGGCGGGCGAGGCCGGCAAGGGTTTCGCCGTCGTGGCGCAGGAGGTGAAGAACCTCGCCAGCCAGACCGCCAAGGCGACGGAGGAGATCGCCGCCCAGATCGCCGAGATCCAGTCGGTCAGCGGCAGCGCCGTCGGCGCCATCCAGGCCATCGGCCGCACCATCCTGGGCATCAGCGAGACGGTCACCGCCGTCGCGGCGGCGGCGGAGGAGCAGGGGGCGGCGACCCGCGAGATCAGCCGCAACGTCCAGCAGGCCGCCGCCGGCACCCGCGAGGTGTCGACCAACATCGAGGGCGTCACCCGCGCCGCCAGCGAGACCGGCAGCATGGCCTCCCAGGCCCGCGCCGCCGCCGACACGCTGTCGCACCAATCGGCGCAGCTGCGCACCGAAGTGCAGCGCTTCGTGGCGACGATCCGCGAGGGGTGAGTGGGCGTCGGCTCCTTGTGGAGCTAGACCCCCACCCTAACCCTCCCCCGCTGGGCGGGAGAGGGGATAAGTGCTTGATCGGGAAAGAAGCGGCAGTCCCTCCCCCGCCCAGCGGGGGAGGTTAGGTGGGGGTCTAACCTCGCCGTCTCAACAGTCAAAAAACACCGTCTCCCCCTCGCCCTGCAGGCGGATGTCGAAGCGGTAGACCACGCCGCCCGGAACCTCCGCGCGCCGGGCGATCAGGGTGTCGCGGCGGTCGGCGGGGACGGTGGTCAGCACCGGGTCCGCGGCGTTCGCCGCGGCCTCGTCGGAGAAATGCAGGCGGGTGAAGGCGTGGCTCAGCATGCCGCGGGCGAACACCGTCACCGCGATGTGCGGGGCGTGACCGGCCTCGCAGACGCCGGGCTTCACCGTGTCGAAGACGTAATGGCCGGCGTCGTCGGTGCCGCAGCGGCCGAAGCCGGCGGCGCCGGGGGCGTGGCGGCCGTCGGCGCCGGCCTGCCAGATCTCCACCACGCAGTCGCGGATCGGGGCGCCTTCGCCGTCATACACCACGCCTTCGATGCGGATGTGCTCGCCCGGCATGTCGCGGGTCGCCAGCCGGTTGGTCGCCAGCGGGCGGCGGCCGTAGAGTTCCGGTGTCCAGGCATAGGCGAAATAGGGGCCGACGGTCTGGGACGGGGTCTGTTTCAGCATCTGGCTCATGGCGGTCAGCCCTCCATCGGCGTGGCTTGCCGTCCGCGCAGGACGATGTCGAACTCATAGCCGAGCGCCCGCAGCGGTTCGGTCACGTCGATGGAGAAGCGGGAGACCAGAAGCTCGCGCGCGCCCTCCGGCACCCCGTTGTAGATGGGGTCGAGCGGCAGCAGCGGGTCGCCGGGGAAATACATCTGGGTGACCAGACGGGTCAGGAAGGACGGCCCGAACAGCGAGAAATGGATGTGCGCCGGCCGCCACGCATTGTGGTGGTTGCCCCAGGGATAGGCGCCGGGCTTGACCGTGGTGAAGCGGTAGCGGCCCTGATCGTCGGTGATGCAGCGGCCGGCGCCGAAGAAGTTGGGGTCGAGCGGCGCGTCATGCTGGTCCCAGCGGTGGACGTAGCGGCCGCAGGCGTTGGCCTGCCAGATCTCCAGCAGCGTGTGCGGCACCGGCCGGCCACTCTCGTCCAGCACGCGGCCGGTGACGATCATGCGCTCGCCGACCGGCTCGCCATTGACGCGGCCGTTCTTCGTCAGGTCGCTGTCGAGCGGATCGACGCTGTCATGGCCGAACACCGGGCCGCTGCGCACCGACAGGCACTGCTTCATCGGGATCAGCGGCTTGGACGGGGAGCGCAGCACCGTCGATTTGTAGAGCGGCGACAGGTAGGGCGGGTGCTGAGCCCAATCGCGGGGGGTGAAATCGCCCTCCGTCTCGTGAACGGCTGTGTCCATCCTGAGTGTCCCTCCTTGGGAACGGTCAGCTTTGCCGACCTTCTGTTTGCCGGTGGAGTGCCAGAACGCGGTCGATGAAATGGGAGGCGGAGCCGGTGTAGTTCAGCGGGTCGAACAGGCGGTCGAGGGCGTCCGAACCCAGCGCCTGCACCAGCTCGGCATCCTCGGCCAGCACGTCGCGCAGCGGGCGGGCGGCGTGCGCGGCGCGGCGGCTGGCCTCGGCGACGCGGGAATGGGCGGCCATCCGGCCCATGCGGTCGCCCAGCGCCATGGTGACGGCTTCGGCCAGGATCAGGCCGCGGGTCAGGTCGAGGTTGGCGCGCATGCGCTCCGCATCGATGGTCAGGCCGGTGATGGTTTCGCGGGCATGGCGGGCGGCGCCGGCGACGAGGCGGCAGAGGTCGGGCAGGGCCTGCCACTCGGCATGCCAGCCGCCGAGGCCGCGTTCATGCTCCTGCACCTGCGCTGCCAGCAGACCGCCGACCAGGGACGGGGCGCGGATGGCGGTGGAGAGCAGGACGGCGCAGGACACCGGGTTGCGCTTGTGCGGCATGGTGGAGGAGCCGCCGCGGCCGGGAGCGCTGGGCTCGAAGGCTTCGGCGACCTCCATCTGCATCATCAGCGAGATGTCGCGGCCGAGATTGCCCAGCGTGCCGGCGAGGATGCCGAGGGCCGAGGCCAGTTCGGTGATGCGGTCGCGGCTGGCGTGCCAGGGCAGGGCAGGCAGCGGGAGGTCGAGGTCGCGCGCCAGAGCCTCCGCCACCGCCGGGCCGGCGTCGCCCAGCGCCGCCAGCGTGCCGGCGGCGCCGCCGAATTGCAGGGCGAGGCGCGCGCGGGCGGCGGCGATGCGCTGGCGGTCGCGGCCGAGCGCGTCGAGCCAGCCGGCGGCCTTCAGGCCGAAGGTGGTGGGGAGGGCGTGCTGCAGCCAGGTGCGGGCGACCATCGGCGTGGCGCGGTGGCGGTCGGCGAGGTCGGCCAAGCCGTCGGCGAGTGCTGCCAGATCGGCGTCGAGGCCGGCGAGGAAACGGCGCAGTTGCAGCATCAGCCCGCTGTCCATCGCGTCCTGGCTGGTGGCGCCCCAATGGACGTAGCGGGAGGATTCCTCGTCGGCGGCCTTCACGGTTCGGGTCAGGTGCCTGACCATCGGGATGGCGGTATTGCCGGCCAGCGCCGCCTCCGCCCCCAGCGCATCGAGGTCGTAGAGATCCGCCTTGCAGGCCGCCTCGATGGCCGGGACGGCATGGGCGGGGATGACGCCGGCCGCCGCCTCCGCCCGCGCCAGCGCCGCCTCGAACTCCAGCATGCCCTGCAGCCTTGCGGCGGGGGAGAAGGCATCGGCCGCCGCGTCGGTGGTGAAGAGCGGGTCGAGGAGGGGGTCGGCGTGGCGGATGGCGGTCATGCTTTTTGGGCGTCCTCTTCGTCCATCTCGGCATAGACGGCGCGGGCCAGCGCCATCGCGTGGTTTCCGGCGGGGACGCCGGCATAGACGGCGGCCTGCATCAGGATTTCCTTGACCTCGTCGCGGGTGACGCCGGTGTTGCGGGTGGCGCGGATGTGCAGCTTCAGCTCGCCGTCCTTGCCCAGCGCCGCCAGCATGGCGATGGTCAGCATGCTGCGCGTGCGGATGTCCAGGCCCGGCCGGGTCCAGATCTGGCCCCAGGCGGTCTTGGTGATGAACTCCTGGAAATCGGCGTCGAAGTCGGTGGCGCGCTCCAGCGAGCGGTCGACATGGGCGTCCCCCAGGACCGACCGGCGCACCGCCATGCCGCGGTCGTAGAGGTCCCTGTCCTTCATCTCCGGGTCGTCCATCACAAATCCCTCAGGAAGCCGTCGATCAGGGCGGCCAGTTCGGCCGGCTTCTCGACGCCGGGGATGTGGGCGGCGCCGGGCAGCAGCTCGAACCGGGCGCCGGGGATGCCGGCGGCCAGCGCGCGGGCGGCGTCGGGCGGGGTGGCGACATCGTGCTCGCCGCAGATCACCAGGGTGGGGGCGGTGATGGCGGCATTGGCGGCGCTGAGGTCGGCGTCGCGGATCGCCATGGCGCAGCCGACATAGCCGTCCTCCGGGATGCGGGCGACCATGGCGGTGTAGCCGCGGATCTGGTCGGGGCGGCCGTCGCGGAACTCTTGCGTGAACCAGCGGGCCATGACGCCGTCGGCGATCGCGGTCATGCCGCGGGCGCGGATGGCGGCGATGCGGTCGGTCCAGACCGAGGCCGGGCCGATGACGCCTGCGGTGTCGCACAGGATCAGGCCGTGGACGCGGGCCGGCGCCTTGACGGCGAGGCGCTGGGCCATCATGCCGCCGATCGACAGGCCGCAGACATGGGCGCGTCCGATGCCCAGCGCGTCGAGCAGGCCGGCGGCGTCGTCGGCCAGCATGTCCATGGTATAGCCGGCGGTGTCGCTGACCGGCGTCACCTGGGTCAGGCCGTGGCCGCGCATGTCGTAGCGCAGGATGCGGTAGCGGTCTGCCAGATGCGGGACCACGGCGTCCCAGATGTGGAAGCTGGTGCCGATGGAGTTGGCGAACAGCAACACCGGCGCGTCGGCCGGGCCGGTCAGGTCGTAATGCTGGGTGATGCCGGCGGCTTCGATGAAGGGCATGGGGGCTTCCGCTGACGGTTAAGGCTGGTGGGGTGCTCTTTCCCCCTCCCTAACCCTCCCCCGCTTCGCGGGAGAGGGAACTCCGCCGCTCTTGCGTTTAACTCCCTCTCCCACCGAAGGTGGGGGAGGGTTGGGGAGGGGGCATTCGAAGCCTGAGGCTACACCCGCTCGATCATCACCGCGATGCCCTGGCCGACGCCGATGCACATGGTGCAGAGCGCCGTCCGGCCGCCGGACTGTTCGAGCTGGTAGAGCGCGGTGGTCGCAAGGCGGGCGCCGCTCATGCCCAGCGGGTGGCCCAGCGCGATGGCGCCGCCCTGCGGGTTCACATGGGCGGCATCGTCGGGCAGGCCAAGCTCCCGCAGCACGGCAAGACCCTGGGCGGCGAAGGCCTCGTTCAGTTCGATCAGGTCGATGTCGGCGATGGTCCGGCCGAGACGCTCCAGCAGCTTGCGGGTGGCGGGGACCGGGCCGATGCCCATGACGCGCGGCGGCACGCCGGCGGTGGCGCCGCCGAGGATGCGGGCGCGCGGGGTCAGGCCGAAGCGCTTCACTGCCGAGTCCGACGCGATCAGCAGGGCGGCGGCGGCGTCGTTGACGCCGGACGCGTTGCCAGCGGTCACCGTGCCGCCGGGGCGGACGATGGGCTTCAGGGCCGACAGCGCCTCGATGGTCGTGGCGCGGGGATGCTCGTCGGTGGTCACCACCGTCTCGCCCTTGCGGGTGCGGATGGTGACGGGGACGATCTCGCGGGCCATGCTGCCATCGGCGATGGCGCGGGCGGCGCGCTCCTGGCTGCGCAGCGCGAAGGCGTCCTGGTCGGCGCGGGCGATCTTCCAGTCGTCGGCGACATTCTCCGCCGTCTCCGGCATCGAATCGGTGCCATAGGCTGCCTTCATCGCCGGGTTGACGAAGCGCCAGCCGATGGTGGTGTCGAAGATCTCCGCCTGACGGGAGAAGGGGGCGTCGGCCTTGCCCATGACGAAGGGGGCGCGGCTCATGCTCTCCACCCCGCCGGCGATCATCAGCTCGGCCTCTCCCGCCTTGACGGCGCGGGCGGCGGTGGCGAGCGCGTCGAGGCCGGAACCGCAGAGCCGGTTCATCGTCGTGCCCGGCACCGCGTCGGGCAGCCCCGCCAGCAATGCGGCCATGCGGGCGACGTTGCGGTTGTCCTCGCCGGCCTGGTTGGCGCAGCCATAGAGGACGTCGTCCACCGCGGCCCAGTCGACCGAGGGGTTGCGCTGCATCAGGGCGCGGATCGGCACGGCGCCGAGATCGTCGGCACGTACCGACGACAAGGCTCCGGCATAGCGGCCGATGGGGGTGCGGATGGCGTCGCAGATATAGGCGTCACGCATTGCTTTATCCTTCTCCGCCAACCTGCCCATGGGCGGCTGCGGTGCGGGCATGGAGGTCGCGGAGCGCCGTCAGGGTTTCGGCGTCCGGGACTTCGGTGGTCTTGAGGGCGGGCGAGATCTTCAGGTCCCAGCCGGTGGCGGCCTTCACCTGCTCCACCGTCACGCCGGGGTGGATGCCGGTCAGGGTCAGCTCCTTGCTCACCGGGTCGGGGGTGAGGATGCCGAGGTCGGTGATGACCGCGGTCGGCCCGGCGCCGGGAATGCCGGCTCTGACCCGCGCGTCACCGCCGTCGAGATAGCCGGCCGAGGTGACGAAGGGCAGCTTGGCGACGAAGGCTTTCGGGCTGTGCTTCAGGACGATGAACACTTCTTTCGCCTGCGAGGCGATCTCCGGCGCGCCGCCGGCACCGGGCAGCCGCACCTTGGGCGCGTCGTAGGGGCCGATGACGGTGGTGTTGATGTTGGCGAAGCGGTCGACCTGTGCCGCGCCGAGGAAGCCGACGTCGATCCGCCCGCCCTGCAGCCAGTAGCGGAAAATTTCCGGCGTGCCGACCACGGTGTCGGCGGTCAGGGCGAGGTCGCCGTCGCCGATCGACAGCGGCAGCACCGTCGGCTTGGCGCCGATGGGCCCGGATTCATAGATCAGCACCACCTCGGGCGCATGGGTCAGCCGGGCGAGGTTGGCGGCGGTGGAGGGCAGGCCGATGCCGACGAAGCAGACGGTGCCGTCCTTCAGCAGGCGGCTGGCCGCCACCGTCATGATCTCGGTCGCGGTGAAGTCGAGGGGGGCTGCACTCATCACGCGGCCTCCGTCGTGCTTTGGGGCATGCTTTCGGCCAGCACGCGGCGGAAGCCGGCGAAATCGTCGGTGTCCAGCACATGACGCTGCATCCAGGCGCGGAAGTCGTCGCGCGAGCGGGCGATGGGGTCCCAGGCCTTGTAGAAGCGGTTGTCACGCTCCGAATAGCCCTGCGCGTAGGACGGATAGGCGCCGCCGGGAACCGGGCAGACGGCCGACAGCGCCCAGGCCGGCAGAACGCAGGCGTTGGGCGGCGCCTCCAGATCGTCGACGACCTCCTCCACCGTGACGATGGAGCGCTTGGCGGCCAGAACCGCCTCCTTCTGGACGCCGAGGATGCCCCAGAGCAGGACATTGCCGCGGCGGTCGGCCTTCTGGGCGTGGATCACCGTCACGTCGGGCCGGACGGAGGAGATGGCGGCCAGCTTTTCGCCGGTGAAGGGGCACTCGATGAAGCGGATGTTCGGGTTGACCTTCGGCAGGTCGGAGCCGGTGTAGCCGCGCAGCAGGGCGAAGGGCAGGTTGGAGGCGCCGGCGACATAGGCGTTGGCCATGCCGGCGTGGCTGTGCTCCTCGATCTCCAGCCGGTGCGGCCAGCCCTGTTCGACCGCGTCGCGGAAGCGGTGGAGGGAGCCGACGCCGGGATTGCCGCCCCAGGAGAAGATCAGCTTCGCGGCGCAGCCCATGCCGATCATCTGGTCATAGATCAGGTCCGGCGTCATCCGCACCAGCGTCAGGCCGCGCCGGCCCTGCCGGATGATCTCTTGGCCGGCGGCATGGGGAATCAGATGCGTGAACCCTTCCAGGGCGACCGTGTCGCCGTCTTGCACGAGGCTCGCCACCGCCTCGCGCAGGGGCGTGATCTTCGCCATATGACCTCCCGAGTGTGCGAAAACCGCACAAGCATTCGTCTTTACGCACAGAGTGGCGAGAGTGGCGGTTCGCTGTCAAGGTCGAAAACGGCAAAAATAGGGCGGTAATCGCCCATATTGCGGCGCAACATGAGCGATGCGCGGTGGAGTAGCCGGAGCTATCTTAAAAACACAAACCAAGACAATGTGTTAGTCGGCTGGCTTGTTTTGTGCGATTATAGAACATCATATCAAATATCGCACTTGACGGTTCGGCCATCCCTCAGTACGGTTGGCACAACAGTCAATGACCGGGACAAAAGAGTTCCGGCGCCGGCATATGGTCACATGTGGGAGGGACAATGACGAGGACTCTGCGCAATGCGCTGCTGGGTGCGGCGTTCGGTCTGGCGCTGGCGGCCGGTCCGGCCGGCGCCGCCACCATCAAGGTCGGCGTCGTGGCGCCCTTTTCCGGTCCGTTCGGCGTGGTCGGCAAGAGCTTCAAGGAAGCGATCGAGGTCTATCAGGCCGAACATGGCAAGACCGTCGGCAACGACACCGTGGAGTTCATCTACAAGGACCTCGACCAGCCGAACCCGTCACAATCCAAGGCGCTGTCGCAGGAACTGATCGTCAAGGACAAGGTGTCCTTCCTCGCCGGCTATTTCTTCACGCCGGACGCGCTGGCGGTCGCCCCGCTGATCGACGAGGCGAACATCCCCTGCGTGATCTTCAACGCCGCCACCTCCGCCATCACGGAGAAGTCGCCGCGCTATGTCCGCACCTCCTTCACCCTGTGGCAGAACACGGTGCCGCTGGCCGAATACATGGCAAAGCAGGGGATAAAGAAGGCGGTGTCGGCGGTCAGCGACTATGGCCCCGGCATCGACGGCGAGGCCGCCTTCAAGACCACCTTCGAGAAGCATGGCGGCACGGTGGTGGACACCATCCGCATGCCGTTGAAGTCCACCGATTTCGCCCCCTTCATGCAGCGCATCAAGGACTCCGGCGCCGAGGCCGTCTATGCCTTCCTGCCGGCCGGGCCGGCGACGCTGGCCTTCGCCAAGGCCTTCAACGACACCGGGCTGAAGGCGGCGGGCATCAAGTTCTTCGGCCCCGGCGACCTGACCCAGGAACCGGACCTGCCGGCGCTGGGCGACGCCGCGATGGGCATCACCACCACCTTCAACTACAGCCGCGCCCATGATTCGGCGATGAACAAGGCCTTCGTCGCCAAGCACAAGGAGATGTTCGGCTCGGTCGACAGCGTCACCTTCACGTCGGTCGGCGCCTATGACGGCGTCCATGTCATCTACCAGATGATCAAGAACGGCGGCGGCAAGATCGACGGCGCCAAGGCGGTGGAGTCGGTGAAGGGCATGAGCTGGGAAAGCCCGCGCGGCCCCCTGACCATCGATCCCGACAGCCGCCACGTCACCCAGACGATCTATCTGCGCACGGTGGAGAAGGTCGACGGCAAATTGGAGAATGTCGAGAAGCAGGCGTTCCCGAAGCAGCCGGACTATGGGTACAAGTTGGCGAAGTGAGGGCGGATTATCCCTCTCCCATCACGGACAGAATCCCCTCCCCCCCCCGGGGGGGAGAGGGAGATCTTCCCAAGTTGGAAGGTTCGCGCATGACATAGCCCCGGGTCGGGAGAGGGAGGACGGACGCACATCATGGAAACCATGTTCGGGATCGCCGTCGACGGGGTCGCCTACGGCATGATCCTCTTCATCATCTCCGTCGGGCTGTCGGTGACGCTGGGGCTGATGCGGGTGGTCAATCTGGCGCATGGCGCCTTCGCCATGGTCGGCGGCTATGTCGCGTCCTATGCGGCGCAGGAGGCGGGCCTGCCCTATGGGCTGGCGCTGGTGGCGGCGGTGGCGCTGACGGTGCTGGCGACGCTGCCGCTGGAACGGCTGCTGTACCGCCGCATCTACGGCTCCGCCAACGAACTGGCGCAGGTGCTGCTGACCATCGGCCTGACCTTCGTCATCGTCGCCGGGATCAATTACCTGTTCGGTCCGACGCTGAAGCGCATTCCGCTGCCCGAGCTGCTGACCGGCACGGTGGAACTGGGGCCGAAGGCGATCCCGACCCACCGCGCCTTCGTGATCGCCGCCGGGGCGGCGACCCTGCTGGGGCTGTGGTGGTTGCTGGAGCGCACCGATTTCGGCATCCGGCTGCGCGCGGCGGTCGATGATCCCGCCATGGCGGCGGCGCTGGGCATCCGGACGGAGCGGCTGTATCTGGCGACCTTCGCGCTCGGCACCGGGCTGGCGGCGCTGGGCGGCGTGCTGGGGGCGGAACTGCTGCCGCTGGAGCCCTATTACGCCATCCGCTACATCGTGCTGTTCCTGGCGGTGGTGGCGGTCGGCGGCGCCGGCAGCATCTTCGGTTCGGCGGCGGCGGCGCTGGCGCTCGGCATCGTCGACACCGCCGGCAAATACCTGATCCCGAGTTTCGGCGAGTTCTTCTTCTATGCCGCCCTGATCCTGATCCTGTTCCGCTGGCCGCACGGCTTCTTCAAAGGGAGGACGGCATGACGAGCGTCGCCGAGCGGGACGGCAAGGCTGGCCAGATGACCCGACGTACCTCCCTGGCGGCCCGCCGCGATCTCGGCTGGATCGGCATTCCGCTGGTCGCGGCGGTCGGGCTGGCCGCCTTCTGGCTGCTGCCGGACGATCTGGCGCTGCTGACCCGCATCGCCGCCTCGGCTCTGTTCGTGCTGTCGCTCGACCTCGTGCTCGGCTATGGCGGGATCGCCACGCTGGGGCAGGCGGCGATGTTCGGCATCGGCGCCTATGCCGCCGGCATCGTCGCGGTGAACTGGATCAACGACCCCTTCGTCATGCTGGCGGCCGGCGGTCTGGCCGGCGGGGGAATCGCGCTGGCGACCGGTGCGCTGATCCTGCATGCGCGCGGGCTGACCCTGCTGATGCTGACCATCGCGGTCGGGCAGATCGTGCAGGAGGTCGCCAACAAGGCGCGCGACTGGACCGGCGGCAGCGACGGGCTGTCGGGCATCGATCCGGCGCCGGTGCTGGGGATGTTCCGCTTCGACATGTATGGCCGCACCTCCTACCTGTTCGCGCTGGCGGTGCTGGTGGTCGGGCTGCTGGTGGCGCGGCGGATCGTGCGCTCCCCCTTCGGGCTGGCCTGCCGCGGGGTCAGGGAGGATCCGCTGCGGATTTCCGCCATCGGCGGCTCGCCGAAATCCTATCTGGTGGTGCTCTATGGCGTGGCCGGGGTGTTCGCCGGGGTGGCCGGCGGCTTGACCGCGGTGACCAGCGGCATCGTCGGGCTGGACAGCGCCGGCTTCCCCTGGTCGGCGGAGGCGCTGGTGATGCTGGTGCTGGGCGGCACCGGGCGGCTCTATGGCGCGGTGATCGGCACGGCGGCCTTCATGGGCATCCACCATGTCCTGGCGGCCAGCGACCCCTTCCACTGGATGGGCTTCATCGGCCTGTTCCTGATCGGCATCGTCCTGTTCCTGCCCGGCGGCATCGCCTCGGGCGTGGAGCGGCTGGGCGGGCTGTTGGGCAGGAAGGAGGGCGGGGCATGACCAAGCTGTTGGAAGTCGAGGGGTTGAGCAAGAATTTCGGCGGCCTTCAGGTGTCGTCCGACATCTCCATGACGCTGAATGCCGGCGACCGCTGCGCCCTGATCGGGCCGAACGGGGCGGGCAAGACGACCTTCGTCAACCTCGTCACCGGGGTGATCCCGCCCAGCGCCGGCACCATCCGGCTGGACGGACGCGACATCACCCGGCTGTCGGCGGCGGAGCGGGTGCGGCTGGGGCTGATCCGCAGCTTCCAGGTGGCGCGGCTGTTCAAGTCGATGACGGTGCGCGAGCATCTGGAACTGGCCGTCCTGCAGCGCGACCGCCGCACCTTCCGCCTGTTCGCCAACGTCGCCAAGGTGGCCGGGCTGGCCGACGAGGTGGCGGGGCTGCTCGACGGCATGGGGCTGACGCCGGTGGCGCACACGGCGGTCGGCTCGCTGGCCTATGGGCAGCAGCGGCTTTTGGAGATCGCGCTGGCGCTCGCCATGAAGCCGAAGGTGCTGATCCTCGACGAGCCGGCGGCCGGCGTGCCCCATTCGGAAAGCCAGCGCATCCTCGACGCCATCGACCGGCTGCCCAAGGATCTGGCGGTGCTGATGATCGAGCATGACATGGACCTCGTCTTCCGCTTCGCGAGAACCATCGTCGTGCTGGCGCAGGGGCGGCTGCTGTGCAGCGGCACCGCCAAGGAGATCGTCGCCGACCCGCGCGTGCGCGAGGTCTATCTGGGGAGCCGCGCCGATGCACACTGAACCGCGTGGAGCGTTCGAGGTCGCGGATCTGCGCGCCGGCTACGGCAAGACGCTGATCCTGGAGGGCGTGTCGTTGAGTGTGCCGGCGGGCGGGCGGCTGGCGCTGCTCGGCCGCAACGGGGTGGGGAAGACGACGACGCTGGCGACGCTGGTCGGCCAGACCACCCGCCATGGCGGCAGCATCCGGCTGGACGGGGTGGAACTGGGGGGCATGGGCAGTTCGGCGCGGGCGGCGGCGGGGTTGGGCTATGTGCCGCAGACGCGCGACATCTTCAAATCGCTGACGGTGGAGGAGAACCTCGTCACCGGGTTGAAGGGCCGGCCGCGTTGTGCCGTGGAAGAGGCGTACGAACTGTTCCCCCGGCTGGGCGAGCGGCGGCGCAATGGCGGCGGAGAGCTGTCGGGCGGTGAGCAGCAGATGCTGTCGGTCGCCCGCGCCCTGCTCGGCAAGCCGACGGTGCTGCTGCTGGACGAGCCGCTGGAAGGGCTGGCGCCGGTGATCTGCGACACGCTGATGGCGGCATTGTCGAAGCTGGACATGACGATCCTGCTGGTGGAGCAGCAGGTCGACCGCGCGCTGGACTTCGCCGACCGCGTGGTCTTCCTCGACCGCGGCCGGGTGGTGCATGCCGGGCCGGCGGCGCAGGCGAAGGCCGATCCGGCGCTGCTGGAACGCCATCTGGGCGTGGCGCTGGCGGCGTAGGGGGATGATGAAATCCCGTAACATGGGCAAAAGCCCGGGCGCTCAAGCTGGAGCTGCACGCTGTCGTATCACGTCCGGGAGATAGGCAAGGTCTTGTGAGCCTGGGACTCCGAGGCGATGTCCGAGGAAGTCCCAGAAGGCGATGCCGAGCTTGGCGCAGGTCTTCATCAGGCCGAGGAAACCGTCGCGCGCGGCGCGTCCCGCATCGGATCGGGTGCCGCCGCTGACTTTCCTGCGGGTGACATGGCAGCGGATGTCATTTTCCGAACCGTTGGTATGCAAGGGGACCTCCGGGCGGTCGAGGACGCGCAACAACTCGTCCTTGTTGGCACGCAGGCGCACCAGCAGCCGGTCCAAGGTGGAAAAGCCGGTGCGTCGGAGGAAGATCCGCTCGAAGCGCACCCGCAGTTGGGCGCGTCGGCCTGGGTCAGGAGCCTTCTGGTAGGCTTTGAGGTCGGCGTAGAACGCCCAGATCAGCGAGCGGATGTGCTGCTGGGCGGCGTACTGAGCGGGGGTGAAGGTGTCGAGCTTGTGCACCAGGCGTTCGGCATGGACCCAGCACAGCGCGTGCAGGCCGACGTCGAACTGTCCGGCATCGTCGCTGAGGATCACGGTGTCGGGGAGCAGTCCGTGGTCGGCAAGGCTCCCCCACACTGCCGCCTCGGTGGCCAGGCGCACCATGTCGATCTTGTGGACGCACGTCGGCCAGTTCAGGGCGCGCAGATGATCGAGCCACGCCGCCTCGCTGGGGAAGCGGCGCGCCGGATGAGCCTCCAGCCGGGCGACGGTGCCCAGCGGGACGCCGCCCTGGCGCATGTAGGCCAGCGCCGCCGGGTTGACGACGTAATCGCCATGGCCGGCGCGCAGCACCTCCAGGAAATTCAGCCGGCTCTTCGACCCGGTGGTCTTGAAGGCGGTGAAGCGGTCGTCGCCGAGTTGGGTGCAGACGCCGTTGGCCGCCTTGTGGCGGGCACCGGTGTCGTCCACGCTGATCCAGGACGCCGTCTCCAGCCCGGCCCGCAGTACGGCGTCGGCCTCGGCCAGCAGTGCGCCACGGCGGGTGAGCAGGCGCACGACCTGCCGCTGGGAGACGTCGAACCCGAGGTCGGCGAGCAGCGCCACCAGACGGGGAATGGTGGTCTGTCCACGATGATACTGGAACAGCACGAAGCGTTGCAGTTCCGGGCCGAGGTGGGCGGTGATCCCGGAGGGAAGCGATGCCACCATGCACCGGCCGTCCGGCGTCAGCCAGCGCTCCCGGCGCAAGCGGATACGCCGCGCCCGCAGTTCCAGTTCCTGGACGGTGAAATCCTCATAACCCTTGAAGCGCGACCCCTCCGGCACGGCAACGCACAGGACGCGATCCTCGCAGGTCACCGTCTTGGAGACTTTGCCCGCCCGACCACGTCGGCGACGCACAGGCCGCTGCGGGGGGGCTGGCGTCCCGGCCTCCATGCCGCTCGGCTTGACCGCCGGCTTGATCGCAGGCCGACCCGACAACCCTTTCAGCCGGGCGATCTCGGCATCACGATCGCGGAGCCGTTGCTCCAGATCGGCTTGACGCTGCCACAGCTCCAGCACGAGTTGGCGCAACGCGTCGGCCGACATCTCCGAGAGGTTTACTAGCGCGGTGGGCATCCCCTAACAACCGACCGGACCCGATATCATCTCGCCCGGGCTTTTGTCCATGTTACGAAATCCCCCTCTCCCCCCCGGGGAGAGGGTCGGGGTGAGGGGGATGCACAGGCTGGAGTTGGTGGGAAGCGGGGAGTGCGCGATGCTTGAGAATCCTCGCAGCGCGACCCCCTCACCCTAACCCTCTCCCCGGGGGGGAGAGGGGATTATCCCCGGTGCGCGTTACCTAAACGGCGGTGCGTAGAGCAACCCGCCCTCGGTCCAGGGCTTGTTCATGCCGGGGTCCATGCCGTAGGGGGTGCCGAGGTTGCGGTCGAAGATCTCGCCGTAGTTCCCGACCTGCGCCAGCACCTGCAGGGCCCAGTCGTCGGGCAGGCCCAGCGTGCGGGCGACGCTGCCGGCATGGCCCAGCATGCGGTGCAGTTCGGGATCGTCGGGGATGCGGCCGGCCTGCACATCCGCCGCCGTGACGCCCTTGGCGTCGGCCAGCACAATGGCGTGGAGCACCCAGCGGGTGATGTCGTACCAGTTGCGGTCGCCGCGCGCGATGTAGGGGGTCAGCGGCTCGCGCGAGATCACGTCGGGGTAGATATAGATGCCCATGCCGGCCTGGCGGTAGCCGGCCAGCGAGGTCACCAGCACCGTGCGGTCGGTGGTCAGCAGGTCGCATTCATGGGCGAGGAAGGCCTGCAGCGCCTCGTCCAGCGTCTGGAAGGTGCGGATCGTCCAGGGCAGGTCGGACTTGCGGATATAGTCCTCCAGGTTGCGGACGGTGGTGGTGGCGGTCTTGACGCAGACGGTGCGCGGCCCCAGCCGGTCGAGTGGCGGTGGCGCCGTGCCGTCGCCGTGGATGGCGAAGCCCTGGCCGTCATGCAGCAGCGGCATCAGGAACTCGATGTCGTGCGACAGGTCGCGGCTGAAGGTCCAGGTCGTGGTGGTCAGCGCCACGTCGACCTCGTGCTTCTCGACCGCCTGGAACTCCTGCGGCTTTTCCGGCAGGCGGACGACGCGGATCGCCTGGGCGTTGCCCAAGGTCGCCGCGGCGAAGACCCGGCAGACATCGACCAGAAAGCCGTCGAGATGGCCCTGCGGGTCGGAGAAGGAAATGCCGCTGACGCCGCTGCGCAGGCCGCAGATCAGGAAGCCGCGGCCGTGGATGCGCTCCAGCGTGTCGCCGTCCTCCGCATGGGCCGGTAAGGCCGACACGATCGCCAGCAGCAGAAGCAACAGCAGCCGCATCCCCACACCCATCCCCCGCCCCGTCCCCCGGCCCGTCCCATCCGCCGCCTGTCCGCGGCGGGCGGGGTCAGGCCGCCTGCCCGGCGCGCAGCGTGCCGAGCAGACTATGCAGCGAAGCGGCCTCCTCGGCCAGCGTGTTCGCCGTCTCGGTCAGCGAGGCGGCGATGTCTCCGGTGCGCGCCGCCTGGGCGCCGACGCCGTCGATCAGCGCCGCCACCTCGCCGGTGTTGCCGGCGATCACGCCGACGCGGCTGCGGATGTCGGTGGAGGATTCGGTCTGGCGGGCCACCGCCTCGCCGATCAGGTCCTGCACCTTGTTGATGCGCTCGACCGATCCGGAGATGCGGGCGAAGGTGCCGACGGTGTTCTGGATGCTGCCGTTGATGGCGCCGACCGAACTGGCGATCTGCACCGTGGCGTTGGCGGTCTCCTCCGCCAGCTTCTTCACCTCCGCCGCCACCACGGCGAAACCGCGGCCGGCGACACCGGCCGCCGCCGCCTCGATGGTGGCGTTCAGGGCCAGCAGCTTGGTCTGGTGGGCGATGCCGGTGATGACGTCGACGATGCGGCGGATCTGCTCGGTGTTCTCGCCCAGCTGGCCGACCACCTCGCGGGCGGCGGTCAGCTCGTCCAGCGTGGAGCCGACCACGCCGGCCGCCTCGGTGGCGAGGCTGGAGACGGTGCCGATGGTGTCCATCAGCACCTCTGCGCTGTCGTTGCAGGTGGTGGCGTTGCGGTTGCTCTCGGCGACGAAGCTGCCGGCGCTGGCCGTGCTGTCGATGGTGCCGGCCGATTCCCGGCGCAGCGCGTCGGCCAGCTCGCGCAGCTGGCCCGACTGGGTGGCGACGCCGGACGCGACGGTGTGCACGTCCTCCATCAGCTGGCGGGCCAGCGCGGCGGAGCGCATCTGCTCGCTGACGTCTGTCCAGGACAGCGTCTTGCCCAGCACGTTGCCCTGGTCGTCGAAGACGGTGTCGACATGGGCCTCCACCGTGGTTTCACCGACGGTCAGGGTGCGGCGCGGGATCGGCGGGCGGGTGGGATCGGTGCAGGCGGCGGTGAAGTCCGGCCCCTGGGCCAGCAGGTCGGGACCGGCGGGGTCGATGCCGTGCGCCTCGCAGAAGTTGCGGGCGGCGGGGTTGACGAAGCCAACTTGACCGTCGGTGCGAAGGAGGGCGGTGGGCACCGGGCTGCTGTCGACCATCCGCTTCATCAGCAGCACCTGCTCCACGCTGCCGCGCAGGTGGCGGAGCGCCGCCGCCATCACCGCCAGCTCGTCGCGGCCGGTGCGCGGGATCTCGATGGACAGGTCGCCGGCGGCGATCTGCTCCATGGCGCGGGCGAACTTGCGCAGGTTGGCGAAGACGGCGACGCGCAGCAGCAGGGCGGCGGCGATGGCGACGGCCAGCGCGAAGGCGCCGACCATTTCCAGCGCGCCGTTGCGCAACTCCTCCGTCGCGCCGACGAAGTCGGCGACGTCGCGCGAGATCTCCGCCGTCGCCCAGGGCAGCCCGCCGTCGCCGCCGAGCGCCACCTTGGTGGTGGACAGCTTGGCATGGTCGGACGGGTCGTTGCCCTTGGCCTCGAACAGCACGGCGCCCTTGGCGTCGGTGAAGCGGATGTCGGCGTCGAGAACGGCGCCCAGGCTGGACAGGGCGGGCAGCGGATCGGTCACCACCTCCAGGAAGCCCAGGACGCGGAAGCCGCCGATGGGGACGATCATGCTGAACAGCGGCCGGCCCTGGCCGTCGCGCCACAGCAGGCTGGCCGGGCGGCGCTTGTCGGCGATGTCGCGCGATTTCAGCGCCTCGAACAGCGGGGCGACGGTGGCGACGCTGTCCTGCTCCCCGCCGGTGGTGGCGATGCGCGCCATGTCGGCGTCATAGACGGCGACCGAGACCAGCCGCACCTCGCGGTCGACCACCACGGGCCGGGCGTTGATGTTCTTCAGCGCCAGCATCGTCTTGGCCGGGTCCTTCTGGTTGATGCTGTCGACCAGGAAGGAATCGCGGCTCCATTCGTTGGCGTGGTTCTGGAGCCAGTCCGTGTAGTTCTTGCGGATGCGGTCGTTGGCCAGCACCCGCAGGGTCGCCGCCGCGCTGCTGTTGAAGGTTTCGAGCGCGAAGTCGGTGTAGCGTTGCGACACCCAGGCCTGGCTGGCGATCAGCGCCGCCACCAGCACGCCCACCACCGACACCATGGCGCGGCGCAGGGTCCAGAAGCGGTGGCGCGCGCCGCCGTCGTCAAGAGTCGCGCCAGTCTTCGTCGAGATCGCCGTCATGCCCAAACCCCCGCCGCCAGTGAACGGTTTCAACGGATTGCTACACGCATATCGTCGCAGGGCCCTTTGAACGGTTTAGCGTTCATTTGTGAACAGTTCGTGTCTTTTCGTTTGCATTTGAGGCAAGCGGGGATGAGCGGAGCAAAGAAACAGGCAGGTTTTTTGACGGACGGACGGTCCACGACTCTCCTAGAGAGGAGTTCGGCAAGACGAAAAGCAACCGGATGTGGTGGGTTGACTTCGGAAGAGGCCGGTTGCCCACTCCGATGCATAAAAAATGGGCCACGGAAGCGCGCGAAAAAATTTCGCGATTTCCGTGGCCCAGGCTGCCGAGCGCGTGGCCGCCGCGAGACTGAAGCGACGGGGGAGTTTGCTCGGGGTTCGGTGGATGCGCCCTCTCCCGCCCCGGGAGAGGGCGGGGTGAGGGGGATGCATAGGGTGGATTCGGTGGCGAATGGGGACTGTGAGACCGTTGGAAATCCTCGCTGTGCGTCCCCCTCACCCTAACCCTCTCCCCGGGGGGGAGAGGGGATCCTGGGCGATGAGAAGATTTCCTCACCCATCCTGCGAGACGTCGCCGGCGAAGAGGTAGCCGGTGCCGTGGACGGTGACGATCAGCCTCGGGTCGGCGGGGTCGGGTTCGATCAGGCGGCGCAGGCGGCGGACCAGGCTGTCGATGGTGCGGTCGGTGGCGTCCGTCTTGCGCCGCGTCGTCGCCGTCAGCAGATAGTCGCGGTTCATCACCCGGCCGGGGTTGCAGACGAAGGTCGACAGCAGTTCGAACTCCGCGCCGGTCAGCCGCACCGGATTGCCCTGCGGATCGGTCAGCCGCATGCGGTCGAGCCACAGCGTCCAGCCGGCGAAGCTGCGCCGCCGGTCGTCGCGCTGGTCGCCCGGCGCCTTCAGCCGGCGCAGCAGGTTGCGCACGCGGGCCAGGATCTCGCGCGGCTCGAACGGCTTCGCGATGTAGTCGTCGGCCCCCATCTCCAGCCCGATGATGCGGTCCAGCTTCTCCGCCCGGCTGCTGACCAGGATGATGCCGATCTCCGATCCTGCGCGCAGTTCGCGGGTCAGGGTCAGGCCGTCCTGGCGCGGCAGCCGGATGTCGAGCAGCACGACGTCCACCGCGGCGGTCGTCAGCAGCTCCTTCAGCTCCTCGGCGCTTCGGGCCAGCAGGACGTCGAAGCCCTCGTCCGTCAGGTAGGACTTCAGCGTCTCGCGCGTCACCGCGTCGTCGTCGGTGATGGCAATGGTCGCCGGCATGGCCCTCTTATCCGCCTTTTCGCGCCCCCTATCGCCTCAATGTTCCAGGATCTGGCCCAGGAACTGGCGGGTGCGCTCGCTTTTCGGGTTCTCGAAGAATTCGGCCGGCGACCCGCTCTCGATGATCGAGCCCTCGGCCATGAAGACAATAGAGTCGGCGACCTGCCGGGCGAAGCCCATTTCGTGGGTGACGCAGACCATGGTCATGCCCTCGCCCGCCAGCTCGGTCATGACGTCGAGCACCTCCTTGACCATCTCGGGGTCGAGCGCCGAGGTCGGCTCGTCGAACAGCATGATCTCCGGCCGCATGCACAGCGCGCGGGCGATGGCGACGCGCTGCTGCTGGCCGCCGGACAGCTGGCCGGGGAACTTGTGCGCCTGATCGGGGATGCGCACCCGCTTCAGGTACATCATGGCGATTTCCTCGATCTCGGACTTCGCCATGCCGCGGACCCAGATCGGGGCCAGCGTCAGGTTCTGCAGAACGGTCAGGTGCGGGAACAGGTTGAAGTTCTGGAACACCATGCCGACCTTGCGGCGGATCTTCTCCACCGCCTTGACGTCGTCGGTCAGCTCGATGCCGTCGACGATGATGTGGCCGGTCTGGTGCGCCTCGAGCCGGTTGATGCAGCGGATCATCGTCGACTTGCCCGAACCCGACGGGCCGCAGACGACGACCTTCTCGCCCTTCCTGATGCTGATGCTGACGTCGCGCAGCGCGTGGTAGCTGTTGTACCACTTGCCGACCTTGCGGAGTTCGATGATGGCGTTCTCGGTCATTGCTCGGTCTCCAGAGCCGGTCAGCGGCGGTTGTAGCGGTTGGCCAGACGCTCCAGCCACTGGCTGTAGCGCGACATGCTGAAGCAGAAGATCCAGAACATCAGCCCGGCGAAGACGTAGACCTCGGCGAAGTAGGGGCGCCATTCGGGGTCGGTCGTCGCCACGGTGGCGGCGGTCAGCAGGTCGTACAGGCCGACGATGGTGACCAGCGAGGTGTCCTTGAAGGCGCTGATGAACTGGTTGACGATCGGCGGGATGACGATGCGCAGGGCCTGCGGCAGGACGATCAGCACCGTCTTCTGCCAGTAGGACAGGCCCAGCGCGTCGGCGGCCTCGTACTGGCCCTTGGGGATCGCCTGCAGGCCGCCGCGCACGGCCTCGGCCAGATAGGCGGCGGTGAACAGCGTCATGCCGGCCAGCGCGCGCAGCAGCTTGTCGACCGTGACGCCTTCCGGCAGGAACAGCGGGAACATCACCGACGCCATGAACAGGACGCTGACCAGCGGCACGCCGCGCATCGTCTCGATGAAGCCGACGCAGAAGGTGCGGATCGCCGGCAGCGAGGATTGGCGGCCCAGCGCCAGCAGGATCGACAGCGGGAAGGCGATGGCGATGGAGAAGACCGACAGCATCAGCGTGATCGGCAGGCCGCCCCAGCGGTCGTTCGGCACATAGCTGAGACCGGCGACGCCGCCCCACATCAGCACGCCCATGCCGACCAGCGTCAGCGCCCAGGCCACGGCCAGCCAGGGCCGCCAGAAGGCGCGCACGCCGCTGGCGCCCAGCATCGCCACGAACAGCGCGCAGGCCAGGAAGGGGCGCCATTGCTCGTCATAGGGATAGGTGCCGAAGAAGATCAGCCGGTGCTTGACCACGATCACCGACCAGCAGGCGCCGGCCGCCTCGCGGCAGGCCTCCGACGAGCCGGACCAGCTGGCCTTCAGCAGCAGCCAGTTCGCCGCCGGCGGCACCACCAGCCACAGCAGGCCGAGGCAGGCGAGGGTCAGGACGGTGTTCAGCGGCGTGTTGAACAGATTGTTCCGTGTCCAGCTTATGGGGGCCCAGCCGAAGGGCTTCAGCGCCGTCATGCCGTTGGGCTGCGGCGGGGCGGAGGCCTGGGTCGGCTCCTCCTCGTAGGACGCGGCCCAATGGGCGGGGGGGATGGGAGCGGTGGGGATCGGGGCCTGATCGGCCGGGAACTGCTTGTTCATCGGGTCACCAGAGCCACGCGGCGGTTGTACCAGTTCATGAAGCCGGAGATGCTGAGGCTGATGATGAGATAGACGAGCATCATCATCGCCACCGCCTCCACCACCTGTCCGGTCTGGTTGGCCGAGGTGTTGGAGACGCTGACCAGATCCGGATAGCCGATGGCGACGGCCAGCGAGCTGTTCTTGGTCAGGTTCAGATACTGGCTGGTCAGCGGCGGCACGATGACGCGCAGCGCCTGCGGCAGGATGACGAGGCGCAGGATCTTGCCCGGCGACAGGCCCAGCGCCAGCCCGGCCTCGGTCTGGCCATGCGGCACGGCGAGGATGCCGGACCGGACGATCTCGGCGATGAAGCCGGCGGTGTAGACCGACAGGCCGATCAGCAGCGCGGTGAATTCCGGGGTGACCGACCCGCCGCCCTCGAAGTTGAAGCCGGACAGCACCGGCACGTCGAAGGCCAGCGGCGCGCCGGTGGCGATGAACACCAGGGCCGGCGGCAGCAGCACGGCGGCGATGGCGGCCGGCAGGGTGGGGAAGGGCTTTCCGGTGGCCTCGCGGTGGCGGCGGCCGTAACGGACGATGGCGATTGCCGCGGCGATTCCCGCGATCAGGGCCAGCAGCGCCCAGCCATGGCCGGCATGCTCCACCAGCACCGGGAACTTCATGCCGCGGTTGCTGAGGAAGAAGCCCGGCACCACCTCCAGCGCCTCGCGCGGGCTGGGGAGCCGGTTCATGATGGTGTACCAGACCACCAGCTGCAGCAGCAGCGGCACGTTGCGGATCGTCTCGACATACAGGGTGGCGAAACGGTTCACCATCCAGTTGGAGGACAGCCGCGCGATGCCGATCAGCACGCCCAGCACGGTCGCCAGCACCACGCCCGCGGCCGACACCGCCAGGGTGTTCAGCAGGCCGACGACCAGCGCCTTCAGATAGGTGTCGGACGCGGAATAGGAGAGCAGGCTCTCGCCGATCTCGAAGCCCGCCTCGCGTTCCAGGAAGCCGAAGCCGGTGGCGACGCCGCGGGTGGCGAGGTTGGTCAGCGTGTTGGAGACGAGATACCAGGCGACGGCGAGGGCGCAGGCCAGGAACAATGCCTGATACAGCCACCCCCGCACGCGCGCGGAATTCAGCGCCTGGACCGGGTTTGTCATGGTGTTGCTCCGTGCGGGGGAGAACCTCCCTCTCCCCCCCGGGGAGAGGGGCGGGGTGAGGGGGATGCATTGCGTGGCTATCCCGAAGGTCCCGCCGCGCTTCCCCCTCACCCTAACCCTCTCCCCGGGGGGGAGAGGGGACTATGCCCTTACTTCATCGGCGGGGCGTACATCATGCCGCCTTCGGTGTAGAGGGCGTTCTGGCCGCGCGGCATCTTCAGCTTGGAGCCGGCGCCGACGTTGCGCTCGAAGCTCTGGCCGTAGTTGCCGACCTGCTTGATGATGTTGAAGGCCCAGTTCTCCTCGACGCCCAGCGCCTTGCCGTTGCCGGCGGTGACGCCCAGCAGGCGCTTCACGTCCGGATCGGGGGAGGTCATGGCGGCGTCGACGGTCTCCGAGGTCAGGCCCTTCTCCTCGGCCTGGACCATGGCGTAGAAGGCCCAGGTGACCAGGTTCATCCATTCCTCGTCGCCCTGGCGGACGGCCGGGGACAGCGGCTCCTTGGAGATCAGCTCGGGCAGGATGACGTAGTCGTTGGGGTTCTGCACCTCGGCGGCGCGGATGGCGGCCAGCTGCGAGGCGTCGGAGGTCAGGGCGTCGCAGCGGCCGGCGAAGAAGGCCTTGTTCAGCTCTTCGTTCTTCTCGATGACGACCGGCTTGAAGGTCATCTTGTTGGCGCGGAAGTAATCCGACACGTTCTGCTCGGTCGTGGTGCCGGGCAGGACGCAGACGGTGGCGCCGTTCAGCTGCTTGGCGCTCTTCAGCCCCAGCTTGGCCGAGACCATGAAGCCCTGACCGTCGAAATAGTTGGTCGGGCCGAAGTTGAGGCCGTTGGCGGTGTCGCGGGTCAGGGTGCGGGTGGTGTTGCGGGCGAGGATGTCGATCTCGCCGGACTGGAGCGCCGGCAGGCGCTGCTGCGCCGACAGCGGGGTGTACTTCACCTTTTCGGCATCGCCGAACATGGCGGCGGCGACGGCGCGGCACATGTCGACGTCAAGGCCCGACCACTTGCCCTTGTCGTCGGGCGAGGAGAAGCCGTACAGGCCCAGGTTGACGCCGCACTGGACATAGCCCTTCTGCTTCACGCCGTCGAAGGTGGCGCCGGCCTGGGCCGTACCGGAGAGGGCAAGGGCGGAGACGGACAGGGTGGCCGCGATGGCGAGCGCGCTCAGATGGGACTTCACGGGGCGTGGCTCCTTAGCCTTGGTGGTTCGTGGGGCGCCGGGGCGGGAAGCTCCGGCCGCCGCGCTTCGTCACAATCGCTCCGTGGATTGAACAAAGTGCCCGCCCGGCATGAACGGATGTGGCGGAGTTGTGAACAGCTTTGGACAAATGGGCCGCGCGGGCTGCGAAAGGGGGGGCCGGGCCTCGCCTGTCGACGATCATGCCATCGGGCTAATATTTTACGTGCGCAGGCTGCGTGCCGGCCCTACAAGCGATGGGTGCCGGTGATATGTCAGTGCCGGGAATTGGGGGAATGTGACGTCGATGGGGTCCGATCGGCCGCTCTGGCAGTTGTTCGCGCGCGTCTCGCTGCTGCGGCGCGGCGCAGCGGCGCGCTATGGCATGGCGTTGCTGACCTTCGCCGCCGCCCTGCTGCTGCGCCGGCTGGTCGACGGCACGCTGCCGTCGGGCTTTCCCTATCTCACCTTCTTTCCGGCGGTGATCCTGACCACCTTCATCGCCGGGCTGTGGCCGGGGGTGGTGACGGCGGTGCTGTCGGGTGTGGCGGCCTGGTACTTCTTCATCCCGCCCTTCGACACCTTCGTGCTGGATGGGCCGGTCGGGCTGGCGCTGGCCTTCTATGCGCTGGTGGTCACGGTCGACATCGCGCTGATCCACGGCATGCAGGTGACGCTGGCCCGCCTGCAGGAAGAGCGCGGCCGCACCGCCTCCCTGCTGGAGGCGCAGACCACCATGTTCCACGAGCTGCAGCACCGCGTCGCCAACAACATGCAGTTCGTCTCCTCCCTGCTGGATTTGCAGCGGCGGTCGATCGCCCGCTCGCCGGAGGGGGCGATGGCGGCGCTGGAGGAGGCGGGGCGGCGGCTCGACACCATGGCGCGGGTGCACCGGCGGCTGCACGACCCGCGCTCCGGCGACGATTTCGGCAGCCATGTCGAGGCGCTGTGCCGCGACATGCTGGCGGCGGCCGGCATTCCCGGCGTGGCCTGCCGCGTGACGGTGCGGGCGGCGCCGCAGTCGCCCGAACGGCTGCTGGCGCTGGCGCTGCTGATCGTCGAGGCGTTGACCAACAGCCTGAAACACGCCTTCGCCGGCCGCGGCGGCGGCACCGTCACCATCGAACTGAAGCCGGTGCCGGGCGAGCCGGGCCAGCTGCATCTGCTGGTGATGGACGACGGCATCGGCCTGCCGGAGGGCTTCGACGTGCAGCGCCTGCCCAGCCTGGGCTGGAAGATCATCCAGAGCCTGGCCGCCCAGCTGTCCGGCGACCTGAGCCACGGTCCCGCCGACGGCAGCGGCACGCGGATCGATCTGCGCTTTCCGGCCTGACCGGGACCATCCGTCGTGGCTTTTCCATCGCCAGACGATGAACTATCTGTGATCCTGCCGGTTGCTGCGGGGACCGGCAGGGGAAAGCAGGAGGGGACTGACTTATGGCGACGCTGAAGGAATTCGAGGACGCGCTGAAGGCGGCGGGCAACACGGCCGCGCTGGAGATCCTTGAGTCCCTGCGGGCGCGCGACCGCTCCCAGCGCTCCGTCCGTCCGGCGCGGCGCCTGACCGGGCGCAAGATGACGCCGGAGCTGGCCGCCGAGATCCTGCACCTGCATGAGACCACCAACATGACCCAGCAGGAGATCGCTTTCCAGCTGGGCGTGAACCAGGGCCGGGTGAACGAGGTCATCAAGCGTCGCAAATGGCTGAGCGACAATCCCGAGGCCCCGGAGGCCCAGGCCCGCGACAAGGCCAAGCAGCGCGCCAAGGAAGGCGTCGGTGTCGCCCCGCGCCGGCCGCCCCGGAAGAAGAAGGAAAAGGCGGAGGCGGCGCCCGAGGCCGCTCAGCCGGTGGAGCCGGCGGCCGAGGTGGTCGCAGCCGAGCTGGTGGCGGTGCCGGAACCGGTAGCGCCGGAGCCGGCCGCTCAGGAACCCGTTGCGCAGGAGCCTGTTGCCCAGCCGGCGCCGGAACCGGCGGCCGAACCGCCGATGGCCGCGCCGGAATTGCCGGTGGAGCAGCCTCAAGCTTCAGCCGAACCGGAAAAGGCGAAGGGGAAGGCGCGCAAGCGGGGCAAGGACAAGGAACCGCCGGCGCAGCTGCTGTTCAAGGATCTGCTATAGCCCGATGAAGGGCTGCATCAGCCGGCCCATCAGGCCGGTGAAGCGCAGCGGTGCATCCGTCGCGATCAGGCAGACGCAGTCGCGGTGGCTGTCGGCGATGGGCTGGTGGTTGGTGTCGCCGTCGACCTCCGCCAGATCGCCGGGGCCGTAGCGGCCGAGTTCGTCGGCGAAATGGCCGCTCAGCACCACGGTCAGCTCCAGCCCGCCATGGCCGTGATGGGGCAGGGCGGTGCCGGGGGCGATGCGCAGAAGCTGGGCCGCGCCGCCCGATGCCGTGCGCGGCAGCAGCTCCACCCGCCGCACGCCGGGGGCCAGCCGCTGCCAGGACAGATCCTCAAGCGACGGCACATAGGCGCGCAGCGGACCCGGAAGGGACGGGGCCGGCGCGGATGCTGCGGCCGGGCGGCTGCATCGCGGCCGTATCCGCATGGCCTTGCAGGGGTTGCCCGGCGCCTCCTCCCGATCCAGGCGGTCGAGGGTGGCGGCCAGCGACAGGCTTTCCAGCGGGGCCGGCGGCAGATCCTCCAGCAGGGCGCCGCCAAGCGCCTCCACCTCCGCCAGGGTGGCGCGGCAGTCCGGGCAATGGGCGAGGTGGACGGCGACGGCCAGAGACAGCCCTTCTCCCAGGCTGCCCGCGCCATAGGCCACCAGAAGCGCGTCGCTAGGGTGATGGTTCGGCAGGAAGATTTGGCGGGCGGCGGGTTGGCGGGCGGTCATCGGTCGTCGTCTCCCAGCGCCTTGCGGATCTTGGCCATGGCCAGACGCAGGCGCGATTTCACGGTGCCCAGGGGAACGTCCAGCCGTTCGGCGATGGCCGGGTGGGCGAGGTCGGCAAAGAAGGACAGCTGCACCACCTCCGCCTGTTCCGGCGTCAGCGAGGCCAGCGCGCCGCGCAGGCGGCGGGCGCGGCGGTCGCCGTCCAGCACCTCGTCGGCGCGCGGGCGGTCGTCCTCATGCTCCAACAGCTCGTCGTCCGACACCTCCGGATGGCGTTCGCGGCGCAGCAGGTCGATGCGCAGGTTGCGGGCGATGGTGAAGACCCAGGTCGCCGCCTCCGCCTTCGCCGGGTCGTAGAGCGAGGCCTTGCGCCACACCGCCAGCATGGTGTCCTGCGCCAGATCCTCCGCCCGCTGCGCCGGCATCCCCAGCTTCAGCATGTAAGCCTTCACCCGCGGGGCGAAATGGGCGAACAGCCGGGCGAAGGCCGCCCGGTCGCCCGCCGCCACCGCGACCAGATCGGCCGACTGGTCCGCCGCCAGCCTTGCGGATGCTGGATCGGGGCAGCCACCGGCGCCCGGTCCGGTCCTTTTTGGGGCCGGCGTCCGTGCCGCTCCGGCGGCATGCGTCAGAAGGGAGGCCAATTGGGCGATCATGGCCAGGATACGCCGCAGCCCGTGCTTCGGATCACTGCCGATTTCGTCTTTTCGAGTCTGGCGCGAAAGCGTGGGCATGGCGATGATCCGACGGCGATTTGCCGCCGTATTCCGATCACAAGCCGGACCTACCTATATCGGGTTAGCGTCCGGGGCCACACACCGCCAAGACTTCCGACAAGATCCGCAAGGACCGCCCTATGCCGCTTCTCCAGCCCGACCACACCTCCCCGGCGCCGCTCGACATCGCGGTGGTAGGGTCCGGCATCGCCGGACTGTCGGCGGCCTGGCTGCTGTCGAAGGCGCACCGCGTCACCCTCTATGAGAAGGAGGACCGGCCGGGCGGCCATGCCAACACGGTCGAGGCCGAAGGCGCCGGCCCGGTCGATACCGGCTTCATCGTCTACAACGAGCCCTGCTATCCCAATCTGGTCGCCCTGTTCGACCATCTGGGCGTGCCGACGCGGGCGACGGACATGAGCTTTGCCGCCTCGCTCGACGGCGGGCGGGTGGAGTATGCCGGCACGCCCGCGGCCCTGTTCGCGCAGAAACGCAACCTGCTGCGCCCACGCTTCTGGCGGATGATCGCCGACATCCTGCGCTTCTACCGCGAAGCGCCGGCACTGCTTGCCGATCCGGCGGCGGAGACGCTGACGCTGGGCGACGTGCTGGACCGCGGCGGCTATTCCGACGCCTTCATCCGCGACCATCTGCTGCCGATGGCCGCCGCAATCTGGTCCAGCCCGGCGGAGTCGATGCGCGGCCATCCCGCCGCCGCCTTCATCCGCTTCTGCGACAACCACGGCCTGCTGAAGGTCAAGGGCCGGCCGGTCTGGCGCACGGTGGAGGGCGGCAGCCGCAGCTATGTCGGCCGCATCCTGGCCGACATGCCCGGCGCCCTGCGCCTGAACTGCGCGGTGGAGGGCATCGTCCGCGAGGAGGGCCGCGTCCTGCTGCGCGACCGCCGCGGCGAGGTGCGCGCCCATGACCATGTCGTGCTCGCCACCCATGCCGATCAGGCGCTGGCCCTGCTGGAAGATGCCGGCGCGGAGGAGCGCCGGCTGCTGGGCGCCTTCGGCTACGAGCGCAACCTCGCCATCCTGCACGGCGACCCCGCCCTGATGCCGAAGCGCCGGGCGGTGTGGTCGAGCTGGAATTATCTGGCCGAGCGGGGGGATGGCGGGCAGGACGCGCTGTGCGTCACCTATTGGATGAACCGGCTGCAGGGCTTCCTGCCGAGCGAGCGCGACCTGTTCGTCACGCTGAACCCCATCCGCCCGCCGCGCGAGGGCAGCATTCTGCGCAGCGTGCTTTACGACCACCCGATCTTCGGGATGGAGGCGCTGGCTGCGCAGCGGCAGCTGTGGAGCCTGCAGGGCCGGCGGCGGACCTGGTTTGCCGGGTCCTATTTCGGCGCCGGCTTCCACGAGGACGGGGCGCAGGCGGGGCTGGCGGTGGCGGAGGCGCTGGGCGGCGTGCGCCGGCCCTGGACGGTTCCGAACGAATCCGGCCGCATCCATGTGGGGCCGGCGCCGGCCGCGCGCGCCTCCGCGCTGGAGGCCGCGTGATGGAGCCGCCCCGCTTCGCCTCCGGCCTTTATGTCGGCACGGTGATGCATCACCGGGTGAAGCCGGTGCGGCACCGCCTGTCCTACCGGGTGTTCAGCCTGCTGGCCGATCTGGACGAGCTTGACCGGCTGGACCGCGAGCTGCGGCTGTTCGCCCACAACCGCTTCGGGTTGATCGGGTTCAATGATGGCGATTTCGGGCCGCTTGGTGGGGATGCCGGAGGATCCCCTCTCCCCCCCGGGGAGAGGGTTAGGGTGAGGGGGGAGCGCGGCGAGGATCTTCAAGAGTCGTGCACTCCCCGCTCCCACGGAATCCACCCCATGCATCCCCCTCACCCCGACCCTCTCCCCGGGGGGGAGAGGGAGTTTGGCGACTTAAAACAGTGGGCTGAACACCAGCTTGCCGCCGCCGGGATCGAGGGGGGCGGGGCGGTTCGGCTGCTGTGCTTTCCGCGGGTGCTGGGCTTCGTCTTCAACCCGCTCTGCGTCTGGTTCTGCCATCGCCGGGACGGGACGCTCGCCGCCATCATCCATGAGGTGTCCAACACCTTCGGCCAGCGCCATGCCTACCTGATCCCGGCGGCGCCCGGAGCGGACGGGCTGGTGCGTCAGAGTTGCGACAAGTGCTTCTACGTCTCGCCCTTCATGGACATGGAGACCGCCTATCACTTCCGCATCCGCCCGCCCATGGGCGAAGCGGGAGAGCCGCTGGCGGTGTCCATCCGCCAGACCGACGCCGGGGGGCCGGTGCTGCATGCGTCGCTGACCGCCCGGCGGGTGGAGCTGACCGACGGCGCCATCCTGCGCGCCTGGGCCCGCCACCCGCTGATGACCGCAAAGGTGGTCGCCGGCATCCATTGGGAGGCGCTGCATCTCTGGCGCAAGGGGCTGGCGATCCGGCCGCGCCCGCCGGCTCCGGTCCATCCCGTCACCGTCGTGAAGAACATCGTCGTTCCCGACCGTTTCCGAGAAGGCCATTCATGACCGACATCGTTAGCGACATCGCTGCGACCGCGCCTCGACGTCACCCCCGGTGGCTGCGGCTGGTGACCGGACGCGACTTGTGGACCGGCGCCCTGGTGCGGATGGCCGGCGGCATCCGCCGGGGAGAGTTGAGCCTGCGCCTGCCCGACGGGCGGACGATGTGCGTCGGCGATCCGGCCGAGGGGCCGCGGGCCGACCTGACGCTGCTCGACGATGCCGCGGCGCGGCGGCTGATGCTGGGCGGCGCGGTCGGCATGGCGGAGGCCTATGGCGACGGGCTGTGGCGCAGCGGCGACCTGCCGGCGCTGATCGAACTGGCGATCCGCAACGAGGCGGCAATCGGGGGTGGGGCGAAGGAGAAAGGCTTAAGGGGCACCGTCGCGGCGGCGGCGGCCAACCGGCTGTTCCACCGCAGCCGCGCCAACTCCCGCCGCGGCAGCCGCCGCAACATCGCCTTCCACTATGACCTCGGCAACGGCTTCTACCGGCTGTGGCTCGATCCCGGCATGACCTATTCCTCCGCCCTGTACGAGCGGGAGGGGCAGAGCCTGGAGGCCGCGCAGGAGGCCAAGATCGCCCGCGTCGCCGAGCTGCTGCAACTCCGCCCCGGCGACCGGGTGCTGGAGATCGGCTGCGGCTGGGGCGGGATGGCGGAGCATCTGGCCGGCCGGCGCGGCGCGTCGGTGGTCGGGCTGACGCTGTCGGCGGAGCAACTGGCCTTCGCCCGTGCGCGCATCGACCGGGCCGGGCTGGCCGGGCAGGTCGACCTGCGGCTGATGGACTATCGCGACGCCGGCGGCAGCTTCGACCGCATCGTCTCCGTCGAGATGATCGAGGCGGTGGGGGAGGAGCATTGGCCGCGCTATTTCGCCGCCCTGCGCGACCGGCTGGTTCCCGGCGGGGCGGCGGTGGTCCAGGCGATCACCATCGACGACGCGCGGTTCCCGCGCTATCGCCGCGGCTGCGACTTCATCCAGCGCCACATCTTCCCCGGCGGCATGCTGCCCTGCCCGTCGGCCCTGCGCGCCGAGGCGGAGCGGGCCGGGCTGGTGGTGGAGCATGTGGAGACGTTCGGCGATTCCTATGCCCGGACCTGCGCGGAGTGGCGGCGGCGCTTCCTGGAGGCCGGGCCGCAGGTGGCGGCGCTGGGCTTCGACGAGCGGTTCCGCCGGCTGTGGGACTATTACCTCGCCTATTGCGAGGCCGGGTTCCGCGCCGGGACCATCGATGTCGGGCTCTGGCGCTTTCGCAAGCCGTAGGCGGAGGACCGCTCTTGATGAAGATCGGGGATTTCGCCGGCAACACGCCCGAATTGCGGATCGAGCGCTATTTCGCCGGGCGCACCCAGGCCTGGGGCGTGTTCGAGGACCGGTTCGGCACGCTGCGCCGCAGCTTCACCGTCGCCATCGACGGACGGTGGGACGGGCGGGAGCTGGTGCTGGACGAACGCTTCCTCTATGCCGACGGCGAGACCGACCGCCGGGTCTGGCGCATCGTCAGAACTGCCGAAGGAACTTATGAGGGGCGGGCCGACGACGTGATCGGTACGGCGGTGGGGCGGTCGGCCGGCAACGCGCTGAACTGGACCTACGAGATGGCGCTGAAGGTGGGCGGCGACCGCTGGCGCGTGCGCTTCGACGACTGGATGTGGCTGCAGCCGGGCGATGCACTGATCAACCGCGCCAACGTCTATCGCTGGGGCCTGTGGATCGGCACGGTCAGCCTGTTCTTCCTGCCCGAGGGTCGGATGATCCAGCCCAGCGTCGAAATCAATCCGGCGGTGCAGCCCCCAGCCGCCGCTGAATGAGGCGAAGCGGGGCGCCCAGCAGCGGCAGGCGCAGATAGACATGCTCGCCGGAATCCCAATGGTCGATGTGCTCGGCCACCCGGCCGTCCGCGACCTGCCGCACTTCGCTGGTGCCGATCACGTCCATCCGGCCGATGCCGGTCACCGCCGCCTCGAACCGCCAGCGCAGGATCGCCAGATCGGGCGCGAACAGCCGGTGGGTGACGGTGAAGCGCAGATCGCGGCAGCCGTTCAGCGTGTGGACCAGCGCCGCGCGCACCGCATCGCGCCCACGGGCGTCGTTGAAGGGGTCGCGGAAACGCACCTCCGGCACCGTCAGCGCCGGCAGCCGGTCGAGCGTCTCGACGCTGAGCGTTTCGAAGAAATCGACCCAGGCGTCCAGCCCCTGAGTTCTGTGGTCGTCCGTCATACACCCGTCGCCTTGCGCACCAGCGGGAAGTAAAGCCGATAGGGCAGGCAGCGCGCCAGCTTCAGCTTGCGGGTGAAGCGCTTCGGGAAGGTGATCTCGAAGCCGTCGCCCTCCATCTCGTCGGCCAACTGGCGGGCCGCATCCTCCACCGGCATCAGGTCCGGCATGGGGAAGGGGTTGCGGGCGGTCAGCGGCGTGTCGATGAAGCCGGGGCAGACCAGCTGCAGCCTGATCCCGGCGCGATCGCAGTCGGGCTTCAGCGATTCGCACAGGTTGATGAGCGCCGCCTTGGTCGGGCCATAGGCCGCCGCCGTCGGCAGGCCGCGGTATCCGGCGACGGAGGCGACCACCGCCACCTGTCCGTGCCCGCGCGCCCGCATCCGCGGCAGCAGCGCCTCCAGCCCATGGACCACGCCCATATAGTTGACCTCCATCAGCCGGCGGGCGGTGTCGGCGGAGAAATCCTCCAAGGACATCGGGCTGTGGGTGCCGGCGTTCAGCACCGCCCGGTCGATGGGGCCGAACCAGCGTTCGATGGCGGCGACGGTGGCGGCGGTGGCGACGCGGTCGGTGACGTCCAGCGGGAACAGGCGCATGCGGTCCGGGCTGTGCTGCACCGTTGACGTCAGGTCGTCGACCGAGCGGGCGGACAGCGCGACCTGCGCACCGCCATTGGCGATATGGATCGCCAGAGCCCGGCCGATGCCGCTGCTGGCGCCGGTGATCCAGGTGATGCCGGGCGCCTTGCCGTCCGGCTCGCCTTCCGTTTCGCCGCCAGTTCCGTCCATGTTGCGCTCCGCACACTATGCCCAAGGCGGTACGCGGCCGGGGGGCCGCCGGATCACCGGATGCGGCGGGACAGCTCGTCGCCGCGTTCCGACAGGTCGCGCATCAGGGCGCGGGCCTCGTCCTCGCCGGTCCAGCGGGCGACCGACACGATGCCGTCGGGGCTGTCGGAGGCGCCGTCGCGGCCACCCTCCGCGTCGTCCGGCAGGCCGAACACCTGTCCCGCCCGCGCCTCCACCACGGCGAAGCGGCCATCGCAGGCCACCAGCCGGAAACTGGCCTTTTCCTCGACGACGGAAACCTGGGTCATCGGCCTTCTCTATGGCGCTGTCTCGATGGACGGTTCAACCGGCGGGAGTGCCGGAAGGTTGCACGGCGTCGAGATTCTCCACGACAGTGGGGCTGAATGATGGTATTGAGACTTATTCGCACTTGGTCGCGGATGGAGATTCCGGTCTCCCGGACTGTTCGCAAGGCCAATAAAATCACGGCCTCAGCGCGCCGAATTCCCACAAAAACGCAAGTTTCCCCGCCGGCAGCGGTCGATTTTCAGTGCGAGTGAGACTCATTCGCACTATAACCGCATCGGGGTATCCGCTCCGGAGCATAGCGCCGGGGCGCCATCGGGATATTTGCACCGCGCGTGCCGGACACGCGCCGAGGGGGAGTTGGACCGCCATGCCGACATCGTTTCGCCACCGTCCTGCGCTGGCCGCCGCACTTGCCGGTGCCGGCGCTCTGATGGCCGGCGCCGCCGCCCGCGCACAGGAGGCCGCCGCGCCCGCCGCCGCCGGGGCGGTGCCGGATGGAGCGATGCAGGGGGCGGCGCAGGCCGCTCCGGACGCGGCGGCTGCCGCTCTCGCCTCGCTGCCGCACGACCTGTCGCCCTGGGGCATGTTCGTCACCGCCAGCCCGGTGGTGCAGGCGGTGATGGTGGGTCTGGCGCTCGCCTCGGTCGTCACCTGGACCATCGCCATCGCCAAGACGGTGGAACTGTCGTCGGCGAAGCGCAAGGCGCGCGCGGCGCTGGCGATGCTGGAGGAGTCGCGCTCGCTGTCGCAGGCGGCGGAGCGGGTCGGCTTCAGCCAGGGCACCGCCGCCGCGCTGGTCCGCGCCGTGGTCGCCGAGACCCATCTGTCGGCCGACGCGCCGTCGCGCGACGGGCTGATGGACCGCGCCGCCTCGCGGCTGGAGCGGATCGAGTCGGCGGCCGGCCGGCGCATGGCGCGCGGCACCGGCATCCTCGCCACCATCGGCTCGACCGGCCCCTTCATCGGCCTGTTCGGCACGGTGTGGGGCATCATGACCAGCTTCATCGGCATCTCCAAGGCGCAGACCACCAACCTCGCCGTGGTGGCGCCGGGCATCGCCGAGGCGCTGCTGGCGACCGCCATCGGCCTCGTCGCCGCCATCCCGGCGGTGGTGGTCTACAACGCCTGCAGCCGCGCCATCGGCGGCCACAAAGCGCAGCTGACCGACGCGTCGGCGGCGGTGCTGCGCCTGCTGAGCCGCGACATCGACCGCCATGCGCTGCCGCGTCCCCACGGCAATTCCCGTGCGGCGGAGTGACGGCGATGGGTGCGCGCCTCGGCTCCAGCGGCAGCGACGACGATCTGACCGAAACCCATGAGATCAACGTCACGCCCTTCATCGACGTCGTCCTCGTCCTGCTGATCATCTTCATGGTCGCGGCCCCGCTGGCGACGGTGGATGTGCCGGTCGATCTGCCGGCCTCCACCGCCACGCCGACGCCGCGGCCGGACAAGCCGCTGTTCCTGACCATCCAGGCCGACAAGACTCTGTCTCTGGGCGACACCACGACGACCAGGGAGGCGCTGGGCGCGGCGCTGGACGCCGCCACCCATGGCGACAAGACCCAGCGCGTCTTCCTGCGTACCGACAAGACCGTCGATTACGGCGCCCTGACCGAGGTGATGAACAGCCTGCGCGCCGCCGGCTATCTGAAGATCGGCCTTGTCGGGCTGGAAGCGGCGCCGGCGCCATGAGTGCGGCCTTCGACCAGGAAGCGGCGGGCTGGTCCGCCGACGGGGCGGAGCGTCCGGCGCGCGGGGCGGCTTTCCGCTGGGGAGGCAGCCTGATGCTGGCCTTGGGCGTCCATGCCGCGGCCGGCGTGGCGATGGTGGCGTGGCACGTGCCGATCACGGCGTCGGAGGCCGAGCCGCCGGCCGTGCTGCTGGAACTGGCGCCGCTGCCGGTGGCGCCGCCGGAGCCGACGCCGGCCATCGACATTCCCCTGCCGGAACCGATGCCGGAGCCGGTGATCGAACCGGACCCCGAACCGCCGCCGCCCGAACCCCAACCGGTGGTCGAGGAACCGCCGCCACCGCCGGAACCGCCCCCCGTGGTCGAGCCGGAGGTGGTGCTGCCGAAACCGCCGCCCGAGCCGCCGAAGCCCAAACCCAAACCGGAAAAGCCCAAACCGGAGAAGCCCAAGCCGCCCCGGCCGGTGGCCCAGCCGGTGCAGCCGGCCCCGGTGGCCGCGCCGCCGGCACCCGCTCCGGCTCCGGCACCGGCGGCGCCCGCGCCGTCGGCCGCGGCCAGCCGGGCGATCCCGAGCTGGCAGGGACGGCTGCTGAGCCATTTGGAACGGCACAAGCGCTATCCGCGCGCCGCCCAGGCCCGCAGGCAGGAGGGCGTGGCTCAGGTCCGCTTCACCATCGACCGCGACGGGAATGTGTTGTCGGTTCGGCTCGACCGCAGTTCCGGCGTGGCCTCGCTGGACGAGGAGACGGTGGAGATGGTCCGCCGCGCCTCCCCCCTGCCGGCCCCGCCGGAGGAGATGGCGAAGGACCGCATCGAGCTGGTGGTGCCGGTCCAGTTCTTCATCCGCTGAACCTGCCGATCCGTGGCGGTGCTGCTCAGTCCAGCGTCGGTTCCGCCCGCTGGCCGACGCGGCGCTGGGAATCGACGGCGGCGCGCAGACGGTCGCGGGCGGCGCCCCGGCTGGATCCGGAATTGGCGCCGGTGGTCGCTGCCGGGCGCAGGCCGTTGAGGGCGGCCAGGAAATTGGTGCCGGCGCGCCCCTTCGGCTCGCGCCCCTTCGGTTCGGAGATACGCCAGGCGGGCAGCGCGGGAATCTCCTGCGTGACCTCTTCCCGATCGACGGCGCTGTCCGGCGTCGCGGCGGCCTTCGCCTGGGCGCGGGCCTGCTGCGCTTCCACCCGCGCACGGGCGACGATGCGCTCGCGCAGGTCGACATCCAGCGTGCGGAAGACGCGCGACGCCTCGGTCAACTCGCGTTCCCGGCCGCTGTCCAGGGTGCGCTTCAGCGCGTTCGCCAGCAGGCGGCATTCCAGGACGCCGGGCACCCGCTCGCGCTCCACCGCGCGGGCGAGGACGCCGACGGCTTCAAGGGTTTCGCGGTCGAGGGTGCCCTGAGGCATGGTGCGGCCTGATCCGAAAGGGGTAGGGTCGACACTATCGGCGGGCAAGCGTCGGTATTCAAGCCGCTTGTTAACCTTTTGTGCGACGCACCCGGATCAGCGCTCCGCAGCCATTCATTTGCCCGCCGTGGCTTCCGGCCGATCCTGCTCCACCGCGCCGCGGCGCTGCAGCCATTCGGCGACCATCCAGCACAGCGCCGCCCAGGCCGCGCCGACGCTCCAGCCCGCCAGCACGTCGGTCGGCCAGTGGACGCCGAGATAGACGCGGCTCGCCCCGATGATGAGGGTCAGCACCATCGCCCAGGTCAGCAGATAGGCCTTGGTGCGCCGGCCCTCGACGAACTGGGTCAGCAGGGCGCCCAGCGTCAGGTAGACGACGGCCGACAGCATGGCATGGCCGCTGGGGAAGCTGGCCGAGATCACCTGATCGCCATGCGGCACCAGATCGGGACGGGCGCGGTCGAACAGCCGCTTCAGCACGGTGCTGAGCGCCCCGCCGCCGCCGACCGCCGCCAGCACCAGCAGGGCCGCCGCCCGCTTGTGCAGGAGCAGCAGGAAGCCCAGGGTCGCGGCGGTGAGGATGGCGAGGATGGTGGTGCTGCCGAGCGAGGTGATGTCGCGCGCCACCCGCGCCAGCCACCAGGGGCCGCCGGGCTGGTCGGGATTCAGCGGATCGCGCAGAGCCAGCAGGATGTGCTTGTCGAAGGCGGTGGTCTCGCCCTCCATCACCTCGCCGGCCAGTTCGACGAAGCCGAACAGCAGGCCGGCGATGACCGACAGGCCGATCAGAACGCCGGGCTGATAGCGGTTCAGCCTGTCCCGCAATGCCGCCCGGATGCCGCCCCCAATCCCGTCCCTGGCCCCGGCCCCGTCACGCGTCCTCACCGGCATCCTTCATCCCCTTGCCCGTTCAGGCGGGAGAGAGCAGCCGCACCGGTGAGCCGGCCGTCCAGGCCAGGATATCCTCCAGGGCGTCGCGGTAGAACACCGCGTAATTCTCCCGCGTCACGTAGCCGAGATGGGGCGTCAGCACGGTGTTGGGAAGGTCAAGCCAAAGGCTGTTAGCCGGAAGAGGCTCGATGGGGAAGACGTCGATGCCGGCGCCGCCGATATGGCCGTGGCGCAGCGCGTGGACCAGCGCCGCCTCATCCACCAGCCCGGCGCGCGAGGTGTTGACGAGGAAGGCGGTCGGCTTCATCGCGCCGATCTCCTCCGCCCCGACCACGCCGCGGGTGCGCTCGCTCAGCACCAGATGGACGCTGACCACGTCGGCGGTGGCGAAGAGGTCGCGCTTCTCCACGCGGGTCACGCCGGCCTCGGCCGCGCGTTCGTCGGTCAGGTTGGGGCTCCAGGCCACCACCTCCATGCCGAAGGCCTGACCGACCTTGGCGACCTTGCTGCCGAGCTTGCCCAGGCCGACCAGACCCAGGCGCTTGCCGCCCAGATCGCCGGTCAGGCCGGTCTGCCAGCGGCCCTCGCGCAACGCCCGCTCTTCCGTGGGGATGCGCTTGGCCAGTGCCAGGATCAGGCCCCAGGTCAGTTCCGCCGTCGGCGTCCCGACCATGCGGGTGCCGCAGACCGGGATGCCGCGCGCCGCACAGGCCTTCAGATCGATGGCGTTGTTGCGGGCGCCGGTGGTGACCAGCAGCTTCAGATTCGGCAGCCGGTCGATCAGGGATGCCGGGAACGGCGTGCGTTCCCGCATGATGACCAGCACGTCGAAGGGCTCCAGCGCCGCCGCCACCGCGCCCAGATCGCCATAGACATCGCCGAGCGGCTGCTCGAAGACCGTCAGGTCGCTGCCCGGCGGCAGCTGCGACCAGTCGGCGAGGTCGCGGGCGACCCCCTGGTAATCGTCGAGGACGGCGACGCGCATGGAGTCCGCTCCCGCTTACTTGGTGAAGTAGGGCGCCAGATTGGCGCGGATGCGGTCGAGGATCGGGACGGCGGTGGCCGGCACCTCGAACGGGCGGCCGGTGATGGTCTCGCCGGCTTCGATGTAGACGCGGGCCGCTTCCAGAACCACCTCGGCGGGGATTTCCGGGATGTCCTGGGTGTAGGGATCGCAGCGGGCGACGACCCAGTTGCGGACGAAGTCCTTGTCGAAGCTCTCCGGCTTTTCGCCGGCCTCGAACCGCTCCTGATAGCTGGCGGCGAACCAGTAGCGCGAGCTGTCGGGGGTGTGGATCTCGTCGGCCAGCAGGATGTTGCCGTCCTCGTCGAAGCCGAACTCGTACTTGGTGTCGACCAGGATCAGGCCGCGTTCCGCCGCCATCTTCTGGCCGCGGGCGAACAGGGCCAGCGCCTTGTCCGACACCTCGTCCCATTGGGCGCGGGTCAGCAGGTTGCGGCCGACAATCTCGGAAGCGGTCAGTTCCTCGTCATGGCCGGCGTCGAAGGCCTTGGTGGTCGGCGTGATGATAGGGGTTTCCAGCCTCTGGTTCTGGCGCAGCCCGTCGGGGAAGATGTGGCCGTACATCTCGCGCCGGCCCTGCTTGTACATCGACCAGATCGAGGTGCCGGTGGTGCCGGCCATGTAGTCGCGGACCACGACCTCGACCGGCATGATGGTCAGCCGCTTCGCCACCACCACGTTGGGATCGGGGTATTCCAGCACATGGTTGGCGCAGATGTCCTTCGTCGCCTCGAACCAGAAGCGGGCGGTCTGGGTCAGCACCTGTCCCTTGAAGGGGATGGCGGTCAGGGCGCGGTCGAAGGCCGACAGACGGTCGGTGGTGATGAGGATGCGCCTGCCGTCCGGAAGGTCGTAGTTTTCACGCACCTTGCCGCGGTAATGATTGGGCAGCTCCGGGATGAAGGCGTCGCGAAGAACGTTGGTCAGATGCGGGGCAAGCAGGGCGGTGTCAACCATGGGATCCTGGTCCGGATGCAGGGGGCGGATGCGAGAGGCGCGCATGATACCCGAAACCCCCGCCGGAGCCAGGACGCTAAATTGAGAGGGAGGATCGCTGTCCGATGCATGACGGGACCATCACGGAGGCCGCCGCCGGGGCCGCAACGGAGGGCGCCGGAGACTATGATCCGGCGCCCGGAGTCGTCCGCGTCTGGTTCGCCGATCTGGCAGCCTTGTCGGCCCACAGGGAGGCGATGCGCGCCCTGCTGTCCGCCGACGAGTTGGAGCGCGCCGACCGCTTCATGATGGAACGGCTGACCGAGCGCTTCATCCTGCGGCGCGGGCTGCTGCGGCTGCTGCTGGGGCGCTGCACCGGGCGCGATCCGGCGGGGCTGGTCTTCGATTACGGCACGCACGGCAAGCCGGCGCTGGCCGGCGGCCCGGCCTTCAACCTCAGCGACAGCGAGGATGCGCTGGCCATCGCGGTGGCGGCGGAGGGGCGGATCGGCGTCGACATCGAGCGGCTGCGCCCGATCGAAAGCGCCGACGGCATCGCCGACCGCTTCTTCCACCCGACCGAGCGTGTGGCGTTGCAGGGATTGGGTCCGGATCAAAGGGACGAGGGCTTCCTGCTGGCCTGGACCCGGAAGGAGGCCTTCATCAAGGCAGCCGGCGTCGGGCTGTCGATGCCGCTCGACCAGTTCGCGGTGGAGGTGACGCCCGAAGCAGCGCCGGCCCTGCTGGAGATCGACGGGCGCCTGCGCGGCGATGTCGGGACGCCGGCGGACTGGAGCCTGTTCGACCGCCGGGTGCTGCCCGGCACCATCGCCGCCATCGCGGCGCACGGCACCGGCTGGACCGTGGAGACTCGGGTGATGGATGCGGGGTTCGTGGGGTAGGGGGAGTTCCGGCACTCGATCGTGCCGGCGCTACTTTGGCCGTCATCCCCGCGAAGGCGGGGAGCCAGGAAGCTCCGCGGGTCAGTTGCCGAACCGGCTGGATTCCCGCCTTCGCGGGAATGACGGTGGATATGGAGAGAGGTTGGCTTCGAACGGAGCCTTCCCTCACTCCCCCCCGGCCAAGGTTCCGGTCAGACGGTTGCGGATGGCGGAGACGGCGCATTCCAGCGGGCGGTCGTCGTCGGGCTTGGGGGCCTTGTCCATCACGTCGGGGCACATGTCCTGGGCCAGCCACACCTGCGGCTTCGGCGGGACCGGGGCGTTGGGGTCGCAGGTGGCGGGATCGGGGTGGGTTTCCTCGGTGCTGCCGTGGGTCGGCTTGACCTCCAGGTTCGGGGAGACGCCGAAGCAGTCCACCAGCGCCCCCGACGGGCGGTAGTAGCGGGCGGTGGTCAGGCGGATGCCGGTGTCGACGCTGAGCGAGGAGATCGTCTGCACCGACCCCTTGCCGTAGGAACGCGAGCCGAACAGCAGCGCCCGGTGATGGTCCTGCAGGGCGCCGGCCACGATCTCCGACGCCGAGGCCGAGCCGCTGTTGATCAGCACGACCACCGGCAGCCCGGCCAGCAGGTCGCCGGGGGTGCCGCGGTAGTTGCGGGATTCCTCCGGATCGCGGCCGCGGACGGAGACGATGTCCACCGTCTCCAGGAAGCGGTCGGCCACCTGCACCGCCTGTTCCAGCAGGCCGCCGGGGTTGTTGCGCAGGTCGATGACGGCGCCGGTCAGCCGGCCCTTCGCCTGACGGCGCATGGTCTCGATCGCCGCGTCCAGCGCCGTGGAGGTCGACTGGTTGAAGGTGGCGATGCGGACATAGGCGACGTTGCCCTCCAGCCGGTAGCGCACCGGCTGGATCTTCACGATGGCGCGGGTCAGCGAGACGCGGGTGTTGGCCTCGGTCGAAGGTGGGCGGCGGATCGCCAGGGAAACGGAGCTGCCGACGGGGCCGCGCATGCGGGCGACGGCGTCGTGCAGGTTCAGCCCCTTCACCGCCATGTCGTCGATGCGGGCGATCAGGTCGCCGCTGCGCAGGCCGGCGCGGGCGGCGGGCGAGCCGTCGATGGGGGAGACGACCTTGATCAGTCCGCTTTCCTCGTCCATCGTCACCTCGATGCCCAGCCCGCCGAACTCGCCCTGCGTCTGTTCGCGCAGATAGCGGTAGCGCTCGGCGTCGAGGAAGCTGGAATAGGGGTCGAGCGAGCCCAGCATGCCGTCCAGCGCCGCTTCGGTCAGCATGCGGTCGCTGGCCTTGGGGTTTTCCGCCTTCTTCTTCTTCAGCCCCTCTTCCGCCTTGTCGATCAGCACCTGCGGATCATAGGCCTTCACATGCTCCGTCAGGACGCGGCGCATGGCGTCGGAGAAGAGGACGTAATTGCGGTCGGCGGTGGACAGCGAGCCATAGCCGCGGATCTTCGCGAAATCCGTCCGGTAGCGGTCGAGCGCCGCGACGGTGTCGGCACGGCTGGTGGGCGCCACGGCGCAGGCGGGGCCGATCGCCACCATCATCAGCAGCAGGGCAGCCAGCAGCTTCGCCATCCTTGGACCCTCTTGACTGGCCGATCCGGCCGGCGGTCTTACGCGCATCGTTCACTTATACCAGTGTTTCGCCGGTTGCCGCGACCCTAGCACGTCGTCCGCCCATTCTCAAAATCCATCCCGATTTCGGCAAGAGGGTCATGCCCGGGGTGGATCGGCCGAACCGCGCAAGAGGGCGGACTCCAGAGATAGGGCGCACAAACGGCGATGTCGCGCGCCCCGATGGAACGCGCGATCTGTCCGAACGGATGAACGCTTTTGAGGGAGGAGCCGGAGGGGCGTCAGTAGGCGCCGCTGCCCTTCACCACGACCCGTACCGTGCGCAGCATGATGCCGATGTCGGCCCAGAAGTTCCAGCCGACGACATAGGCGGTGTCGAGTTGGACCCGGCGCACGTAATCGACGTCGCTGCGGCCGCTGACCTGCCACAGACCGGTCAGGCCGGGGCGGCAGCGGGTGTAGAAGGGGAAGCAGGCGTGGTAATAGGACACCTCGTCATCGATGATCGGGCGGGGGCCGACCAGGCTCATGTCGCCGCGCAGGACGTTGATGAGCTGCGGCAACTCGTCCAGGCTCGATTTGCGCAGGAAGCGGCCGACCGGGGTGATGCGCGGGTCGTTGCGCAGCTTGCGCGCCGACAGCCATTCGGCCCGCGCCGTCTCGTCGGTGGCGAGCAGCCGTTCCAGCACCTCGGCCGAATTGACCACCATGGAGCGGAATTTAAGGCAGGTGAAGGGGCGCCCGTCGGCGCCGATGCGCCGGTGGCCGAACACCGCCGGGCCGCCGTCGCGCGCCACCATCCAGGCGAGCACGAGCATCAGCGGCCCGAAGACGGCAAGCAGACCCAGCGCGCCGACGATGTCGAAGGCGCGTTTCACGCGGTGCCTGTGCAAGGGTGGGCAACCGGGCAGCCGGTCCATCGCCTGCATCGCCGACCGGGTCCCGGCCATCCGGCCGGGGTCCAGACGGGGAGCGCCCAGAAGGGCGATGTTGGACAACGCCATTATTTTCTCTCGTCGCTGATCGTCTCGGGTCAGAGCATAGGACCATCCGAGAGGGGCAACGGCCAGCGCGCGAAAGGGGTCCCGCCAAAGGGACGGTGCGATTGGAAAGGGTGAGTTAGCCCGCCGGTACGGGTCAGCAGATCCGGGGAAGCTGTTCCCCGGTCAGCCAGTCCACGATCCGGCGGCCGCCGAAACGGGTCTCCATCTGAACGAAGCGGTGGGGGTCCTCCACCACACATCCGATGCGGGCGGCATCCCGTCCCAGCGGGTGGTCGCGCATGGCGGAGAGCAGACGGTCGCACTCCTCCTCGGCGCAGATCGCGATCAGCTTACCTTCGTTGGCGGCATAGAGCGGGTCCAACCCCAACAATTCGCAGGCCGCCGCGACCTGCGCCCGCACCGGGATGTCCGATTCGCGCAGCCGCATGCCGACGCCGGACTGGTGGGCGATCTCGTTCAGCGTCGTCGCCAGCCCGCCGCGGGTGGGGTCGCGCAGCACATGGACATCCGGCACCGCCGCCACCATCGCCGCGACCAGCCCGTTCAGCGCCGCGCTGTCGGACAGGATCGCCGTCTCGAAGCCCAGATTGTCGCGGGTCGACATGATGGCGACGCCATGGTCGCCCATGGTGCCGCTGACCAGGATGGCATCGCCCGGCCGCGCCCGGTCGCCCGACGGGGCGATGCCCGGCGGCACCATGCCGATGCCGGTGGTGGTGATGAAGAGGCCGTCGCCCTTGCCGCGCTCCACCACCTTGGTGTCGCCCGACACGATGGCGACCCCGGCCTCGCGCGCCGCGGCGGCCATGCTGTCCACCACCCGCTTCAGGTCGGCGAGCGGGAAGCCCTCCTCGATGATGAAGCCGGCGGTCAGGTGCAATGGCACCGCGCCGGCCATGGCGACGTCGTTCACCGTGCCGTGGACGGCCAGCGACCCGATGTCGCCGCCGGGGAAGAACAGCGGCGAGACGACGAAGCCGTCGGTGGTCATCACCATGCGCCCGCCCGGCACGTCGAAGGCGGCCTGATCGTTGCCCTGGTCGAGATACGGGTTGGCGAAGGCGGCGGCGAACAGCTCGCGCACCAGCTGCGCCATCGCCTTGCCGCCCGACCCATGGGTCATGTCCACCGCCCCGCGGGCGATGTCGAGCTTGCGGGTGAACAGGCGGCGGTCGGTCATGGGCGTGGGGTCCGGGTGGTCGGTTGGAAAATGAGCCCCCGCGGAAGCGGTGCGGGGACCCTTGCCTTTTGTGTGCCGTCATTCCCGCGAAGGCGGGAATCCAGCCGGTTCAACGGCTTGACTGCGGGGTTTCCTGGATCCCCGCCTTCGCGGGGATGACGTGCTTATACGCGGGCGCGGTTTTTTGCCGAAACACGTGTGACTAGGCCGCGGCGTCCGCGACCTCGGCCAGCAGAGCGAGCGTTCGCTCGGCCTCCTCGGCGTCGAGGCGGGAGAGGGCGTAGCCGACATGGACGATCACGTAGTCGCCCACGGCGACGCCGTCGACCAGCTCCAGCGAGCAGGTGGAGGTGACGCCCCCCAGGCTGACGGTGGCGCGGTCGTCTGGCAGCAGGGCGGTGACCAAAGCGGGGACGGCAAGGCACATGGCGGTGGTCCTCCGGTCAGACGGCGGCTGTGGCGGCGGCGGAAGCGGTATGGGAGGCGCGGGCCTCCGCCAGACCGTCGGCGATCCAGTCGTACCACTCCTCCAGCCCCTGGCCGGTGGTGGCCGACAGCTGGATCACCGCCAGCGACGGGTTCAGGCGCTGGGCGTAGCCGATCATGCGCTCCACGTCGAAGCTCAGGTGCGGCAACAGGTCGATCTTGTTGACCACCAGCAGGTCGGCGCGGACGAACATGTCCGGGTATTTCAGGGGCTTGTCCTCCCCCTCCGTCACCGACAGGACGACGACGCGGTGGGTCTCGCCCAGATCGAAGCCGGCGGGGCAGACCAGATTGCCGACATTCTCGACGAACAGCACGCCGTCCCCGGCGAACTGTCCCTCGGCCGCCAGCCTGTCGGCGGCCTGCGCCACCATGGAGGCGTCGAGGTGGCAGCCCTTGCCGGTGTTGACCTGCACGGCCGGGGTGCCGGTGGCGCGGATGCGGTCGGCGTCGAAGCTGGTCTGCTGGTCGCCCTCGATCACCGCGACGGGGAAGCGGCCCTTCAGGTCGGTCAGGCTGCGGGTCAGCAGGGTGGTCTTGCCCGAACCGGGGCTGGACATCAGGTTCAGCACGAACACCCCGCGCTCGGCGAAGCGGCGACGGTTGACGGCGGCCAGACCGTCGTTCTTCGCCAGGATGTCGCGTTCGATGGTGACCAGCCGCGGCTGGTTCAGCGCGGCGCCGCCGTCGATGGCGTCGGCCCGGTCGGGACGGTGGTGGTCGTGGGTATGGACGTGGCCGTGATCATGGTCATGGTGGCCGTGATCGTGATGCCCTTGGTCGTGATGGCTGTGGCGGAACACCGTGCCGTCGGGGGCGACATGCTCGTGGGTGTCGTCATGGTGATGATGGGCGTGGTGGTGCGCCTCGCCGTGGCGGTGGCGGTAGACCTTGCCGTCGGGACCGATATGCTCATGCTCGGCATCGGCTGCCTTGCCGTCTATCCGGGTTTCGCCCTCGCCGCATCCGCAAACCGTGCACATCACGCGCTCTCCCGCTCTTCGATCCGCAATCCGTCCGCCCTGCCCATCATCGGCCTGCCCGCAGGCTTCGGCAAGCGCTCGTCATTCGTGTACTTCTATGCCGCAGGCGACGCAGGGGTCCAGCATCGCGACCAGCAGCCGCGCCCGCTCCACCGCGTCGTCGCGGTCGCGCACCACGGCCCCCGCCAAGCCGCGCGCCAGCGGGCCGTCGGCGGCGAAATTCCAGTCGGTCGGCGCCACCATGCGGGCATCGGCCAGCCGCCCGTCGCCGTCCAGCCGCAGCCAGTGGGCCAGCCGTCCGCGCGCCGTCTCCGCCACGCCGCAGCCTTCACCGGGACCGGACGTTGCAGCGGCGGCGGGCTCGGCAGTGCGAAGGTCGGCGACGGCCGCCTCCATCCGCCGCGGCAGTTCCGCCAGATCGGCGAGCCGCGCCGCGAACAGCCGGGCGAGCCCGTCGCCGAACCGCTCCGTCACCGACACGACCAGCGGGTGGTCGGCCTGCCGCTCCAGCGGGCCGGTCAGGGCGGCGGCATCCTTGTACCGGGGGGTGGCGGCGAAGGACGGGTCGCCGCTCAGCGCCGCCGCGTACCGGAGGGGTGACCGCTCGATCAGCAGCGATGTCCCGCAGCCGCCCCAACCGGCCAGATCGGGCGACAGCAGCCGGGCGGCCAGCCGCGCCGCGTCGCTGCCGCCGCCTGCCGCCCAATGGGCGAGGTCGTCGGCGTCCCGCGGCGGCGGTCCGGCGAAGACGGTCGTCTCCAGCCAGCCGGCCAACCGTGCCAGCGCCTCGCGCAGCGCCGCCCTGTCCGGCCGCAGGACGCCGCCGCCGGGCCGCATCCCGTCCTTGGCCGGATAGAGCGCCGGCATGACCGCCGACACCGCCGCCCGCAGATCGCGCAAGGCCGCCGGCCGGGGTGGGGTGCCGAGGCGGGCGGGCCATTCGACCACCGCCTGCCAGCCATGGCTGTCCAGCGCCTCCGCATCGGTCAGCAGGGCGCGGGCTGTCTCGTGGGGAGTGGCGTCGATTCCCAGCGCCGCCTCGCAGGCACGGGCGACGGCCAGCCCCTGGGCGCTGCCGCACAGGCTGAACAGCAGGGGCGCCAACTGCACCGCCTCATCCCCCTTGCGGCCGACCAATGCTGTAACGGCACGCGGGCGGCGGGTGGCGACTTCGGCCCGGCGGATGGTTCCGTCGTCGAGCCACAGCCGGACGGAGACCGACCCCTCTCCGGGAAGCGTGGCTGCGGACATCGGGAATTCCTGTGGCATCGGGGGAGCGCATGGTGACGGAACGGGGGTGCAACACATTGACCTGCGTCAAAAGACGTAGATCCGGCGGGGTGGAGCCCCTGTCTCGGCCATGGCCGGGCTGGCGCTTTCTGCTACACTTCGCCCCAACCGCGCCACGCCGCCCGGTTTCCCCTGCGTCGGGCGGGAAAATCAGGGCGGCACGATCCGATGGGCGCGACACGACATCAGAGGATGCTGGTCAATGAAACGTTTCCCCCTCGCCTCGGCCGTGCTGCTGGCCGGGCTGGTGCTGCCCGCGGTTGCCGACGCTCACACCTTCGGCGCCCATGACGCCGGCTTCGCCCATGGCTTCCTGCATCCGGTCGGCGGTTGGGACCATCTGCTGGCGATGGTCGCGGTCGGGCTGTGGGCGGCGCAGCGCGGCGGTGCCGCCCTGTGGGCGCTGCCAGCCACCTTCGTCACGGCCATGATCGGCGGCGGGCTGCTGGGCATGAGCGGCATCGCGCTGCCGGCGGTGGAGCTGGGGATCGCCGGGTCGGTGATCGCGCTGGGCGCCCTGGTCGCCGCGCAGTCGCGCCTGTCGCTGCCGCTGTCGATGGCGGTGGTCGCGGCATTCGCCCTGTTCCACGGCCATGCCCATGGCGCCGAGATGCCGGAGGCGGCGCAGCCGCTGCTCTACGGCCTCGGCTTCGCGCTGGCCACCGCGCTGCTGCATGGCGCCGGCGTCGCCGCGGCCCTGTCGCTGCGCGGCATCGCCCGCGGGACGGGGGCGGCCCTCGCCCTGCGCGGCCTGGGTGCCGCTATCGGCTTGGGTGGCGTGGCGCTGGCCGCGCTGGCCTGATCCGAAGTATTGCGACCCCAAGTTCATGAGGAAGGCCGGGCGGGAGACCGTCCGGCCTTTTTTCTGTGGAAATTCCACAGTGAAGCGACAATTTTCCAACTGCGCCGGGCGACAAGGTTGCGCCGCCGCGTGTTCACGCGCTATAGGGCAAGCCTCCCCCGCCCGCATCTCCTCAACTGAAAATCGACGGACAGACCGTGGACTCGCTGATTCCGGAATTGATCGCGCTTGCCCAAGTGGTGTTCATCGACCTGGTGCTGGCCGGTGACAACGCCATCGTCGTCGGCATGGCCGCCGCCGGGGTGGCGCGCGAGAAACGCGCCCGCGTGATCTTCTGGGGCATCGCCGCCGCGGTGGTCCTGCGCATCGGCTTCGCGCTGGCGGCCACCCGGCTGATGGACATCATCGGGCTGACGCTGGCCGGCGGATTGCTGCTGCTGTGGGTGTGCTGGAAGCTGTTCCGCGAACTGCGCAGCCAGCGCGAGGAGGCGGAGGCCGCCGCCCTGATGGACGAGGAGGGCGACGATGCCGCCGCCGTTCCCGCCGGGGGCGGCAAGCCGGTGAGCGCCGCCATCCGGCAGGTCATCATCGCCGACGTGTCGATGTCGCTCGACAATGTGCTGGCGGTGGCGGGTGCGGCGCGCGAGCATCTGTGGGTGCTGGCGATCGGCCTGCTGCTGTCGGTGGCGCTGATGGGCGCGGCGGCCACGGTGATCGCCCGGCTGCTGAACCGTTTCCACTGGATCGCCTATCTGGGGCTGGTGGTCATCGTCTATGTCGCCGTCCGCATGATCTGGCAGGGCAGCATGGAGGTCATGGCCTTCGCCCAGCATGTGACCTGACCGGGTGGGCTGATCCAATGGGTTAGCTGGGCGGGTTCCGGGCCGGCGCAGCCGGAACAATCGGCGTCTCCTGGTGTTGCAAGCCGGCAGCCCCCACAGGAGACGCCCGGCATGACCCATCACAACGACGCCATTCCGTCCGCCGCTCCGTCCGCCGCTCACTCCGATGCGGCCGCCACAGCCACATCGCCCCAGGGCCGCCGGCCGGAAGAGATCGAGCACGAGATCCAGTCGATCCGCGCCCGCATGGATTCGGTGATCGACGAGATCGAATTCCGCCTGTCGCCCGGCCAGATGTCCGGCGGCGTGGTGCAGGTGGTGCGCGACGTGATCCAGGGCGGCGGCGACGGACTGTCCGGCCGCATCGCCCGCGCGGTGCGCGCCAACCCGATCCCGGTGGCGCTGATGGGCGTCGGTGCCCTCTGGCTTGCGGTGGCCGTCGCCCGCACGCCGGAATCGACCACCGAGTTCGACGATTACGATCCCGATGGCCGCCAGTTGGACCCGCGCAGCCGCCATCTGCTGACCGACCTGATCGCCGCCTGCCGCGACGGCGCCGAGGCTTTCCGCCGCGCCGACATGACCATCGCCGACACGGCCCTGTCCGCCCGGCTGGAGGAGCTGGCCGACCAGCTCGACCGCAGCGCCATGGCGCTGGACGCCGAACTGCGCACCGGCGGCGGCTGGATCGAGACCGCCGGCGACGGCACGCGCGTCTGGTCGCCGATGCATGGGCTGGCCGAGGCCAGCGCCCGCAGCGTGATGGCCGGGGCCGGCGGGCCGGGCGCGCGCGGCGACCTGCTGGCCCGTCTGGAAGGCGGGCTGGACGGCACGCTGTCCCTGTTCCGCGACTCCCTGCGCGACACGCCGGACGACCATCTGCAGGTCGTCATCGGCGCCCAGTTCCACGCCATCGAAACGGCGCGCCATCGCGTCGGCGCCCTGCGCGAAGCCGTGGTCTGAGGAGGGCGGGGGCATGCTGGGGCTGAGCCGACGCCATTACTACGAGCACCGCAACCGCGCGGGCGGGCGCGCCGCGAATGACGGCGGCGGCAATGGGGTCGGGGGCGGGGGCGGTCGTGGCCGGTCGGCGGACAGCCCGTCGGACATTCCCAAGAAGGGTTGGAAGGACATCCTGCTGCGGGTGTGGGACGAGCAGGGCAAGGACAACGTGTCGATGCTGGCGGCCGGCGTCGCCTATTACGCCCTGCTCGCCATCTTCCCCGCCGTCGCGGCGCTGGTGTCGATCTACGGCCTCGTCGCCGATCCGTCGATGATCGAGAGCCAGCTGAACCAGCTGGGCAGCCTGCTGCCGCCGGAAGCGCTGTCCATCGTCAGCGATCAGGCGCGCAAGGTGGCGACCACCCCGTCGCAGGGGCTGGGCTTCGGCCTGATCTTCGGCCTGCTGCTGACATTGTGGAGCGCATCGCGCGGCACCAACTCGCTGGTGACGGCGCTCAACATCGCCTATGGCGAGAAGGAGACGCGCGGCTTCCTCATGCTGGCGGCGCTGTCGATGGGGCTGACCGTGGCGGGCCTGCTGTTCGTCATCCTCGCCATGGTGATGATCGTCGCCGTCCCGGCCGCCATCGCCATCATCGGGCTGCAGGACACGCCGATCGGCTGGATCGCCAGCCTCGCCCGCTGGCCGATCCTGGCGGTGACGATCATTCTGGCACTCGCCGTCTTCTATCGCTACGCCCCCGACCGGCGCGAGCCGCAATGGCGCTGGGTCACCTGGGGATCGGCGGTGGCGACCGCGGTCTGGCTGCTGGGGTCGCTGGGCTTCTCGATCTACGTGTCGAATTTCGGCAGCTACAACGAGACCTATGGCTCGGTCGGCGCCGTCGTGATCCTGCTGCTGTGGTTCAACCTGACCTCCTATGTCGTGCTGATGGGGGCGGAGCTGAACGCTGAGATCGAGCACCAGACCGCCCGCGACACCACCGACCGCGACGGCCAGCCCTCCCGCCCGATGGGCCGGCGCGACGCCTATGTCGCCGACACGGTGGGCGAACGGAAGGCCGGCTGACCGGGGTCGTGCATCACTTGACGGCGGCGTTCAGCGACTCGAAGGTTCCGGAGAAGTACGACACGTTGTGCCATGGCCGCTTGCTCAGGGCGTCGGCGAGTTCCCGCGCCTGTTGGGCATCGCGGCCGAACAGCACGATCCGCGTGTTGAAGTCGTCGAGAGGCATGGGAGCCCCCTGGACCTTCGCGGCATTCTCGGCCATGAGGTTGTGCGCACGCGGCAGGCTGCCTTTGCCGAAGTCTTCGGCTGACCGCGCATCGAGAAAGACAGCGGTCTGGTCGTTCCTGAAGATCCGCAGGACTCCGTCGAGGTCGATTTCGGTCGGGCCGCCGAGCGCACGCCAGACCGGCATGCCAAGCTGATAGCGGCGCACGTTCGTGAACCCGGCATCGAGCAGTTGGGCGGCCATGCGCCGGCTGGCCTGGCAATAGGGTCCGTTGCAGTAGAGTACCAGCGCCTTGCTCTTGTCGCCGTCCACCAGTTTCTCGACCCCGGCGACCGCGTCCGACGGCGGGCCTTTGAGATTGTTCGCTCCGGGGATATGCCCGTTCACGAATTCGGCATGGGGACGGGTATCCAGGATGGTCGCACCGCCTTGCGACACGATGCGGCGCATATCCTCGGTGCTGATCTCCGGCGTCTTCTGCCCGGTCTCTCCGATGACCGCCTGATAGATCGTCATGTCCTGAGCGAAGGCAGGGCCTGAAAGGAGCGTTGCCGCAACGGCGGCCGAGGCGAGGAAACGAACGTTGTTCATGACCAAGCTCCATCCACGGAAGGTGTGCGACAGGATTCAACGCAACATCGCCAAGCCGGCATCATGCCGGGTTGGCGATGGGCACTTCGCTATCCGAGAGATGGCGGAGTATAACCCCGGCTGACGAGCCTTGTACCGGTCCCACTCAGCTTAGCCCGGATAACTTGAGGACTTGCGGTGAAGACCGTTCGCACCCGCCGGCCAAATATCCCTTGGCAGAACGGCGGCCGCGCGCTATGGTCGCGCCCATGCAACAGACGCTTTCCATCACGTCCATTGGACGTTCCCGATATTTTGGCCGCTGGTTTCGTTCGGCGGCCTAGGAACGCGCATCTGTCGCTCACTCCCGAAGCCGCCCGGACCGACCCGCGGCGGCTTTCGTGTTTGTGACCCCGGCCCTTGATGGGCCTCACATCCTGAAATTCCGAACACGGGCGACCCGGGCGGCCTCACCATCCGCGAAGAGAGGTTGTCATGTTCGATTTCGATGTCGTCACCGGCCCCACCCAGCCGCCCCACTGCCCGACTGCTGAGGACTCTGCCGTATCGGGGGCCGCCGGGTCGTCCCTGAAGCCGGCCGCCCTGGCCGCAACGGCCGGAAGCACCCGCTCCGAGTCGCTGCCGGACAAGGGGGAAAAGCCGCTGTCCTGAGCCGGACGGGGCCGCCGGCCATGGCGTGCAGGTCCCGCATCCCAGCTTTCGACCAAAAAAATCACGAATCCTGCCTATGTTCCGCCGGCTGTTGTCGTATACTCCCTTAGGGCAGACGTGTCCGGGTTACGGCTCAGCCGGCCGTACCTCTTGTTTGGTGCTCCTCGAACGGCGTTCGGACCGGGTTTTCGGACTTGGTTTCGGGCGTGGGGATCGGATCGGAAGAAGGATGACTGATCATGGCGGATGATGCTCTCTCAAGCGTCAACTCCCTGGTGTCCAGCCTCAACGCCTCGATCAACAATGCGGTCGAGGCGATCAAGAAGTCGCAGAGCAACCAGGCGGTCGGCGACGTCAAGGAATATTCCAAGACGGTGAAGAAGTCGGCGCTGAACACCAATGCCGGCGCGACCGACATCGGCGTGATTTCCAAGAACACCACCCGCCTGAACGTTGCCAGCACCTTGGCCCCGAACGACAAGGCCGACTTCTACAAGTTCAAGGTCGTCACCAAGGGCGAACTGACCATGGGTCAGGTCGGCGACGACGGTGTGCATGTCCAGCTGATGAACCGGCTTGGCCGGGTGATGGCCGACAGCGATCCGAAGGCCGGCGACAATTACAAGGCTTTCAAGCAATTGCAGACCGGCAACCTGACGGTTGACAAGGGCGACTACACCCTGCGCGTCACCCGCGACAAGGGCCAGTCCGACAAGGACCCGAAGAACTACGCCATGCAGCTGGTGATGGGCAATTACAGCCAGGATTACGACACCGTGGCCAAGCAGCCGGCCAAGGGCGACACCGGCCTGACGCTGTCCACCGGCCAGCAGGCGACGCTCGACGGGCTGAATCAGGCCATCAGCAGCATGAACTCCATCCCCACCGGCCAGACCGGCACACAGAAACTGATGGGCAGCTTCAGCCTGTTCGTGTGAAGCCGGGCTGTCGGCTGTGCTATGACCGGGCGGAGCCGATCCGTTCCGGAGCAGACCCTTGCAGTCCAAAGACCCGTCCATCACGCGCCTGACCCCGGCCGACCATCGCCGCGTTCCCTGGAAGAATGGCGGCGGTGTCACCACCGAGCTGGCGGTGGAGCCGGCCGCCGACGGGCGATTCGTCTGGCGTGTCAGCATCGCCGACGTGGTCGAGCCCGGCCCGTTCTCCGCCTTTCCCGGCTATGACCGGCTGATCGCGGTGGTGGAGGGTGACGGCATGCGCCTGTCGGTCGATGGTGCCGCGCCCGTCGAACGCCGCCGCCTGGATCCCGCCTTCGCCTTCCCCGGCGAGGCGCCTGTGTGGTGCGAACCGACCGCCGGCCCGATCCGCGACGTGAACCTGATGCTCGACCGCGCGTCCGCCACCGGCGCCCTGACCCTGCTGGCGGGAGGTGCCGTCCATCGCGCCGCCGGCGACGTGCTGCTGGTCCATGCGCTCGTCGGCACGCTGGCCGTCACGCCGGACGGTGGCGAGGCTCTGACGGTTCCCGCCGGCCACAGCCTGCTTCTGCGCGGCACGGCGGCGCTGGTCGAGGCGCGGGACGGGGCCGAGGGCGTCTGCGCGGAGGTGCGGCGGCGTTAAGCCTTCGCCGCCCGGATCAGTTCCGCGTACCAGCGGGCCGAGTCCTTCGGCGTGCGGGCCAGGGTCTGGAAATCGACGTGGACAATGCCGAAGCGCTGGCCATAGCCGCTGCCCCATTCGAAATTGTCCAGCAGCGACCAGACGAAATAACCGCGCACGTCGGCGCCCTGGGCCATCGCATCGCGCATCGCGGCGTTGTAGATGGTCAGGTAGTTGATGCGGTGCGGGTCGTGGACCCCGCCGTCCGGGCTGACGGTGTCGCTGCCGCCGCAGCCGTTCTCCGTCACCACGATGGGCAGGCGGTAGCGGCGCTGGATGGTCAGCAGTTCGTCCCGGAAGGCGTCGGGGAAGATCGCCCAGCCGACGCCGTGGGTCGGCGAATCGGGCGGCGCGTCGCCCCAGCCATAGCCCCAGGTCCGGGCCGGGTCGGCCTTGGCGAAGATCGGGCCGTAATGGTTCAGCCCGAACCAGTCCACCGGCCGGGCGATGCGCGCCATGTCGCCGGGCCGGACATAGGGCTCGATGGCGGCGGCGGTCTGCGGCGGGTAGTGGCCCAGGATCTGCGGATCGCAGAAGACCAGGTTCCAGTGCTCGTCCAGCAAGGCGGCGGCGGCGCGGTTCTCCGGCGTGTCGGTCTCGGGGATCACGACCTGACGGTTGTGGATGGCGCCGATGGAGGCCCCCGGCACCATGTCGCGCAGCACGTCCACCCCGGCGCCATGGGCGAGGTTGACGTGGTGGATGGCGCGCAGATGCTGCGCCCGGTCGACGATGCCCGGCGCGGCCCAGGGGATGGCGTAGCCGAACAGGGTGAAGACTGAGAATTCGTTGAAGGTGATCCAGCGCTTCACCCGGTCGCCGTAGCGCCGGGCGCAGAGCGCGGCATAGTCGGCGTACCAGCCGGCGCAGTCGCGGGACGACCAGCCGCCCAGATCCTGCAGCGCCTGCGGCAGGTCCCAATGGTAGAGGCAGAGCCAGGGCTCGATCCCGGACTCCAGCAGCCGGTCGATCAGCCGGTCGTAGAAATCCAGCCCGGCGTCGTTCACCGCCCCCTTGCCGCGCGGCATCACCCGGGGCCAGGAGACCGAGAAGCGGTAGGCATCGACGCCCAGCCCCTTCATCAGCGCCACGTCCTCCGGCATGCGGTGGTAGTGGTCGCAGGCGACGTCGCCGGTGTCGCCGTTCACCACCCCGCCCTGGGTGCGGCAGCGCACGTCCCAGATGCTGGCGCCGCGCCCATCCTCGGCCACCGCGCCTTCGATCTGGTAGGCGGAGGTGGAAACGCCCCAGGTGAAGTTGGGCGGATAGGAGGAAGTCCGGTCGGTCATGGTCAGGCTGCAATCTGGTTGATGCTGCGGCAGCGGGCCTCGAAGGCGTCGGAGATGAATTCGGGGCGCTTGTAATAGCCCTTGATCCAGCTCGCCAGCAGACAGAGTTCCTCCAGCTTCACCAACTCGTCCAGCGTTCCTTCGGGAAAGCGGATGGCGAAGCTTTCGGAGATGTATTCCAGCACCTGCTCGACCTGATCGATCGACAGCTGGATATCGGTCTCCAGGGTCGCATTGCGGGTCAGCAGAGCCTCGTCGACCCCATATTCGTCGCGGATCAGCTTCACGATCCAGCGGAACATGTGCATCCAGTTGGATACACCCTCGATCGACTTGCTCATCGCGACGCTCGGCTTTGGGTTGCGCGAAAGGGGTAGGCAACAGCGACTGTACGCACCGATCGTTAAAGAATAAAGCAGTCAGCAATGGGGTTTCCCACCGGGCGCGGCAAAAAACCGCGCGGGATTTGCCACCTCCGCGGGCAGGGGGCGCCGGTATGTGCCCAGACATTGTGCAGGACAGGACGGGCCGAGACTGGAATCCGCTGCGGGGCGAAACGGCACGCGCAATGCAGAACGAAGCCGATCCACCGGATAGCAAGGCTTCCGCCATGACAAGCGCCGCCGTCACTTCTGACGTCCATCCCGTCGACGAGGTCCTGCCGCCCTGGCGGCTGCTGGCGCTGGGGCTGCAGCATGTGCTGGTGATGTATGCCGGGGCCATCGCGGTGCCGCTGATCGTCGGCGGGGCGCTGAAGCTGCCGAAGGACCAGATCGCCATGCTGATCAACGCCGACCTGTTCGCCTGCGGCGTGGTCACGCTGATCCAGGCGGTCGGGGTCTGGCGCTTCGGCATCCGCCTGCCGGTGATGATGGGCGTCACCTTCGCCGCGGTCGGGCCGATGGTGGCGATGGCGGCCAACCCGTCGCTGGGTCTGCTGGGGATCTATGGCGCGGTGATCGGGTCCGGCATCTTCGCCATCCTGGCGGCGCCGCTGGTCGGCCGGCTGCTGCCGCTGTTCCCGCCGGTGGTGACCGGAAGCGTCATCGCCATCATCGGCATTTCGCTGATGCGGGTCGGGGTGGGCTGGGCCGGCGGCGGGGTCGGCAACCCGCGTTTCGGTGATCCGGCTTTCCTGGGTATCGCCGCCTTCGTGCTGCTGGTGATCCTGGCGCTGATGAAGCATGGCCGCGGATTCTTGCGGAACGTCGCGGTGCTGCTGGGGCTGGTGGCCGGCATGGCGCTGGCGATGGCGCTGGGCATGGTCGATTTCAAAGGACTGGCGGAAGCGCCCTGGGTGGCGGCGGTGCAGCCCTTCCAGTTCGGCATGCCGGTGTTCGATCCGGTCGCCATCCTGACCATGTCGCTGGTGATGATCGTGGTGATGATCGAATCGACCGGCATGTTCCTGGCGGTCGGCGACATGGTCGGTCGCCCGGTGAGCCGGGAGGATCTGGTCCGCGGCCTGCGCACCGACGGGCTGGGCACGCTGATCGGCGGCGTCTTCAACACCTTCCCCTACACCTCCTTCTCGCAGAATGTCGGGCTGGTCGGGGTGACGGGCGTGCGCAGCCGCTGGGTCTGCGCGGCGGGCGGGCTGATCCTGCTGCTGCTGGGGCTGCTGCCGAAGCTGGCCCATGTGGTGGCGTCGGTGCCGGCCTTCGTGCTGGGCGGGGCCGGGTTGGTGATGTTCGGCATGGTGGCGGCGACCGGCGTGAAGATCCTGGCGCAGGTCGATTTTGCCAACCGGCGCGAGAACCTGATCGTCGTGGCGGTCAGCATCGGCGTCGGGCTGATCCCGCTGGTGTCGGACAAGTTCTTCTCGCAGATGCCGGCCTTCCTGTCGCCGCTGCTGCACAGCGGCATCCTGCTCGGCACCCTGACCGCCGTGGCGCTGAACTGGTACTTCAACGGTCTGCAGAGCGCCGACCGCGCCCGTCACGACGTGGCTGCCGCCGCGCATGGGGCGGAGGCTTGAGGCCGGGAAGAGGACCGAGAAATGACGCATGACAAATGATGCATGACAAATGACAAGGGCCTCACCGTTTCCGGTGAGGCCCGATTCTTGAGGTCCCGGCCAGCTTGTCATCGCCATCTGCCGGAACCTGCCGCGGTCACCCGTGGTCTTCCAAGCCCGTTGCCGACAAATGCCGACAGTGCGGGAACATCATTATTTTGCAATCTCGCACGCAGTTAGTCAAGGTTTTGTGAAGAGAGAAGTTGGTACGCCAGCCAAGCCTTTACAGGACGAGGGCGATCCGCAGGCAGTCGTCGATTGCAGTCATGTCATCGGCAGGCATTGTGTAAACCAAGTATTGTCGCTGACCATTCGGTAATTTCACTTTGACCCGATCGAGACGGGCGCAAGAAACCGTCACTGCCATATCGCACTTGGCCCAAATCGCTCCCCGAGCTGGCGGATAAGCGATTGGCGACAATTGATGGTGATACGGTTCGAGAGGGTCCGGCTCGACGCTGCTCAAGGGCACAACGGTACACAGGCCCGGCCCACGACGGCGACGAGCGGAAACCACCACGACCGGCCGGACCTTGATCATCTCCGGTGGTTGGAAACCGGTATCGAAGTCGCAGATGAGAATCGAGCCACGGCGGGGATGGAAGGTGATCGGCATGTCCTCTCGGTAGCATTCATGCCGACTCTGTTCAAGCGATAGGCTGTGTTCCGGTCGCTCTTACTTTCGCCGCAGCAGGTCCTTGCTGGCGAGCAGCGACCCGCCGGCGATCAGGGCGCAGGACACCCAGATGATGCCGGAGTTGGGGGCGAGGCCGAACAGGACCAGCAGCAGGGTCGACAGCAGCGGCGCCAGATAGGACAGCGCCCCCAGCGCCCGGATGTCGCCGTGGCGCACGCCGTAATCCCAGACGAAGAAGGCCGCCCCCACCGGTCCTAGCCCAAGCAGCAGCATCGCACCCCAGCCGGCGGCGGTCTCCGGCCATACCGTCCGCTCCAGCGCCAGATGACAGAGCAGCGACAGAAGCGCGGTGACGAGACAGAAGGCGCTGACCGCGTCGGTCGGCGCCTCGCCGGTCTGGCCCAGCCGGCGGCGCAGCACCGAATAGCCGGCCCAGGTGACGGCGCTGCCCAGCGCGGCGGCATAGCCGGGCAGATGCGCCGGGTCGATCGAGAATCCGCCCACGGAGTTGCCGGTCCCGCCGCGCGCGATCAGCAGAACCGTTCCCGCCAGACCGGCCAGCGCGCCGCCGACATGCCAGGACCGCAGCCGCTCCCCCGGCAGCAGGGCGGAGAACAGCACGATCAGCAGCGGCCACAGATAGTTGATCAGGTTCGCCTCGACCGGCGGGGCCGCCTGCAGGGCCATGAAATAGAGGAAGTGGAAGCCGAACAGCCCGCCGACCCCCAGCGCCCAGGCCGCCGGCGGCTGGCGGAAATAGCGCAAGGGGTTGTCGCCGCGCGACAGCGTCCAGCCGCTGCCGACCAGGAAGGCCAGCAGGAAGGAGGTCGCCACCAGCTGGAACGGCGGCACCATGGAGGCCAGCGTCGCCAGCGGGGCCAGTGTCGCCCACAGCAGGATGGCGGTGAAGCCGACCAGCGTGGCGCGGTTGACGGATCGGCGATCAGGCAGGGTGGCGGAGACGGTCATGATTCTTGTCGGTCGGTTGGCGCGGGGGAGGCGACCATAACCGGCCGGCGGGAGGCTGTCTTGACCGGACCTCCGCCGCGCGTTGACCGAAACTCCGCTTACGCCGTCATCGGAAGCGCCTCGTCGCGGGCGAAGGCGGTCATCACCATCGCTTCCGCCGCGTCGGCCGCCAGCGGGCGCGAGATCAGAAAGCCCTGCAGGCAATCGCAGCCGGCTTCCGCCAGCCAATGCCGCTGCTCGGCAGTCTCCACCCCCTCGGCGACGGTGGACAACAGCAGCCGCTGGGCCAGCGCGATGACGGTGGAGGCGATGTCGGGGGCGTGCGGCAGGTCGTTGACGAAGCTGCGGTCGATCTTCAGCACATCCACCGGCAATTGGCGCAGATAGGCCAGCGAGGAATAGCCGGTGCCGAAATCGTCGATGGCGATGCGCACCCCCAGCGCCCGCAGCCGGTTCAGCGTCGGCAGATGGTGGCGCACGTCCTTCATGATGACGGTCTCGGTGATCTCCAGCTCCAGCAGGTGGGGCGGGGTGCCGTGGCGTTGCAGCATCTGCTCGACCAGCCGGGCGAAGCCGGGATCGGCGAGCTGGCGGGCGGAGACGTTGACCGCCACCGGAACCGGGCCATGGTCCAGAGCCCAGCGGGTCGCGGTGCGGCAGGCTTCCTCCAGCACCCAGCGGCCGATCTCGATGATGAGCCCGGTGTCCTCGGCCACCGGGATGAAGTCGGCGGGGGAGATCGCCGTCCCTTCGTGCCGCCAGCGGATCAGCGCCTCGAAGCCGGTCAGCCGGCCGCCCGCCGCCTCGATCTTCGGCTGATAGACCAGCTCGAAGGCCCGCGCCGCCACCGCCTCGCGCAGGCCGGATTCCAGCCGGAGCCGGGTCTCGGCGCGGTCGGTCATGTCGCGGGTGTAGAAGACGAAGCGGTCGCCGCCCGCCGTCTTGGCCGCCTGCATCGCCGAATCGGCCATCCGCATCAGGCCGGTGCTGTCCGGCACCCCTTCAGGCCGCTCGCCGTTGCCCGGCAGGGGATGGACGGCGATGCCGATGCTGGCGGTGAGGTGGACGCGATGCTCCCCCACCTCGCGCAGGGAGGACAGGCCGTCGAGCAGCCGTTGCGCCACCATGGCGGCCTCGTCGCGGTCGGCGACGCGCTCCAGCACCACCAGGAACTCGTCGCCGCCCAGCCGGCCGACGGTGTCGCAGCGGCGCACATTGGCGCCCAGCCGCTCCGCCACCCGGCAGAGCAGCAGATCGCCGACGCCATGCCCCAGGCTGTCGTTGACCCGCTTGAAGCGGTCGAGGTCGACATACAACACCGCAAGCCGGCCGGCCCCGGTTCTATCCCCACGCGCGCGGTTCGCCAGTTCGATGGCGTGGTCCAGCCGGTCGAGCAGCAGCGCCCGGTTCGCCAGCCCGGTCAGCGGGCAGCGCGTCGCCAGCCGCCGCAGCTCGTCATGCTCGCGCTCCAGCAGGGTCAGGGTGTGGTTGAAGCGGGCGATGACGAAGCCAAGCTCGTCGTCGGCATGGCCGCGCGGCACGGCCAGCGGCTGGCCATAGGGCTTTTCCGGGTCGATCCGCGCCACCGCCCGGCCGATCTGCAGCAGCGGCCGGGTCAGCAGCCGGTGGAACACCGCCGCCATCGCCAGCCCGATCAGCAGGTTGCGCAGGGTCCCCGCCAGCAGCGCCGCCGAGACATAGGCGAGGAAGCCGGATGCCGCCCGCCCGGTGTCGATGCCGACGATCAGCGTGCCGATCCGAGACCCGTCAGCAGCCCTCGGCCCGTTCGCCGGAGTCATCAGGTCATGGGTCACCACCGGCCGGTCGATGAACAGAAGCGCCGTCGCCGCACGCTCCAGCAGGCTTGCCGGTCTGGCCGGGCGTTCGCGGCGGGCGAGCAGGGTGCCGTCGCCCAGCCGGATTTCCGCCCAGGCGGCATTGGCGCGGACCATGCCCCGCAAAACCTGTCCGGCCAGTTCCGCGTCGATCAGCCAGGCGGCGCTGGCGGCCGGCCCCTCCACCAGGGCGACGGCGTCCGCCACCTGGGCCAGGGCGACGGTCCGCTCACGGCTGGCGGTCCAGGCGAATTCGGCCGCGGTGATGGTCAGGCCGATGACGAAGGCGGCGAGAACCGCGTGAATCGCCTGCTTCAGCGTCAGGCTGCGCAGGACTGGGATCGCCATCGCACCGTTCCTCGGCCGCATGTTTCGCACCGCCGCCCCCGCCGGGGGTAAGCCTTTCGGCAGAGGCGGCAAAGCGAAGCATTAGTGGGACGGGCGATGACCGCGGCGCGGCGGTTCTATGAAATTTTTGTAACCGGGGACGCGTTCTATTGCTGACAACGCATATTGCTGCATGGGCCCATTCCTGAGGCGCATGGCTACCATTCAGCATTGGTAATACCAGTTCGTGTGCGCCGCAGCATATCTTGGCCTTGCCCATTCTCGGGGCGTTTCCTCCCTAAACTTCAGGGCCGCGCGATTGCGCGGCCCTTTTTCTTTGAGCGGGAGGAAAGGGGTGAATCAGAGTCCGTAGACTTTGGGCCCTATCATAGACCATTCTCAGCCGTCATTCCCGCGAAGGCGGGAATCCAGCTTTTCCAGGGGCTTAGGTGCAGAGCTTCCTGGTTCCCCGCCTTCGCGGGGATGACGACCGATAATCGCACGAAGAATCTTGCAGACTCTCAGACCCGGCGGGCAAGCGCCAGCAGGCCTCCGGCGCCGATCATCAGGCCGCCGGTCAGGCGGTTCAGCGACTTGGCCGCCGAAACGGTGGTCAGCTTCGCCGCCAGACGGTCGCCGCCGGTGGCATAGGCCATGATCCAGCCGAACTCGATCACCACCATGGTGGCGACCAGCGCCATCAGCTGCGGCGCCAGCGGGGCGGCGGCGTCGATGAACTGCGGGAACAGGGCGCCCATGAACACCAGCGCCTTCGGGTTGCTGAAGGCGACCAGCGCGCCGCGCAGGAACAGGCGGGCGGGCGTGCCTTCCCCCGACGGGGCGGCGGCGGTATCACGCTCGCCGGGCTGCTCGACCGGCGCCAGCCATGCGGCGATGCCGAGCCAAGTGAGGTAGGCGACGCCGGCCCAGCGCACGATCTCGAAGGCCAGGACGGAGGTGGAGAGCAGGGCGCCCAGCCCGAAGGCGGACAGTGCCGCCATCACCGCCAGCGCCGCGCACATGCCGGCGCCGCCCCAGGCGGCACGGCGGGCGCCGAAGCGCAGGCCGAGGCTCATCGCCAGCAGCATGTTCGGGCCCGGCGTGGCCGAGATCACGAAGGCGGTGGCGAAGAAGAAGGCGAGCGTCTGCCACATCATGATTGGGAAGCCTCAAGAGCGGGGATGCCGGGAGTGTGCAGCAATCTGCCGCACCACAGCAGCATGCGCCCGGCTTCGCCGCAAGCGGCTCCGGCGAAACACAGCCATGCTTGCGAAGGCCGGGCCTGCGGAAACCGGTAGGAAAGCCGGCGCGGCGTCGGAGTACCCCGCACTGGCCGTTCGCGACTGCCGGAATAGCCCGGCGGGGCATGGACAGAGACGCTTCGCACACCAATCCTCAATCCTTCGTCCGGCGCGGCCCTTTCTCCGGCACGGCAGCCGGGACACCGGTGGCGAGAAGGAGGGTGCGTATGCGTGCATACCGTCTCTTGGCCCATTGCCGTGCCTGTCTGCTCGCCTCCCTGCTCGTCGTCGCTCCCTTATGTGTGTGCTTATCCGCGGTTCCGGCCGCGGCGCAGACGCCGGTGGACCTGGAACTGGTCCTGGCGGTTGACGTGTCCGGCAGCGTCGACCCGGACGAGGCGAAGCTGCAGCGCAACGGCTATGTCCAGGCCCTGCTGAACCCGAAGGTGCAGGCGGCGATCCGCGGCGGCCCCTTCGGCCGGGTCGCCGCCACCTATGTGGAATGGGCGGGGGAGAGCCACCAGCACATCGTCGTCGCCTGGGCCGAGCTGAGCGATCCGGCCAGCGTCGAGCGTTTCGCCGCCAGCGTGGCGGAGGCGCCGATGATGACGGAGCAATGGACCTCGATCAGCGCCGCCATCGACTATGCCGTCCCGCTGTTCGACAACAACGGGTTCGAGGGCATGCGGCGGGTCATCGACATCTCCGGGGACGGCGAGAACAACCGCGGCCGTCCTGTGGAGGAGGCGCGCGACGCCGCGGTCGCCCGCGGCATCACCATCAACGGGCTGCCGATCCTGAACGACCGGCCCAACCCCTGGGGCGGCGCGGCGCCGAACGACCTGGAGGGCTATTACCGCGACCATGTCATCGGCGGCCCCGGCGCCTTCCTGGTGCCCGCCCGCGACTTCGACGCCTTCGCCGACGCCATTCTCAGCAAACTGCTGCTGGAGGTGTCGGGCGTTCCGCCGGTGGGGCGGGGGCGCGACCTCGCCGCCCGTTGAACGGGCCATCCAGATTCGAAAGGGGGTCAGTTCACCGCGCGGTCGATGGCGCGGCCGGCCTTTTCCGCCGGACCCGGCGGGTCGATGGCGTCCTTGATGCTCTGGCCGGCGTTGTCGATGGACTCGCCGGCCCGCTCGGCCGGACCGTCCTTGTGGCAGGCGGCCACGGCGACCAGCGGCAGGACCAGGACGGCGGTGCGCAGCAGCGTCAGCATGGGAATCTCCTTCACGTGTTGCGCGCGGGCGTCCAAGGACGGTCGGCGCGCTGCAGTGCGGAAGAAACGGTATGGCCGGGCTTTGGGTTCGCATCGCTAGCCGATTGCTCCGCTGACGCTTCCGCTTGGGCTTGGAGAGCGCCGTTCCAGCTACTCCCCCTGCTCGAATCTCCCTCTCCCCCCCGGGGAGAGGGTCGGGGTGAGGGGGATGCAGGGAGTGGATTCGGTGGTGGCGGCGGCCTTTCCGATGCTTGTGACGCCACGCGATGCGACCCCCTCACCCTAACCCTCTCCCCGGAGGGGAGAGGGGATCCTGGTGGGGAGAGTTGCGGCCTTCGCTGTCCCCCGCATTTTGTGCTCTACGGTCAACTGCCCTTCGCGTTTCCCGTGCCACTCTCGTCCCAGGATGAGACGGGCGGGAGGCCGGCATGGCTGGGTACCATTGCGATCTGGGGCGGCAGCGCCACCGTTTCGACGATCTGAAGGCGGTGATGGCCTGCGCCTCGCCGCGGCGGTCGGGGGACGAGTTGGCGGGCATCGCCGCAGACAGCGACGAGCGGCGGGTGGCGGCGCGCATGGTTCTGGCCGACCTGCCGCTGAAGACCTTCCTGAACGAGGTGCTGGTCCCTTACGAGACCGACGAGGTGACCCGCCTGATCATCGACCGCCACGACGCCGAAGCCTTCCGGCCGGTGGCGCACATGACGGTCGGGCAGTTCCGCGACTGGCTGCTGTCCTATGACGCCGACAGTGCGGCGCTGGCCGCGCTCGCTCCCGGCCTGACGCCGGAGATGGTGGCGGCGGTGTCCAAGCTGATGCGCAACCACGATCTGGTCTGCGTCGCCGCCAAATGCACGGTCGTCACCCGCTTCCGCACCACGGTCGGGCTGCCGGGGCGGCTGTCGAGCCGGCTGCAGCCCAACCACCCGACCGACGACCCGACCGGCATCGCCGCCTCGACGCTCGACGGGTTGCTCTATGGCATCGGCGACGCGGTGATCGGCATCAATCCGGCGACCGACAATGTGCCGGCCTGCATCGCGCTCTTGGAAATGCTGGACGCCGTGCGCACCCGCTTCGACATCCCGGTGCAGTCCTGCGTGCTGGCCCATGTCACCACGACGATGCAGGCGATGGAGCGCGGGGCGCCGGTCGATCTGGTGTTCCAGTCCATTGCCGGCACCGAGAAGGCAAACACCGGCTTCGGCGTCACCCTGTCGCTGCTGGCCGAGGCGCAGGAGGCCGCCAAGGCGCTGAAGCGCGGCACCATTGGCGACAACGTGATGTATTTCGAGACGGGGCAGGGGTCAGCTTTGTCGGCCGACGCCCATTTCGGCGTCGATCAGCAGACGGTCGAGGCCCGCGCCTATGCCGTCGCCCGCGCCTTCGACCCGCTGCTGGTCAACACGGTGGTCGGCTTCATCGGCCCCGAATACCTCTATGACGCCAAGCAGATCACGCGGGCCGGGCTGGAAGACCATTTCTGCGCCAAGCTGCTGGGCGTGCCGATGGGCTGCGACGTCTGCTACACCAACCATGCCGAAGCCGATCAGGACGACATGGACGTCCTGATGACGATGCTGGCGACCGCCGGCGTCAATTTCCTGATCGCGGTGCCCGGCGCCGACGACGTCATGCTGAACTACCAGAGCCTGTCCTATCACGACGTGCTCGGCCTGCGGCATCTGCTGAAACGCCCGCCGGCCCCGGAGTTCGAGGCATGGTTGGACAAGGCCGGCTGGCTCGACGAGCAGCGCCGCCTGCCGCCCTGGCCCGATCAGAGCCTCGTCGTCTCCGCCCTGCTGGGGAGTGCGGCCTGATGAGCGACACTCCCAAGGATCCGTGGGCGCGCTTCCGCAGCGCCACCCGCGCCCGCATCGCGCTGGGCCGCAGCGGCGACGCCCTGCCGACCAAGGCGCTGCTGGAGTTCCAGCTTGCCCACGCCCGCGCCCGCGACGCGGTTCACAGCGCGGTCGATTTCGACCGGCTGGCCGCCGACCTGTCGCCGCTGGAGACCATCCGCGTCCACAGCGCGGCGCCCGACCGCCCGAGCTATCTGCGCCGGCCCGACCTCGGCCGGCGGCTGGACCCGGCCAGTGCCGCCGCGCTGCCGGCGGGGGAGTGGGACCTGCTGTTCGTGATCGCCGACGGGCTGTCGGCCGCCGCGGTGCAGGTGAATGCCGCGCCGCTGGTCCATGCCTGCACGGCCCGGCTGGGCCATCTGCGCATCGGGCCGGTGGTGCTGGCCGGACAGGCGCGGGTGGCGCTGGGCGACGAGGTGGCGGCGGCCATGGGTGCCCGGCTGGTGGCGCTGCTGGTGGGCGAGCGGCCCGGCCTGTCGGCCGCGGAGTCGCTGGGCGCCTATCTGACCTGGGACCCCAAGCCCAGCCGCGCCGATTCCGAACGCAACTGCATTTCGAACATCCATGCCGGCGGCCTGTCGATCCAGACGGCCGCCGACAAGCTGTGCTGGCTCGCCACCGAGGCGGCGCGGCTGAAGCTGACGGGGGTCGCCCTGAAAGAGGACGCCCCGTCCCTTGCCGGTCCGGACAACGAAAAAAACCAACGGATCGGCAATTCCTGAGAGAGCGCCGCCATCGGCACCAATGCCGTGACTTTCAAAGCCTTTGAACAGGGGCAGGAGGCAACATGTCTGGGAACACGAAGCCTGAATTGAGCAAGAGCCTGAGCGGGCTCCATCTGTGGGGGATCGCCGTCGGGCTGGTGATCTCCGGCGAGTATTTCGGCTGGAGCTACGGCTGGGCGGCGGCGGGGACGCTGGGCTTCCTCGTCACCACGATCCTGATCGCGGCGATGTACACCACCTTCATCTTCAGCTTCACCGAGCTGACCACCGCCATTCCCCATGCCGGCGGTCCGTTCGCCTACAGCTACCGCGCCTTCGGGCCGACCGGCGGCTTCGTCGCCGGCTTCGCCACGCTGATCGAGTTCGTCTTCGCGCCGCCGGCCATCGCGCTGGCCATCGGCGCCTATCTGAACGTGCAGTTTCCGGGGCTCGACCCGAAGACGGCGGCGGTCGGCGCCTATGTCATCTTCATGGGGCTGAACATCGCCGGCGTGTCCATCGCCGCCACCTTCGAGCTGTTCGTCACCATCCTGGCGATCATCGAGCTGGTGGTGTTCATGGGCGTGGTCTATCCCGGCTTCTCCTGGGCCAACTTCACGGCCAACGGCTGGGCCGGGTCGCCCAGCTTCAGCATGGACGCCTTCGGCGGCATCTTCGCCGCGATCCCCTTCGCCATCTGGTTCTTCCTGGCGATCGAGGGAGCGGCGATGGCGGCGGAGGAGACCCGCGATCCCAAGCGCACGGTTCCGCGCGCCTATATCGGCGGCATCCTGACGCTGGTGGTGCTGGCCTTCGGCACCATGATCTTCGCCGGCGGCGTCGGCGACTGGAACGCGCTGTCGAACATCAACGACCCGCTGCCGCAGGCGATGAAGGCGGTGGTCGGTGAATCGAGCGGCTGGCTGCACATGCTGGTGTGGATCGGCCTGTTCGGGCTGATCGCGTCCTTCCACGGCATCATCATGGGCTATTCGCGCCAGATCTTCGCGCTGTCGCGCGCCGGCTTCCTGCCGCCGGTGCTGGCCCGCCTGCACCCGACGCGCAAGACCCCGCATTGGGCGATCCTGGCCGGCGGCGTGATCGGCATCGCCGCCATCTATTCCGACGAGCTGATCAAGATCGGCGGGCAGCCGCTGACCGCCAACATCGTCACCATGTCGGTGTTCGGCGCCATCGTCATGTACATCATGAGCATGGCGGCGCTGTTCCGGCTGCGCACCAGCGAACCGGCGCTGGAACGGCCCTACCGCGCGCCCTTCTATCCGGTGTTCCCGGCGATCTCGCTGGTGCTGGCGGTGCTGGCCCTGGTGACGATGGTTTACTACAACGCGCTGGTGTTCGGGCTGTTCGTGGCGCTGTTCGCGCTGGGCTACCTGTTCCACCTCGCCACCGCCGGCATGCGGGTGAAGGCCGGCGGCGCGTCCGGACTGACGCACATGGATGCGTTCACCGAGGCGCGGACGATGGTGGATTAAGAGGCTGGATTGAGGTGTGGCGGGGGGCCCGGCGGGTGCCCCCCTCCCCAACAAGCAACCGCCTTACAGCTTGGCCGCGGCGTCGAACACGGCGTGGCTGTAGGCGCCTTCCGGCTTCTTCGAGATGACCGGGGTCGAGGCGCCCGACATCAGGATGTCCACCGTGCGGTTGAAGTCCGCCGGGTCGAGATAGCCGGTGCCCTTGGCGCCGCCGTCGATCAGCTTGGCGACCTCCTGCATCATGGTGGTCTGGTGTTCCTCGGTCTGGGCGCCGGTGGTGTCGTTCTCCAGAACGATCTTCACCGCCTCGTCCTGATGCTTGGCGGCATATTCCCAGCCCTTGGCCGACGCCTTCACGAACTTCGCCAGCTTCTCCACCGTCTTCGGGTCGGACAGCGCCTTCTCCGTGGCGTAGAGGCCGTCCTCCAGCGTCGCCACGCCCTGGTCCTGATACTTGAAGACGGTCAGCTCGTCGGCCTTCATGCCGGCTTCGATCAGCTGCCAATATTCGTTGTAGGTCATGGTGGAGATGCAGCTGGCCTGCTTCTGCAGCAGCGGATCGACGTTGAAGCCCTGCTTCAGAACCTTGACGTCCGGGCTGGAGCCGGAGGTGGAATAGCCCAGCTTGCTCATCCAGGACAGGAAGGGATATTCGTTGCCGGAGAACCAGACGCCCAGCGTGTGACCCTTGAAGTCCTTCGGGTCCTTGATGTTGGCGTCCTTGCGGCAGGTCAGCATCATGCCGGACTTCTGGAACATCTGCGCGATGTTGACCAGCGGCACGCCCTTTTCCCGGCTGGCGAGCGCCGACGGCATCCAGTCGACGATCACGTCGGCGCCGCCGGCGGCGATGACCTGGGTCGGGTTGATGTCGGGGCCGCCGGCCTTGATGGTGACGTCCAGCCCGGCGTCCTTGTAGAAGCCCTTGGCCGCCGCGACGTAATAGCCGGCGAACTGGGCCTGGGTGACCCATTTCAGCTGCAGCGTCAGCGGATCGGCGGCGGCGGCCGGCGCGCCCCAGCCGGCGAGGCCGGTGAGCGCGGTGGCGGCGAGCAGGACGGCGGAGGCAAGGGTCTTCATCGCGTTCGATCCTCTTCTGGCTGGAGTTTGTTTTGGCTTGAAGAAAGGCGGTCAGCGTTTGCGCAAAGACGGGTGCCAGGCGGTGACATGCCGCTCCGCCAGTGCGAGCGCACCGTAGAGCAGCGATCCGGTCAGGGCGGCGACGGCGATGGTCGCCCACACGATGTCCAGATTCATCCGGGCGACCTGGGTGGAGATGCGGAAGCCCATCCCCACCACCGGCGTCCCGAAGAACTCGGCGACGATGGCCCCGATCAGGGCCAAGGTCGAGTTGATCTTCAGTCCGTTGAACAAAAAGGGCAAGGCGCAGGGAAGCCGCAGCATCGCCAGCGTCCGCCAATAGCCGGCGCCGTAGGAGCGCATCAGGTCGAGCTGGATGCGCTCGGCGGATTGCAGACCGGCCAGCGTGTTGATCAGCATGGGGAAGAAGGTCATCACCACGATGACGGCGGCCTTGGACTGCCAGTCGAAGCCGAACCACATCACCATGATCGGCGCGATGCCGACCACCGGCACGGCACTGGCGAGGTTGCCGAGCGGCAGCAGGCCGCGCGCCAGGAAGGGCACCCGGTCGGCCAGGATCGCCACGAGGAATCCGGCGCCGCAGCCGATCAGATAGCCGCGCAGGACCGAGATCAGCACCGTCTGGCGGAAATCGTCCCACAAATCGGCTGCATTGGCGGCGAAGGCGGTTGCCACGAGGCTCGGCGGCGGCAGCAGGATGGTCGGCACCTGAAAGCCGCGGGTCAGGATCTCCCACAGCATGACCAGCGCCAGCCCGAACAGGGCGGGACCGGCCAGCCGCGCCGGGCCGCTCAGCCCCGCCAGCAGGGCCAGCACCCGCCACAGCAGCAGCGTGGCGCCGGCCACGTAAATCCAGAGTCCGCCGGCCTGGGCGAGGGCATGGCCCTGGTTCAGCAGCACCAGAGGGGCGGCATAGGCGGCGGCGACTCCGGCCAGCAGGAGAAGGGCCTCGCCCAGCGCGGAGCCGGGCAGGCGCCTCGCCAGAATGGTGGCGACGGTCAGCGCGAAGAGGGCCAGAGCCGCCGGAATCTGCGGCAGATACAGGGCGGTGCCGTCGAGCGTGGCAAACGGCAGCAGCGGGGCGGCCAGCATCAACAATGGCCACGGGGCCATGGTGGGGCGCGCCATAGTGGGACGGCTCATCGCGCACCTCCCCGGCCGCCCGGCACCAGCGCCCGCTCGGCGAGGCCGACGGCGGCGACCAGCGTGACGCTCAGCAGGGCCGCCATCACCAGCGCGCTCCAGATCTGCACGGTCTGGCCGTAGTAGGAGCCGGACAGCAGCCGTGCGCCCAACCCCGCCTGTCCGCCGGTCGGCAGCTCGGCCACGATGGCGCCGACGACGCTGGCGGCGACCGCGATCTTCAGGCTGGTGAACAGGTAGGGCAGCGAGGCCGGCAGGCGCAGCAGGCGGAAGGTCTGGGCCGTCCCGGCGCTGTAGGTGCGCATCAGGTCCAGCGTCAGCGGATCGGCGGAGCGCAGCCCCTTCACCATGCCGATGGTGATCGGGAAGAAGCACAGATAGGCGGCGATGATCGCCTTGGGCAGCAGGCCGGTGAAGCCGATGTTGCCGAGGATCACCACGATCATCGGCGCGATCGCCAGGATCGGCACGGTCTGCGAGGCGATGACCCAGGGCAGCAGGCTCGATTCCAGCGTGCGCGCCTGGACGATCCCCGCCGCCAGCGCCACACCCAGCACCACCCCCATGCCGAAGCCGGCCAGCGCCGCCCCGGCGGTGACGCCGGTGTGGTAGAGCAGGTTGCGGATGCTGGTCACCGGATAGCCGGTCAGCGACTTGTAGAGGTCGAGCGCGACCTGATCCGGCGTCGGCAGGATCGGGCGCTTCATCGCCAGCGTGGCGCGGATCAGGTCGGCGGTGGTCCAGCCCTGGCCGGCGCGGTTCAGCGCGTCCGTCGCCATCGGCGCGTTCAGCCAGACGGCACCGGCGTACCACAGCACCAGCACCGCCAGCGCCATTACGGCTACCGGCAGCGTCTTGTTAGTCGTCATAGCTGTGACCCTCCATCAGCCCTTCGCGGACGCGGTGGGCGATGCGCTGGAACTCCGGGCTTTCGCGGATGTCGAGCGTGCGCTCGCGCGGCAGGTCGCGGTCGCAGTCGATGACGTCGAGGATGCGGCCGGGGCGCGGGCTCATCACCACGATGCGGGTGGACAGGAAAACCGCCTCGGCGATGGAGTGGGTGACGAAGATGCAGGTCTTGCGGGTGCTCAGCCACAGGCGGGTGAGCTGCAAATTCAGGTGGTCGCGGGTGATCTCGTCGAGCGCACCGAACGGTTCGTCCATTAAAAGCAGGTCGGGGTCGAAGGCGAGCGCGCGGGCGATGGACACCCGCTGCTGCATGCCGCCCGACAGCTGCCAGGGGAATTTGCGCTCGAAGCCCGACAGGCCGACGAGGTCCAGCTGCTCGCGGGCGTGCTGCTGCCGGTCGGCCTTGGGCATTCCCATGATTTCCAGCGGCAGCATGACGTTGCGTTCCACCGTCCGCCACGGGTAGAGCGCCGGGGCCTGGAAGACATAGCCATAGGCGCGCTTCAGCCGTGCCTGTTCCGGCGTCATGCCGTTGACCGTCACCTCACCGGAGGTCGGCTGTTCGAGGTCGGCGACGACGCGCATCAGCGTGGTCTTGCCGCAGCCGCTGGGGCCTATCAGCGAGATGAAATCGCCCTTGGCGATCGACAGGCTGACGTCGCTCAGCGCGTAGACCGGATGGTCGGCGGCCTGATAGGTCAGGGTCTGGTTGCGGATATCGACGATGGTGCGCGGCGCGGGATCGGCGGCCGGCGGAACCAGAGTGAGCGGTGCGGGCTGGGCGGCTGGCACGGCGGTCGTCCCTTCGCGTTGTCGTCTGTCGCGGGGACGGGAGCAAGAAGCGGACCAGATGGGATGGGAGCGGGGTGGTTGGTGGGTAGCGGATTGATTTCGCGAAAAGAAAACTTGTCCGTTGGGACAGGAATTGGCGGAGTGGACAGCGTTTCACTGGGTTAGGTTTTGTAAGGTCGCACAATTTTCGGGCTGATGTCGTGACGGTGGTGAAATTTCGAGCAAGGCCAAGGATCCCCCACTTCTTCCCAGGGGAGAGAGTTAAACAACTAATTGACTGTCACGTCGGTTGCGGGAGGTTCTTGCTGGATCTGCCGGATTGCCTCGCCGATATAGCGAAGACGGATATCGACAAACAATTCCAGACTGCACATAATCTGGCTGTGTAGCTTCGCCAGAGTTCGGTCTGTAGGGCAGAAATGATATGTGGCATATCCGTATTATAGCGGTTCTGACAAGTATGATCCCGTTTGGGGTGCATGCCGCTGGCGACATGCTTCGAACGAATGACGTGATCTGGAAAGCACTCAGCGAAGCCGAGAAAGATCGGCTTCGATCCAGCTACGTAGTCGATGTTGCAAACGGTCGTCAGTATGGGACCATCATCGACGCCCAGGCGGTTGACGAATCGACCCCGGGTACGAACGTGGGAGCGGCCATTGGGCAGGCCTATGGCTCCGCTATGTACATCGACAATGCCTTTAAGAGGCCAAACCCGAACTACTCTGCAACCAATCATGTTGGCGCAGCGCTCTTGGGCGCGATCCTGGGTAGTGCTCTGGATGCGCCAGCGGTGCGCCAATTCCGATTCCGCTATACGGTCAGATCGCTTGATGGTTCGACAACACAGATCGACCGCGTTGAGGCGCAGCCATTTCGCCAGCCACTGGGTGTATGCGTTTCGGTTCCAGCATTAACCATTGAGCCGCAGGGAACTTGCGAAACGTCGGCCGCAGAGTTCCGAGTTCGCTACTTCTCGCAAGAAGCTACGGTAAGTCCACCGGGGAAAGTAGTGAAGAAAACAGCAGTCAGACCTTCTACGTCCAAAGCTGTTGAAGCAAATCAAATTGTCAAATGCAGATTGGGGGAAACATCTATCGTCTACGTTGAATACCAATCATGCCTCAATGCGGAAGGAAAAGTTCTATGAAAGTGAGAGTGATTTCTGCAGTTATCATTGCTATTTCACTTGTTGCTGGCTGTGCTCAGCAAGCCTGGGTTTATGATGGTAAGCGTTACACTGATAGCGCTCAGTTAAAAAGAGACATGGATAGCAATTTCTCCACTCAATTGGCAAACATAAAACCACTGCCCCACCCATTGACAAAAAGGGAATTGAAAGTAATAATCCCTGATAGGTCGTGGCTATTTGATGCAAAACTTGAATATATTAAGGTTGGCGTTCCGCTGGCCACAAGAGATATGATAGCTAACGATGTGCTTCTTAATACCACATACGATGAGAATGCTCGACTTTCTGACTTGATTAGAAAGAAAAATATATTCCCAAATGTTTCACAATCGACTGTGGTCGGTCCGGTGGAAATTCAGCCGTCTGATGATTATGATGCGCTCGTGTTTAGTACGGCACTCAAGCCCCCAGGCGTCGATCAGCTCTATTACATTTCGAAAAGGAATGGGAAGCAGATCATCACATTCGACCAGAATTTGGTATCAATACAAGAGCGCATCGAGTCTCAGCTGAACTCCATTAAGGCCGCCGCCATACAATGACTCCGGCGCAATGCTGCGACCAACGAGATTGTTACGACTGTATGGTCTAACAGCGAAGATCAAAACCACGTGGGGGCTGGGGCAAATCAACGGCTCCAGCCTAAGAGGCGGTTTCCAGAACCCTCATCCGATGCCCCCTCCGGAAACCGGCTGATCTGCTGTCGGTTTCCTGTGCCTTTGGCACAGAGAGGCGGGCATGGGACCGACAGTTGCGGACTTGGTGGCGGGGATCATCGACCGGATCGAGGCTCGGCCTGTCGGCTCCGGGCGCCCGCCGATGCCCACTGTGGAGATCATCGAGACGCTTCGCTTCTTTCTGCGTGAGGGCGTCCAGTGGCGCGAGCTTCGGGCGGCGGACGGGCGCGCCTCAGGCTCAACCCTCCGCCGCCGCCTGGACGGGTGGCACACGACAGCGTTGCTCCGCCGTGTCCATGCCGTCCTCGTTCGCATGGCGCGCTCCGGTCCAGACGCCGCCGCTTGGGACGTCGTGGTCGACAGTTGCTCAGTACGGGCTAAGCACGGTGGCGAGTTGACTGGCCCGAACCCCACCGACCGCGGCAAACCCGGCACCAAGTATCACGTGGTCGTCTCGACTGACGGCTTGCCGCTGGCGGTCATGCCGTCTGCCGCCAATGTGCATGACACCATGCTCTTCCCCGACTTGCTGCGCTTGGCCCAGGTCATCTGCGCCGCCATCGGCAGGCTCTACGCCGACGCAGGCTACGACAGTGCCGATAACCGTTGGCTCTGTTTACGTGACGGGGTTCAACCGCACATCCGCAAGATCGGCGAGCCCCACGGCTCAGGGCTCGGAAAGGTCCGATGCGTCGTCGAGCACGGCTGCGCTTGGCTGCTCGCGAACAAACGCTTGGATCGACGGCAGGATAGGCTCGGACGGGTCGTTCTCTCCTTGCTCACTGCCGCCGCTATCTTCATCATCGCCAACCGCATCAGGGCATTCTGAAAACCGGCCCTAACCCTTCTGCGTTTTGCTGAGCATCCTAAGGGGCGGGAGAGGGTATTCACACCGCCCTTGCCAGTCCTGCCCCGTCCCCGCTAACTGTTCGGACGGCCGACAAACTCCTGGGTCCCATGTTCGACAGTTTCCTGCTCGCCTTCACCGCCCTGTTCTCCATCGTCAATCCGCTGGCGATGGCGCTGATCTTCAGTCAGGTGACGGCGGACAGCAGTCCGCGCGACCGGGCGCGGCTGGCCGGGCTGGTCAGCATCTATTCGGCCATCGTCATGCTGACCGCGCTGTGGGCGGGTGCCTATGTGCTGAACTTCTTCGGCGTGTCGATGGCGGCGCTGCGGATCGCCGGCGGCTTCGTGGTGGCCGAACGGGCCTGGGCGCTGCTGTCGGCGCCGGAACGGCACGAGGCGCGCAAGCAGGAACAGGCCGCACCCACCAGCGACAACGACCAGTTGGCGGAATCGGCCTTCTTCCCGATGACGATCCCCTTCACCACCGGGCCGGGCACCATCTCGGTCGCCATCGCGCTGGGATCCACCCGCCCGACGCATGGGGCCGGCGGGCTGATGGAGTTCTTCATCGGCATGTCGGGGGCGGCGCTGGCGATCGCCGCGCTGGTCTGGCTGTCCTACCGCTCCGCCGACCGCATCGTCGATTTCCTGGGGCCGACGCGGGTGCGGGTGCTGACGCGGCTGTTCGCCTTCCTGCTGTTCTGCGTCGGCGTCCAGATCCTGCTAACCGGTGTTCTGGACGCCTTCCCGCTGCTGTCGCAGAAGGGCTGAGTTTCAGCTTTTCGGACGCAGGTCCTGCACGCGCTTGGCCTTGCCGATGGACCGCGCGATGCCGCCGGGCTCCACCACCTCGACGCGGGTGCTGATGCCGATCAGCGACTTGATCGAATGCTGCAGGTGCCGGGCGTGGCCGTCCCATTCCGACGGGTGGACGCCCTCATGCATCTCCACCCGGACGGCGAGGTTGTCCATGTGGCCGTCGCGGCTGACCACCAGCTCATAGTGCGGGGCGAGCGCCGGGATCTTGCAGATCAGCTCCTCGACCTGAGTCGGGAAGACGTTCACGCCGCGGATGATGAGCATGTCGTCGGAGCGGCCGGTGATCTTGTCCATCCGCCGCATGCCGCGCGCCGTCGGCGGCAGCAGCCGGGTCAGGTCGCGGGTGCGGTAGCGGATGACCGGCATGCCCTGCTTGGTCAGGGTGGTGAAGACCAGCTCGCCGTAGGAACCGTCGGGCAGCACCTCGCCCGTCTCGGGATCGATGATCTCGGGATAGAAATGGTCCTCCCAGATCACCGGGCCGTCCTTGGTCTCGACGCATTCCGACGCCACGCCCGGCCCCATCACCTCCGACAGGCCGTAGATGTCGACGGCGTGGATGTTGAAGGTGCGTTCGATCTCCTCGCGCAGCGCGCCGGTCCAGGGCTCGGCGCCGAAGATGCCGACGCGCAGGCTGGTGCTGCGCGGGTCGATGCCCTGGCGGCGCATCTCATCGGCGATGTTCAGCATGTAGGACGGCGTGACCATGATGATGGTCGGCTTGAAGTCCTGGATCAGCTGGACCTGCTTCTCGGTCTGGCCGCCCGACATCGGCACCACGGCGCAGCCCAGCCGCTCCGCCCCGTAATGGGCGCCGAGGCCGCCGGTGAACAGGCCGTAGCCGTAGGCGATGTGCACGATGTCGTTGCGCGTGCCGCCCGCCGCGCGGATGGAGCGGGCGACGACCTCCGCCCAGACGTCGATGTCGCCCTTGGTGTAGCCGACCACCGTCGGCCGCCCGGTGGTGCCGCTGGAGGCATGGACGCGCACGATGTCCTCCATCGGCACGGCGAACATGCCGTAAGGGTAGGCGCGGCGCAGGTCGTCCTTCACGGTGAAGGGGAACAGCGCCAGATCCTTCAGCTCCTTGAAGTCGTCGGGATGGACGCCCTTCGCCTCGCACTTGGCGCGGAAGGACGCGACGTTGGCGTGAGCGTGGCGGAGCGACCATGCCAGCCGCTCCGTCTGCATCGCCGTGATCTCGTCGCGGCTGGCGAACTCGTAGCGGTCCATGCCGGCTTTCGCGCCCTGGTTAACGCCGGTATCGGTCATGATGGACATGGTGCGCTTCTCCCTTCGTGCTGATGCCCGGCGCTTGACGGCCGGTGTTGGCCCTTACTCGATGCCGGCTTCCGTTCAGACCCGCTCCACCATCATGGCGATGCCCTGGCCGACGCCGATGCACATGGTGCAGAGCGCGCGGGTCGCCTTGCGGTCCTCCAGCTCCATCACCGCGGTGGCGACCAGACGGGTGCCGCTGGCGCCCAGCGGGTGGCCGAGCGCGATGGCGCCGCCGTTGGGGTTCACATGCTCGGCATCGTCGGGCAGGCCCAGCATGCGCAGCACCGCGAGGCCCTGGGCGGCGAAAGCCTCGTTCAGCTCGATCACGTCGACGTCGCCGATGGAGAGGCCGAGGCGGGCCAGCAGCTTCTGCGTCGCCGGAGCCGGGCCGATGCCCATCACGCGCGGCGCCACGCCGGCCACGGCGGTGCCGACGACGCGGGCGCGCGGGGTCAGGCCATAGCGCTTCACGGCATCCTCGGACGCCACGATCACCGCGGCGGCACCGTCATTGACGCCCGACGCGTTGCCGGCGGTGACGCTGCCACCTTCCTTGCGGAAGGGGGTGGAGAGCTTGGCCAGCGCCTCCAGCGTCGTGTCGGGGCGCAGATGCTCGTCGGCGGCGACGATGGTCGGCTCGCCCTTGCGGCGGGGGATGCTGACCGGGACGATCTCGCGGGCGAGGCGGCCGGACTCCTGGGCGCGGCCGGCGCGCTGCTGGCTGCGGACGGCGAAGGCATCCTGGTCGGCGCGGGAGATGGCGTAGTCGGCGGCGACGTTCTCCGCCGTCTCCGGCATGCTGTCGATGCCGAACTTCGCCTTCATCAGCGGATTGACGAAGCGCCAGCCGATGGTGGTGTCGAAGATCTCCGCCTGCCGGGAGAAGGCGCTGTCCGACTTGCCCATGACGAAGGGGGCGCGGGTCATGCTCTCCACGCCGCCGGCCACGATCAACTCGGCCTCGCCCGCCTTGATGGCGCGGGCGGCCATGCCGATGCTGTCCATGCCGGAGCCGCAGAGACGGTTGACCGTGGTGCCGGGCACCGCCTCGGGCAGACCGGCCAGCAGCGCCGCCATGCGGGCGACGTTGCGGTTGTCTTCGCCGGCCTGGTTGGCGCAGCCGAGGATCAAATCGTCGACGGCGGACCATTCGACGCCGGGATTGCGCTCCATCAGTGCCCGCAGCGGCACCGCGGCGAGGTCGTCCGGGCGCACCGGGGCCAACCCGCCGCCGTAACGGCCGAAGGGGGTGCGGACGGCATCGCAGATGTAGGCTTCACGCATGGTTCGCTCCAGAAACTATCAGATGGGGATTGCCGCCATGGCCGCCAGAGGCGGTCATTCGACCGGAATGACAGTCCCCGCGATGCGCGCCGACTGGCCGCGGAACAGGCCGACCACCGTGCCGTCCTGGTTGGTGACGGTGACGTCGTAGACGCCGGAGCGACCGCGCTTGTGGACTTCGCGGCATTCGGCGGTCAGCACGTCGCCCAGCCTCGCCGGAGCCGGGAAGGTGATGGAGCAGCCCGCCGCCACCGTCACCTCGTTCGCCGCGTTGCAGGCATAGGCGAAGGCGGTGTCGGCCAGCGTGAAGGTCATGCCGCCATGGCCGATATCGTGGCCGTTCACCATGTCCTTGCGCACCGTCATCGCCATGCGGGAATAGCCGGGGGCGATCTCCAGCAGTTCGATGCCATGGGCCTGGGCGCAATGGTCGCGCTCATACATGCCGCGCCCGACCGCTTCGGCGAGGGACTGGGGATCCTGGAGATTGGTGCTCATAGGAGCGGCTCCTTACCCCCTCTCCCCCCCGGGGAGAGGGTTGGGGTGAGGGGGATGCGCGGCGTGGAGTCGGTGGTGGCGTTTGGGTTTCCGTCGCTTGCAAAGTCACGCGATGCGCCCCCCTCACCCTGACCCTCTCCCCGCTCTCGGCGGACCGAAGGTCCGCCTGCCGCGTCAGCGCAAACTTCGTTTGCGCGTGAGCGGGGGGGAGAGGGGATTTGGGCGATTTGGGCGGCGGAAATCCGGCGCCTCAGAAGCGCCGAGGCGCGGTAGCGGTCCTCGCCGTAGGTGCGGGCCAGCGCGTCGAGCACAGCCAGCACATGGGGGAGGCCGATGCGGTCGGCCCAGGCGAGCGGACCCAGCGGGTAGTTCACGCCCTTGGTCATCGCGATGTCGATGTCGGCGGCGCTGGCGACCCCCTGCATCGCCGCGTCCGCCGCTTCGTTGGCGAGCATGGCGACGGTGCGCATCACAACCAGACCGGGGGCGTCGTCGATCACCGACACCGCCTTGCCCAGCGCCTGGAACAGCCCGGCGGCGACGGCGACCGCCTCGGGCGGCGTGCCGTCGGCGGGAGCCAGCGCCACGCGGGTCGCCTTGGCATAGTCCAACGCCAGATCGAACAGCACCAAGGGAGCGATGCCGTCCTCCGCCGCACGGGCGGTGGCGGTGCGGCCGTCGGTCAGGGCCAGGGTGACGCCGTCCACCAGCAGGATGCCGGGTCCGGGGGTCTCCTCGACGGCGATGCCGGCCTCGCGCAGCAGCCCGACCAGGGACGCGGCGGGGCCGAGGTCGCCCTGCACGGTGACACGCTGCGGCTTGGCGGCCGGTTCGGCGTTGCGCGGCACCGGCTTGGCGGCGCCGGGGCTGTGGTCGTAGAAACCGCGTCCGGTCTTGCGGCCGAGACGCCCGGCCTCGACCAATTCCTGCTGGATCAGCGAGGGCTGGAAGCGCGGGTCGCCGAAATAGGCGGCGTGGACCGAGCGGGTGACGGCGAAGTTCACGTCATGGCCGATGAGGTCCATCAATTCGAACGGCCCCATGCGGAAGCCGCCGGCCTCGCGGGCGACGGCGTCGATGGTGGCGGGATCGGCCGCCTGTTCCTGCGCCAGCCGCAGCCCTTCGGCGTAGAAGGGGCGGGCGACCCGGTTGACGATGAAGCCGGGGGTGGAGCGGCAGCGCACCGGGCTCTTGCCCCACGCCTTCGCGGTGTCGAACAGCGTGTCGAGCACCGCGGCGTCTGTGGCGAGCCCGCTGACGATCTCCACCAGCGCCATCAGGGGTGCCGGGTTGAAGAAATGCAGGCCGGCAAGCCGTTCCGGCCGCTGCACCCCGGCGCCGATGGCGGTGACCGACAGCGACGAGGTGTTGGTGGCGAGGATCGCATCCGGCCCGACGATGCCCTCAAGCTCGGCGAACAGGCGGCGCTTGACGTCGAGGTCCTCGACGATGGCCTCCACCACCAGACCGGCGGGGGAGAGGTCGGACAGGCCGTTGACGGCGCGCAGCCGGTCGACGGTGGCGTCACGCTCCGCCGCCGTGCGCTTGCCCTTTTCGACCAGCGTGGTCAACGCCTTGGCGATGGACTCGACGGCGGCCTGCGCGGCGCCGGGGCGGGTGTCGACCAGCAGGACCGGGTGGCCGGCCTGCGCCGCGACCTGGGCGATGCCCTGGCCCATGGCGCCGGCCCCGACCACCGCGACGGTGACGGAGGGATCGAGTGCCGCCATCACCGCCCCTCGAACTTCGGCGCGCGTTTCTCGACGAAGGCGGAAACACCCTCGCGATAGTCGTGCGTGCGGCCGGCCTCGCGCTGGAGGTCGCGTTCCAGGTCGAGCTGGGTGTCGAGGTCGTTGGCGGAGGAGGCGTTGAGCGCCTGCTTGATGAGGGCCAGACCGCGCGTCGGCTGGGTGGCGAGCTGGCGGGCGAGCGCGCCGGCCTCCGCCATCAGCTTGTCGTCGTCCACCGCCTTCCAGATCATGCCCCAGGCTTCCGCCTGCTCGGCCGAGACCTTGTCGCCCAGCATGGCGAGGCCCATGGCGCGGGCATGGCCGACCAGACGCGGCAGGGTCCAGGTGCCGCCGCTGTCGGGGATCAGCCCGATCTTGCAGAAGGCCTGGATGAAGCTGGCCGACCGCGCCGCCAGGACGATGTCGCAGGCGAGAGCGATGTTGGCCCCGGCCCCGGCGGCGACGCCGTTCACCGCACAGACCACCGGCATCGGCAGGGCGCGCAAGGACCGGACCAGCGGGTTGTAGTTGGTCTCGATCGACACGCCGAGGTCGGGGCCCTGGGCGCCCGGCGCGACCGCGCGGTCGGACAGATCCTGCCCGGCGCAGAAGCCGCGCCCGGCGCCGGTCAGCAGCAGGCAGCGCACGGCCTTGTCGTCGCGGACCTCGCCGACGGCCTCGCGCAGCTCCTCATGCATCGCCGCGGTGAAGCTGTTCAGCCGGTCGGGCCGGTTCAGCGTAATGGTGGCGACGCCGTCGGCGATGTCGAGAAGGATGGTCTTTTCAGTGGTCTGCCGGTCGCTCATTGGGCGGCCTCCAGAACCGGAACGCGGCTCTGCACCACGCGGAAGCGGTTGGCGACGAAGGCGAGGTCGCACAGCGCCGCATTGGCCGCCGGGTTGGCGCCGGTGCCGTGGAAGTCGCTGAAGGCCGCCGACTGGTTGACGAAGACGCCCCCGGTCAGATTGACCGACAGGGCGACGCCGGCCTCGACGAACAGGTCGGTCGCCTGCTCGATCAGCTGCGGGTTGGTGCTGTAGAGGCCGGTGGTCAGGGCGCCCTTGGTCCGGGTCAGGCGGGCGGCGCGCTCCAGGCTGTCGGCGGTGCTGTCGGTCTTCACGATGATGGAGATCGGGCCGAACAGCTCGTGGCCGTACTTGTCCTCGTCCGCCGCATCCATGGTCAGGATCAGCGGCGTGCGGATCCGGGCGTCCGGGAACTTCGGATGGGCGATGGCGCGCGACGGCAGCACGACGGTGCCGAGCCTGGCGGCCTCGTCGATGCGGGCCAGCGTCGCGTCGGACTGGATGGCGCCCAGCACCTCCACCGCGCGTTCCGGGTCGGACAGGAACTTGTCGACGCCGCCGGCAAGGGCCGAGACGACCTGATCGAAGCTCATGCGCTCAGCGCCGGCCTGGATGCCGTCCTTGGGCACGAAGATGACCTGGGTCGTCGTGCACATCTGGCCAGAATAAAGGCTGAGCGTGAAGGCGAGGTTGCGCACCATGCCCTTGGGGTCGTCGGTGCCGTCGATCACCACCGTGTTGACGCCGGCCTTCTCGGTGTAGACCTGGGCCTGACGGGCGTTCTGCTCCAGCCAGTCGCCGAAGCCGGTGGAGCCGGTGTAGTCGATCACCGCCACCTCGGGCCGCAGGGCCAGATCCTTGGCGACGGTGTCGCCGATGGCCAGCGTGACGAGGTTGGGGTCGAGCCCGCACTCCGCCAGCACTTCGCGCGCGATCTTCACGGTGATGGCGAGCGGCAGGATGGCGGTCGGGCCGGGCTTGACGATCACCGCGTTGCCGGTGACGAGGCTGGCGAACAGGCCGGGATAGCCGTTCCAGGTCGGGAAGGTGGCGCAGCCGATGACCAGCCCGACGCCGCGGCCGACCACCTCGAACCGCTTGTCCATAACCAGCGGCGGGTTCTTGCCCTGCGGCTTCTCCCAGCGCGCCGCCGGGGTCTGGTCGGTCATCGCCTTCCAGCCATAGGCGACGGCCTCCAGCCCGCGGTCCTGGGCGTGCGGGGCGCCGGCCTGGAAGGCCATCATGAAGGCCTGACCGGTGGTGTGCATCACCGCGTTGGCGATCTCGAAGCTGCGGGCGTTCAGCCGCTTCAGGATTTCCAGGCAGACGCCGGCGCGGCCGTTCGGCCCGGCCTTGCGCCAGCCCGGCATCGCCGCCTTGGCCGCCTTCACCAGCGCATCGACGTCCGACACCGGATAGGTGATGCCGAGATCGAAGCCGAAGGGCGAGCGCTCACCCCCCGCCGTTCCGGTCACGCCCGGCTGGTCCAACTCGAAGGGCTTGTCGCGGTAGGCCGCGAAGGCCGCCTCGCCATCCGCCGCCGCCGTCTCGCCATAGGCGCGCGGGCTCGGCATTTCGGGGAAGGCCGACCAGTAGGCGCGGCTGCGGCAGGCCTCGACGGCCTTCTGCAGCGTCGCCTCGTGCGTCTCGAACAGGCTTTGCGGGGTGGTGGTCATGGCGGGGCGTTTCCTTTTTCTCGTTGATTAGGCGGCGTCGAAATCGATGACGACCCGTTCGGTCAGCGGGCGCGACTGGCAGGTCAGGACGTAGCCGGCCTCGACCTCCCACGGCTCCAGCGAGTAGTTCTCGGCCATCTCGACCTTGCCTTCGCGGACCTTGGCGCGGCAGGTGCAGCAGACGCCGGACTTGCAGGAATAGGGCAGGTCGGCGCCATGCCGGTGGGCGGCGTCGAGGATGCTCTCGCCGTCATAGGGCAGCGTGAATTCCTTGCGCTTGCCGTCCTGCAGGATGGCGATGGTCGCGGCGTCGGTGGGGGTGTCGGTCGCTACCTTCCTGACCGTGGGCCGCGCGGCGGTCGTGGTGCCGAACAGCTCGACATGGATGTTGGCGGGCGGCGTGCCGCAGGCGGCCAGCGCGTCGCGCACCTCCTCCACCATCGGCTGGGGACCGCAGAGGAAGGCGGCGTCGATGTCCTCGGCCTTCAGCGGGCCGGCGCACAGCTCGCGCACCAGACCGGCGCCGATGCGCCCGCCCAGCAGCCCGGCCTCTTCCGGCTCGCGGCTCAGCACATGGTGGATCACCAGCCGGCCGATATAGCGGTTCTTCAGGTCCTCCAGCTCCTCCCGGAAGATGATGGAGGAGACGGTGCGGTTGCCGTAGACCAGCACGAAGCGGCTCTTCGGCTCCTGCGCCAGCACGGTCTTCAGGATCGACATCACCGGGGTGATGCCGCTGCCGGCGGCGAAGGCGACATAGGTGCGCGCCGCGTCCGGGTCGATGGGGGTGTGGAAGCGCCCCATCGGCGTCATCACCTCCAGCACCGCGCCGGGCGCCAGCGACTGGTTGGCGTGGGTGGAGAACAGGCCGCCATCGACTTTCTTCACCGCCACGCGCAACTCGCCCTCGTCCACGCCGGAGCAGATGGAATAGGAGCGACGTATTTCCTCGTCCCCGATGTGGGTCTTGAGGGTGAGGTACTGGCCCTGGACGAAGCGGAAGCGGTCGGCGAGATCGGCCGGCACGTCGAAGGCGATCGACACGGTGTCCGCGGTCTCCCGGCGGCACTCGCGGATGGTCAGCGGGTGGAAGCTGGGGCTGGTCATGGGGTGGTCCTCGGTCGGGCCGGTGAAGTGGTCGCGGCGGGTGCCCCCACCCCGACCCTCCCCCGCTTCGCAGGGGAGGGGGCAAGTGCTTGTTCGGGAGAGCGGCGGCAGTCCCTCCCCCGCCCAGCGGGGGAGGTTAGGTGGGGGCAAGTGCGGCCGGCGCTTCCACTCAATGGCATTTGAACACGTCGAACGGTTCGAGGCAGGCGTTGCAGGCGTGCAGAGCCTTGCAGGCGGTGGAGCCGAAGCGGCTGATCTGCCGGGTATCCTGCGAGCCGCAGCGCGGGCAGGCGATCACCTCCTCCGGCGCGGTCAGGGCGCGCTTGCCGGAGTGCGGCGGCGGGACGATGCCGACCTCGGCCAGCTTTTCGCGGCCGGTGTCGCTGATCCAGTCGGTGGTCCAGGGCGGGGCGATCACCACCGAGACGTGGGCATCGAGGCGCGCGCGGGCCAGCGCGGTTTCCGCCTCCAGCACGATCACGCCGGTCGCCGGACAGCCGGAATAGGTCGGCGTCAGGGCCACCGACAGCCGGCCGTCGGCATCGGCGGACACCGCGCGGACGATGCCGAGATCGACGATGCTCAGCACCGGAATCTCCGGATCCATCACCCCGGCCAGCGCATCCCAGGCGGCCTTCACGACCGCGTCGGCGCCCGGTTCCGGTCCCCAGCAGCCTGCTGCATCCGGCATTTCGGCCTCACCAAGTCGCGTCGGGATAGGCGCGCGGCAGGAACTGCATCTCGGCCAGCAGATAGCCCAGATGCTCGCTGTGCTCGCCGCGGCGGCCGCCCTTCTGCATCCAGCCGTCGGCCGGACGGTCGAGCGTCGCCTCCTCCAGCACCGCTTCGACGCGGGCGGTCCAGCCGGCCTTCAGGTCTGCCGGGTCGGGGACGATGCCGGCGGCGACCAGCGCCTGTTCGGCCTCGTCGCGCTCGAACATCTCGCCGGTGTAGGGCCAGAGGCGGCCCAGCGCGTCGGCGACCTTGGCGTGGCTGACGTCGGTGCCGTCGCCAAGCCGCACCAGCCAGTCGCCGCTGTGGCGGACGTGGTAGCGCACCTCCTTCACCGCCTTGGCGGCGATGCCGGCCAGCGTCTCGTCCTTGGAGGCGCACAGCCGCTCATACAGCTCCACCGCCCAGGCATCGTGCAGGAACTGGCGGACAATGGTGTGGCCGAAGTCGCGGTTGGGCTGCTCGACCAGCAGGTGGTTGCGGTAGTCGAAGACGTCGCGCCGGTAGGCGAGGCGGTCCTCGTCGCGGCCCTTGCCTTCAAGCTCGCCGGCATAGGTCAGCAGCATGCGGGCATGGCCGACGAGGTCGAGCGCGACGTTGGTCAGCGCGATGTCCTCTTCCAGCTCCGGCGCATGGCCGCACCATTCCGACAGCCGGTGCCCCAGCACCAGCGAGGTGTCGCCCAGCCGCAGCGTGTAGCCGAACAGGGCATCCTTGAGATCCGTGCTCATCAGATGGACTTCCAGCTAGATATTTTTGACGTCTGCGGGGATGTCGTAGAAGGTCGGGTGGCGATAGACCTTGTCGTCGGCCGGATCGAACAGGCTGGCCTTCTCCGACGGGTCGGATGCGGCGATGCTGGATGCCGGAACCGCCCAGATGCTGACGCCCTCGCCGCGGCGGGTGTAGACGTCGCGGGCATTGTCCAGCGCCATGTGGGCGTCGGCGGCGTGCAGACTGCCGACATGCTTGTGCGACAACCCGTTCTTCGGCCGGATGAAGATCTCGAACAGCGGCCAGTCTTTGCGGTCCATAGTCGGATCCTTCATGTCTCGTTCCCTCGGATTTCTTGGCTCAGCCGGCCTTCTTCATGGCGCGCTGCTTGCGTTTGGCGGCATGGGCGATTGCGGCCTCGCGCACCCAGGCGCCGTCGTCCCACGCCTTGCGGCGGGCCTCGATGCGCTCGCGGTTGCAGGGGCCGTTGCCCTTCAGGATCTCGTTGAACTCGGTCCAGTCGATGGCGCCGAACTCGTAATGGCCGGTCTCGGCGTTGAAGCGCAGCTCCGGGTCCGGGATGGTCAGGCCCAGGAACTCCGCCTGCGGCACCGTGGCGTCGACGAAGCGCTGGCGCAGCTCGTCGTTGGAGAAGCGCTTGATCTTCCAGGCCATGTTCTGGGCGGAGTGGGCGGACTGGTCGTCCGACGGGCCGAACATCATCAGCGACGGCCACCACCAGCGGTTCAGCGCGTCCTGCGCCATCCGCTTCTGTTCCGCCGTGCCCTGGGCCAGCGCCAGCATCAGCTCGTAGCCCTGGCGCTGGTGGAAGCTCTCCTCCCGGCAGATGCGGACCATGGCGCGGGCATAGGGGCCGTAGGAGCAGCGGCAGAGCGGCACCTGATTCATGATCGCCGCGCCGTCCACCAGCCAGCCGATGGCGCCGATGTCGGCCCAGGTCGGGGTCGGGTAGTTGAAGATGCTGGAATATTTGGCCTTGCCCGACAGCAGCTGGCCGACCAGCTCGTCGCGCGTCACGCCCAGCGTCTCGGCGGCGCTGTAGAGATAGAGGCCGTGCCCTCCCTCGTCCTGCACCTTGGCCAGCAGAGCCACCTTGCGGCGCAGCGTCGGCGCGCGGGTGACCCAGTTCCCTTCCGGCAGCATGCCGACGATTTCCGAATGGGCGTGCTGCGAGATCTGGCGGACCAGCGTACGGCGGTAGCCCTCCGGCATCCAGTCGCGCGGCTCGATCTTCTCTTCGGCGTCGACGCGCTCCTGGAAGCGGCCCTGGAGAGCGGCTTCCTGTTCCGTCACCAGCCGGGGAGACGGTTGAGCGCTCTGCTCGGTCTTGGCATCCAAACCTTGCGTGTACATCGGCATCCCCGAGATGGATTGCGCGTCCAGCGAACATTTCCTGAAAGCAAAATATGATACAGATCAACGACTGTAAAGCGCAAATGTGTGTCGCTTTTGGGGTGGGGCGGCTAGTGTCGAGAAATCTTCTCAAAATCAATGGTTTACTTGCGAAAATCAGCGCATGGCTTTGGTCGCGCTCCGCCGGATGCGGGCACGAATGGGCATGCACCGATACACAGTCGGCGCAGTTTTAAAGATTTTGTGCGATGCGGAAGAGGCAAGGCGAAGGGGGAGGGGCGCCGTCGGTTCCATAACCGACGACAGCGCTCTGGAACTGGCAGGGCGGCAGGAGTTTGCCAGGCCCGCCCCCTATCTGTCCGATGGGTGACCGGCTTGCTTTACGCCAGCTTGCTTTACGCCAGCTTGCTTTACGGTGGTCGCGACGGCCCTCGGGCTCGTCGTCGGCAGAGGAAGTTCGATGGGGGGCTTACGATGCCCGCAACGCCCCCAGGAAGCCGTCCACCTCCTGCCGCATCCGTCCGGCGTCGCCGGTGACGGTGTCGACGGAGCGCACCATGACGCTGCTCGCCTGCTCGGCGGACGCGGCGGCGGCAGTGACGGCGGCGATGTTGTCGGAGACGCTGCGGGTGCCGTCGGCGGCATCCTGGATGTTGGCGGCGATCTCGCCCACCGCGGCGCTCTGCTGCTCGACCGCGGCGGCGACCTCGGACGATATCTCGTTCAGGCGGGCGATGGTGCGGGTGACGGCGCCGATGGTGTCGACTGCGGTGCCCGACGCGCTCTGAATCTCGGAGATGCGCGCCTGGATCTCGGCGGTCGCCTTGGCGGTCTGGCCGGCGAGCTGCTTCACCTCGCTCGCCACCACGGCGAAGCCCTTGCCGGCCTCTCCGGCGCGGGCGGCCTCGATGGTGGCGTTCAGCGCCAGCAGATTGGTCTGGCCGGCGATGCCGGAGATCATGTCCACCACCTTGCCGATCTCTTCGGCGGCTTCGGCGAGGCTGCCCATCACGGCGGTGCTGCGTTCGGCGTCGCGGGTGGCGTCGGCGGCGATCCCGGCGGAATCGGCGACCAGCTGCGAGATACCGGCGAAGCTGGCCGACAGTTCGGCGGTGGCGGCGGCGACGCTGTCGACATTGGCCGAGGCGCGGCCGGCCGCCGACGACACCGCGTCGGAATGGCGCGCGGTCTCGGCGGCCCCCTCGGCCATCGCGGTGGAGGCGGCGGCCATCTCGGCGGTGGAGGCGGACAGCGCCTCGACAAGGCGCTTCACCGTCGCCTCGAAGCCGTCGGCCAGCGTGCGCAGTTCGCGGCGGCGTTCCTCGGCGGCGGCGGTCTTCAGCTGTTCCTGCTCCTGCTGCAGGCGTTCGGTCTCGAGCATGGTGTCGCGGAAGACACGGGCGGCGGTGGCCATGCGGCCGATCTCGTCGCGGCGGCCCTCCTCGAAACTGGCGGTGAAGTCGCGGGCGGCCAGCCGTTCCAGCGAACCGGCGACATCGAGAATCGGGCGCGAGATGCCGCGCACCAGCACGGCGCCGAAGCCGAGCGCCAACAGCGTGCAGAGCGTCACCCCGCCCAGCACCATGCCGTGGGCGCTGCTGTAGACCGCCGCGCCCTGGTCGGCGACGGCGCCGGCATCGACCATCGTGCCCTCGACCAGCGCGTCGAGCGCCTCCTGCACGCTGGCGAAGGCGACGGCGCTGGGGCGTTTGAACACGCTGACCGCGGACTTGGCGTTGCCCTCGCGGGCGAGGTCGCGCACCCGCTCGGCATTGGCGGCGTAGGCGGTCCAGGCCTCGTCGAACGCCGCCAGCCGCGCCGCGCCCTCGCCGCCGGTGAAGCGGGATCCTGCGGCCTGACGGCGGGCCTTCACCTCGGCCTCCGCGTCGGTCCAGCCCTTTTCGGCCTGGTTCACCTGCATCTCGTTGGTGGCGAGCGCATAGGCGGCTTCGGCGATGCGATGGCCCTGCGCGGCGGAGGTCAGTTGACCGGCCAGCTGGGTCGCAGGCAGCGAGCGGCTGCGCATCGTCTCGGCGGCATTGTTTAGGATTTCCAGCCGGCTGAGCGTGAACAGCCCGAAGGCGGCGGCCATCACCACGGTGCCGAGCACGGCGACGATGATCTTGGCGCGGATGGTCAGCCGTCCGAATGAACGAATTTTAGCCAATTTGCCTGCACCCCCGCCAAGCTTCCGGCAAGAAGCTGTCCTGCCCGAAGGAATTATTCGACCCTCAATCTTACTAATCCGAACGTTTAAAATTATCAACGCGGAAGGTGAGTGAATTGGTCGGAGATCACAGAGGGGAGGGCAATTGTCACGACTGGCGGAGGAGTTGAACGCCAAAACGAAACGGCCGCCGCACCCTGTTGGTGCGGCGGCCGTTTCGGGACCGTCTGAGGATGGAGATCAGGCGGCCTTGCGAACGGAACCCAGCTCGGTGAACAGCTTCACCACGGCTTCGACGAACTCGTTCAGCTGGTCCTGGCCCAGGGCCGAGACGGTGATGTCGTCGACGACCAGCGCCTCGTCGCTGATCCGGCCGCCGGCGGCGGTCAGGTCGGCGCGGTAGGCTTCCGGGGCGGCCAGCAGACGGCCGCGCAGCTTGCCGGGGATCGCCAGCAGCTGGATGCCCTGGTCGATGGCGGCGATCGGCTTGCCGGCATCCAGGAAATGGCCGACGATGCGGCGGGTGTGGGCCGACTGCTGCAGCTTCGCCACGCTGCGCTCACCGCCCGGCAGCAGCAGCATGTCGAAGTCGGCGCCCAGCGCCTCGCTCAGATGCTTGTCCACCGGGAAGTAATGGCCCCAGGACTTGCCGTGCCAGCCGTTGACCAGACCCGTCTCGGTGGAGATGGTGCGCAGCGTGGCCCCGGTCTTGATCAGGGCGCGTTGCGGCTCGGTCATCTCCGCTTCTTCGAAGCCGTTGGAGACGAGGATGGCGATGGACTTTCCTGCGAGCGATTGATCCATACTGTCGTGTCCTTTCATCGTTTCACCAAAGAACGCCGGAGCATCTCCGATGGCATGTCGGCCAGGGGAGAACCCGCCGGGGCAGAGGGAGGCGGTCGGGAAACGGTCATCGCCGCGCAAGGGGTTGCGCGGCGGCCAGTTCCGCCCGCCGGTAGCCCAAGGTCGGGTGCCGGCGTGTGGGACCTTTACGTCCCGGATCGGTTTGTTTTCAGCATGGGGACTTAATTGGTCCCGATGCGGTTCCAAGTCAACAACGGATTCCGCGGCGCACCCAAGGATGCAGCGGCCCGTAAACCGGCCCCGACAGTGGATTTCCCGGCATTTTCCAGCCCAGTTCAAGACTTTCGGGCCGGCCGCACCGTACCACCGGTTGATGGGGTGCAGGGCTGCCATACCATAGGGGCGTGGCTTAACCGAAGGCTTATTCCCATTGAACCGGCCGAGATCTGTTCGGACACAAAAAAACGGCCGGGGGGAAGGCCCCCGGCCGTCGGCAAGTCAAAGCATCAGCCGTTCGAAAAGATCCAGCTCGCACACTGGATCACGGACCAATCCCGATGATCGGAACCTGCGATCAATGGAACTGGTCAGCCTCGGTGGAGTCCTTGTACGCGGTGGTCGAGGAGGTGCCGCCGGAGATCGCCGTGGCGACCGCGTCGAAGTAGCCGGTGCCGACTTCGCGCTGGTGCTTGGTGGCGGTGTAACCGTCCTTCTCGGCCGCGAACTCGGCCTGCTGCAGTTCGGAGTAGGCGGCCATGCCACGCTCGGCGTAACCCTTGGCGAGGGTGAAGGCCGAGTAGTTCAGGCTGTGGAAGCCGGCCAGCGTGACGAACTGGAACTTGTAGCCCATGGCGCCCAGCTCGCGCTGGTACTTGGCGATGGTGGCGTCGTCCAGGTTGGCCTTCCAGTTGAAGGAGGGCGAGCAGTTGTAGGCCAGCATCTTGCCCGGGAACTGCTTGTGCACGGCCTCGGCGAAGCGGCGCGCCTCGTCCAGGTTCGGCTTGGAGGTCTCCCACCACATCAGGTCCGAATACGGCGCGTAGGACAGGCCGCGGGCGATGCAGTGATCGACGCCCATGCCCTTCTTCAGGCGGAAGAAGCCCTCGGTGGTGCGGCCGGCGTCGAAGTCGATGAAGGGATGGTCACGCTCGTCGATGTCCGAGGTGATGAGCTGCGCCGATTCCGCATCGGTGCGGGCGATCACCAGGGTCGAGGTGCCACAGACGTCGGCGGCCAGACGGGCGGCGTTCAGCGTGCGGATGTGCTGCTGCGTCGGGATCAGAACCTTGCCGCCGAGGTGGCCGCACTTCTTCTCCGAAGCCAGCTGGTCTTCCCAGTGCACGCCGGCGGCGCCGGCCTTGATCATCGACTTCATCAGCTCGAAGGCGTTCAGCGGGCCGCCGAAACCGGCCTCGGCATCCGCGATGATCGGCGCGAACCAGTAGGTGTCGCCCTTGCCCTCGGAGGTCTGGATCTCGTCGGCGCGCTTGAAGGTGTTGTTGATGCGCTCGACGACCGCCGGGACCGAGTTCACCGGATACAGGCTCTGGTCCGGGTACATCTGGCCGGCCGTGTTGGCATCACCGGCGACCTGCCAGCCCGACAGGTAGATGGCCTTCAGGCCGGCCTTGACCGCCTGCATCGCCTGGTTGCCGGTCAGCGCGCCCAGCGTGTTGATGTAGGGCTCGGTGTTCAGCAGCTCCCACAGGCGGCGGGCGCCCAGCTCGGCCAGCGTGTACTCGATCTTGACCGAGCCGCTCAGACGCTTGACGTCGTCCATGGTGTAGTCGCGGCGGATGCCCTCGTAGCGGGCGGCGTGGATGGCGGCCTTGGTCTTTTCATCGAGCGACATGGGTCAGGTTCCTTATTGTCCGGTGAGCCCGGTTGATCGGGGCGGAACTGGGGTCTCGGGGCGGGCCTTTTGTCGGTCCCTGCGGCCTCTTGTGCAGCGGCGTTTCCTCCCGCCGGTTGCGTCTGCACTTTGCCGTCTTCGGGGCCGCTTGCGCTTTACAGCGCGGCCGTGAAACAAGACTTAAACCGCGCCTGAGTGCGTTGCAATAAGCCCTTGTTTGTAAAAAGGTCCGTTTGTAAACTGCCGTCTTCACAATCCTGTAAATCCGTAAATCTTGTAAAGTCAGTGACCTGCCGGAGGGGCGTGCCGTGGCGACCATGGAAAAGAAGGCGATGCTGGGTCCGAAGGTCCGCCGCCTGCGCCGCGACCAGGGGCTGACCCAGGCGCAGATGGCCGATCAGCTCGGCATCTCCCCCAGCTATCTGAACCTGATCGAGCACAACCAGCGCCCGGTCACCGTGCCCTTGCTGCTGAAGCTGGGCCAGCAATTCGGGGTGGATCTGCAGGCCTTCGCCGAGGATGAGGAAAGCCGGCTGGTGGCGGGACTGCGCGAGGTGTTCGCCGACCCGTTGTTCGACGGCTCCGACATCAAGAACCAGGATTTCCGCGAACTGGCGGCGGTGGCGCCGACGCTGGGTCAGGCGGTGGTGGCGCTCTATCGCGGCTTCCGCGGGGCGCGCGACGATCTGCAGGCGCTGGCGGAGCGGGTGGCCGACCGCGAGAAGCTGCATCTGGTGCAGGCCACCGGCTTTCCGCAGGACGAGGTGCGCGACCTGTTCCAGGCCCACTCCAACCATTTCCCCGAACTGGAGGCGGCGGCGGAAAGCCTGTGGCAGGACGGCAAGCTGGAGCGCGGCGACCTCTATCGCGGGCTGGTCGACTGGCTGAACACCCAGCACAGCGTGCGCGTCCGCCTGCTGCCGTCGGAGGTGATGGGCTATGCCGTGCGCCGCTTCGACCGCCACAGCCGGCGCATCCTGCTGTCGGAGATGCTGGCGCCGTCGGGCCGCACCTTCCAGCTGGCCTGCCAGATCGCGCTGCTGCGCCACCGCGACCTGCTGAACGGCATCGTCGACGCCGCCAACCTGTCCGACGACGAAGCGCGGCGGCTGTCCCGCATCGGGCTGGCCAATTATTTCGCGGCGGCGGTGCTGATGCCCTACGGCCGCTTCCACGAGGCGGCGACCCAGGTCCGCTACGACATCGAGATCCTGCGGCGGCGCTTCGACGCGTCGTTCGAGCAGGTCTGCCACCGGCTGACCACGCTGCACCGGTCGGGGGCCAAGGGCGTGCCCTTCTTCTTCATGCGGGTGGACAGTGCCGGCAACGTGTCGAAGCGCTTTTCCGGCGCCGGTTTCCACTTCGCCCGCTTCGGCGGCGGTTGCCCGCGCTGGATCGTCTATGAGGCCTTCCGCACGCCGGGCAAGATCCACAGCCAGATGGCGGAGATGCCGGACGGCACCGCCTATTTCTCCATCGCCCGCACGGTGGTGAAGGCTGGCGGCGGCCACCGCAGCCCGCCGCAGCAGTTTGCCGTCGCTCTCGGCTGCGACGTCCAGCATGCGGGGCAAGTCACCTATGCGGACGGGTTCGACCTGTCCAACACCAGTGCTGCGACGCCGATCGGCGTGAATTGCCGGCTCTGCCCGCGGCTGGACTGTTCGCAGCGGGCGTTTCCGCCGCTGAATCATCGGCTTATCGTCGATGAGAATTTGCGCGGACTCTCCCCCTACCTGTTTGCGCCGCCCAGCGCGGAATAATGCGTCGATTGACCGGGATCAATGTTGTACGGCGCTGTTTGTGTTGTTTGCCGGAAAGCCCGTCATTCGACTGGTAGAAATCCGTGGCCTTCGACCGGGATTGTTGATAGGTTTCGGCCGTTGCGTCGCGGCAGCTCCGCTCGCGTCCCCGCGCCGGCCACCTGAACGCAGCGTCCCGGACTTTGGTATTGAACATTGCCAACAGAGCTTGGCCTCGACAGGTTTTGGAACGCCCCCATGAGCAACTTGATCAAAGAGCGCGTGCTGACCGTTCACCACTGGACCGACACGCTGTTCAGCTTCACCACCACGCGCGATCCGTCCTTCCGCTTCCTGCCGGGGCAGTTCACCATGATCGGGCTGGAGGTCGACGGCCGGCCCCTGCTGCGTGCCTACAGCCTCGTCAGCGCGCATTACGAGGAGACGCTGGAGTTCTTCAGCATCAAGGTGCAGGACGGCCCGCTGACCTCGCGCCTGCAGCACCTGAAGGAAGGCGACACGCTGCTGGTGAACCGCAAGGCGACCGGCACGCTGATCACCGACAACCTGCTTCCCGGGCGGAACCTGTATCTGCTGAGCACCGGCACCGGCCTGGCGCCGTTCCTCAGCATCATCAAGGACCCGGAGATGTACGAGAAGTTCGACCGGGTGATCCTGACCCACGGCACCCGCACCGTGGCGGAACTGGCCTATGACGACCTGATCCACCACAGCCTGCCGGAGAACGAGTTCTTCGGCGAGCAGGTGAAGGAAAAGCTGCTCTATTACCCGACGGTGACGCGCGAGCCCTTCCGCAACCAGGGCCGCCTGACCACGCTGATGGAGACCGGCAAGCTGTACAGCGATCTGGGCTTGCCGGAACTGGACGCCGAGAAGGACCGCGTGATGATCTGCGGCAGCCCGGCGATGCTGGCCGAGACCACCGCGATGATGGAGCGCCGCGGCTTCGTCATGGGCACCAACGGCGAGCCGGGCGGCTTCGTCATCGAGAAGGCGTTCGTGGAGCGGTGAGGGAGTGTGTGGGGGTGTCGGCTTCGATGCCCCCTCCCTAACCCTCCCCCGCTTCGCGGGAGAGGGAACTCCGCTGCGCTCCTGCAAAGCTCCTGCCCCCTCTCCCTCGAAGAGGGGGAGGGATGGGGAGGGGGCCAATGACCTTCCCACAAAGTCACTCCCCCGCCGGAATAAACTCCCCCTCCCGCCGGTTTACCAATCCGTGACGAAGGCACGTCACTCAATCCTTGACCGACTGGGCGCGCCTCCTCCGGGGGGCGCGCCTATTTTCTGTGCGCATCCGTGAATAAAATCACCGTCCGGCCTGTTGGTGCGACGGTCACCGTTCAAACCGTCAAGCCTTTGGTGTAGACATCCCGCCCATGCGCCTGATCCTCATCCTCGCCGCGATGATCGTCGCCGGCCTCGCGAATCTCGCCGTCTGGTCCCTGCCGAACCGCCCGGTGCCGCTCGACCCGCCGCCGGGCGGCAAGCTGCGCAGCGTGTCCTTCGCGCCCTTCCGCGACGGGCAGAGCCCGCTGACCGGCGTCCTGCCCTCCACCGCCCAGATCGAGGAGGACATGGTCGCCCTCGCGCCGCAGGTGGCGGGCATCCGCACCTACACCTCGCTGGAAGGCTTGCAGGTGGTGCCGGAACTGGCGCGCAAGCATGGCATGCAGGTCACCATGGGGGCGTGGCTGTCCTCGCGGACCGACAAGAACGAGGCGGAGATCGCCTCGCTGATCGACCTCGCCAACCGCTATCCCGACGTCATCACCCGCGTCATCGTCGGCAACGAGGTGCTGCTGCGCCGCGAGCTGACGCCGGAGCAGGTCGCCGGCTACATCGACCGCGTCAAGGCGGCGGTGAAGCAGCCGGTGTCCTATGCCGACGTCTGGGAATGGTGGCTGAAATACCCGCAGATATCCTCCCACGTCGATTACCTGACCATCCACCTGCTGCCCTATTGGGAGGATGTGCCGGCCGGCGTCGAGGCCGCGACCGAGCGCATCCGCCAGAGCTATCGCATCATCGCCCACCGCTTCCCCGGCAAGCCGATCCTGGTCGGCGAGACCGGCTGGCCGACGCAGGGGCGCTCGCGCGGGGCCGCCGTGCCGGGGCTGGTCAACAAGGCGAAGTTCGTCAACGCGTTCGTCCGCATGGCCGAGCAGGAAGGCTTCGACTACAACGTGATCGAAGCCTTCGATCAGGAATGGAAGGCCAAGCTGGAGGGCACCGTCGGCGGCCATTGGGGCCTCTACAATGCCGACCGCACGCCGAAATTCTCGCTGGCCGGGCCGGTCGTCGGCAATGTCGCGTGGCCCTGGCTGTTCGCGGCGTCGAGCGGGCTGGCGCTGGTGCTGCTGGGTGGGCTGGCGCTGTTGCGCCGCCATGTGCCGGGCACCGGCTGGGTGGCGCTGATCCTGCTGGCGCAGGCGCTGTCCACCCTCTATGTCCGTGCCGCCTTCGTGGCGGAGCATGGCAAGCATTACTGGCAGGACACCACGCTGGCCGTGGTCATGCTGGCGCTGACCGCGGCATTGGCGCTGGCGGTGCTGCTGACCGCCCACCGCACGCTGGCCAGCGGCGGTCTGGCGCGCGAGCCGCTGGTCGGCCTGCGCCACGCCCGCCCGGCCCTGACCCGCACCGAGCGGGTGGGGCGGTGGAGCGCCGTCGCGCTGGGCGTGGTGGCGCTGGTGTGGTCGCTGCTGATCGTCTTCGACGGCCGCTATCGCGACTTCCCAAACCCGTATCTGCTGATCCCGGCGGTGGCGCTGCCGGCGCTGGGGCTGATCCGCGCCACCCGCCGGCCGGTGGGGACGGAGACGCGCAACGCGCTGGGCATCGCCAGCCTGTTCCGCCCGGCGGTCCCCGCCGCCGATGGCGAGCCGCGCGGCCTGTGCGGCGCCGTCCGCCGCCTGCCGGTCGAGTCGCTGCTTGGCTTCGGCCTGCTGCTGGGGGCCCTGCTGACGGTGGTGGCGGAGGGCTTCGTGCCGATGGAGTCGCTGATCTACGGCCAGCTTCCCTTCATGGAGGCTCTGCACGAGGTCGATTGGACGCGGCCGAACTGGGAGGCGCTGGGCTGGGCGGCCCTGCAGATCCTGCTGGCGCTGCCCTTCCTGGCCGGGGTTTGGAGCGCCCGGCGTCCGCTGCGGCGGATTTGACGCCGGCCGGCCGCCAGCCAGCCATTGCACCGGCCGCCGCGCTGTGGATTGATGGACGGGTTCCTGGCCTTCCGGAGACCCGTCCGATGTCCCCCGATCTGTGGCTCGCCTTTGCCGCCGCCTCCGCCATCATGCTGATGATCCCCGGACCGACGGTGCTGATCGTCGTGTCCTATGCGCTGGGCCATGGGCGGCAATCGGCCATGGCGACCGTAGCCGGGGTGGCGCTGGGCGACTTCACCGCGATGACCGCCTCCATGCTGGGGCTGGGGGTGCTGCTGTCGACCTCGGCGGCGCTGTTCACGGTGCTGAAATGGGTCGGCGCCGCCTATCTGGTCTATCTCGGCATCAAGCTGTGGCGGGCGCCGGTCAAGGGGGTGGAGACGGTGGCCGACGAGTCGGGCGTCCGGCCCTGGCGCATGATGCTGCACACCTATGCCGTCACCGCGCTGAACCCCAAGAGCATCGTCTTCTTCGTCGCCTTCCTGCCGCAGTTCCTCGACACCAGCCGGCCGCTGGCCTGGCAGATGGTGGTGATGGAGGCGACCTTCCTGGTGCTGGCGACGCTGAACGCCGCCGGCTATGCCCTGCTGGCCTCGGCGGCGCGGCGCGCAGTGCGGACGCCGTCGGTGCAGCGCGCGGTCAACCGGGTCGGCGGGTCCCTGCTGATGGGAGCCGGGCTGCTGACGGTGGCGTGGAAGCGGACGGCCTGACGCGCAGGCCGGTTTGTTGACAGAGCATGATGGCTTCATCGAAAATTGCCGGGGCATTGGGGGATGCACGCGCCGGTCATTTTCGGGACGCCGGCCGAAGCGAATCGAACCGCGGGGGCGGTGATGGCCGACGGCTGCGAGACTGGCGAAAATGGCGATGTTCTGGAATTCGCCGCCGAGACCGAGGATGCGGCCGGTGGTGATGGCGACGGCTGGCGGCGCAACCCTCCCTGGCTGATCCTGATCGTCGATGACGACCACGAGGTCCACGCCATCACCCGCGTCGTGCTGGGCGAGATGAGCTTCGAGGAGCGGCCTGTCCGCTTCCTGTCGGCCTACACCGCGCGGCAGGCGCGGTCGCTGCTGGTCGAGCATCCGGGCATCGCCGCCATCCTGCTGGACGTGGTGATGGAGACCGACGACGCCGGGCTGAAGCTGGTCCGCCACATCCGCGAGGAGATGGGCAACCGGCAGGTCCGCATCATCCTGCGCACCGGCCAGCCGGGGCAGGCGCCGGAACGGCAGGTGATCGCCGCCTACGACATCAACGACTACAAGGCGAAGAGCGAGCTGACGGCGCAGAAGCTCTACACCGCCGCCGTCGCGGCCCTGCGCTCCTACCAGCACATCGTCACCATCGAGCGCGGCCGGCAGGGGCTGGAGCGGGTGATGGAGGCGGCCGACCATCTGGCCGGGCTGCGCTCGCGCTCGCACTTCCTGGCCGGGTTGGTCGGACGGGCGGCGGCGCTGGTGACCGGCGTACAGTCCGCCCTGCTGTGCGGATCGGGGGAGGGCGGACGGCCGTCGATCGTGGCGGAGGCCGGGCTGCCCGCCGACCTGCCGGCGGAGGCCGCGGCCGATATCCTGGCGGCGTTGGGAGATGGTCAATCGCGCTGGGGGAATCGGCATGGGGTGGCGGCGCTGCGCAGCCGCGACGCCGCCCCGCTGGCGCTCTGCCTGCTGGGCGGCCCCTTCGCCGAGGGCGACCGGCCGCTGGTGGAACTGCTCTGCACCAAGGCGGCGGTCGGGCTGGACAATCTGCGGCTCTACGAACGGCTGAACCAGGCGCAGATCGCCACCGTCCATGCGCTGGGCAAGCTGGCCGAATACAAGGACGAGGTCACCGGCGACCATGTGAAGCGGCTGGGCCGCTGGGCCACCGCCATCGCCCGCGAGCTGTACGCCCGCAACGCCTTCGCGGACGAGCTGGACGACTGGTTCTGCGACACCATCGGGCTGGCCAGCGTGCTGCACGACGTCGGCAAGGTCGGCATTCCCGACGCCATCCTGCGCAAGCCGGGCCGGTTGGACGAGGCGGAAATGGCGGTGATGCGCGATCACGCATCCATCGGTGGCAGCATCCTGCGCGACGCCTGCGGCGGCGACCGCCGCGGCTATCTGTCGATGGGGGCGGCGATCGCCGAGAGCCATCACGAGAAGTTCGACGGCAGCGGGTATCCGCAGGGGCTGGCCGGCGACGCCATCCCGCTGGCCGGCCGCATCGTCGCCGTCGCCGACGTCTTCGACGCGCTGCTGCACCGCCGCCCCTACAAGAAGGCGTGGGACATCGCGGAGGTACTGGACCTGCTGCGCGCCGAATCGGGCAGTCATTTCGACCCGCGCGTGGTCGACGCCTTCCTGGCGGTGCTGGAACGTGACGGGGCGGGGGTGTAGGCCTCTCCGCCCCCCTCCGGCCCTTAGACGCCCAGCACGTCGCGCATGCTGTAGAGGCCCGGCGTCTTGTCCTGCGCCCACAGGGCGGCGCGGACGGCGCCCTTGGCGTAAATCTGGCGGCCGGACGCCTTGTGGGTCAGTTCGACCCGTTCGCCGTCGCTGGCGAAAATGACGGTGTGATCGCCGATGACGTCGCCGCCGCGCAGGGTGGCGAAACCGATCTCGCCCTGCGGGCGGGCGCCGGTGTGGCCATCGCGCACCTTCTGCCAGACATCCTCCAGCGCAACCCCGCGCCCGGCCGCCGCGGCGCGGCCGAGGCCCAGCGCGGTGCCCGAAGGCGCATCGACCTTGCGGCGGTGATGCATCTCCAGGATGTCGATGTCGTAATCGTCGCCCAGCGTGTGGGCGACCTGCTCCACCAGCGCCAGCAGCAGGTTGACGCCCAGCGACATGTTGGGCGACTGGACGATGGCGGTGTGGGTGGCCGCGGTGGCGATGGCCGCCTGCTGCGACGGGTTCAGGCCGGTGGTGCCGACGACCAGCACGGTCTCCGACTGGGCGGCCAGCGCGGCGTGCCGCTCCGTCGATTCGGGGCTGGTGAAGTCGATCACCGCGTCGGCCTCCGCGAACAGGGCGACCGGGTCGTCGATGGCGGTCACGCCCAGCGGGTCGATCCCGGCCAGGAGGCCGATATCCTTGCCCAGCGCCGGGCCGCCCACCCGCTCGGTCCCGCCGGCCAGCGTGCAGCCCGCGGTCGCCGCGATTTCGCGCACCAGCATCTGGCCCATGCGCCCCGCGCACCCGACGACACCGATCTTCATGACGCCCATCCCCTGTTCTGCTCTGCCGGCCGGATTTCCAGCCCTCCCAGCGGTTTAGCACAGGCCCGGCCCGGGCTTAAGCGCCAAGGCAGCCGCGCAGCGATGCGGCGAGGTTGCGCATCAGGGTGGGGTAGAGCGCCTCGCCCTCCGGCAGGTCGGCGCCTTCGGGGTCGAGCACGCCGGTCTTGGCCGTGGTCCCCTCGACCACCGTGCGGACCAGCGTCGGTTCGAACTGCGGTTCGGAGAAGACGCAGGCGGCGTTCAGCCCGGCGATCTTGGCGCGGATGGCGGACAGCCGCTTGGCCGAGGGACGGCGGTCGGGGCTGACGGTGATCGATCCCACCGCCGACAGGTCGTAGCGCGCCTCGAAATACTGGTAGGCGTCGTGGAAGACGACGAAGGGCTTGTCCTTCAGCGGCGCCAGCGTCGCCTTCAACTCCGCGTCCAACGTGTCGAGCGCCTGCAGCGTGCGGGCGGCGTTGGTGCGGTAGGTCTCCGCATCGGCCGGGTCCTTGGCGGCCAGCGCGTCGGCCGTCGCCGTGACGATGGCGCGGGCGTTGGCGGGATCGAGCCAGATATGGCTGTTCAGTTCCTCGTGGTCGTCATCGTCATGGTCCTTATGGTCATGGCCCTTGTGATCATGATCGTGATGCTCATGGCCGTGGTCGTGGGGTTCCCAGGCGCCGCCCTCGCGGGCTTGCAGCAGGGTCAGGCTTTTCAGGTCCATCAGGGTCAGCCGCGTCGCCTTGGGCGCATTGGCCTGCAAGGGCTTTTCCAGGAAACCCTCCAGTTCAGGACCGACCCAGACCACCAGATCGGCGGCCGACAGCGCCTTCGCGTCCGACGGTTTCATCGTGTAGCTGTGCGGGGAGGCGCCGCCACGGACCAGCAGCGTCGGCTCCCCCACCCCGTGCATGACCGAAGCGACGAGGGAATGGATCGGCTTGATCGACACAACCACCTTCGGCGCCTCGGCCCAGGCCGGCAGGGAAGCGGTTGCGGCAAGGGCCGCGGTCAGAACAGCGGACAGCGCGGTGAGGCGCATGGGAGGGATCCTCTCGACTTGCTGGACAGGTCGCTGGTTTCAGCGCATAGGGAAGTCACGCTCAACTGGTGTCACGTTATAACATAACATGTCAACACCCGCTCTTTCACGGGACGAGTCCGCGCTGTTCGCCGGCCCGCTCGCCTGGACCGAGGATCTGACCGTTCGTTTCGGCCGCCGCACCGTGCTGGACCGCGTCAACGTCGCCGTCCAGCCGGGGGAGGTGGTGACGCTGATCGGCCCGAACGGCGCCGGCAAGACGACGCTTGTGCGCGCCGTGCTGGGGCTGGTGGCGCCCGACGGCGGGCGGGTGCTGCGGCGCCCGAACCTGCGCGTCGGCTACATGCCGCAGAAGCTGTCGGTGGACCGGACCCTGCCGCTGACCGTGCGCCGGTTCCTGGCGCTGTGGCGGCCGGTGACCGCGGACAAGGTGGAGGCGGCGCTGGAGGAGGCCGGGGTGACGCGGCTGGCCGATTCGGCGGTGCAGACGATTTCCGGCGGCGAGATGCAGCGGGTGCTGCTGGCCCGCGCCCTGCTTGGCGAGCCGGACCTGCTGGTGCTGGACGAACCCGACCAGGCGGTGGACGTGCACGGACAGGCGGAGCTGTTCAACCGCATCGCCCAGGTGCGGCAGCGGCGCGGCTGCGGCGTGCTGCTGGTCAGCCACGACCTGCACACGGTGATGGCGCGCACCGACCGGGTGATCTGCCTGAACGGCCATGTCTGCTGTTCCGGCCGGCCGGAGGATGTCAGCCGGCACCCGGAATACCATGCGCTGTTCGGCGGCCATGCCCGTGATCTGGCCGTCTATGTCCATCACCACGACCATGCCCACGCCGAGGACGGCAAGGTGGTGCACGACCATGACGGGGACTGCTGCCATGGATGAGTTCGTGATCCGCGCCCTGCTGGCCGGCGGCGGCATCGCCCTGCTGGCCGGGCCGCTGGGGTCCTTCGTGGTGTGGCGGCGCATGGCCTATTTCGGCGACACGCTGGCCCATTCGGCCTTGCTGGGCGTGACGCTGGGCTTTCTGCTGGGCGTCAATCCGATGATCGGCGTCATGGTGGTGTGCGTGACGCTGGCGCTGGCGCTGGTGGCGTTGCAGCGGCGGCGCAACCTCGCGGCGGACACGCTGCTGGGTATCCTGTCGCACGGGTCGCTGTCGCTGGGGCTGGTGGCGCTGGCCTTTCTGGAGACGCTGCGCGTCGATCTGATGGCCTATCTGTTCGGCGACATCCTGTCGGTGACCGACGGTGACCTGATTGCGATCTACAGCGGTGGTGCGGTGGCGCTGACCGGGCTGGCGTTGCTGTGGCGCCGCCTGCTGGCGGTGACGGTGGACGAGGATCTGGCGCGGGTGGAGGGCATGCCGGTCGACGCGCTGCGGCTGGCCTTCATGCTGCTGATCGCGCTGGTGATCGCCATCGCCATGAAGATCGTCGGCATCCTGCTGATCACGTCGCTGCTGATCATCCCGGCGGCCTCCGCCCGCCGCTTCGCCCGCACGCCGGAGGGAATGGCGGTGCTGGCGTCGGTCCTGGGCATCCTGGCGGTGGTTGCCGGGTTGCTGGCCTCGCTGAACTGGGATTTGCCGGGCGGACCGAGCGTGGTGGTGTCGGCGGCGGCGCTGTTCCTGCTGGGATCGCTGGTGCCCGTGCGGCGCTGATGTGCGGCGCTGGCTGCAATCAGGAAAAGAACACGGCCGTATCGATTTCCCGTTTGCGGACGTACCTGCCTGCGCCATAGTCCGACGGCGGACGCGATGGCGGAAGGGCCGCCATCGCCGCCGCACGAACGGAGGGTATGAGGATGGAACGCTTCCTCACTCTCCTGATCCTGGTGCTGGAGATCGTCAAGCGGCTGCTTGACCTTCTGACGCACTAAGATCGGGCGGGCGGGCCGGGGAATTACGGTCCCCGGCCCGCCTACCCCCGATATTGGTGCGGCCCCCGTCGCTGTCAACGGGGTGTCCGAAAACACTTATTCGTCGATGTTGCGCGCCAGCACTTCGCGCTTTCCGGAGTGGTTGGGCTTGCTGACCACCCCTTCGGTCTCCATCCGCTCGATCAGGCGGGCGGCAGAGTTGTAGCCGATGCGGAGCTGGCGCTGGATGAAGCTGGTCGAGGCCTTGCGCTCGCGGCAGACCACCGCCACCGCCTTGTCGTAGAGATCGTCGCCGGACCCGCCGCCGGTGCCGGGCAGGCTGCCGTCGTCGAAGGACTCCTCGCCCTCCTCGTCCTCAAGGATGGCATCGACATAGTTGGGCTCGCCCTGCGCCTTGAGGAACCTGACGATCTGCTCGACCTCGTGGTCGGAGACGAAGGGACCGTGGACGCGGGTGATGCGGCCGCCGCCGGCCATATAGAGCATGTCGCCCTGGCCCAGCAGCTGTTCGGCGCCCTGTTCGCCCAGGATGGTGCGGCTGTCGATCTTGCTGGTGACCTGGAAGCTGATGCGGGTCGGGAAGTTGGCCTTGATGGTGCCGGTGATGACGTCGACGGAGGGACGCTGCGTCGCCATGATCAGGTGGATGCCGGCGGCGCGCGCCATCTGGGCGAGACGCTGGATCGCCGCCTCGATGTCCTTGCCGGCGACCAGCATCAGGTCGGCCATCTCGTCGACGATCACGACGATGTAGGGCAGTTCGGTCAGGTCGAGCGGCTGTTCCTCGAACAGCGGCTTGCCGGTGTCGGGATCGAAGCCGGTCTGGACGCGGCGGGTCAGCGATTCGCCGCCTTCGCGCGCCTCGCGCAGGCGGGCGTTGTACCCCTCGATGTTGCGCACGCCCAGCTTGGACATGTTGCGGTAGCGGTCCTCCATTTCCCGCACCGTCCATTTCAGGGCGACCACCGCCTTTTTCGGGTCGGTGACGACCGGCGTCAGCAGGTGGGGAATGCCCTCATAGACCGACAGTTCCAGCATCTTGGGGTCGATCATGATGAAGCGGCAGCGCTCCGGCGGCAGCCGGTAGAGCAGCGACAGGATCATGGTATTGATCGCCACCGACTTGCCCGATCCGGTGGTGCCGGCGACCAGCAGATGGGGGAAGCGGGCGAGGTCGGCGACCACCGGCTGGCCGCCGATGTCCTTGCCGAGCGCCAGCGCCAGCTTGCCGCCATGCTTGTCGAAACCCTCCGCCGCCATCAGCTCGCGCAGCAGCACGGTCTCGCGCTTGGCGTTCGGAAGTTCGACGCCGATGACGTTGCGGCCGGGCACCACGGCGACGCGCACCGACACCGCGCTCATCGAGCGGGCGATGTCGTCGGCAAGGCCGATGACGCGGGACGACTTGGTGCCGGGGGCCGGTTCCAGTTCGTACAGGGTGACGACCGGGCCCGGATGGACCTTCTGGATCTCGCCACGCACGCCGAAATCGCCCAGCACGCCTTCCAGTTGGCCGGCGTTGCGCTGAAGCGCCGCCTCGTCCAGCTGTTCGCCGCGGATGCCGGTGGGCGGCATCTGCAGCAGGTCGAGCGGCGGTAGCTCGTAGCCCGGCGGGCCGTCCTCCTCGCTCAGTGGCAGGCGGCTCTGGCGCGGGTCATCCTTCGCGCCCTTGCGATCCGACACATCGGGTTTCGGCGGCGCGATGATCGGGACGGCGCGGATCGGCCTGTCGGCTGCGTTCGGGGCGGCAGCCGGGCCGGCGGACAGGGGAACCGGACCGGCGTCGAGACCGGCCGGGGGCAGCGGGGTCACCTGAACCGCCTCATCGAAGCGCGGGCGATTGCGTTTCGGCGCATCGTCGCCGCGCAGCGCGTCGTCCACCGCGACCGAGGCGGCCTGGGCGGCCGTGCGGCCGTGGCGGCGCAGGGTGTCGACGCCATTGCGGGCGCCCTGGCGGATCATGCGCAGGCCGTTCACCGTGCCGCGGCCGAGCGAGCGGACGCTGGCGATCCATTCGCCGATGGTCAGACCGGCGGCCAGGAACAGCACCAGCCCGCCGCCGACGGCGGCGGCGGTCGCCACCATCGGCTCGGCCCCGAACAGGTTGCCGACTCCACGCAGCAGCACCTGACCGACGCTGCCGCCGGGAAGCGGGGCGAGCGGATCGGTCGAGGCGTCGGTCAGGCCGGCCAGCGCCATCGACACCAGGAACACACCCCACAGGGCCAACACCGTGCGGAACAGCGGGTTGCCGAGCTTGCGCTGCGCGCCGAGGCGCCAGCCCCAGAACATCGGCACCAGCGCGATGACGAAGGCGGCCCAGCCCAGCGACTGGATCAGCAGGTCGGCGGCATAGGCGCCGGGCGTGCCGAACAGGTTGCGCGCGCTCTCCGCATTGGCGGGGACCGAGTTCAGCGAGGGATCATGCGGGTCGTAGCTGCCCAGCAGCACCATCAGCAGCAGGCCGAACAGGCCGAGCACGAACCCCATCGCCTCGCGCGCGCGGGCGACGACGAAGGCGCGCATGGCGGGCGAGAAGAAGGGCGGCTTCTCCTGCCGGCCGCGGCCGGCGCGGATGCGGTCCTTCGCCGGTTCCTTCACGCCGTCGCGGGGCGAACCCTTGCGGGGGCTGGGGGCGGGCCGTCCCAGGCTGGGCCGGGGGCGCGCGGAGGAGGGGCCGGCGGGTCGGGCCATGGGACGGGAACCTCGTGCTGTAGAAACCGAAAAACGGGCTGATCGGAACCGGTCAGCCGAGAATGCGGACGATGGACGCGCAGGCCTGGGCGACGGTGTCGGTGTCCTGCACCAGGGCCACGCGGATGAAGGCGTCGCCGGGGTTCGGCTCGCCGGGGTTGTTGCGCGACAGATAGGCGCCGGGCAGCACGCGGACGGCACCCTCCGCCCACAGCCGCTTCGCCGCCTCCTCGCCGTCGCCGACCTCCAGCCACAGGAAGAAGCCGCCGGCCGGCCGGTAATAGCCGTAGCGGCCGCCCAGCTCCGCCTCCGCCGCCGCGAACTTGGCGCGGTAGGCGGCGCGGTTCTCCTCCACATGGGCCTCGTCGCGCCACAGCGCGGTGCTGGCCGCCAGGACCGGCAGCGGCATGCCGGCGCAGCCGTAGCTGCGCAGGCGGGAGAAGCGGCCGATCAGCGCCGGGTCGCCGGCGACGAAGCCGGAACGCAGGCCGGCGGCGCTCGACCGCTTGGACAGGGAATGGAAGACCAGCAGGTTGGCCCAGGGCTTGCCGTCCGCGTGGGGCAGGGAAGCGGCAACCTGGAGCGCGCCGACCGGCGGTGCGTCCAGCCAGATCTCGGCATAGCACTCGTCGACCGCCAGCACGAACCCATACTGGCGCGCCAGCCCGATGGCCTTGGCGAGATAGGCCGGGGTGGCCGCCGCGCCCTGCGGGTTGGCGGGGGTGCAGAGGTAGAAGAGGGCGGTGCGTTCCAGCAGCTCCGGTGTCAGGGCGTCGAGGTCGGGCAGGAAGCCGGTCTCGCGCGTCGCCGACAGGAACACCGGCTCTGCCCCCGCCATCACCGCCGCCCCTTCATAGGGCGCGTAGAAGGGGTTCGGCATCAGCACCGCCGGCTGCCGCCCCGCCTTCCGCGTCGGCACCGCCAGCAGCGCCAGCATGAACAGCGCCTCCCGCGTGCCGGACAGCGGCAGGACGGAACTGTCGGCATGCAGCAGCCCGGCCGGCAGGTCGTAGCGGCGGGTCAGCCAGTCGCCGACGGCGGCGCGGAACTCCGGCGTGCCGCCGACCGGCGGGTACTTGTTCCAGCCGGACGCCGTGGCGCGCAGCGTCTCTTCGAGGATGGCGGGCGGGGTGTGCTGCGGCTCCCCCACCGTCAGCACCATGGGGGAGACATTGGCGCGCGGGCTGATCGGCGCCAGCAGGTTGGCCAGCCGGGTGAAGGGATAGTCGGTCAGCAGGTCGAGCCGGTCGCTGCCGATCGCCTCGGTGAAGACGGCACCGCTGTTGACGCTGAAATCGGTGAGGACCATGGCGACCGCAACCCTCTTCGCACCCCGGATGCCGCACCCCGGCGCGGGGAGGCGGCCATGTCTCGTGAAGGGCCGATCCTATCGGCGCGGCACGGGGGGCACAAGCGCACAAAGCCCTTGATTGCGGCTGAGCGTGGCAGGTGGCCGAACGGTCACAGGGGGGCGGCAGAGGGGGCGTCCCCGTTTCACCCGGGTGATATTGACGCGCCCATTTCATCCGGGTATAAATTCGTCCTCACAGCCGGAGTTCCGATCATGTCCGTCACCGCCGAGACCCTCTGCACTGCCTTCCGGGGTGAGCGCCGCATTGCCGCCGGGGACGCGCTGAGCGTGGCGCGGGCGTTGCGGGCGGCGCTGGACGCGGAACCGGACGGGCCGCCGGTGCTGGTGTTCGAGGATGCCACCGGCAAGACGGTCGACCTCGATCTGCGGGGAAGCGACGCGGAGGTCGCGTGGCGTCTTTCCCCGCCGCCGCCTCCCTCGCCGCGGGGGCCGGGGCGGCCGAAGCTGGGGGTGGTGGCGCGCGAGGTCACGCTGCTGCCGCGCCATTGGGAATGGCTGAACGCCCAGCCGGGCGGGGCGTCGGTGGCGCTGCGCAAGCTGGTGGACGAGGCGCGCAAAGGGGGCGAGGCGAAGGACCGCGTGCGCCGGGCGCAGGAGGCCGCCTATCGCGTCATGCTGGAACTGGCCGGCGACCGGCCGGGATACGAGGAGGCGGTGCGGGCGCTCTATGCCGCGGACCGCGCGCGGTTCGACGCGCTGACGGCGGACTGGCCGGCCGACCCGCGCGATTATGCCCGCGCGCTGGCGGCGGATGCGTTTGCCGGCTGAAAAAGAAGCGAGAAGGCGCGCGACCTGCGCGCCCATCGGGTCCGTTCCCGCCGGAAGGAGCGGACCCGTAATGGCCGGCAATCTGGGGCTAGAAGCCTTACAGCGCCTCGGAGTTGGTCTCGCCGGTGCGGATGCGCACGGCCTGGGCGATCTCCAGCACGAAGATCTTGCCGTCGCCGATGCGGCCGGTGTTGGCGGCCTTCTGGATCGCCTCCACCACCTGCTCGTACTGGTCGTCGGACACGGCGACCTCGACCTTCACCTTGGGCAGGAAGCTCACGGAATATTCGGCGCCGCGGTAGATTTCCGTCTGACCCTTCTGGCGGCCGAAGCCCTTGACCTCGCTGACGGTCAGGCCCTGGATCCCGAGCGACGTCAGCGCCTCGCGCACTTCGTCGAGCTTGAACGGCTTGATGATGGCCATAACCAGTTTCATGTGGCTTCCCCTTAAAGCGTTGTTCCGGCCGCGTGTAAGGCTGTGGCCGCCCCGTTGCGGTTCCAGTCCGGCCTGTCACCGTACCGTCCTTCCGCCGATGGCCCAAGCCTGTTCGCGTCGACCGCAAAAATCAACGATTACAAGAATCGTGCCGGTTGAATTGCCCTGAAAGGATGGGATTATGCCTGCCGAATGGGCGCTTAAAAAGGCGGCATCTGCCCAAAAACCGTTCAGCGACAATCTGTCCGGTGGTTCGCTGTGACCGGCCAGGGACAGGACACTGGACAGGACGCGCCCGTACGACAATTGTTTGGTCACGGCTAGCGGCGCCGGCAAGGCTCTTGCGCGGCCGGCGACCGCGCCACAGGCATCGAAGGCGAGAGGGCAACGAGCATCATGGCCGTACCGGGCACCGAATCGGGCAACGCGACCGTCCCGCCGCAGGGCGGCGACATCACCACGGAGGTCGTGGTGCTGGGCGGCGGTCTGGCCGGCCTGACCATGGCGGCGGCGCTGGCCAGCGCCGGCGTGCCGGTGGTCTGCATCGACCAGGACAGCCCCGAACGCATGGGCGGTCAGGAGTTTGACATCCGCACCACCGCGATCTCCTATGCCTCCAAGATGGTGCTGGAGGCGGCAGGAGTGTGGCATCACATGGCCGATCAGGCCGGCCCGATGCTGGACATCCGCATCGCCGACCAGTTCTCGCCCCTGTTCATTCATTACGACCACACCGAACTGGCGATGGAGGGCAAGCACCAGCCCTTCGGCTGGATCCTGGACAACAAGGACATCCGCCGCGCCCTGTTCGCCCGCGCCGCCGAACTGCCGGGCCTGGTCCATCTGGCGCCGGCCAAGGCGGTGACGGTTGAGCGCAAGCGCTCGGGCGTCTCGGTTCGTCTGGCCGACGGGCGCACGGTGCGCGGCCGGCTGCTGGTCGGCGCCGACGGGCGGCGGTCGATGGCGCGCGACAGTGCCGGGATCAAGGTGCGGCGCTGGTCCTACGACCAGAGCGCCATCATCTGCACCATCCGCCACACCGAGCCGAACAAGGGCGTCGCGGTGGAGCATTTCTTGCCTAACGGCCCCTTCGCCGTCCTGCCGATGACGGACAACCGCTGCTCCATCGTGTGGAGCGAGAAGACCTCGCTGGTCGACACCTATCTGAAGCTGCCCGACGACCAGTTCGTCGACGAGCTGCAGCGCCGCTCCGGCGGCTATCTCGGCGAGATCACGCTGCTGACCAAGCGCGAGGCGTGGCCGCTGTCGGTACTGCTGGCCGACCGCTTCATCGCCGACCGGCTGGCGCTGGTGGGGGAGGCGGCGCACGCCATCCACCCGATCGCCGGGCAGGGGCTGAATCTCGGCATGCGCGACGTCGCCGCGCTGGCGGAGGTGGTGGTCGACGCCTATCGCCTGGGCCTCGACGTCGGCGGGCCGGAGGTGCTGGCCCGCTTCCAGCGCTGGCGCCGGTTCGACACCGTGCTGCTGGCGGCGGTGTGCGACGGGCTGGTCCATCTGTTCTCCAACAACATCCCGCCGGTGAAGCTGGCGCGCGACCTGGGCATGGCGGTCATCAACCGGCTGCCGCCGGTCAAGCGCTTCTTCATGAAGCACGCGATGGGCGTGGTCGGCGACCTGCCGCGGATGATCAAGGGACAGCCGCTTTGACGGTTTCCGCCTGACCTTACTTCGGTGGTCTCGCCATTGGTGCTCCTTGGCAGCGGGGGGCGGACGCCTTATGTCCGCCTTACCGCCCGGTCAAGGGATCCCGGGCCACTCCGACCAAGGATGAAGATCGTGCTTCGCCGTCTTTCCCGTTCTCTGCTGACCGGCGCCCTGCTGTCCGCTGCTCTCCTCGCTCCGCTGCCAGCATTGCTTCCCTCCGCCGCAATCGCCGCGCCGGCCACCCCGGTCTCGCTGTCGGCGCAGGATCAGGCGGTCGTCGCCAAGGTGGAGGAGTATCTGAACGGCATCACCACCCTGCAGTCGAAGTTCCTGCAGGTGGCGCCCAACGGGCGGCAGGCGACCGGCACCTTCTATCTGTGGCGGCCCGGCCGGATGCGGCTGGAATATGACAAGCCGCTGAAGGACTTCATCGTCGCCGACGGCAGCTTCGTCTTCTATTGGGACGGCGAGATGCGCCAGCAGTCGAGCGCGCCCATCGGCTCGACGCTGGCCGACTTCATCCTGCGCAAGAACATCCGGCTGTCGGGCGACGTGACCGTCACCGACGTGTTCACGGCCCCCGGCGTGATCGAGGTCAGCCTGCTGGAAAGCAAGGACCCCGGCAAGGGCACCCTGACCCTGGTGTTCGAGGATCACCCCTTCCAGCTGCGCAAATGGCGGGTGCTGGACGCCCAGGGCATGACCACCGAGGTGGCCCTGCTGAACCCGCGCACCGACGTCACCTTCGACCGCGACATGTTCTATTTCAAGGAACCGCAGCGCGGATCGGATTTCGGCCGCAACAACTGACCGGTCCATAGGAGAGCGGGCAACAAAACCCTTCGCCTTCTGTTGTCATTTCGCATGACTGGCAACAGGAGGCGTTCCATGTCCACCGATCAGGCACATCGGACCGGGACCGGCCGGGCGACGGTCGAGCCCGCTGGCCGTCTGCACGGCATGAACAGGGCGCTGGCGCGCAACTGGTGGGCGCTGGCCCTGCGCGGGGCGGCGGCGATCCTGCTGGGGGTGCTGGCCCTGCTGATGCCGGGCGTGACGGTGGCGACGCTGGCGCTGACCTTCGCCGCCTATCTGCTGCTGGACGGCGTCTTCGCCATCCTGGCCGGCATCCGCGCCTCCCGCCACCATGAACGCTCGCTGCCCTTCATTCTGGAGGGGGTGGTCAGCCTGATCGCCGGCATCGTCGCCGCGCTGTGGCCGGCCGCCAGCCTGTTCGCGCTGGTGTTCCTGATCGCGGCGTGGTCGGTCATCACCGGCTTCGCCGAGGTGATGGGGGCGTGGCGGATGGACCGCACCCATGGCAAATGGGCCTGGGGCGTGGCCGGCGTGCTGTCGATCCTGTTCGGGCTCAGCATGTGGGTGCTGCCGGCGCTGGGGCTGCTGGCGCTCGCCTGGGGTGTGGCGGCGTACCTGATCGCCTTCGGCGTGCTGGCGCTGGTGACCGCCTTCCGGCTGCGGCACTGCCATCGGGAGAACGACGTTTCGGGCGGCGACGGGATGAAGCCGGCGGTCTGAGGGAGCGCTCTGAGCAGTGATCTCTTCATTATCCACCGATCGCCTGCCCAGAGGTCGCCGCCAAGTACTCCCCGGCATGTGCTCGCCGCCGGTCAGTCGCGGTCGGGTGCACCGAGCGGGAAGTAGGACCGGTAAGGACGCCCTTCGTCGACGGCGCGCGCGATGGACGGCCGAGCCAGCAGGCGGGCGCGATAGTCCCGCAGCCGCGGGAACTCAGGGCCGATCCGGTGAACCCAGTCGGCATAGAAGAGCGACGGGGCCGCGGCGCAGTCCGCCATGGTGAAGCTTTCGCCTGCCGCCCAGCGCCGGGCCGACAGCCTCTCCTCCAGCCAAGCATAGGCCGTATCGAGATCCCGGCGGGTTTTCTCCTGCACCTCCTCCAGCCGCGTCGCGTCCTTCCGCAGCGATTCGAACACCGGCGCCTGCATCGGCGTCATGATGTAGTTGTCGAAGTAGCGGTCCATCAGCCGGACCTCCAGCGCGGCGTCGCCATCCTCGGGCAGCAACCGGATCGGCCCGGCATGGTGGAGATCCAGATGCTCGATGATGATGCTGGATTCCACGACCGTGTGGCCGTCATCCACCAGAACGGGAAAGCGGCCGAGCGGCCAGAGCGCCGCCCGCTCCGCCGCGGCGCCCGGATCCTCCAGATTCCGATAGGTGAAGGGAATGTCGTTCTCCCAGAGCGCGATCAGCACCTTCTGGGAATAGGACGAGAAGGGATGTGCATAGAGCGTCAGCGACATCGGGGCGCCTCCAACCGCTTGCGATTTGCAAGCAGTTGAAAGCTACCGCGACCGATCCTACTTTGCAAGCGGAAGGAGACCGGTCTTGCAGGACGCACATCGGTCGGGGTGCCCGATCAACCTGACGCTGGAGGTCCTGGGCGACCGCTGGAGCCTGATCGTCATCCGCGACATCATTTTCGGCGACCGGCGCCGCTATCGCGAACTCCTCACCCGTTCGGAGGAAGGCATCGCGTCCAATGTTCTGGCGGACCGGCTCAAGCGGCTGGTCGCAGCGGGCCTGCTGACCAAGGCCGACGATCCGCGTCACCGGCAGAGCGCGATCTACAGCCTGACCGAACCGGCGATCCAGCTTGTACCGTTGCTGGCCCAGATGGGCGCCTGGGGACGGCGGCATGCGCCCGCCTCCAGAGAGTTGTCGATCCGCGCGCAGCTTCTCGAAGAGGGCGGCCCGCCCCTGTGGGACGCGCTGATGGGCGAATTGCGCACACGTCACCTGAATGGCGGGGCAGGCGGCCCGTCGGGCGAGGAGTCTGTCCTGCAGCGCCTGAACGCTGCATACGAGGCGATCCGGCAGGCGCCGGGCTGACGGGCCCGTCGCTCTCCTGTGCGATCGTAAGGCGATCGTATAATTTCCTAGGCGAACAAATTCTGGCAGCCTGAACTCCGGCACGATGTTTGCTGCGCTGCGGCAAAACGGCTGCGAGGGGCTGTGTCATGACGCCGCACCGACCGACTATTGGGCACACCGGCGACCGATCCGGCGGCCGCTGCACAGGATCCGTGCAACACAACATCCTGGCCGCCGCCGCGTCCGGGGTGTCCGGCTTCATCGCCGCGCAGGGCGGCTGCCCCGACCGAGTGTTCCACCGCGCCGGCGTGGAGGAGCGGGCGCTGGGCCAGCCGACGGTGGCGCTCGACCTCCGCGCCTATGTGGCGATGATGGAGGTGGCAGCGGCGGAGACCGGCAACGACAATTTCGGCCTGCTGTACGGCCGGCAGTTCCAGCCGGAGATGCTGGGGCTGATCGGCTCCATCGCGCTGGCGGCGCCGACGCTGGGGGCCGCGCTCGACCATCTCGCCCGGCTGTTTCCCTTCCACCAGCAGGCGACCGAGACGCGCTTCGTCCGCGAGGGCGAACTGCTGCGGCTGGAATACCGCATCCTCGACGGCCGCATCGTCGAGCGGCGCCAGGATGCCGAACTGACCATGGGCATGTTCGCCAATGTGGTGCGCGCCTGCCTCGGCCCGGACTGGATGCCGGAGGAGGTGCATTTCGAACATCCCAAGCCGGAGGGGTGGCGCCAGCATCAGGCGCTGTTCGATGCGCCCGCCCATTTCGGCCAGCGCACCAACGCCATCCTGCTGCGCGACCGCCATCTCGACCGCCGCATGCCCGGCGGCGACATGGCGCGGCTGTCCGGGCTGTGCGGCACGCTGATCGACATCGCCCGCGGCACCGGCACGCCGCCGCTGCTCGACCGGGTGAAGGCGGAGGTGCGGGCGCGGCTGCCGGAAGGCCCGCCCTATGTCGAGGACATCGCCGACCGGCTGGGCATCGCCCGCTGGACCCTGCAACGCCGGCTGGCCGACGAGGGGCTGAGCTTCTCCGATCTGGTGGAGGGGGTGCGGCGCGATCTGGCGGCGGTCTACATCCGCCAGCGCAACGTCCCAATCGCCGACATCGGCGCCCTGCTCGGCTATTCGGAGGTCAGCGCCTTCAGCCGCGCCTTCCGCCGCTGGTTCGGCGCCTCACCGGCGAAGATGCGGGGGATCTGATCGGGCTCAGATCCCGACCTCCACCGCCGCGTTGACGACGTAGATCTGCTCGTTGCGGTCGTTCTTGTCGGCCAGGAAAATGCCGCTCGGCGCCAGCATTCCGCCGCTGGTGACGTGGATGCTGACGGCGCCATAGGGGAAGACGGCCTTCACCGCCTCGTGGTCCAGCCGGTCGGCATCGGCCGGCACGGCGAGATGGACGCGTACCTGCATCCGGCTGGTGTCGCCGTCGACCAGGGCGCGCATGCCGGGCATGGAGTTGCGCTCTATGGCGTTGCGAACGGCGCGGACGGCGGCCTTTGTCACGTCCTGGCCGTGCAGATCCACCCCCATGCCGAGTTCCACGAACATCACCTGTTTCATCGCGTCGGGCCTTCCCATGGCTGTCGGTCGATTGGGATGATGCCGCGGGGACGCAGGCAGGGCCAGGGGGGGGCGGGGGGAATTTCGGGGGGTGGAAGGCGGTGCCCCCCACTTTACCCCGCACGAATTTCCGTCACGCCTTCGAGCGGATTTCGCCGTCCATCCGGGCGCCGTTGTGGTGGTGGGCGCCGGAGAAGGCGCGCTCCAGGCGGCGGGGCGCGCGGATCAGGTGGAGGTAGAGTTCGTCGAACTGGCCGACGGAGGCGAGCTGGCGCACGTCGTTGACGGTGATCCGCTGTCCGTTCAGCTCGATCAGGCCGCTGTCGCGCAGCCGACGCAGGGTGCGGTTGATGTGGACGATGCTGAGACCCAGCGCGTCGGCCAGGATCTCCTGCGTCACCGGCAGCACGAAATGCCCGTCGGTCACCATGTTGACGACGCTGAGGCGGCGCAGAAGCTCGACGATCAGATGGGCGGTGCGCTCCAGTGCGGTGCGCCGGCCCAGGCTGAGCAGCCGTTCGGCGACGATGGCCTCCTCCCGCGCGCCGGACCAGGCCAGCGCGGCGGCGAGGCGCGGGAAGGACCGGAACAGCTCGCCGATCCGCTCCGGCGGGAAGCTCGCCACCTCGACCGGGGTCAGGGTGGTGACGCTGTGGTCGGCCGATTCGAACAGGGTGCAGTACATGCCGATGAGATCGCCCGGCAACACGAAGTTGACGACCTGTCGCCGCCCGTCGGGCAAGGCTTTGTGGCGGATCGCCCACCCCTCCCGCATGATGCGGACGTCGCGATATCTTTCGCCCTGCTGGAGAAGATCGGTGCGTGGCGACACGCGGTCGATCGTCCTTTCCAGATCGGCAAGATACATCTTTTCCTCATCCGACAGGACGAGGTAGCTGCTCAATTTGAGCCACAATGGAGTGGGTTCGAGGGCGCGGCTCGCCAGGGCGCGAGTCATGGTCGTCTCTTTGCCTTCTTTGTCCTAATATTGGCGTTTCGATAAACGGGCGCGCCGTTGAACCGGTTCCGCGAGGTCTCGAACGTTTAGGGTTTTCAGCAAAGGCGGCCACAACATAGGTTAATCGGCCGAATATTTTTCTCGAACGGTCTGTGACGCGCAGCCGACCCGCGTGTTGTTCCCTATGCAATTGGACCTACCGGCGGTTTTGGCCCGGTGAAATGGCGAACAAACGAAGCGGGGGGCATGATGACGGCGGAGGAAGAGGCGGCAGGGCTGGCCGCTCTTTCGGTTTGTGAATCGTTGGTGATTGCGATGGTGGAAAAAGGCCTGTTCACGGCCGATGAGGCGCGGGGCGTGCTCGAGGATGCGGCGGCGGCACATCAGCGGCAGGAAGTGCCCCCACCCGGCAGCCGGCATCAGATGGCGGTGCGCATCATCGAACGGCTGGCCCAGCAGGTGGACGCGGCCGGTCAATACAGCCGCGGCTGAAACCCGCCGGCGGACCAGCGCGATCAGTCCTGCAGGATGGTCGAATCGCGCCGGTCGCCGGTCTCTCGTCGTTCGGCCGGCGGGTCGAGCAGGGAATCGCTCAACAGCTGCGCGACCTCCTTGGCGGCGATCGGCTTGTGCAGGATGCGGTAGCCGCTGGCCTCCGCATCGGCGATGCGCTCGGGCGCGGTGTCGCCGGTCAGCACGACGCTGGCCGGGGCCGGGAACCCCCGTTCCCGCAGGGCGGCTTCGACCGCCTGGATGGCCTCCAGCCCGGTGGCGCCCGCTTCCAGCCGGTAATCGGCGATCACCAGATCGGGCGGGCGCGGCTGGTCCCGCAGCAGGCGGAGCGCATCGGCGGCGCTGTCCGCCGCGGTCGCGCGCCAGCCGAAATCCTCGATCAGCAGGGTCAGCCCCTCGCGCACCAGCGGGTCGTCGTCGATGACCAGGGCGGTGCCGCGTCCGGGCTCCGGCGCCTGTTCCGCATCGGGCGCCCCGGACACCGCCTCGACCGCCGGCAGGGCGGAGGTGGGAATGTCCAGCGTGAAGCAGGACCCCTTGTTCGGCCAGGACGCGACATGCACCCGATAGCCCAGCAGCCGCGCCAGCCGGTCGACGATGGCCAGACCCAGCCCCAGCCCCTTGCCGCGGTCGCGGGTGGGATTGGAGATCTGGTAGAATTCGTGGAAGATCCGCTCCAGATGCTCGGGCGGGATGCCGATGCCGGTGTCGTAGACCTGGATGCGCAGGGCGCCCGGACGATGGCGGCAGCCCAGCAGGATGCGGCCGTGGTCGGTGTAGCGCAGCGCGTTCTCCACCAGATTGCGGATGATCCGCTCCAGCAGCGCCGGGTCGGCGTTCAGCGTCACGTTGGTGGGGACGCTGCGGAAGGCGACGCCCTTCTCCGCGGCGCGCAGCCGGTATTCGCCTTCCAGCCGGGCAAAGATGGTGCCGAGCGACACCGCCTGGATGTTGGGGGACACCGTGCCGGCATCCAGCTTGGAGATGTCCAGGATGGCGTCGAGCAGGCGGCACAGCGCGTCCATCGACGCCTCGATGCTGCCGACCAGCGATGCCGCCGGATGGTCGCCCAGCCGGATCGCCAGGGCGGAGGTCAGCAGGACCAGCGATTGCACCGGCTGGCGCAGGTCGTGGCTGGCCGCCGCCAGGAAATGCGTCTTGGCGGCGTTGGCGCGCTCCGCCACCATCAGCGCCATCACCGCCTCCTGGCGCGAGCGCTCCTCCTCGTTGCGGGCGCTTTCGGCCTCGGCGCGGGCCTGTTCGGCGCGCTCGGCGAGGGTGCGTTGGATGGTAATCTCCTCCGCCGCGCGCATCTCGCGCTCGCGCTGGATCGCCGCGATGTGGTCGAGCATGGCGTTGAAGCCGCGCGCCAGGGCCGAAACCTCGTCGTTGCCGCGCACCCGGGCGCGCTGCCCGGTGAAACCGTCGGTGGCGATGGCGCCGGCCAGCCGTTCCAGCTCGCGCAATGAGCGGGTCATGTGGTTGCCGACGGCGCGGCTGCCGATATAGATCGCCAGCAGGGCAAGCACGGCCACCAGACCATAGGCGGGCAGCATCCAGGACAGAAGCGCGGTGGTCGGCGTTTCCGGCGCCTCCAGCCGCAGCTTCAACCCCAGCTTCGCCAGCCGGTCGGGCACCGTCAGCGGCACCGTTACCGCCATCCTGTCGGACGGCACCGGCGGGGGCGGCGCAGTGCCGTGGAGAAGCTCCGCCTCCGGATGCAGGACCAGGGAGTCGAGCGGCACCTTGTAGAGCAGCGCGCCCTCCGGCGAGGCGGTGCGGGAATAGATCAGCATCTCCGCCGCCAGCAGGAACTGGGTATCGCCCTGCTGCACCACCCGGGCGGCGGGCTTGCCGGCGGCGATTGCGGCGCGCAGCCAGGCCATGTCGGCCGGCGCGATGGCCAGCGGGGCGGCATGCCGCCCGTTGTCGGCGATCGGCTCCCCTTCGAAGTCGGTGAAGACCAGCGCCACCGGCACGCTGGCGATGTGGTTGAAGCTGCGCAGGAAGGGGATCAGGTAGGTTTCCTTCCCCGCCGAATCGACCAGTGCCGTGGCGAGCACGCTGTTGTCCGCCAGTTCGCGCACCGTCGTCACCAGCGTGGACAGCAGCCCTTCGGTCTGGCGGGCGGCGAGGCTGGCGTTCGCCTCCACATTGGCGTGATGCTGGCGTGCCAGATGGCGGCTCGACACCAGATACAGGCTGGCGCCGATCAGGATGGCGATCAGCACGCCCAGCGCCAGCGACACCAACGCGAAGCGGCGGGCCAGCCGTCCGGACGTCAGCATCCGCTGGGCGGTGCGGGGTATGGTGCCATTGTGGGGGGAACCGGTGTGGTTTGGATCGGTCATCCGTGTTCTCAATCCACCGGAACCAGCACGCCGTCGGTGCGGAAGCGGGCCATCAGCAGGTCGCCCGGCCCCAGCGCCTCGTGCCGGCCGGGGGCGAAGGGGCGGTCGTAGTCGCGGGTCACCCCGTGATAGGGGCCGACCTGTTCCAGCGCGTCGCGCACGGCGGCGCGGTCGGTGGTGCCGGCGCGGTCGATGGCGAGCGCCAGGATGCGGGTCAGGTCATAGGCGTGCAGGAAGCCCACCGGCGACACGATGTCCTCCGGCCGCTGGATGTCGAACAGGCGCCCGGCGGTCTCCAGCACCGGAGCCAGCCTTTCCTTGGGGATGCGGAAGGGGCTGAAGGTCTGGATCACGCTGAAATCCACCTCCTGCAGGGCCGGCCCGGCCTGTCCGACGAAATCCCCGCCGGTGACGCCCCAATGGCTGAGGATCGGCAGCCGCCGCTGCGGCGGCAGGGCGGCAACCTCGCGCACCAGCACGGCGGCCTCGTCGTCGTTGGCGACCAGCAGGATCGCCTGGGCGCCGGCGTCGGCCAGCGCCTGGTACTTGGCGATCAGGCTGCGGTCACGCCAGTTGTACCAGGCGGTGCCGACCAGATCCGGCGTCCTGTGCCCGGCGAGGTAGCGGTTGGCCGCCTCCAGGTTGGAGCGGCCCCAGGCGGTGTTGGTCAGCAAGAGCCCGACGCGGGTCAGGCCGCGGTCGGCGGCGCGCTTCAGCAGGAAGGGCATCGCCAGACCGTCGCGCAGCGACAGGCGGAAGATGTAGTTGGGCTCCATTCCGTTGTCGACGATGGCGTCGGCCGACGACCAGGGGGCCAGGAACAGGGTGCGGGTCTGTTCCAGCACCGGCAGTTCCTCGATCACCACCGGGCTGAACCGGCCGCCGAAGACGGCGACCAGATCGGGGATGGTGGCCAGTTCCCGGATGTTCCTGATGCCGCGGGCGGAGATCGAGCGGTGTTCGCGCTTGATCAGCGTCAGCGGACGCCCGCCCAGAACACCGCCGGCGCGGTTGATGTCGTCGATGGCGGTCAGGATCCCGCGCTCGATGGATTCGGCCGAGGTGCTGTTGGTCAGCCCGAACTCGCCGTCCAGCGCCAGCACCACCGGTTCCGGGGCCGATGTTGCGGCGGCAGCGGCCGGCACTGCCACAAGCGAAAGCGCGAGGGCAAGCAGAATCAGGATCGGATGGAGCAGGCGGAGGGCTGCGGAAAACATTGGCCGTCGTTCGATGGGGTCGGCGGACGGAAGATTTGGCTCCCGCGCGCGTAACGCGGCACTATGGGTGGTGGGGGCTGGCGGGGTCAATCTGCCCTTCGGCCGAGCAACGCAGGCGTAACATCTGTGACGTTGCCGCGAATTGCCTGTCGGCAGCCCTCATTATTATCGTTGGAGGCAAAATTACGCATGGCATGCGCCGCCCCGCGGTGCGCGGCGCATGCCTGTCGGGTGGATCGGACCAGCTTGCTCAGACCAGCTTGGCGGTCAGGCTGATCTGGGTGCCGGCCAGCGCCTTCGACACCGGGCAGTTGGCCTTGGCGCCGTTCGCCTGCTCCTGGAAGGTGGCGTCGTCGATGCCGGGGATTTCCGCCTCGCACTCCAGCTCGATCCGGCTGATGGCGAAGCCGGCGCCGGCCTTCTCCAGATGCACCTTGGCGGTGGTGTGGACACGGGTCGGCGCATGCCCGGCCTGCGAGAGCCCGGCCGACAGCGCCATGGAGAAGCAGCCGGCATGCGCCGCCGCGATCAGCTCCTCAGGGTTGGTGCCCTGGCCGTTCTCGAACCGCGACGGGAAGGAGTAGCTGCCTTCGAAGGCGCCGCTGCCCAGCCGCATCTTGCCGCTGCCCGATTTCAGGTCGCCGCGCCATTCGGCGTCCGATTGCCGCATCGCCATGGTCATGTTTCCCCTTGCTTGTCATGGACGGACCGGCCCGCCGCCATCGCGGGGACCGGTCGAGCCTGACCTAGGGCCATCGGGCGCGGCGGCCAGCCGCATACTCCCTTCGCGCCGCCTTCGTGCCGTTGACTTTACAGCCAGTCGGGCACGCGCTCGGCCGCCAGCATCTCCTCCACCGTCGGGCGGGGGCGGATGACGGAGAAGCGGTCGCCGTTGACCAGCACCTCCGGCACCAGCGGCCGGCTGTTGTAGGTCGAGGCCATCACCGCGCCATAGGCGCCGGCCGACAGGAAGGCGACGAGGTCGTCGTCGGCCAGCGGCGGCAGCGGGCGCTGCACGGCGAAGGTGTCGCCGCTCTCGCACACCGGGCCAACCACGTCGTAGGGCTCCTGTGCTGCGCCGTCGGCCGGCTCCGCCACCGGGACGATGCCGTGATAGGCGTCGTACAGCGACGGGCGGATCAGGTCGTTCATTGCCGCGTCGACGATGGCGAAGCGGCGGTGCAGCCCCTGCTTCACATAGATGACGCGGCTGACCAGGATGCCGGCGTTGCCGACCAGCGAGCGGCCCGGCTCCAGCGTGATGCGGCAGCCGAGATTGCCGGTGATCGAGCGCACCATCGCGGCATAATCGGCCAGATCGGGCGGCGCCTCGTTCTTGTAGGTGATGCCGAGCCCGCCGCCGAGGTCGAGGCGCTGGATGTCGTGCCCGTCCTCGCGCAGCTGGTGCAGCAGGGCCGCGACCCGCTCGTAAGCCGCCCGGAAGGGGGCGAGGTCGGTCAGCTGCGAGCCGATATGGACGGCGATGGCGACCGGCTTGATGCCCGGCAGGGCCGCGGCGCGGCGGTAGATCTCGCGCGCGTGGTCATAGTCGATGCCGAACTTGTTCTCTTTCTTGCCGGTGGCGATCTTGGCGTGGGTCTTGGCGTCGACGTCCGGGTTGACGCGGAAGGCGATGGGAGCCTCCACGCCCATGGACGAGGCGACTTCGCTCAGCGCCTCCAACTCCGGCACCGATTCGACGTTGATCTGGTGGATGCCGGCTTCAAGGGCAGCGCGCAGGTCGTCGCGGGTCTTGCCGACGCCGGAGAAGACGATGCGCTCCGCCGGGATGCCGCCGGCCAGCGCCCGCTTCATCTCGCCCACCGACACCACGTCGCCGCCGGCCCCGAGCCTGGACAGGGTGCGGATGACGGCAAGGTTGGAGTTGGCCTTCAGCGCGTAGCAGACGCCGGCGTCCTGGCCGGCGAAGGCGCCGGCATAGGCGTTGTAGTGCGATTCCAGCGCCGCGGTGGAATAGAGGTAGAAGGGGGTGCCCACCTCCCGCGCCACATCCTCCAGCGACACGGATTCGGCGTGCAGAACGCCGTTGCGGTAGGCGAAGACGCTCATCGGGGAACCATTCGGCGATCCGGTGCGGGCGGTCATGGGAACTGGACTCCGGAACCGGCCGGCTTGCCGGGCTTCGGGTCCATAGAGGGGTTGGGGTAGGTGCGCGGGAAGGGATCGACCTGACCTTCCGGAACCGGGCTGTCGACGAATTTCGGCTTCTTGCCGCAGCCGGCCAGCGCCAGGGCGCCGGTCAGGGCGAGGATGGTCAGGGTCAGACTGCGGTTCACAGGAAACGCTCCCGGGCGGCCTTCACCGCCTCCTGCACGCGGACGGGGGCCGGGCCGCCGAAGCTGGTGCGGCTGTTCAGCGACGCCTCGATGCTCAGCGCCGGATAGACGGCTTGCGTGATGCGCGGCTCGATGGCCTGCAACTCCTCCAGCGTCAGGTCGGTCAGGCCGACGCGCCGGTCCTCCGCCGCCTTCACGGCGCGGCCGGTGACGTGATGCGCCTCGCGGAAGGGCATGTCCAGTTCCCGCACCAGCCAGTCGGCGAGGTCGGTGGCGTTCAGGAAGCCGCGGTCGGCCGCCTCGCGCATCGCCGGGATGTTCGGCTGCATGTCACGCACCATGCCTTCCATGGCGGCGATGCAGAGCGCCAGCGTGTCGTCGGCCTCGAACACCGGTTCCTTGTCCTCCTGCATGTCCTTGGAATAGGCCAGCGGCAGGCCCTTCATGGCGATAAGCAGGCTGTTCAGGCTGCCGATCACGCGGCCGGCCTTGGCGCGCACCAGCTCCGCCGCGTCGGGGTTCTTCTTCTGCGGCATGATGGAGGAGCCGGTGGTGAAGGCGTCGGTCAGCTTGATGAAGCGGAACTGGGCCGAGCACCAGATCACGATCTCCTCGGCGAAGCGCGACAGGTGCATGGCGCAGATCGACGCCGCCGACAGGTATTCCAGCGCGAAGTCGCGGTCGGACACCGCGTCCAGCGAGTTGGCGGTCGGCCGGTTGAAGCCCAGCGCCTCCGCCGTCATGAAGCGGTCGATGGGGTAGGGGGTGCCGGCCAGCGCCGCCGAGCCCAGCGGGCATTCGTTCAGCCGGCAGCGGGCGTCGCGGAAGCGGCTGCGGTCGCGCCCGAACATCTCGACATAGGCCAGCAGGTGGTGGGCGAAGCTGATCGGTTGCGCCGCCTGCAGGTGGGTGAAGCCGGGCATCACCGTTTCGGTGTGCTGCTCCGCCAGATCGATAAGCGCGGTCTGCAGCGCGGTCAGACCGGCGATGGTCCGGTCGATGGCGTCGCGCACCCACAGCTTGAAGTCGGTCGCGACCTGGTCGTTGCGCGAGCGGCCGGTGTGCAGGCGCTTGGCCGGTTCGCCGATCAGTTCGGCCAGCCGGGCCTCCACATTCATGTGGATGTCCTCCAGCTCCACCTTGAAGGTGAAGGTGCCGGCGTCAATCTCTGCCTTTACGCGGTCAAGGCCGTCGATGATGGCGTCGGCGTCGGCCTGGGTTATGATGCCCTGCTTGGCCAGCATCGCGGCATGGGCCTTCGACCCGGCGATGTCCTGGTCGGCGAGCCGCTTGTCGAAGCCGATGGAGGCGTTGATCTTCTCCATGATGGCGGCGGGACCGCGTGCGAATCGCCCGCCCCACATCTGGCTGGCGGCGGGTGCGGCGGCGGAATTCGGCGGGGTCTGATCGGCGCTCATGGGGACGTATACCGGGGCATTCGGGTGAAGGGGAGCGAGGAAGCGTGAGTATGCGGACTTTGGCGGCGGTCGCAACGGTTTGTGTGTGCATGGCCGGGGCCGGCCTGTGGTGGAGCGCCGGTGCGGCGCCTGCCGCTCCCGAGGTGGTGCGGCTGGGCGCGGCGGATGCCGCTACGCCGGTCGCCTCCACCGGCGCCGACAAGCTGGAGAAGTTCAAGGGGGCGGAGCCCAAGCCGATGCCGGCGCTGTCCTTCGTCGATGCCGTGGGGCGGCGGGTCGATCTGGCCGATTTCAAGGACCGGGTGATCCTGCTGAACCTGTGGGCGACCTGGTGCGGGCCTTGCGTGAAGGAAATGCCGTCGCTCGACCGCCTGCAGGGCCAGCTGGGCGGCGACGCCTTCCAGGTGGTGGCGCTGTCGCTGGACCGCGGCGGCCGGACGGCGGTGGAGCCCTTCTACAAGAAGACGGGGGTGGAGCATCTGGCGGTATTCCTCGATCCTGGATCCCAATCGATGAAGACGCTGACGCTGCGCGGCCTGCCCACCACCATCCTGGTCGATCCGGAGGGGCGTGAGCTTGGCCGCGTCGAAGGGGCGGTGGAGTGGGATTCGCCGGAGGTCGTCGCCTTCCTGCGCCAGTTTCTCGGTCATGGCGGCAATGGGGGCGGCGGCCCGGCGCGCGACCGTGGCGGGGTGATGAAGACCGGCGGCTGACGATTCCGTGGCCTTGGGGTAGAGTGTGGCGATGACCGTCCGCCTGTCCCGAGCCAATCCATGACGCAACCCGCCTCTGCCGGTCCCAAGCGCTACACCATCGGCCCCGGCATCGTGATGATGCGGCAGGGGGAGCGCGCCGACCGGGCGTGGCTGATCGAATCCGGCGAACTGGAGGTGCTGCTGACCCTGCCGGACGGCGGCACCCGGCGGCTGAGCGTCGTCGGCAAGGGGGCGGTGGTCGGCGAGATGGCGCTGATCGACGATGGCGAGCGCAGCGCCACCGTGCGGTCGCTGACCGAAGTGTCCTGCGTCGAGGTGACGCGGGACGCCTTCCAGGGGTTGCTGAAGCGCAGTCCGCCGCTGGCGTCCTTCCTGCTGCAGAGCCTGATCGCCGCCATCCGCCGCGACTATGGCCTGCCGGCGGTCGAGCGGTACGGCAATGCGGTGGATTTCCGCTCCACCAACTCGTTCCAGAAGGTGGTCGACCGCCGGATGATCCGCGAGGGGCATGTCTTCTTCGGCCCCAACGAGCCGGTGAACGCCGCCTACCTGATCCAGTCCGGCCGCGTCGCGCTTCGCCCCGGCCGCGGCACGCTGGGCGACGACATCGCGACGCTCGGGCCCGGCCGCCTGTTCGGCGAGATCTATCTGCTGACCGGGCGCCAGCCCGACGTCACCGCCGTGGCGGTCGCCGGCGGCATCTGCGAGGTCATCGACAAGCGCAGCTTCGAGGACGCGGTGATGGCGATGCCGCCGATCCTGAAATCGCTGGCCCGGATCTACATCGCCCAACTGACGAAGAAGGCGGCCGCTCCTGCTGGCCCGCCCCCGTCTGCCGAGAAGGCCGGCTGAATCGGGAATTGGAATTGGTGCTGGATTAGGCGCTGGATTTGCCGGGGCTTCTGGTGGAAAACAGCGCCTTCGCGATTTTTGCGGCGCTCCGGCCCCATCGGGGGGCGTGCGCCATTCAGGGAGACAGCATGTTCACTGCCGCCAGCTTCCGCGTCGGCGACCGCGTGACGATCCGCAGCGGCCAGTCCATTCCGCAATCCATCGCGACGGTGGAACGCTACAAGGAGGGCGGGCGCTGCATGATCCTGTCCGACGGCAGCGAATGGCGCGCCGACGGGCGGCGCCAGTGGGGGTTCCGCGGCAGCTATTACAAGGGTCCGGTGGTCGAACCGTTCGAGGCCGGCGACGACGAATTCATCGCCCGCCGCCGCGCCATCGGCGCCCTCCGCAAGTTCGGCGACGGCCTGACCATGGACTCTCCGCTGACCACCGAGGCGCTGCAGCGGATTCTTGAGGTGGTGGATCGCGAGAAGGCGGCGGCCGGCAAGCAGGGGTGAACCTTCAGCCTGCCAGCGTCATGCCCATTTCCCAGAAATCGGCTTCCAGTCGGCAGGCCTGACGGAAGACGGTCAGCAGACGGGGGAAGCGCGCCTCCGTCATCCCGTCCGCCGCCAGCCGGTCGAGATTCTCCCGCGCCGCCTGCGCCACCTCCTGATAGGCCTCGCCTGCATATTCGGCGATCCAGACGCGATAGGGATTGGTCTCGTCCAGCGCGCCGGGCAGCGCGGCCAGCCGGCGGCCGATCTCGGCATAGCCGATGACGCAGGGGCTGAGCGCCACATGCAGGTCCAGCAGGTCGCCGCGCAGGCCGGTTTCCAGCACATAGCGGGTGTAGGCCATCGTCGCCTTGGCCTCCGCCGCCTGTTCCAGCTCGGCGGCCGGCAGGCCCCAGCCGGCGCACAGGCCGACATGCAGGTCCATCTCCACGTCGAGGATCGCCTTCAGGCCGTGCAGAGACGCCCGCATCTCGCGCAGGTCGCGGCCCTTGTAGATGGCGAGCGCATAGGCGCGGGCGAAATGGATCAGGAACAGGTAATCCTGCACCAGATAATGCCGGAAGCACGCCTGCGGCAGCGTCCCGTCGCCCATCCCGCGCACGAAGGCGTGGTCGACATAGGCCGACCAGTCCGGCCGCGCCTCGGCGACGAGCCGGTCGAACAGGTCGGGGCTGCGGGTGTGGGCGGTCATGGCTGCGGTCTCCGGTGTCGCTGACGGAATTGGGCGGAGGACACTCTACCCGCTATTCGCCGGCCCGCTATTCACCAGTTTGCAGCAAGGCCCCGCGCACGCGCGCCCGATGGAAGGCGTAGAGGAACACCGCGATGCCGCCCGCCATGTAGACCAGGTTCAGCCCGACCGCCCAGGCCAGATGGTCCCAGCGCAGGACGCCGTCGAACACCAGCGCCCGCATGCCCTCGAACACATGAGCCGACGGCAGGGCCAGCGCCACCGGCTGCAGCCAGGCCGGCAGCACCGAAACCGGGTAATAGACGGCGCTGACCGGAGCCAGCATGAAGACGACGATCCAGGCCAACCCCTCCGCCCCCATGCCGTAGCGCAGGATCAGCGCCACGATCAGCAGACCCAGCGACCAGCCCAGCACGATCAGGTTGGCGAAGAAGGCGGCCAGCGGCAGGCCCAGCGCGAAGACCGAATAGCCGAAGAAGGGAATCGCCAGCGCCGCCGCCGGCAGCACGCCGATCAGGGTGCGCAGCAGGCTCATGGTCATCAGCGCCGTCACCCATTCGCCGGGCCGCAAGGGGCTGACGAACAGATGGCCGAGGTTGCGCGACCACATCTCTTCCAGGAAGGAGATGGAGACGCCGAGCTGGCCGCGGAACAGCACGTCCCACAGCAGCACCGCGCTGACCAGCACGCCGGCGCCCTGCGCCACCCAGCCGCTGCCGCCGCCGCTGGTCGAGGCCATGAACTGGTTGATGTAGCCCCACAGGATCATCTGCATGGTCGGCCAATAGGCCAGTTCCAGGATGCGCGGCCAGGACCCACGCAGCAGGTACCAGTATCGCAGCACCATGGCGCCGACCCGGCGCAGCGAGAAGTCGGCACGGGGGATCGCCACCTCATTCGGCTGCATCGGCGGTCTCCCCGGTGAGGGTGCGCCCATCGGGTTCAACGCCGCCGGATGCGCGGGCGATATCGAGGAACACCTCCTCCAGCGTCTGGCGGCCATAGCGGGCGACCAGGGCGGAGGGGGCGCCGCGGTCGACGATCCGGCCCTGCCGCATCATCAGCACGCCGTCGCACAGCCGCTCCACCTCCAGCATGTTGTGGGAGGCAAGCAGGATGGTGGCGCCGGTGCGCAGGCGGTACCGCTCAAGATATGTGCGGATCCAGTCGGCGGTGTCGGGGTCGAGCGAGGCCGTCGGCTCGTCCAGCAGCAAAACTTCCGGATCGTTGAGCAAAGCCTTCGCAAGGGCAACGCGGGTTTTCTGCCCCGCAGACAGCCCGCCGGACGGGCGATCGAGAAAACGCGACAGGTCAAGATGCTCGGCCAATTCTTGGACGCGCTTTTTGACGCATGTCAAACCGTAGAGGTGGGCATAGACGGTAAGGTTCTCCCGCACCGTCAGCCGATGGGGCAGCTCGACGTAGGGGGAGGAGAAGTTCATGCGCGGAAGCACGGCATGCCGGTGGCGCGCCATGTCGACGCCCAGGATCTCCACCGTCCCGGCCGTCGGCAGCAAAAGCCCCAGCAGCATCGAGATGGTCGTCGTCTTGCCCGCCCCGTTGCCGCCGAGAAGGCCGGTGACGCTGCCGCGCGGCACGGTGAAGGCGATGGCGTCGACCGCCGTCACCTCCCGCCCGTCCGGAGTCGGGAAGCGCTTGGTCAGCCCGTCGGCCCGGATGGCGGACGATAAGGCGGTCGAGGGGCGGGACGTCATGGTTGGCTCGGTCATGATCTGCTCGGGCATGGGCACAGAATATGGCGGCGTCCGCCGCAACCGCCAGGGGCATACGATCCAGATGCATGCAGGCCGGGGACAAGGATCATGGTGACGATGGCCAGCACGCTGACCGCGCCGTTCCCGGTCGCTCCGCCGCCGCCGCAATGGGCGCAGCCCGACGGCCGCATCACGCTGCGCACGCTGATCCTGATCCGCTGGGTCGCGGTGCTGGGGCAACTGGCCGCGGTCGCCTTCGTCAATCTCGGGCTGGGCTTCCCGCTGCCGCTGGGGCCGGTGCTGGCCGCCATCAGCGCGTCGGCCCTGCTGAACGTGGTGGCGATGGCCCAGCGCGGCGGCCGGCTGCGGCTGGCCGACCGCGACGCGGCGCTGTATCTCAGCTACGACATGCTGCAGCTGACGCTGCTGCTCTATCTGACCGGCGGGTTGAGCAACCCCTTCGCCATCCTGCTGCTGGCGCCGATGACCGTCGGTGCGGCCATCCTGTCGCGCTACAGCACGGTGCTGCTGACCGGGCTGAACCTGATCTGCCTGACCGCGCTCGCCCTCTGGCACTTCCCGCTGCCGTGGGAGGAGCCGGTGCGCTCGATGGCGCCGCTCTACGCCTTCGGTGTCTGGCTGTCGCTGTCGGTGTCGTCGGTCTTCATCGCCGGCTACGTCTTCCGCGTCGCCGCCGAGGCGCGGCGCTTCGCCGACGCGCTCGCCGCCTCGCAGGTGGCGCTCGCCCGCGAACAGCGGTTGGGGGCGCTGGGGGCGCTCGCCGCCGCCGCCGCGCACGAGCTGGGCTCGCCGCTCGGCACCATCGCCGTGGTGGCGAAGGAGCTGGCGCGCGACCTGCCGCCCGACAGCCCCTATGGCGAGGATGTCGAGCTTCTGCAGAGCCAGGTGATGCGCTGCCGCGAGATCCTGGCCGATCTGGCGCGCAAGCCCGAAGCCGACGGCGGCGACCCGTTCGAACGGCTGCCGCTGACCACGCTGATCGAGGCCGCCGCGGCGCCCCATCGTCTTGGACACATCGACTTCGTCGTGGAACCCCACCCGGTCGGCGAGGCGGAGGAGCCCTTCCTGCGCCGCAGCCCGGAGATCATCCACGGCATCGGCAACTTCATCCAGAACGCCCACCAGTTCGCCCGCCACAAGGTGACGGTCGCCGCCGCCTGGGACGGGCGCGGCGTCACCATCACGGTGATGGACGACGGTCCGGGCTTCCCGTCCCATCTGCTGGGCCGCATCGGCGAGCCGTACCTGTCGGTGCGCGGCGAACGCTCCGGCCCGAAGGGGCAGACGGGCGGCGGCCATATGGGGCTGGGCATCTTCATCGCGCAGACGCTGCTGGAAAAGACCGGCGCGACCGTGCGCTACAGCAACAATCCGCCGGACAGCGCTCCGCCCGCTGACCAGACCGCCGGCGGGCATCCCAACCAGGGCGGAACGGGTGCACGGATTTCCGTGCGCTGGAAGACCATCAACGCCAAGAAATGAGGTTTCACGGTGGACACCCTCAAAACAACCGATGACCTGCTGTCGGGCGATGCCGTCAAACTGACATTCACTGGCGACGTCACCCGCAGCCTCCTGATCGTCGACGACGACGCCCCCTTCCGCACGCGGCTGGCCCGCGCCATGGAGAAGCGCGGCTTCAACGTCGTCGCGGTCGACTGCGTCCAACTCGGCATCGAGGTAGCGCAGGAATCCGCCCCTGCCTTCGCGGTGGTCGATCTGCGGCTGGGCGACGGCAACGGGCTGGACGTGGTGGCGGCCCTGCGCGACGCCCGCCCCGACGCCCGCGTCGTCATGCTGACCGGCTACGGCAACATCGCCACCGCCGTCGCCGCGGTGAAGGCCGGCGCCGTCGATTACCTGCCGAAGCCGGCCGATGCCGACGCGGTGGAGTCGGCGCTGCTGGCCGACGGCCGGCCGCTGCCGCAGCCGCCGGAAAACCCGATGTCGGCCGACCGCGTCCGCTGGGAGCACATCCAGCGCGTCTTCGAACAGTGCGACCGCAACGTCTCCGAGACCGCGCGCCGCCTGAAGATGCACCGCCGCACCCTGCAGCGCATCCTGAACAAGCACGCCCCGCGCGCCTGACGATCCGCGGCTTCGGCGAGAAACGCGAACGGCCCGCCCCCCGAAGGGAGCGGGCCGTTCGCATGTCTGGCCGGGGCACCGCTCAGGCGGTGCGGTCTTCCGTCCGGCAGGTCTTGATGCCGAGCGGCAGATAGGCCGGGCAAAAGCCGACGACGGCGGTCAGCAGCGGCACCAGCCCGACCAGTCCCCACAGGGTTTGCGGCCCGACGACGGTCAGTGAAATCAGGATCAGCCCGACGATGGCGCGCAACGCGCGATCCACCGGGCCCATATTGACGCAAAACATGGCGGCACCTGTCGTTTCTGACGATGATGACACCGGTCTACGCCTTTGACCGCAACCGGTCTGTGACGGAGTCACACTGCAGGCGGTATGGAATCCGGGCCATGCTCAGCTATGCGGATGGGATTCCAATTGAACTGGAGGCATGTGGTCTTCCAGCAATTCGATCATCCGGCGCTCAACCCGCAGCAGCGCTTCGCGCGTGTGCAAATCATGGCTCTCACGGCTAAGAGTGCGGATTTGCCGGATCGCGCAGACGGTGGGGGTATCCTGACGGTGCGGCATGATGACTTCTCCGTCCAAAGTATGAACGTACCCTATACAATCTAGCTGATTAACAATATCAGGGTCTATGCCTACGGTAAAGTACGTATAGGCTAAAAGGCATATTTTCCGGATCACCCGATGTCCAGCAAGGCCGCCGGGTCGAGCACCTGGATGCGGCCGCGGGACAGCGCCACGAAGCCGCGGCGCTCGAACTCCTTCAATTGGCGGCTCACCACCTCGCGCGCGGTGCCCAGTTCCACCGCCAGCGCCTGATGTGTGGTGTCGAGGCCGCCCGTGCCGTCGCGGCGGTCGGCCAGGAAGCGGGCGAGGCGCAGGTCGACGCGGCCGAATGCGACCTCCTCGATCAGCATCATCATGCCGGTCAGCCGGTTGCCGAAGGAGGCGAAGACGAAGTCGCGGAAGGCGGCGGAGCGCGCCACCAGATCGTGGAAGGGGCCGGCCGCCAGCGCCACCGCGTCGATGTCGGTCTCCGCCACCGCCTCGGCGCTGTAGGGCTTGTCGGTCAGCAGGCAGGCGGTGGTGACGATGCAGGTCTCGCCGCGGCCGACGCGGTACAGCACGATCTCGCGTCCGGTCTCCGACGCCATCTGCACCCGCACCGCGCCGTCCAGCACCATCAGGAAGGTGTGACAACGGTCGCCGGCGCGGAACAGGACGGTTCCGCGCGGAACGTTCACCCGCCGGCCGGCGTTGGCGAGATGGGCGGCCTGATCCGGGTCAAGCTTCGCCAATGTCGGGAAAAGCGCCGGGATTTCCGCGGTCCAGCCGGTGCGATCGAACGTCATGGAACCTGTCCTTCCGAGTAACCCCCATTATCACCGGTCCTGCTTCGACGGTCCATACTGCACTGCAACAGGGTCAGGAAGGCTACCCACTGCGCGCCCATTGCTCGCCTCATGCACTGGATGGCCGATGCAACGGCTGGACTAACACTGCGTTTCAGCCAATCGGACGAACCGCCGAGCCTGCCCGCCGGACAGCAGCCGCTGCCCGGAATGGAGGATCGGACCAACGGACGGTCCTATGGCCGCGCTTCTGGTCGTTACGCGAGGAGGACCCTTTGGCCACCCAGGAACTTCAGGAACAACCCCGACGCAATACCCCTGAGTCTCGGCGGGGCTCCGGTTCCGCCTCCCCCGGAATCTCTTACGATCTGTCGGCCAGCGCCGCCAGTGCCGTGCGCCGGACAACAGGCCTGCTGCGCCGGCACAAGCTGCTGATCGGCACGGTGATCGTGCTCGGCACCGGGCTGGCGGCCCTGATCGCCTTCCGGATGACGCCGCTCTACACCGCCGAAACCCTGATCATGGTCGAGCACCGCAAGAACACCGTCCTGAATTTCGAGGGCGTGGTGTCCGACATGACTCCCGACATCAGCGCGCTGCAGAGCGAGGTCGCGATCCTGAAGTCGCCGGCCTTCGCCGAAAAGGTGGTGACCAAGCTGAAGCTGATGAACGATCCGGAGTTCAATTCGGCGCTGCGTCCGCCGCCGCCCGGATGGCTCGCCGCGCTGAATCCGCGCAACTGGATCCCCGACAGCTGGAAGCAGAGCAGCGGCGTGCCGCTGTCGCCGGAGGAGGTCGAGCGCAACCAGATGACCTCGGTGGTCAATGCGGTGCTCGACAACACCTCGGTCCGGCCGCAGGGACGCTCCTACGTCATCGCCGTCAGCTTCGACAGCGAGGACCCGCGCAAGGCGTCGCTGATCGCCAACACCATGGCCGACCTCTATCTGGTCGACCAGCTGGACGAGAAGTTCAAGGCGTCCAAGCGGGCCACCCAGTGGCTGGAGGAACGGCTGGCCGACCTGCGCAAGGAGGCGCAGACAACCGGCGACGCGGTGGAGAAATACCGGACAGAGCATGGCCTGACCACCTCGTCCAACAACGAGAGCACGGTTGTCGGCCAGCAGCTGAGCCAGCTCAACACCGACTATATCCTGGCCCGCACCAAGCGGCAGGAGGCGGAAACCAAGCTGCGCGACGTCACCGCGATGGCGAATTCGCCGCGCGGCGCCTCGGCGGTCGGCGACGTGCTGGGCTCCCCGCTGATCCAGGCGCTGCGCGAGCGTGAGGTCGATCTGCAGCGCCAGATCGCCGACGCCACCAACCGCTACGGCGCCAAGCACCCGATGCTGCAGGCCCTGCAGAGCCAGCTGCGCGACCTGCAAGGCCAGATCAAGGCCGACGTCGGCAAGATCGTCTCCAACCTCAGCAACGAGGTCGAACTGGCGAAGGGCCGCGAGCAGGCGCTGAAGGCCAGCCTGGATCAGGCCGAGGTCAAGCAGAACCAGCAGCAGCAGGCGACCGTCGGCCTGCGCACGCTGGAACGCGACGCCAGCACCGCCCAGGCGATGTATGAATCCCTGCTGACCCGCTCGCAGCAGATCGCGGCGCAGACCGACATGCGCCAGCCCGACGCCCGCGTGGTGTCGGAGGCGGCGATCCCGCTCGACCCGTCGCAGCCCAACCGCAAGCTGATCCTGCTGCTGGCGCTGGTGGCGTCCGGCACGCTGGGCGTGCTGCTGGCCATGCTGCGCGAACGGGCCGACGGCGGTTTCCGCAGCCCGCACCAGTTCGAACTGGCGACCGGCGTGCGCAGCCTGGGCATCGTGCCGCGCATCCCGCGCTTCGGCGGTTCGCCGGCCGCCTATGTGGTCGACAAGCCGATCTCCGCCTTCGCGGAATCGATGCAGAACCTGCGCACCTCGCTTCTGCTCGCCAATCCCGACGGGCGGCACCGGGTGATCCTGTTCAGCTCCTCGGTTCCGGGCGAGGGCAAAAGCTCCGTCGCCGCGGCCTTCGCCCGCACCTGCGCCAATGCCGGCCAGCGGACGATCCTGGTCGATTGCGACCTGCGGCGGAAGAGCCTGCACGAGATGCTGGGTCTGTCCAACAACCGCGGCCTGTCGGAGGTGCTGGCCGGCACCGCGGCGCTGGAGGACGCGATCCAGGTCGATCCGCGCACCGGCCTGCACGTCATCGTCGCCGGCCATGGTCCGTCGCTGCCGCAGGATGCCCTGGGGTCGTCGGCCATGCACCAGCTGCTGTCGCGCCTGTCGGTCAACTACGACCGCATCGTGCTTGATTCGCCGCCGGTGCTGGCGGTGTCGGAAGGCAAGCTGCTGGCGGCGCTCGCCGACCAGACCGTCTTCATCGTCCGCTGGGGCATGACCAAGCGGGGCACCGCCATGGCCGGCCTGAAGGAGGTGATCGAGGCCGGCGGCGAGGTGGTGGGCGTCCTGTTCAGTCAGGTCGATACCCGCCGCCATGCCCAATACGAGTTCCCGGACAGCGGACGCTACCACGGCTACCGCCGCTACTACGCGAACTGAGAAAGACCCTTCTCTCCCGCCCCGAAAGGGCGGGAGAGGGCGTTTTGCGCCATGCAACGTGACGTTTTGAACCACTGAAGAGCCCATGAATGTCGGCTGGACACCGCATCTTCCGGAACATCCGCGCCCTTGCCGCCGCCAAGACGGCGACGATGGCGAGCGGGCTGGTCACCGCGGCCTGGACCGCGCGGGTGCTGGGACCGGACAGTTTCGGCGTGCTGGGCTTCGGCACCTCGCTGATGGCCTATGCGGCGCTGTTCGTGAACATGGGCCTCTCCACCTACGCCATCCGCGAGATCGCCCGTGACAGGGAGCAGGCGGCCGAGCTGTCCGAGCATGTGCTGACCCTGCGCACCGTTCTGGCGCTGGTGGTGGGCGCCCTCTATGCCGCCTTCATCCTGTCCCTGGACAAACCGATGGAGGTGAAGGCGGTTCTTCTGGTGCAGGCGGTCCAGCTGCTCGGGAACGCCCTGGTGCTCGACTTTGTTTATCAGGCGACCGAGAAGATGGGGGTGATCGCCACGCGCGAGATCGGCACCTCCATCGGTTCGATGCTTCTCGTCTTCCTGCTGGTGCGTGGGCCTGAGGACGCCATCACCGCAGCCGCCATCACCGGCGGATCGATCACCGTGAACGCGCTGGTGATGATCGGCCGCTTCCGCCGCGACTTCGGCACGCTGCGCCCACGGGTCGACCTGAAGGTATGGCGTGAGATCCTGACGGCGGCGACGCCGATGGCGGTCGGCGTCTTCGCCTGGGCGATCTTCACCCATCTGGATGTGGTGATGCTGGGCTTCCTGGCCCCGCACACCGAGGTCGGCTGGTACAGCGCGGCCGTGAAGATCCAGACGCTGGCGAATCTGGTCGGCAACATCGTGATGAACGCCTTCCTGCCGCAGCTGGCGGCCGCCTATGGCGAACTGGGGCCGATGCGCGACCGCATGCGGGCCTATGCCTCCGTCATGCTGGCGGTCGGCGGACTGGTCATCGCCGGCGGCCTGGCATTGGCGCCGTCCATCCTGGGCACGCTGTTCGGCGATGCCTACGCCCCGGCGACGCTGGCCTTGCGGCTGCTGATGCTGGCCTCGGCGGTGGTCTACGCGAACATGATCCTGGGCAATCCGCTGCTCGTCTGGCACCGGCAGACCGGCTACATGATCGCCATGCTGTCGGGCGGCGCGCTCAACGCCGCACTGAACATCTGGTGGATCCCCCGCTACGGCATCGAGGGGGCCGCGATGGCGACCTTCACCGCGGAACTGGCCGCCACGGTCGCCATCGCCTGGATCCACCGGCAGACGGTGGGCGAGCTGTATGGAGGCATCGCCGCCAAGGCGCTGCTGTGCGCCGTCGCCGCCGTCGCCGCAGCGGTCGCGCTCGACCGTTTCGCCGCCCCGCTGTTCGACCGGACGCCGGCACTGGTGCATTTCGTCATCGGCAGCGTGGCGATGGTCGCGGTCTATGCGGCCATGGCGGTGCTGACGGGACTGGTGCAGCTGAAACGGTTGCGCCGTCTGACCAGCGCCACGGCCTGAGGGGGGCGGGTCGTGGCAGGGCGGTCGGATGCAACCCTCAATTCCGCAATGCCGGGTGGCTCCGTGGCGGCAGCTGAAACGACTTGCGCCTATTGCACCACTTTCGAACGTCTCTGTTGGTCACTCCAAGCATTCATTCGACCGTGGCGAGGGTTAATACTCTTAATACGTCGGTGAACGGCAATCATAGTCTTTTCATCTGGCGGTGATTTCTGAAACACTTCGCGCTGCACAACGCCGGAAACGGGGTACTTCATCGTCACGGCGAAGTCACAACAAGAAAACAATTTCGAATTTCGAGGTTTCTCCGTCTGCATCCTTGGCAACAGGGCAGGGCAGTCGGGGCGTCTCCAAACTCTCGGCAACCCGCCGCCGGTGGCGGGGCCTCAGCAAACGGCAGGAGCGACGATGCTTCCCAAGACTTTTTCCGATCGTAACGTCTGCGTCCTCGGGCTCGGCTATGTCGGCCTGACGCTGGCGGTCGCGATGGCGGACGCCGGCTTCCAGGTGCATGGGGTCGAGGTGCGGCAGGACGTGCTCGACAAGCTCGGCCAGGGCAACCCGCACTTCCACGAGCCGGGCCTGACGGAAAAGCTGCGCCACGTCATCGCACGCGGCCGCTTCACCTTCAGCCGCAACCAGCAGGATTGCAGCAACGCCAGCGTCTTCATCATCACGGTCGGCACGCCGCTGAGCAAGGACGGCCGGGTCCGCACCGACATGATCGAGGCGGCGACCCGTCAGGTCGCCAGCTGCCTGCATGACGGCGATCTGGTCATCCTGCGCTCCACCGTGAAGCTGGGCACCACCCGCAACGTCGTGGCGCCGATCCTGCGCGCCACCGGCAAGCAGTTCGACATCGCCTTCTGCCCGGAACGCACGCTGGAAGGCCAGGCGCTGCTGGAGCTGAACCAGCTGCCGCAGATCGTCGGGGCGGAGAGCATGGACGTCGCCACCCGCGCGGCGCAGATCTTCGGCTTCCTGACGCCGACCACCGTCAAGGTCTCCACCCTGGAGACGGCGGAGCTGATCAAGCTGGTCGACAACACCTACCGCGACGTCACCTTCGCCTTCTCCAACGAGATCGCCAAGCTGTGCAACGCCATGGAGATCTCGGCGGTCGAGGTGGCGCGCGCCGGCAAGCTGGGCTATCCGCGCACCAACCTGCCGCTGCCCGGCCCGGTCGGCGGCCCCTGCCTTGAGAAGGACCCCCACATCCTGATCGAGGCGGCGCGCGAGGTCGGCGTCGAGATGGCGATCACCGCCGCCGGCCGCTTGGTCAACGAAAGCCAGCCGATCGAGGTCGCCGACTTCCTCGGCAAGCTCGCCAATTCGATGCAGGGCTTCCCGCAGGCGCCGACCATCAGCCTGATGGGCCTCGCCTTCAAGGGCCGGCCGGCGACCGACGACCTGCGCGGTACCATGGCCAAGCCGGTGCTGGAGGAACTGCGCCAGCGCTTCCCCACCGCCCGGCTGCGCGGCTTCGACGCGGTGGTGCGGCCGGACGACATCCGTTCCTTCGGTCTGGAGCCGGCGGCCAACATGGCCGAGGCGGTGTCCGGCGCCAATCTGGCGGTGATCCTGAACAACCACCCGGTCTTCACCTCGATGCCGCTGCCGGATCTGGCCCAGCGGATGGACCGGCCGGGCGTGATCTACGACTTCTGGAACAACTTCAACAGCCGCGATGTCGACCTGCCGGAAGGCACGGCCTACGTGGCTCTCGGCAGCCATGGCGCCGCCCGCTACGCGCATGTGGCCTGACGTCATCGGGCTGGAAGAGGAATTTGACCGACATGAAACACTATCTCGTCACCGGCGGCAGCGGCTTCATCGGCGCCGCCCTGGTCCACCGGCTGGTCCGTGACGGCCACCGCGTCCGCGTTCTGGACGACAACTCGCGCGGGCACACCGGGCGGCTGGCCGGCGTGCTGGACGATGTCGAATTCGTCCAGGGCGACATCCGCGATCCGGCCGCGGTGCGGGAAGCGGTGCGCGGCGTCGACGGCGTGCTGCATCTGGCCGCCGTCAACGGCACCAAGCATTTCTACGAGAAGCCCGAGGTGGTGCTGGACGTCGGCGTGCGCGGCATGCTGAACGTGCTGGACGCCTGCCGTGCCGACGGCGTGGGCGACCTCGTCGTCGCCTCCTCCTCGGAGGCCTACCAGACCCCGCCGCTGGTGCCGACGCCGGAGGAGGTGCCGCTGGTCGTGCCGGACGTGCTGAACGCCCGCTACAGCTACGGCGGCTCCAAGCTGATCTCCGAACTGCTGGCGATCAACTGGGGCCGCAGCGGCTTCGACCGGGTGGCGATCTTCCGCCCGCACAACGTCTACGGCCCCGACATGGGCTGGGAGCACGTGGTGCCGGAATTCTCCCGCCGCGCGGTGGAGGCGATCGCCAGTCACCCGAGCGGGGCGGTGCCCTTCAAGATCCAGGGCGACGGCCGCCAGACCCGCGCCTTCGTCCACATCGACGACGCCATCGACGGCATCGTGACGGTGGTCGACAAGGGCGAGCATCTCGGCATCTACCATGTCGGCAACCCGGAGGAGGTCACCATCGCCGACCTCGCCCGGCAGACCGTCGGCTGCCTCGGCCGCGATGCCCAGGTGATGCCGGGTCCGGCCGCCCCCGGCGGCACCGACCGCCGCAGCCCCGACATCGCCAAGCTGACCGCGCTGGGCTTCACCCCGCGCATCCCGCTCTCCGCCGGCCTGCCCGGCGTGGTCGAGTGGTACGCGGAGCGCGCACGGGCGGATCTGGGGCGCATGGGGCAGGCGGCGGAGTAGGGCGTCGATTGGGGCGTTAGACCCCCACCTAACCTCCCCCGCTGGGCGGGGGAGGGACTGCCGCTGAACGCCGACAAGGCTCCAATCTCCCTCCCCTGCCCAGCGGGGGAGGGTCGGGGTGGGGGCAATCGGCGGCAAGTGCTCGCACAAGATCTTAAGGAGACGGCCCGCATGGACCGCAACAGCCGTATCTTCGTCGCCGGCCACCGGGGACTCGTCGGGTCCGCCATTCTGCGGCGGCTGACCGAGGCCGGGCACACCGACCTCGTGATCCGCGACCGGTCGCAGCTCGACCTGACCGATCAGGCGGCGGTGCGCGCCTTCTTCGACCGCGAGGGGATCGAGCATGTGATCCTGGCCGCGGCGAAGGTGGGCGGCATCCTCGCCAACGACCGCTTCGGCGGCGACTTCATCCGCGACAACCTGCTGATCCAGAACAACGTCATCGACGCCGCCTGGCGCGCCGGCGTTAGCAAGCTCCTCTTCCTCGGGTCCTCCTGCCTCTACCCGAAGCATGCGGAACAGCCGATCAAAGAGGAGGCGCTGCTGTCCGGCCCGATGGAGCCGAGCAACAAGCCCTACGCGGTCGCCAAGATCGCCGGCATCACCATGTGCCAGGCCTACCGGCGCCAGTACGGCTTCAACGCCATCTGCGCCATGCCGTCCAACCTGTACGGCCCCGGCGACCATTTCGACCCGGAGACCTCGCACGCGTTGCCGGGCATGATCCGCCGTTTCCACGACGCCAAGCTGGCGGGCGATCCGACCGTCACCCTGTGGGGCACCGGCAAGCCGCGGCGCGAGTTCCTCTATGTCGACGACATGGCGGACGCCTGCCTGCATCTGATGGATCATTACGACAGCGAGGAGATCATCAATGTCGGCCCCGGCGACGACATCGCCATCGCCGACCTCGCCGCCATGATCCGCGACACCGTCGGCTACACCGGCACGCTGACCCATGACCTGAGCAAGCCCGACGGCCACCCGCGCAAGCTGATGGACGTGTCGCGCCTGTTCGCCACCGGCTGGCGCCCGAAGGTGTCGCTGGAGGAGGGGTTGCGCCGCACCTACGCCTGGTTCCTGGAGAACGCCGCTCCGGAACGCCAGCAGGCTCCGAAGCAGGCTGCGGAGTAACCGCCGATGCCGGACGATTCCCTCAATCTGCGGCAGCCGGTCTTCGACCGGCCGTCCAGCTCTCTTTCCCTGGCGGACGTGCCGGTGCCGGAGGAACTGCTGCTGGTGGCGCAGAGCTATTGGCCGGAACCGGCCGGCAGTGCGCCGATGATGACCGACCTCGCCACCGCCTTCGCGGCGGCCGGGGCCGAGACCACGGTGCTGACCGCGCGTCCCAACTATCCCGGCAACACGGTCTATGAGGGCTATGCCGACGGGTCGCAGGACAGCAAGACGGTGGACGGGGTGCTGGTCGAGCGGCTGCACACCATCCCGCCGGCCGGCGGCGGCATGAAGGCCCGGCTGATCCATGAAGGCGTGCTGCATGCCGGCTTCGCCGCCGCCCGCGTCCGCGGCCGGGTCGGGCGGCACGCCGCCGTGCTGTCGCTCTGCCCGTCGATCCTGTCGGTGGGCATCGCCGACCGCTTCAAGGCGCCGGGCGGGCGTCACGTCGCCATCGTCCACGACATCCAGTCCGGCCTTGCCGGCGCGCTGGGCATGGGCGGCAAGGCGGCGGTCAAGGCGATCCGCGCCATGGAGCGCCGGGCGCTGAACCGCGCCGACGCCATCGTCGTCCTGTCGGAGCCGATGCGTGGCGTGCTGGAGGAGCTGGGCGTCACCCGGCCGATCCATGTGATCCCGCCCCACGTCGATGCCGACGCGGTCCACCCGCTGCCCCGCCCCGACCAGCCGCCGACTGCGCTGTACAGCGGCGCCTTCGCCCGCAAGCAGGGGCTGGAGCAGGTGCTGGACATGGCAGGACATCTGGCCGAGCTGATGCCGACCGCGCGCATCAAGCTGCGCGGGCAGGGCGGGCTGGAGGAGGAGCTGAAGTCGCGCGCCCGCGCCATGGGGCTGCGCAACGTGATCTTCCAGCCGTTGGCGCCGAAGGACCAACTGAACGAGGCTATGGCGGAGGGCGACGTCCATCTCGTGCCCCAGCGGCCGGAAGGGGCGGCCTTCGCCATGCCCGGCAAGGCGGTGACCATCCTCGCCGCCGGCCGGCCCTTCGTCAGCACCTGCCTGCCCGGATCGGCGCTCGCCACGCTGGAGGCGCAGGTCGGCGCCTTCCTGTGCACCCCGCCGGAAGAGCCGCGCGCGATGGCCGAGGCGGTGGCGGCCCTGCTGTCGGACCCCGCCCGCGCCACCGCCATGGGCCGCCGCGGCCGTGCCTGGGTGGAAGCGAACGCCACCCGCGCCGTGGCGCTCGACCGCTACGCCCGTCTTCTGTTGGGAGAGGCAGCATGAAGAAGCCCGCGCTGGTCTTCAGCTGGGAGATGTTCGGCCCCTACCATATGGACCGGTTGGAGGCTGTCGGCCGCCGGCTGGGTCATGTCTATGACGTGATCGGACTGGAGGTCGGGTCGAAGTCGCACACCTACGCCTGGGATTCGACCGGGTCCGGGCAGAATTTCCGCAAGATCACCCTGTTTCCCGGCCAGTCGAAGGCCGACCTGTCGACGGCCACGGTGTACCGCGCCCTGCTGCGCGAATGCCGGCGCGTCGACGCCCGGTTCGTCTTCCTGTGCCATTACGAGGATCCGGACGTCTTCGCGCTCGCCCTGACCATGCGGCTGATGGGGCGCAAGGTCATCAACATGAACGCCTCCAAATACGACGACAAGCCGCGCATCCTGTGGCGCGAAATGGTGAAGAGCGTCTTCTACTCCCCCTATCAGGCGGGGATCGGCGGAAGTCACCGCACGGTGGATTACTTCCGTCTGTTGGGACTTCCGAAGGATCGGCTCTATATCGGGTACGACACGCTGTCGTTGGACCGCATCCGCCGACTGTCCGGGATGGAGCCGGCCCCTGGCGGAGTACCCTTCGCCGACCGCCACTTCACCATCATCGCGCGCTTCGTCCCGAAGAAGAACTTGTTCCGGGCGGTCGAAGCCTACGACATTTACCGGCAGTTGGCCGGTCCGGCCGCCCGTCCGCTCCACCTCTGCGGATCCGGTCCGCTGGAGGCGGAATTGCGGGCCGAGGTGACGCGGCGCGGGCTGGACGGTTCGATCATCTTCCGCGGCTTCCTGCAGGAAAAGGGAATCGCCGAGACGCTGGGATCGACGCTCTGCCTGCTTCTGCCGTCGCTGGAGGAGCAGTTCGGTCTGGTGGTGAACGAGGCTTTGGCCATGGGGGTGCCGACCATCCTGTCCGACCAGTGCGGTGCGCGCGACGTGCTGATCCGCAGCGGGCTGAACGGCCACATCGTGGAGCCGGACAACCCCGAGGGGCTGGCGCGCTACATGCTGTCGGTCGCGGGCGACGAGGACGAGTGGCGCCGCCTGAGCCTGAACGGGCGGCCGTTCCAGGCGTTGGCCGACGCCAGCTTCTTCGCCCAGTCGGTGGAGAAGGCCGTGGTGGCGCTGGGCGGCCCCAGGGCGGAGCGCAGCGCGGACACGGACTATGTGTCCGACTATTCCGCCGATCCGGAGGGTGGCCAGCATGGCCGGTCGACCGGAGCGGCACTGACCGGGAGTTGACGATGGAACGGAACGCGCGCACCCACGTGGTCGTCTCCGGGCGCCTGCCGCCTCCGGTGGATGGGATGAGCCGGGTGACGGCCCTGGTGCTGGAGCGTCTGCAGGACCGCATGCGGGGGCGCGGCCGCGTGGAGGTCGCCGACCTGTCGCCCGGCTGGAACGGCGGCGGCGTCGCCTACCATCTGCGCAAGATGACGCGGGTGTTCGGCACCATGGGCCGGCTCGCCGCCGGGTTGCGCAAGCCCGACCGCCGTTTCTACATGCCGGTGGACTCGGGCTGGGGCACGCTCTATACCGCCGCGCTCGCCGGGACCGCGCGGCTGTTCGGCTACGAGCAGGTGCTGCACCATCACTCCTTCGCCACCATAGCCAAGCCTACCTGGCGGATGCGGCTGCTGACCCGGGTGGCGGGCGCCGACTGCACCCATGTGCTGCTGTGCCCGGCGATGCAGATGCGCTTCCAGTCGATCTATCCGGCGGCGCGCACCTGCATGACCATGTCGAACGCCATCTTCTCCACGCCCGGCGCGACCCCGCGCCCCCGGCGCGACGGCCCCCTGCGCATCGGCCACCTGTCGAACCTGTGCGGCGAGAAGGGGCTGGACACGCTGTTCGCCCTGCTGCGCGCCCTGCAGCTGGAGGGGGTGGACGCCAAGCTGGTGCTGGCCGGGCCGGGGCTGAAGCCGAGGGACAACGCGATGATCGCCGCCGGGCTGATGGCCTTCGACGGGGCGGTGGAGTATCATGGCCCGGTGCATGGCGAGGCCAAGGAGGCCTTCTATCGCGACATCGACGTCTTCGTCTTCCCCACCCAGTACCGCAACGAGGCGCAGCCGCTGGTGCTGTTCGAGGCGATGGCCGCCGGCGTGCCGGTGCTGGCCTATGAGCGCGGCTGCATCGGCTCCGACATTCCGGCCGACGGGCTGGTGCCGCAGAACGCCGACTTCGTGAAGGCGGCCCTGCCGATCCTGGCGGCCTGGGCCGACGACCGTGAGGCGCTCGCCGCCGCCTCGGCTCAGACGCTGACCCGTGCCCGGGTGGCCTACGAGACCAGCCGCACCGGCCTGGACCTGCTGCTCGACCGCATCGCCGGCCCGCATCCGGCTGCCGCCGCGGCGGCCGTGCAGGCCAAGCGCCGCGTGGCAGGGTAGGGGAGGAAGGCAGGACGGGGCGCTACGCCCCATTCCCCAGCGGCAGTGCCGTCTCGAACTTGATTTCCTTCAGGGCGAAGTTGGAGCGGATGCGCACCTGGAAAGGCAGCTGGAAGACGAACTCCTCCAGGAAGCGGTTGTAATCGGCGATGGCCCGCACGGCGACCCGCAGCAGATAGTCCGCATCCCCCGATACCGCATAGCATTCCAGCACTTCCGGCCGCTTGCGCACCGCGTCGATGAAGACGGCGGCGGTCTCGGCCGAATGGCGGTCCAGCGTTACATGGGCGAAAACACACTCGCCGACCGACGCCGCCTTGGGATCGACCAGCGCGGTGTAGCGGCGGATCACCCCGGTCTCCTCCAGCGACTTCAGACGGCGCCAGCAGGACGACGGCGAGGTGCCGACGCGGTCGGCCAACTCCTGCACGGTCAGGCGGGAATCCTCCTGCAGGGCGACCAGAATTTTGATGTCGATTTCCGATAGAGCGGCGGGCAACGGCAAAATTCCCCGGTAAGGAAGGGCAGGACGGGAAATCCTGCCAAAATCATAGGTGTACCCGCCTCACTTTGAAAGCTATTTCCACGGACTGTCCGGCATACTGATCGCAGAACGAACCAAGGGAGAGGCGATCATGGCCGACATGTGGGAAAACCCGATGAAGACCGATGGATTCGAGTTCATCGAATTCACCGCGCCGGACACGGTGGCGCTGGGCCGCCTGTTCGAGCAGCTGGGCTTCACCGCCATCGCCCGCCACCGGTCGAAGGACGTCACGCTCTACCGCCAGGGCGACGTGAACTTCATCGTCAATGCCGAGCCGTCGGGCTTCCCGCGCAACTTCGCCGCCCAGCACGGGCCGTCGATCTGCGCCATCGCCTTCCGCGTCGCCGACGCCGCCTTCGCCTACCGCCGGGCCGTCGATCTCGGCGCCTGGGGTGTCGAGAACCGCGTGGGCGCGATGGAGCTGAACATCCCCGCCATCAAGGGCATCGGCGATTCGCTGATCTACCTCGTCGACCGCTATGGCGAGCGCGGCAGCATCTACGAGGTCGATTTCGTGCCGCTGCCGGGGGTGGACCAGCATCCCGAGGGCGCCGGCCTGACCTACATCGACCACCTGACCCACAATGTCCACACCGGGCGCATGGAGGAGTGGGCCGATTTCTACACCCGCCTGTTCGGCTTCCGCGAGATCCGCTATTTCGACATCGAGGGCAAGCTGACCGGCCTGCGCTCGAAGGCGATGACCAGCCCCTGCGGCAAGATCCGCATCCCGATCAACGAGTCCGCCGACAACAAGTCGCAGATCGTCGAGTATCTGCGCGACTACAAGGGCGAGGGCATCCAGCACGTGGCGCTCGGCACCAACGACATCGTCCACACGGTGGAGACGATGCGCGGCATGGGCACGCCGTTCCAGGACACGCCCGACACCTATTACGAGCGCGTCGATGCCCGCGTCCCCGGCCATGGCCAGGACCTGAAGCGCCTGCAGGCCAACCGCATCCTGCTCGACGGCGCCCCGACGGAGGGCCAGGGCCTGCTCCTGCAGATCTTCACCCAGAACGTCATCGGCCCGATCTTCTTCGAGATCATCCAGCGCATCGGCAACGAGGGCTTTGGCGAGGGCAACTTCAAGGCTCTGTTCGAATCCATCGAACTCGACCAGATCCGCCGCGGTGTGCTGAGCGAGAACGCCGCCTGATCCTTCAGGCGCTTTTGCAGACAGATACTCAACGCCGTCCGGTCGCAAGGCCGGGCGGCGTTCGTATTTTCCGACCGGGTCCAAAAGGGTTGCTTGCCAGCAACTCGCCACCAAAGTCGTTAAGTCTTTCCCGCCCTGTGCTTTGGCAGTATACGGGAGGCATTCCGATTGGATGCAAAAATTTATTTTCAGCAACGGAAGGGAGAGTTATGGGGCGCCTTTCCTATCTGTTTCGCTGCCTTGGCGCACAGACCAGACCTGAGCGTTATCTTTGCCCAAATTGCGGATGCGCGGAAAATTCGCTGATAGAAAGAAAGTATTTTGTGACCCAACTTCGCCGGTGCGGGTCGTGCGCAATGCTGTTTCGGACGCCGACCGATGACCCTGCAAACAACCAGTCATTCTACGAGACCTCATACAGTCAAGGATTCACCACGGAGCTGCCGGATCCCGACCGTTTAAGAGAGTTGGTGGATTTAAAATTCGCTGGAACGGAAAAAAGCTATGCGCATATCGTAGATATCATTCTAAAGATATTGCCGTCCAAAGAGAGCATGATCTTCGATTATGGATGTTCGTGGGGTTATGGAAGCTGGCAGATCAAGGAAAGCGGTTACTCTGTAACATCATTTGAAATCGATCGCAACAGAAGCGCCTTTGCCAGGGAAAATCTGAGAATTACAACTGTTGACGACATGGATGAGTTTGTGACGCAGGCCGGGAATGTTGGCCAATACGACTGCTTTTTTTCATCTCATGTTCTGGAGCATGTGCCATCTCCATCGAAGGTATTTCATTACGCCAACAAGTTGCTGAAAGCGGGAGGATTGTTTTTAAGCTTCACCCCCAACGGGAGCTTTGAACACAGAGCGGCAAGCGACACGTGGAGTTCTCTTTGGGGAGAAGTTCATCCGAATTTCATCGATCCGCTTTTCCTTGATCGAAGCTTCTCTGCTTCTCCGCGGAGTATCGCTTCTTCGCCGATCTCGGAAATGACACTTCCCGCAGAACCGATCATGACGCAGATCGGCCCACTCGACGGAGACGAACTGGTATTCTGCGCACGCAAAGTCAAAGACGAATGGTGAGGCGTTTGGCTGGGCCACCGGTTCCGAGCCGCACGTATTTTTCATAATTATAGTTATGTGTCTTTTGTGCGCCGCAACATGGCGGTTCGCCTTTCACTCCGACGCCGTCACTCCGGATGCGTATGGGCGTCGAAGCGTTCGCGGTCGCTCTTGTCGCTCATGAAGATGGCAAAGGGCCGCAGGGCGTCGGCGTGGTTCAGGGTGATGGCGATCAGCACCGCCATCGGCGCCGCCAGCAGCGCGCCGGCCGCTCCCCACAGCCAGCTCCACAGCAGAAGCGCGATCATCACCACCAGCGGCGAGATGGCCAGCTGCTTGCCCTGCATGTGCGGGGCCACGAAGTTGCCCATCACCTGCTCGATCACCAGCAGGCCGGCGGCGACGGCCATCGCGGTGCCGGCATCCTGCGTCGCCACGACCAGCAGCACGGGCAGCGCGCCGGCCACCACCGACCCCACCACCGGCACATAGTTCAGCAGGAAGGCCAGGAAGCCCCACAGCAGAACCAGATCCACGCCGAACAGCGACAGCCAGCCGATATAGAGCGCGCCGGTGATCAGCCCCAGCACGCTGCTGACCACCAGATAGCGGCGGAACTGTTGGGCGATGGCGGTCACCGCCTCCACCGCCATGCGGCAGCGCTCGCGGCCCAGGGTCATGACGATCTTCTCGCGCCAGACCGGCGCCTCCAACTGCATCAGCAGCGACAGGAAGACGGTCAGCACCAGGGTCGAGACCGTCTGTCCGGCAGACGACAGGGCGGTCTTGGCGAAGCCGGTGATCGGGTCGACCGGTACCGCGCCACCCTGCCCTGCCCCTTGTCCAGCCCCAGGTCCGGCTCCCTGGCCGCCTTGCGCCGCCGTCAGGTCGGCCTTGGCGCCCTGGATCCAGTGGTTCGCTTTCGCCCACAGCTTGCCCAGCGCTTCGGCATATTGCGGGAAATCCTCCGCCACCCGCTGCGCCACCAGGGCCATGGACCCGAAGAAGGCGGCGAGGATGACCAGGATCAGCAGCATCGACGCGGTCAGCCCGAGCCAGGACAGGCGCCGCGGCACCCGCCCGCGCACCCACCGGCCGACCGGGGCCACCGCGATCGCGACGAAGAAGGCGGACACCAGCGGGATCAGGATGGACGCCGCCGCCTGCAGCACCCACAGAGAGGCCGCCGCGGCCAGCACGCCCAGCAGCCAGAGGGCGAGGTTGACGCGGTCGACGCGTGCCCCACCCCTTCCTCGTCCCGGTTCCCGGCCATCATCCCACCGCCCGCCATCGGTTCCGCCGTCCACGCCCGCCGCCTCCGCCGCTTCGCTCCGCATCGTCGGGATGCACGTTCTAGACGCGGCGCGGGGCCGTTCGGTTCCATTCGCCCCGTCATTCGCCCGGCAAGCGCTTTCGCCGATCAGCAGTGAAAATGCCAAGTCGAAGCATCGCAAAATTTCGACATTTGAGCTTGTTTCGCAGCATCTCCCGTTAGCCGGAACGGCCAAGCTCAAGTCGAGTGGGAAAAAACTGCCGGATGCATGCCCAATCCTTCATCGCATCGTCAAAGTTTCATTTTTGGCTAAATCATGCCCGATCGGCGATATCCCATTTTTGTCTCAGTTCTGCCACGGGAAACCCCCTCATTCATAATTTCCTAACCATAAGTGTTAGTACGCGATTAAGGCTAACGGACGAGCCTGCGGAACGAGGCGATACCCATAAAGCGGAGTTCCAAAATGGCTACCACCAACACCGACGGCACGATCCAGGTCACCTTCGCGGTCAATGCCTGGGGCACGGCGGCCGGCGGAAAATGGCCGCATTTTCAACTGCTTCTGGACGGTACCCGCATCGGCGAGGCCACCGTCTCCTCCGCCACCCAGTCGCGTTACGTCTTCACCGCCAACGTGCCGGCCGACAAGGCGCACGCGCTGCAGCTGGTCTATGACAACGACGACACGGTTAACGGCGTGGACCGCAACCTGTTCGTCAAGTCGTTCGAGGTGAACGACCAGACCATCCTGTCGATCGACCCGTCGGTCAAATACGACACCGGCAAGATCGACGGCCTGAACGTCATCGGCGGACAGACGGAGATGTACTGGCCGGGCGCGCTGAACGTGCCGCTGCCCGCCACGATGTTCTCGTCCGCCGCCACCTCCCCGGACGCGGAGACCGCGGCCAGCATGACCACGACCATCAAGGTCAAGGCCTATGGCATCAGCGCCGGCGGGCAGGCCCCGCACTTCAAGCTGCTGGTCGACGATCAGGTGGTGGGTGACGCCTGGGTCAACGCCACCTCGGCCACCGACTACACCTTCACCGCCAAGGTCGACCCGAACGAGGCCCACAAGATCCAGGTCTGGTACGACAACGATGCCACCGTGAACGGCGTCGACCGCAACCTGTTCGTCAAGTCGATCAACATCGACGGCCAGACCATTTCCTCGACCTCCGACATGGCTTCCTACGACAAGGGCCCGGTGGACGGCAAATATGTCGTCGCCGGCCAGGAGGCCCTCTATTGGGGCGGTGCGCTGAGCTTCGGCGTGCCGGAGCAATATTTCGGCGGCGCCTATGTTCCGCCGCCGCCGCCGACCCCGACCAAGGCGGTCGACATCGTCGTCAACGCCTACGGCACCTCGGCCGGCGGACAGGCGGCGCATTTCAAGCTGCTGGTCGACGGTCAGGTGATCGGCGACGCCAAGGCCGCCGCCACCACCTCCGCCTACAAGTTCACCGCCAACATCGACCCGACCAAGGCGCACACCGTCCAGGTCTGGTACGACAACGATTCCACCGTGAACGGGGTCGACCGCAACCTGTTCGTCAAGTCGGTCGCCATCAACGGCCACACCGTCGCCGCCACCGACAGCATCGTCACCTATGACAAGGGTGCCGTCGACGGCAAGGACGTGGTCAAGGGCCAGGAAGGCCTGTATTGGGGCGGCGCCCTGAACGTCAAGGCCGGCGCCGACCTGTTCGGCGACGCGCCGATCAACCAGACCCCGGTTCCGACCGCCCCGACCAAGCCGGCCTTCTACGTCGCCGCCAACGGCAAGGATACGTGGTCCGGCAAGCTGGCGGCCCCGAACGCCGACGGCACCGACGGCCCCTTCGCCAGCCTGGAGAAGGCCCAGGCCGCCATGCGGGCCAGCTCGACCATCGACACCACCTATGTCCGCGAGGGCACCTATCACCTGACCAAGACGCTGGAGCTGACCTCGCTCGACAACGGCCACAGCTTCCAGAACTATCCAGGCGAGAAGCCGGTCCTGAGCGGCGGCGAGGTGGTGAAGAGCTTCACCAGCGAGGGCAACGGCCTCTATTCGGCCAAGCTGGCCAGCGCCAGCAACCTCGACCTGATCGTCGGCGACGTCCGCCAGCATCTGGCCGAGAAGTTCGCCTATGACGCCGCCGACGTCACCAGCGGCTGGAAGTTCGCCGATGCGGCCTCAGGCGGCCCGAGCGGCTGGTACATCCGCTCCCACGGCTCCGACGTGACCAGCGCCGACCTCCAGCCGAACACGCTGATCCAGGTGATGGACGCCGAGCGGCTGGGCGACACGCTGACCGGCATTTCCAGCTACAACGCCTCCACCCACACCATCAAGCTGAAGAACGGCGCCTCCCTGCCGTTTGCCGAAGGCACCACCTACAAGCTGCTGAACAACGCGTCCTACGTCGATCAGGCCGGCGAGTTCGCGTGGCGCAACACGGACGGCAAGCTTCTCTACAAGGCGGCCAGCTCCGGCTTCGTCTCCACCGGGGTCGAGGTGCCGCGCCTGGGCACGCTGGTCAAGCTGAACGGCGCCAGCGACGTGACCATCGACGGGCTGACCTTCAAGAACACCACCACCGGCGGCGATGCCCTGCTGCTGAACAATGCCGACGGCAACCACATCAGCGACAACAGCTTCCTGAACGTCGGCACGGCGATCAAGCTGACCGCCGGCTCGTCCAACAACCAGATCGCCCACAACACGCTGAACCACATGGCCGAGAACGGCATCGAGATGGATGGCCGCAGCAACGGCAACAGCATCTATGCCAACACGATCAGCAACATCGGCGAAGTGCGCAAGGCGGTGGCCGGCATCATCGGCACCGGGGTGGACAACAACCTGATCTCCAACAACGACATCGACCACAGCGCGCGCTACGGCATCTCGTTCAAGGATTACGGCGGCACCACCAACACGGTGAACCACAACAACATCATCCAGTACAACCACATCTCCTACACCGGGCTGGAGACCGCCGACGACGGCGCCATCGAGATCCTGGGACGGTCCAGCGCCAACACCGGCATGGTCATCCAGGGCAACTGGATCGAGCACGCCAACGGTCTTGCCACCAGCGCGCAGGACGCCTGGATGTACGGCCAGAAGGGTTTCGGCATCTATCTGGACGACATGGCCGGCGGCATCACCGTCAAGGACAACTTCATCAAGGACGCCGACTGGGCCTCGGTGCAGATCCATGGCGGCGACAACAACGTGGTGACCAACAACTTCGCGGTCATCGCCAACAACAAGGAAGATTTCATCCGCATCGAATGGCAGCCGGTGCACGGCACCGCCGGCGATCCGCACAACAACACGATCACCAAGAACGTGGTCATGGGCACCCTGCCGCTCGACGACTATACCGAGCTGCTGAGCGCCAACGACTTCGTCATCGACAACAACCTCGTCTACAACGTGCCGAAATACGGCGACCACGACGTGATCGGCAAGCCGATGTTCACCAACGCCTATTGGGGCGACTATTCGCTGCAGGCGTCCTCGCCGGCCTTCGCCATGGGCATCCATGACCTCGCCTGGGCGAAGATGGGCGCCGACGGCGTCGCCCATGTCGGTCTGGAGCATTTCTGGGACGGCGTCTGACCGCACACTCCGGATAAGCGCATCGGGGGTACGCCTCCGATGTGCCGACCTTTTCCATGGGCGGAGCCTGTTTCGTTCGATGATCGGACGGCGCGGGCTCCGCCCCTCTGCATTTTGGAGGAACCCGCTTCGGACTTTCCGCTGCTTGGCTCCCGCACCGCAGCGCACCATATGCAGGCCGCGCCCAGGCGGCGGACCGGGGCGCATACCTTTTTCCGACCAGACGGGCCGAGACCGTTATCCGATGACGCAAGCGACGTGGACCGCAGGGGCTTTGGCGAGAATCCTGGGAAGCGGCCTTCTGCTGTGGACCGCCTGCACGGCAACGCCCATAGCAACGCCCGCCTGGGCGCTGGAGGAGCTGAAGCCGAAGTTCGGCCCTGACGCGGTGCCGATCACCCGGTCCAGCGAGTATGTCCGCACCGCCGCAGCGCCGGACTATTGGGCGCTCAGCCCCTATTACGTGCCGCAGACGACCGGCGCCTCCTGCTCGCTGGCCAGCGTGACCATGATGCTGAACGCGCTGCGCGGGCTGCCCGCCTTGGCCTCGGAACGGCTGGTGACGGGCAGGCAACTGCTCGACCGGCTCGACGACGACCACTGGCGCGCCGCCACTGCCGACGACGGCGAAGGCGTCTCGTTCGGCGAGCTGATCGACTATGTCCGCCGCAGCCTCGCCGCCTACAACATCGACGCAGAGGTGGAGGTCTGGCGCCCGCGCGATGCCTCTCCCGCCACGCTGGCCGAGTTGCGCCGCATCCTGGCCGGGAACGAGCGCAGCGCCGACGACATCATCCTGCTGGCCTTCGACCAGGGTACGCTGACCGGCGATGTCGGCGTCGGCCACGTCGCGCCGCTGGGCGCCTATGACGCCGCGACGAAGCGCGCGCTGGTGATGGACCCCGACCGGACATGGTACGTGCCCTATTGGACCAGCGACGCCCGCCTGCTGGACGCCATGTTGAAGCCGGATCGTGCGGACCCGGAGGGCAGCGGCCTGATCCGCGTCCGCAGCCGCCGGGTGTCCGGCTGACCTCCGTCTACTTCACTTCCTGGCTGGTCAGGTCCGACGGGTTCTGCGACCGCGTCGGCTCGTTGGGCTGATCGGGTTCGCTCGCCCACTGGTTGGGGCGCGGCACCGGGTTGCCGTTCAGGTCGGGCGGCGCCTTGCGCACGGCGGCGAGCGCCTGCTGAAGGTCGCTGCCCTCGGTGGCGGGGGAATTGGCCGCGCTGGGCGGCCGGGTGCCCTGCGGTGTCGGTTGCGGGGGCTGACTCTTCTGAACCTCTGGATCGCGTGCGAGCGCATCGCCGGCGGATTCCTTCGATCCCGAGTCCAACGGGGCCGCTGTGTTCTTTCCGGTTTGGGCCTGCCCCGATTGGGATTGCGGCGGCGGCTGTTGCTGATCCGCCTGCTGTGCGGTGGCACAGAGCAGGGGCAGGCCGGACAAGAACCCCGACAGAAGCAGGGCGGCGGCAATCTTGCGCATGGCGCATCCTTCCTTTGGCCTTTGGGAGATCGTCGGGCGCATCCGTCGGAGCATGGCGTGCGGCGGCACCAATCAACCTTTGGCGCGTTGTACAGGGGACGGAGTGCAGCTTCGGCTCTCCGGTCCCGGCCCATCAGGAACACCGACAATGCCCAGCGAGTTCCCGTCTTCCCCCACCTCCATCGCCGCAGCCCCGGCCTCGCCGCCCGACCGCGCCGAGCGGCGCAGCGTCGGCGTGGTGGTGGAGCGGCGACGCGTCGACAATCCCTGGATCGAAGCGCGCTGGCAGCCGGTGATGCTGGTCCCGGCCGACCCAACCCTGCCGGACTGGAGCGTGCTGGCCGAAGGGCCGGACTGGACCCGCCATTACGCCGGCACCGCCGAGATCGCCCTGTTCCCGACCGAGGCCGAGAACTACAAGCACAACCTCGACGGCGGCAGCCCCAGCGCCTACGTCATCCTGCGGCCGGGCGGCCCGGCGCCCGGGATCCGGCTGCTGGCCGTCACCGCCGACCCCGGCGAGATCGACACCCATGCCGAAGCCGGCGACGACGTGATCGAGGCGCTGCCGCTGCCGATCCCGCTGGTGCTGTGGATGGACGGCTTCGTCGCCCGACACTTCGTCGAACGCCCCTTCCACAAGCGCAAGCGCGACCGCGCCGACCCGGAGGCCCTGGCGCTTCGCCGCCGCACCGGGGAGGCGCGGCATGACTGAGCGGGAGGAGGAGAGCGGCTTCCTCGGCCGCTGGTCGCGGCTGAAACGCGAGGCGCGGCGCGAGGCGCCGGCAGTCGAGCCGGTGGTGCCGGAGGAGCCCGCCATGCTGCCGGCGGAAGCGGCCGGGGTCGGGGCCGGGGGTGTCGAGGACGAGGCGCCGGAGCTGCCCTCGCTGGACAGTCTGGATTCCGCCAGCGACTACACCGGCTTCCTCCGCCCCGACGTGCCGGCGGAGCTGCGCCGTCAGGCCCTGCGCAAGGCCTGGGCGAGCGATCCGGTCATCGCCGGATTCCGCGGCTTCGCCGAGTATGATTGGGATTACAACGCGCCGGGCTATGGCGCCTTGCTGCCGACCGACGACATCGCCCGCCTGCTGGACGCCGTGCTGCCGGATGAGAAGCGGGAGGAGGAGGTGGTTGAGGAGGTGGTGGTGGTGGCAGAAATGCAGGCTGACGGAGCCACTTGCCCCCACCCCGACCCTCCCCCGCTGGGCGGGGGAGGAGACAAGTGCTTGTCCGAAGAAGTGGCGGCAGTCCCTCCCCCGCCCAGCGGGGGAGGTTAGGTGGGGGTCTAACTTCCCCAAGGAGCGCTCAAATACACCGCCCGCCATCCACCTCCAGGCACACGCCGGTCAGGAAGTTCCCCTCGTCGGAGCACAGATAGAGCGCCGCGTTGGCGATGTCGCCCGGTGTCGACAGGCGGCCGAGCGGGATGCTGCTGCGGAACTGTTCGCGGCGTTCCGGCGTGTCCTGGCCCATGAAGCGGTGGAGCATGCCGGTCTCGCCCGCCACGGGCGCGATGGCGCAGACGCGGACATTGTCGGCGGCCAGCTCCGCCGCCATCGACTTGGTCAGGGTGATGACCGCGCCCTTGGAGCCGTTGTACCAGGTCAGGTTCGGCCGGGGCCGCAGCCCGGCGGTCGAGGCGATGTTCAGGATCACGCCGCCGCCCTGGGCGCGGAACACCGGCACGGCGTGGATGGCGCTGTGATAGATCGACTTCACGTTGACGGCATAGATGCGGTCGAAGGTGGCCTCGTCCACGTCCAGCATCGAGCCGTAGCGGTGGGTGTAGCCGGCATTGTTGACCAGGATGTCGAGCCGGCCGAATTCGCCGAGCGCGGCCGAGACGATGGCCTCGTAATCCTCTCCCACCGCGACGTCGGCGCGGACGGCAAGCGCCGTCTCGCCCAGGCTGTCGGCGACGCGGCCGGCGGCCGCCTCGTCCAGGTCGGCGACGATGACGCGGGCCCCTTCGGCGGCGAAGCGGCGGGCGATGCCCTCGCCGAAGCCCGATCCCCCACCGGTGACGACGGCGACCTTGTCAGACAAACGCATGAGCGGTTCCTCCCCGGCTGTTGCGCGGCCGTTCGGCGCGCGGACTCCGTACAACAGGGAACCGGCGCCATCGGCCGCATCGTGAACGCGGCGAAGAACGCATGATAGCGCGAAGCCGCCCGGTGGGGCAGTCGCCATCATCCGCTACATCGAATTGAGGAGATATAGGAGAGAATGGCGCGAGTGACGGGACTTGAACCCGCGGCCTCCGGCGTGACAGGCCGGCGCTCTAACCAACTGAGCTACACCCGCGCGATGGCTCCCGGTGCTGGACTCGAACCAGCGACAAGCGGATTAACAGTCCGCTGCTCTACCAACTGAGCTAACCGGGAACGGAGGCCCGCCTTATATGGCCGATGACGAATCCTGGCAAGCGGAAAAACGCAAAGCGGCGCATTTTTTCCGGGAAGGACCGGTTATGCGCTGCCGGTCTGTGACATTGCCGGCCGGACGCAGCCCTGGGTTGCCGCCCCACAGGCTTGCTCTTGACAATTCCGGGTTTCTCGGGCTTCTTCTCGCCCTCCCCTCCACACCATTGCCGCAGGCCCCGATGTCCGAGGTCGTTCCCTTCGCCGCCGCCCGCGAGGCGCTGCTCGCGCGCCTGACCGAACAGCTGCCGCCCTCGTCGGAATGGGCGGGCCGGCTGATGCTGATGCCGGAGGGACGCCGGGTGGAGCCGATGCCGGCGGCCGAGGCGGTGGAGTCGCTGCGTGCCTTCCGCGCCGGGCTGGGCGAGGCCATCGGCGCCGCCGCCTGCTCGGTCGGCGGGGTGTGGGTCGGTCGGGAGGATTGCCTGGACTGGGACGGGCTGCTGGCGCCGCTGGCGGTCGCCGCCGCCTATGTGGTCGGCCGCACCCAGTCGGCCGGCGGCTTCGCCGCCGAGCTGTTCCGCTGCAAGGAGGCGCTGGCCGGCTGGGGCGTGCGCGGCCTGCGCGGCGAACCGGCGGTGGCCCGCGCCGCCGGCTATGCCGTGGTGTCGGTCAGCCGCCGCCCGGACGACAACGAGATCGTGCTGGACCGGGTGATGGACACCTTCGCCTTCGTCATGCGCAGCCTGGGCGAACCGACGGTGGCGAGTGCCGACATGGACCGCCGGCTGGTCAAGCGGGCGGTGCCGCTGCGTCGGTGATGATGGGGGCGGTGAGGGGCGCGGTCAGGCGCCCTGCCCCAGCGCGCAGCGCGCCGCCGCCAAATCCCACGCGGCGCAGCCGACGCTCTTGAACAGGCGCGGGCGGCCCGGCGTGGCGCCGCCGTCCAGCGCATCGACCAGCGACTTGACGGTGCCCCACTCCACTCCGGCCTGGATGAAGTCGCCGGCCTCGTGGCGGGCACCGGCGGGATCGTCGACGAACAGCTCGCTGCCATGGACGACGGTCGGGCCGAACTCCGCCATTTCCGGCTTGAAGGCGCCGACACCGACCAGCAGGCGGTCGGGGCGCGGAGTCTCGTCATAGATCGGCGACAGGCTGGTGGTCAGCGCGATCACCACCTCGGCCGCCGGATCGACCGCGCCGCTCATCGGCCGCAACTCCACCCCCTGCCCGTCCTGCCTGGCGCAGAACGCCTTGGCGCTGTCCAGGCTGCGGCTGTGGATGTCGATGCGGATGCCGGGATAGAGCGCTGCCAGCGCCGCCACATGGCCGGACGACTGGGTACCGGCGCCGAGCAGCGCGACATGGCGTGGCGCCGGTGCCAGCGTCCGGATCGCCAGCATCGACACGGCGGCGGTGCGGCGCGCGGTGACGGTGGGACCATCCAGGATCACCTGCGGCGCGCCGGTCAGGGCGTCGAAGGCGCTGACCACGCCATGGATGGTCGGCAAGCCCTTGGCGCCGTTGCCGGGATTGACGTTGACCAGCTTGTGGATGGCGATGTCCGCCGCCGTGGCCGGCATCGACAGCAGCACGCCGCCGTCGGGCAGCGGCAGCACCTGCCGTTCCGGGCTGGTGATGCGGCCGGCGGTATAGTCGCGGGCGGCGGCGGCCACCGCGTCGCACAGAGCGGGGAAAGGAAGACGGGCGGCGGTCTGTTCGGCGGTGAGAACGGCGAGCAAGGACACGGGGAGCGGCTTCCTCTTCTGTCGAGTGGGAAATGGGTCAGGCGCGGGCGCGCTCGATCTCCACGCCGACGCTGGCGGCGTCGGGGAAGACGTCCAGCTTCTCCACCCGCACCTTGGCCATCGTCACCCGCGCGTCGGCGAGGCAGCGCTCGGCGATGCGTTCGGCCAGCGTCTCCACCAGCGTGACATGGCCCTGGGTGACCACACCCTTGACGATGGTCGCCATATCCTCGCCGGTGACGCCGGGGGCGATCACCTCGAGGTCGAGGTTCAGGCGGATGCGCTGGGGCTTTGCCCGTTCATGGGCATAGACGCCGATCAGCGCGTCCATCACCAGATCGCGGACGAAGCAACGGGTGGACAGCGCCGCCGGGGCCGAACGCGGCACCGGGGCGGTGACGGTGGCGAAGAGCTTGTTCATGGGCGACAGCCCTAACACGGCGGCGCCACTGCTGCCAAGCCGCCGTCCCCGCCAATCCCTATGCCGGACGGACAGGTCAGGGGCGGACTCAGTGCATCTCCGAGCGGATGCGCTCGCGCAGCACGTCGATCGGGCGCAGATCCTCGCCCTCCTCATAGTGCCAGAAGGTCCAGCCGTTGCAGGCGGGCAGACCGGCCATCGCCGCGCCGACCTGATGGATGGAACCGCGATGGTCGCCGCGCGGGCCGGTGCCGATCAGCGTGCCGTCGGCGCGCACGCGGGCGGCGACGCGGCGGCGATGGTCGAACAGGGTCGAGCCGGGGCGCAGCAGCCCGCGTTCCACCACCCAGCCGAAGGGGATGCGCGGCGCGCTGCGCTTGGGCGGGGTGTCGAGGATGGCAGCCTCCGGCGCCTCCTCCACCGCGTCGATGCGGGCCTGGGCCGCCTTGACATAGGTGTCGTCGCGCTCCAGCCCGATCCATTTGCGGCCGAGCCGCTTGGCGACCGCGCCGGTGGTGCCGGTGCCGAAGAAGGGATCCAGCACCACGTCGCCCGGACGGGAGGAGGACAGGATCACCCGGTACAGCAGCGATTCCGGCTTCTGCGTCGGGTGGGTCTTCTTGCCCTCCTCGTCGCGCAGCCTTTCGCCGCCGCTGCAGATCGGCAGCAGCCAGTCGCTGCGCATCTGAAGATCCTCGTTGAGGTTCTTCATCGCCTCGTAATTGAAGCGATAGCGCGCGTCCTTGTCGCGGGCCGCCCAGATCATCGTCTCGTGGGCGTTGGCGAAGCGGGTGCCGCGGAAGTTCGGCATCGGGTTGGTCTTGCGCCAGACGATGTCGTTCAGAATCCAGAAGCCCAGATTCTGCAGCGTGGCGCCGACGCGGAAGATGTTGTGATAGCTGCCGATCACCCACAGCGAGCCTTCCGGCTTCAGGATGCGGCGGGCGGCCGTCATCCAGTCCTGGGTGAAGCGGTCATAGGCTTCGAAATCGTCGAACTTGTCCCATTCGTCATCCACCCCGGCGACGCGGGTGTGGTTCGGCCGCAGCAATTCGCCACCCAACTGCAAGTTGTAGGGCGGATCGGCGAAGACGAGATCGACCGAAGCGGGCGGCAGATCGTTCATGAGAGCGATGCAATCGCCGACCAGGATACGGTTTTCAGGGAGCATTTTACGACCGGCAAAGAACTGGGACTCGGCCGGACAATGAGTCGCGGCCGAGTCGCCGTCAACAGCTTTCTTTGCCAAGTGACGGCGGGTCAGCCGCTTAGTGCCTTTTGGCGTTTCACTGGTGCAAAACTGACTCGGTGATGCGGCGTGACACCATGGCGGGTCAGCGCATCCAGATGCTCGGGCGTCGGATAGCCGGCGTTTCGGTCCCATCCATAGTGTGGATACAGTACCGACAACCGCAACATCTCGCTGTCGCGCGCCACTTTGGCGAGAATAGAGGCGGCGGCGATGGACTGGCTGCGGCTGTCGCCCTTGACCACCGCCACCCGTTCGCACGGGATGTCGGGGGTGAATTTTCCGTCGACCAGCGCCGCGTCGGGCGGAGCGCCGGGCAGCGCCAGATAGGCCCGTTTCATCGCCAGCAGCGTCGCCTTGTGGATGTTCAGCTCGTCGATCTCGGCGGCCGACGCCTCGGCGATGGCGAAGGCGAGTGCGTGCGCCCGGATCGCCGGCTCGATCTCCTCGCGCAGGCGGCGGTTGACCGCCTTGCTGTCGTCGATCTGGGCGGCGATCTCCGGCGGCAGCCCTTCGGGGGCCAAGACCACGGCGGCGGCGACCACCGGGCCGCAGAGCGGGCCGCGTCCGACCTCGTCGATGCCGCAGACGCGGCGGCCGGGCCCGAAGCCCGCCTCCAGCGACAGGTCGGGCCGCTGCCGGGGGGCGGCTGCTTTGCGGGGCGCTTTGGCAGGCATCGGCGAACGGCCTTCCGGATGGGGGACGGGATGGGGCCGCTTGATAGCGGCGGCGGAGTCCGGGCGCAAGGCCGCGCCGATTTGCCTCAAGCAAGCTCTTGAGAAGCGGAGCGCGGCTGCGCTATGGATGCGCCCCGATCAGCCGGACCACGCGATCACCCGCCACGCCATCACCCGAGAAGCAGGCCATGACCGACACCACCCAGACCGCCGCCGAATGCCCCTGCCGTTCCGGCAAGCCGCTGGACGCCTGCTGCGGACCTTATCTGGCCGGCATGCCCGCTCCGACGGCCGAGGCGCTGATGCGCTCGCGCTATTCGGCCTTCGCCACCGGCAACATCGACTATCTGCACGACACGCTGCTGCCCAGCACCCGCGACGACTTCAACCGTGAAGAGATCGAGACCTGGGCCAACAACAGCGTGTGGACCGGCGTGGAGATCCGCTCGACCGAGGCCGGCCAGCCCGGCGACAGCGACGGGATCGTGGAGTTCGTCGCCCGGTTCAGCATGAACGGCAAGCCGATGACCCACCACGAGACCAGCCGTTTCACCCACCAGGACGGCCGCTGGTACTATGTGGACGGCCAGCTGGGCGCCCGCCCGCGCAGCGGCCCCAAGGTCGGCCGCAACGACCCCTGCCCCTGCGGCAGCGGCAAGAAGTACAAGAAGTGCCACGGCGCCTGAGCCTGCACGCCTGACGGTTGGGCCCCTGACGGTTAAGCCCTGAGTCGCGGCTGAATCGTCACGCTGCACCTGCACATTTTCGGCGAAATCGCCCCGCCCCGCCCACCCAATGGGCGGTGGCGGTGTTTTTGTTGTGCGCGCAGGGTCGAATCGCGCAATGACGATTGAATTATGGGTCGGAACCGATCATCCTTCGCTGGCCCTGTTCCGGGTCTCCCTTCTTTGGTTCTTGCCGGGATGGGGTTTAACACGACAGATGAGACGATAACTGATGTTCGACCGTCCGCAGCGCTCCTCCTTCCGCGCTCCTGAGATCACCCAGCGCGACATCCGCGCCACCGTCAAGTGGTTCAACGCAACCAAGGGCTTCGGCTTCGTCACCCCCGACGATGGGTCGCCCGACGCTTTCCTGCACTCCACGGTTCTGCAGTTCTGCGGACACGACAGCCTGCCCGAAGGCGCCACCATCACCTGCGACCTGTCGCGCGGCCCGAAGGGCCCGCAGGTCGCCACCATCCACGCGGTCGACACCTCGACCGCCGCTCCGAGCCGTCCGTCGCGCGCCCCGCGCGAGCGTGACAGCTGGGGCAACGACGGCGGCTACGGCGGCGGCAACAGCTACGGCGGCAGCCGCGGCGGTTACGACAACTACGGCGATTCGGACGGCGGCGAGACCGTCGACGGCACGGTGAAGTGGTTCAACGTGTCGAAGGGCTTCGGCTTCATCGCCCCGTCCACCGGCGGCAAGGACATCTTCGTGCACATCCGTGCGCTGGAGCGGTCGGGCATCAGCGGTCTGGACGACGGTGCGCAGGTCCGCGTCACCATCCGCCAGGGCGCCAAGGGTCCCGAGGCTCAGCGCATCGAGATGGCCTGATCTCTCATCGGTCGTTGTGATGTGAGAAAACCCCCGCTCCACCCGGAGCGGGGGTTTTTTCTTGGGCATTTTCTTGGGTGTGTGGGCGCCTACCCCATCACCCGCTCCGGCGGGAAGCGCAGCCGCACAATGGTGCCGCGCCCCGGCGCGCTGTCTACGGCGATTCCGCCGCCATGCAGCTCCACCAGCGCGGCGGTCAGCGGCAGGCCGAGGCCGGAGCCGTGCTGCGTCGCCGTCATGCGGTCGCGGGTCGGGTCATGGATTTGGGCGAAGGCGGTCAGCGCCTGCGGGATGCGCTCCGGCGGCATGCCGCGGCCGTCGTCGGCGACCGCCAGGTTCAGGCCGCCGGCCGCGTCGCGCTCCGCCGACACCGTCACATGGCCGCCGGGATCGGTGAACTTCAGGGCGTTGCCGACGAGGTTGGTCAGCATCTGCCGGACCAGCGACGGATCGGCCCACAGCACCGGCAGGTCGGCCGGCAGGCTGGCGGAGAGTGTCACACCCGCCTGATCGGCCCGCGCCGCCATCATCGACAGGGTGGCGTCGACGATCAGGGCGGGCGGGCAATCCTCCTCATGCAGCTCCAGCCGCCCGGCCTCGATGCGGGCGAGGTCGAGCAGGTTGTTGATCAGCTCCAGCATATAGTCGCCGGCCGCGACGATCTGCGCCGCCGCCTCGCCGTAGCGCGGGCTGCCCGGCGGTCCCAGCAGCTGGTCGCGCAGGATTTCGGCAAAGCCCATCACCGCGGTCAGCGGCGTGCGCAGCTCGTGGCTCAGGTGGTGGACATAGTCGGACTTGCGGCGGTTGGCGGCGGCCAGCTCCAACGCCCGCGCCTTCAGGTCGGTGATGTCGGTGCGCAGGCCGACGGTCCCGCCGTCGGAGGTCCGCCGCTCCTCGATCCGCAGCCAGCGGCCGTCGGCCAGTTGCACCTCCATCGGCGGGCCGCCATGGCGATGCAGGTCCAGCCGCTTGGCCATCCACTCCTGCGCCTGTTCCGGCGGAATCAGGTAGAGGCCGCGCCGCATCCCGTCACGCAGCAGTGTCTCGAACGGCGTGCCCGGCCGCGCCAGATCGGGATCGGAGATCTTCAGGTCGCGGTAGCGCCGGTTGAACAGCACCAGCCGGTCGTCGGCATCATAGAGAACGAAGCCCTCGCCGATGCTGTCGATCGCATCCAGCAGCAGACGGTGCGCCCGCTCCGCCCGTTGCTCCGCCCGGGCCCGGCCGGTGATGTTGCGCAGGATGCAGAGGATGCGGTCGCCGTCGTCGGAAAGGGCGACCAGCCGGGCCTCGAACACAGCGTCGCCCTCTCCGCCGGTTTCGCCGCCGGTTGCCCTGTCGACGGGCAGGCGGATGTCGACGCTCACGGTGGTAGCGCCCACCGCCACCCGTTCCAGCGCCGCCATCAGCGGTCCGGCGGCGGCCTCGGGCAGGACCTCCTGGATGCGGCCGTTCAGGAAGCGCTGTGTCGGGATGCCGAGGTCGGCGGGGCTGCCGGCGGCGAAGTCCAGGATGCTGCCGTCGCGCCGCAACTCGAACCGCAGGTCGGGATAGGCGTAGGACAGGGCGACAAGCTGTTCGTTCAGCCGCGCCACCTCCTGCCGGGCGGCAAGATCGGCCGGCGCCTCCACCAGCACGAGATCGCACCCCGGAACGGGGCCGATGCGGACGGTCAGCGCCAGCGCTTCACCGCCGGTGCCGCGGATGGTCACCGCGCGTTCGGTGGCCGGCGCCGGCGCTGGTCCGGCAGGCGACAGGCACAGAGTTCCGCCCACGGACTCAGGGTCGAGCAGCCTGCGGGCCGCCCGGTTCAGCCAGACCACGCGGCCATCCTCCGCCCGCACCAGCCACAACGGCGTGGCAAGGCCGGTCAGCAGAGTCAGATCCGGCAGGGCGGGCTTCGTGGCGGACAGGGACGGCATCGGCTCCCCGGCGGCAGGCGTTCCGGACAGGGATCTGTCACGTCCTGGAAAGGTAGCACGATGGCATGAAAACAGCCAGCCGTTGAGGCCCCGCCGTTCATTCGTCCGCCGGCGTGTCCCAGTAATGGCAGGCGACATGATGGCCGGGCGCCACCTCCTCCAGCGCCGGGACCGCCTGGGCGCAGAATTCCCGCGCCAGGGGGCAGCGGCGGCGCAGCGGGCAGCCGGTCGGTTGGCCGAAGGCGGACGGCGCATCGCCCTCCAGCGCCGGGCGCTCGCCTTGGGCTGCCGCCAGCATTGCGCGGCTGTAGGGATGCAGCGGCGCGGTGCGCAGGGTCTCGGCGTCGGCGCTCTCCACCACCCGGCCGGCCAGCATCACGATGCCGCGATGGGCGTCGCGCAGCCCCTCGTCATAGCGGTCGGTCGCCAGCACCAGCGACAGGCCGCGGCGGTCGCGCACCGCCATCAGCGTGTCGAGGAAGCTGTCGCGCTCCTCCGCCGACAGGCTGGCGGCCGGTTCGTCGGCGATCAGCACCCGCGGCTCCGGCAGGATGGCGCGGGCGAGGCCGGCATGGGCGGCCTCCGCCACCGTCAGCGCCGATGGCCAGCGCAACGCCGCCTCGGGACGCAGACCGGCCTCCTCCAGCGCCTCGTCGATGCGGTGGTCGCGGCGGTCGGCGGCGATGTCGGGGCGGAGACTCTCCAGCGCGAGGTCGAACTGGGCGCCGATGGTCATGGCCGGGTCGAAGGACGCGGCCGGGTCGGGGAACAGCGGCTGCAGGTCGCGGCGGGCGCGGCGCAGCCCGCTGTTGTCGGGGTCCTCGCCTGCCGCCGATGGCGCCGAGGCGGCCATCAGGTCGCGTCCCATCCACACCACCGCCCCCGCCGTCGGCGGCGGCAGGCAGAGCAGCGCGCGGGCGAGCGTCGCCTTGGCGCTGCCGGTCTCGCCCAGCAGGGCCAGCGTCTCCCCCGTCCGCAGATCCAGGTCGACGCCATGCAGGACGGCCAGCGTCCGCGGCTCCCCCTTGGGACCGGGGGAAAGAGGATAGGACATGCCGACGCCGCGGGCATGCAGGCGGGCGGTGCCCGGCGGCTCCAGCGGCGCCAGCGGGGCAGTACGCGGAGTCCTCGGCGGCAGCAGACGGCCGCGGCGGAGCGCAAGCACATGGTCGGCGGGACCGGCCACCCCGTCCTCCGGCCGGCCGGCGAGGATCAGCGCCACCCCGTCGGCCCGCGCCCAGTCGGCCAGCCGGTGGAGCAGCCGCAGCCGCACCGTCGGATCCAGCCCGGTGGCCGGCGCGTCAGCCAGCAGCACCGCCGGACCCACGGCCACCGCCATGGCGAACAGGCAGGCCCAGCGCAGGGAATCCGGCAGCTGTTCCGGCGGCAGGTCGAAGCGGCGGGCGGCGGCGGGCACGCCCATGCGGTCCAGCCCGTCGGCCGTCCGGCGCAGCGCAGAGCGCAGATCCAGACCGAGATGGTGGCCGACGACCTCCGCCACCTGCAGGGCCAGCGGCCGGCGCGGCGCCAGCCGGCCGCCCTGGGCGATCAGCAGATGCCCGTCGACGCGGATGCCGCCGGCCACGTCGACCCCCGCCGGAGGCTTGCCGGCGAGCGCCGCCAGCAAGGCGGTCTTGCCGCTGCCGGCCCCGCCGGTGAGCGCCAGCACCTCCCCCCGCTCCACCCGCAGGTTCGCGCGGTCGAGCAGGACGCGGTCGCCCAGCATCAGGGTCAGCGCCTCGGTCTCCACCGGCGCGGGCTTTGCGGAGATGTGGTTCATGACTTCCGGTTTCCGGCCGCCATTCCGTCGGCGATGGCGCAGGCGGCCCAGAGGGCGAGCGCCAGCAGAAGGGCCGGCGGGGCGAAGGCCACCGGATCGCCCAGCCGCGCCGCCAGCCCGACCGAGGCGCCCCAGCTGCCCAACGCGGGCGGCAGGCCGAGACCGAGCAGGCTGGCGAAACTCTCCGCCGCCAGCACGCGCGGCAGGGCCAGCGTTCCGGCAGCCAGCAGCGGGCGCGTCAGGTTGGGGATCAGGTGCCGGCGCAGCACCTCTCCCTCCGGCAGGCCGGCGGCGCGGGCGGCGGTCAGGAACTCCGCCCGCATCAGGGCCGACAGCTCGGCATGGGCAAGCGCCGCGACCGCCGGGGCGGCGGTCAGGGCGGTGACCAGCGCCAGCAGCCAGACCTTCCCCATCAGCCCGCCGGCCAGCGGAACCAGCAGGGCGAGCGGCCAGCCGGCCATGCGGTGGGCGGCGGCGATGAGGCGCCGCTCCACCCGGTTGCCGACCAGATTGCCGAGAACCCCGGCCAGCAGCGCCCAGCCGATGCCCAGCGCCCCGCCCAGCACCGCGGCCAGCAGCGCGAAGGACAGGCTGCCCCGCCCGTCGAACAGCGCTGCGGCGACCGGATCGGCGTCCAGCCGGTGGACCGCGCTGCCGTCCGCCATCAGCGGCGCCGCGGCGCAGGCGAGCGCCAGGGCGGCAAGCACGGCGGCACCGGACAGCTGGCGGGCGAAGCCGGCGCGTGGCGGCTCCGGCGGCACCGGGTGGGAAAGCGGCGATTGGTCGAATTCGGCCATCAGGGTCCTTCGCGGCGGTCACGCCCCCTCATAGGGCGTGGAGCTGTGGTTGGCCGGGTCGATCCAGTCGCGCACCCCAAGGCCCAGCGCGTTCAGCAATGCGGTCAGTCCGCCCAGCGCCAGCAGGGCCGGCACCGCCCCGGCGGCCGAGCCGGCACGGGCGGCATCGATCATCAGCACCCCGGCCCCCGGCAGGTCCAGCAGACTTTCCAGAGCCACCGCCCCGACCATCGCCGCCAGCACCGCGGCGCGCAGGCCGCCCATCACCGGGGCGACCGCCTGCGGCAGGGCGTGGTGGCGCAGCACGGTGCGCTCGTCCAGCCCCAGCCCGCGCGCCATGCGCACCGCCCCGCCCTCAGGCCCGGAGCCCAGGGCGAGGCCCATCGCCGGGCGCGCCAGCCGGGCAGCCTGACAGGCGGCGGGAATCGACAGGGCGGTCAATGCCAGCGGCAGCGCCGACGCCCCCGCCCGCACCGCGAGTGCCGCGACCGCAGCCAGCAGGAAGCCCGGCAGCAGCGGCCCAGCCCCGGCCAGCAGCCGCCCGACCAGCCCGCCGGCGGACCGCGGCGCCACCGCCGCCCAGGAACCCGCCAGCGTCCCCAACGCGGTGCCGACCGCCAGCGACGGCAGGGTCAGCAGAAGCGTGACGGCCAGCCCGCGCAGCAACGCCATGGCGGCATCCGGCTGCGGCGCCACCAGCGCCGACAGTCCCACCCCCGCCGCCATCGGCAGGACGGCGGTCGGCACGGCATCGATCAGGCGGCGGATCACGGGGCGCGGCATCTGGGCAACGGGAGCGGTGGAGGAAAGCTTTGATATGGTACGATATGCGACCGTAAGCGCCCCACCCCCGCCGGGCAACAGAATAAGCGCCGGCCGGCGCGTTCGCTAAACCCGACCGCCACGCTTGACTTTCAGCACCGATTTTGTACTATATCCACGCCTGCTCCGCCGGAGAGGCCTGGGCCTGCCATCCGGGGGTCCTGCATCCGTCATATCGCTTTGCACGAGGATGTGACATGAGCACCGCCATCGCCCTCCGTTCGCCCGATTCCGGCGAATCGCTGTCCCGCTACATCAACGACACACATCGTTACCCGGTCCTGACGGCCGAGGACGAATACATGCTGGCCAAGGCCTGGACCGAGCATGGCGACGTCGATGCGGCGCACAAGCTGGTCACCAGCCATCTCCGTCTCGTCGTCAAGATCGCCGGCGGTTACCGCGGCTACGGCCTGCCGCTGTCCGACCTGATCGCCGAGGGCAATCTCGGCCTGATGACCGCCGTCAAGAAATTCGAACCCGAACGCGGCTTCCGCCTGTCCACCTACGCGATGTGGTGGATCAAGGCCTCGATCCAGGATTACATCCTGCGGTCCTGGAGCCTCGTGAAGATCGGCACCACCGCCGCGCAGAAGAAGCTGTTCTTCAGCCTGGGCCGCCTGAAGCGGAAGCTGGGCGAATACGGCAGCGGCGACCTGCAGCCCGACAGCGTCACCAGCATCGCCAACGACCTGTCGGTGCCGGAAGAGGACGTGGTCGCCATGAACCGCCGCCTGTCGGCGCCGGTGGCCTCGCTGAACGCGCCGATGAGCGCCGACGGCGATTCCGGCGAATGGCAGGACCTGCTGGCCGACGAGCGTCCGTCGGTGGAAGAGTCGCTGGTCGAGCGGGGCGAGGCCCGGCAGCGCAGCGCCCTGCTGCACGAGGCGATGGGCGTGCTGAACGACCGCGAGCGCGACATCCTGACCAGCCGCCGCCTGTCCGACAGCCCGCTGACCCTGGAAGACCTGTCGGTCCGCTATGGCGTCAGCCGCGAGCGCATCCGCCAGATCGAGGAAAAGGCCTTCGAGAAGGTCGCCCGCCAGACCCGCGTCCTGGCCGCCGCCATGGCGGCCTGAGCCGGGGCAGTCTCCCAGCCCGGAAACCTGTCAGGAGTCCGCGATGCCCAGCTATCCCGCCGCCTATCAGGCCAGCAAAGGCTCGGCGCTCGACGTCGACCGCGACTTCTACGGGCGTATCGGGTCGGAGACGGGCGGGCGGGAGCTGGTGGACAGCTTCGTCGTGCCGATCCGCTCCGGCCGCGCCTGGACCGTGCCGGCCGGCCACGTCTTCCGCATCGTCACAATCGAGGGGCCGCAGGTCGCCGACCTGAACATCTGGAACCGCCACAACCCGCGCGAACGGTTCTGGGCCTCGCGCACGCGGCAGCTTCAGCAGGCACATGTCAGCACCTTCGACCGGCTATGGTCGACCCTGCCCTATCTGCGGCCGCTGGCGACGATCACCAACGACACGCTGGCCGATTACGGCATCGACGAGTATGGCGGCCGGGTCCATGACCTGCTGGGCACCCGCTGCGATCCCTACGTAAACCGCATGCTGACGGGCGAGGATTTCCACCACCACTGCCATTCCAACCTGACCCGCGCCGTCGCCCCCTACGGCCTGACCGAATTCGACGTGCATGACGTGCTGAACGTCTTCCAGGTCACCGGGCTGAACGCCGAGGACAAGTATTTCATGAAGGCCTGCCCGGCAAAGAAGGGCGATTTCCTGGAGTTCTTCGCGGAGATCGACCTGCTCTGCGCCCTGTCGACCTGCCCCGGCGGCGACCTCAGCGTGCCGCTGTGGGGTCCGGACGCCCGCGACCCGCTGGAGGTCTGCCGCCCGCTGGGGGTCGAGGTCTACCGGCTGGACCCGGCGCAGTTGGCGGGCTGGTCGTCGCCGGAGGTCGCGGCCTATCGCGGCAACCACGGCATGACGCTGCCGACGCCGTCCTGGGAGAAGGACCCCGCCTGAGGGCGTGAAACCCTACTCCACCTCGGTCAGCAGCCAGTCCTTAAAGCGGCGCACCCGCCGCGCCCGCTCGGCCCCCGGCGCGTGGGCGATCAGGTAGCAGCCGCGCGGGCGCAGGGTCTCGGGCATCGGCTGGACCAGCCGGCCCGACGCCACATCCTCCCGCACCAGAAAGACCGGCAGCAGGGCCACCCCCATGCCGGCCGACGCCGCCTCGATGATCATGAAGAAATGTTCGAAGGCCAGCGACAGCGCCGAGTCCGGCAGCGGCAGGCCGAAGGCGCCGAGATAGACGCGCCAGGAATCGGGCCGGGTGGTGTGCTGCAACAGCCGGTGCTGCGCCAGATCGGCGGGATGGCGCAGCGGCGGCCCCTGCTCCAGCAGCGCCGGAGCGCAGAAGACGCCCATCGTCTCCGGCATCAGCGTCGCCGTCTCGGCCCCCGGCCAGTCCTCCACGCCATAGCGGATGGCGACGTCGATGCGCTCCTTGGCGAAATCGACGCGATGTTCGCCGATGCTCACCTCGACCTGAATTTCCGGATTGTCCGCCTGGAAGCGCTTCAGCCGCGGGATCAGCCAGCGCTGGGTCAGGGTCGGCAGCGCGCTGACCCGCAGCACCCCGCCCTCCTGCGCGCGGGCCGCCCGCGCCGCCGCCGCGATGCGGTCGAGCGCCGCCGACGCCTCGCCATAGAAAGCGGCGCCGGTCGGCGTCAGCTCGATCCCGCGGCCGACGCGGCGGATCAATTCGACGCCCAGATCCGCCTGCAGGGTCTGCATCATGCGGCTGACCGCCCCCTGGGTCACCGCCAGCTCGTCGGCCGCCCGGGTGAAGCTGAGATGGCGGGCCACCGCGACGAAGCTGCGGACGGCGTTGAGCGACGGGAGAGAGCGTTCGGGCATGGATGAACCGAATCATGAGTTGAACTCATAAATCTCTGCCCGAGAACTCGTTTGTCAAGTCCGCGGCGATACGCTCTGCTGGGTCCACCAACAGCCATCCCCGAAGGCCACCCTCCGATGACCACGCTGACGCCCTTCCACATCGCCTTTCCGGTCGACGACCTCGCCGCCGCCCGCCAGTTCTACGGCACCGTCCTGGGCTGTCCGGAGGGGCGCAGCAGCGACGAGTGGATCGATTTCGACCTGTTCGGCCATCAGATCGTCGCCCACCTGAAGCCGCGCGACCCGAACGCCGCCCCGGCCCATCACAACCCGGTGGACGGCCACGACGTGCCGGTCCCGCATTTCGGCGTCGTGCTGCAGCCCGCCGATTGGGACGCGCTGGCCGAGAAGCTGAAGGCCGCCGGCGTGAAGTTCGTGATCGAGCCCTACACCCGCTTCAAGGGTCAGGTGGGCGAGCAGTCCACCATGTTCTTCCTCGACCCCGCCGGCAATGCGCTGGAGTTCAAAGCCTTCGCGGACATGTCGCAGCTGTTCGCGAAGTGAGGGGAGCTGGTTCCTTGCGGCGTTAGACCCCCACCTATCCTCCCCCGCTCTCAGCGGACCTACGGTCCGCCTGCCGCGTCAGCACAAAGCGTAGCTTTGTGCGAGAGCTGGGCGGGGGAGGGACTGCCGCCGCTCTTACAATCAAGCACTTATCCCCTCCCCCGCCCAGCGGGGGAGGGTTAGGGCGTGTCGTCAGTTATGGGATTCCCAGCGGTAGGAATGCGTGATTCATAGAAGGTCGGCTGACGGGAGGGCCGACGGATGCGACGCTATGCTTTGCGCGACGACCAGTGGGATCGGGTCCAGGCTTTTCTGCCGGGGCGGGCGGGCCATGTCGGGGGACGGCGAAGGACAACCGGCTGTTTGTCGAGGCGGTGCTGTACCGTTACCGGGCTGGCATTCCCTGGCGCGACCTGCCCACCCGGTTCGGGGATTGGAAGAACACCCACCGCCGCTACCGCCGCTGGTGCGAGAGCGGGGTGTTCGAGCGCCTTTTCAAGGCCCTGGCCGAGGATGGCGACAACGAGTACATGATGCTCGACGCGACCATCGTCCGCGCCCACCAGCACAGCGCCGGGGCGCGAAAAAGGGGGCGCCTGCCAAGCCATCGGCCGATCACGAGGGGGGCTGACGACGAAGATCCATGCCATCGTGGACGCCTTGGGCAACCCGGTGGCGATCTCCCTGACCCCCGGTCAGGCCTCTGACTTCAGCCAAGCCGCCCTCTGCTCGACGCGGTCGAGCCGCAGGCCCTCATCGCCGACAAGGCCTATGATGGCGACGCCTTGATCGACGCCTTGAAGGAGCGCGACATCGTCCCCGTCATCCCGTCCAAGGCGAATCGGCTGATCGCCCGCGATACCGATTTCGCCTTGTACCGCGAACGTAATCTCGTCGAGCGATTCTTCAACAAGATGAAGGGCTTCCGAGCCATTGCCACTCGATACGACAAGCTTGCCAGCACTTTTTGGCGGCTGTTTACCTCGTGTCGGCTGTCATCTGGCTCAACTGACGACACGCCCTAGGGTGGGGGCATTCGTCAGTCAGCACCTCCCTCACCCACACCCGCCATCATCAGCCCCAGCGTCTTCTCGTCCGCCTGGTCCGGCATAACCTCGCCGACGATGTGGCCGTCGAACATCACCACGATGCGGTCGGACAGGGCGCGGATCTCGTCCAGTTCCACCGACACCAGCAGGATCGCCTTGCCCTGGTCGCGCAGGGCCACCAGCCGGCGGTGGATGAACTCGATGGCGCCGATGTCGACGCCGCGGGTGGGCTGGCCGACCAGCAGCAGGTCGGGGTTGCGCTCGATCTCGCGGGCCAGCACGATCTTCTGCTGATTGCCGCCGGAGAAATTCGCCGCCGCCAGCGACCCGTCGCGTGGGCGGGTGTCGTATTCCTCCATCCGGCGGGCGCAGTCGGCGGCGATGGCCTCGCGGTCCATCAGCACCCGGCCGCTCCAGGCCGGATCGTCCTGGAAGCCCAGGATCGAGCATTCCTCCGCCGAGAAGCTGGTGACGAGCCCCACCTTCTGCCGGTCCTCCGGCACATGGCCGACACCCAGCGCCGCGCAGCGCGCGGGCGTTGAAGCGCTCGGGATGCCCGGCAAGCTCCTCCCCGCGCAGGCGGACGGAGCCGCCGGCGATGGGCCGCATGCCGGCCAGCGCCTCCAGCAGTTCGGACTGGCCGTTGCCGGACACCCCGGCGATTCCGACGATCTCGCCGGCCCGCACCGACAGGCCGACCCCCTTCACCCGCTCCACGCCCGACGGATCGCGCACCCGCAACCCCTCGACCCGCAACACCTCCGCGCCGGCTCGGCCGGCGTCTTGTCGACGCGCAGCAGGACCTTTCGGCCGACCATCAATTCCGCCAGCTGTTCCCGGCTGGTGTCTCCGGTGGCGACGTTGGCGACCACCGCCCGCGCCGCATCACCGTGACGTTGTCGGTCAACTCCATGATCTCGCGGAGCTTGTGGGTGATGATGATGACCGTCTTGCCCTGCTGGCGCAGCGCCCGCAGGATGCGGAACAGATGGTCGGCCTCCTGCGGGGTCAGCACGCCGGTGGGCTCGTCGAGGATCAGGATGTCGGCGCCGCGGTAGAGCGCCTTCAGGATCTCCACCCGCTGCTGGGCGCCGACCGGCAGATCGCCGACCGGGCTGTCGAGGTCGACCTCCAGCCCATAGTCGCGGGCCAGCCGGGTCAGGTCCGTGCGTGCGCGGGCAAGGCCGCCGGCCAGGGTGACCCCGCCTTCCGCCCCCAGCAGCACGTTCTCCAGCACGCTGAAGGGATCGACCAGCATGAAGTGCTGGTGGACCATGCCGATGCCGGCCGCCAGCGCGTCGCGCGGGGTCCGGATGGCGGCAGGATTGCCGTTCACCCGGATTTCCCCGCTGTCGGCGCGCAGATAGCCGTAGACGATGCTCGCGATCGTCGACTTGCCGGCGCCGTTCTCGCCGATCACCCCGTGGATCGTCCCGGCCGGCACCGCCAGCGACACGTCGCGGTTGGCATGGCTGGCGCCGAACCACTTGTTGATCGCCACCGTTTCCAGGGCGATCTGCGCGTTTGCCTGCGTCATCAAGGACCGTTCGAGAGGGGCATCGAAAGTCGGAAACCATCCCTTTCCGTCATTCCCGCGGCGGCGGGAATCCAGGCGTTTCCACAGGGGTCGCTTTGGAAGCTCTGATCCCGCCTTCGCGGGGATGACGGGAAACCACGTGTGCAGTGAAGGGAGCCGTTCAGTCCACGCCTTACGGCTGGTACGGCTTGACCGCCAGCGAGCCGCGATGATCTGCTTCTTCGCCTCTTCCAGCTTCGCTTCCATCTCCGGCGTGATCAGCTTGCGGTTGTTGTCGTCCAACGCATAGCCGACGCGCGTCCTCCTTCAGCCCGACGCGCGGTGGCCGGGCTTCCAGCTGCCGTCCTTCGCCGCCTTCATGCAGTCATAGACGACGACGTCCACCCGCTTGACCATGGAGGTCAGGACGCTGCCGGGATGGACATGGTTCTGGTTGCTGTCGACGCCGATCGACAGCTTGCCGGCATCGGCCGCCGCCTGCAGCACGCCGAGACCGGTGGCGCCCGCCGCGGCGAAGACCACGTCGGCCCCGCGCGAGAACTGGCTCTTGGCCAGCTCCGCCCCGCGGCCGGGGTCGTTCCAGGCGGCCGGCGTGGTGCCGGTCATGTTGACGAACACCTCGTCGTTCGCCGCGACATGCTTCACGCCCTGCTCGTAGCCGGTCAGGAAGTTGCGGATCAGCGGGATGTCCATGCCGCCGACGAAGCCGACCTTGCCGGTCTTCGAGGCGAGCGCCGCCGCCATGCCGACCAGATAGGACCCCTCTTCCTCCTTGAAGGTCACGGACTGGACGTTGGGGGCGTCCAGCTTGTCGTCGATCAGGCAGAATTTGGTCTTGGGCGACTCCTTCGCCACCTTGTCCACCGCCGCGGTCTGCGAGAAGCCGACGGCGACGATCACCGAGGCGCCGCGGCGGACCAGCGTGCGCATCGCCGCTCGCGCTGGCCTTCATTGGTGATCTCGAACTCGCGGTAGGGGATGCCGGTTTTCTTGAACCGCTCGGCGCCGTTATAGGCCGCCTCGTTGAAGGACTTGTCGAACTTGCCGCCCTGGTCGAACACCACCGCGGGCGAGAAATCGTCGGCCAGGGCCGGAACGCCGGCCGCCGTGATCGCCGTCATCGCCAGCATGCCGGCAAGAATACGCGTCTTCATGTCCCACCCACTCCCGACTGCGGAAACTTGACCCAAAGGATAACCGCGCCATCATTCCGCACAACAGGAAAGCGCCTGATACGGTGCAGCGATCGCGGCGCCCCCGGTTGACGACAGGGGCGGGGGCGTTTATCACCCCGCCGATGGTCTTTGCGACGAACTGGTCGCGGGAAACCGGCACGACCGGCCACAGGAATTCGGGGACGACGCTCGGTGGACGAAGTCTGGGTGCTTTTGCAGGGAATCGTTCTCGGATTCGCCATCGCCGCACCCGTCGGGCCGATCGGTCTGCTGTGCATCCGCCGCACCCTGCAGCACGGCCCCCTGATGGGCTTCTTCACCGGATTCGGCGCCGCGGTGGCGGACACCTTCTATGGCGCCATCGCCGCCTTCGGCGTATCGGCGGCGCTCAGCTTCCGCGCGGGCACGAGATCGCCTTCCAGCTGATCGGCGGCATCTTCCTGCTGGTGGTGGCGATCCGCACCTTCCGCCAGCAGCCCGAAGCGGAGGAGCGCGAGGCGGCCTCCGCCCCCGACAGCAAATCCTGGTTCACCGGCTTCATGACCGGCTTGTCGCTGACCCTGACCAACCCGGCGACCATCATGGCCTTCATCGCCATCTTCGCCGGCTTCGGGCTGGGCGGCACGCTGGACCGGCTGGAGGCGTCGACCCTGGTGCTGGGCGTCTTCATCGGGTCGTCGCTGTGGTGGATGACGCTGGCGATGGGGGTCGCCGCCGTGCGCCACCGCATCTCCGACCGCGGGCTGACCATGCTGAACCACTGCACCGGCGTGGCGCTGGGCGTCTTCGGCCTGTGGGCGCTGGGGATGGCCGCCACCGGCATCGTCGGCATGGCCACGGCCTGACGGTTGCGCCTTCCCGGCGGAGGGCGTGGCGGATGCCGCCTTCCCGGCCGCACGGTCCTTGCGCAGCAGGTGCAGGTGCGTGGCCAGCCGCCACAGATACAGGCCCACCAGCACCACCAGCAGCCCGACGGTGAAATAGCCGACCAGCCGGTGGGCGAAGGGCCAGGTCGACAGCATGGGCCGGTCCAGGCCAGCAGCAGCGTCCACAGCACCGAGCCGATGCCCGACGCCAGCGAATAGTTCAGGATCGACATCTTGCAGGCGCCGGCCGGGATGGAGATCAGCGTCCGCACCCCGGCACCGGCTGCGAGAACAGCACGGCCAGCCCGCCGCGCTTGGCGAACCAGTCGGTGCTCCGCCGAACCTTCTTCGGGTCGATGGTCAGCCAGGGGCCGTATTTCTTCAGGAACGCCTCGAGCCGCTCACGGCCCATCAGCCGGCTCGGCAGGAACCAGACCAACTGGCCGGCGAGCGAGCCAAGCCCGCCGGCAACGGCGATCCCGACCAGCGAGAACTCGCCCGTCGCCGCCCCGATGCCCGCCAGCGGATGACCGACTCGGCGGGGAGCGGCGGGAACACCCGCGCCAGCGCCACCAGCAGGAAGATCCCGATATAGTGAAGATGGTGCATCACCTGCACCAACCAGTCCGTCAACCCACCATCCATGCCGTTCCGTCCTTCCCCACCGGTCGAGATGACCCGTATCGGGAAAACGGTCCGCTGTGGTTGGGGGTTCCCGTGTCGGTTTGGAGTCGGCTTCTAATGCCCCCTCCCATCCCTCCCCTCTTCGAGGGAGAGGGGGGTAGGAGCTTTGCGGGAGTGCGGCGGAGTTCCCTCTCCGCGATCGGACCGGCCTTTGGCCGGCCGAGGGCGGGGAGGGTTAGGGTGGGGGCACGCGGAGAAACCGGTCACCCGTTGAACAGCGCCGCGTCGATCCGCCGGACCATCGCCACCAGCCGCGGCGCGAACTCCTCCTCCAGCTTCTTCAGATCGACCATGAAGGCCGGGCCGCCGCAGTTGAAGGCCAGCACCTGCGACCCGTCGCGCGGCACGAAGGGGACGCCGACGGCATGCACCTCCGACTTCCAGGCGCCGATGGAGCGGCACAGCCGCGCGTCCGGTAATCCGCCGATGGCCTGGAGGATGCCGTCGCGGATCTCCGGCCAGCGCTCCCCCTCATGCTCCTCCAGCTTCGCCATCAGCGGTGCGCGCTCCGCCTCCGGCAAGGCGGCCAGATAGGCGCGGCCCATGCCGGTGGTCGACAGCTTGATGTGGGAGCCGACGTCGAGCGACAGGCGTGATCGGCCCGGTCGCCTTGCAGCATTCCAGATAGATCATGCTCAGCCGGTCACGCCCGCCCAGCGCCACCGCAAGCCCGGTCTGGTCGGCCAACTCCTGCATCAGCGGCCGGGCGACCTGCCGGATGCCCATGCCCGACAGGCGGCGCGGCGCCAGCACCGAGGTGCCGAGCCGGTATTTCCCGGTGTTCTGGTCGTAGGCGAGATAGCCCAGCTTCGACAGCGTGTAGGTCAGCCGCGACACCGTCGGCTTGGGCAGGCCGGTGCGCTGCGCCAATTCCAGATTGCCGAGCATCGATTCGTTGCGGCGGAAGGCGCGCAGCAGTTCCAGCCCACGGGCCAGTGCCGTGACGAAGCGCGGGTCCTTCTCGTCGTCCGCCAGATCGTCGGCGACCAGAGCCTCTTCCGCCTGCGCATGCTCGAACCCTCCCGCAAAGATCGCGGAACGATCCTGCCAGCGGATGGGCAGCACGTCAATGGAACAAGGTTTCGCGATGCGGAATTTACGGCCTGCGGCTTACTCCCGCATCACTGCGTCGCCCCAGCCCCAGCGTCATCATGCGTTCGTACAGCGACGCGCGCGAAATGCCCAGCAGCTTCGCCGCCCGCGCCTTGACGCCATTCGCCTCCTCCAGCGCGGCGGCGATGGCATGGCGTTCGGCGGCGTGCAGCACCTCCTGCAACGGCCGCGCGCCCGCCGCCAGCGGCAGGGCGGAGGCGCCGGCCGGATGCTGCATGCCGGGAAGCACGCTGCGGATGTGCGGCGCGGTCAGGATCGGCGCGTCGGTCAGCGCCACCACCCGCTCCAGCGTGTTGTAAAGCTCGCGCACATTGCCGGGCCAGTCATAGTCGCGCAGCACCTGCACCGCCGATTCCAGCAGCTCGCGCGGCGGGGTGCCCTGCTGGATCGCCAACTGTTCCAGGATGCGGTCGGCGATGCTCTCGATGTCCTCCGGCCGGTCGCGCAGCGGCGGCAGGGTGATCGGCACCACGTTCAAGCGGTAATAGAGGTCGGCGCGGAACTGCTTCGCGCACCAGGGCGTGCAGGTCGCGGCTGGTGGCGGCGATGATGCGCACATCGACCCGCACCACCTTGTTGGAACCGAGCGGCTCGATCTCGCGCTCCTGCAGCACGCGCGCAGCAGCTTGGCCTGGACCGGCAGCGGCATGTCGCCGATCTCGTCGAGGAACAGGGTACCGCCGTTGGCGAGCTGGAACTTGCCTTCGCGGTGACGGCGGTCGGCGCCGGTGTAGGCGCCGGGGGCGACGCCGAAGAACTCCGCTTCCAGCAGGGTTTCCGGGATGGCGGCGACGTTGACGCCGACGAAGGGCTTGGACGCACGCGGGCTGGCGGAATGGATGGCCTGGGCCAGCAGCTCCTTCCCCGTCCCGGTTTCGCCCAGCAGCAGGACGGTACTGTCCATCTGCGCGGCGCGGCGGCCCAGCCGCTTGATCTCGCGGATCGACTCGCTGGCGCCGAGGAACTGCGAGAAGGAGTATTTGGCCCGCCGCTCGTGCGCCAGCTCCTGTTGGGTACGGGCAAGCTCCTCCTGCATCTTCTCGTATTTGCGGACCAGCGGGCGCAGATATTCGGCGCGGTCGAACAGCACGAAGCCGATGGCGCCGATGATCGAGCCGTCGATGCCGAACAGCGGCATCCGCGTCACCACGAAGGAGCGGTCGTCGAATTCCATGATGTCCAGCGGCTGCGGCTGGCCGCTGTCGATCACCCGGCGCAACTGGCTGTTGGGGATGACGTCCTCCACCTGCCGGCCGCGCGGGTCGCCGGGAACGCCCAGCAGCGCCTTGTACTTCTCGTCCATCCAGGCGATGCGGCCGGTGTGGTCGACGGCGACGGCACCGACGCACATGGATTCCAGATGCTCGAACAGGGAATGGACCGCCCGCTGGCGCAACGCTTCGAAATCGACGGTGTCGCCCACGTCACCTCCCAAACGGGACCGATCTTTGTCGTCCCGGTGTCGAGGCCCATTGCGGCGCCGGCCTTGGGGCCTGCTGCATTGCAACGCAATTTGCCAACAATATCAGAGGTCAACATAGTAGCCCATCCGTCGGATTAAAAGGAAGGCGCACAGATCCGGTCGGGTGCGCGGGGTCGATCCGCACCCGTTCATCAGATCAAAGCTTTGCCGCGTGCCGGTCCGGGCCGCTTTTTAGAAAGGCAAGCCGGACGAGTTCTCTACATCCTCCGCCATAACCCCGTTTCCTTTTGGGTCTTTCAACCCGGACGGGTAGGGGTGGGGAAAAGAGGGGGACCTTCCGGTCCCCCTGGGGAGTTACGGAGAAGACCGCGGACTCAGTGTCCCCGCTTGGGCAGGCGGGCCATCAGCTCGCCGACGATGCCGCGGCGGAAGAGCAGGACGCAGACGACGAAGATGCAGCCGATGACCACCGGCACCGGCAGGCTGGTGGAGGCGAGGTAGCTTTCCAGCGTCACCACCAGCCCGGCACCGACCACCGGCCCGAACAGCGTGCCCATGCCGCCCAGCAGCGTCATCAGCACCACCTCGCCCGACATCTGCCACGTCACGTCGGTCAGGCTGGCGAGCTGGAACACGATGGCCTTGGTTCCGCCGGCGAGCCCGGCCAGCGAGGCCGACAGCACGAAGGCGACCAGCTTGTAGCGGTCGGTGCGGTAGCCGAGCGACACCGCGCGCGGCTCGTTCTCGCGGATCGCCTTCAGCACCTGACCGAAGGGTGAATGCACCGTGCGCCAGATCAGGGCGAAGCCGGCGACGAAGATCGCCAGCACGGTGTAGTACATGGTCAGCGGCTGGCTGAGGTCGAACAGCCCGAACAGCAGGCCGCGCGGCACGCCCTGGATGCCGTCCTCGCCGTGGGTGAAGGGCAGCTGCAGCGCCAGGAAGAACACCATCTGGCTCAGCGCCAGGGTGATCATGGCGAAATAGATGCCCTGCCGGCGGATGGCGATCAGGCCGAAGACCAGCCCCATCAGCCCGGCGACGATTGTGGCGGCGAGCAGACCTGCCTCCGGCGCCCAGCCCCATTCCTTCACGGTGTGGGCAGCGATGTAGGCCGCCGATCCGAAGAAGGCGGCATGGCCGAAGCTGAGCAGGCCGGCGAAACCGATCAGCAGGTTGAAGGCGCAGGCGAACAGCGCGAAGCACAGCACCTTCATCAGGAAGACGGGATACAGCACGAAGGGTGCCGCGAGCGCGAGCAGCAGCAGGACGGCGGCGATCAGCATCGTGCCGATGGCCGGCCCCCGGACAGCGACGCGGGTGGAATTGCTGGCGACGGTCATTGGATCAACGCTCCCGTCCGAAGAGGCCCGCGGGCTTGATGAGAAGGACGATCGCCATCACGACGAACACGACGATGTTGGACGCTTCGGGATAGAAGACCTTGGTCAACCCCTCCAGCAGCCCCAGCCCGAGGCCGGTGACGATGGCGCCCAGGATCGACCCCATGCCGCCGATCACCACCACCGCGAAGACGATGATGATCAGGTTGGTGCCCATCAGCGGCGACACTTGATAGATCGGCGCCGCCAGCACGCCGGCCAGCCCGGCCAGCGCCACGCCGAAGCCGTAGGTCAGCGACACCATCACCGGCACGTTGATGCCGAATGCCTGGACCAGCGTCGGGTTCTCGGTCGCCGCGCGCAGATAGGCGCCCAGCTTCGTCCGCTCGATGGCGAACCAGGTGCCGAAGCAGACGATCAGCGAGGCGACGACGACCCAGCCGCGATAATTCGGCAGGAACATGAAGCCCAGATTCTGCCCGCCCTGGAGGGCTGTGGGGATGGGATAGGGCTGGCCCGACACGCCGTACTGGTGGCGGAACGCACCCTCCAGGATCAGCGCCAGCCCGAAGGTCAGCAGCAGCCCATAGAGATGGTCCAGCTTGTAGAGCCGCGACAGCATCGTCTTTTCCAGCAGGATGCCGAGCAGCCCGACCACCACCGGCGCGATCACCAGCGCGCCCCAATAGCCGATGCCGGCATAGGTCAGCAGCAGCCACGCCACGAAGGCGCCGACCATGTAGAGCGCGCCATGGGCGAAGTTGATGACGTTCAACATGCCGAAGATCACCGCCAGCCCGAGGCTGAGCAGCGCGCATAGAAGGACCCATTGATCAGGCCGAGCAGAAGCTGCCCGAACAGCACTTGGGGCGGGATTCCCAGCAGGCTGACCATCTCCGCATTTCTCCCGGTTCGTTGGTGTTGGTTGTTGTTCTTGGGGTGAGTGGTCGTTGATTGCCCCCACCCCGACCCTCCCCGCTGGGCGGGGGAGGGGGACAGGACCTTGTCGGCGTACAGCACCAATCCCCTCCCCTGCGTTAGCGGGGAGGGTCAGGGTGGGGTCTAACTCCGACTCCCCTCACTTCACCAGCGGGCAGCCGCTCTGCTTCGGGTCCATGAAGGCGGTGTCGGCCGGAATGGTCTTGACGATCTTGTAATAGTCCCAGGGACCCTTCGACTCGGCCGGGGTTTTCACCTGGGCCAGATACATGTCGTGGAACATGCGGCCGTTGGCGGCGATCTTGCCCTTCTTGGCGAACATGTCCTCGACCGGCAGTTCGCGCATCTTGGCGGCGACCTTGTCGGCGTCGTCCGTCTTGGCGGCTTCCACAGCCTTCAGATAATGCTTCACCGCCGGTAGACGCCGGCCTGCACCATGGTCGGCTTCTTGCCGGCCTTGGCTTCGAACTTCTTCGACCATTCGCGGGTCTGGTCGTCGGTGTCCCAGTAGAAGCCGGTCGTCAGCATCAGCCCCTGCGCCGACTGCAGACCCAGCGCATTCACGTCGGTGATAAACATCAGCAGGCCGGCCAGGCTCTGGCCCGCCTGGGTGATGCCGAATTCGGACGCCTGCTTGACGGCGTTGACGGTGTCGCCGCCGGCATTGGCCAGACCGATCACGTCGGCGCCCGACCCCTGCGCCTGCAGCAGGAAGGACGAGAAGTCGGAGGTGCCGAGCGGATGGCGCACCGACCCGACGATGGTGCCGCCCAGCGACTTCACCATCTTGGAGGTCTCCTCCTCCAGCGACTGGCCGAAGGCGTAGTCAGCGGTCACGAAGAACCACTTCTTCTTGCCCTGCTCGTACAGGGCGCGGCCGGTGCCGGCGGCCATGGCATAGTTGTCGTAGGTCCACTGGAAGCCGTAGGGGCTGCACTGCGCGCCGCTCAGCGCGGTGGCGCCGGGACCGGACATCAGGAAGATGCGCTTCTTGTCCTTGGCGATGCCCTGCACCGCCAGGGCGGCGGCGGAGTTCGGCACGTCGGCGATGACGTCGACGCCGCCGGTGTCCACCCACTCGCGCGCCTTCGACGCGGCGATGTCGGCCTTGTTCTGGTGGTCGGCGACGACGATCTCGACCGGGGCGCCGGCGACCTTGTTGCCGAACTCCTCCGCCGCCATCCGGGCGGCGATGGCGGAGCCTTCGCCGGCGAGATCGGCGTAGATGCCGGAACGGTCGTTCAGCACACCGATGCGGATGACGTTGTCCGACACCTGGGCAGAAGCCGGAATCGCGGTTCCGGCGAGCGTCAGCAGGGCGGTGCCGGCGAGAAGAAGCGTGCGCATCAGAAGGTCTCTCCCTCTTGGTTTTATTGTCGGCCGGTTCCCTTCGCGGGTCCCTGTGGCCGTAATCGGACAAGCTGCGGCAGTTCGCCGCCCCGGCCCCGAATTGCGGGCCAAGGCGACGTTCATGCCGGCGATGTCAGATGGCTGGACGCCCTACACGCCGAGATAGGTGTGGAGCTTGTCCATGTTGGCGTCGAGCTGGTCGTTGGGGATCATGTCCACCACATGGCCCTCCTCCATCACGTAATGGCGGTCGGCGATGGTGGCGGCGAAGCGGAAGTTCTGCTCCACCAGCACGATGGTGAAGCCGCGCTGTTTCAAGGCACGCACGGCGACGCCGATCTGCTCGATGATGACCGGGGCCAGACCCTCGGTCGGCTCGTCCAGCAGGATCAGGGTGGCGCCGGTGCGCAGGATGCGGGCGATCGCCAGCATCTGCTGCTCGCCGCCCGACAGGCGCGTGCCCTGCGTCGAGCCGCGGCCCTTCAGGTTGGGGAACAGGTCGTAAATCTGCGGGACCGTCATCCCGCCCTCCTTGACCACCGGCGGCAGGGTCAGGTTCTCGTCCACGCTGAGGCTGGAGAAGATCCCGCGCTCCTCCGGCACATAACCGATGCCGAGCCGCGGGATCTTGTGCTGGGCCATGCCGATCAGCTCCTGGCCCTGGAAACGGATGGAGCCGGTGCGCTTGCCCATGATGCCCATGATGGCGCGCATGGTGGAGGTCTTGCCGGCGCCGTTGCGGCCGAGCAGCGTCACCACCTCGCCCTGCCGCACCTCCAGGCTGACGCCGTGCAGCACATGGCTCTCGCCGTAATAGCCGTGCAGGTCGGCGATCTCCAGCATCGCCGTTTTGGTCATCGCGCCGTCAGGCATGTCCGGTCCCCATATAAGCTTCCATCACCTGCGGGTTCTTGAGACGACCTCGTACGGCCCCTCCGCCAGGATCTCGCCGCGGCGCAGAACGGTGATGGTGTCCGACAGGTGGGCGACGACCGACAGGTTGTGCTCCACCATCAGCACGGTGCGGTCGGCGGCGACGCGCTTGATCAGCGCCGCCGTGCCCTCGATGTCCTCATGGCCCATGCCGGCCAGCGGCTCGTCGAGCAGCATCACCTCGGGGTCGAGCGCGAGCGTGGTGGCGATCTCCAGCGCGCGCTTGCGGCCATAGGGCAGCTCGGCGGCGGTGTGACCGGCCCAGGGGTGAGGTTGACCGCCTCGATCAGCTCCAGCGCCCGGTCGTGCAGGTCGTAGAGCGACGATCTCGGACTTCCAGAAATGGAAGCTGGTGCCGAGCGGCCGCTGCAGGGCGACGCGGACATTCTCCAGCACGCTGAGATGCGGGAAGACGGCCGAGATCTGGAAGGAGCGGACCAGCCCCATCAGCGCGATGTCGGCCGGTTTGGTGCGGGTGATGTCGCGGCCCTTGTAGAGGATCTGACCGCGCGTCGGCGTCAGGAACTTGGTCAGCAGGTTGAACACCGTGCTCTTGCCGGCGCCGTTCGGGCCGATCAGCGCGTGGATGGTGCCCCGCTTCACTTGCAGGTTTACCTCCTTCACCGCCACGAACCCCTTGAACTCCTTCGTCAGGTTGCGCGCTTCCAGGATGATGTCGTCGTTCGGTGCGGCGTTCATCGGTCGCGAATTCTCCTCCCGTTCGTCCTTATTTCCGGGCTTACGCCCGGCGCTTATGACCGGGCCTCCCCGGGAGCCGCCATGCGGCGGGACGTTTCACCGATTGTTGTACGCACGAAGCGTGCCACGGCCGGGTTCGCTTCGGTCGGGCCGTCGGCCCCTTTGTTTCTCCACCGGTTTCGCTGCGGCGTCCTCCGTCCACTCGCTCACCCTAGCACCGGAAAGTGTCGGATTTCCGGACACTCTGTCCGCCAAACATGACAGCATTCAAAATGTCGGCGTGCAAGATCGTCCGTGCGACAGACGCCTTATTGTGGGCTTGCCAAACGTGCGCGGCACTGCGATGGTGGCCGTCCGACGGTGCCCCTGCCGTCCTGACGGACGGCGGGGATAATAGGGAATGCGGTGCGGTGCTTCCTGGAAGCGCCAATGCCGCGGCTGCCCCCGCAACTGTAAGCGGCGAGCGTCCCGTCCATCATGCCACTGGCCTTTCGCGGGCCGGGAAGGCGGACGGCGATGCGGCGACCCGCGAGCCAGGAAACCTGCCGGCGGATGTTTCAACCTTTCCAACCCCGCCGGGTGTGGCGGGAGAGCAAGGATGTCTTCGATGACCACCCGTTCGATCAACACCGTTGCCGCCGGCTCCGCGACCCGCAGCGCCGCTACCTATAGCGCCGCCCAGGCCGCGGTCGCTGCCTTTGCCGCGATCCTGCTCGGCAGCTTCCTGCTGTACGGCGTCGGCTTCGCCCAGCCGCAGCAGATCCACGACGCGGCCCACGACGCCCGTCATTCCTTCGCGTTCCCCTGCCACTAAGCAGCGGGTCATGGATCTGATCCGGCGGCTGTTCACAGCCGCTTTGGTCGCGGGCGTGCTCTCCGGCACGGCCGCGTCCGTCAGCAGGCGACGACCGTCCCGCTGATCCTCGAAGCCGAGAAATACGAGGTGGTGACCCCACCCGCCGGATCGCCCGAATCGTCGCATCAGCACGGCCCCGTGCGCGAGATCGGCGAAGGCGTGCCGACCACGCTGGACGAGGCGATACAGCGCATCGGCCTGACCATCGTCGCCAACCTGCTGACCGGCGTCGCCTATGCCTTGCTGCTGGGTGCGGCGATCCTGCTGGCCGGCCGGCCGGTCGATGCCCGGCGCGGGCTGGTTTGGGGCATGGGCGGCTTCGTCGCCGTCTCGCTGGCGCCCTCCTTCGGCTTGGCCCCGGAATTGCCGGGCATGGCCGGGGCGGAGCTTGAACTGCGGCAGCTCTGGTGGCTGTCCGCAGCCGCCGGGGCAGGTGCCGGCCTGGCTGCGCTCGCCTTCGCCCGCAACCGTCTGGTCATCGCCGCCGCCATCCTGGTCGCAGCCTTGCCCCATCTGATCGGCGCCCCCATCCGGAAAGCGCCGAAGGTGCGGTTCCGCCGGAACTGGCCGCCCGCTTCGTCACCGCCTCTCTCGGCGGGGCCGCCCTGTTCTGGGCGATCCTGGGCTCGGCCTGCGGCTGGCTGATGAGCGGTCTGGTCCGCGAGAGCGAGTCCCGCCCGGCCCTGCGGGTCCAGCCCGGCGCGCGTTAAGGAAGGAAGCCCATGTCCGCAGTTGCGAAAACGGCCGCCGGCAAGGTTCCGGCGACGGTCATCACCGGCTTCCTCGGCGCCGGCAAGACCACGCTGATCCGTGGCCTGCTGGAAAAGGCCGACGGCCGCCGGCTTGCGCTGATCATCAACGAGTTCGGCGATGTCGGCATCGACGGCGACATCCTGCGCGCCTGCGGCAACCCGACCTGCACCGAAGACGATGTGATCGAGCTGGCGAACGGCTGCCTGTGCTGCACCGTCGCCGACGATTTCGTGCCGGCCATCGAGAAGCTGCTGGCCCGGCCGGAACCGCCCGAGCACATCGTGATCGAGACCAGTGGTCTCGCCCTGCCCAAGCCGCTGGTCCAGGCCTTCCACTGGCCGGCGATCAAGACGCGGGTCACCGTCGACGGCGTCATCGCCGTGGTGGATGCCGCCGCGGCGGCGGAGGGCCGCGCGCCCCCGATCCCGCCGCGCTGGAGGCCCAGCGCGACGCCGCCGGCACAGTCGATCACGAAACGCCGATCGAAGAGGTGTTCGAGGACCAGCTGCTCTGCGCCGACCTGATCGTCGTCAACAAGACCGATCTGGTCGCCGCCGGCGACCTCGCCCGCGTCGAGGAGCTGATCCGCAGCGCGCTGAGCCATGCGGTCGGCCGCGACGCCAAGCTGGTCCGCGCGTCGCAGGGCGCCGTCGATCCGCTGGTCCTGCTCGGCGTCGGCGCGGCGGTGGAGGACGACCTCGCCAACCGTCCCAGCCACCATGACGACGAAGAGGGCCACGACCACGACGACTTCACCAGCTTCGTGGTGGAACTGCCGTCGCAGCCCGACCCCGCCCGTCTGGCGATGACGCTGGAACAGGTCGCCGGTCTGCATGGCGTGCTGCGTCTGAAGGGCTTCATCGACGTGCCCGGCAACCGATGCGCCTGCTGGTCCAGGGCGTCGGCACCCGCATCCAGACCCATTACGACCGCCTGTGGAAGCCCGGCGAGGAGCGCCGCAGCCGTCTGGTGGTGATCGGCGAGACCGGGCTGGACCGCGATGCGGTGACCAGGGCGCGTTGTTGGGTAGGAGCTGGATTGGTCGTCGCGTCTTGCAGCGTTAGACCCCACCTAACCTCCCCGCTGGGCGGGGAGGGACTGCCGCTACTCATCTGCACAAGCGCTTAGTCCCCTCCCCGCCCAGCGGGGGAGGGTTAGGGTGGGGGCAAGCGTCTCCGCTCCCTGGACATCAAACCATGCACCTGCTCGCCGCCCGCCAGGATGAACTGGACGCCGGCCCCCAGGCGGAAGATCTGGGACAGACGCCGGCCGACCTCGTGATGCTGTCCTTCTCCGACAGCGACCTGACCGCGCTCGCCGCCGCGTGGCGGGCGGGCGCGACCGCTTGCCCAGCTTCCGCCTCGCCAACCTCAACCGGCTGGGCCATCCCCGTCGGTCGACCTTTACGCCGAGAACATCGTTGCCAAGGCGAAACTGGTGGTCCTGCGCCTGCTCGGCGGCAGCGGTTACTGGCGCTACGGCCTGGACCGCCTCTCCGCCCTCTGCCGCGAGCGCGGCATCCCGCTGGCCGTTCTGCCGGGAGAGGCGCAGCCCGACCCCAATCTCACCGCTTACGGCACCATCCCGTCCGAGACCGCCGACCGCCTCTGGCGCCCATTTCACCGAGGGCGGCCCGGCCAATATGGCCCATCTGCTGGCCTGCGCCGCGACGCTGGCCGGCACGCCCCTGCCCCATGACGAGCCCGCCCCGGTCCCGCGCTTCGGTGCGCGATACGAGGGCTGGAGCGGTCCCATTCGCGCCGATGCCCCGGTCGCCGCGGTGGTCTTCTACCGCTCCCACCTGCTGGCCGGCGACCTCGCCCCGGTCCACGCGCTGTGCGACGCGCTGGCCGAGCGTGGACTCAGCCCCGCCCGTTGTTCGTCGCCAGCCTGAAGGAGCCGGACTGCGCCGCCTGGATGCGCGCCAGCCTGATCGCCCGGAACGCCGCCGTGGTCGTCAACACCACCGCCTTTTCCGCGGCGCGCGACGACGGCTCGCCGCTGGAGGCCAACGGCAGCCCGGTGCTGCAGGCCATCCTCTCCACCACGCCGGAAGCCGGCTGGCAGGCGTCTTCGCGCGGGCTGGGTCCGTCCGACCTCGCCATGAACGTCGTGCTGCCGGAGATGGACGGCCGCATCATCGCCCGCGCCATCGCCTTCAAGGCGGCGGGCGACCCCGACCCCGACCTGCAATTCGCCGCGCCTGCCCTGCGCCCGATCCCAGACCGCGTGGCCTTCACCGCCGACCTCGCGGCCAGCTGGGTCCGCCTGTCCCGCACCGCGCGGGCGGAGCGCCGCTTGGCGCTGGTCCTGTCCGATTATCCCGGACCCGGCGGCGGCATCGGCCATGCGGTGGGCCTCGACAGCCCGGCGAGCACCATCGCGATGCTCCGCCGCCTGTCCGCCGAGGGCTACGGCATGTCCGCCATTCCGGACAGCGGCGCGGCGTTGATGGCGGCCCTCACCGCCACGCCCACCCCGACGCTGTCGCTGGCCGATTACCAGCGCCTTGCCCCGCCGGACATCCGCGCCCGCATCGCCGAAACCTGGGGTGAGCCGCCGCCGACCCGGCCTGCCGCGACGGCACCTTCGCCTTCCGCATCCTGCCCTGCGGCAATGCCGTGGTGGCGGTGCAGCCCAGCCGCGGCCACGGGCCCCGACAACCTCCCAGCACCACGATCCCGATACGCCTCCCAGCCACGGCTATCTCGCCTTCCACCTGTGGCTGCGCCATGCCGTCGGCATCCATGCCCTGGTGCAGATCGGCGCCCACGGCACGCTGGAATGGCTGCCGGGCAAGGCGGTGGCGCTGTCGGCAGACTGTTGGCCGGAGATCGTCGGCGGCGCCCTGCCGACCCTCTATCCCTTCATCGTCAACAATCCCGGCGAGGGCGTGCAGGCCCGCCGCCGCCTCGGCGCCGTGCTGATCGGCCACCTGACCCCGCCGCCGGTCGAATCCGGTCTCTACGGCGAGCTTGCCGCCCTGGAAACCGCCATCGACGAGTATTCGCAGGCGACCGGGCTCGATCCGCGGCGACTTGGCATGCTGCGCGAGACGATCCTCGACCTTGCCTGGAAATCCGGCGTCGCCGCCGACTGCAACCTACGCCCTGACGACGATCCCGACGCCATCCTGTCGCGGCTGGACGCCCATCTCTGCGATATCAAGGAGCTGCAGATCCGCGACGGCCTGCACGTCTTCGGCCACAGCCCGACCGGCGACCGCCGCGACCGCCTGACCGCCGCCGTTGCCCGCACCGCCGATCCGCTCGCCGTCGCCACCGCTGTCGATGCCTGCGGCGAGGCGGAGATGCGGGCGTTGCTCGAGGGGCTGGACGGCCGTTTCGTGCGTCCGGGCCCTGGCGGCTCCCCGGCGCGCGGGCGCGCGGACACGCTGCCGACCGGCCGCAACCTCTATGCGCTCGACCCGCGCGGGGTGCCGACGCCGACCGCCTGGACGCTCGGCTGGCAGGCGGCGGACGCGCTGATCACCCGCCATCTCCAGGATCATGGCGACTGGCCGCGCCGGCTGGTGGTGGATTGCTGGGGCACCCCGGCGATGCGCACCGGCGGCGACGAACTGGCCCAGGCGCTGGCCCTGCTGGGCGTCCGCCCGATCTGGGAGAACGGTTCCGGCCGCGTCACCGGCTACGAGATCATGCCGGCCGGCGTGCTCGGCCGCCCGCGGGTGGATGTGACGCTGCGCATCTCCGGCCTGTTCCGCGACGTCTTTCCGCAGCAGATCGCCCTGTTCGACCAGGCGGTGCGCGCCGTCGCCGGGCTGGACGAGCCGGACGACACCAACCCGCTGGCCGCCACCGCGCGGGCCGCGGAACGGCGCCTCGCCGCATCCGGCACCGCTGCCGAGGACGCCCGCCGCTGGGCCACCGCCCGCATCTTCGGCGCCGCGCCCGGCATTTACGGCACGGCGCTGTCCGGCATGATCGCGCGCGGCGATTGGACGGCGCGGGCCGATTTCGGCGCCGCCTATCTGGAGGGCGGCTGCCACGCCTATGGTGCCGGGCTGGAGGGGTACCCCTGCCGCTTTGTTCCGTCGCCGGGTCGGCGGGGCCGACGCGCTGGTCCACCATCAGGACCAGCGCGAGCACGACGTTCTGTCCACCGACGGCTTCATGCAGTTCGAAGGCGGATCGCCGCCGCCGCCGCGCTGGAGGACTCCGAACCGGCGCTCTATCATCTCGACAGCGCCGATCCGGAAAAGCTCGCCGTCCGCACCCTGGCGGAGGAGATCGCCCGCACCTTGCGCGGCCGGGCCGCCAACCCGCGCTGGATCCGGGGCATGATGCGACACGGCTATCGCGGGGCGGCGGAGCTGGCGGCCGGCGTCGACACGCTGTTCGCCTTCGCCGCCACCACCGATGCCGTACGTCCCGCCCATTTCGACCAGCTGTATGACGCGTACGTCGAGGATGCGGAGGTGTGGACTTCCTGTCGCATGCCAATCCGGCCGCCGCCCGGCACATTCTGGCGCGCATGAGCGAGGCGCTCGACCGCGGCTTGTGGCATCCCCGCCGCAACTCCACCGCGGAGGATCTGCAGCGCCTCCGGGAGACCGCCGCATGACCAACCCTGTCGCCAACCAGCCGAGACGCCGCGGCACCTGCCCCGGCGTGCTGGCGCCAATGCGGGTCGGCGACGGGTTCCTGCTGCGCGTCCGCGTCCCTGCCGGCGTGCTGCCTGCCGGGCATGCCCGCCGCATTGCGGAACTGGGTGATCGTTACGGCAACGGTTTGATCGACCTCAGCCATCGCGGCAACCTGCAACTCCGCGGCATCGCCGACGACGCGCTGGAACCGGTGACCGACGCCTTGCGTGCCATGGGCTACGTCTCGAGCGACGAGGCGAGCGAGGCGGTGCGCAACGTCCTGTGCTCGCCCACCGCCGGGCTGGACCCCACAGCGGCGATGGACGTACGGGGAGGGAGTGGCACGTACGCTCGACGCGCGGCTTGCGGAGGATACGGTGCTGCACGGCCTGCCGCCGAAGTTCGGCTGGCTGGTCTGCGGCGGCGGGTTCGGGCATCTGGCGGACAGCAGCACGGATGTACGGTTCGATGCGGTGGATGCCGAGCGGTTCCGGGTGTCGCTGGGCGGGACGCTGGCGAAGGCCGCGCTGCTGGGCTTGTGCCGGGCCGAGGATGTGGCGGACGTGGCGTCGGCGCTGGGGCGGGCCTTTCTGGAGTTGCGCGCGTCGCTGCCGGAGCCGCCGCGCCGCATGGCAGGACTGGTCGCGGCGATTGGAATTGAAGAGATCGGCAAGCGCCTCTCCCCCTGACTTCTCCTCTCCCCCGTTCACGCGCAAACTTCGTTTGCGCTGACGCGACAGGCGGACCTCTGGTCCGCAGAAAGCGGGAGAGGATCGGTGAGGGTGACGCATCTCATGGATCTCGGCGATGCCGAACCCCTCATCCTAACCTTCTCCCGGGGGAGAAGGGATGCCGCGTTGGGGTAGCGCCGGCCTTCCTCACCATCGCTTTCCCCTTCGGCCGCCTCACCGCCGGCACCCTCGCCGCGCTCGCCTCCGCCTGCACCGAGATCCGCATCACCCCCCTGGCGCGCCTCCTCCTCCGTCGCCCCTGCCGCCGACGCCGAAGGCATTGCCAAAGCCCACAGCGCCATCCTGTCGCACACCGACCGCCGGCTGAAGCTGACGGCCTGCAGCGGGCCGGCGGTTGCGATGTCGGCACCACCGACACCCATGCTACCGCGCTCGCCATCGCCGACCGCGCTGGCCACTTGCTGGACGCGGTGCGAATGGTGCATGTGTCGGGCTGCGCCAAGGGCTGCGCCCATCCCGCCATCGCCGATGTCACCCTGACCGCCCGCGACGGCGTGTATGACGTCGCCCTGAACGCAAAACCCGGTGACGCCGCCAGCGATATGCAAGGGCACACCGGCCTGTCCCCGCCGACGCCGTGGCCCGCGTCGCGGATCTGTTGACCGAGGAGTCCACCGGTGCCTGAGCCGCTCTACGACTATATCCGCGACGGAGCGGCCATCTACCGCCAGTCCTTCGCCACCATTCGGGCGGAGGCCGACCTGTCCGCCATCCCCGACGACCTGAAGCCGGTGGCGGTGCGCGTCATCCACGCCTGCGGCATGGTCGATGCGGCGCAGGACCTGCTGTTCTCCACCGACGTCGGTGCCGCCGCCCGGACGGCTCTTCGATCCGGCGCGCCGATCCTCTGCGACAGTGAGATGGTCGCCCACGGCGTGACCCGCGCCCGCCTGCCGGCCGACAACGCGGTGGTCTGCACGCTCCGCGATCCCAACGTGCCCGATCTGGCCAAGAGCATCGGCAACACCCGCTCCGCCGCCGCGCTCGACCTGTGGGGCGACCGGCTGGGCGGCTCGGTGGTCGCCATCGGCAATGCGCCGACGGCGCTGTTCTATCTGCTGGAAATGCTGGCCGCGGGTGCGCCGAAGCCGGCGGCGATCCTGGGCTTCCCGTCGGCTTCGTCGGCGCGATGGAAAGCAAGGAGGCGCTGGCAGAGAACCCCTTCGGCGTGCCCTATCTGGCGATCCGCGGCCGGCGCGGCGGCAGCGCCATGGCCGCCGCCGCCGTCAACGCCCTGGCGAGCGACGTGGAATGAGCGGCGAAATCCCCACCCCCAATCCCCCTCCCTGGGCACCCTGTTCGGCGTCGGCGTCGGCCCCGGCGACCCGGAACTGATGACGCTGAAGGCGGTGCGCACCATCGGCGCCTGTCCGGTCGTCGCCTATTTCTGCAAGCGCGGCACGAGGGGGCAGGCCCGCCGCATCGCCGATCAGGCTATCAGGTCCGACCAGATCGAGCTGCCGATGGTCTATCCGGTGACGGTGGAACTGCCGCCGACCCACCCGGACTATGGCCGTCAGATCGAGGCCTTCTTCGACGAGTCCGCCGAGCGCATCGCCGCCCATCTGGCCGCCGGCCGCTCCGTCGCCGCGCGCTGAACGAGGGGGATCCGTTCTTCTACGGCTCCTTCATGCACCTGTTCCTGCGGCTGTCCGGCCGGTTCGCGACGGAGGTCATCCCCGGCGTCACCAGCATGGTGTGCAGCGCGTCCCTGCTGCCGCGCCCGCTGATGCTGCGCGACGACGTGCTGTCGGTGATCCCCGGCACGCTGGACGAGGAGTCGCTGGTCCGTGCCCTGACCGCCGCCGATGCCTGCGTGGTGATGAAGCTGGGCCAGAATTTGCCGAAGGTCCGCCGCGCCATCGCCGCCGCCGGGCTGGCCGAGCGGGCCTGGTACGTGGAGCGCGCCAGCATGGACGAACAGCGTTTCATGCCCTTCCTGGAGGCGCCGGACGTCGCCCCTACTTCTCCCAGATCGTCATTCCGGGCGAGGGCAAGCGGGGATGACTGGTTGGCTGAAAGTCGTGGGATTGGGCCCCGGCCCCGAGGATTGGCTGACGCCCGAGGCCCGGCGCGATCTGGCCGAGGCGACCGACCTTGTCGGCTATTTCCCCGTCGACCGCGTGCCGCCGGGGAATCAGGTACGCCATGCCTCCGACAACCGGGTGGAACTGGACCGCGCCCGCTTCGCGCTGGATCTTGCGGCGCAGGGCCGGCGGGTGGCGGTGGTTTCGGGGCGGCGACCCCGGCATCTTCGCCATGGCCGCCGCCGTCTTCGAGGCGCTGGATGATCCGGACGCCCCGAGGCGTGGCGTGCTGTTCCGCTGTCCGTCGACCCCGGCGTCTCCGCCATGCAGGCGGCAGCCGCGCGGGCCGGGGCGCCGCTGGGTCATGATTTCTGCGCCATTTCGCTGTCCGACAATCTGAAGCCGTGGAGGTGGTGCTGCGGCGCCTGCGTCTGGCGGCGGAGGCGGATTTCGTCATCGCGCTCTACAACCCGATCTCCCGCGCCCGGCCCTGGCAGCTTGGCGCCGCCTTCGACGCGCTGCGCGACATCCGCGCGCCTGAGGCCCCCATCGTCCTGGGCCGCGCCGTCGGCCGCCCGGACGAGGAGCTGACGGTGACCACGCTGGGAGAGGTGCGGGCGGAGCAGGCCGACATGCGCACGCTGGTCATCATCGGCGCCTCGCACACCCGCTTTGTCGCGCGGGCGGACGGCGGGCGCTGGGTGTATACGCCCCGGCACTATCGGGGGTGAGGATGGGTGTGACGAACAACCCACCGCGAGTAACCCTCTCCCCCGGGGAGAGGGCTGGGTGAGGGGACGCGCGGCGAGGATTCTCCGGAAGGCACGCGGTGCATCCCCTCACCCCGACCCTCTCCCCGGGGGAGAGAGGGAGATTCTGCGGGTAGGGGCCTCACATCCTCTCCAGCCACCCCACCGCGTCCTCCACCCCGTGCAGTTCCGCCACACCGTTGCCCGCCGGCCGTTCCACCATCACCACCGGCAGGCCCAACTCCCGCGCGGCCTGCAGCTTCGCGTCGGTGGCGCGTCCGCCGCTGTTCTTGCTGACGACCACCTCCACCCGCTCCCCGCGCATCAACGCCAGTTCGCCCTCCAGGGTGAAGGGGCCACGGTCGAGAATCAGGCTCATGCGCGGCAGGGCCGGCATCGGTTCCGGCGGGTCCACCGCGCGGATCAGGTAGCGCTTGTCGGGCATCGCCTCGAAAGCCGCGACCTCCTGCCGGCCGATGGTCAGGAACACGGTGTCGCCCAGGTCGCGCAAAGCCAGTGCCGCAGCAGCCATGTCCGGCACGGCGATCCAGCGGTCGCCCGGCCCCGCCACCCAGGCAGGCCGGGTCAGGACTCGCAACGGCATACCCGCCCGCGCGCAGGCCGCGGCGGCGTTGGCGGAGATCTGATCCGCGAAGGGATGCGTCGCGTCGATCACCACCTCGATGCCCTCGGTGCGCAGGTAATCGATCAAGCCCCCCATCCCGCCGAAACCGCCGATACGGGTCGGCAGCGGCGGCAGCACCGGATTCTTCGTGCGGCCGGCCAGCGACACGCGGGCGTCGATGCGCGGATGGCCGGCCAGACGCTTTGCCAGCGCCGTCGCCTCCGTCGTGCCGCCCAGGATCAGGACCTTGACCAATTCCCCCTCCCCACCCCTCAGGATCGGCGCCATGGATAGCATGGGAACGCCCCGCTGGCTCAGCATCGTCGGCATCGGCGAGGATGGCTGGGACGGTTTGTCGCCTGCCGCCCGCGCGGCGGTGGAAGGCGCGACCATCCTCTATGGCGGCGCCCGTCACCTCGATCTCGTGCCGGTCGTTGCGGGACAGGAACGGCTGTCCTGGCCCTCGCCGATGACCGACGCCTTCCCCGGACTGATTGCCCGGCGCGGACAGCGGATCTGCGTGCTGGCGAGTGGCGATCCGTCCTGGTACGGCGTCGGCGCCACGTTGTCGCGACTCGTTCCGGCTGCGGAAACGACCGTGATCCCGGCGGCCTCCGCCTTCAGCCTCGCGGCATCCCGGCTGGGTTGGCCCTTGCAGGACTGCCGCTGCCTGACCATCCATGGCCGCCCGCTGGAGCAGGTCGTTCCGCATCTGCAACCGAATGCCAAGCTGCTGCTTCTTTCCTGGGACGGAACGACTCCGGCCAAGCTGGCCGCCCTGCTGCGCGCCCGCGGCTTCGGCGCTTCGCGCCTGACGGTGCTGGAGGCGATGGGCGGCCCGCGCGAGGCCCAGCTGGAGGCCACCGCAGACGCCTGGAGCGCGGAACGGGTCGCCGATCTCAACACCATCGCGCTCGACTGCGTCGCCGCACCCGGCGCCCGAATCCTGCCGCTGGCGCCCGGCCTGCCCGACGATTGGTTCGAGCATGACGGCCAGATCACCAAGCGCGAGGTGCGCGCCGTCACCCTGTCCTTCCTGGCGCCGCGCCGGGGCGAACTGCTGTGGGATGTCGGCGCCGGGTCGGGCTCCATCGGCATCGAATGGATGCTGCGCGACCCCGCCAACCGCGCCATCGCCGTCGAGCATCACCCGGAGCGCATCGCCCGCATCCTCGCCAACGCCGCGACCTTTGGCGTGCCCGGCCTGACGCTGGTGCGCGGCAAGGCCCCCGTGGCATTGGATGGGCTGGAGCGGCCGGACGCCATCTTCATCGGCGGCGGGCTGACTGCGGATGGCGTGCTGGCGGCCTGCTGGGACGCCCTTCCCCCCGGCGGCCGGATCGCCGCCAACGCGGTGACGCTGGAAAGCGAAGCGGTGCTGTTCGACGCGCACAAGCGGTTGGGCGGCGACCTGACCCAGATTTCGGTGGCGCGCGCCTCGGCGGTCGGCGGTTTCCGCGGCTGGCGGGCGGCGATGCCGGTCACACTGTGGCGGGCCGAGAAGCCGTATGCGGAGGGCGCATGGACCGCATGACGTCCGAAGCCCTGCTGTTCGGCCCAGTCTTCGTCGGGCTGGGCTGCCGCCGTGGCTGCGGCTGGGAGGAGATCGCCGGTCTGGTCGCCGCCGCCTTCGACGAAGCAGCCCTGCCCGATGCAGCGCGCCAGTTGGCGGCCCTCGCCGCCCCGGCGATGAAGGCCGACGAGGCCGGATTGGCGGAGGCCGCCCGCGCGCTCGGCCTGCCGCTGCGCTTCATCGAGGAGGACGCGCTGCTGGCCGCGCAGGACCGCGTCCACACCCGCTCCGCCACCGTGTTGGCCGCGGTCGGGCTGGCGTCGGTCGCGGAGGCCGCGGCGCTGGCCGCCGCCGGGCCGGGATCGCGCCTGCTGCTGCCGCGCCGCTCCACCCCCCGCGCCACCGTGGCGCTCGCCCTGCCGGCCGTCGCTCTTTTGGAGACCCGTTCATGACCGTCCATTTCATCGGTGCCGGACCGGGCGCTCCCGACCTGCTGACCCTGCGCGGCCGCGACCTGATCGCGCGCTGCCCGGTCTGCCTCTATGCCGGGTCGCTGGTCCCGAAGGAGATCATCGCCCATGCCCCCGCCGATGCGCGGATCGTCGACACCGCGCCGCTGACGCTGGAGGAGATCGTCGCCGAGTTCCAGGCCGCCCACACCGCCGGCAAGGACGTCGCCCGGCTGCATTCCGGCGACCTGTCGGTCTACAGCGCGCTTGGTGAACAGACCCGCGCGCTGCGGGAACTCGGCATCCCCTACACCATCACCCCAGGCGTGCCGGCCTTCGCCGCCGCGTCGGCCGCGCTGGGGCGGGAACTGACCCTGCCGGAGGTCAGCCAGACGCTGATCCTGACCCGCACCGAGGGTCGCGCCTCGGCGATGCCGGCGAACGAAACGCTGGAGGTGCTGGGCGCGTCCGCTGCCACGCTGGCGATCCACCTGTCGATCCACGTCATCGACCGGGTGGTGGAGCGGCTGACCCCGCTCTACGGCGCCGACTGCCCGGCGGCGGTGGTCTATCGCGCCACCTGGCCGGACGAGCGGGTGCTGCGCGGCACGCTGGCCGACATCGCGGAACAGGTCGCGGCGTCACCGATGGAGCGCACCGCGCTGATCCTGGTTGGCCCGGCGCTGGGTCATGAGGAGTTCCGCTGCAGCGCGCTCTATGACGGCAGCCATGTGCGGCGTTACCGGGGGCTGGGGGAGTGAGGCTTGCCCAAGCCAGCACCAATCTCCTTCTCCCCGGGGGGGAGAGGGTTCATGGGCGCGGGAGAGGGAGCACACCCCACGATGCGCCCCTGCCGGTCGGTGACCAGCACCTCGACCGCGACCGGCGCATCCTCCAGCACATTCTGCGCGGCGCGGCGGGCCAGTTCGGCGACATGATCGGCCAGGGCCAAGCCGGCGGCGTCCGCCATGCCCAGCACCTGCGCCGCGGTGTTGGCGCCGCGCGCTTGCGCGATCAGATCCGTCCCGGCGCCCAGTTCCGCCAGCCGTTCGGCCAGCCAGTCGAAGTCGACGCTGTTGCGCTTGCTGTGCAGGTCCATCAGCCCGCGCGCCAGCTTGCCGAACTTCGCGAATCCGCCGCACAGCGTCAGGCGTGGAATCGGGTGCCGGCGCAGGTACTTCAGCGTGCCGCCGACGAAATCGCCCATGTCGAGCAGCGCCTGTTCCGACAGGCCGTAGCGCGCGACCACCGCCTTTTCCGACAGGTCGCCGGTGCAGGCCGCGACATGGGTCAGCCCGGCGGCCCGCGCCACGTCGATGCCGCGCTGGATCGAGGCGATCCAGGCCGCGCAGGAATAGGGTACGACGATGCCCGTGGTTCCCAGGATCGACAGCCCGCCCAGAATGCCGAGCCGCCCGTTCATCGTGCGCCTGGCGAGCTGCTCGCCATTCTCCACCCCGACCTCGACCACCAGATCCGCAGGCTGGCCCGCCTCGGCCGCAGCCTCCCTCACCGCCTGCGCGATCATGCTGCGCGGCACCGGGTTGATGGCAGGCTCGCCGACGGCCAGCGGCAGGCCGGGCAGGGTCACAGTGCCGACGCCGGGACCGGCGCGGAATGTCACGCCGCTGCCGGGCGCGCCGCGCCAGACCCGCGCCCGCACCAGCGCGCCATGGGTAACGTCGGGATCGTCGCCGGCATCCTTGACCACGCCGGCCATGGTCCAGGGACCGTCCGGGATGCCGTCCGGCCCCTCTCCCCGCTCCGTCACCGCCAGGGCGAAGGCAGGGGTCTGGCCGCCGGGCAGGGTCACGGTCACCGGGTCGGGGAACTCCCCGCCGAACAGAGCCTCAGCCGCCGCCCGCGCCGCGGCGGTGGCGCAGGTTCCCGTCGTCCAGCCGCGGCGCAAGGGTGTAGCATGCTCCGGCATGCCGTCTCCGGCATCCGCCACGCCGCCTTCCGTCTTCTCCGAGCCCGAGTCCGCGTTCATGTCGTTTGAGTCGTCCATTCCCGAAAGCGTCCTGGTCCCCTTCGCCCCCGGCAGCGTCTGGCTGGCCGGGTCCGGCCCCGGCGACCCCGGCCTGCTCACCCTGCTGGCCCTGCAAGGTCTAAGGCAAGCCGACGTCATCGTCCATGACGCGCTGGTCGGCGAACGGATCATGGCGCTCGCCAGCCCGTCGGCAAGGCTGGAGTTCGCCGGAAAGCGCGGCGGCCGTCCCTCCGCCCATCAGGACGACATCACCAACCGCCTGATCGAGCTGGCGAAGGAGGGACATCGCGTTCTGCGCCTGAAGGGCGGCGACCCCTTCGTCTTCGGCCGCGGCGGCGAGGAGGCGCAGGCGCTGGCGGCAGAGGGCATTCCCTTCCGCATCGTACCCGGCATCACGTCCGGCATCGCCGGCCCGGCCTATGCCGGCATCCCGGCGACCCACCGCGACACCAACCAGGCGGTGATCCTGGCGACCGGCCATTCGCTGGGCGGCGGGCCGGACTGGCGGGCGCTGGCCGCCACCAAGGCGCCGCTGATCCTCTATATGGGCTGGAAGGCGTTGCCGACCATTGCGACGGAGCTGATGGCCGGCGGCCTGTCCGCCGACACCCCCGTCGGCGTGGTGACGGAGGCGACGACCGCCAACCAGAAAAGCCTCGTCACCAGCCTCGGCACCTGCGTCGCCGATCTGGCGGCGAGCGATCTGGAACCGCCGGCCATCATCGTGATCGGCGAGGTGGTGCGGCTGCGCCCGGCGCTGGAATGGCTGCCGGGCCAAATGGCGCTGCAACATGGCTGATGGTCTCATCATCGCCGCCCCGGCCTCGGGCACCGGCAAGACGACGCTGACGCTGGGGCTGCTGGCGGCGCTGCGCGCCCGCGGCGTGGCGGTGGGGGCGGTGAAGTCGGGGCCGGACTACATCGACCCGGCTTTCCACCGCGCCGCCACCGGCCGGCCGAGCGTCAACCTCGATACATGGGCGATGGGGCCGGATCTGCTGGACGGGCTGGCCGCCCGCGCCGCCGAGGGCGCCGAGCTGCTGGTCTGCGAAGCGCTGATGGGCCTGTTCGACGGCGTCGCCGGGGTCGGTGCCACCGGCACCGGTTCGACGGCGGAGATCGCGGCGCGCACCGGCTGGCCGGTCCTGCTGGTGGTGAACGCCAAGGGCCAGTCGCAGTCGGCCGCGGCCCTGGTCAAGGGCTTCGCCACCTACCGCGACGACGTGACCATTGGCGGCGTCGTGCTGAACAATGTCGGCAGCCCGCGCCACACCGCCCTTGCCGGCACCGCCATCGAGGCGCTGGGCATCCCCCTGCTGGGCGCCCTGCCCCGCGCCCCCGACCTCAGCCTGCCCGAGCGTCATCTCGGCCTCGTCCAGGCCGACGAGACGGAGGGGCTGGCCGACCGGCTGGCCGCACTCGGCCGCTTCGTCGCCGAGCATGTCGATCTCGATCGCGTCGTCGCGCTGGCCAAGCCGTCACGGGCCGGACGCGGCAGCGACGCTCCCGCCCTGCCGCCGCTGGGGCAGCGCATCGCCATCGCACAGGATCCCGCCTTCACCTTCGTCTACCCGCACCTGACTGCCGGCTGGCAGGCCGCCGGGGCGGAACTGCGCTTCTTCTCCCCGCTGGCGGACGAGGCGCCGCCACAGGACGCGGACGCCGTCTATCTGCCCGGCGGATATCCGGAACTGCATGCCGGCCGCCTCGCCGCCAACCACGTCTTCCGCGACGGCCTGCGCGCGGCGGCGGAGCGGGTGCCGGTCTATGGCGAGTGCGGCGGCTACATGGTGATGGGCGAAACGCTGGAGGATGCCGACGGCGTCACCCACCCGATGACCGGGCTGCTGGGCGTGCGCACCTCCTTCGCCAAGCGGCGGCTGCATCTGGGCTATCGCCGGGCGGCCCTGCTGGCCGACGGGCCGCTGGGACCGGCTGGATCCCCGCTGATGGGTCACGAGTTCCACTATGCCTCGACGCTGTCGCGCGGCGAGGACGCGCCGCTGCTGCAGGCCACGGCGGCGGACGGCAGCGACCTCGGCGATCTCGGCAGCCGGCGCGGGCTGGCATTGGGGTCCTTCGTCCACCTGATCGCGCGGGGATGACGGCGCATGGATGAGGACTTCACCCCGGCGGAACGCGACGCGCTCTACAAGGCGATCTTCTCCCGCCGCGACGTGCGCGGGCAGTTCCGTCCCGACCCGGTGCCCGACGAGGTTCTGAACCGCGTCCTGCTGGCCGCCCACCACGCGCCGTCGGTCGGCTTCATGCAGCCGTGGAACTTCATCGTCATCACCGACCCGGCCGTGAAGTCGCGCATCCACGCCGACTTCGCCCGCGCCACCGAAGAAGCGGCGGCGATGTTCGAAGGCGAGCGCCGCAGCCTCTACAGCCGCCTGAAACTGGAAGGCATCCGCGAGGCGCCGGTGAACCTGTGCATCACCTGCGACCGCGAGCGCTCCGGCCCGGTGGTGCTGGGCCGCACCCACATGCCGGCGATGGACCTCTACAGCTGCGTCTGTGCCGTGCAGAATCTGTGGCTGGCCGCAAGGGCGGAAGGGCTGGGTGTCGGCTGGGTCAGCATCCTGCACGAGGACGCGCTGAAGGCCGCGCTCGGCATCCCGGAGCGGATCGTGCCGATCGCCTATCTCTGCCTGGGCCACGTCACCCATTTCGAAGCGACGCCGGAACTGGAAACCAAGGGCTGGCGCAAGCGCCTGCCGCTGGAGGATCTGGTGTTCAGGGATCGGTGGGAGGAGGCGGAGGGGACAGGTTAATCGGAGCCAACACCCACTTGATGCGACCGTCATCCCCGCGAAGGCGGGGATCCAGCTTTCCAGCTCAAGCGCCTGATCTGCCTGGATTCCCGCCTTCGCGGGAATGACGGCCGAGAACGGGGCTTCTAGGCGCGGATCACTCCACTCGCAGCACCGGCCCCACCCAGCGCCCCAAAAACGCATCCTCCGGCCCCGCCACCACCGCCGGCTTGGCCGCCATCAGCAATTGCAGCAGCGCCGTGTGCAGGTCCGTACAGGCGGACAGGTCTACCCGCGGCGCGGCGGTCGCCTCCAGCCATTCGGCGAGCGGCAGGGCATCCTCCACCGTGCAGGAAGCCTCGAAACGGGCAAGATCGGCGTCATAGCGGATCGGCATCACAACAGCTCCCGCAGATCGAGCACCAGGATCAGCCGGCCGTCGCCCAGCACCGCCGTACCGGCATAGCCGCGCAGACCCCGCAAAACACCGGTCATCGGACGCAGCACCACGTCGGCGCGCTCGCCGACATCGTCCACCGCCACCGCGACCGGCCCGTCGCCCAGTTCGGCCAGCACCACGCAATCGGCCTCGCGTACCCGATCGTCGTCAGGCTGGCCCAGCAGACGGCGCAGGCGGACCAGCGGCATCACCCGGTCGCGCAGGACGACGCTTTCCGCCCGCTTCACCGCACGGATCTCTGTTCGCGGTACCCGCTGGACACCGCCGACCAGCGCCACCGGGATGCCGTAGAGCGATCCCGCCGCCTCCACCACCACCACACGGGTGATGCTGAGCGTCAGCGGCAGCGAAAGGCGCACGCGGGTCCCGCTGCCGGGGGTCGAGGCGATCTCCACCCGGCCGCCGGCCCGCTCCACCGCCGCCCGCACCGCATCCATGCCGACGCCGCGGCCGGACAGGTCGGAGACACTGCCGGCGGTGCTGAAACCGGGGGCGAAGACCAGCCGCACCGCGTCGTCATCGCTGAGCGCCGCGGCGGCGTCGGGCTCCATCAGCCCCTTGGCGGCGGCGGCGCGGCGCATCGCCGCCGGGTCGATGCCGGCGCCGTCGTCCGACACCTCCACCACGACACCGCCCTTGTCCTGATAGGCGCGGACCCGCAGCGTGCCGCCCGCCGGCTTGCCCGCCGCCGCCCGCCGTTCCGGCGCCTCGATGCCATGGTCCAGCGCGTTGCGCACCAGATGCAGCAGCGGCTCGCCCAGCACGTCGAGGATGTCCTTGTCGGCCTCCGTCTCCGCCCCTTCCAGCACCAGCTCGACCGTCTTGTCCAGCCGGCGGGCGGTGTCGCGCACCAGCCGGGGCAGCGGATCGAACACGCGCGCCAGCGGCAGCAGCCGAAGCCGCAACGCCGCATGGCGCAGGTCGCCGACCAGACTGTCCAGCCGGGCTTCGAAGCTCTTCAGGTCGCGGGCCATCTCCCCATCCCCGGCGCGGCGGACCAGCGGCCCCAACTGCCCCTTCACCACCGACAGCTCGCCGACCAGCGCCATCAGCGCGTCCATCCGCTCCGGCTCCACCCGCAGGGCGCGGCGCGGCGCGGCGGTGGCGGGACGGGGCTCGGCCATGGCCGGCATTTCCGCAGGTCCATCGGCCAGAAACCGGCGCAGCGTCGCGGCATCGGCGCAGGCGGCCTCCACGCTGGTGCGCTCCGTCGGCTGCCCCAGCGCCGTCAGGATCGCGGCGACCGCCCGCGCCACCGCGGCGCGGCGGGAGTCGCGCTCGGCGGCGTTGCCGGGAAGGTCGAGGATGCGCGCCTGCTCCTCCAGCATCGCCGCAGCCAGCGACTCCGGCGGTGCCGCGGACGGAACAAACACCGGCGCCAGCGTGACGCTGCCGATCCGCACCTGATCGGGCACGCTGCGGAAGGCCGGCGTGACCGCCTCCACCCCGGCGCCGCTGAGCGCGCGGAAGCGCAGGAGGCAGCGGTAGGGGTCCATCTGCGCCAAAGGCGGCAGCGGCTCCGACGGCTCGATCCGCAGCAGCCGCAGGTCGGGAACCCGGCGGAACAGCGCCAGCGGATCGTCGCCGGTGAAGAAGCATTCAGGATCGGGCGTGTAGTCGATGGCGCTCAGCGCACCCTCGCCCACGGCGGCGCGCTCCGCGTCCGTCAGCGTAGCCACCCAGGGGAAAGCGTCCGCCTCTCCAGCGGAAGCCGCCGTCCCAGCCGTCGCTTCGCTGCCGGCCAGCCCGCGGACCAGCGTCTCCGCGGTCTCCGCCGCATCGGCGGGCAGTGCGCCGGCCTCTTCCAGCGCCGCCACCCAGCGGGCGCACTGGTCGAGCGCGCGGAACAGCCGGTCGGCCAACTCTGGCGTCATTGCCCGGCGGCCGTCGCGCAGCAGCGACAGCGTGTCCTCCCCGGCATGGACCAGCCGGGTGAAGGGCGGCATGTCGAACAGGCCGCTCGCCCCCTTCAGCGTGTGGAAGGCACGGAACAGCTCGTCGACCGACGCGCGGTCGGCCGGGTCGCGCTCCAGCGCCAGCAGGGCGGCGCCGGCGGTCTCCAGCAACTCCTGCGCCTCGACGACGAACTGGTCGAACAGCTCGCTCATGGCGCGTCCTCCGTGTCGGGCGGCCGTCCGGTCAGCAGCCGTGCCGCCTCCACCAGCATTTCCGGCCGCGGCGGCTTGACGATGTACCAGTTGGCGCCGGCCAGCAGCGCCTGCTCGCGGTCGCTGTCCTTCGATTCCGTGCTGATCATGATGGCGGGCACGTCACGCAGGCTCGGGTCGCGGCGCAGGACGCGCAACATGGTGTAGCCGTCCATCTTGCGCATGTTGACGTCGACGATCACCAGATCCGGCGGCGCGGCCATCGCCCGCTCCAGCCCCTCGATGCCGTTCACCGCCTCGTCCACCACGAAGCCGTCGGCTTCCAGCACGCGGCGGCTGAAGGCGCGCACGGTCACGGCGTCGTCCACCACCAGGATGCGCGGCCCGCTCACGCTCCGCCTCCGTCGGCCGGCTTCTGGTAGAGGATGGCGTCGGGGAAACGGCGCGGGACGAACAGCGAGGACATGCGGCTCATGCTTTCCGAATGGCCGAGGCAGACGAAGCCGCCCGGCGCAAGGGCATCGTGGAACATGCTCGCCGCCTCCCGTCGGCCCAGATCGTCGAAATAGATCAGCAGGTTGCGGCAGAAGATCACGTCGATCCCGCGAAACCCCCGCACCTGCTGCGGGTCGGCGATGTTGACCAGCGAGAAATCGACCGACTCCCGCAGATCCTCGACGATCTGCCAGCGCGGCCCTCCGGTCTCGGCCGCACCGCGCAGGGGCTGGAAATATTTGGCGCGCAGATGGGCCGGCAGCCCCTGCAGGGCGCGCTCGTCATAGATGCCCTCGCGCGCGCGTTCCAGAACCGCGCTGTCGATGTCCGACGCCAGCAGCTCGATCTCGTAATCATCCACCCGGCGCCAGTTTTCCAGCAGCATGATCGCGATGGAATAGGGTTCCTCGCCGGTGGCGCAGCCGGCCGACCAGATGCGCAGCCGCGACCCCTTCGGCCGTCCGCGCACCAGCTCGTCCAGCACGGAATTCACCAGACAGTCGAGCTGGTACTTCTCGCGGAAGAAATAGGTCTCGTTCACCGTCATCAGGTTGACGAGCCGCTGAAGCTCTTCCCCCGACGCTTGGAAGCGCAGCAGGTTCATATAGGCGCGCAGGCCCGTCGCGCCGACCGCCTGCATGCGGGCGGCGACGCGGCGGTCGACGAAATAGCGCTTGGCCTCGGTGAAGGACAGGCCGGTGCGGTCCCGCAGGAAGCCGCAGAGCGTCGCATAATCCTCCTGGGACAGGCCTTCCGGCTCGGCGTCGGTCACTCCGTTCACCCGCCGAGGAAGCTGGACCGGGCGGCGTCGACGGCGAAGGCGACGAAGGCGTCGCCGGGGAAGCGGCGGGCCAGCGTCTCCAGGCTGGACAGCGCCTCCGGACTGCCGGCCTCGGCCAGCGCCTCCACCGCGGCGAGGCAGACATTCACGTCGGCGTCGCGCTCCATCACCCCTGCCAGCCAGTCGGCGCGGCCGGGATGGGCGAGGCTGCCCAGCCCCTGAACCGCGAAGATGCGCAAATCGGCGTCGGCATGGTCGAGCAGCGGCAGCAGCGCCGGGGCGGCGACCTCCGCCGGCATCTGCTGCAGGCTTTCCAGCGCCGCGTTGCGCAACGCCGCATCCTCGCGGTCGAGGAAGGGGATCAGCGCCGCCGCCGCGTCGGGCGTGGCGATGCGGGCGAGCGCGGTCAGGATGGCCTCGCGCACACCGGCATCCCCCTCCGACTGAAGCCGGTGGGCGAGCGCCGCCTCGGCACCCGGCAGCGACGCATGGCCCAGCGCATGGGCGGCGTCTCGGCGTACCGCGGCGTCGGCATCCTCGAGCGCAGCCAGCACGTTGGGCCGGGCGCCGGTCGCGGCCGGGGCCAATACCGGGGCCAAATCCGGGGCCAGTTCCGGAGCGGCCTTCTTCTTCACCAGTCCCATGGCGTCACTCCTCAATCGATCCCGGTGCGCCGGCCGGCAGGCATCAGCCAGCGGGTAAGCTGGCCGGCGATGCGGCCCGACGGCAGCACGACGCCGGCGCCGCCGCGCCGGATCAGGTCCTGCGGCATGCCGAAGACGACGGCGCTGTCCTCCGACTCTGCGATGGTGCGGCCGCCGCGGGCGTGAATCTCGGCCATCGACGCCGCCCCGTCATTGCCCATGCCGGTCAGCAGCACCCCCACCAGCCGCTCCGGCGGCAGCAGCCGCAGGGCGCTGGTCACCAGCCGGTCGGCATTGGGGTGCCAGGGCCGGTCGGGCGAGGCCGGCACGCAGACCGCCTGAAGCCGACCGCCGCGCCGCGCCAGCTCGACGTCGGCACTGCCGCGGGCGATGCAGACCATGCCCGGTGCCAGCACCGTCGCCCGCTCCACCTCCACCACCTTCAGCGCGCACAACTCGTCCAGCCGGCGCGCCAGCGTCGCGGTGAAGGCGGCCGGCATATGCTGCGCCACCACCACCGGCCAGGGGAAGCCGGCCGGCAGCAGCGGCAGGATGTCCTCCAGCGTGCTGGGTCCGCCGGTGGAGACGCCGACCAGCACCACCCCCTCGCCCTCGCCGCCCGCCGCCGCTGTGGACGACGGTATCGTGAGAGGAACAGTGGGCGGTACCGCAGGCGGCATCCCCTCGGGCGCCACGAAATCCTCCCCGGCGATGCGGGCGCGGGCCAGCCGCAGCCGTTCGCGCAGGCCGCGGACCCGGCGCGGGCGGGAGGATGCGGCGGCGCGCACCGTCTCCACCAGCTCCTCCCCGATGCGGCCGATGGAGCCGGCGGCCGGCTTCTGCACCGCCTCCACCGCGCCGAGCCGAAGCGCCTCCAGCGTCTCCTCCGCCCCCGCGCCGGTGAGGGCGGAGACCATGACGACCGGCTTGGGATGCTCCACCATGATGCGGGCAAGGCAGGTCAGCCCGTCCATGCCGGGCATGGTGACATCCAGCGTCACCACGTCCGGATCGACGACCGGCAGGCGCGCCAGGGCTTCCTCCCCCGTCGCGGCGGTCTCCACCCGGAATCCGGCCTCGCTCAACAGATCCGCGATGCGCCGGCGCATCAATGCGGAATCGTCCACCACCAGCACCGTCAGCACGCCGTCCCCCACTCCAGCCGTCACTGCGGGATAACGGGCAGGTCGGCCAACCGGTCCATGTCGAGCAGGCTGTCCGCGTCCATAAGCAGGATCAGGCGGGCGCCGCCGGCCATATCCCCGGCCGGATCCAGCGTGGCGACCCGGCGGATCAGCCGGCGTTGCGCCGCCGACACCGCCGGTGCCGGACCGATCCCGTCCGCCGGAACCGTCAGCAGGCCGGACAGCCCGTCCACCAGCAGCCCGACCAGCAGCCCGTCGCGCCCGACCACCACCACCCGCCCGCGCTCAAGCCCGGCGGTCGGTTTCCCGGCGGAGTCCGCGGCAGGCAGGTTCAGCAGCCGGCGCTGGTCGATCAGCGGCAGAACCTCGCCGCGCAGGGTCAGCACACCGGCGACGAAGTCGGGCGCGTTGGGAAGCGGCGTGATGCTGTCGGGCCGGCGCAGCACTTCGCGCACTGCGGCGACCGGCAGGCCATATTCCGCCCCGGCGAGACGGAAGACGACGAAGCGTTCCGCGTTTCCGCTTCCCTCCGCAGGCCGTGCCGGTTCCATCCCGTGTCCCTTTCCGCCCGCTTCCGCGCCGGCCTTGTCCGCCAGTGCCGCGCCATGGCGGAACAGCCGCTCCGCCGACAGCACCGACACCAGCCGCCGCCCGCCCTCGGCTCTGGCGATGCCGTCCAAATCCTCGAACTCCGGCTCGCGGGCCAGCAGCGGCGGCACCGGGTCGATCTGCGCGGGGTCGAGCCGCAGGATCTCGCGCACCTCGTCCACCAGCACGCCGACCGGCGCTTGCCCGGCCCCCGCCCGCACCACGACGACGCGGCGTCCGGTCTCCTGTCCACCGGTGCCGTCCAGGCCGAACAGGGCGCGCAACCCCACCAGCGGCAGCAGCCGGTCGCGCACCGCCATCACGCCCAGCAGATGCGCCTTGGCCCGCGCCATGCGGGCGATCTCGCGCGGCGCCGGCAGAACCTCGCGCACCCGGTCCACCGGCAGGGAGAATTCCTGACCGGCGACTTCGAAGACCAGCAGAGCCTGGTGATCGGGTCCGGCCGCCGCTTTCCCGGCCCCGGCCTCGCCCGCCGTCACACGTCCGAACCCGCCGGTGCCCCGGCCCGGCCGTTCCGCCTCCGTCCGGTCGCCGAACTGGCGGTCGATCAGCGCGTCCAGCTTCAGGATGGTGGCCGGGCCGTCGCGCAGCAGGCCGTCCAGCATGGCGGGATCGAGCCCGCCCTCCTCCTGCGTCACCGGATCGATGCGGTCGGGATCGCTGCGCAGGATGCCGGCCATCGCATCCACCCGCAGCCCCACCGGCTGGCCGCGATGCCCGACCAGCACCACACGCGTCTCCCGCGCGGCCTGCGCACCGGCCGGAACCGCCGCCGGCCGACCCAACGCCCCGGCAAGGTCCAGAACCGGCACCGCCTCGCCATGCCACTGCGCCAGCCCGTCGAGGCTGGGCGGCCCCAGCGGAATGCGCACCAGCTCCGGCAGCCGGATCACCGCGCGAACCGCCGCCAGCGGCAAGGCAAGGCGCAGGTCGCCGACCGCCACCGTGACGAAGGCAAGGGCGTCGTCGGCTTCCCTGGCGGCCACGTCCTGGGCCACGGCGGTCAAACCGCGCCCAGCAGGCTGTCGGCCATCGCCGCGATCTCCTCGATCGCCGACGCCAGCTCCTCGGCCCCCTTCGCCTGTTCGCGCGCGGCCTTCGCCGCCTCGGAGCCGGAGAGGTTCGCGGCGGCGGCGGCGGCGGCCACCTGCTCCACGCCGACGCGGGTCTCGCGCAGGGCGGCGGTGGTCTCTTTGGCGGCGTCCAGGATCTCGCGTCCGCCGGCGGTGACCACCCGCAGTTCCTGGGCACCGGCGGTCAGGGTGACGCCGAAGGCGCGGTGGCGCGCGATCTCCGTCACCGCCGTCGCGGATACCTCATCCACGTCGCGGCGCACGCGCAGCATCTGGTCCTGGATGTCGCGGACGATGTCCTTCACCCGCTCCGCGCTGTCCGCGCTGTCGCCGGCCAGCTTGCGGATGTCGCCGCTGACCACGGTGAAGCCGCGGCCGAACTCCCCCGCCCGCGCCGCTTCGATGGAGCCGCTGACCGCCAGCATGCCGGTCTGGATGGCGACGGTGGCGATGGCGTCCACCACCTTGTCGATGCGCCGGCCGATCCGCTCCAGCGCGTCCAGCCGCTCGCCGGCCCGGCGGGAGGAGTCCACCGCCTCCAGCATGCCGTCGGCCAGCTTTCCGATGGTGTCGCGGGTTTCGCTCAGCAGACCTTCCATCGAGGTGCAGCGATCGACCGACTCGCCCGACCGGCCCGCGGCCAGCGTCGCGGCGGCGTCGATCTCCGCGATCGCCGACGCCAGCTGGTGGGTGGCGGCGCTCTGGGCCTGCGCCCCGCCGGAGATCTGGCCGATGGCGGTCATGATCTGGGCGGCGCCGCGGTTGATCTCCTCGATGGCGGCCGACAGCTCCTCGGCGGCCGACGCCAGCTCGTCGGCGGTGGCGGCGAGATCGGCGGTGCCCTCCAGATCCTCGGCCAGTTCCGACAGCTGCCCGGCGGCGCGCTGGCTCTGGGTCAATGCCAGCGCCTGCTCACCCGCCGTCCGCAGCGCCTCCTCGGCGGCGGCGGACTGTTCCTCGGCGCTGGCGGCGATGGTCTCCGCCCCGCGCAGGGCTTCGCGGGCGGCCTGATCGGCCTCCACCGCGGCGCGGATGGTATCCTGCGCTCCCTGCACGATGGTCGACATGTCCGACCGCACGCCTTCCAGTTGCTGGACGATCTTGCGCCCGCGCTCCACCTCCGCCTTGGCGGCGTCGGCGGAGGCGACGATGCCGGCGGCGATGGCGGCCACCGCCTCCTGGATTTCCGCGACCATCGCCTGGATGTCGTTGGCACTGCGTTCCGACCGCTCCGCCAGCGCCTGCACCTCGTCGGCGACGACGGCGAAGCCCTTGCCGGCTTCCCCCGCCCGCGCCGCCTCGATGGCGGCGTTCAGCGCCAGCAGGTTGGTCTGGTCGGCGATGGCGGCGACGCTCTGGACGATGGTGCCGATCTCCTGAGCACGGACTTCCAAGTCGCGCACCAGCCGCACCGACGCCTCCTGCCGCTCGGCGGCGCGGACGATGCCGTCGATGGAGGACAGGATCTGGCCGCTGACGTCCTTCAGCGTGGCCTGCAGCGCCTCCACCCGCAGCACCGCCTGCTCCGCCGTGCTGCGCGACCGGGTCAGCAGCTCCGACGCGCGGCCGATCATGCGCTGGGACTGCTGGGTGGCGCTGGCCGATTCCTCCGCCCCGGCGGCGATCTGCTCCATCGCCCGGCGCAGTTCCTCCGCCGCCGAGGCCGCCTGGGTGACGCCGCTCGCCAGTTCGGTGGCGGCGGCGGCGATGCCGCTGGCGGCCTGCCGGCGGCGCGAATCGGCGCGCGCCCGGCGGCGCTGCGGCGCGCCGGGCGTGGCGGCCGACGGCGTCGCTTCGGTCGTGGCGGTTTCGTTCCCGGCGGCCTGATGTCCGGCGGTGGACCGATCCGGATCGCCGGCGGCGCCGGATTTGCTCCGCGCGGTGTGCGCCGTGTCGATCCTGGTCTTCTTGATGAGTGCCATGGTCCTTGTCCGCCCTTTCAGCCGGTTCTTCTTGTTGCCGTCACGCCACCAGCCGCCCGATATAGCGGCCGAGCGTCGCCTGCAGCGTCCCGGCGGAGCCGGCGTCGAGCAGCAGGACCACCCGTCCCCCCACCACCGCCCCGTCGCCGCCCGGCAGGGTCGTGCGCAGGTCGATGTGGAACAGCACCGCGGCGCCGTCCGCGGTCGGCGGCGTCCCCGAACACCCCAGCAGGATCTCCGCCGCACCGCCGCGGAACACTGCCGGCAGGCCGGTCTCCACCGGTTCGCCCAGCAGGTTGGCGACCAGGGCCAGCGCGCTGTTCAGCACGACGTTGCCCAGCTCCGCCAGAACCTCGTCCTCCAGTTCCGGCACATCCTCCGCCGGCACGTCGGGCGGCAGGGCGGCGCGCACCAGGCACAGGCTGCCGGCCTGGGGGAAGACCAGCAGGGCGCATCCGGCGAACAGGCCGCCCAGCGTTTCGGAGATGCCCACCAGCGGCGGCGTCAGCGCCCGGTCCAGCAGCCCGGCCACGTCGGCCAGCGGCACCATCTCCACCGACGGGACCGACAGGGTGACCAGCCCGCCCAGCATGCGGCCGAGCGCCGTCGATGCCCGGCCGATGCCGATGTTGCCCAGTTCGGCCAGCGCATCGCGCTCCAGCTCGCTCAGCATCGGGGCTGCGATCACTCCTGCGGGGCCTGGGTGGGCCAGCGCGGCGGCAGGGCGGTGGAGTTCAGGAAGCGGACGACCTGCTCCTCCTCCAGCGGCTTCGGCATGAAGGCGGCGCCGACCGCGCGGATGCCCGAGACCACCGCGTCCTGGGCGTTGGCGGTGATGATGGCGATGTGGACGCCGGGGTGGCTGCTGCGCAGCTTGGCCGCGGTGTCCACGCCGTTGTCGCCGGGCATGTTGTAGTCGATGATCGCGACATCGACCGGCGTGTCCTGCAACGTCCTGAAGAGTTCGTCGCCGTTCGCCGCCTCGACCACCGACCAGTCGGGCTTGTTGCGCAAGACCATGGCCCGCACATGCATGCGCGAAAGCTTGCTGTCGTCGACGATGATTGCAGTCTTACTCAAGATATACGCCCTTTGGATGGATATCGACCGACGATGTTGGCCCTGGGCCGAATTGTGCGCAAGTATACAGGATGAAAAGTGGCGCGCCAGTCCCCTTAATTGCGTTCGGGATTTTGGGTGCGCGCCACCCGGCCGACTCATGCTATCGAAATGGCCCGTTCCATCCTTTGGCACCCCTCGCTCATGCCGCCACCCGCAGCCCCCGCCAGATTGGCCGCCCTCCTGCGTGAGGCGCTGGCCCACCACCGCGCCGGCGATCTGGACGGGGCGGAGCGCGCCTATCGCGCCATGCTGGCGGCCGACGGCGCGAACGCCGACGCGCTGCATCTGCTGGGCGTGCTGCACCACCAGCGCGGGCGGGATGCCGACGCCGTCCGCCTGATCGGGCAGGCCATCGCCCGGCGCCCGAAGATGGCGGAACAGCATGCCAACCTCGGCCTTGCCCTCCACGCGTTGGGCCGGCTGGCGGAGGCGGAGGCGGAGTACCGCCGGGCGCTCGCCCTGCGCGAGGCCTATGCGGAGGCGCACAACAGCCTGGGCAGCGCCCTGCAGGAGCAGGACCGGCTGGCGGAGGCCGCAAGCCATTACCGCCGGGCGCTCGACCTCGACGCCGGCTATGCCGAGGCCTGGGCCAATCTCGGTACGCTGCTGCGGGCGCAGGATGACTATGCGGAGGCGGAAGCGGCGCTGCGCCATGCCCTGCAGCTCGACCCCGGCCATGCCACCGCCCTGACCAACCTCGGCGTCGTGCTGAAGGAGACCGGCCGCACCGGCGAGGCCGAGGCGGCGCATCTGGAAGCGCTGCGCCTCGCCCCCGGCGATGCCGAGACGATGGTGAACCTCGCCCTGCTGCGCGAGGCGCAGGGGCGCGGCGAGGAGGCGGAGGCGCTCTATCGCAACGCCCTCGTCCATGCCCCCGGCTTCGCGCTGGCGCGCTGGAACCTCGCCCTGCGGCTGCTCGGCCGTGGCCGGCTGGCGGAGGGGTGGGACGAGTATGAGGCCCGCTTCGCCTCCCGCCGCGTGTCCGCCGGGCGCAGCCTCGCCCTGCCGGCCTGGGACGGCGCGGCCGGCCGGCGCGTGCTGGTCTGGCGCGAACAGGGGCTGGGCGACGAGCTGATGTTCGGCACCGCCCTGCCCGACCTCGCCGCAAGGCTGGGTCCGGCGGCGCTGGTGGTGGAGGTCGATGCCCGCCTGACCGGGCTGGTCAGCCGCGCCCTGCCCGGCGTCACGGTGCGGGCGGAGACGACCGACCCGACCGACGCCGAGGCCCATCTGCCGATGGGATCGCTGCCGCGTCTGCTGCGCCCGACCCTGGCCGATTTTCCGGCGCGTCCGTCCTGGCTTGCGCCGGATCCGGCGCGCGCAATGGAATGGGCCGAGCGATTGGCGGAATTGGGGCCGGGTTTGCGCGTCGGCATCTGCTGGGGCAGCCAGAACATGCTGGGGGAGCGCAAGGCCTCCTACACCGCGCTGGCCGATTGGGCGCCGCTGCTGACCTTGCCCGGCCTGATCCCGGTCACCCTGCAATATGACGGGCGCGAGGCGGAGATCGCCGAAGTCGAAACGCGGCTGGGCATCCGCATCCTGCGCTGGCCGGACACCGACCTGAAGAACGACCTGGAGGGCGTCGCCGCGCTGATCGCCAACCTCGATCTCGTGGTGACGGTGGCGAGTTCGGTCGGCGAGATGGCCGGCGCGCTGGGGGTGCCGGTCTGGCGCTTCGGCCCTGCCGGCGATTGGACGGCGCTGGGCAGCTGCGTGCGCCCGTGGTTCCCGTCGATGCGGCTGTGGAGCACACGCCCCGGCGAGGGGTTGGCCGACATTCTGGTCCGCATGGCGGCGGATCTGCGCCGGCTGGTCCCCGCCCCGCCTATTGACTCGTGGCTGGCCGAAGCGCGCGCGCTCCACGAGTCAGGCCTCTGGCCCGAGGCGGAGAAGGCTTATCAGCGCATCCTCGACCTGGGCAGCGAGGGCGGCGGCGAGGTGCCGGCGGCGCTGGAGGGCTACGCGCTGCTCGGCCATCAGGCCGGCCGTCCCGACATCGCCGCCACCCTGCTGACCCGCGCCATCGCGGTGGAGCCGACCGCCGACCGCCACAAGCGTCGCGCGCTCGCCCATCAGGAAATGGGCGCCCTGGCCGACGCCGAGGCCGACTGGCTGGCCGCAGCAACGCTAGCCCCCGATGACGTCGAGGCGCTCGGCAATCTCGGTGCCCTGCGCCTGTCCCGCGGCGCGGGGGCCGAGGCGGCGGAGGCGACCGACGCGGCCCTCAGCCTCGCCCTCTTCCATGCCGGGCTGTGGGCCAATGCCGGGCTGGCGCGGCAGACGATGGGCAAGGACGGGCTGCCCTTCTTTCGGCGGGCGCTCGCCCTCGATCCGGCTTTGGTGGAGGCCTGGACCGCCCTGTCGGCCGATGCCTTGCGTGACTCCGACCATGCCGCCGCGGCGGAACGTGCCGCCGGCCGGGCCTTGCGCCTGCGTCCCGGTGACCCGGCGGCGACCAGCAACATGGGACTGGCGGCCCTGGCGCTCGACCGTCCCGCCGAGGCGGTGGCGCATCTGCGGCTGGCGCTGCAGGGCCGTCCCGGCGACCTCGGCACGCTCGGCAATCTCGCACTGGCGCTGGAGCGGGCGGGCGACGGCACCGCTGCCGGGCTGGCCTGGTGGCGGGTGATCCTGTTCGCCCCCGGAACCGGCGCCGGCTGGGCCGGGCTGGCGGACCTGCGGCAGCGGCAGGGCCGGCTCGACGCCGCGCTGAAGGGTTGGGGCCGCGCCCTGGCGCTGGAGCCGGCGCGGGCCGACTGGCGCTACAATCTCGGCAATGCCCTGCACGCCGCCGGCCGTCCCGCCGAGGCGGACGCGGCCTATCGCCGGGCGGTGGAGGACGACCCGACCCTGACGCTCGCCGCCTTCAACCGTGGCTATGCGGCGCTGGCGCGGGGGGAGATCGCCGAGGGCTGGGCCGGGCTGGAGGCGCGCTTCGCCGCCGGGCAGGCACTGCCCGACCGCCGTTTCCGCATTCCCGCCTGGGACGGCGGCGAGTTGGCGGGACGTACGGTGCTGGTCTGGCGGGAGCAGGGGGTGGGCGACGAACTGATGTTCAGCGCCTGCTACGCCGACCTGATCGCACGCGCCGGCCGCGTGATCCTGGAATGCGAGCCGCGGCTGGTGGACCTGTTCGCGCGCTCCTTCCCGCAGGCGGTGGTCCGCGCGGCGACGGCGGATCCGGTGGACGCCGACTGCCACGTCCCGGCGGGGTCGCTGCCCTTGCTGCTGGGCTGGGGATTGGGCGGCTTTCCGGCGCGGGGTGGGTGGCTGCGGGCGGACGGGGCGGCGGTGAAGTGGTGGCGGGGGTGGGTGGGTGGTCTTTCGACAAACCATTGCCCCCTCCCTGACCCTCCCCCGCTGGGCGGGGGAGGGGATAGGAGCTTTGTCGGCGTTCGGCGGCAGTCCCTCCCCCGCCCAGCGGGGGAGGTTAGGTGGGGGTCTAACTCCGCCCTAACCATCGGCCTTTGCTGGCGCAGCAGCCTTCGCAGCACGCTCCGCGATGCCAACTACGCCCCGCTGGCCGACTGGGCGCCGATCCTCACCCTGCCCGGCCTGCGTCTGGTCAACCTGCAATACGACGAGTGCGAAGCCGAACTCGCCGACGCCGAACAGCGCTTCGGCATCGCCATCCACCGTCCGCCGCTGGATCTGAAGAACGATCTCGACGGCGCGGCGGCCCTGACGGCGGCGCTGGATCTGGTGATCTCCGCCGGCACATCGGTGGCGGAGATGGCCGGGGCGCTCGGCGTTCCGGTGTGGCGGATCGGGCCGGCGGGGGACTGGACGGCGCTCGGCACCGGCTGCCGGCCCTGGTATCCGTCGATGCGGCTGTTCGGGCCGCGACCGGGAGAAACGCTCGGCGACGCGCTGGGCGCCGCCGGGCGTGCTCTCAACGCACTCAGAATGCCGGAACCACGGCGTTCTTGAACTTGGTGAGGATGAACTCCTTCACCTCCGGGCTCTGGTAGGACTTCACCAGCTTGGCGACCCAGGGCTTGTCCTTGTCGGCCTTGCGGACGGCGATAACGTTGGCATAGGGGCTGTCCGCCGCTTCGCGGGCAATGGCGTCCTTGACCGGATCGATGCCGGCCTCCAGCGCGAAGTTGGTGTTGATGGCGGCGACGGTCACGTCATCCAGCGAGCGCGGAAGCTGGGCGGCGTCCAGCTCGACGATCTCCAGCTTCTTCGGATTCTCGACGATGTCGATCGGCGAGGCCTTCAGATTGCCGCCGTCCTTCAGCTTGATCAAACCCTTGGCCTGCAGCAGCAGCAGGACGCGGCCGCCGTTGGTCGGATCGTTGGGGATGGCGACCTTGGCCCCGGACTGCAGCTCGTCCAGGCTCTTGACCTTCTTGGAATAGATGCCGATCGGGTAGACCACCGTCTTGCCGACGCTGACCAGATCGAAGCCGCGGTCCTTCACCTGATTGTCCAGATAGGGCTGGTGCTGGAAGCTGTTGGCGTCCAGATCGCCGCCGGCCAGCGCCTGGTTCGGGATGACGTAGTCGGTGAACTCGATGATCTGGATGTCCAGCCCGTCCTTGGCGGCGATGGGCTTCACCGCCTCCAGGATCTGGGCGTGCGGACCGGCAGTGACGCCGACCTTGATGGTTTCGGCGGCCACAGGATTGAGAGTCGCACCGAAGGCGACGGCCAGGGTGGCGGCACCGGCCAGCAGCGAAGCCAGCGAACGGAAGCGCAGCATCTCGAACACTCCTCGGGTTTCTTGGTTCAGGATTTCGGGATCAGGATTTCAGATTGCGTTTGTTGACGCGGCGGGCGATCCAGTCGCCCGTCGATTGGACGATCTGCACCAGCACGATCAGCACGATCACCACCGCCAGCATCACCTCCGGCAGGAAGCGCTGATAGCCGTAGCGGATGCCGAGGTCGCCAAGCCCGCCGCCGCCGACCGCGCCCACCATGGCCGAATAGCCGACGAGGCTGACCGCCGACAGGGTGAGGCCGGCGACGATGCCCGGCAGGGCTTCCGGCAGCAGCACCTTGCGGATGATCTGGAAGGGCGTGGCGCCCATCGCCTGCGCCGCCTCGACCAGCCCGCGGTCCACCTCGCGCACCGCGTTCTCGACGACGCGGGCGATGAAGGGGGCGGCGGCGACGGTCAGCGGCACGATGGCGGCGGTGGTGCCGATGGAGGTGCCGGCGATCAGCCGGGTGAAGGGGATGATCGCCACCACCAGGATGATGAAGGGGGTGGATCGGGTCATGTTGACCACCGCCCCCATCACCTTGTTGAAGGCGAAGTTCTGCAGCAGCTCGCCCCGGCCGGTGACGGCCAGCAGCACGCCGATCGGCAGCCCGATCAGCGTCCCGATGGCGCCCGACACCGCCACCATGTGCAGCGTGTCGAGCAGCCCCTTGATCAGCAGGTCAATGATTTGCGGGGAGAGCATGGCCCAACACCTCGACACCCAGATTGTTCTCTTTCACCAGCGCCATGGCGGCCTCGACCTTCGCCGCGTCGCCCAGCGCCTCCACCACCAGCGTGCCGAAGGGCGCGCCCTGGATCTCGTCGATCTGGCCGTGCCAGATGTTCAGGTCCAGATCCAGCCGGCGGCTGATGGCGCTGATGACCGGGGTGGTCGCCTTCTCGCCGGTGAAGGTGATGCGCAGCACCGGGTTGCTCCCCAAGCCGGGCCGGGGCGACAGCCGGTCGCGCAGGCTGTCGGGGATGCCGCGGTTGATGACGGGATCGACGAAGCTGCGGGTGGTCGGGTGCTTCGGGTGGGCGAAGATGTCGAAGACCGGCCCTTGCTCGATCACCCGGCCGCCCTCCATCACCGCCACCTTGTGGCAGATCTCCTTGATGACGGCGATCTCGTGGGTGATGAGGACGATGGTCAGCCCCAGCCGCCGGTTGATGTCGGCCAGCAGATGCAGGATCTGGGTCGTCGTCTCCGGATCGAGGGCGGAGGTCGCCTCGTCCGACAGCAGGACCTTCGGCTTGCTGGCGAGCGCGCGGGCGATGCCGACGCGCTGCTTCTGCCCGCCCGACAGCTCCGCCGGGTAGCGGTCGCGCTTGTCGGCCAGCCCGACGAGGTCGAGCAGCGGCTCCACCGCCTTGCGGATCTCCGCACGCGGCGTGCCGGCCAGTTCCAGCGGCAGCGCCACATTGTCGAAGACGGTGCGCGAGGACAGCAGGTTGAAATGCTGGAAGATCATGCCGATGGAATGCCGCGCCCGGCGCAGCTCCGCCGCCGACAGGGCGGTCATCTCCACCCCGTCCACCATGACGCTGCCGGAACTCGGGCTTTCCAGCAGGTTGACCGTCCGCAGCAGGGTGGATTTCCCGGCACCGGACCGGCCGATGATGCCGAAGATCTCGCCGCGGCCGACCGTGATGTCGACATCGGCCAGAGCCTGGACCGAAGCGCCGCCGCCGCGGGCCGGGTAGGTCTTGTGAATGTTTGTTAGCGTTATCATCATTCTTCGAAGTCTGGCTTGCGGAGTTTTCCTGCCCTGCCCCGCTCTACGGGAGAGCAGGGGCAAGGCCGGGCCCGGCGCATTCTGGTCATGGTCGAAATCGCGGAGCCCCAAAGTGCCGCAGTTCGGTCCGGCAATACAGCGGTATGGTTCCGCCGCACCGGTCTGGCTTCCATGCGGTCCGCGCAGATGGAATGTACCCCACCTGAACTCAGCGCCGGCGGTCGGGCAGGCGGTTCAGATGCTGGTGAGCGGCGCGTTGCGCCTGTCCGACATTGCGGAAGACGCGGCGGTCGAGATCGCGGAATGCCCAATCGGACACGAAGAAGGTGAAGCCGCCGCGTTCGGCGACGACGATGCCGGCGGAGCGGCCCTGGACTTCGATGGCATAGGCGTTGGCGTGGGACATGGCGAAGGATTCCCCCGGCGCGGCCGGCCCACGATGGGTACGGGGCGGACGGCGCAAATGCGTTCAGGACTGGCGGATGTGCGGGATGGGCGCTGTGTTTCTGGGCCGCGAGGTCAGCGGCAACACAGGCCCGAACGCATCATGCAGGCCGGGGAGATGGTCCGAAGCACGGATGGGGGAGTGGAAACTCGCGATGTCATTCCGGTCTCTCCTTCTTGAAGAGGTCCACGACCGGTATCGTGGCGCTTTAGCGTTTGGTGACGCGGCGCAAGCTGCAAAGTCAAATTGCCGCGGGATGCCCCGGCGGGGCGTCCGATGGATATTTATCTATCTATTCCATGGAGTATTGTCAACCGCAATTCTGAGATTTGTGTGAAATAAAAAGTTGCACGGATTTTCGCCGTTGAATTGATGCGGCGCGACAGCGACAGGTGACGGGCGCGTGGAATGTGCTATCTATCGCGTCGATGGTTCATCCGGGGCATGCACATCGCCCCGGCGAGCGATGCGAGGAGAGTGTTTTGTCCGCCGATCCCAGCGCCCAAGGGGTGACTGCCGCCGCGATGACGGCCACACCGGTTGACGACCAGCTGGTGCTGGCCCTGCCCAAGGGCCGTATCCTGAAGGAGCTGCGCCCGCTGCTGTCCCATGCCGGCATCCATCCGGAGCCGGCCTTCGACGACGACAAGAGCCGGCTTCTGCGCTTCGCCACCAATGTGCCGAACCTCAGCATCATCCGCGTCCGCTCCTTCGACGTGGCGACCTTCGTCGCCTTCGGCGCCGCCCATCTGGGCGTGGCGGGCAACGACGTGCTGATGGAGTTCGACTATCCGGAGATCTACGCCCCGCTCGACCTCGGCATCGGCGCCTGCCGCCTGTCGGTCGCCGAACCGGTGGAGATGATGGAGGGCGACGATCCGTCGCGCTGGAGCCATGTGCGGGTCGCCACCAAATATCCGGAGGTGACCAAGCGTCACTTCGCCGCGCGCGGCGTCCAGGCCGAATGCGTCAAGCTGAACGGCGCGATGGAACTGGCGCCGACGCTGGGCCTGTGCCGCCGCATCGTCGATCTGGTCTCCACCGGTTCGACGCTGAAGGCCAACGGACTGGTGGAGGTGGAGCATATCGCCGACGTCACCTCGCGGCTGATCGTCAACCGCGCGGCCTTCAAGACGCGGACGGCCGAGATTTCTCAGTGGATCGACAAGTTCCGGGAGGCGGTGAATGCCCGTCAGGCTTGATATTCGCGACGCGGACTTCGCCGCCGGGTTCGAGGCGCTGCTGCACGCCAAGCGCGAGGCCAGCGAGGATGTCCAGACGCTGGTCGCCGGCGTCATCGAGCAGGTGCGCACGCGCGGCGACGCCGCGCTCATCGACTACACCGCCCGCTGGGACCGCCAGACCCTGACGGCCGACACCCTGCGCATCGGCCGGGACGAGATCGACGCCGCCACCGCCAAATGCTCGACCGAGACGCTGGAGGCGCTGGACCTCGCCGCCGCGCGGATCGAGGAGTTCCACCGCCGCCAGATCCCGGAGGTCACCGACTACCGCGACGCCGCCGGGGTGCGGCTGGGGGCGCGCTGGACGCCGGTCGGCGCCGTCGGCCTCTATGTGCCGGGCGGCACGGCCTCCTACCCGTCGTCGGTGCTGATGAACGCCCTGCCCGCCAAGGTCGCGGGTGTCGAGCGCGTCGTCATGGTGGTGCCGACGCCGGACGGGGCGATCAATCCGCTGGTGCTGGCCGCCGCCAAGCGCTGCGGCATCGACGAGATCTACCGCATCGGCGGCGCCCAGGCGGTCGCGGCCCTGGCCCACGGCACGGCGACGATCCGGCCGGTCGACAAGATCGTCGGCCCCGGCAACGCCTTCGTCGCCGCCGCCAAGCGGCAGGTCTACGGCCTCGTCGGCATCGACAGCATCGCCGGCCCGTCGGAAATCCTGGTGGTCGCCGATGGAAAGAACGATCCGGCCTGGATCGCCATGGACCTGCTGTCGCAGGCCGAACACGACACCTCGGCCCAGTCGATCCTGATCACCGACGATGCCGCCTTCGCCGACGCGGTCGCGGCGGCGGTGGAGAAGCATCTGGAAACCCTGCCGCGCACCGCGATTGCCGGCGAAAGCTGGCGCGAGCATGGCGCCATCGTGCTGGTCGGCGACCTGACGGCCGATTCGCCGGCCCTGGTCGACCGGCTGGCGCCGGAGCATCTGGAACTGGCCGTCGAGGATCCGGACGCGCTGGCGGCGAAGATCCGCAATGCCGGCGCCATCTTCCTCGGCCGCTACACGCCGGAGGCCATCGGCGATTACGTCGCAGGTCCCAACCATGTGCTGCCGACGGCGCGCAGCGCCCGCTTCTCCTCCGGCCTCAACGTGCTGGACTTCATGAAGCGGACGACCTTCGTCGCCTGCGACGCCGACAGCCTGCGGGCCATCGGCCCGGCGGCGGTGACGCTGGCGATGGCCGAGGGGCTGGAGGCGCATGCGCGCTCCGTCGCCCAGCGGCTGCCAAACTATAAAGACTAAGTTCTATAAAGACTAACGACAGCGGGGGAGGCGGGGCGTGACGACCAAAAGCAAGCGGCGCATCACCCATGTGACGCTCGACGAGCGGAGTGTCGTCCGCCACAAGCCGGAGGTCGAGCATGAGCGCGCCGTCGCCATCTTCGACCTGCTGGAGGACAACGAGTTCTGCCCCTGCGACTTCGCGGAGGACGGGCCGTACCACCTGCACCTGTCGATCGAGGACAACCGGCTGGTCTTCGACATCCGGCGCGAGGACGACAGCGTGCTCGACCGGCTGATGCTGCCGATCACCGGATTCCGCTCGATCGTGCGGGACTATTTCCTGATCTGCGAGAGCTATTACGCCGCCATCAAGCGGTCGACGCCCTCGCAGATCGAGGCCATCGACATGGGCCGCCGCGGCCTGCACAACGAGGGGTCCGAGATGCTGCGCGAACGTCTGGCCGGCAAGGTGGAGATGGACCTGCAGACCGCGCGCCGGCTGTTCACGCTGATCTGCGTTCTGCACATTCGCGGCTGACGGGCACGGGCGGCGCATGGCCATGGCGGCGACCCCGGTCCTCACATCCCTGCCGGTCACGAGCGTATTGTTCGCCTGTACCTACAACATGATCCGTTCGCCGATGGCGGCGGCGATGATGCGCCATTATCACGGCACCCGCGTCTATGTGGATTCGGTCGGCGTCCGCGAGGGCGACGAGGTCGATCCCTTCGCCGTCGCGGTGATGGAGGAGATCGGCATCGACCTGTCCAAGCACCGCTGCCGCACCTTCGAGGATCTGGAAGACACCAACTTCGACCTGATCGTCTCGCTGTCGCCCGAGGCGCAGCACCGTGCCATCGAGATGACGCGCACCATGGCCTGCGACGTGGAGTTCTGGAACACCTTCGACCCGACCCTGGTCGACGGCACCCGCGACGCCATGCTGGAAGCCTACCGGCAGGTCCGCGACGGCCTGCTGGCCAAGGTGAAGCAGCGCTTCCCCCTGACCCGCGGGCCGACGGTCTGAGAGCCTGCCGGCCTGCCGCCACACACGGCATGGTCGGTAATAATTTTGGCATTCTTCAACTTTTTGCGCTGCGGGCGGTTCACAGTGCATCCCCGCCAATGTTATTGAGCTGTGTCATCGCAACGCGTCGCGCGCCGCCTTAGGCTCGGAAGCGTCGACGAACATTCGTGCGGAGAGCCGTCCATCCATGCCCGCCGGTCCGATGCCCCGCCTGCTCCGCGCCTTCAGCCCGCGCAGCCTGCGCGCGCGCCTGATGGGCGTGGTGCTGGCCTCGCTGGCGCTGCCGCTGGTTGGCGCGCTCTATCTCGCCGACCAGCAGCTCGACGACCATATCGGCGCCGCGCGTGAACTGGCCCTGCATCTGGCCGACGACGGGGTGCAGCGCCAGCATGACCTGATCGGCGAGGCGCGCAACCTGCTGGGTGTGCTGTCGCTGGTGCCGGCGATCCGCAACGCCACGCCGACCGACACCGACGCCTGCGTCGCCACCCTGGCGCCGATGCCGCGCCAGCACCGCTGGACCACCGGCGTCTGGCTGACCGACGCCGACGGCAACATCATCTGCGACACCACCGGCCCGGGCGCCGGCATCTCGCTGCGCGAACGCGAATATTTCCAGCGGGTCCTCGACACCAAAAGCTGGGTGGTCAGCGATTTCATCATCGGCAAGCGCTCGCTGAAGCCGCTGATCATCGTCGCCAGCCCGATCATCGAGGATGGCCGGATCGTCCGCGTGATGGGCGTCGCCGTCGACCTGACCTGGCTGACCGATCTGGTGAAGGTGCTGAAGCAGCCGGACGCCCGCGTGATGGTGCTGGACCACAACGGCGTGATCGTCGCCCGGCAGCCCGATCCGGAAGGCTGGCTGAACCGCAATGTCGGCCAGCTGCGGCATGTCCAGCAGATGCTGAAGGAGCGGGACGGCTTCCTGGATTCCGAAAGCGCTGACGGGCGCGACCGGCTGTGGGCCTTCCGCCATTCCGACGAGACCGACACGATCTTCGCCGTCGGCATGCCGACCGGCCCGATCATCGCGGAGGCGCGGCGCGACCTGTGGCAGAGCCTGGGGCTGCTGGGCATCGCGGCGCTGGTCAGCGTCACCGCGCTGTGGGTCCTGCTGCGCGCCTCCGTCCTGCGCTGGGTGTGGGAATTGGGCAGCGCGGCCACCCGGATCGGCGATGGCGGCGGCGGCACCGTGATCGAGGCGGAACGCGCCCCCCATGAATTCCGCGTCGTCTCCCACGCCTTCAACAACATGTCGCGCCGCCTGAAGCAGCGCGAGCAGGAGCTGCGCTCCGCCATGGAGGAGGCGCGGGCCGGCAGCCGCGCCAAGGAGGAATTCCTCGCCACCATGAGCCACGAGATCCGCACGCCGATGAACGGCGTGATCGGATTCGCGGAGATGCTGCTGGAAACCCCGCTGACGGCCGAGCAGCGGCGCTATGCCTCGCAGGTGCGCGATGCCGGGCGGTCGCTGCTGACCGTCATCAACGACGTGCTCGACCTGTCGAAGCTGGAGGCGGGGCGGCTCGATCTGGTCAGCGTGCCCTTCCGGCTGGACGATCTGGCCGACCGCTGCGTCGCCATCGTCCGTCTGGCCGCCGAACAGAAGGGGCTGGATCTGCAGACCAGCATTTCCGCCACCGCCCGCGGCTTCGTCATGGGCGACCCCGACCGGCTGCGCCAGATCCTGCTGAACCTGCTGAGCAACGCGGTGAAGTTCACCGACCGCGGCTCGGTCCGGCTGACGGTCAAGGCTGTCGACGACAGCGGCAGCAGCGGCAAGGGCGGCGGCGGCCGCGTCTGCACCTTCACCGTCACCGACACCGGGATCGGCATCGCGCCCGAACGGCAACGCGACCTGTTCCAGCGCTTCACCCAGCTGGAGCGCGGGCGCGGCGGCACCGGCCTGGGACTGGCCATCTGCCGCCGGCTGGTGGAGTTGATGGGCGGCGAGATCGGCATGGAAAGCCAGCCCGGCAGCGGCAGCACCTTCTGGTTCTCGCTGCCGCTGCTGCCCGCCGGCAGCGCCGCGATCCAGCGCGACGGTGCCCCCATGGCCGGAAGCGAGCCCGGCAGCCCCGGCGCCCGCATCCTGCTGGCCGAGGATCTGGCGATGAACCGCGATCTGGCGGTGACCATGCTGACCAAGGCCGGCCACCATGTCGATGCCGTGGACGACGGCGCCGCCGCGGTCGCCGCGGTGCAGGAACAGACCTACGACCTCGTGCTGATGGACGTGCAGATGCCGGTGATGGACGGGCTGGAAGCCACCCGCCGCATCCGTGCCCTGCCCGGCCCGGTGGGCCGCATTCCGATCCTGGCCCTGTCTGCCGGCGTCCTGCAGGTGGAGGTTGAGCGCTGCTTGCAGGCGGGCATGAACGCCCATCTGGCCAAGCCGCTGGAGAAGACCAAGCTGCTGGCCGCGATCGGCCGCTGGGTTCGCGTCGGGCACGCGGATCATGGATCGGCGGATGATGAACCGCCGGAGGATGGACAGGATGACTCCCCGCGTCCGCAGTTGATCGCACACAGCTGACGAGTCGGTGCTATAGTGGCAGCACCCGTCCCGGCAGGCTCGGCCGGTCTGCAGTGAAGTGTGTGCCATGAAGGTTGCGCAGCCCCCTCTCGCCCCCGTACCGGAGCGCAAGCCCGACAGTCCCCCGTCGCTGGCCGATAGCGGCGCCTTGTCCTTCCGTGACGCGCTGGTCCAGACCAATACGTCCGGCAGGCTCCAGAACGGCCAGAAGGCGCCGCCCCTGCCGGCCGCCAAGCCGCCGGCTCCGATCCTGCTGGCCGACGGCACCCAGGTTCCCTTCCCGGCGGCCAAACCGGTCACCCCCATCCGTCTGGCCGACGGCACGGCGGTGCCGCTCCCGGCCGTGAAACCGGAGGCGCCGGTCCTGCTGGCGGACGGCGAGGCCGCGGCACCGCGTGCGCCCCTGCCCGGCCTGAAGCCGGCGGTGCCGGCGGCGCAAGGCCCGACTCCAAGCTCGAAGAAGGTGGCGGAGACGGTCAGGGCGGTGAACTCCGACGATCCGACCGCCACGCGGGTGCTGGTCGCCTCGCAGCAGGTCGCCGGCCTGTCGGGCCACAACTTCACCGCGATCCTAGCCCAGGCCACCCAGGAAAGCGGCCTGGACCCCGGCGCCAAGAACAGGCACAGCTCCGCCGCCGGCCCGTTCCAGTTCCTCGAATCGACATGGCTCGACCTGTTCCGCCGCCATGGCGCCGCCTATGGCCAGGGTGAGCTGGCTTCGCACATCCAGGTCCGCAACGGCGTGTCCAGCGTCAAGGATCCGGCGATCCGCCGCCAGATCCTGGAACTGCGCCACGACGTCGACCTGTCGGCCGGCATGGCCGCCCGCTATCTGTCCGAGGGGCGGGAGGCGCTGGAGAAGCGGCTGGGCCGGCCGGCCAGCGAATCGGAAAGCCGCATGGCCTATGTTCTGGGCTCCGGCGGGGCGGCGAAGCTGATTCGCGCCGCCGAATCGAGCCCCGGCGCCGTCGCCGCCGACCTGTTGCCCAGCGCGGCGAAGGCGAATCACAACCTGTTCCACGACCGCTCCACCGGCCGCGCCCTGACCGCGGCGGAAACGGTGGGCCGCCTGACCCGCCGCATGGAGATCGACCAGCGCGAGATGTTCGCGGCAATCGGCAAGGCGCTGGAACAGCCCCGCCGCCTGGAAGAAGGCGGCGCATCGCCGCTCAACCCCTATCAGTCGGTCTGACGCGGCAGGGGTTACAGGGTATTTTCGCCACACAACGCGGGGCTGCCCCGCGCGGATGGCTGCGGCCGAACGCATCGGCGGTGGGAATCCCCCTTGACCCGGCGGCCTTGGAAGGTCAGTTATTGCCGCGAAACTTTTAGGACGGACATAAGGGCCTATGGCAAAGGAAGATCTGATCGAGTTTTCCGGGACCGTCGTCGAATTGCTTCCGAACGCGATGTTCCGGGTGAAGCTCGACAACGATCACGAGGTTCTGGCGCACACCTCCGGCAAGATGCGTAAGAACCGGATTCGCGTCCTGGCGGGCGACCGCGTCAATGTGGAAATGACGCCGTACGACCTGACCAAGGGCCGCATCACCTTCCGGTTCAAGTAGCATCCTTGCTGCATCGCGGTTCCCCGTGACGATCCCGTCCAAGGCGCCCCGGCTGGTGCTGGCTTCGGCCTCGCCCCGCCGGCTCGACCTGCTGCGCCAGATCGGCATCGTGCCCGACGCGGTCGATCCCGCCGATCTCGACGAAACGCCGTTGCGCGACGAACTCCCGCCCCAGCACGCCCTGCGTCTGGCGGCGGAGAAGGCGTCGTGCGTCGCCGCGCGCCATCCCGATTCGTGGATTCTCGCCGCCGACACCGTGGTGGCCTGCGGCCGCCGCATCCTGCCCAAGGCCGAACGGGAGGAGGAGGCGCGACGCTGCCTGTCCCTGCTGTCCGGCCGGCGGCACCGGGTGATCGGCGGCATCGTCCTGCTGATTCCAGGGACGGAAGGCCATCGCCGAATCGACCGGCTGGTCCGCACAGACGTCACCTTCAAGGTGCTCGACCGGGCGGAAACCAACGCCTACATCGCGTCCGGCGAATGGAAGGGCAAGGCCGGCGGCTATGCCATCCAGGGCCGGGCGGGGGCGCTGGTACGCTGGATCGGCGGCTCCTACAGCAACGTCGTCGGTCTGTCCCTGCACGAAGTTGCCGGCATGCTGCATGGCGCCGGCTACCCGCTTCCTCCCCCGACATCTCCTGAACAATGAGCAGGCTTGAGCTGCTGGTCGACCGCGACGGCCCGCTGACGCGGGCGGCGGTGCTGACCGACGGCCGCCTGACCGATCTGCACATCGACCATGCCGGCCGCCCGTCGCTGCTCGGCGCCATCATCCTGGGCCGGGTGGAGCGCATCGCCACCGGCCTGAACGGCGCCTTCGTCGACCTCGGGAATGGCCTGTCCGGCCTGCTGCCGGCCGCCGACGTGCGCCGCCCCGTCCTCGACGACGATTCTCCGCAACCACGCCCGAACCGGCCGGGCGCCAAGCCGGCCCCCATCGGCGCGCTGCTGCGCACAGGCCAGCCGGTGTTGGTGCAGGTGAAGGCCGACGCCGTCGGGTCGAAGGGTCCGTCGCTGACGATGGACATCACCCTGCCCGGCCGTTTCCTGGTGCACGCGCCGCTCGGCCGCGACATCGCGGTGTCGAAGCGCCTCGGCACCGGTCCGGAGCGTGCCGCGCTGGCCCGCCGCATCGAACAGCTCGCCACCGGCGCCGGCTGGATCGTGCGCGCCGGCGCCGCCCAGGTCTCCGACGATCTGCTGGCCGCCGAATCGGAAGCACTGCACCTGCAATGGCGCGCCATCCGCGACGACGCCCGCGCCGGCTCCGCCCCCCGCCTGCTGCATCCCGGCCCCGACGCTCCCACCCGCGCCCTGATCGAGCAGGGAGCCGCCGCGCCCGCCGCCATCCTGGTCGACGACCAGGCCTCGGCCGGCGGGATCAGGATGGGCGACGGGCCGCTGCTGTCGGGATTGCGCAACTGGTGCGACCGCCATGCCCCCGACCTGCTGCCGCGCCTCAGCGTCCATAAGGACGCCCATGGGGACGCCCAGCGCCTGTTCGACCTGCGCGACCTCGACTCCGCGATTGCCGAGCTTCTCGACGTCCGGGTTCCTCTGCCGCTCGGCGGTTCGCTGGTGATCGAGCGCACGGAGGCATTGACGGTGGTCGACGTGAACGCCGGGGAGCGCGGCAACCCGCTGGACGTCAACCTCGACGCCGCGGCGGAGATCGGCCGCCAGCTTCGCCTGCGCAATGTCGGCGGCATCGTGGTGGTGGATTTCGTCAACATGCGCAGCCGCGGCGATGCCGAGCGCGTGTTGGCCGCCCTGTCGCAGGCGGTGGAAAGCGACCCGGTGCAGACCCAAGTTTACGGCATGTCCAAACTGGGCCTGGTCGAACTGACCCGCGCCCGCCGCGGCACGCCATTGGCAGCCCTGCTGCGGCCCTGACCGCTGTTATCCGTTACGGAGGCCTTCCTTGTCCGATCCCCAAACCCTTGGCGCCAAGACAGGCACCAACTGCCCGATCTGCGGCCGGCCGACCGAACCGGCCACCCGCCCCTTCTGTTCCAAGCGCTGCGCCGACGTGGATCTGTCGCGCTGGCTGGGTGGCGTCTACCGCATCGAGAGCCCGGAAACCCCCGCCGCGCCCGGTGGATCCGAGCCCGATGAGGCGCTGTGAGACGGGTCTGAATTTTTTTGAATTTTCCTCTGGACAGCCCGTCCGAACCTCTCTAAAAAGCGCCCCACACGACGCGCCGCACCGACCGAAACGGTCACCCACCAAGCGGCGCCGAGATGCCCAGGTAGCTCAGTTGGTAGAGCAGGGGACTGAAAATCCCCGTGTCGGCGGTTCGACTCCGTCCCTGGGCACCATCCTCCCTTCGAAGTTCAAGGTTTGGATGGTGTGTTCCGGTCAAGCCAACTGACCTACTCTTCCCAAGTCTCTGCAAGCTCTCCCGCTGCTCTCAAAGCGGCTCGGACTCCGACCACCCCACTCTTCCGATCCCCGGCAGTTTCACTGCAAGGTCCAACGGGTCGATCCCCAATGTCAGCCCCAGCAGATTCACCTCCAGCCCCTCCTCCCACGCCAGCAGCAGGCCGGCGACGCCGAACAGGCTGATCTGCCAGCCGGTGCCGCTCGGTGCCCGCGCGAACACCCCACGCCCCAGGTAATCCTTGCCCAGCGCGGTCGATGGCAGGTCGAGCCGCAGCTCCGGTACGGCGCGGGCGACCCAGGCGGCGAAGGTGTTGCTGTTGGGGCCGGGCCAGACGCGGTACTCGCCGGCATAGGGATAGCTGGATGCTGCCTCGGCGATCTTGGGGATGGCGGCTTCGGCGGCAGGGCCGCGCAGCTCGCCCAACAGGATGGGCTGGGCGCCGAACCAGCGACCGTCGGGGTCACGGTGGCTGACGGAGACCACCGACAGGCCGCGGTAGGCGCGCCAGCCGATCACCTCATAGACCGTATAGCTGCGGGCGCCGGCCGGCTTCACCGCGAACCAGGGATGCACGCCGAAGGCGCCGCGCCAGGACAGCACGCGGGCGGCATAGACCTGGACCACCGCTTCCGGCGTCGTTGCCGCGTCGGGGGCGAGGCCGACCGGGCTGCGGTCTATGCGGCTCCAGTCGACGGCCGTCGGCACCGTTCCGGAGGCAAGCAGGAACACCGGCCCGGCCAGCAGCAGGACCAGCGTCAACAGAAATGCCAGCAGCACCCTCACGGCCCTCACGCCCTATTACCGCCGGCCTTCCATGTAGTCACTGAGAGGGCGGATTTCCGGTGACAGCGGAGGGACAGCGTAAAAGGGACGGCCGCTCAGATGCTGTAATCGCCCTGCTGCAGGCTCTGGTCCATGGTCAGCGCCGGCGCCGGCTCGTCGCGGCACCAGCCGACGACCTTGGCGGGCACGCCGGCAACGGTGGCGCACCCTGGGACATCCTTCAGCACGACGCTGCCGGCGCCGACCTTGGCATGGGCGCCGATGGTGATGTTGCCCAGCACCTTGGCCCCGGCCGACAGCAGCACGCCGTCGCGCACCTTGGGATGACGGTCGCCATGCTCCTTGCCGGTGCCGCCCAGCGTGACGTTCTGCAGGATCGACACGTCGTTGCCGATCACCGCCGTCTCGCCGATCACCACGCCGGTGCCATGGTCGATGAACACGCCGCGCCCGACCGGCACCGCCGGGTGGATGTCGACGGCGAAGGCCTCCGACACCCGGCTTTGCAGGAAATGCGCGAGGTCGTGCCGCTGGCCTTTCCACAGCCAGTTGGCGACGCGATGCCATTGCAGGGCGTGGAAGCCCTTGAAATAGAGGAAAGGCGTCAGACAGCCGTCGGCGGCCGGGTCGCGCGCCAGGATGGCGGCAAGGTCGGCGGCGGCGGCCTCGACGATGGCCGGGTCGGAGTCCATCGCGTCGCGCACCACGGCGGCCAGCCGGTCCTCCGGCATGGCGCGGTCGGCCAGCTTGCGCACCAGCAGGGCGGCCAGCGCCGGGCCGAAGCCGTCGCGCGCCAGCACCGCGTCATACAGGAAGGGGGCGAGGCCGCTTTCCTCCTCCGCCACGCGGGCGGCGTCGGCGCGCAGGCGGCGCCACAGCGACTGTTCGACCGTCTCGGCCGCCTCCCGCATCGTGACGTCCAGGCTGTCCATCGCCATCACCCTCTTCCGAAAACAAGGCTGTTACTGTGGTGAGCCGCCCCCGGTCCGGTCAAGGCCGTTGCCGTCAAGGCTGCCTCCCGTTCCGCCGTCGCCATGCGCCCGGCGGAAGGCCTGCGGCGACCGCCCCTCGCGCTTGGTGAAGAAGCGCGAGAAATAGGCCGGGTCCTCGAAGCCCAGGGCATAGCCGATCTCCGCCATGCCGTGGCTGGTGTAGATCAGCGAGCGGCGGGCCTCCAGCATCAGCCGGGCATGGACCAACTGCAGGGTCGACAGGCCGGTGACCCGGCGGCAGGCGGCATTCAGTCGGCCGGGGGTGACGCCCAGCGCGGCGGCATAGCGCTCCACCGGCCAATGCCGGCTGAACCGCTCGTCGATCATCGGCCGCAGCCGGGCGAGCAGCCGCAGATCGGGTGACAGTCCCTGCCCGTCGCGCCCGGCCTCGTCCCGCCGCCTGTCGGCCGCCAGCCGCGCGACGGCGACCAGCAGAAGCATCACCTGCGCCGAAATGACGCTGGCCCGGCCGACATGGTGGGCGCGGAACTCCCGCCTGATTTCGGCGAAACAGCGGTCGAGCGCCGCTGCCGCATCCGATCCGGCATCCAGATCCCAGGCCATCGGCAGGGCCGGCGCCTCGCGCAGTTCAACCTCCGGCGCGGCGGCCAACACACCGGCCAGGAACCCCTCCGACATGGTCAGCACATGGCCGTCGGTGCCGGGATCGAAGCGGAAGCCATGCACCACCTGCGCCGGCACGGTGATCAGCGCCGGGGCGCGGAAGGCCACCTCCACCCCGTCGGCGGTCAGCCGTCCGCCGCCGTCCGTGACCAGCAGGGCATGGCTCAGCCCGTCGTGGCGGTGGGGACGGACCTCCCAATTGTACAAGCGCATCCGCTCCGGAATCGTCTCGATGTGGACGAAGCGCAGCTCCGGCATCGCCGGCGGTTCACCGTACAGCCAATAGCGGGGAATGGGTTCGGCGCTGTGGCCAGAATGGGCAGCGTGGGCGGACATCGCACGGGCTCCGGCAGGCTTGCGATGAAAAGTACAAGTCTTTCGCCGGTTCGTCTATGTCCGGCCCTCCGCTTCCGGGAATAGCATGAGTGCAAATGATTGGATCGCACAACAATCAGCAAAAGCGCGCCTGCCCATGTCCTTCAGGAGGGCGAGAGACATGCACCCCACGAAGTCCACACGCACCCAGGTCGCCATCGTCGGCGCCGGCCCGGCCGGCCTGTTCCTGTCCCATCTGCTGCACCGCCAGGGCATCGAGTCGGTGATCCTGGAGCACCGCAGCCGCGAGGAGATCAAGGGCACCATCCGCGCCGGCGTGCTGGAGCAATGGGTGGTCGACCTGATGAACGACATGGGGTTGGGCGGGCGCATGATGCGCGAGGCCCATTTCCATTCCGGCATCACGCTGCGCTTCGACCGCCGCAGCCACCACATCGACATGGCCGAACTGACCGGCGGCAAGCGCGTCACCGTCTATGCCCAGCACGAGGTGATCCGCGACCTCGTTTCCGCCCGTCTGGAGGATGGCGGCTCCATCCTGTTCGGCGTGTCCGACGTGCAGTTCCACGACCTCGACGGCAAGGCGCCGCGCGTGCGGTTCCGCCGTGGCGCGGATGGCCCACCGGAGGAGCTGCGCTGCGACTTCGTCGCCGGCTGCGACGGCTTCCACGGGCCGAGCCGGCAGGCGATCCCCGCCGCCATGCGCACCGAATACCAGATGGTCTATCCCTTCGGCTGGCTCGGCATCCTGACCGAGGCGCCGCCGTCGCATCCCGAACTGATCTACGCCAACCACGAGCGCGGCTTCGCCCTGCTCAGCACCCGCTCGCCGGAGGTACAGCGGCTCTACATCCAGGTCGATCCCAAGGACGACATCGCCAACTGGTCCGACGACCGCATCTGGTCCGAACTGCACCGCCGGTTGGAGGACGGGAACGGCTGGACGCTGACCGAGGGGCCGGTCTTCCAGAAGGGCATCATCGCCATGCGCAGCTTCGTCTGCGACCCGATGCAGCATGGCCGGCTGTTCATCGCCGGCGACGCCGCCCACATCGTGCCGCCGACCGGCGCCAAGGGCCTGAACCTCGCGGTCGCCGATGTGGTGGTGCTGTCGCGCGCCCTGACCGCCTATTACAAATCCGGCACGACCGCGGGGCTGGACGGCTACAGCGCCACCTGCCTGCGCCGGATCTGGAAGGCGGAGCGCTTCTCCTGGTCCATGACCACCATGCTGCACCGGAACGATGCGGAGTCGCCCTTCGAGCAGCGCGTGCATCTGGCCGAGCTGGACTATCTGGTCCACTCCCGCGCCGCCATGACGGCGCTGGCGGAGAATTACGTGGGGCTGCCGATGGAGTGAGAGACTGCGAGCTTCTGGAAACGACTCTCCACCGTCATCCCCGCGAAGGCGGGGATCCAGAGTTCCCAGTGCAAGTGCTTTTAAGGTCTGGATTCCCGCCTTCGCGGGAATGACGGCCGAAGGGGGCTCGGGATTGGGTTCGATGCAAACCGGCTCAAGCCGCCGGCCGCCCCACGCCTTTACGCCTGCTTGGCGTCGATGATCCCCCGGCGCACGGCGCGGGTCTTGGTGAAGTGGTCCTGCAACTGCTGCCCCTCGCCCCAGCGGATGGCGCGCTGCAGCGCCGTCAGGTCCTCGGTGAAGCGCTGCAGGATCTCCAGCACCGCCTCGCGGTTGTTCAGGAACACGTCGCGCCACATCACCGGATCGCTGGCGGCGATCCGGGTGAAGTCGCGGAAGCCGCCGGCCGAGAACTTGATGACCTCGGACTTGGTGTCCTCCTCCAGGTCCGACGCGGTGCCGACGATGGTGTAGGCGATCAGGTGCGGCAGGTGCGAGGTGATGGCCAGCACGCGGTCATGGTGGCTGGCCTCCATGATCTCCACCGTGGAGCCGACGCGGCGCCACAGCTCCGTCACCCGCTCAAGCGCGTTGCGGTCGGCTCCGGACGGCGGGGTCAGGATGCACCAGCGGCCCTGGAACAGGGTGGCGAAGCCGGCCTCCGGTCCCGAATGCTCGGTGCCCGCCACCGGGTGGCCGGGAATCAGATGGACGCCGTCCGGCAGATGCGGCCCGACGTCGCGCAGGGTCGCCTGCTTGACCGAACCGACGTCGGTGACGATGGTCCCGCGCTGCAGAAGCGGCCCGATGGCCTCGGCCACCGCGGCATAGCTGCCGACCGGTGTCGACAGAATCACCAGATCGGCACCGGCAAGCGCCACGGCCGGATCGGTGGAGGCCTCCGCCACGATACCAAGCTCCAGCGCCTTGGCGCAGGCCCCGGCGCTGCGGTCGGTGCAGACCACCTGCCGCGCGATCCCATACTCCGCCAGCGCCCGTGCCAGGGAGGAGCCGATCAGACCGATGCCGATGATGGCGACGCGGTCGAACAGGGGGCCAGGAGCGGGAACGGTGTCGGTGATGGACATGACGCGGGGTGTCCCGAAAGCGGAGTGAACGGGCGAAAAACCGTCCCGTTTAAACCACCTCGCGCCCGCCGGACCAAGCGATACTTTGAGCGCGGCCCTCTCCTAAGCCGTCGCCCTCAGCCGTCCTTCCGCGTCATCTCCGCCCGCAGCGCTTCGGCCAGCCGCTGGAAGGTCTCCTTCCGGCCGGACGTGCGGCGCCAGGCCAGCGCGATCCGCCGCCCCGGCCGGCCGCCGGCCAGCGGGCGCACCGCCAGATCCAGCCCGCGCAGGATGCCCGAATCGACCGCCATCTGCGGCAGCAGCGTCACGCCCAGCCCGTTCGCCACCATCTGCACCAGCGTGTGCAGGCTGGTGCCCTCGAAGGCGGTGTTGTGCGGCGTGGCGTCCAGCGCGCACGCGGCCATGGCATGGTCGCGCAGGCAGTGGCCGTCCTCCAGCAGCAGCAGATCCTCCGACGGAACCGTCACCGGCTCGGCCGGATCGCCGGCGTTCAGCCGGTGGCCGGTCGGGCAGACGAAGGAGAAGCGGTCCTCCGCGATGTCCTCCGTCTCCAGATCGCCCATCGGATAGGGCAAGGCCAGCAGCGCCGCATCCAGCTTTCCGGCATTCAGCTGCTCCAGAAGCCGCGCCGTCTGATCCTCCCGCAGATAGAGACGCAGGCGCGGGAAGGCCTCGCGCAGGGCCGGCATCACGCGGGGGATCAGGAAGGGGCCGATGGTCGGAATCACTCCCAGATGCAGCGCGCCCGACATCGGATCGGCGGCCGAGCGGGTGATGTCCACCAGCTCCTCCGCCCCCTTCAGCAGTTGCCGCGCCCGCTCCGCGATCTCGCGGCCGAGCGGCGTCGGCAGGACGGAGCGGCGCGTGCGCTCCACCAGCGTGGCGCCCAGCAGATCCTCCAGCTCCTGCAAGCCGGCGCTCAGCGTCGACTGGCTGACGAGGCAGGCCTCCGCCGCCTGCCCGAAATGGCAGCGGTCGACGACGGCGACGAGATAGCGGAGCTGGCGCAGGGTGGGGAGCGGTTTCATGCCGGGTTATATAATCGGTTTTATCGATCAATCCAATTGGTATTTTCTACTTCTCTTGATAACAGATTTCCCGTATTCCTCCACGGGTCAACGGGACACGGGAACATCGCCCCCTCCCCTGGCCACAAGGCAGGCCCTCTTGTTCGACCCGGTGCGCCGCACTAAGTCGGGCAGGTCACGGCCTCCGGCCGGAGATCGAGGCGACAACCATTCATCGCATCCATCGGAGAACACAAATGTCTTTGATCAACAGCGAGATTAAGCCCTTCAAGGCGACCGCGTTCAAGAACGGCAAGTTCATCGACGTGACCGACGCCGACCTGAAGGGCAAGTGGTCGGTCGTGTTCTTCTATCCGGCCGATTTCACCTTCGTCTGCCCGACGGAGCTGGAGGATCTGGCCGACAACTACGCCGAGTTCCAGAAGCTGGGCGTCGAGATCTACAGCGTCTCGACCGACACCCACTTCTGCCACAAGGCCTGGCACGACACCTCGCCGGCCATCGGCAAGATCCAGTACACCATGATCGGCGACCCGACGCTGGCGATCAGCCGCAACTTCGAGGTCCTGATCGAGGAAGTCGGTCTGGCCGACCGCGGCACCTTCGTCGTCGATCCGGACGGCAAGATCCAGATCGTCGAGATCACCGCCGGCGGCGTCGGCCGTGACGCCAAGGAACTGCTGCGCAAGGTCAAGGCCGTCCAGTACGTCGCCGCCCACCCGGGCGAGGTCTGCCCGGCCAAGTGGCAGGAAGGCGAGAAGACCCTCGCCCCGTCGCTCGACCTCGTCGGCAAGATCTAAGGTTTCCCTGTAAAGGGAAATCCTAAGGATCGGGGGCCGGCTTCGGCCGGCTCCCACCCCGCTCCGGCGGGAATGAGCACCAGTACCCTTGATCGGCCCGTCGGTCGCTAGGGCATGTTTTTGCGGGCCGGCTTTCGAAGCCTCCCCGCCATCAGGTCCGTCATCGGTTTCCCCATCCCCGCGAAGGCAGGAACCCAGGCGCGCGTTTTGTCGCAGTCCTTTCAAAGCCTGGATCCCCGCCTGCGCGGGGAGGACGATGACATTCCGACCTCTTCACTGTTTCAAAACCAGACCGCCCGCCCGACCGGCTCTTCCGCCTAGGGCCACCATTTTCTCCGCCCGGACCGCCGCGATTACGCGCAGGCGATCCGGCCCGGACACGAAACGTTGGGAACGAAAGCCATGCTGGACGCCAATCTGAAGACGCAGTTGAAGGCCTATCTGGAGCGCATCACCAATCCGATCACGCTGGTGGCGTCGCTGGACGACGGTGCGAAGTCGCAGGAAATGCTCGGCCTGCTGGAAGACATCGCCTCGCTGTCGGACAAGATCACGCTGGACCGCAGCGGCGCCGACGAGCGCCGGCCTTCCTTCGCCATCAAGCGCGACGGCACCGACATCGGCGTCACCTTCGCCGGCCTGCCGATGGGTCACGAATTCAACTCGCTGGTCCTGGCCCTGCTGCAGGTCGGCGGCCATCCGTCCAAGGAGTCGGAGGAACTGCTGGAGCAGATCCGCAATCTTGACGGCGATTTCCGCTTCGAGACCTATTTCTCGCTGTCCTGCCAGAACTGCCCGGACGTGGTGCAGGCGCTGAACCTGATGAGCGCGCTGAACCCGCGGATCAAGCATGTCGCCATCGACGGCGCGCTGTTCCAGCAGGAGGTCGAGCAGCGGCAGGTGATGGCGGTTCCCACCGTCTTCCTGAACGGCGAGCCCTTCGCCCAGGGCCGCATGGACGTGGCGCAGATCGTCGCCAAGCTCGACACCGGCGCCGTCGCCCGCGCCGCCGAGAAGATCAAGGCCAAGGCCCCGTTCGAGGTGCTGGTGATCGGCGGCGGCCCCGCCGGCGCCGCGGCGGCCATCTACGCCGCCCGCAAGGGCATCCGCACCGGCGTGGCGGCCGAGCGGTTCGGCGGTCAGGTGCTCGACACCATGGCGATCGAGAACTTCATCTCGGTCTCGCACACCGAGGGACCGAAGCTGGCCGCGGCGCTGGAGCAGCACGTCAAGGACTATGAGGTCGACGTGATGAACCTGCAGACCGCCACCGCCCTGGTGCCGGCCGCGCAGGAAGGCGGGCTGATCGAGGTGAAGCTGGCCAGCGGCGCCTCGCTGAAGTCCCGCACGGTGGTGCTGTCGACCGGCGCCCGCTGGCGCTCGATGAATGTTCCGGGCGAGGCGGAATACCGCAACAAGGGCGTCGCCTATTGCCCGCACTGCGACGGCCCGCTGTTCAAGGGCAAGCGCGTGGCGGTGATCGGCGGCGGCAATTCCGGTGTGGAAGCGGCCATCGACCTCGCCGGCATCGTCTCGCACGTCACGCTGATCGAGTTCGACAGCCAGCTGCGCGCCGACGCGGTGCTGCAGCGCAAGCTGCACAGCCTGCCCAACGTCACCGTTCTCCTGTCGGCCCAGACCACCGAGGTGCATGGCGACGGCAACAAGGTCGTCGGCCTGTCCTACAAGGACCGGAACGGCGGCGAACTGAAGCGGGTCGATCTGGAAGGCATCTTCGTGCAGATCGGTCTGGTGCCGAACACCGAATGGCTGAAGGGCACGCTGGCGCTGACCCCGCGCGGCGAGATCGAGGTGGACAACCGCGGCCAGACCTCGCTGCCCGGCGTGTTCGCCGCCGGCGACGCGACGACGGTGCCCTTCAAGCAGATCGTCATCGCCATGGGTGAAGGGGCCAAAGCGGCGCTCGCCGCCTTCGACCACCTGATCCGCACGGTCCCGGCCGAGGAACCCGTACGCGAGACCATCGCGGCGGAGTAATAACTGAAAGAGCCGGGGCGATGCGTCGCCCCGGCTCTTGATGTATGCTGGCGCTTCCCCCTGACCGTCATTCCCGCGAAGGCGGGAATCCAGCCTTTACAAGCCCTTACAGGGGAAGCTCTGGATCCCCGCCTCCGCGGGGATGACGGGAGGCAGCTTTGATTCCAGAGACTTGGCGTCGCGTGGTGATCTGCAAACGCCGTAGCACTCACCCCAGCGTATGCTCCAGCAGGATCTTCGCGCCCAGGCCGATCAGCACCACGCCGCCGGCCATTTCCGCCCAGCGGCCCAGATGGTTGCCCGCGGCCTTGCCGATCAGCACGCCGCCGAAGGCCACCGCGAAGGTCACCACGCCGATCAGTGCCGAGGTCGTGACCATGTCCACGTCGACCAGCGCCAGACCCGCGCCGACGGCGGCGGCGTCGATGCTGGTGGCGACGGCGGTGGTCAGCAGGGCCAGCCATTCGGCCCGCACGCTGCGCACCGGGCCGCAATCCTCCTCGCCCTCCTCCTCGCCGTCCATGATGGCGTTCCGCAGCATCGCGCCGCCGACCGCCAGCAGCAGGCCGAAGGCGATCCAGTGATCGACCGATTCCACGAGGCTGGCGAAGGCGATGCCGACGCCCCAGCCGACCAGCGGCATGGCGAACTGGCAGGCGCCGAAGGCCGCGCCCACGCGCACCGCCTCGGGCAGGCCGGACCGGCGCGAGCAGGCCCCGCGGCCGAGAGCGGCGGCGAAGCTATCCATCGAAAGGCTGAAGGCGAGCGCTAGGGACGTGGCGATCATGGCTATTCCCGGGCCAGACAACACAGTGGAATCGGACGGACTCCGGCTGGCCGCGGAGATGCCCGATCCACTGGTCTCGCCGGGTCGGCCCTCTGGCCGCCGTGCGCGCCATGGCGGTAGCGGCCGGAGGCCGGAACCGTCCAAGTCTGTTGACGCGAACCCCACCGGATCACCGCCGGCGGGTGGCTACTCCCCAATGACGGGGGAACTCCTACAAGGACTAGGGGCTTGGGTCAAGCGCCCGATTGCCGCAGGTGCGAATTGCGCCCGCGCAGATAGGTGGCGGCCACCGAACGGTCGTCGCCCAGCGTCACCTGGATGAACAGCTCTTCCTCCAGATCCCCATCCACCGCCTTCATGCGATGTCGCATAGCCGGCGTGGCGGCGGGGTCGAGCACGACGAGGTCGGCCCAGCGGCCGGGCTCCAGGCTGCCGATCTCGTCCGCCATGCCCAGCGCCTCGGCATTGCCGCGGGTCATCCAATGCAGGGCGGCGAGCGCCGGCAGGTTCTGGCGCCGCAACTGCAGCACCTTGTAGGCCTCCGCCGCCGTGCGCAGCATGGAATAGCTGGTGCCGCCGCCGACATCGGTGGCGATGGCGGTGCGCACCGGCCGTTCCGGCTTCGACAGGGCGTCGAGGTCGAACAGGCCGCTGCCGATGAACAGGTTGCTGGTCGGGCAGAAGACGGCGACCGACCCGCTTTCTGACAGCCGTTCCATCTCCGCCTCCGACAGGTGGATGCAGTGGCCGAACAGCGAGGTCGGCCCCAGCAGCCCGAAGCGGTCATAGACGTCGGTATAGTCGCGGGCACCGGGGAACAGGCGACCCACCTCGGCGATCTCGTCGGTGTTTTCCGACAGGTGGGTCTGCATATGGACGCCGGGGTGCTCGCGCAGCAGCGCGCCGGCCGCCTCCAGCTGCGCCTCGGTCGAGGTGATGGCGAAGCGCGGCGTCACCGCGTAGCGCTGGCGCCCGGTGCCGTGCCAGCGGCCGATCAGATCCTTGCTGTCGCGATAGCTGCTGTCGGCGGTGTCGGTCAGGGCGGCGGGAGCGTGGCGGTCCATCATCACCTTGCCGGCGATCATCCCGGCGCCGCGCGCCTCGGCCTCCGCGAACAGGGCGTCGACCGACTGCGGATGGACCGAACCATAGACCACCGCCGTCGTCGTGCCGTTGCGCAGCAGCTCGTCCATGAAGAAGGCGGCATTGGCGGCAGCGTGGGCCGGATCGGCGAAGCGCTGCTCCTCGATGAAGGTGTATTTCTCCAGCCAGTCGAGCAGCTGGGCGCCATAGGAGGCGATCACCTGGGTCTGCGGGAAATGGATGTGGGTGTCGATGAAGCCCGGCAGCACCAGCTTGCCGCTATGATCGTCGACCGCCACCCCCTCCGGCACCCGGCCGCGCAGATCGGCCCAGTCTCCGACCTCCAGAATCCGCCCGTCGGCCCCGACCAGCAGCAGCCCATCCTCGTGATAGGTCAGGCAATCGAAGTCCCCCGGCCCGGCCGGCGCGCGATGGAAACTGAGAAGGCGCCCACGGATGGCGGCGGAAATGGGGTGATCGGGCATGGAGATCCGGTTCAGTTAGGGACAACACATACCCTCTCCCGCCCCGGGAGAGGGTTGGAGCGGGCGGTTACTTAATGTCGCCCGACCACGCCGCCAACACCGCGCGTTCCTGCGGGGTGATTCCGGTGACGTTGGCGGGCGGCATTGCGCTGCTGAAGCCGGCCTGAAGGCGTATCTGCTCGGCATGGCGGCGGATGCCGTCGCCCTCCAGCACGACGCCGCGCGGCGGGGTGGCGATGCCCTCCCACACCGGTTGGGCGGCATGGCACATGCTGCAGCGGGTGGAGACGATCTCCTCGACCTGATTGAAGCCGACCTTGACCGGCACAGCCGCAGCCGTATCGCCATTCGCCGGGCCCATGGTGCTGAGCCACGCACAGGCCAGCATGCCGGCGGCGGCCACTCCCCAGGTCCACCAGGGCGTCGGCTTGCCGGCATGGCGGCTGTTGAAGAAGTGGCGGATCGCCGTGCCGACCACCAGAACCAGCGCCACCATCACCCAGTTGTAGCGGGTGGAGCTGACCAGCGGATAATGGTTGGACAGCATCAGGAAAACGACCGGCAGGGTCAGGTAGTTGTTGTGCAGCGACCGCTGCTTCGCCTTCTTGCCCAGCGACGGGTCCGGCGTCTCGCCGCGCAGCATGGCGGCCACCGTCTTGCGCTGGTTGGGGATGATCAGCATGAAGACGTTGCAGGCCATCATCGTCGCCATCAGGGCGCCGACCTGCAGCATGGCGCCGCGCCCGCTGAAGACCCTGGTCATCGCCCAGGCCGTCGCCACCAGCATCACGAACCCGGCAATCGCCAACGCCCCGTCGTTGCGGCCCAGCGGCGACTTGCACATCAGGTCATAGGCGACCCAGCCCGCCACCAGCGCCCCGACGCTGATCGCCACCGCCTGCCAGTGACTGAGCGCCATCACGTCCTGGTCGATCAGGAACAGGTCGGCGCCGCGGTAATACAGCACGCACATCAGGAAGAAGCCGCTGAGCCACGTCGCGTAGGATTCCCACTTGAACCAGGTGAGATCCTCCGGCAGCTGCGGCGGCGCGACCATGTATTTGGTCATGTGGTAGAAGCCGCCGCCGTGGATTTGCCAGGCATCCCCCGCCGTCCCGGCCGGCGCCCCGGTCCGCTTGCGCAGCGAGGCGTCGAGATGGATGAAGTAGAAGGACGATCCGATCCAGGCGATGGCGGTGATGACGTGCAGCCACCGCGCCAGGGCGTTGATCCATTCCCACAGGATGGGCTCCATCGCGCGCACGCTCCTTCCGGTCGAGATCGATGGCTTGACTGTACGGCGAGTGTGCGGGTGCGGAAAACCATTCGTCCGTCCCAACAGCTTCAAAAAATGACGAAAGATCGGAGGTTGGCAGGGGAAGTGGCAGGAGACCCGCGCTGGTCCTACCAAACCCCATGGACAGAATGCCGCACCCAAGCTATACCTCCGCCAGCAAAGGTGAGTAAGCACTCACTTATCACTAGCGACTGATTCAAAGCCCCCGATGGCCCCACGCCTGGACAGCGGCGCCCGCAAGCGGGCGATCCTCGACGCCGCCTTGCCGCTGTTCGCGCGCAAGGGCTTCGCCGCGACCACCACACGCGAGATCGCGCAGGCCGCCGGCGTGTCGGAGGCGCTGATCTTCAAGCATTTCCCGTCCAAGGCCTCGCTGTACGAAGCGATCTTCCTCAGCTGCATCGACGGCGACCCGGAATATGAGCGGCTGGTCGCCCTGCCGCCGGGCACCGGCACGCTGGTGCAGATGATCCAGGGGCTGGTGAACTACTTCGTGATCGAGGTGCCGTCCGATCCCGACGAGCGGGCGCGCCACCGTCTGTCGATCATCAGCCTGCTTGAGGACGGCGAGTTCATGCGGCAGGTCTATGAGGGCATCCGCAGCCGCTTCCTGCCCTGTTTCGCCGCATCCATCGCCGCCGCCGTCGCCTGCGGCGACCTTGCGCCGGGGCCGATCGATGCGGAGAACGGGCTCTGGCTCGCCGAGCATCTGTGCGGAATGATGGCGACCGTCTGCCTGTCCGGCGGGACGGTGGTGCCCTATCCCTGCGGCCGGCCGGAGCTTGCCCGCCAGACCGTCTGGTTCATCCTGCGCGGCCTCGGCCTGCGCGACGACATCATTGCCGCCCGCGAGTGCGGCTCCAAGAACGACAACCCCACACCCGAGAGACCGGAGTAGCCGATCGTGACCCTGGACCATTCGCCAAAGACCGAGACGTCATTCGGCCACCCGGCGTCCGAGCCGGGCCGCGGGACGCCTCCCCCTCCGCCGCCGCGCAAGCCGGTGACGCGCGGGCGGCTGACCCTGCGCATCGTCATCACGCTGGTGATCCTCGGACTGCTGGGGGCCGGGCTGTACGGCTTCAACAGCTTCCGCGCCAAGGCCATCGCCGACTTCTTCGCCAACAACAAGCCGCCGCCCACCCCGGTGGCTCTGGCCGAGGCGACGGTGCAGACCATCCCGAAATATCTGCCGGCCATCGGCACGCTGCAGGCGGCCCGTCAGGTCACGGTGGCCCCCGAGGTCGCCGGCCGGGTGGAGCGCATCCCCTTCGAATCGGGGTCCCGCGTCAAGGCCGGCGACCCGCTGGTGCAGCTGAACGACGCCACCGAGCAGGCCGACCTGCTGGCCCAGCGCGCCCAGGCGCGTCTGGCCGAGCTGAACCTGGAGCGCTACCGCGACCTGCGCCGCAGCCAGGCCACGCCCCAGAGCAACGTCGACCAGTATCAGGCGCAGCTCGACGAGATCAACGCGAACATGAAGCGCACGACGGCGCTGATCGGCCAGAAGCTGATCAAGGCGCCGTTCGACGGCGAACTCGGCATCCGGCAGGTCAATGTCGGCGACTACGTCAATCCCGGCGCCACCATCGTCACCCTGACCGACCTGTCGCAGCTCTACATCAACTTCACTTTGCCCGAGCAGGCGCTGCCGAAGCTGTCGGTCGGCCAGGGCGTGCTGATCAACGTCGACGCCCTGCCCGGCCGCGATTTCGAGGCGAAGATCACCACCATCGAACCGCAGGTCAGCGCCGACACCCGCGCGGTGAAGGTGCAGGCGACCATGGACAACCGCGAACGCCAGCTGCGGCCGGGCATGTTCGCCAGCGTCCGCGTCGTCCTGCCGCCGCAGCCCAACACGCTGACGGTGCCGGAAACCGCGGTCGACTACACGGTCTACGGCGATTCCGTCTTCGTCGCGACGCAGAAGAAGACCGAGGACGGCAAGGAGCAGATGGTGGTGGAGCGCAAGGCGGTGAAGACCGGCGACCGCCTCGCCAACCGGGTCGAGATCCGCAGCGGCCTTAATCCCGGCGACCGCGTCGTGGTGTCCGGCCAGCTGAAGCTGGACAACGGCGCCGCGGTCGTCGAGGCGCAGAGCAATCCGCTCACGCCGCCGCAGACCCTGCCGCAGAACTGAGGCCGATGCCATGGGCAGTTTCACCGACATCTTCATCCGCCGGCCCGTTCTGTCGGTCGTGGTCAGCCTGCTGATCCTGCTGGTCGGCCTCCGCTCGATGCTGGAGCTGCCGATCCGGCAGTATCCGCAGTTGCAGAACACGGTCATCACCGTCACCACCAGCTATCCGGGCGCCTCGCCGGAGCTGATGCAGGGCTTCATCGCGACGCCGATCGAACAGGCGGTGGCGACGGCCGAGGGTCTCGACTATCTCACCTCCTCCTCCACCCAGGGGCAGAGCGTCGTCACCGCCTATGTCCGGCTGAACTTCGACCCGAACGTCGCGATGACCGACGTGATGGCCAAGGTGCAGCAGGTCAAATACCAGCTCCCGCGCGAGGCCAACGACCCGGTCATCCTGAAATCGACCGGCGAGACGACGTCGATCCTCTATATGGGCTTCTCCAGCCCCGACCTGTCGGAAGCCGCGATCTCCGATTACCTGACGCGCGTGGTGCAGCCGGTGCTGTCCACCGTGAACGGCGTTGCGCAGGCCCAGATCCTGGGCGGCCAGACCTTCGCCATGCGGCTGTGGCTGGACCCGACGAAGATGGCGGCGCGCAACATCTCGCCGGCCGACGTGTCGGCGGCCATCGCCGCCAACAACTACCAGTCGGCTCCCGGCCAGACCAAGGGCGTCTTCGTCATCTCCAACGTCACAGCCAACACCGGCCTGACCGACGTGGAGCAGTTCCGCGACATGGTGGTGAAGGCGAAGGACGGGGCGCTGGTGCGGATGCGCGACATCGCCACCGTCGAACTCAGCTCCAAGAGCTTCAACGCCAGCGTGTCGATGAACGGGCAGCAGGCGGTCTTCATCGGCGTCGATTCCACCCCGACCGGCAACCCGCTGAACATCGTCGAGGACATCCGCAAGATGGAGCCGGAGCTGCGGCGCAACCTGCCGCCCGGCATGAAGATGGAGATCGTCTATGACAGCACCCGCTTCATCCAGGCCTCCATCGACGAGGTGGTGAAGACGCTGCTCGAGGCGGTGGCCATCGTCATCGTCGTCATCTTCCTGTTCCTGGGATCCCTCCGGTCGGTGCTGATCCCGGTGGTCACCATCCCACTGTCCATCGTGGGTGCGGCCACCTTCATGCTGGCGCTGGGATTCTCGCTGAACCTGCTGACGCTGCTGGCGATGGTGCTCGCCATCGGTCTGGTGGTGGACGATGCCATCGTGGTGGTGGAGAACATCCACCGGCACATAGAGCACGGAAAATCGGCGGTCGCGGCGTCGCTGATCGGTGCGCGCGAGATCATCGGGCCGGTCATCTCGATGACCATCACGCTGGCGGCGGTCTATGCCCCGATCGGCCTGCTGGGCGGCCTGACCGGCGCGCTGTTCCGCGAATTCGCCTTCACGCTGGCCGCGTCGGTGATCGTGTCGGGCGTCGTGGCGCTGACGCTGTCGCCGATGATGTGCTCCGTCATCCTGAAGGAGGGAAAGCCGGGCCGTTTCGCCGCCTTCCTCGACCGCCAGTTCGAACGGCTGGCCGGCTGGTACGAGCGGCGGCTGGACGGCATGCTGGACTATCGCGCCGCGACGCTGCTGTTCGCGCTGGGGATCCTGCTGTCGGTCGGCTACCTGTTCGCCAACACCATGTCGGAACTGGCGCCGGAAGAGGATCAGGGCATCCTGTTCGGCATCTCCAAGGCGCCGCAATACGCCAACCTCGACTATATCGACAGCTTCGGAAAGCAGATCGACGACACCTTCGCCAAGTTTCCGGAGACCGACACCCGCTTCGTGCTGACCGGCATGCCGACCCTGAACCAGGGTTTCGCCGGCATGATCCTGAAGCCCTGGGACGAACGCAAGCGGTCGGCCAAGGAACTGCAGCCGCTGGCCCAGGCGGAGTTGGGCAAGGTGACGGGCATCAACGTGTTCCTGGTGTCGCCGCCGGCCCTGCCCGGCTCCACCGGCGGCCTGCCGGTGCAGATGGTGATCTCCAGCCCCGGCGATTACCGCACCATCTTCGACGCCATCGAGCGGATCAAGGACGCCGCCACCAAGAGCGGAATGTTCATCGTCACCGACACCGACCTGCAATATGACAGCCCGGTCGTCCGGCTGAAGATCGACCGCGCCAAGGCGGCCGACCTCGGCCTGTCGATGAAGTCGGTGGGCGACACGCTGGCGGTGCTGGTCGGCGGCAACTACGTCAACCGCTTCAACCTGAACGGCCGCTCCTACGAGGTCATTCCCCAGGTGCCGCGGGCCGACCGCCTGACGCCGGAATCGCTGACGAACTATTACGTCACCTCCGGATCGGGCGCCCAGATCCCGCTGTCCACCGTGGTGTCGGTGGATACGGCGGTGGAGCCGAACGCGCTGAACAAGTACAACCAGCTTCCCTCGGCCACCTTCTCCGCCGTGCCGATGCCGGGCGTCTCGATGGGGCAGGTCGTCGACTTCCTTGAGGAGCAGGCGCGCACCCAGCTGCCGGCCGGCTTCAACCACGCCTACCTGTCGGAATCGCGCCAGTTCGTGACGGAGGGCAACCAGCTGATGGTCACCTTCGCCTTCGCGCTGATCGTGATTTATCTGGTGCTGGCGGCGCAGTTCGAATCGCTGCGCGACCCGCTGGTGATCCTGGTGTCGGTGCCGATGTCGATCTGCGGCGCGCTGCTGCCGCTGTTCTTCGGCGCCGCCACCATGAACATCTACACCCAGGTCGGTCTGGTGACCCTGATCGGCCTGATCTCCAAGCACGGCATCCTGCTGGTGGAATTCGCCCGCGAGATGCAGATCAACGAAGGCGTGGACCGCCGCACCGCGATCGAGCACGCGGCCCGCGTCCGCCTGCGCCCGATCCTGATGACCACCGCGGCGATGGTGGTCGGCCTGCTGCCGCTGCTGACCGCGGCGGGGGCCGGTGCGGCCAGCCGCTTCTCCATCGGCCTGGTGATCGTGTCCGGCATGCTGATCGGCACGCTGTTCACGCTGTTCGTCCTGCCGGCGGTCTACACCCTGCTGGCGACGGACCACTATGCGGCCTCCCGCTCCAGCCGCGCGGAGCAGATGCGCAGCACGACCTGACGCCGCGTCGGGAACCGTAGACGAAACAGGCCCCTTCCCGACCGGGAGGGGGCCTGTTTTCGTTTGGGCCGGATCACCCCGCCAGTTCCGCCGGCGCCGGCAGGTCCTCGCCCTCTTCGCGGCGGAGCATCCAGACCAGCCAGCGTTCGGTGTGGATCAGCAGGCGCCGGGTTTCGATGCTGTCGCAGCCACGACTGTGGTCGCGCAGCAGGCGGATGGCGCGGCAGGTGGAGGACTGCGGGTTGCGGGCTCGTTCCGGCACTGTGAAGGTCCTTTGCGGCGATAGGGCACGCCCGACACATAACGGACCACCCCGCAACCAAAGCGTGATCTTTCTTGGACGGCCACCGAATCCTTCCCAACTCCCGTTTCAAAGTTGCGCAAGGCCGGCAGATTGATGCGAACAGGAATGGTCAAAGTTCCACGGACTTTCCGGATCGCGCGAAACCGGCCGTGACGTACGCGAAACGGGCCTCCCTGCGCGCTCTTGTCCCTACCTGCGGCATTTATCGAATGTTATATCTTTCGTCCTACATCCTGGCTGGGCCGTCGCCGTCACGAATGCTGTCCGTTCATGCGCCGGCATTTCACGCCTGCACAACGTAGGGATCCGAAACCCATGACAAAGCGTCTGTTGGCCGGCCTTGCCGCGCTCTGCTCCGCCCTGCTGTGCGGGCTGGCGACTCCCGCTCAGGCCCTCGCGGCGGAGCAGGCGTTCCGCATCGGCATCGCCCCGCACACCAGCGCCCGCGTCATCATCGAACAGTACCAGCCCGTCCGCCGCGCGGTGGAGGCGGCGCTGGGCCGGCCGGTGGAGATCGTGACGGCCCCAGACTTTACCGCCTTCGCCCGCCGGGCGATGGACCAGGAATACGACATCGCCGTTACCACCGGCCATCAGGCGGAGATGCTGCGCAAGGATGCCGGCTATCTGCCGCTGCTGACCTACAAGGCCGACTTCCGCGCCGTGGTGGTGACCGCCGCCAAAGGACCGCACCAGACGGCGGCGTCGCTCGCCGGCACCACCGTCCTGGGGCTCAGCCCGTCCTCGCTGGTGACGCTGTGGGGCCAGCACTGGCTCGCCGGCCAGAAGCTGCCCGGCATCCAGATCCGCTATGTCAGCGCCGCCGACAGCGTGGCCCAGTTGATCCTGGCCGGCGATGCGTCGGCCGGTTTCATGTCGCTCGCCAACCGCGCCAAGCTGGCGCCGGAGGTGCAGGCCCAGCTGTCCACCATTGCCGAAAGCCGACCGATGGCCGGCCGCGTCTATATGCTGAACGGCAGGCAGGCAGCCCTGGCTGAGCCGCTGCGAAAGGCCTTGTTCGCCTTCGGCGAGACGGCGGAGGGCAAGACCTATTTCGAGGCCAACCAGCTCGACGGCTACCGCCTCGTCACCGATGAGGAGCTGGAGGCGATGGAGCCGCTGTCCGACGAGGTCCGGAACGTCCTGAAGGCCGGCAAATGATCCTCCGGCGTCTGGCGCCCTGGAAGACCCTGCGCGGGCGCATGCTGGTGGCCGCAATGGCGGTCGAGGCGATCATGCTGACCCTGCTGGTCGCCAACAGCGTGCGCCTGCTCTATGGCAGCCTCGCCGAGCAGGCAAGGCTGCATGCCGGGCAGGTAGCGCCGGTGCTGAACGCCGCGCTGGTGGCGCCGCTGGCCCAGCGCGACTATGCGACGCTGCAGGCGGTGCTGGACGAAAGCCGCTCCACCGGCGGGGTCGTCTATCTCGCCGTCAGCGACAGCAGCGGCCGGCTGGTCGCGACCAGCGGCTGGCCGCAGGACCGCGCGCTGCCTGATCCGGACCCCGCCCTGACGCTGGACGCCAAGGACGGCATCGCCCGCTACGACGTGGCGGTGCCGGTGTCGCTGGCCGGGCAGAAGCTGGGCGCGGTGCAGTTCGGTCTCGACCTGCTGCACATCGTCCAGGCGCGGCGCGACCTGCTGACCCAGGGCATCGCAATCGCCCTGTCGGAGATCCTGCTGTCGGCCGGCCTCTTGACCCTGCTTGGCCTGTGGCTGACCCGCCATCTGGCGGCGCTGGCGCGGGCCAGCGAACGGGTGGCGGCCGGCGACTACAGCCCGCCCGAACTGGCGGAGGGCGACGACGACATCGGCCGGCTGGGTGCCGCCTTCAACACCATGTCCCACGCCATCAAGGAGCGCGTCGACCAGTTGACCGTCGCGCTCGACGAACAGGAGGCGCTGGCCCGCGACGTGGAGCAGGAACGCGCGCGCCTGTCCGCACTGCTGTCGGCGATGGATTTCGGCGTGCTGTTCGTCGGCGGCGACGGGCGCATCGCCTACGCCAACCCGGCCTTCTCCGCCCTGTTCGAGATCGCCGGGGCGCCGGTCGGCGACCGGCTGGACGAGACGCTGGCCAATGCCGGCAACGCCCCGCGCGATACCGACTACACCCTGCTGTCGGCGATAGACGGCGACGAGCGGCGCGAGATGACGCTGACCGACGGCCGCATCGTCAGCTGGCACAATGTGCCGGTGCGCAACGCGGCGGGATCCGCCATCGGCAAGCTGTGGCTGTGCATCGACGTGACCGAGCCGCGACAGGCGGCCGAGCAGCTCCTTCAGGCGAAGGAGAAGGCGGAGGCCGCCAGCCGGTCGAAGACCGAGTTCCTGGCGACCGTCAGCCACGAGCTGCGCACCCCGATGAACGGCGTGCTGGGCAACCTGACCCTGCTGGCCGACGCCTCCCTGCCGATGGAGGAAAAGCGGCTGGCCGACGTCGCCCGCCGCTCGGCCGAGACGCTGCTGCGGCTGCTGGACGACATCCTCGACCTGTCGAAGCTGGAGGCCCGCCGCATCGACCTGGAGGAGGCGGACTGCGCCCTGCCCCAGCTGATCGACGGCGTGCTGGAGGTGCTGCGCCCGAACGCCACCGACAAGGGGTTGGAGCTGTCGGCCCGGCTGATGCCGTCGGTGCCGGAGGTGATCGTCACCGACCCGGCCCGCCTGCGCCAGATCCTGTTCAATCTGGTCGGCAACGCGGTGAAGTTCACCGAGGAGGGCCATGTCGCCGTGCGGGTGCGCCGGCTGGACCGCGCCCCCGCCGACCTCATCGGCTATGGCCACCCCGACTCCTTCCTGCTGGAATTCGAGGTCGAGGACACCGGCATCGGCATCGCGCCGGGTTCGGTGGCGACCCTGTTCGACCGCTTCACCCAGGCCGACAGCTCCATCACCCGGCGCTATGGCGGCACCGGTCTGGGGCTGGCGATCTGCCGCGACCTCTGCCTGCTGATGGGCGGCAGCATCGCGGTGGACACCGCCCCCGGCCGCGGCAGCGTCTTCCGCTTCACCGTCGTCGCCCGCCCCGGCGACCCGTCGGCCCTGCGCCGCATCGAGCACGGTCACGGCACCAGCGTCGGCGAGGCGGCGCGCGCCGCGGCCTTGCCGCCGCTGCGCGTGCTGGCGGTCGACGACATCGAGGTGAACCGCGACATCGTCCGCGGCATCCTGGAACGCGCCGGCCACAGCGTGGCGCTGGCCGCCAGCGGCGGGGAGGCGGTGCGCATGGTGCGCGACCAGCCCTTCGACCTCGTGCTGATGGACATCCAGATGCCGGGCATGGATGGTTTGACCGCCACCCGCCGCGTCCGCGAACTGCCCGGCCCGACGGGCAACGTCCCCATCCTGGCACTGACCGCCCATGCGTCGGGCAGCTCGCGGCCGGAATGTCTGTCGGCGGGGATGAACGGCTTCGTCACCAAGCCCTTGCGTGCCGCCCTGCTCTTTGCCGAAATGGCATCCGTGCTGGGCAATGACGTTGCTGCGCCCCCCGCACCCGTACCCGCCGATCCGGAGGCCGTCATGACCGTTCTGCCAGCCGATCCGCCTGCCGCTGCGGACTCCGACCTGCTGGATGAGGAGCAGGTGTCCTTGCTGCTGGAGGTGCTGACGGCCGACGACTGGACCGCCTCCGTCGCCGGATTCACCGACAACGGGCAGAAGACCATCGACGGCATGGTCGCCCAGGCCCGCGCCGGGGAGCCGCACAACCGCACCGCCCACACGCTGAAGGGCACCTCGCTGAATCTCGGCGCCGCCGCCCTCGGCCGATTGGCGAAGGAGCTGGAACATGCCCCATCCTCGGCGGTTCTGGAGCAGGAGGACCGGTTGCGCGACCTGCTCGACCGCTCCCTTGCCGCACTCCGCACCCGCAAGCCGCTAAACGTCTGAACGGATAGGCGGCGGCCCGACAGCCACCAACAGGCAGCCGCTCCCTCCACATTCGGACAGGCCCGCCCGGCACAAAAGCCTCCCTGATGCGTTGTCCCTTCAGGACCATGACCAGAGAGGCGAAATGACCGACCTTGCGGACGATCTCGAACACCGGACCGACCAACGGAACGGCTTGCGGACCGACCGGGTGCGCCCGGCAGTGCGGCGGGCGATGGCCGAGGCCGGCTTCACGCCGATGGATCTCGGCGACGGCTGCCGTGCCTGGTATCGCCGGTCCGACGACGGCACCCATGCATTGATTTCGCACAACAACGCGCTGGACGGCGACCCGGCGGTCAAGGATTGGATCGTCGGCCAGTATGGCGAACGCGGCGGCTTCGTCGAGGTCGGCGGCCTGCCGCTGTTCCGGGCGCTGGAAGGGGCCGACACCCTGCCGTCGCCGGTGCGGCCGGACGGGTCGTTGGTGGAGGCGCTTTATCCGTCCCTCCAACAGGCGCTTGATGATCTGGGGTGATAGTCAAGCCATAGCTCGCGGATGGCCCAATGGGCGATGACCAAGGTCGGAGTGGACAAACGGACGGCTGAACGGAAAAGCTCACGCCAGTTGTCATATGGGATCAAGCCCCCCATCTGACGGCCGACGACAGACCCGACCAGCAGCGAGCCGATTGTCCATGGAAGCCGACCGATCGAAGCCCTTGCGCATCCTGCTCGTCGAGGACGAGCCGCTGGTGGCCATGGCCATCGAGGATTCGCTGGAAGTCCAGAATGTCGGCGTCGTCGGCCCCGCCGGTACGGTGGCGGAGGCGCTGGAGCTGATCGCCAAGGGCGGCATCGACGCCGCCCTGCTGGACGTCACCCTGCGCGGGGAGCGCGTCGACAGCGTCGCCGACGCTCTGAGCGCCCGGGGCATCCCCTTCGTCTTCACCACCGGCCATGGCGCCGCCGGCCTGCCGCAGAGCCATCAGGACCGCCCTGTCCTGACCAAGCCCTTCCGCGAGGTCGAGATGACCGACGCCATCGACCGCTATTTCCGCGGCGCGGCCTGACATCAATCAGCCCGGCCGCCCGTCGACGCGCGGAGACAGCAGGACCGGGGCATAGGCGGCGAGGTACAGGGCGAAGGCCGCGACCCAGGCATAGCCCGACCATTGCAGCGCCGCCCAGACCCACTCGACCGGCAGGATCGGCGAGGCGGTGCGGGCGACCGCCGCGACCGTCAGCAGCACATAGGCGGCGACAGTCGGCCGCGACACCACCAGCGGCCGGCCGGTGTGGCCGAGCGAGGCGCGGCTCATCACCGCCAGGATCAGGGTGGCGAAGGCGCCGACCGTCATCGCATGGGTCCCCGCCGCCGCGGGCAGTCCGGCCAGGGCATGCAGCCCGCGCAAGCCCAGCGCCACCGGCACCCACAGATACCCCACATGCAGGATCCACAGGATCGGCGAGCGCCAGGCTTTCCAGCCCTGCCAGCCGGCCAGCCGCACCGCATGGGCCAGCGCGGCGGCGAGCGCGATCAGCCCGGTGACCATGGAGTCCGGCGCCACCATCGCCGCCGGGATCAGCGCCAGCGTCAGCACCAGCACCGGCCGCTCCACCATCGGCCAGGACCGCACGCCGATCCCCGCCTTGCCCAGCCCGTTGCGCGTGAAGGCCGGCAGGATGCGCCCGCCGAGCACCGTCACCATCATCAGCACGACGCCCAGGCCCAGCGCGAAGCCGGCATCCGCCCCGCCGTCCAGCATCTCCAGCCAGTCCAGATGGATCAGCAGGTTGGCCGCCGTCAGCAGCCCGATCAGGATCAGGAAGGCGCTGTTCCGCCACTTGCCCGCCGCCACCAGCGGCCGGGCGAGCGCCAGCCCCAGGCCCGGCAGGAAGGCGATGTCGATCACCGCCGCCACCGGCTCCGGCATGCCGGTCCAGGGGAAGACGGCGACGCGGCCGGCGATCCACAAGGCCGCGAGCGCCATCAGCGGCGCGCCGGACACCGCCTTGGTTCCGGTCCAGCTCGGCACCGCGGTCAGCAGGAAGCCGGCGACGGCGGCCACCACCGTGCCGAACAGCATCTCATGGGCATGCCAGGCGCTGGCGCCCACCGCATGCTCCGGCCATTCCCCGGTCACCAGCACGCCCAGCCAAGCGCCGAGCAGCCCGACGGCGGCCACGCCGCTGAACAGGAAGAAGAATCGGAAGCCATACTGGAACAGGATCGGGATGGCGGGGCCGTCGTCGCGGCCGGCAAGACTGGGGGAGGACATGAAGGGGGACTCCGCAAAACGGGTGCTGCAGTGCAGGATTGACCGTCAGCCTGCGCCCCCCGCCCCCGTGCCGCCTTGACGAAAATCAAACGCATTCGCAAGCTGCTCCCCCGCTTCCTTTCCTTTCAGGTCCATGCCCCGTCCCGACAGCCTGTCCCTGCACGAGGCCCGCCGCGTCGCCATCGCGGCGCAAGGCTTCCCAAATGGCTTCCCCAACACGCCCCCCGACGCCGATCCGGTCGAGGCTCGCCATGCCCGGCGCCTGATCGGGCGGTTGGGGCTGGTGCAGATCGATTCGGTCAATGTGCTGGTGCGCTCCCATTACCTGCCGCTGTTCTCGCGGCTGGGGCCGTACGAGGCGGCGCTGCTCGACCGGCTGGCCTATGGCGGCAAGCGGCGGGCGCTGTTCGAATATTGGGGCCACGAGGCGTCGCTGATCCCGGTTGAACAGCAGCCGCTGTTCCGCTGGCGCATGGCGCGGGCCGAACGCGGCGAGGGCATCTATGGCGAGTTGGCGCGCTTCGCCGCCGAGCGCCGCCCGTACATCGACTCGGTCCTGGCCGAAGTGGCGGCGCGCGGGCCGCTGGGCGCCTCGGAACTGTCCGAGGCCGGGCGCGGGGCCGGCGGCTGGTGGGGGTGGAGCGACGGCAAGCGGGCCGTGGAGTTCCTGTTCTGGGCCGGTCTGGTCACCACCGCCGGCCGCCGCGGTTTCGAGCGTCTCTACGACCTGCCGGAGCGGGTACTGCCATCCACCGTCCTGGACACCCCCACCCCGGACGAGGACGAAGCCCAGCGCGCCCTCCTGCGCATCGCCGCCCGCGCCCATGGCGTGGCGACCGAACGCGACCTGCGCGACTATCACCGGCTGGAGGTCGCCGACGCCCGCCTGCGCATCGCCGAGTTGGTGGAGGCCGGCGACTTGATCCCGGTGACGGTGGAGGGTTGGGAGCGTGCCGCCTACGTCACCCCCGACCTGCGCATTCCGCGCAAGGCCCCGGCCCGCGCCCTGCTCTCCCCCTTCGATTCGCTGATCTGGGAGCGGCAGCGCACCGAACGTCTGTTCGGCGCCCGCATCCGGCTGGAGATCTACACCCCCGCCCACAAGCGGGAGCATGGCTATTACGTCCTGCCCTTCCTGATGGACGAGCGCATCGCCGCCCGCGTCGACCTGAAGTCCGACCGCAAGGCCTCCGCCCTGCTGGTCCAAGCCGCCCACACCGAATCCCACGCCAGCCACGAAGCCGTCGCCCCTCCTCTTGCGGCGGAACTGCGCCGTCTGGCCGGCTGGCTGGGGCTGGAGCGGGTAACGATGACCGGCGGCGGCGATCTGGCGCCGGCCTTGGCGGCGGAGCTGCAACAGGCGGGGCATGAGTTCGACCGGAGCTGAAAGGTGCCTCATTCAACCGTCATCCCCGCGAAGGCGGGGATCCAGGAAGCTCCGCGCATAAGCTCCTGATGTGGTTGGATTCCCGCCTTCGCGGGAATGACGGCCGACTCAGGTCTTCGCGATGCTGTGGCGCCGACCCCCTCACTCCAGATGATCCAGCGGCAGCCGGGTCTCGAATTTGACCTCCTTCAGGGTCACGCTCGATTTGACGTGCGACACCGCCGGGATGGAGAAGATGCGTTCGCTGAGGAAGCGGCCGTAATCCTCCGTCGTCGGCACGACGATGCGCAGCAGGTAATCGGCGTCGCCGGTGACGGCGAAGCATTCCAGCACTTCCGGCATGTCGGCGATGGCGGTCTCGAACTGTTCGACCGCATTCTCCTTGTGGCGTTCCAGCGTGACATGGGCGAAGACGCATTCGCCGAGCCCCAGCTTGCGCGGGTCGAGCTGCACCGTGTAGCGGCGGATGACGCCGATGTCCTCCATCGACCGCACCCGGCGCCAGCAGGGCGAGGCCGACAGGCCGACGGTGTCGCCCAGCTCCTGCATGGTCAGGCGGGCGTTCTCCTGCAGGGCCGTCAGGATGCCCTTCTCATGCCGGTCGAGCTTGATCGCCGCCATCTGCGTCTTCCCCCTCCTCCGTCCATCCAATCGTTACATCTGCAAACATAAGCAGAGCCGCCCGCCGGTGCGAGCCCCTCCATGCAACCAATCCACCCTTCCCGGTGTTGGTCCGACGGTGGGGTTGGGCGCCAAGTGTGGGAGAATGGTCGTGTTCGATTGGATCGTCGGTATGGTGGAGCACACCGGCTATGTCGGCGTCGCTCTGCTGATGTTCGCCGAGAACCTGTTTCCCCCCATCCCGTCGGAGCTGATCCTGCCGCTGGCCGGCTTCACCGCCGCGCGCGGCGAGCTGGGGCTGGTGATGGTCATCGTCTCGGGCACGGGCGGCGCCGTGCTGGGGGCGCTGTTCTGGTATCTGATCGGCCGCTGGGTCGGCTGCCGCCGGCTGAAGCGCTGGGCCGGGCGCCATGGCCGCTGGCTGACCATCGCGCCGGAGGAGGTCGATCAGGCCGCCGTCCGCTTCCGCGAGCATGGCGGCCGCTCGGTGCTGATCGGCCGGATGATCCCGGCGGTGCGCACGCTCATCTCGATTCCCGCCGGGGTGTCGGAGATGCCGCTGGCCCCGTTCCTGCTCTACACCACGGTCGGCACGGCGATCTGGACGACCTTCCTCGCCAGCGCCGGCTATCTGCTGGAGGACCGCTATCAGCAGGTCGCCGGCTGGCTGAACCCGGTGTCCAACATCGTCGCCGCCGGCATCGCCATCTGGTACGTCTACCGCGTCGCGACTTTCGGCCGGCGAATGGGTGGGCAGCCGGCAGAATAGCCGTGGTATTTTTATTTGATAACTTCTGTCAGTTCTAATAGAATAGATTAGCGTTACATTTGTATTCAAATCAAAAACTTTCCAAACTGAACCGGAGATTGCCCACCAATGCCTATATCGTCAAATTCCGAATTGAAAGATGCAATTAATAAGGGACAAGACACAATATCCATTGAAGGAGACTTGGCAAAAAAGATTTTAAAAATAAAAGCAACAGGAAAGGTTGCTTGGTTAGTGGCAATTGGCGCCATTGGACTGTCTGCTTATGCGCTGATTAGTGCGCCCGCCACCGCTCCAGTAACTGGCGGTGCAAATTTTGCTGCCAGCGCAATCGGTGGAGGAGCTGCTGTTAGTATACTTGGTGCGTCCACAACGGCCTTCGCAATCAGCCTTGCTGTTGCCGCAGGTGGGGTCGGCATTCTCAAAACTCTGTATAGCGGCTATAAAGTAGAGAGCAATAAGAATGGTGTGGTTGTATTAAAGAAAATTAGATGATAACTATTTCATGCGATACGGGAAGTTATTTGCATTTTGCATGCTGGTAAGTCGCACCGTTTTCATGCGATTTTCATCATACCTTAATAAACTGAGGGACAAACCCTTTTCCATCCTGAGAAAAAGCTCCCAGCCCCGGCTGGACGGCGGCGGCGCGGCCATGCTCTGACTGGCCGATCCGACCGCCAGCGGGAGCGCCTTCTCATGAGTTCCACCCCCACCATCATCCTCGTCCATGGCGCCTTCGCCGACGGCTCCTCCTGGGGCCGGGTGATTCCCCGCCTGCAGGCGGAAGGGTTCGCGGCGGTCGCGGTGCAGAACCCGCTGGTCTCGCTCGACGACGATGTCGCCCATGTCCAGCGCGCCATCGACCGGACCAAGGGGCCGGTGGTGCTGGTCGGCCATTCCTGGGGCGGGGCCGTCATCACCCAGATCGGCGATCAGGAACGGGTGAAATCGCTGGTCTACGTCGCCGCCTTCGCTCCCGACGCCGGGCAGTCGCCGAACGACACGCTGAAGCCCTTCCCGCCCTCGGCCGGCCTGTCCGGCGTGTCGGTGGACAAGGACCGTTTCCTGACCCTGAAGCCGGAGGGCATGGCCCGCAACTTCGCCCAGGATCTGCCGGCGGAGGATGCCGCCCTGCTGGCCGCGACCCAGGGGCCGGTCGCCGCCACCTGCTTCGCGACCAAGGTCAGCGCCGCCGCCTGGAAGACCAGGCCCTCCTGGTATGTCGTCGCCACCAACGACCGCATGCTGCCGCCGGACTTCCTGCGCGCCACCGCGTCGCGCATCGGCGCCCGGACGGTGGAGGTCGACAGCGGCCACGCCCCCCACCTGTCGCGCCCGGACGCGGTGGCGGCGGTGATCGTCGAAGCGGCCCGCGCTATCTAGACCTCCGCACCGCCCCCGGCGTGGTGCCGCGGCGGTGGCGCAGGCTGCGGGTCAGGGCGCTCTGGTCGGAGAAGCCCACCGCCAGCGCCACCTCGGCCAGCGGCAGCCGGCCCTCCCGCAGCAGCGCCTCCGCCCGGTCCAGCCGCAGGTCGGCCAGCATGGCGGCGGGGGTGCTGCCGGTGCGGGCACGGAAGCGCTCATGGAAGCGGCTGGGCGCCAGACCGGCCGCCTCGGCCAGTTCCGCCACGGTAAGCGGCTCGCCGCAGCGTTCCGCCATCAGGGCAAGGGCCCGGTCGATGGGATCGCTCGATACCGGCGTCGGCTGACGGGCCTCCAGTGCGCGCAGCAGAAGCCCCGCCGCATGATGGGCCAGCACCGGGTCGAGCGGCCGGTCGGCTGCCTCCGCCGCCAGATAGCGCACCAGCCCGTCCAGCGCGCTGTCGATGGCGAAGAAGGCGTCGCAGGCGCGGACAGCCGCCTCCGGCACCAACCCGGCGGCCGGCACGTCCAGCACGACGAAGCGGTTGGTCCCGCCGCTGCGGAAGCTGTGCGGCACGCCGTCGGCCACCAGCACCCCGCGCCCGTCGCCCACCCGCCCGCAGGCGCCGCCGACCTCCATGTCGAGGGTCCCGGCGACCGGCAGCACGATCTGGTGATGGTCATGGGCGTGCCGCCGTTCATGCCCGTCGTAACTGCGGGTGCTGACGGTCGGCCGATGCGGGGACGCCACGCCGGCGGACTCCTGCTGTTGGTTCGGTGGGCCGATGCTACGCCCTCCTCCCCGGCGCGTACAGACACAGCTGCGCACAGGTGCGGGACCGGCCGGCCGCCACAAATACCAGAACGCGAAACTGAGTTTCAGTAAATTACCACGGCATCGCTCCAAGTCGACGTCCGCAGTGCGCACCGGTCAGCCGATATTCGCCCACCCATTCACTTGAGCGTTGCCTGATATTCCGGACGAACAATTGCGGCGCCGGACAGCGCCTCCTTATGAGTATTTTCAAACAAGAAATACGACCGCCAAGGCACGGATCGTTCGCCATTCGCCGAAAAGCACTCATAAAAGGAACGCCCGATGTACCGAGATCGCATCCGCCTGAAATCCCTGTGGGGCAAGGTGGTTCCGGCGGAAGAGGCCGCCTTCCTCATCAAGGACGGCATGACCGTGGGCATGAGCGGCTTCACCCGCGCCGGCGACGCCAAGGCGGTTCCGCTGGCGCTGGCCGAGCGCGCCGCGTCGGAAAAGCTGAAGATCACGCTGATGACCGGCGCCTCGCTGGGCAACGACGTGGACCGCATCCTGACCGAGGCGGGGGTGCTGTCGCGCCGCCTGCCCTTCCAGGCCGACCCGGTTCTGCGCAAGGCAATCAACCGCGGCGAGGTGATGTTCGTCGACCAGCATCTCTCGGAAACGGTGGAACTGCTGCGCTCGCGCCAGATGGGGCCGGTCGATGTCGCGGTGATCGAGGCCTGCGCCATCACCGAAAACGGCGGGATCGTGCCGACCACCTCCATCGGCAACTCGGCGACCTTCGCCATCCTGGCCGAGAAGATCATCATCGAGCTGAACCTGACCCAGCCGCTGGATCTGGAGGGGATGCACGACGTCTACATTCCGACCCGCCGCCCCTTCCGCGAGCCGATCCCGGTGGTGACGGCGGAAAGCCGCGCCGGCCTGCCCTATATCCCGATCGACCCGTCGAAGATCGCCGCCATCGTGGTGACCCGCAAACAGGACAGCTCCGCCAGCATCCTGCCGCCGGACGACGAGACCAACGCCATCGCCGGCCACCTGATCGAGTTCCTCGGCCGCGAGGTGAAGCTGGGCCGGATGGGCCGCTCGCTGGCGCCGCTGCAGGCCGGCATCGGCACCATCGCCAACGCGGTGCTGCACGGGCTGATCGACGGGCCGTTCCACGACCTGACCATGTACAGCGAGGTGTTGCAGGACAGCACCTTCGAGCTGTTCGACGCCGGCAAGCTGAACTTCGCGTCGGGCTCATCGATCACGCTCAGCGCCGGCAAATATGCCGAAGTGCTGCCGAAGATCGGCTCCTACAAGGGCCGGCTGCTGCTGCGTCCGCAGGAGATCTCCAACCATCCGGAGGTGATCCGCCGCCTTGGCGTCATCGGCATCAACACGGCACTGGAGTGCGACATCTATGGCAACGTCAACTCCACCCACGTCAACGGCACGCAGATGATGAACGGCATCGGCGGCTCCGGCGACTTCGCCCGCAACAGCCACCTCGCCATCTTCGTCACCAAGTCGCTGGCCAAGGGCGGCGCCATCTCCAGCGTCGTGCCGATGGTCACCCATGTCGACCACAACGAACATGACGTCGACGTCCTGGTGACCGAGGTCGGTCTGGCCGACCTGCGCGGTCTGGCACCGCGCGAGCGGGCGGAGACCATCATCCGCAACTGCGTCCATCCCAGCTACCGCGAGTTGGCGACGGACTATCAGCGCCGGGCGCTCCAGCGCGGCGGCCACACCCCCCACCTGCTGGAGGAAGCCTTCGCCTGGCACACCCGCTTCCAGCAGACCGGCAGCATGATGCCGACGCCGCTGGCGGCCGGATAGGGGCCCTCAAAAACGGGCGGGCCGCGGAATGCCGCGGCCCGTTCCCGTTACCTGTACCGGTCAGACATGCTGTCCGCCATTGCGCTCCAAGTAGAGAAGCAAGGCGGGATAATAGTGCTTGCGCTCGGACGAAATCTTCTCGCAGAAACGCTTTGCGGCCCCGCTCTTGAGCCAGTCCTCAAGCTGACCGTTCTGACGTTTTTCCGCGACGATGGCATCGATCGCGTCCAGAATCTTGTGTATCACCTCAGGCCTCGTCTTATGAAGATCGGAGCGGCGTCTTCGTCGCCCTCACGATCTTATATGCGCCCGGCTGCCGGTGATCGGTCCTGCATTCTGGGAATGGCTGCGTGTTGCAATGCACAAAACGACGCAGGTGGCTCCGTCAATCCGGAGATTTCGGCGCATCGGTCAACCATGCGGCCAGTCGATGGCGTAGGCGAACCAATCGCTCAGTGCCAATCTCCCCAATTCGACCGCTCAACAGCGCTCCATCGATCACAGCGAGCCGACCCAACCGCACTACGCTGGTCACCTTCAGGCCTGTGTCATTGAAATCGGGATCTTCGGGAGTGAGAATTTCATCAAGATCGGGTTCAGCTTGCCGGACCTGTGATGAAACCATACAGACAAGCCAATCATCGAACTGGGACGATGCCTGTCGGATCATCAATACCGGCCGCAGCTTGCTCCCGTTCAGATCCGTGAACGGGAACGGCACCAACGCAATCTGACCAGCCTGTTTCATCGCCAGACTTCCCGCAGATCGCCACGGCTGTAGGTAACGGGGTCATCCTCCATCCCCCGCATCGCCTGTTCCATGCTGAACTCTGCGAATTGATTACCGGACCACTCGTCCCTTCCTGCATCCTTGGAAGCAGCGAAGCGGGCAGCCAGGAATTCGACGAAATCAAAAACTTCGGCCTGCTTGTCTTCGGGCAAAGCCTGCAGCTTCTTGATCAGCTCAGCATAGCCCATGGCGACCTCTCTTTCGGCAACATGTACCTGACGACGGTACATTATAGCAGGATCAGGTCAATCCGGCATCCTCACCGCCCGGCCGTCCCACCCTCACGCCCTCTCCCGCTCATCCTCCGACGGACGCAGAGCCTGTCCCGTCGGACACAGCCGCAGCAGCACGCAGCGGTCGCAGGCCGGCGCCTGATGGTAACAGCAGCGCTGGCCATGCAGCATCATGACCTCGTGGTTGTCGTAGACCTGCTGGGCGTCCCAGTCCGCCGGCAGCTGCGCTGACAGAACCGCATGCGACGGGCCGACGGCGAGGCTGGCGGGGATCAGGCCGGTGCGCACGGCGACGCGGTGGTGATGGCTGTCCACCGGCAAGGCCGCCTGCCGCAGGGTGGAGAAGCTCAGCACCGCCGCACTGGTCTTCGGCCCCACCCCCGGCAGTTCCTCCAGCCACGAACGCGCCTCCGGCACGGTCATGCCGGACAGCAGGTCGAGCGACAGGCTGCCGACCCGTTCGGTGATGCGGCGCAGGATGGCCTGGATGCGCGGGGCCTTCTGCTCCGGCCAGGTGACGCCGGCGATGGTCGCCTCCACCTCCGCGACCGGGGCGTCGCGTACCGCTTCCCAATCCGGCCAGCGCCGCCGCAGCGCCTTGAAGGCGGCGCCCGAGGCGGCATTGCGGGTGCGGTGCGACAGCAGCGACGACACCAGCTCGCTCAGCGGGTCGAGGCTGTGGAAATAGGCGACCGGGCAGCCATAGACGGTGCACAGCAGCCGGTGGATTTCGAGCGCCTTGTCGCGCAACGCAGCGGGGTCGGTCATGAGAACCGACAACAGCCGAACCGGTAAGGCGTTACCGGTAAATCATCAGGCTCCGCCCTACCCCACCAGCCCCGACATCACCGCGCGCAGCTGCGCCGGCTTCACCGGCTTGTTCAGCACCAGACAGCCGGCCGCCTTGGCCTCGTCCGCCAGTTCCGGCGTGCGGTTGGCGGTGACGATCACGGCGGGCAGGATGCGGCCGCAGGCGGCGCGCAGCCGCGCCACCTCGTTGACGCCCAGCGCCCCGTCGTCGAGGTGATAGTCGGCGATCAGCAGGTCCGGCGGCTGCGGCATGCCGGACAGCAGGGCCAGCGCCTCGTCGCCGTTGGTGGCCGACACCACGTCGCAGGCCCAGCCGCGCAGCAGCGCCTCCATCCCCGCCACCACCGCCGGCTCGTTGTCCAGCACCAGCACCGAGGTGCCGGCCAGCCGGTTGGTCATCGGCCGGGCGGCGATGCTGGCCGGGCGCGCCGCGCGGCGTTCGGTCCCGCGCGGCACGGTGACGGCGAAGACCGAACCCTTGCCCGGCTCCGACCGCACGGTGATCGGGTGGCCCAGCATCCGCGCGACGCGGTCGACGATGGCGAGGCCAAGCCCCATGCCGCGGTCGCGCCCCTTGGTGACGGGGGTGTCGAGGCGGCGAAACTCCTGGAAGATCTCGGTGATCTTGTCGCGCGGAATGCCGGGACCGTTGTCCCACACCTCGATCCGGATGCTGCCGTCGCCGGTCCGGCGGCAGCCGACCACCACCCGGCCGCCCTGGACATAGCGCAACGCGTTGGACAGGAAATTCTGCACGATCCGGCGCAGCAGCCGCATGTCGCTGCGCACCACCGCCCCCGATCCCACCACCTTCAAATCGATGCCGCGCTCCGCCGCCACCGCGGCATATTCGGTGGCGAGCGGCGCCAGGATGCCGCGCAGCGGGAAGTCGCTGACCTCCGGCGTCACCGCCCCGGCGTCGAGCTTGGAAATGTCGAGCAGCGCCGACAGCAGATCCTCGACCGACGCCAGCGCGACGTCGATGTTGTCCACCAGCTCGGCATTGCCGGCCGGCTGCTCCAGGTCGGCCAGCGCCGAGACGAACAGGCGCGCGGCGTTCAAGGGCTGCAGCAGATCGTGACTGGCGGCGGCGATGAAGCGGGTCTTCGACAGATTGGCCTGATCGGCCTGGGATTTCGCCTGCTGAAGCTGGTCGTTCAGCGTCATCAGCGCGGATTTCTCCGCCTGCTCGGATTCGCGCCGCCGCTCCTCCTCATGCTTGATGACGGTGATGTCTGTGTAAACGCCGACGATGCCGCCGTCGCGGGTCCGCCGCTCGTTCACCTGGATCCATCGGCCGTCCGACAGCCGGTTCAGGAATACGCCCTTCAGGTCGTGGCGGTGTTCCATCCGCTCGCGCAGCCAGACGTCGGGCGGCGGTTCGCTGACCGCACCGGCGGCGGCGACCATCGCCACCAGATCGTTGAAGCGGATGCCGGCCTGGATGCGCCCCGCCACCGACGGCCAGTAGGACAGGTATTTGCGGTTGCACAGCACCAGCCGGTCGGACGAGTCGAACAGGGCGAAGCCCTCGTTCACCGACTCGATGGCCTCGAACAGCCGAGTCCGCATGGTGTCCGCCAGTTCCTTGGCGCGGGCGAGGTCGCGGTTGCTGTCCTCCAGCTTGTGCAGGGCACGTTCCAGCTCCAGCGTGCGCTCGCGGATCTTCTGCTCCAGCACGATGGCGGTCTGGAACAGCGAGAAGGCGCCGCCCTGGAAGTCCATCGACCGCTCGACCCGGTCCATCAGCACCTTGTTGATGCGCTGCAGCTTGGCGTTCTCGCGCTCAAGCTCGGCGATGCGGTCGGCGGGATCGAGAGTCCAGCTGCGGGTTTGGATGCCGGCCATGGCTTAGCGCCCTCCGATGGCGACGCCCGTGAAGGTCTGGTTGACGTGCATGCCGTTCACCTGTTCGCCGTAGGCGCAGAATCCGACAACCCGGTTGCGCGCCAGCCGTTCCGACATGACGGCATTCAATTGCCGCTGCTCCATCTCCAGCCGGCGCAGGATGCAGTCGCAGCCGAGGATCAGGTCGGGAGCGCCGACCTCCTCCTCGATGCCCGCGATCAGCCCGTCGAAGTTGGAGACCGGATCGACCCCCTCCGCCACCGTCAGGACGATGCCCTCGTCGATGGCGCAGAAGAAGGTCAGGCTCTCGTCGTCATTCACTTTCTGGATCGAGCGGACATGATACTGGCCGCCGACCCGCACCACGACCGGGTGGGAGGCGAAGATCATCGGGGTCAGCGGCTCGCCCTCCAGACCGACCAGCCGGGCGTACTCGCGGCCGGCCGGCTCGGCATTGATCTCGTGGACGATGCGGTGCTGCGGGTCGGCGCCGGTGACCACCATCTTGCGGTCGGAGCTGACGAAATGCTGGGTGCGGAAGACGGTGAAGGGCCGGTTGGTGGTGAACAGCGTCACCACCGCCGCATTGGGATGGAAGGCGCCTTCGTGCAGGACGAAGGTGCGCTCGAAATGCAGGTCGTCGCCGGCCGAGGCGCCGAACAGCGGGATGTCGATCAGCGCGTTGTGCAGCGCGCTGACCACCGTCTCCTCGCTCATCGACAGGCCGTCGATCAGCAGCATGGCGAAGCTGCGGGCATCCTCGCCCAGCGGCACCGGCCGGCTCGCCATCGCCCGGTCGCGGCGCGACAGCAGCGAGCGCGCGATGGCGGTGCTGTCGGCGATCTCGAAGCGGTCGACATGGTCGACCAGCGCGGTGACGATGCAGAAATCCTCGCTTGGGAAGCCCACCGCCACCAGGGCGTTGGTGGTGTAGCCGCCGGGACCGATCTCCCCCGCCGTGGTGCAGCCGATGACCGGCACCATGCCGAACTCGCGCGCCAGCGCGTCGGCCAGGGCGTCGCGGTCGTAGCTGGGGGCGCAGAACACCACCACCAGCTCCAGCGCCGCCTCGCCCAGTCCGGCGCGCAACTCCCGCGCCGCCTCTTCGGGGCGTTCGGCATGGGTCACGGCGCGCGGCATGCCGTCGCCGGACGCGGTCGTCACCGGGCCGTTTGCGGAGGGGTTGTCTGCGGAGATCTCGCCTGTGGACATCGATGCCGCCTGCGCCTCCCTCTCGGTGCGCGGATGCGATCCGGCAAGGGTACTCCAGGGATGGCGGCGGGCAAGACCAATCCGCGGACCGGTGAAGGAGGACATGATGCGGGGCGGCTCCTGAAGATGCTCGGCCTAGACAGTCTCAGCCGGCTGCGGCTCCGGCAAGCCCGCCAGTTCCTCGTCGGTGAACAGACGGGCCTTGGCGGTAAAGCGGACGCCGTCCGGCGCCTCGATGGAAAAACCGCCGCCGCGCGCCTGGATAACGTCCAGGATGACCTGGGTGTTGCGCCACCATTGAAAGGTATCGTCGGACATGCAGAAAGGCGTGTCGCCAATCCGGCCGATGCAGATGTCGCGCCCGCCCATGCGGAACTCCCCCTTCGGCAGGCAGAGCGGCGCCGACCCGTCGCAGCAGCCGCCCGACAGATGCAGCATCAGCGGCCCGTGCTTCGCGGCAAGGCGGTCCAGCAGGGCGATGGCTTCGGGGGTGGCTGCAACGCGGCCTGTCGGCGCGGGGGCGGTGGGCATGGGACGTTCCTTTATCACGGAACCACGCGGGGAAAGAAAAAAGGCCGGGGGACGCGCCCCCGGCCCAGGTTTGCCCGATAGGGAGGAGCAGGGCTCAGAAGAAGCCGAGCGCTTTCGGGCTGTAGCTGACCAGCAGGTTCTTGGTCTGCTGGTAGTGGTCGAGCATCATCTTGTGCGTCTCGCGGCCGATGCCGGACTTCTTGTAACCACCGAAGGCGGCGTGCGCCGGGTACAGGTGGTAGCAGTTGGTCCACACGCGGCCGGCCTGGATGCCGCGGCCCATGCGGAAGGCGCGGTTGCCGTCGCGGGTCCAGACACCGGCGCCAAGGCCGAACTCGCTGTCGTTGGCGATGGCCAGCGCCTCTTCCTCGGTCTCGAAGGTCGTCACGGCGACGACCGGGCCGAAGATCTCCTCCTGGAAGATGCGCATCTTATTGTGGCCTTCCAGGATGGTCGGCTGGACGTAGTAGCCGCCCTCCAGCTCGCCGCCCAGATGGGCACGGCCGCCACCGGCCAGAACCTTGGCGCCCTCGGCCTTGCCGATCTCGATGTAGGAGAGGATCTTCTCCATCTGCTCCTGCGACGCCTGGGCACCGATCATCGTGCCGCCGTCCAGCGGATGGCCCTGGGCGATCTTGTTGACGCGTTCCACCGCCAGCTTGATGAAGCGGTCATAGATCGACTTCTGGATCAGGACGCGGCTCGGGCAGGTGCAGACCTCGCCCTGGTTCAGCGCGAACATCGCGAAGCCTTCCAGCGCCTTGTCCAGGAACTCGTCGTCGGACGCCATCACGTCTTCGAAGAAGATGTTCGGCGACTTGCCGCCCAGCTCGACGGTCGACGGGATGATGTTCTCGGAGGCGTACTGCAGGATCAGGCGGCCGGTCGAGGTCTCGCCGGTGAAGGCGATCTTCGAGATGCGCTTGTTGGTGGCGAGCGGCTTGCCGGCCTCGATGCCGAAGCCGTTGACGACGTTGATGACGCCCGGCGGCAGCAGATCGCCGATCATCTCCATCAGGACCATGATCGCCATCGGGGTCTGCTCGGCCGGCTTCAGCACGATGCAGTTGCCGGCGGCCAGCGCCGGGGCCAGCTTCCAGGCGGCCATCAGCAGCGGGAAGTTCCAGGGAATGATCTGGCCGACGACGCCCAGCGGCTCATGGAAGTGGTAGGCGTAGGTGGTGTGGTCGATCTCGGCGATCGAGCCTTCCTGGGCGCGGATGCAGCCGGCGTAATAGCGGAAGTGGTCGATGGCCAGCGGAACGTCGGCGGCGCGGGTCTCGCGGATCGGCTTGCCGTTGTCCAGCGTCTCGGCCAGCGCGATGATCTCCAGCCGCTCTTCCATGCGGTCGGCGATCTTCAGCAGGATGTTCGAGCGCTCGGTCGGCGAGGTGCGGCCCCAGGCGTCCTTGGCCTTGTGGGCGGCGTCCAGCGCCAGCTCCACGTCGGCGGCCTGGGAACGGGCGATCTCGCACAGCGGCTTGCCGGTAATCGGGGTCAGGTTGGTGAAGTATTGGCCGTCCACCGGCGCCACCCACTGGCCGCCGATAAAGTTGTCGTAGCGGGGGCGGAGCGCGATCTGCTTCTGGAGCGTTTCGAGAGCCTGGTGGAGCATTTGGGCCGTTCCTCTCAGTGTGGTGAACCGGTCAGGTCTCCGGTCCAACGCGTTTGTCGGGGCCATTCAGCCACTCTGAGAGGTGCAGGGTAAATTGTACTATGGAAGGAGACGGTGCGGGGGTGGGATTGTTCGTGTCCCACCCAATGACGGTTCACCCAATGACAGGATCTCCCGGGCGCTTCACTCCGCCGGCTGACGCCCTTCGACATAGCCCTTGCGCAGTTGCTCCTGATACCAGCGGCGGTGGTGCTCCATCGCCCAGTTCTCGTCGACCTCGCCGGAGCCCATGGCGTCGAAGGCGCCTTCCATGCCGATGGTGCCGATGTAGATGTGACCGATCACCGCGGCGATCAGCGCCGCCGCCACCAGCCCGTGGATGACGTGGATGGTCTGCATCCCGCCGATCCCGGTGACGGCGAAGGGCACCATCAGCAGATAGCCGGTGGCCGCCATTGCGACGCCGCCAAGCACGATGCTCCAGAACACCAGCTTCTGCCCGGCATTGAAGCGTCCGGCTTCCGGATGATGGCCGCCGGCCTTGGAGAAGAGTCCGCCGGCCGTCCTGATCCAGGTCCAGTCGGCCTTCTCCGGGATGTTGTCGCGCAGCCAAAGCGCGACGATCATCACCAGCCCGACGACGAAGGGCACGCTGACGAAGTTGTGGATCGACTTGGAATATTCCGCCAACGGTGTGAAGGCCTGATGGCCGATCAGCGGGATCAGCAGCGGCCGGCCGAAGGTCATGATCACCCCGGTCAGCGCCATGGTCAGGAAGCTGACCGCCGTCGTCCAATGGGCGAAGCGGTCCAGTTCGTTGAATCGCAGCACCAGCCGCCCCGACTTGCCGCCATGGATGCGGATCGTACCGCGATAGAGGAAGAAGCCCGCCAGCACGACGATCATGCCGACGGCCAGCCCGCCGATGGCCAGCCGCAGCGTGTGGGTGCGCCATTCCCGCCACTCCCGCCCTTCCGGCTGGACCAGAACCGCCAGCTTCTCGTCCGGGATGCTGACGCGGCCGACGACCTTGTCGTCCTGCGGGACATAGAGCGGCACCTGCTCCTTGGTGGTCGGCGAGTTGGGGCCGGGCACCTGGGTGAGCTGCGCTTGTGCGAAAGTCGGAGCGGCCAGACCGGAAACGGCCAGCAGGGCGATCAGCAGCAGGGCGTGCAGGGGGCGCATGGTGGTCTCCCAATTGACGAATTGGCGCCTTACTTGCCCCCACCCCAACCCTCCCCCGCTGGGCGGGGGAGGGAGCGAGTGCTTGTGCGGGAGAGTGGCGGCAGTCCCTCCCCCACCCAGTGGGGGAGGTTAGGTGGGGGTCTAACGTCGCACTCGCTCAGGACCTCTCACGCCCCTCCCGTCCCCGGCCCGCCGGGCGCATAGGGGGAGCCGCGCTCATTCCGCCCATAGGCGGTGGACCAGCCCGGCGCACCGGAGCCGTAGCCACGCCGCACCGACCGTTCCTGATAGATGTCGGCCAGGATCGCCCCGTCGCCGGCCATCAGCGCGCGGGTGGAGCACATCTCCGCGCAGAGCGGCAGCTTGCCCTCGGCCAGCCGGTTGGCGCCGTATTTCTGGTACTCCTCGACGCTGCCGTCCGGTTCGGGGCCACCGGCGCAGAAGGTGCATTTGTCCATCTTGCCGCGGCTGCCGAAGTCGGTGGTGCGCGGGTATTGCGGCGCGCCGAACGGGCAGGCGTAGAAGCAGTAGCCGCAGCCGATGCACAGGTCCTTGCTGTGCAGAACCACCCCATCCTCCGTCTGCAGGAAGCAGTCGACCGGGCACACCGCGGCGCAGGGCGGGTCGTTGCAGTGCATGCAGGCCATGGAGATCGACCGCTCGCCCGGCTTGCCGTCGTTCAGCGTGACCAGCCGGCGGCGGTTGATGCCCCAGGGGATCTCATGCTCGTTCTTGCAGGCGGTGACGCAGGCGTTGCATTCGATGCAGCGTTCCGAATCGCACAGGAACTTCATCCGGGCCATGTCTGATCAGCTCCCGCACGTCATGCCGGTTCGACCCGGCAGAGGGTGACCTTGGTTTCCTGCATGAAGGTGACGGGGTCGTAGCCGTAGGTCGTCACCCCGTTGGCCGGCTCGCCCAGCACGATCGGGTCGGTATCGGGCGGGTAGTTGCCGCGCAGGGACTCGCCTTGCCAGAAACCGGAGAAGTGGAAGGGCAGGAACACCGTGCCGCTGCCGATGCGGTCGGTGACCAGCGCCCGCACCTTGGCCTTGCTGCCGTCCTCCGGTCCATGGACCCAGATCCAGGATCCGTCCCGGATGCCCAGCCCTTCGGCGTCCTTGGTGTTGATCTCCGCGAACATCGACTGCTGCAGTTCGGCCAGCCAGGGGTTGGACCGGGTTTCCTCGCCGCCGCCCTCATACTCGACCAGCCGGCCGGAGGTGAGGATCATCGGGAAGCGCTGGCGCAGGTCGCTGTCCGCCACCTTGAACTGGAGCGAGCGGGCAAGCTGGACCAGACGGAAGTCGCGCCGGTCCTCGATGGCCGGGAAGGTCTTCACCAGATCGGGGCGCGGGGAATAGATCGGCTCGCGGTGGATCGGCACCGGGTCGGGCAGGTTCCAGGCGACGGCGCGCGCCTTGGCGTTGCCGTGCGGCACGCAGCCATGCTTCAGCGCCACGCGGATGATGCCCATCGACAGGTCGGTCTGCCAGCTGACGCTGTCGACGTTGGCGCCGCCGATGGCCTGGATGACGCGCATCTCGTCGGGCGTCAGGTCCTTGTCCCAGCCCAGCTTCTTCAGCACGGCCATGGTGAATTCGGGATAGCCGTCCTCGATCTCCGACCCCTTCGAATAGGAGCCATCGGCCAGCAGCGAGACGCCGTTGCGCTCCACCCCGAAGCGGGCGCGGAAGACGCCGCCGCCGTCCATCACATGGCGGGAGGTATCATAGAGCACCGCCGATCCCGGATGCTTGATCTCCGGATGGCCCCAGACCGGCCAGGGCAGGCCGTAATAATCGCCGGCACAGGGGCCGGAGGAGGCCCGCATGCTGATCTTGTCGAAATCGGCCTGATGCTTCATGTGCATCTTCAGCCGTTCCGGCGACTGGCCGGTGGCGCCGATGGACAGGCAGCTGCGGTTCATCTCGCGCAGGATGTCCTCCGGCACCGGCCGGTCTTCCTCCACCGTGATGTGCTTGAACATCTGGTCGGCGAAGCCCAGCTTGCGCGCCAGCTTGTACATGATGGTGTAGTCGTCCTTCGATTCGAAGATCGGCTCCACCACCTTCTCCCCCCACTGCATCGAGCGGTTGGAGCAGGTGCGCGACCCGTCGGTCTCGAACTGGGTGCAGGCCGGCAGGATATAGGTGCCGTTGCGCCGTTGCTTGATCGCGGCGAAGGTGGTCGGGTGCGGGTCGGCGATGACCAGAAGGCTCAGCTTCTCCAGCCCCTTCACCATGTCCGGCATGCGGGTGACGGTGTTGCCGCCATGGCCGAAGCACATCATGGCGCGCAGGGGGCTGGGCTGGTCGATGTCGCCCGGCTTGGCCAGCACCGCGTCGAACCAGCGGGTGGTCGGGATGCCCTTCGTCTCCATCAGCTCCTTGGAGGCGAACCGGCTCTTCATGTAGTCGTATTCGACGTCCCAGGCGCGCGAGAAATGCTTCCACGCTCCTTCGGCCAGCCCGTAATAGGCGGGCAGCGTGCTGACGTCGAGGCCGAAGTCGGTGGCGCCCTGCACGTTGCAGTGGCCGCGATAGATGTTGGCGCCGCCGCCGGCCACGCCGATGTTGCCCAGCGCCAGCTGCAGGATCGACAGCGCGCGGACGTTGGCCGTGCCGACCGTGTGCTGGGTAACGCCCATGCACCAGATCACCGTGCTGGGCTTGTTCTTCGCCATCACCTCCGCCACCCGGCGCAGCTGGGGGCCGGGAACGCCGGTCACCCGCTCGACCTCCTCGGGCGTCCACTTCTTCACCTCGGCCCGGATCTCGTCCATGCCGTAGACGCGCTGGCGGATATACTCCTTGTCCTCCCAGCCGTTCTCGAAGATGTGCCACAGCAGGCCCCAGGCGATCGGGATGTCGGTGCCGGGACGGATGCGGACATATTCGGTGGCGTGCGCGGCGGTGCGGGTGAAGCGCGGGTCGATGACGATGAAGGGCGCGCGGTTGTGCTCCTTGCCGCGCAGCATGTGCTGCATCGACACCGGGTGCGCCTCCGCCGGGTTGCCGCCGACGATCAGCAGCGCCTTGGAGTTCTGGATGTCGTTGTAGCTGTTGGTCATGGCGCCGTAGCCCCACGTGTTCGCCACGCCGGCGACCGTGGTGGAGTGGCAGATGCGCGCCTGATGATCGACGTTGTTGGTGCCCCAGAAGGCCGCCAGCTTGCGGTAGAGATAAGCGCCCTCGTTGGAGAATTTCGCCGAGCCCAGCCAGAACACCGCGTCGGGGCCGGACGCCTTGCGGATGTCCAGCAACTGGTTGCCGATCTCGTCGATCGCCTGGTCCCAGCCGATGCGCTGCCAAACGCCGTCCACCAGCTTGAGGGGGTATTTGACCCGGCGGGTGCCCTTGGTCAGTTCGCGCACCGAGGCGCCCTTGGCGCAGTGGGTGCCCTGGTTGATCGGGCTTTCCCAGCCCGGCTCCTGCCCGACCCAGACGCCGTTCTGCACCTCGGCGATCACCGTGCAGCCGACCGAGCAGTGGGTGCAGACGTTCTTGCGCGTCACCACCTCGACATTCGGCAGGATCGGGCCGGCTTCGGCCTTGCGGATCATCGCGCCCGGCAGCGCGCCGACGGCGGCGATGCCGCCCGCGGCAAGGCCGGAGCGGCGCAGGAAGCCGCGGCGGCTGACGCCCGACTCCAGGCTGTCGGCCAGCGCGGCGACCAGACCGGTGCGCTTGTTGCCTGTCGTTTTCGCCGAGCTGCGTTTGACCAGCATGGACACCCTCCGGATCGCCCTACAGGCGGTTCAGCGCGTAGAAGCGCTTGACGTGTTCGGTTTCGCGGTAGCGGGTCTTCACCTGCTCCTGCGGCGCTTCCTCCGCCCGCGCCTCGTCTCCCGCCGGCAGCATTGTGGCCGCGGCGGCGCCGGCCGCACCCAGGCCCAGCGTCTTCAGGATGTCGCGGCGCTGCAGGGGATTGCGCGCGGGTTCTCGCGGCGTCTTCATATGTCGGCCTCCTCCAGCTGGTCGGTCTGTCGCCAGTCGGTCTGTCGGTTGAGTGCTTCCCGTTCGATCTCCAGGAACAGGCGGCCGATGGTGCCGACCGGGCGGTAGAGGCCAGCCGCCTCCGCCCCTTCCAGGTCGGCGAAGAAGCGGTCCGCCCAGGGCGTCAGGTGGCTGTCCAGCATGTGGCGCTGCACCGCCGGGTCGGCCCCCTCGCGGATCAGCACCGCCATCACGTCGCAGAGTGCGGCGATATGGTCCTCCGGCTCCGAAACGTCGGGCGCGCGCTCCAGCCCCAGCGCCTGCAGGTCGGCGCGCAGGGCCGACAGCGGACGGTCGGTCAGGAAGCCGGTGCGGTAATAGGAGGCGTAGGGGACCAGCTCGCCCTGGACGACGCCGATGAACAGCGCGTTGAACTCGCGTTCCGCCGCTTGGGCGTCGGTGGCGCGGGCGCGGGCGGCCAGATCGTCGAAGGCGCGGCCGATCGGCGTCGCATCGCCGGTGAGGCCGCCCAGCAGCGCCAGCAGATCGGCGCCCGGCGGGGCGGCCAGAGTCAGCGCCAGCAGCCGGTAGACGTCGGCGCGCAATCCATCCGCGCCGCTTTCCGGATCATGAACCGTCATCACACTCCCGCAAGCCGCTCCGGAACTCTCTTCAAAAGCCATGACCGGTCGAAAGCCATGACTTGCCCGAACATGGACAACGCCGGGCAAGACCAAAGGTTGCCTTACCCGGTCGGGGTTATCCTGCTGGGGTCATCCCATTTTTCGGGGAAGAGTTCACTCCTTATGGTCGGCCTGCGGACGGCCGGAGAGGTTTCGGTGTTCGACCGACGCCTCCTCCCCCACCCGCGCGCCCACCGAGGCGTAGGTCTCGTCGGCGCTGCGGGCGAACAGGCTCGGCAGGATCGCCCAGGCGCCACCCGCCAGGACGAGGATGGCGACAAGCGCGGCGAGGAAGGCTTTCATCGGCAAATCTCCGGACAGCGCTGACCGGAACGAAGCCGCGCTGCCGGCTCCGCCCACGCCACCCACAACGCTGCCCGAGCCGGAATGTTTCCCTCCGATCTTTTCCGCTTGATATGCTCCAATCGAGCACATATGGTTTTGCTCAGAACGAGCATAGAGCGGAGCACATGATGCCCGAGGTCGCCGAACTCGCCTACACCCCCGCCGTCGCCGCGGCGACCGCGCCGATCTACGACCGCATGAAGCGCGTCGTCCCGGCCATCGAATGGCCCTTTCACGCGCCGCTGGTCCACGCCATCAACGAGCTGAAGCGCGAGCGCAACGCCGTCATCCTGGCGCACAACTACCAGACGCCGGAGATCTTCCACGGCGTGGCCGACATCGTCGGCGACAGCCTGGCGCTGGCCGCCAAGGCGACCCAGACCGACGCCGATGTCATCGTGCTGGCCGGCGTGCATTTCATGGCGGAGACGGCGAAGCTGTTGAATCCGGCCAAGACGGTGCTGATCCCCAGCCGCAACGCCGGCTGCTCGCTGGCCGACAGCATCAACGCCGCCGATGTCCGGCTCCTGCGCGAAGCGCACCCCGGCGTGCCGGTGGTCGCCTATGTCAACACCTCGGCCGAGGTGAAGGCGGAGGTCGACATCTGCTGCACCTCCGGCAACGCGGTGGAGGTGGTGGAATCGCTGGGCGTCGACCGAGTGATCTTCCTGCCCGACGAGTATCTGGCGAAATACGTCGCCACCCAGACCAAGGTCGAGATCATCGCCTGGAAGGGCCATTGCGAGGTGCACGAGCGCTTCACCGGCGCCGAGATCGAGGATTTCCGCCGCCGTTTCGACCGGCTGACCGTGATCGCCCACCCCGAATGCCCGCCCGACGTGCTGAAGGCGGCCGATTTCGTCGGCTCCACCGCCCGGATGATCGACTTTGTCGGCTCGGAAAAGCCGCCGCGGGTGCTGATGGTCACCGAATGCTCGATGAGCGACAACGTCGCCGCCGCCTCGCCCGAGACGGAGTTCGTGCGGCCCTGCAACCTCTGCCCTCACATGAAGACGGTGACGCTGTCCAGCATCCTGGAGTCGCTGCAGACCCTGGAACCGCGCGTGGAGATCCCCGACGCGCTGGCCGCCCGCGCCCGCCGCTCGGTGGAACGCATGCTGGCGGTGAAGCCGAAGTAACCCCCCTCTCCCCCCCGGGGAGAGGGTCGGGGTGAGGGGGACCCGCTTCGAGGATCTCTTCGGCTGCGCCGAACCCCCTCATCCTAACCTTCTCCCCAGGGGGGAGAAGGGATCTGATTGCGTTGTGTAGGAGTCCCCCCATGACCTCCAGCACGCCTTACGATGTCCGCGATGCCGAGGTGATCGTCGTCGGTTCCGGCCTTGCCGGGATGACCGCGGCCCTGCAACTGGCACCCCGCGCCGTCACGCTCATCACCAAGACCGCCAACCTGCCCGGCGGCTCCAGCCTCTATGCCCAGGGCGGCATCGCCGCCGCCGTCGGTCCCGGCGACCGGCCGGAGGACCATGCCGCCGATACCGTCGCCGCCGGGGCCGGGCTGGTCGATGCGGCGATGGCGGCCCTGCTGACCCGCGACGGCGCCGCGCTGGTCCGCCGGCTGCTCGACGACGGCCTGCCCTTCGACCGCGCGCCCGACGGCTCGCCGCTGCTGGGCCGCGAGGCCGCCCACGGCGCCGCCCGCATCGTCCATGCCGGCGGCGACGCCACCGGCCGCACCCTGGTCACCGCCCTGGCCGAGCGCCTGCGCGCCACCCCGTCGGTGCGGGTGGAGACCGACGCCTTCGCCGTCGACCTCGTGCTGCGCAACGGACGGGTCTGCGGCCTGCTGGCCTGCCATCCGGAGGGTTGGGTGCTGCACCGCGCCCCGCGGGTGATCCTGGCGACCGGTGGCATCGGCGCCACCTTCGCCCGCACCACCAACCCGGCGGAGGCGACCGGCGACGGCCTCGCCATCGCAGCAAGAGCCGGCGCCCGGCTGGCCGACCTGGAGTTCGTCCAGTTCCACCCGACGGCGCTGGCCGTCGATGCCGACCCGGTGCCACTCCTGACCGAGGCGTTGCGCGGCGCGGGCGCCCTCCTGCTCGACCATGCCGGCCACCGTTTCATGCCCGACGAGCATCCGCTGGCCGAACTGGCGCCACGCGACGTGGTGGCCCGCGCCATCGGCCGGCGCGTCGCCGCGGGGGAGCCGGTGTTCCTCGACCTGCGCCCGGCGCTGGCCTCCAAGCCTGGCGGCTTCCCCACCGTGCTGGCACTCTGCGCCGAGCATGGGCTGGATCCCTTCGCCGGGCCGATGCCGGTGGCCCCCGCCGCCCACTACCACATGGGCGGGGTGGTCACCGACGCCGACGGGCGCACCAGCCTGGAGGGGCTGTGGGCCTGCGGCGAGGTCGCCTGCACCGGCGTCCACGGCGCCAACCGGCTTGCCAGCAATTCGCTGCTGGAGGCGCTTGTCTTCGGCGCGCGCGTCGCCCGCGATGTGGCGGAGCGCCCTCTGGCGCCGCTGCCGCCCTTCGCCCTGCCCCGTCCGCCGGCGGTCGCCGCCGACGTCAGCCATATCCTGCTCGACGCCATCGGAGCGGAGGCGCGCAGCGCGCTCTATGACGGCGCCGGGCTGGTCCGCGACGGGCTGGGGCTGCTGGCCGCCCGGCGCAAGCTCGACCGGCTGGCGGCGGCGCTCGACATGCTCCGCTGCGAGGAGGATGACGCCCATGAGGACGCCAAGGCCCCGCCGGAGATCGTCCGCCAGTGGGGCGAGGCGCGCAACCGGCTGCTGGTCGGCCGGCTCGTCGTCCATGCCGCGCTGGCGCGGGAGGAAAGCCGCGGCGCCCATTGCCGCAGCGACCATCCCCTGCCCAATCCCGCCTTCACCCGCCGCACCCTGACCCTCAGCGAACTGGCCGGCACCGCCGGTCCCCTGTCCGGAGACGCCGCATGCTGCATCCTCTGACCGTCGAGCCCATCGTCCGCGCCGCCCTGGCGGAGGATCTGGGCCGGGCCGGCGACATCACCACCGACAGCATCATCCCGGCCGATTCGGTGGCGACCGCCCGCATCGCCGCCCGCAAGGACGGCCGCGTCGCCGGGCTGGAGGCGGCGCTGATCGCCTTCCGCCTGCTCGACCCGGCCATTTCGGTGACGGTGGAGCGCGCCGACGGCGACGACGTGGCCCCCGGCGGCACCATCGCCAGCCTGACGGGCAAGGCCCGCGCCCTGCTGACGGCAGAGCGCACGGCGCTGAACCTGATGGGCCGGCTGTCCGGCATCGCCACCGCCACCCGCGCCCTGGTGCGCGAGGTGGAGGGCACCAACGCCCGCATCGTCTGCACCCGCAAGACCACCCCGGGCCTGCGCGTTCTGGAAAAGCATGCGGTGAAGCTGGGCGGCGGCTTCAACCACCGTTTCGGGCTGGATGACGCGGTGCTGATCAAGGACAACCACATCGCCGTCGCCGGCGGCGTGCGCCCGGCGGTGGAGCGCGTCCGCGCCGCCATCGGCCACATGGTCAAGGTGGAGGTGGAAGTCGACACGCTCGACCAGCTGGACGAGTTGCTTGGCCTGCCGGTCGATGTGGTGCTGCTCGACAACATGGACCCGGACACGCTGCGCCGCGCCGTTCGGATGGTCGACGGCCGCCTGCTGACCGAGGCGTCGGGCAACGTCACGCTCGCCACTGTCCGCGCCATCGCGGAGACCGGCGTCGACATGATCAGCTGCGGCTGGCTGACCCACAGCGCCCCGAACCTGGATCTGGGGCTGGATATGTGAGGGTGAGACTTGGAAAGGATCCCCTCTCCCCCCCGGGGAGAGGGTTAGGGCGAGGGGGTGACGCGGCGAGGACTCCCGAGAATCCACGCTATGCATCCCCCTCACCCCGACCCTCTCCCCGCTCTCAGCGGACCTTCGGTCCGCCTGCTGCGACAGCGCAAACTTCGTTTGCGCGAAAGCGGGGGGAGAGGGAGATATTCCCAGATGTTTCCTACTACGCCGCCAGCTTCTCGACCTTGCCGTCCAGGCCCATCAGCAGCAGTTCGACCTCGAGGTCCGGGTGGCGTTCCTTGACCATCGCCTTCAGCTTGGTCAGGTACTGGCCATGCACCTCGGCCTCCTTGGCCGGATCGGGCGACAGGTCCATGCCGAGGAAGACCTTGTAGGCGCCGCAGTCGCGGTGATCCATGACGATCACGCGCTTGATGTGATGCAGGTCCTTGGCGACCGCGACATGGTCCCAGAACGCCTCGCCCCAGGCCGGCTTCTTGTCGGTCAGCGCGCCCAGGCTGGCACCGGCCAGGATGACGTGGTCGTAGTTCGCCTGCATGTTGCGGGCGTTCATGTAGCTGGCGACATGGCCCATCAGGCGATAGTCCATGCAGGACAGCAGAAGCGTGTCGACGCTGCCGGCCAGCGCCGGGCGGCTCATCATCATCGGCGCCATCAGCGTCACGCCGGCGCCCAGCGTCGCCAGCTTCAGGAACCCGCGGCGCGAGCTGTGCTCGCCCTGGCAGCAACCATGGTGATGACCGGTCGAATGATCCATTGTGCCCTCCCAACACGCCCCGAACCCGTATCGGGGGTTTCACGCGCGATGGTGGCGGATAAGTATTAAAAATTCCAATACATGGGGTTCCACAGTGCGGAAAAGCAACGATCGCTCGCCTCTGTGGTATTTTTCGGATAGATCGACCCACAACCTGTTTTCTTTGCATTCCCGAACGGAAAAGAAAACGGGCCGCCCCGGTGAGGGACGGCCCGTTTCCATGCATGGATGTTCCCGGTCGTCAGCGTTCGGCTGTCATCCGCCGCGCGTGGTGCTCGGCGCCGGCGTTCCGGCCGACCCGACGGTGCTGGAGGCCGGCGGCGGCGAAGCGCTCGCGCTGTGGCTGGACGAACAGTCCGCGTTGGCGATCCCCGCCGTCAGGAGAGTGGCGAGACCGAACAAAGCGGCGACGACCGGACTGGCTCCATGAGACATTGGATCACCTCCTTTCTGAAACGTTGCGACCACCAACAGATTGCCACAGTACGGCACTCGGTCAATGACCGAATCGAAGATTGATAGCCGGTCTCCCAATGGAACAGGTTCCGATCTTAAGCTTGAGCAACATTACCGGGTTTCCAGCAGGCCGCTCATCGTCGCGAACAGTTCGGACTTGGCTTCGAAACCGACGCCGGGCAGGTCCGGCAGGCGCACCCGGCCGTCCTCGACTGCGATACCGTCGGCGAAACCGCCGAAGGGCTTGAAGACGTCGGGGTAGGATTCGTTGCCGCCCAGATGCAGGCCGGCGGCGATGTTCAGCGACATCTGATGCCCGCCATGCGGCACCACGCGGCGGCTGGACCAGCCATTGTCCTTCAGCATGTCCAGCGTGCGCAGATACTCCACCAGTCCATAGCTCAGCGCACAGTCGAACTGCAGCCAGTCGCGGTCGGGCCGCATGCCGCCATGGCGGATCAGGTTGCGGGCGTCCTGGTGCGAGAACAGGTTCTCGCCGGTCGCCATCGGGCGATCGTAATGCTTGGCGAGTTCGGCCTGCAGCGCATAGTCCAGCGGATCGCCGGCCTCCTCGTACCAGAGCAGGCCGTAGGGCTTCAGCGCCTCCGCATACTTGATGGCGGTGCCGAGGTCGAAGCGGCCATTCGCATCGACGCACAAATTCTCACCCGACCCGACCACCTCCAGCACCGCGTCGATCCGGCGCAAATCCTCTTCCAGCGATGCGCCGCCGATCTTCATCTTCACGACCTTGTATCCGCGGTCGCGATAGCTGCGCATCTCGTCCTGCAAGGCCGTCACGTCCTTGCCGGGATAGTAATAGCCGCCGGCCGCATAGACCCAGACGCTGTCGTCGGCCACCCCGCCGCGGAAGCGGTCGGCCAGCAGGCGGTAGAGCGGCACTCCGGCGATCTTCGCCACGGCATCCCACACCGCCATGTCGATGGTGCCGACGGCGACCGACCGCTCGCCATGGCCGCCCGGCTTCTCGTTGGTCATCAGCCGCGCCCAGATGCGGAACGGGTCGAGGTTCTCGCCGCTGTCGTCCAGCAGGCTGTCGGGTGCCGCCGACATCAGCCGGGGAATGAAGCGCTCGCGCAGCAGCCCGCCCGCGGCATAGCGGCCGTTGGAGTTGAATCCGTAGCCGATCACCGGCTTGCCGTCGCGCACCACATCGGTGACCACCGCGACGACGCTGCAGGTCATCTGGCTGAAATCGATGAAGGCGTTGGCGATGTCGGACTTGATGCCGGCGGTCTGCTCGCGGATTTCGACGATGCGCATGGCGGTTCCCCTTGCAGCGTGGTGGCGCGTTCGATGACGGCACTGTAGGGATGGTGCGGGCCGCCGGGCCAATGCCAAGGTCGGAACGCATCATGCGGGTTCGGCATAGGCTGCACCAACGCCGGTTCAGGCCCGGCAGACGTGACGAAGATTGGGCGATGGAACTCTCCTGGCTCGACGATTTTCTGGCGCTGGTCGATTGCGGCAACTTCTCCCGCGCCGCCGATGCGCGCCACCTGACCCAGCCGGCCTTCAGCCGCCGCATCCGCGCGCTGGAGGATTGGGCCGGCACCCCGCTGTTCGACCGCAGCGCCCAGCCGGTGACGCTGACGGAGGCCGGGCGCCGCTTCCGCCCCTTCGCCGACGAGACCGTGCGCCGCCTGCTGCAGGGCCGCGAGGAGGCCCGGCTCGCCGCGCAGTCGGAGGCCGCGACCCTGCGCTTCGCCGCCACCCACGCGCTGTCGCTGACCTTCTTCCCCTCCTGGCTGCGGGCGCTGGAGGCGCGGGCGCGGCTGGGCGCCATCACCCTGTCGTCCGACAGCATGGAGGCCTGCGAGCGGCTGATGCTGGCCGGGCAGGCGCAGTTCCTGCTCTGCCATGCCCACCCGGCGGCGGCCGGCCGGCTGGATGCGGAGTCCTTCCGCTCCGTCGTCGTCGGCGGCGACCGGCTGCTGGCGGTGACCGCCCCCGATGCCGCCGGCCGGCCGCGCCATCTGCTGGCCGACGGTCAGGACGCGCCGCTGCCGCACCTGTCCTACAGCCGCGAATCCGGCATGGGCCGCATCCTGGAGGCGGTGCGGGCGGCGCAGCCGCTGCCCGCCGCGCTCGACACCGTCTTCACCTCCCACCTCGCGGCGGTTCTGCGCACGCTGGCCCGCGACGGGCGCGGCGTGGCCTGGCTGCCGGAAAGCCTGATCGCCGAGGATCTGGCGCGCGGCACCCTGGTTCGCGCCGGCATGCCGGCCGGCGACGAGCGCTGGACCGTTCCGGTGCAGATTCGGCTGGTCCGCCCCCGCGCCCGCCAGAGCAAGGCGGCCGAAAGCTTCTGGACGCTCGCGGTCGAAGCCGCCCTGTGGCGCAATGCCGAGTCGCCTGCGGAGTCCGCTCCCCCGGTTGCCGGAGCGGAGCCGGTCACGGAAAAAGAGTTGTGACCGTTTGACCGCAAGTCACTTTGATCGTTGACATTCTCGACAAAGGCTTTCCAACCGCGCGATTTCGCTGGCGCTAACCCTTCCGATCGGGCAAAATTTGCCTAGTTGGTTTTAGGAAGCGTCGCGTCAGCGACCGGAGGAACGATCATGGGCGTCAGCAGCATTGGCGGTATCGGCGGCTATCAGCAGCAGCCCTACGTCACCCCGCTCAGCAGCGGCCCGGCCGCGGCGCAGCGGTCCACCTCCCCCGTCGAGTCCGCGCAGGAAGACCAGACCGAGCGCACCCGCCGCCAGCAGGAGGCGCAGACGGTCCAGAGCGGATCCGGCAGCGGCGGCAACACCACCCCCACCCGCGGCCAGACTCTCAACATCTCGGTCTGACCCCACCGGGTCGCACTGCGGGAAGGACGGGGGCCGTCTGAACGTCAACGCCTGGAAAGCGGGCATGAAGCGCGGGAGGCACCGATGGAGATCCGTGGCGTTTCCAGCACGACGGCAATCCGCCCGACGGCTTTCCAGCCGACGGAGGCGGGTTCCGCGTCCGCATCACGTCCCGCCGAGGGCACCGGCGGCACCGCCGATGGCGGGACGGACAAGGCGTCCGGTCCCGGCTATATCAGCCCCTTCCTGCGCTATGACCAGGGCGCGCGGGTGGCGGTGCTGTATTTCCGCGATTTCGACACCGGCGAAACCCAGGACCAGATCCCGTCCCAGCGCGTCGTCGAGGAATACCGCCGCACCGCCAGCCGCCTTGCCCAGGAGGATGAGCGGAAGTCGGCCGCGGCGAAGGCCGGGTCCGACGGATCGGCGAACGGTTCCACCGGTGGAACGGCGGCTTCGTCGGGCAGCGGCTATGGCACGACGGCGAGCGACTCCGGGTCGGCCGGCGCGTCGATCGGCGTTTCGTTCGCGAGTGCTTCAAGCGGCGGGACGGTGACGGGGGCCAGCGCTGCGGCGCCGACGACCGGCGGCTTCACTCCGACGTCGGCAGGCGGGCCTACAGGCGGGTCGCCGGGTGGGCTGGTGTCGGTGACGGTTTGAAGGGCAACGTTGTCGCTCAATGCCCCCAACCCTCACCCCCCGGCCGCCTCCTCCTCCGCCTGCCGGCGCCTGAACCCGACCAGCGCGGTTTCGTCGAGCATCGCGGCCTCCTTGCGCTTCTGCTTGTCGCGCTCGCGCTTCTGCCGCTCCTCTTCCGCCAACTCGTAACGCTTCAGTTCCTGGAAGGCCTCGGCCATCTCGTCGGTGGCGATGTTGATCTGCGCCTCCACCTGCCCCAGGGACTCGCCCAGCTTGCGGCCACGCTCCAACGCCGCATGGGCAAAGTTGGCATAGGTGAAGGAGACGGAGAAATCGTCGCGCACGGTTTCCTGTTCGTGCGCGATCTCCTGCTTCACCTTCTCGATCTCGTTGCGCAGCCGGTCGGCCAGCGTGTGGAGGTCCGCCAGGACGCGACGCTTCTCGTCCAGTTGCAGCTTCTGCAGGCGGATGATCGTCTTCAGGCTCATTGCGGCCACTGCACCCCAAAGATTTCAGCGAGCATGGCGTAGCTGGTCTCCAGATCGGTGGCCTCGCGCTTGCCCTGCTTGAGGAAGGCTTCCAGCGCCGGCTGGTAGTGGATCGCCTCGTCCACCTGCGGGTCGGTGCCGCGGCGGTAGGCGCCCAGCCGGATCATCTCCTCCATGTTGTCGTAGGAGGACAGCAGGCGCCGGGCATAGCCGACCAGTTCGTTCTCGTTCGCGGTGTTGCAGCCGGGCATGGTGCGCGACACGCTGCGCAGGATGTTGATGGCGGGATAGCGCCCGCGCTCGCCGATCTTGCGTTCCATCACGATGTGGCCGTCCAGGATGCCGCGCACGGCGTCGGCGATCGGTTCATTGTGGTCGTCGCCGTCGACCAGCACGGTGAACAGGCCGGTGATGGTGCCCGACCCGACCACCCCCGGCCCGGCGCGCTCCAGCAGGCGCGGCAGCTCGGCGAAGACGGTCGGCGGATAGCCCTTGGTCGTCGGCGGTTCGCCGGCGGACAGGCCGATCTCGCGCTGGGCCATGGCGAAGCGGGTGACGCTGTCCATCATGCACAGCACGTCGCGGCCCTGGTCGCGGAAATGCTCGGCCACCGCCAGCGTCATGTAGGCCGCCTGCTTGCGCATCAGCGGCGCTTCGTCCGACGTGGCGCAGACGACCACGCTGCGGGCAAGACCCTCCTCGCCCAGATCCTCGGTGATGAACTCCTGCAATTCGCGTCCGCGCTCGCCGATCAGGCCGATCACCGCGACCTCGGCGGCGGAGAAGCGCGCCAGCATCGACATGACCGACGATTTGCCGACGCCCGATCCGGCGAAGATGCCCATGCGCTGGCCGCGGCAGCAGGTGAGAAAGGCGTTGATGGCGCGGATGCCAAGGTCCAGCTTCTGCCCCACCCGGGCGCGGGAATGGGCATTGGGCGGGTTGTTGCGGATCGGCGTGCCCTGCGGCCCCTTGGGCAGCGGTCCCTTGCCGTCCACCGGCTCGCCCAGCGCGTTGACGACCCGGCCGAGCCAGGCGTCGGTCGGATAGATCATCGCCTGGTCGCCGGCCACCAGCGCGCGGCAGCCCAGACCCACCCCGTCCAGCGCGCCGAACGGCATGGCGAGCGCCCGCCCCTGCCGGAAGCCGACCACCTCGCACGGAATGCGGCGGCGGTCGCGCGTTTCGACGATGCAGCGGCCACCGACAGACAATTCCTTTTCGATCCCGCCGACCTCGACCATCAGGCCGGACACGGCGGTGACGCGGCCGTAGCGGCTGCAGTCGGGAATCTGGTCGATGTCGCGGATCAACTGATCGATATCGAACGGCATGGATCGGATACCGGCGTTCACAAGACGGAACGCGCTCCTATTAAGGGGTAGTTCTGTGGACGGGGGCGACGTTAACCACCATGATCGCATCTTGCGATGGAAGGATTAACGTTGTGTAAGCGCTTGGCACTGGCGTTAAGCTGAATCGTCTGTTAACTTGTGTAAACGGGATGGTTGAAATCGATCATCAAGGATCGGGGACCATTTCCAGGGTCGGGTAGCGAAAGCGCGCCATCAAACGTCGGGATATCGCCATGAGGGTTCTGCTGGTTGAAGACGATTCCTCCGTCGCCAAAAGCATCGAGCTGATGCTGAACACGGAAGGATTCATCGTCGACTCTACCGACCTGGGTGAAGACGGGCTGGAGATCGGCAAGCTCTATGATTACGACATCATCATTCTTGATCTGATGCTGCCGGACATCGACGGGTACGAGGTTCTTCGCCGCCTGCGCGCCGCGCGCGTCACCACCCCGATCCTGATCCTGTCCGGTCTGACCGAGATGGACAACAAGATCAAGGGGCTGGGTTTCGGCGCCGACGATTACCTGACCAAGCCGTTCGACAAGCGCGAGCTGATCGCCCGCATCCAGGCCATCGTCCGCCGGTCGAAGGGCCATTCCGACAGCATCATCCGCACCGGCCGCCTGACCGTCAACCTCGACACCCGCACGGTGGAGGTCGACCAGTCGCCGCTGCACCTGACCGGCAAGGAATACGGCATCCTGGAGTTGTTGAGCCTGCGCAAGGGCACGACGCTGACCAAGGAAATGTTCCTGAACCATCTCTATGGCGGGATGGACGAGCCGGAACTGAAGATCATCGACGTCTTCGTCTGCAAGCTGCGCAAGAAGCTGGCCGCCGCCACCCAGGGCGACAACTACATCGAAACGGTGTGGGGCCGCGGCTATGTGCTGCGCGACCCGCACGAGGAGATCGCCGAGGGCAATCCCCCGCCGCCGCCGCGCGTGCCGCAGCAGCAGGCCGCCGGCTGACCCGCCGCATCGCCCGCGTTTCTTTTCGCCGCCCATCGAACGCCCGGCCGTCTTTCACCTTGAAAGCGGGACCGGGCGTTCCCATGTCTGATGGGTCATTCTGCTTCGGACTGCGGGGCGTTCAAACGCCTCCACGCTCAGCCCCCCTTTTTTCGCCATTGCGTGCATGCCTTAGCGGGCATTTGGGGGCCGCCAATCCCACACCCAGTCTGATGCGCTGCACCGGTGGTGTGGCGCCCTTCGCGTTATGGGAGACAGACATGCCCGTCGGCACCGTCAAATGGTTCAACAGCACCAAGGGCTTCGGTTTCATTCAGCCGGAAAGCGGCGGCCCGGATGTGTTCGTTCACATCTCCGCTGTCGAACGCGCCGGGCTGCGCAGCCTGGTCGATGGCCAGAAGATTTCCTACGAGGAACAGCGCGATCCGAAGCGTGGCAAGACCTCGGCGGAAAATCTGAAGGCGGTCTGACCGCCTGACCGCCGACCTGCGGAAAAAGGGGCATCGGGAAACCGGTGCCCTTTTTCCGTGTTGCACAAGTCCCTGCCGCCCAGATGCAGGGCCCTGCCCAGAGGAGAACCGCTATGGCGTTCAAACCGAATTACAACCAGCAGCGGGCCGAGCGCAACCGGGCCAAGGAACAGAAGAAGCAGGAACGGCTGCAGCGCCGCGAGGAAGGCGTCGCCGCCCGCCGTGCCGGCGAACAGGGCGATCCCGACCAGACCGATCACGAGCAGACCGGGCAGGTCGATGCGGACGTGCAGGATGACGCCGTCCCGACCGATACCGATACCGACACCAACAATGCCTGACCGGGCGACCGCACACGCGGCCGACCGCGATATTACGGAGGACAGGCCATGGCCCGTCAGAAGAAACAACCCGTCGACAACGGCTTCGCGCTTTTCGACGTGATCTACCAGGACGGTGCGCGCACCTCGAACCGCAAGGTGCCGACCGCCGACATCGACCAGTTCGACCGCGAGAACTCCATCCGCACCTTCATCGAGGCGCAGGACCGCAAGATCGCCGAAATGTCCGGCAACCCGCGCGGCCCGATCAAGTCGATCACGCCGTCGGCCTGAGAGTTGGTGATTTTTCTTGCTGGCTGTCATCCCCGCGAAGGCGGGGATCCAGCCGTTTCAAGTGCTTGAGTTCGAAGCCTGGATCCCCGCCTTCGCGGGGATGACGTCCGTCAAAGTGAGAACCGCACGGTTCACGCCACCTTGGCGCCGGCGGCGGAGAAGCCGCCCATGCTGTAGAGGCCGCGCTGGCCCTCCACCGGCTTGAACTTGTCGGTGATGCCCAGCACCGTTTCGGCGCCACCCAGATACAGCACGCCGTCCTGCGGCATCTGCCGGGAAATCGACTCCAGCACCTTCGCCTTCGTCGGCTGGTCAAAATAGATCAGCACGTTGCGGCAGAAGACGATGTCGAACTGGCCCAGCGCCGACAGGTCGCCCAGCAGGTTCCATTCGCGGAACGACACCATCTGGCGCAGCTGCTGGCTGATCTGCCACTTGTCGCCGTTCTGCTTGAAATGCTTCACCAGCATGGTGATCGGCAGGCCGCGCTGCACCTCGAACTGGGTGTAGATGCCGGACTTCGCCCGCTCCACCATTTCCGCCGAGATGTCGGTGCCGACGATCTCAATGCGCCAGCCGGCCAGCTTTGCCGCCTCGTCGTTCAGGATCATCGACAGCGAATAGGCTTCCTGCCCCGACGAACAGGCGGCCGACCAGATGCGCAAACTGCGCTTGGCCGCCCGCGCCTCCATCAGCTTCGGCAGCACCAGCTGGCGGAACTGGTCGAAGGGCTTCTGGTCGCGGAAGAAGGACGACTCGTTGGTCGTCATCGCTTCCGTGATGTCGCGCAGCAGCGCCTCGTCCTTGCGGGTGCGGACGGTGGTCGCCAGCTCCTCCAGCCCCTTCATGTTCCACTTGCGCGCCACCGGCATCAGCCGGGATTCGAGCAAATATGCCTTGTCGCGGGTGAGGACCAGGCCGGAACGCTGCTTGAGCAGCGTGGAGAACATGTCGAAATCTTCGACTCTCATGCTGCCCTCGAAGCGAGCTTGCGGATGTGGGGACCGATTTCCTTGAGCGGCAGGATGGCGTTGCAGATGCCGGCTTGCGCCACCGCACCGGGCATGCCCCAGACCACGCTCGACGCCTCGTCCTGGGCGATCAGGGTGCCGCCGCCGTTGACCACGTCGGTGCAGCCCTTCAGCCCGTCCTGCCCCATGCCGGTCAGGATGCAGGCCAGGATCTTGCGGCCGCCGAAGGACTTCAGGATCGACCGCATCATCGGATCGACCGCCGGGCGGCAGAAATTCTCGGGCGGATCCTTGCTCAGCGCGATCACGTTGGTGCCGGCGCGCTGCGTCACCAGCATGTGGAAGTCGCCGGGCGCGATGTAGCAGCGGTTCTGCACCACCGGCTCGCCGTCCTTGGCCTCGCGCGCGTCGATCCCGCATTGGCGGCTGATGTGCTCGGCCAGGATGGTGGTGAAGGTCGCCGGCATGTGCTGGGTGATCAGGATCGGCTGGGTCACGCCGGTCTTCAGGTGTGACAGCACCTCGAACAGGGCCTGCGGACCGCCGGTGGAGCTGCCGATGGCGATCACGTCCGGCTTCACCGCGATGCCGGCCGGGGCCGGACGGGTGGTGATCGGCCCGACCTCGCGCTTCAGCAGCCCGACGGGGGCCGCCGGGGTCAGCGGGCGGATCTCGCCGCGGCTTCGCGACCCGGCGCGCCGGGCGGCGGCGCCCAGCGCCTTGACCTTGGCGACCAGCTCGCGCTTGAAGTCCTCCGCCCCGCCGATCTCGCGGGTGGAGGTCGGCTTCGGGATGTAATCGGCCGCACCGGCCGACAGGCAGCGCATCGACACGTCGGCCCCGCGCAGCGTCAGCGTGGAGGCCATGATGATCTTCACCTGCGGCGCCACCGCCAGCAGCTTCGGGATAGCGGTCAGCCCGTCCATCACCGGCATCTCGATGTCCAGAACGATGACGTCGATGGAGTTGCGCTGCAGCGAATTGACCGCCATCTGACCGTCGCCGACCGAAGTGACGACGCGGATGTCCGGGTCCCCTTCCAGCGCGCGGGTCAGCAGGCCGCGGATGACGGCGGAGTCGTCCACCACCATGACCCGGACGGGATCCGGGTTGGCCGGTCGCGCGGTGGTGAGGGGGCCTCTGCCAAAACTGTCCGACATAACGGCGATTCGCCTTTCAACTCGACATGTTCAACGCTGTTTTTCCTGGGCGGCCCCATTCCCGGGCCCCTGGGCCTGGAATGGGGCCGGGATCAGAGAAGGCCGACCTGCGCGAACTTGGTCTGGATGATGTCGCTGTCGAAGGGCTTCATGATGTACTCGTTGGCCCCGGCGGACAGCGCCTCCTGGATGTGGGCGAGGTCGTTCTCGGTCGTGCAGAACACCACCTTGGGCTGCTCGCCCCCGCTCATCTTGCGCAGCCGGCGCAGGAACTCGATCCCGGTCATCACCGGCATGTTCCAGTCCAGCAGGATGGCGTCGGGCATCTGCGCCGCGCAGGCCTCCATCGCCTGCTTGCCGTCCTCCGCTTCCGAGCAGGCGAAGTTCAGCTCTTCCAGGATCTTGCGCGCGACCTTGCGGACCACGCGGCTGTCATCGACCACCAGGCAGGATTTCATTGCGGCAGGGCCTCAGGTCATCTGTTCGTCGGCAATAGCCGGCCGGCGGAAGCGGCGCCCTCCATCGCGAAGAGCGCCTCCAGCCGTCAGGCCGTCTCGATGGTTGTGAAGTTGAGCAGACGAGGCACGTCCAGCACAACCATCAACTGGCCGTTCAGCCTATAAATTCCGGTCGAGACCTCCCGCCACCGCGGATCCAGCGTCGCCGGGTTGCGTTCGAAGTCCTCCTTGGTCAGGCTCAGCACCTCGCCGACCGAATCGACCATCAGGCTGTACAGCTCGCCGCGCAGGTCGACGACGATCGACATGCCCGGCTTGTCCTTCGGCCGGCCGGTAAGGCCGAGCCGCAGGCGGACGTCGATGGCGGTGACGATGCGGCCGCGCAGGTTCAGCGATCCGGCGACCTCCGGCGGGGCCAGCGGGATGCGGGTGATCCGCTGATGGCCCAGCACGTCCTGCACCTGAAGGACCGGGATGCCGAACATCTGGTCGGCGATCGTCATGGTCACAAAGTCCTGGTTGCCGGAGACGACGATGTCGTCGCCCCTCGACTTCCGGACGGTGGACGGCAGCTTGGCGTTGCTCATGCGGCACCTTTCTGTTCGGTCAGCGTCTGCTGCAGCGCGAAGAGCAGCGCGTCACGGTCGAACTTGGCGACATAGTCGTTGAAACCGGCGATCCGGCCGCGGTCGAGATCGCGGGCACTGGCGTGGCTGGACAGCGCCACCATCGGCACACGCTGCCAGCGGCTGCCGTGGCGCACCGCCTCGGCGAAGTCGAAGCCGCTCATGCCCGGCATCTCGATGTCGGAGACGATGACGTCGAAGTCCTCGCCCGCCTCGCAGAGCGCCAGCGCGTCGCCGGCATTCTCCACCGCCGTCACGTCGTAACCGGCGACCGACAGCAGCGGCGTCAGCAGGTTGCGGAAGAAGGGGCTGTCGTCGACCAGCAGCACGCGCTGCAGCTTCTCCTCCTCGAACCCCTCCTGGGCGGAGGAGCCGAACCAGTCCTTGTAAGCCTGGGTCAGGAAGAAGCCGGCGTCGATCACCTCGGTCGCCTTGCCGGCGATGATGGCCGAGCCCATCAGGCCGGGACGTTCCGCGGCCAGCTGGACGTTCAGCTTCTCCTCGACGATGTCGACGATCTCGTCGACGATCAGGCCCATCGAGCGGTCGCCGTCGGCGAAGACCAGCACCGGCTGGCGGCCTTCGCTGCCGACGACGAAGTTCGGGTCGATCGGCACCAGCGGCATCAGCTTGCCGCGGTACTGGACCACCGGCAGGCCGTTCGACAGCTCGACCGTGGCGAGATCGACGTCCTCCAGGCGGGCGACCAGCGACAGCGGCACCGCCTTGGGCGCGCCCTCGCCGGCGCGGAACAGCAGCAGCGCCATCTTGTCCTCCTGGCGCTGGGTCTGGACCGCGGTGGTCTCCTTGCCGGCGGCCTCGCCCATCGCCATCTCGCCGGTGGCCGACGCGATGCCGTTGGGGTCCAGGATCATGATGACCGAGCCGTCGCCCAGGATCGTGTTGCCCGAGAACATCTCGATGTGGCGCAGGATCGGCGCCACCGGCTTCACCACGATTTCCTCGGTGTCGAACACGCGGTCGACCATGATGCCGAAGGTGTAGGTGCCGACCTGGGTGACGACGATGAAGGTCTCGTCCTCGGTCTTGGCGCTACCCTCGCTGTCGTCCAGCCGCAGCAGCTGCTGCAGCGACACCAGCGGCAGCAGGCGGTTGCGCAGGCGCAGCACCGGCGTGCCCTTCAGCCGTTCGATGGTGTGCTCGCTGTCCGACGCGGCGCGCACCAGCTCGACCACGCTGATCTGCGGGATGGCGAAGCGTTCGCCGGCGCATTCCACGATCAGGGCCGAGACGATGGCCAGCGTCAGCGGGATCTTGATGACGAAGGTCGAGCCCTTGCCCTGGGCCGACTTGATCTCGATCGTGCCGCCGATCTTCTCGATGTTGGTCTTCACCACGTCCATGCCGACGCCGCGGCCCGACACGTTGGTGACCTTGGCGGCGGTGGAGAAGCCCGGCTTCATGATGAACTGGATGATCTGCTGGTCGGTCATCGAGGCCAGCTCGCCTTCCGACGCCATCCCGTTCTGGATCGCCTTCTGCTTGATCCGGTCGATGGCAAGGCCCTTACCGTCGTCCTGGATCTCGATGATGATGTGGCCGCCTTCGTGATAGGCGTTCAGCGTGATGCGGCCGGTCTCCGACTTGCCGGCCTTCAGGCGCTCCGCCGGGATCTCCAGCCCATGGTCGGCGCTGTTGCGCACCATGTGGGTCAGCGGGTCCTTGATCAGCTCCAGCACCTGACGGTCCAGCTCGGTATCGGCGCCGAGCATCTGGAGGTCGATCTTCTTGTTCAGTTCGTGCGCCAGATCGCGCACCAGACGCGGCAGCTTGGCCCAGGCGTTGCCGATGGGCTGCATGCGCGTCTTCATGACGCCTTCCTGCAGCTCCGACGTCACATGGTTCAGGCGCTGCAGCGGGGCGGCGAACTCGCTCTCCTTCTGCGACCGCAGGATCTGCAGCAGCTGGTTGCGGGTCAGCACCAGCTCCGACACCATGGTCATCAGGTTTTCGAGCAGGTCGACGTTGACGCGGATGGTCTGCGCGGCGACCGCCGATTCCTTGGTCGCGGCCTCGGCGCCCGCATCGGCGGCACCGCCGCCAGCCGAGCCGCCGCCCGAGCCGCCGCCACTCGCCATCGGGGCGACCGGGGCCGGCATCTTGGCGGCCGCCGGCTCGGCGTCGGGCACGACGAGATCCTGCGACGGGGCCGGCTCCTCGACCGGCTCGGGCGCACGGGTGGCGACCGCGGTGCCGGCGGCGGGCGCGGCGGCCGGGGCCGGAATGTCGTTCGGGCCGGGGGTGGAGTTCCACAGCGCCTCGAGCTCGTCCAGGGTCACCGGACGGGACTCCGACGCGGCGACCGCGGGGGCGGTCGGAGGCGGCGGCGGGGGCGGAGCGGCGGCGGCCGGTGCGGGCCCGCCCAGCTTGCCTTCGGCGCACAGGTTCAGCCGCTCGATCAGCGGCAGGTCGTCGCCCGGCGGCTCCGCCTCGGTCGCTTCCAGGACCGCCAGCAGGCTCTTGATGGTGTCCAGAGCCTGCAGGATCAGCGACACCGCTTCCGGGTTGATCGTCAGTTCGCCGTCGCGGAACTTGCCCAGCACGTTCTCCGACGCGTGCGCCACCTTCTCCAGGCGGGGCAGGCCGAGGAAGCCGCAAGTGCCCTTGATGGTGTGAACGAGCCGGAAGATGTTCGACAGCAGTTCCGGATTGTTGGGGTTCTGCTCCAACCGGACCAACTCGACGTCGAGCACCGAGAGGTTTTCGTTGGTTTCCGTCAGAAATTCGGACAGCAGATCATCCATGTCGCATTCCCCAGGCCCAATGTTTATGGTCCGCGCCGGCCTGCGGCTCGAACGGACGGCTTTGCCGGCCGCCGGTTGCGCTCCAGTCCAGGTAGGGTGGGAGCCTGTCAAACACTGATTAAGAGAACCTTACCTCTTCCGATAGGGAGTCCTCCGGGAGCTTCCACCGGTAGGATCGGGGTTCCATTGTCACAGGGAGGATCGATGACCGACGCCGAACTCGCCCAATCCGTGCGCGAAGCCGTGGAACGCCTCAACGCCGCGCTGGCGGAGGCCGCGCGCCACAATCTGGCGGTCACGCTGCGCACGACCGCTCACCAGACCACCGGCGGGGTGGAGCAGGTCGTGCTGGAGCCGCGGATCTTCAAGCAGTTGTAGCAAGCAGTTGTTAGGGCGCCTCACCAGTCCGCGGTGAAGACCAGCCGCTCGCTGCTTTCGGTGGCGACGGCGATGCGGAAGCCGTCGCTCTCGGCCAGCCGTCCGGTGAGATAGGCGTGGATGGTGCGCGGGGTCAATGCCTCGGCTCCCGCCGTGCCGGCCAGCGCCGCCGCGGCCTCCGGGTTGAGCGTGCCCGGCCGCCCGGCGGCGGTCACGGTGATGCGGCCGGCGGTCTCGTCGCCGTCGGCGGCGACGGAGACCAGCCCGCCATGGGTCAGCGCCTCGTCCGCCAGCATCACCAGATTCAGCACCAGCTTCACCACGCCGCGGCGCTGGGCCGTCATGTCGTGGGGCACCCGCTCCGGCCAGTCGAGCCGGGTGCGCCCGCCCTCGACATAGCCTGCCGCGGCGGCGCGGGCGTCACCGAACCCCTTCTGGTCGCGCCCGGCCAGCCCATAGGCCAGCCGGAACACCCGCAGCCGGCGGTCGGCCTGACCGGAGGAATGGTCGATCAGCTTCACCGCCTCGCCCAGGAATCCCCCGACGGCGGGGCCGCCATCCTCGTCCTCCTGCATCTCCTCGATCAGTTCCAGGCCGTTGCGGATGGCGCCGACCGGGCTGACCAGATCGTGGCAGAGCTTGGACGCCAGCAGTTCCAGCACGCGGATGTCGACGCTGACGGGGCGGGAGGACGAATCGGTCACGGGGCGGACTCCGGGGAAAAAAGGAACGGCGACGGCGCGGTGCCGGAGACTCTATACTCTCCGGGCGCCGCCGCACAGGCGGTCGCATTTCCTATGTAGAATAGCGGCATGGATGGGACGCGACATGGACGATTCGCTGGTGCCCGGCGCCTGGGTGCGCCACCCGGACCGGCCCGACTGGGGGCTGGGACAGGTGCAGTCGGCCATCCGCAACCGCATCACGGTGAATTTCGAGCATGCGGGCAAGGTGCTGATCGACTCCGACGTCATCGCGCTGACGGTGGTCGACCCGGACGATATTTGAGGTCCGCACTCCGGGAAAGCGCGGATTGCGCGGCAGCGGCGACTTTGCTTTTATGCGAATGATTTCGGACGCCTGTTGGAGAGAGACCACATGAAGGCAATGATCCTCGGCTTCGCCGCCGCGGCGGTGATCGCACTGGGCACGGCTGCGGCGTTGAACGCCGTCGGCCATTCGACCGCGGAGCGCTATTCCAGCCCGTCCGTCCGCCTGTAGGCGAACATCACGCAAACCCATTCCACGAAAAGGCGACTTCCGGCCGCCCGACGCTCGGTGTAGGATCGGTTGATCCATGACCGGACACGGCGGGGCATTGCTTGATCTCGCGTCTCAAAGGGGGAATGGGCGCATTCGGTGTGGCGCTGATCCTTGGCCTCAACGCCATGGTCGGCTACGACCTGCTGCACCAGCGTGACCAGACCATCGCCCGGGCGCGGGAGGACACCGCGTCGATGGCGCTGGTGCTGGAACGCCAGGCGAGCGACTCCCTGTCCGGCGTGTCCAAGATCCTCGCCGGCACCGTGGAGGTGCTGGCCGTCAGGACCGACAGTTGGAGCCGCGGCGATGCCGACATCCATGCCCTGCTGCGCCGTCAGGCCGCGCTGTCGCCGCTGGTCCGCGCCATCCTGGTGGTGTCCGCCGACGGCCGGCTGATCCACGACACCGAAACGCTGAGCCCGGCGAACATCGACCTGTCGGACCGCGATTACCTGATGGCCCACCGCGACCGGCTGGTTCCCGACGGCGGGGTCTTCGTCGGCAATCCCGTGCGCGGCCGCACCTCCGGCACCTGGTTCTTCAGCATGAGCCGGCGGCTGAACTCGCCCGACGGCAATTTCGCCGGCGTGGTGGTCGCCGTGCTGGAGCCGATGGCCTTCCGCGGCTTCTACCAGTCGCTTCCGCTGACCGGCGACGCGGTGGTGACGCTTTATCACGCCGATGGAACGGTGATCGCCCGTTTCCCCGACCATGACGGCTACATCGGCCGCTCCGCCAAGCTCCTGCCGCTGTTCACCGACCTGCTGAAGACGACGCGAACGGGGACCGCGATGCTGGACGGCAGCGTCGACGGACCGCGCCGCATCCTCAGCCACCGCGCCTCCGCCGAGATGCCGCTGGTGGTGACGGTGTCCGCGTCGCAGGACGCGGTGCTGGCCCCCTGGTGGTCGAAGGCGATGACGCTGGCGGCGGCCGACCTCGCCGGGACGCTGGTGCTGGCGGCGATGACGCTGGCCCTGCTGCGCGAGGCGGAGCGGCGGGAACGCGCCATCGCCGACCTGCAGAACAGCGAGCAGGCGTTGCGCGACAGCCAGCAGAGGCTGATCCAGGACATCGCCGCCCGCCACCGGATCGAGGCGGAGCTGATCGCCGCCAAGCAGGTCTCCGACGCCGCCAACCGGGCGAAGACCCAGTTCCTGGCCAACATGAGCCACGAGCTGCGCACGCCGCTGAACGCGGTGATCGGCTTCGCCGAGGCGCTGGAAAGCGGCATCTTCGGCGCGATGTCGGGCAAGCAGACCGAATATGTCGGCGACATCCGCAAATCGGGCCAGCATCTGCTGAGCCTGATCAACGACATCCTCGACACCACCAAGATCGAATCGGGCAAATATGTGCTGCACCAGGAGGATCTGGCGGTCGGCGACCTGATCGGCGAATGCCTGCGCCAGATGGAGCCGCTGGCGGTGGAGAAGGGCGTGACCCTGACGGCGGCGCTGCCCGTCTCCCTGCCCATCCTCCATGCCGACGCCCGCGCAGTGCGGCAGATCCTGCTGAACCTGCTGTCCAACGCGGTGAAGTTCACCCCGCCGGGCGGGCGGATCGCGGTGGAGGCCGACCGGGCGGCGCGCAGCCTGCGCCTGCGGGTCAGCGATACCGGCATCGGCATCCCCGCCGTGGAACTGGAACAGGTGATGGAGCCCTTCCATCAGGTCGACAACTCCCACACCCGGCGCTATGCCGGGACCGGGCTGGGACTTCCGCTGGTCAAGTCGCTGGTGGAGTTGCAGGACGGCCGCTTCGTGCTGTCCAGCGTACTGGGGCGCGGCACCACCGCCACGGTGCTGTTCCCGCAATCGCGGCTGCGCACCTGTCACGACGACCATCCGGCCCTGGACCGGGTGCAGGCCGCCTCGGCGTGAGAGACTCTATACTATATACTACGAGCGTCGCGCCCGGCCGACGATGACCAGCGCGATGCCGCCCAGCACGGCGGCCGACGACAGCGCCAGAACCGGGGTGATCCGCTCGCCCAGCGCCAGCACCGCCGCCAGCGCGGTGATGACCGGGACGCTCAGCTGGACCGAGGCGGCGCGGGCGGCGGTCAGGGCGGGCAGCGCCGCATACCAGATGGAATAGCCGACACCCGAGGCCAGCGCGCCCGACAGCACCGCATAGACCAGCCCGCCCTGGTCCCAGCGCACGCCTCCGCCGAACGATGGACCAATCAGAGCGGCCAACAGGGCCAGGACCGCCGCCATCGGTGCGGCGCGCATGAAGTTGCCGGCGGTGGTGGCGATGGGATCGCGGCTGCTGCGCCCCAGCAGGGAATAGACGCCCCAGGCCGCTCCGGCCGCCAGCATCAGCAGCGCCCCCAGCGGGTCCGGCGCCGACAGTCCGGGCGCCAGCAGCAATGCCAGCCCGCCGAGCGCCAGCGCCAGCCCGCCCCACTGCAGCGGCACCAGCCTTTCGCCGCGATAGAGCCCGACCAGGATCATGGTCGCCTGCACCGCCCCGAACAGCAGCAGCGCCCCGGTCCCCGCCGTCATGGTCAGATAGGCGAAGGAGAAGGCGGCGGCATAGGCCAGCAGCGCCGCCGCCCCGCGCCAGCTGCCGGCTCCCGCTTTCGCATGGCCGGTGGCGCGGGCGATCAGCCACAGGCTGGCGGCCCCGGACGCGATGCGCACCAGGGTGAATCCGGCCGGGTCGATGGCGGTCTGGGTCAGCGCCAGCCGGCACAGGATGGAGTTCGCGGCGAAGGCCAGCATTGCCAGCAGGGTCAGCAGCGCCGCCCGCCCGGCGCCGGGAAGGACCGGAGCCGGCGTCGAAACGGCCCCCATCTTATCGCTCGCCACCATGATTGTTTCCCTCGCAACCAGACCTGCCCAGCTAGCCGCAGGGCCGCCGCCCTGTCAAATGCCCAGCGCCGCCGCTCCCGTCCGACTTTGGTCGGAAAGCCGGGTCAGGAGGACGGGGCGTGCAGGGCGAACAGAAGCAGGTAGGTGCGCTGCAGCGAACTGAAATTGTTGTCGGAGATCAGATAGACCAGCGTTTCCCCCGCCGGCCCCGGCCGGGTGGCGATGCCTTCGAAATTGTCGTTCACCAGCGGCGACTCCAGGCGGCCAAGCTCCTCGCCGTCCACCACCGCGCCGGCGGTCAGCTGGCCCGGCGCCACGCGGACCAGCCGCGACGACCAGCCGCCCAGCAGCGACACCCAGCGTTCCAGCACCACAACGCCGCCGTCCGGCAGCGGCGCGACGGAGGTCGGGCGGTAACGCGGGGCGGCAAGATAGGTGAAGGGCTGCCAGTCGGCGACACTGCGCGGACTTCCGTCGCCCTTGATCCCCGCCCGGGTAATCCAGGCGCGGCGTTCCCGGCGGCCGTCGTCCCTCCCCTCCTCCAGGGCGATCAGCCGCCCGTCGGGAAGGCGGGTCAGCGCCTCCAGCCCGCCATTCTCCGGTGCGCCGTCCATGCCCGGCGGCAGTGGGATCGGCGTCGGCGTGCCCTCCGGCCCGCGGTCGCCGCCCTTATAACGGAGGATGCGGTGGTCGCGCTCCAGCGAGACCAGCCAGCCGCCGTCGGGCAGCCGCGTCAGATCCTCCGCATCGGTGCGGCGCTTGCGGTGGGAGATCCCCTCCTCGATCGTCAGCGGCCGGGCATGAACATCGGACAGGCCGGTCAGCCGCCCCCCGGCATCGGTTTGCAGCCGGCCATCCACCACCAGCCCGGTGTCGCCGATGGCGACGAAACGGTCGCCGGCCGGGTCCACCCACAGGCCGGACAGCCCGCCGACCCGGTCGCCCCCGGCGATGTCCAGCCCGCCCAGGAAGCGGAGCGGCCCGACCGCCAGCTTGCCCGGCCGCCCGCGGTCGAGCGGAACCGCGGCGGCCTTGACCGATTCGGGCTCCCCGCCGCCGGCACCGACCACGGCGACGCAGCCGCCGGACAGGGCCACCAGCAGCAGGCTCCATACAACTGTCTTTCGCATCCTCATCGCGCGACTCTTGTCAGTGCAATCGAAAGACACAATCTTTCTTTTGAGGATGCTTTCGTGCATATGGCGACTTGCGGCGCGACCGTTACGGCACATCCATCATACCGGCTAGGCGCGGCGGATTACTCCCTCAGAACCGGGTGGGGTCCGCGGGACAAGCGCTTAGATTGACGAATGTTTTCGACGATGCCTATCCATGACGACCGAGCCGAGCCCGTTCCCATGCCGATGCTTCCGCGGTCGCAGACCGCCTATTCTCCTCCGGACCAGACCGGCGACGGCGTCGCGACCGGCGCGTCGGGTGGCGTGTCCGGCGGCATGCCCTTGGCCGACCGGCTGACGGCGCGCATCCAGGAGTTGGAAGCGGAGCTGCGGGAACTGCAGCACCGCGCCAAGAACAGCCTGCAGCTGGTCATCAGCCTGCTGAAGCTGCAGGCCGGCCGCATCCGCGACCCCGACGCCCGCGCCGCCTACGAGCAGACCATGGTCCGCATCGAGGCGCTGGCCATCCTCTACCGCCAGCTGCACGAGAGCGGCGCCGGCACCCATGTCGACCTCGGCCGCTACGTCACCGCGCTGTGCGAGGCGGTGCGGGAAGGCACGCCCGGCGCCCTGTCGCGCGTGCCGGTGACCGTCAATTCCGACCCGATCCAGATCGGCCTGTACGAGGCGATGCCGCTCGGCCTCATCATCGCGGAGCTGGTGACGAACTGCCTGCACCATGCCTTCCCCGACGACGGCTGGATCCGCATCACCGTGCGCCAGCAGGACGACGGCGGCCGTGCCCGCCTGACGGTGGAGGACAACGGCCGTGCGCTCCCCGCCGGCTTCGACACCACGTCCGAGGACGGGATGATGCTGGCCGAGGCGCTGGCCGGCCAGCTCGGCGACACGCTGTCCACCGACAGCGACGCCGCCGGCACCACCGCCAGCGTCAGCTTCCCGGTGTGATTGGGGTTCAGCTTAAATACATCTCTGAAGACGCTTGCCGGCCGTCATTCCCGCGAAGGCGGGAATCCAGCCATTTCAGCTCCTTGATCGCGGAGTTTCCTGGATCCCCGCCTTCGCGGGGATGACGGCCGAAACAGGGTTATCATTGGTGTGAAGACAATGAGCGTCGCCCCTCAGTGCCCATCCCCATCCTCATGCTCGTGCGGGTGGGCCGGTTCCGGCGCCGGGTCCAGCGTGCCGGCGAACCAGCCCCGGATGGCCCGCACCGGGTCGGTCTCCGTCGTCGTCACCGGTTCGATGCCGCGGCGCTTCATGTGGGCGACGAATCCGGCGCCGGACGAGCCGGTGACGACCACCCGCACCGCGTCGATCGGGTGGGGCCGGCCGTCGCCGCAGAGGTGCAGCACCTCCTCCTCCCCCAGCTCGATCCGCCCGGTCTCGACCGGGTCGATGCCGGCCTCGGCCTCATAGACCAGGAAGCGGCGGGTGCGGCCGCCATGGGTGGCGATGGTGGCGAAATCCTTGGTGCCGACGGCGATCTTCATGCTCTGCGGTCCCCTTCGAGGGTGGTACCCGGCGACGGCTCAGTCTTGCCACGCCCGATCCGCACCCGCACTGAGCGAGGTCAATCGGCGGATTTTTCGACCGGCGGCGTGGTCCGGGTGGCTGCAATTCCCACCGGCTTTCACCAAATGGCGAAGGGCGGGGAAGGAAAGGCCTTCCCACATGTTATGACCCAGGACACGCAGCCGACCGGACGCCATGTACGCCCATTCGCCCCAGTCAATCCCGTCAGCCGGCCCGTCAGCCGGCCCGTCAGCCGGATTGCCGCCCGACCCCGCCGGGGCCATCGGCGCGCTGCGGCCGATTCTGGAGCCGGGGCGGACCTGCTGGCGGGTGGAGGACACCGCGAGGCTGGGTGTCATCGTCGACGGGGAGGATTATTTCGCGCTGGCCAAGGCGGCCATGCGGCGCGCCCGGCGCAGCATCTATCTGACCGCCTGGGATTTCGACGCCCGCATCCGGCTGATGCCGCAGACCCGCCGACCGCGCCGGCCCGACCGGCTGGGCACGCTGCTGAACTGGCTGGCGACGACGCGGCCCGACCTGCACATCCATGTGCTGAAATGGGACTATGCCGAGCTGTTCGACCTCGCCCGCTGGTCGCATCCCTTCATGCTGCGCAACTGGCTGACCCACCGGCGCCTGCAATACCGGCTGGACAGCGACCATCCGACCGGCGCCTGCCATCATCAGAAGATGCTGGTGATCGACGACCGGGTCGCCTTCTGCGGCGGGCTGGACATCACCGCCAACCGCTGGGACACCCGCGCCCATCACGGACATGACCCACGCCGGCGCCAGCCCGACGGCAAGCCCTATGAACCGTTCCACGACGTGATGATGGCGGTGGACGGCGACGCCGCCCGCGCGCTGGGGGAGATGTTCCGCGAGCGTTGGGCGCGGGCGACCGGCGAGACGCTGAGGCCGCCCGCCCACTCGCCCGGCAGGCCGGCCCGCCGCCACCCGCTGGCCGCCGACCCCTGGCCGCCTGGCTTCGAGCCGATGCTGCGCGGCGTCCGCGTCGGCATCGCCCGCACCGATCCCGCCTGCAACGGGCGCGAGGAGGTCCGAGAGGTCGAGGCGCTCTATCTGGAGGCCATCGCCCAGGCGCGCGAGGTCATCTATCTGGAAAGCCAGTATTTCGCCTCCACCGCGGTGGCGGAGGCGCTGAAGGCGCGGCTGGCGGAACCGGACGGGCCGGAGGTGATCGTCGTCAACCCGGTGCGCACCACCAGCTGGCTGGAGAACACCGTCATGCTGGGCGCCCGCGCCCGCCTGACCCGCGAACTGCGCGAGGCCGACCGCCATGGCCGCTTCCGCCTGTTCTCCGCGCTGACCGACGGCGGCGCCTGCATCACGGTGCATGCCAAGGTGATGGTGGTGGACGACCGGCTGCTGCGCATCGGCTCGGCCAACCTCAACAACCGCTCGATGGGCCTCGACACCGAATGCGACCTGGCGCTGGAGGCCGGGCCGGGGCCGGAGCATGCGGAGACCCGCCGCGCCATCCGCCACACCCGCGACGACCTGATCGCCGAGCATCTGGGATCCACGGCGGCGGAGGTCGCGGCGGCGCACCGGCGGCTGGGCTCGCTCACCGCCGCCATCGACCAGCTGCGCAAGCCGGTCGGCCGCACGCTGGAACCGCTGCAGGATCCCGAGCCGGACGGGCTGGCCGCCGCCGTCGCCGATGCCCGCGTCTTCGATCCCGAACATCCTGTCGGCGCGGTGGAGATCGTCCGCCGGGTGCTGCCGTCGCGCATCCCGCGTACCCGCCACTGGCTGATGCTGGCCGGCGTCCTGGCTCTGCTGGGGTTGTGGGGCATGTGGCGCTACACCGCGCTCAGCGAATGGGCGACGCTGGGCTCCGTGCTGACCGTCTTCCACAGTCTGGGCGAGAGCCCGCTGGCGCCGCTGTGGCTGATGCTGGCCTATGTCGCCGGCGGCTACGTCATGTTCCCGCTGACCGTGATGATCGCCGCCACCGCCATCGTCATGGGGCCGTGGTGGGGCTTTCCCACCGCGATGGCCGGGGCGGTCGCCTCGGCGGTGGCGATGTTCTGGACCGGGCGGATGGCGGGGCGCGACCTGCTGGACCGCCATGGCGGACCGCTGATCGCCCGCATCAACGAAAAGCTGGCCGACAGCGGCATCGCCGCGGTGGCCGGCGTGCGTGCCGTACCGGTGGCGCCCTACACCGTCGTCAACCTCGCCGCCGGCGCCTCGAAGCTGCGCTTCGGCGACTATGTGATCGGCACCATGGTCGGTCTTGCGCCCGGCATCCTTGCCTTCAATCTGCTCGGGCACCAGCTTGAGCGCACCATCACCAACCCCGGGGCCGGCGACATCGCGCTGCTGGTGGGGATGGCGGCGGTGGCGATCGGGCTCGGCTGGGTGACCAGCCGCCTTCTCGGCCGTTCCGGTCGGGACAATGGTCGGGGTGAGGGCAAGCAGGGCCGGCCGGACGACAGATCGGACGAAAGGCCAAAGGGAAGGATTTTGGAACCGTGATTCGTTTCAGCCGTGACCGTGTCCAGCGCATCGCCGCCGCGTTGCGCGCCGCCCGTGCCCGCCGTCCCCGCCGTGCCGACCGCCGCAGCAACCCCATCCCGGACGGCATGGCGGCGCTCAGCGTCGCCACCTGGAACATCCACAGCTGCGTCGGGCTCGACGCCCGGTTCGCCCCCGACCGCATCGCCCAGGTGATCCGCGACCTCGACGTCGACCTGATCGGCCTGCAGGAGGTCGGCTGGCACCATCGCGGCGAATCGGGGATGGACCAGTTCGCCTTCCTGGAACGCAACACCGGACTGAAGGCCTTCGCCGGCCCGACCAAGCACAGCGAGCGCGCCCATTACGGCAACTGCCTGCTGACCCGCCTGCCGGTGCGGTCGATGGAGACGATGGACCTGTCCGTCGGCAAGCGCGAGCCGCGCGGCGCCATCGACGCGGTGGTCGAGGTGCAGGGCCGCCCGGTGCGGGTGATCGTCGCCCATCTCGGCCTCGACCCCTGGGAACGGGCCAAGCAGGTCGGTGACATAGTGTCGCGGGTGGAAAGCCAGCCGGAGCTGCCCACCCTGTTCATGGGCGATCTCAACGAGTGGACGCCCAGCTCTCCCCGTCTGCGCCAGCTCGCCTCCTCCTTCGCCGACGTTGCCAATCCGCGCAGCTTCCACGCCCGCATGCCGACCCTGCGGCTCGACCGCATCTATGTGACGGGAGGCTTGCAAATCCCCGCTTTCGAGGTGGTCCGCACCATCCTCACCCGTCGGGCATCGGACCATCTGCCGGTCCGCGCGGTGCTCGCCGTCCCCTGATCGTCAGCAGCCGTTCCAGAACGTCAGTATGACCAACGGATTCCCGCGCCTTGGTCATAGCGGGATTGTTACGGTTGATAATTTTTTGTGCAGTGCAATGTTCTTTCAACAACAGAGCTTTGCAAATGCGAAGAAGCTCTTGACCTATACGCGACCCCTGACGAAGGATATGGTTGGTAATACGATCAATAAGCGGATCGAAGAGATAACCGACCCTGGCCGACCGGGGGCAGCCGTGACGTGAGGATCTGATTTGCTGTACCATCTGTACGACATGCAACACGCCGCCATGCGGCCGATGCGTTTCTGGGCCGAAGCCGCCCAGCACACCTTCCAAAACCCGCTGATGCCGTTGTCCTACACCAAACTTGGCCGGGCGGTCGCCGCCGGGGCCGAGCTGGTGGAGCGGACGACCCGCCGCTTCGGCAAGCCGGCATTCGGTCTGGCGGAGACGGTGGTCGATGGGCAGACGGTACCGGTTACCGAACGGTTCGTCTGGCAGTCCCCCTTCTGCAAGCTGCTGAACTTCGCCAAGCCGGAAGGCACGCCGCGCCAGCCCAAGGTGCTGCTGGTCGCCCCGATGTCGGGCCACCACGCCACGCTGCTGCGCGGCACGGTGGAAGCGCTGATGCGCGACCATGACGTCTACATCACGGACTGGATCGACGTGCGGCTGGTGCCGATGGCGGCCGGGCGCTTCGACCTGGACGACTATATCGACACGGTGGCGGAGCTGATCCGCTTCCTGGGGCCGAACACCCACGTCATCGCGGTCTGCCAGCCGGCGGTACCGGTGATGGCGGCGGTATCGCTGATGGCGGCGGCGGACGAGCCGGTGCAGGCGCGCAGCATGACCCTGATGGGCGGCCCCATCGACCCGATGGCCAACCCCACGACGCCGGTCAAGCTGGCGATGGAACGCCCGCTGAAGTGGTTCGAGCGCAGCGTCATCACCACGGTCCCGGTCTATTATCCGGGCGCCTTCCGCCGCGTCTATCCGGGCTTCATCCAGCTGTCGGGCTTCATGTCGATGAACCTCGACCGCCATATCAACGAGCATGTCGGCCTGTTCCGCCACCTCGTCCGCGGCGACGGCGATTCGGCCGAGCAGCATCGCCGCTTCTACGACGAATATCTGTCGGTGATGGACCTGTCGGCGGAATTCTACCTGCAGACCATCGAGACGGTGTTCCAGAAGCACGCCCTGCCGGAAGGCAAGATGGTCTCGCGCGGCCGCAAGGTGGAACCGTCGGCGATCCGCAAAACCGCCGTGATGACGGTGGAGGGCGAGCTGGACGACATCTCCGCCCCCGGCCAGACCATCGCGGCGCAGCGCCTGTGCTCGTCGCTGCCGGACGGGATGCGCAAGACGCATTTCCAGAAGGGTGTCGGCCATTACGGCATCTTCAACGGCCGCCGCTGGCGCGAAGCGATCCTGCCGGAAATCCGCAGCTTCATCCAAAGCCACGACGGCGAGTGAGGGGATCGGGGGCGCCGGCTACGGGTGTCCCCTCCCTACCTCTCCCGCAATCGGACCGGCCTCTGGCCGGCCGAGGGCGGGGGAGCCAATCTCAACATATATGGGTTAGGGAGGGGCCCGCGGTTACAGGCCTCCCCCTACCCCCGCGCCGCCATCAGCGTCCGCAGCATCCGCTCGAACCGCGCGCCGGCGAGCGAGACCTGATCGAGCAGCCCCTCGTCCAGCTCGTCCTCCATGATCCGGCCGGCGTCCATCGACTGGCCCTTGCCGTATTTCAGCCGGTCGACGGTGCCGCGCAGACGGTCGGCCAGGAAGATCGCCAAGGCCTTGTAGAAGCGCCCGGCAAAGCCGCCGTCGCTGCGCAGCCGCGACTCGATCTCCCGCTTCGCCAGCGCCAGGACGATGCAGCGCCCGTCCGCCGACACGGTGGCCGAGGGCGGGGCCGAATCGACGAAGGACACCTCGCCGACCACCTCGCCGCTGCCCAGCCGCGCCACCGTCCCGACCCCGGCGACATCGACGGTGGCATGGCCCTCCAGCACGATGTAGAGCGACTCCGACGCCTCCCCCTGGCGCACCAGCACCTGCCCGCCTGCCAGATCGAGCCGCCGGCCGGCGCGGGCCATCCACTCGATGTCCTCGTCGCTGAGATTGCCGAGAATATACAGGACCTTGCGCATCGTTCCCCCTAAAGCAACTGCCGGCTGGCCAGCGTCCGGAACGGCCCGTCCACCGCCATCAGATCCTCGTACCGCCCGGACTGCACCAGCCGGCCGGCCTCCAGCACCAGGATGCGGTCGACGTCGCGGATGGTGCTGAGCCGGTGGGCGATCACCACGCGGGTGACGCTGAGCTTGGCGAGCGACGCCGTCACCACCGCCTGGGTGCGGTTGTCGAGCGCGCTGGTCGCCTCGTCCAGCAGCAGGACGCGCGGGCGGTGGACCAGGGCGCGGGCGATCATCAGCCGCTGGCGCTGACCGCCCGACAGGGTGCCGCCGCCGTCCATCAGCACCGTGTGCATGCCCATCGGCATCTGTTCGATGTCGCGGTCCAGCCCGACCAGCCGCGCCGCGTGCCACGCATCGTCCAGCCCGAGCGGCGCCGTGCCGACGATGTTCTGGAACAGGCTGCCCGAGGTGATGCGCCCGTTCTGCAGCACCACGCCGATCTGCCGGCGCACGGCGGCGAGGTCGAGCCGTTCGGCGGCGCGCCCGTCGAAGAACACCTCCCCCTGGTCCGGCCGCTCGAAGCCGAGCAGCAGGCGCATCACCGTGGATTTGCCGCTGCCCGACGCGCCGACGATGGCGACGAACTCGCCCGGTTCGATCGACAGGCTGAGGTCGTGCAGCACCGGCGGCGCATCGGGGGCATAGCGGAAGCCGACGCGGCTCAAGGTGATGCCGCCCTGCAGTTCGCCCGGCGCGTCACGGCCGGCCGGGACCTCGGGCGCTGTCTCCAGGATCGGGCGGGCGCGCTCCAGCAGCGGCAGGACGGTCAGGCTCTTGGTCAGGGAATGCGCCATCTCGGTCAGCGCCGCCAGCAGTTGGCCGAAGGCGGTGATGAAGGCCAGGAAACTGCCGGTGGAGAAGGGGGCCGGCGCCTCCTGCCCCGGCGTGACGGCGAGCGCCTGGAGCGCCTGCTGCTTGGCGTCCGATTCCATCAGCAACGCCACCGCCAGGAACACCGCGATGGTCGCCAGCGTCGGGAAGGCGGCGTGGAAGGTCTCCAGCGCGTTGCCGTAGCGCTGGGCGGCCACCGCGCGGGACTTCTGCGCCGAGAATCCGCGCGCCCATTCCGCCATCGCCCGCGGCTCCGCCCCGGCGACGCGCAGCTTGCCGATGCCGACGATCAGCTGCAGCACCAGCCCGTCCAGGCGGCCCTGTCGGCGGATATGCTCGCGCTCGTGCCGCAACTGGCCATAGGACAGCGCCGCGGTCACCAGCGCGGACAGCAGCGCCAGCCCGGTGGCGATCAGGGCGAGGCGCCAGTCATAGACGGCCAGCAGCCCCAGGCTGATCAACCCGAACAGCGCCCCCAGCAGGCCGGTCACCGTGCTGGCCGCCAGAATCTCGCGCACGGTCTGCAACCCCAGCGCCCGGTCGGCGAGGTCGCCGGCGGTGTAGCGGCGGAAGAAGCCGACCGGCAGGGCGAACAGCCGGTCGATGAAGGCGGCCTGCATCACCCCGTCGATCCGGCTTTCCAGCCGCAGCACCGCCATCACCTTGACGATGTCAAACGCCGCGCCGCCGATGGCGGCGGCGACCAGCCCGGCGATGATGAAGACCAGCTGCCCGGTATCGGCGCGCGGAATGGCGCTGTCGAACAGGAAGCCGGTGGCGACCGGCACCAGCAGCCCCAGCACCGCCGCCGCCAGCCCGCTCAGCCCCAGCCGCATCCCGTCGCCGCCCAGGCCGCGCAGGGGAAAGCGGATCGCCTCCGCCGCACCCAGCGCGCGGGCCGGCAGCGGGCGGTAGAGATGCAGCGCCTCCGCCGCGATGCCATCGGCGAGGTCCTGCGTCACGCGGCGCCGGCCACCGCCATCCAGCATGTCGAAGCCGGCCGGGGTGGGCAGCAGCGCCACCGGCACCCTGCCCTCCTCCAGCCAGCCGAGCATCGGCGCCCCTTCGCCCCGCCACCAGCCGTCGCGCAGGATCACCTTGCGGCCGCGCAGGCGCGCGGCAGCCAGCATCAGGTCCAGCATTTCATTGGCCGGCTTGCCGGCGGCATCGATGCGGGGAAGCGGCTCCTCCAGCCCCATCTGTGCCATCAGCGCGGCCAGCGCACCCGACAACGGATCGACAAGCACCGGCGCGGCCGTGTTCGCCCGCCCGTCGACGAGGTTGGACAGGCCGCCCAGCGCCTGGGCCAGCGAGTCCCTCGCCGAGTCCCGGCTGCGCTGGGCGCGCTTCGCTTCGCTGTCGGCCTGGGCGGCGATGCGCCCGCCGATGCGGTCGAGCGCCAGCGCATGGAAGCGGTCGAAGGCCGGCCACAGCGTGGCGGCATCGGGCCACGCCTCGGCGACCGAAACGGCGGCGCCGGCCACAGACTCGATCCAGGCGCGGTCGGCCATCGGCAGCGACGGCTCTCCCGCCCCCGTCGCCCGACCACCCAGCCACGTCGCCTCCCCATCCGTCACCGTCAGCCACAGCGGCCGGCGCGGGTCGGCGTGGAGCCGTTCGCCGGGACCGAGCGAGCGCTCGCCCGGTTCCGCCACCCGGTCGGGCCAGACCGCCTCGCCGCCGGTCGCGGCATCGGTCAGGCGCAGAATCCAGGCCTCGGCATGGGGCAGGAAATCCTCCGCCCCGGCCAGCGCCCCCCGTTCAACCCCGCTGAGGCGCGAGCCGATGGAGCCGACCGCGACCAGAGTCGCGTCCTCCTGCTTGCCGACCCCGAAAAGCAGCGCCCCGGTCTCCGCCCGGAACAGGTGGCGGCGCCGGCCGCCGCCTGCGAGGTGGAACAGGTCGACATAGCCGTCCTCCACCCGCCAGCCCAGCCGCGGGTCGTCCAGCGTCAGCGGCCGATGGTTGCCGCCCTCCACCAGAATGGGCGCGCGCAGCGTCGCGGGGCTGTCCAGAACGTCCATCGCCTCACCCCGCCGCGATCAGCGAGGCATATTCGCCGCCGCGCGCCAGAAGGTCCTCGTGACTGCCGCGCTCCACCACCCGGCCCTGGTTCAGCACGATGATCTCGTCGCAATCGCGGATCGTGCTCAGCCGGTGGGCGATGATGATGCAGGTGCAGCCGCGCCGCCGCAGATTGTCGTCGATCAGCTTCTCCGTCGCGACGTCCAGCGCCGCCGTCGCCTCGTCCAGCACCAGGATCGACGGGTTGCCGGTCAGCGCGCGGGCGATCTCCAGCCGTTGGCGCTGGCCGCCGCTGAAATTCACGCCCCCTTCGGCGACCGGCGCGTCGAGCTGCCCCTGGCGCCCGGCGACCTCGCCCAGGATGGCAGCGTCCTCCAGCGCGCGGGTCAGCGCCGCCTCCGGCACCGTCCGGTCCCACAGGGTCAGGTTGTCGCGCACCGAGCCGTCGAACAGGAAGACGTCCTGGTCGACATAGGCGATGGAGGCGGCGCGCAGCCCCACCGGGATCTCCGCCGGCGCCCGCCCGTCGAACAGGATTTGTCCCGACCAGGGCTGGACGAGACCGCAGATCAGCCGGCCGACGGTGGATTTCCCGCTGCCCGACCCGCCGACCAGCGCCACCCGCATCCCCGGCGCCAGCGCCAGCGACAGCCCCTCGATCAGCGGCGGATCGAGCACGCTGTAGCCGAAGGACACGTCGACCAGTTCCACCGCCCCGCTCAGCCGCGCCGGCCCGTCCGCAATCTCCGCCCCCTCGGCGGCAAGGCCGGACTGCGGGTCGGGCGCATGGTCCAGCGTGTCGTTCAGCCGCTGCAGGTCGGCCTTCACCCGCTGCAGCGTCCCGCCCATGCCGACCAGCTTGGCGACGGGCTCGGAAAAGCTGGCGGCCAGGCTCTGGAACGCCACCAGCGCGCCGACGGTCAGCGCCCCGTCCATCACCCGCACCGCGCCCAGCCCCAGGATCGCCGCCGTGCCCAGCGCATTGAGGAAGGCCGGCGCCACCGTCAGCATCGCCGAATGCACCCCCAGCGTCTGGCGCACCGACAGCAGCCGCGCCTGATAGCCGGCCCAGCGCTCGAACGCCTGCCCCTCCAGCCCGGCCGACTTCAGCGTCTCGATCGCCTGGATGCTGCCGATGGTGACGGCGCCCAGCTTGGCCTGTTCCGACAGCAGGCGCCGCCCGGCATCCTCCCGCCCGCGCGAGGCGCCGCGCAGGAACAGCACGTTGCCCAGCACCAGCAGGATGGTCACCGCCGCCAGCGCCACGTCGTAGGTCAGCATGACCAGCCCGAAGAAGACGACCGTCAGCAGGCTCATCGCCGCCGTCGCCATCTCCCCCGACAAGAGCCGCGCCACCCGGTCGTTGGCGGCGACGCGTCCGGCGATGTCGCCGGGATGGCGCTGGCCGAAGAAGGGCACCGGAAGCTGCAGCAGCCGCCAGACATAGCGGCTGGCCATCACCAGCGCGAATTTGGTCTCCAGCTTCAGCAGGGCCGACTGCTGCAGCGCCGTCAGCGCCGCCCGCAGCAGCGCCGTGGCGCCCATCCCCAACAGCAGCGGCACCAGCCAGCTGCGCTGCCCGCCGATCAGCACCTCGTCGATGAAGGCCTTTGTGAACGCCGGCAGGGCGATGCCCGGCAGCACCAGCGCCAGACTGGCGGCCAGCGCGAATCCCACCGCGGCGCGCGACCGCGTCAACTGCCGTCCCAGCATGCCGGCAAGGCTCGGCGGCCTCTCACCGGCGACGAACTCCGGTCCCTTTTCGAAAGCCAGCGCCACGCCGGTGAAGGCCTCGGAGAACTCTGCGCGGGTGACGCGGCGCGGGCCGGTGACCGGGTCGTTCAGATAGGCGTGATCGCCCCTGAAGCCTTCGAAGACCAGATAATGGTTGAAGTTCCAATGGACGATCAACGGCCAGGGCATGTCGGCCAGCGCGTCGGGCTCCTTCTTGAAGCCCTTGGCGGTCAGGCCGTAGCGCCGGGCGGCGCGCAGCAGGTTGCTGGCCTTGCTGCCGTCGCGCGACACGCCGCAGGCGACGCGCAGCTCCTCCAGCGGCACCCAGCGGCCGAAATAGGCCAGAACGATGCCGAGCGAGGCGGCGCCGCACTCCACCGCCTCCATCTGCAGCAGGGTGGGCGTGCGCACACGGGTCTGCTTGCGGACCGGTGCCGTCATGCTCACAGGCCGGTCGCCTTGCGCAGCGCCGGGATGACAAAGGCCATCGGCGGCTGTTCGCGCACCGTCACCTCGCCCTCGGCCAGCGTGCCGCTGGTGATGGTCATGGCGGGACCGCCGCCGGACGACCAGCGGTAGCCGGACGGCGTGCCGGCCTCCGGCACCAGATCGACGCGCACGGCGAAGGGCGGTCCCTTGGCGGAGAACTGCGTCACCAGCCGGTCGTTCTGCAGCACCGCCAGCATGCCCTGCGGGGTGGAGGGGAAGTCCGACACCTCGGCGACCCGGCCGACCAGCGTGCCGTATTCTTCCTTGCGCACCGTCGACGGCGCGATGCGGACATCCATGCCGGGCTTCAGCTTCTTGCCATGCTCCGGTGGGACATAGAGCACCAGCTGCAGGCCGCGCGATCCGCTTTCGATGCTGACCACCGGGGTGCCGGCCGCCACGCGCGCCCCCTCCGCCACCTTCCATTCGGTGACGCGCCCGTCGGTCGGGCTGAGGATCCGCGTGTCCTGCTCCAGTTGCAGGGCAAGTTCATCCACCCGCCGGCGGGCGTCGGCGACGCGGTCGCGGCCCTCGGTCAGCGTCTGCTCGGCCCGGCTGGCCATGTCCAGTTCCTCGGTGTCGATCTGCAGAAGCTGGCTCTTGGCGTCGCTGACCTTCTGGCGGGCGGCGGCCAGCTCCTGCCGGGTGTCCTCCACCCGCTGGCGGGTGGTGAAGCCGCGGCTGGCGATGTCCTCCTGGCCGCGCAGCAGGGTGTCGAGGAACTGCACCCGCGTCTCGGCGGCGGCAACCACCTGACGCAGGGCGGCGCGGCGGGCGGCGAAGTTGGCGCGGCGGGCCTGCGCCTCGCGCTCCAGCTGATTGGTGCGGCGGGCCAGATCCTGCTCCCGCTCCCGCACCACCGCCCGCGCATGGTCGAGCGTCTGTTCAAGCTCCGCCTTGTCGACGCGGGCCAGCAGCTGGCCGGCGGTCACCGTGTCGCCGGGCTTGACCAGCGGCGCCACCAGCGCGCCGGACGCGCTGGCGACGGCGTCGAACACCCGGCCGCCGCTGCTGACCAGCAGGCCGGAGCCGGTCACCCGCGTCGGGATGGTCCCCACCACCGCCCACACCAGCGCCAGCGCCAGCAGCCCCAGCAGCGCGGTCAGCGCCAGCCAGCCCCGCGGCGTGGTCAGCGTGACCAGCCGGTCCAGTTCCTCCGGCGACGACAGCCGGTCGAGCGCCGCCTTGCGGAACAGCCTTTCCGACGGCGATGGGGTGGTCGGCGCTGCGGTCATGCGGATCGGGCTCGCAATGGGCGGTGTAAAGGTGGCTATACGAATGGGTAGGTTGTGGAGAGTGAAACAAGCAGCGGGGCCATTGCAACCCTGCTGAACCGCCCGTCCCACGCTGTCACAGGAACTGTCGCCGGACGGCCATGAATTTCCGGCGGCAAAAGGCTTTTCGCCCATGGAAGCGCAGCGATATATTAGTAACCGCGGCGTCAGGCCGAAGGACAGGATCGGGACGACAATGACTTCCAACGCGGGCGATTCGAATTTGGTGGCGGTGGCCGCTCCGGCGCGCCGTCGCCGACGCCGTCAGCCCGCCAGCGCCACCGCGAGGCCCGCCCACCGCGGCGCCACCGTGTCGGGCACCATCTACCGCGACCTGCGCGACGACATCGTCTCGCTGCGCCGCAAGCCGGGCGAGCCGGTGATCGAGAAGGAGGTGGCGGAGGCCTATGGCGTCAGCCGCACGCCGGTGCGCGAGGCGATGCTGAAGCTCGCCGACGAAGGGTTGGTGGAGGTGTTCCCACAGTCCGGCACCTTCGTCGCCCGCATCCCCCTCAGTGCCCTGCCGGAGGCCATCGCCATCCGCCGCGCGCTGGAGGAGGCGACGGTGCGCTACGCCGCCGAACAGGCGACCGGCAGCCAGATCGCCCGCCTGCGCGCCAACCTGGAACTGCAGCGCGAGATGAAGGAGGCCGGCAATCTCGACGGCTTCCACGATGCCGACGAGGCGTTCCACGCGCTGTTGGCGGAGATTTCCGGCTATCCCGGCTTCTGGGCGGTGACCCAGCAGGTGAAGCGGCAGATCGACCGCTACCGCCACCTGACCCTGCCGGCGGCCGGCCGGATGGACAAGGCGCTGGGCGAACACAGCGCCATCGTCGAGGCGGTCGCCGCCCGCGACCCCGACCGCGCGGTCGGCGAGCTGCGCCGCCACCTGACCGACCTGCAACTGGGCATCGCCGACGTCCAGAAGACCTATCCGCAGTATTTCACCGCCTGAGGCCGGCGGAACATGCTCACACCCGGCGCGTCTCGTATTCCGTGAAGCTGGCGGCGCGCGGCGTGTAGCCGCCGGCGAAATGGGGCGAGGAGACGATCATGTCGGCCGTCGCCTCGTTGCAGGCCATCGGGATGTTGTAGAGCGTCGCCAGCCGGGTCAGCGCCTTCACATCCACGTCGTGCGGCTGGGCGGTCATCGGATCGACGAAGAAGACCAGCAGGTCGATCCGCCCCTCCGCGATCATCGCGCCGATCTGCTGATCGCCGCCCAGCGGGCCGCTCTTCAGCGGGGTCACGTCCAGGGCTGGATGGGCGTCGCGCACCTTCTGGCCGGTGGTGCCGGTCGCCCAATAGGCGTGACCGTCCAGCGCCGCGATGTTGGCGCCGATCCAGGCGATGAGGTCCGCCTTGCGGGCGTCATGGGCGACGAGGGCGATGCGCTTGCGGGGCTGCTGGCTGGTCATTGGCGGACACTCCGGACGGGGACCGTTCACTAATATATTACCCCGCCCGCCAGCGCAACGCGGCTCCCCCCGGGCAATCGCATATGGAATCCAGAATCCCATAAAAGGACTTCCGTCATCCCCGCGAAGGCGGGGATCCAGGAAACCATCGTGCAAAGCGACTGAAATGGCTGGATTCCCGCCTTCGCGGGAATGACGTGCTTCCTTGTGTAGGATCATAATTGCCATATGCGATTACCCTGCCCCCTGCCACGGTTCGACCGCCCAAAGCGTCTTTGTCGCACCCTCCGCGCTGTGAAATGTCCGGCTTTCCCTCATTAGTCCTTGCCCTGCTTACTAGTATATTAGTATGATGACGCAAACCTGCCGGACAGCCGGCTGCACAGATTTGAAAGGACCATCCCATGAAAATCTCCGTCCGGCACGCCTCCCACCCCGATGCCGTCCGCGGTTACGACACCGAGACTCTGCGCGACCATTTCCTGGTCCCGACCATCTTCGAGGCCGACGAGACCGTCTTCACCTACAGCCACGTCGACCGTTTCGTGGTGGGCGGCGCCATGCCGGTCGCCGGCCCGGTGAAGCTGGAGTCCTCCAAGGAGATCGGCTCGCCCAACTTCCTCGACCGGCGCGAGCTGGGCGTGGTCAATGTCGGCGGCGCCGGCCGCGTCACCGTCGACGGTGCCGTCTATGAGCTGGCGCCGCGCGACGCGCTCTATATCGCGATGGGCAGCAAGGACGTCACGTTCGAGAGCCTGGACCGCCGCGAGCCGGCCAAGTTCTACCTGAACAGCACCCCCGCCCATGCCCGGTTCGAGACGATGAAGATCTCGATCGGCCAGGCCAAGGCCGTGCATCTCGGCGACCCGGCCCAGTCGAACGAGCGCACCATCTACCAGATGATCCACCCGGACGTGGTGCGCACCGCGCAGCTGGTGCTTGGCATGACGGTGCTGAAGCCGAACAACATGTGGAACACGATGCCGTGCCACACCCATGACCGGCGCTGCGAGGTCTACTTCTACTTCGACCTGCCGGAAGAGGCGCGCGTCATCCACCTGATGGGCGAGCCGGAGCAGACCCGCCACCTCGTGGTCGCCAACGAGCAGGCGGTGATCTCCCCGCCCTGGTCGATCCATTCCGGCGTCGGCACCCGCAACTACACCTTCATCTGGGCGATGGGCGGCGACAACCAGGACTTCACGGACATGGACTTCGTCGCCATGGACCGCCTGCGCTGAGGACGACCGCCATGACGACCCCCTTCGATCTCTCCGGCAAAACGGCGCTGGTCACCGGCGCCAACACCGGCATCGGTCAGGCCATCGCCGTGGCGCTGGCCCAGGCCGGCGCCGACGTCGCGGTGGCCGGCCGCACCCCGCCGGCCGAGACGCAGGCGATGGTGGAGGCGACCGGCCGGCGCTTCGTCTCCATCGCCGCCGACTTCACCAGCATCGAGCCGATCCCCCGCATCATGGAGGAGGCGGTCGCCGGGCTGGGCAAGGTCGACATCCTCGTCAACAACGCCGGCATCATCCGCCGCGCCGATTCCATCGACTTCACCGAAGCCGACTGGGACGAGGTGATGACCGTCAACGTCAAGTCGACCTTCTTCCTCTGCCAGGCCTTCGGCCGCCACGTCATGGGCCGGAACGCCAAGGGCAAGATCATCAACATCGCGTCGATGCTGTCCTTCCAGGGCGGCATCCGGGTGCCGTCCTACACGGCCTCCAAGAGCGGCGTCGCCGGCATCACCAAGCTGCTGGCCTGCGAATGGGCGGGCAAGGGCATCAACGTGAACGCCATCGCCCCCGGCTATGTCGAGACCAACAACACCACGGCTCTGCGCGCCGACGAGAAGCGCAACGCCGAGATCCTGGCCCGCATCCCGGCCGGGCGCTGGAGCGTGCCGGCCGACATGGCCGGCCCGGCGGTGTTCCTGGCGTCGGACGCCTCCGACTATGTGCACGGCACCATCCTGCCGGTCGACGGCGGCTGGCTGGCGCGGTGATCCGCAACAACGCCCCTCTCTCCGCGAGAGGGCACCTTCCAGCAGGGAGAGGGGAGAGATGACCACAGACGTGTTCGTGACCGCGGGCGACATTCCGTGGCAGGATCTGGGCGACGGCGTGCGCCGCAAGATCCTCGGCTACAACGACACGATGATGATGGTGCGGGTGGAGTTCGAGGCCGGCGCCATCGGGGCGCAGCATCGCCATCCCCATGTCCAGTGCGCCGTGGTGGAGAAGGGGTCGTTCGACGTCACCATCGACGGCCGCACGCAACGCCTGAACGCCGGCGACGGCTATATGGTGCCGTCCAACGTGCTGCATGGCGTGGTCGCGCTGGAGCCGGGCGTGCTGCTCGACATCTTCACGCCGATCCGCGAGGACTTCCTGGGCGAGCCGGTGGCCTACGCCGCGGAAGCCGACGCCAAGTAACGTTTAAACCGGATCGCCCGGCGCGGTGAAAAAGCGCGGATAGTCGCGCCGGATGTCGGCGACCGAGATCTGCAGGTCGTCCAGGTGATCGTCCAGCGCCTTGATGGCGGCCGCGGGATCGTTGGCCGCCACCGCCTCGACAATGGCGGCATGCTCCGCGATCACCTCGGCGATGCGGCCCCGCACCGGCAGGGTCAGCAGGCGGTAGCGGTCGATCTGCACCTTGGTCTGCTGGATCAGCGTCCAGAAACCCGGATAGCCGGCGATGTCGGCGATCAGCGCGTGGAACGCCTCGTCGGCCTGATGGAAGCCTTCATAGTTGGCGGTTTCCTGCATCTCCCGCTGCAGTTCCAGATTGGCGCGGAGCGCCGCGATCTGGCTGCGGCTGGCCCGCGCCGCCGCATAGCGCACCGTCGCCTCCTCCAGCGCCTTGCGGATGGCGAAGGCCTCCGGCAGGGCGTCCAGCGGGATGCGCGACACGAAGGTGCCGGACTGCGGGAAAATCTCGATCAGCCCTTCGTCGGCGAGCTTCAGCACCGCCTCGCGCACCGGCGTGCGGCTGACGCCATAGGACTCGGCGATCTGCTTCTCGGCGATGGCGTCGCCGGGCTTGCGCTTCAGCGAGACGATCTCCGCCCGCAGATCGCGGTAGATGCGCGAGGCCACGGTGGCGGCACGGCGCGGCGGACGGACCGCCGCGGCCGGGGCCGCCGCGCGGCGCACGGTTGCGGAGACCAGGCCGCCTTCATCCTCTGTCGTCGCGACCTTCTTCACCGATGGCTCCATTCCGGCAGGCATGTAACCGGGCGGCGCGCCGCCACCCGTGGGATGTTCGTCATACCCGTCAATCTACCCGTCCCCCTTCACCAAGGTCAAATCCATCGCCGATCTCCCAAAAGGATCGGGTGCGGCGACTGGGCGCAGGCTGCGGGGGCGCCGAAGCCGCGGAACGGGAACGATTGGGCTTGCAATCTAATCTGATATATTAATATTATACGACCAGCCGGTAGGGACGGTCCCCCGCACGGACCCCGCCTTTCCCCACCCTGCTTTTGTCCTTCTCTTGCAGCGTAGAGGCTTCCGATGCTTCACCCCGACCGTCTTTTCCCGAGCGACCCGACGCAACGCGACATCGCGCGCCGCCTGTATGGCGAAGTCGCCGCCCTGCCGATCGTCAGCCCGCACGGCCACACCGATCCGTCCTGGTTCGCGAAGGACGAGGCGTTCCCCGATCCGGCCAGCCTGTTCGTAAAGCCCGACCATTATGCATTCCGCATGCTCTACAGCCAGGGAATTCCGCTGGAGCAGCTGGGCGTGCCGCGCCGCGACGGCGGGGAGACCTCGACCGATTCGCGCGCCATCTGGCGGCTGCTGGCCAGCAACTGGCACCTGTTCCGCGGCACGCCGACCTCGATGTGGCTGACTCACGCCTTCGAGACGGTCTTCGGCGTCACCGAGCGCCTGAGTGCCGCCAGCGCCGACCGCATCTACGATCAGATCGAGGACTGCCTGCGCAAGCCGGAGTTCCGCCCGCGCGCCCTGTTCGAGCGCTTCAACCTCGAAGTGCTGGCGACCACCGAATCGCCGCTCGACCCGCTGGTGCACCACAAGGCGATCCGCGAGAGCGGCTGGAAGGGCCGGGTCATCACCGCCTTCCGTCCCGACCCGGTCGTCGATCCGGAATTCGAGGGCTTCCGCGAGAACCTCGCCGAGCTGGCTCGCATCACCGGCAAGGACACCGCGACCTGGGACGGCTATCTCGCCGCGCTGGCCGACCGCCGCCTCTATTTCAAGAGCTTCGGCGCCACCTCGACCGACCATGGCCACCCGACGGCGGCGACCGCCGATCTGGCCCGCGCCGAGGCCGAGAAGCTGTTCGACATCGTCCGCCGCGGCGGCGCCACGGCCGAGGAATCCGAGCTGTTCCGCGCCCAGATGCTGACCGAAATGGCGCGGATGAGCCTGGAGGACGGTCTGGTCATGCAGATCCATCCCGGCAGCTTCCGCAATCACAACGACCTCGTGTTCCAGCGCTTCGGCCGCGACAAGGGCGCCGACATCCCGAGCGGCACCGAGTATGTGCGGGCGCTGAAGCCGCTGCTCGACCGCTTCGGCAACGAGCGCGACCTGACCATCATCCTGTTCACCCTGGACGAGGACAGCTACGCCCGCGAGCTGGCGCCGCTGGCCGGCCACTATCCGGCTCTGCGCGTCGGCCCGGCCTGGTGGTTCCACGACAGCCCCGAGGGCATGCGCCGCTACCGCGAGATGATCACGGAGACCGCCGGCTTCTACAACACGGTGGGCTTCAACGACGACACCCGCGCCTTCTGCTCGATCCCGGCCCGCCACGACGTGTCGCGCCGCGTCGATTGCAGCTTCCTCGCCCGTCTGGTGGCCGAACACCGGCTGGCCGAGGACGAGGCGGCGGAACTGGCCGTCGACCTCGCCTACCGCCTCGCCAAGAACGCCTACAAGCTGTGATTGGTCGGCTGTAACGCCTCTGTCCCCCTCTCCCCCCCGGGGAGAGGGTCGGGGTGAGGGGGATGCATTGCGTGGCTATCCCAAGAATCCTCGCTGTGCGTCCCCCTCACCCTAACCCTCTCCCCGCTTTCGGCGGACCAAAGGTCCGCCTGTCGCGTCAGCGCAAACGAAGTTTGCGCGTGAGCGGGGGAGAGGGGATATCGCGACATCACGTCTCCTCAAGGACATCTTCCCATGGCATCGCTGACCATCCGCCTGCACCCCGCCGACAACGTCGTCGTCGCCGGCGCCGACCTGGAGCCCGGCACCGCCCTGCCCGGCACCGCAGAGGGCTCTGGCGTCGCGACCACCGGGCCGGTGCCGGCCGGGCACAAGGTCGCGGTGCGCGCCATCGCGCCGGGCGAGCCGGTGCGCAAATACAATCAGGTCATCGGCTTCGCCACCGCGACGATCCAGCCGGGCGACCATGTCCACGTCCACAACATGGGCATGGGCAGTGATTTCGAGCGCGATTACGCCTTCGGCGCCGACGTCCACCCGGTCGAGCCGATTCCGGAGGCCGAGCGCGCCACCTTCCAGGGCATTGTTCGCCCTGACGGCCGCGTCGCCACCCGCAACTACATCGGCGTGCTGACCTCGGTGAACTGCTCCGCCACCGCGGCGCGGATGATCGCCGACCATTTCCGCGGTCCCGCGCTGACCGCCTACCCCAACATCGACGGCGTCGTCGCGCTGACCCACGGCTACGGCTGCGGCATGGCCGGCAGCGGCGAGGTGATGGACACGCTGCGCCGGACCATCGCCGGCTACGCCCGCCACCCGAACTTCGCGGCGGTGATCCTGCTGGGCCTCGGCTGCGAGGTAAACCAGATCGACAAGCTGATGGAGGCCACCGGTCTTGAGGAAGGCGCCCGCGTCATCCCCATCGGCATCCAGGACATGGGCGGCACCGCCGCGGCGGCCCGCGAGGGCATCCGCCGGATCGAGGCGCTGCTGCCGGAGATCAACGACGTCACCCGCCAGACCCTGCCGGCCAGCCACCTGACGCTGGCCCTGCAATGCGGCGGCTCCGACGGCTATTCGGGCATCACCGCCAACCCGGCGCTGGGCTATGCCGTCGACCTGCTGGTCCGCAACGGCGGCACCGCCGTGCTGAGCGAGACGCCGGAGGTCTATGGCGCCGAGCATCTGCTGACCCGCCGCGCCATCCGCCGCGAGGTGGGCGAGGCGCTGGTCGAGCGCATCGGCTGGTGGGAGGAGTACACCAGCCGCACCGGCGGCGAGATGAACAACAACCCGTCGCCCGGCAACAAGAAGGGCGGCCTGACCACCATCCTGGAAAAGTCGCTGGGCGCGGTCGCCAAGGGCGGCACCACCCCGATGACCGCCGTCTACCGCTATGCCGAGCCGATCACCGACAAGGGCTTCGTCTTCATGGACACGCCCGGCTACGATCCGGTGTCGGCGACCGGGCAGGTGGCGGGCGGCGCCAATGTGCTGTGCTTCACCACCGGCCGCGGTTCGGTCTTCGGCTGCAAGCCGACGCCCAGCCTGAAGCTGGCGACCAACAGCACGCTGTTCCGCCGGATGCCGGACGACATGGACATCGATTGCGGCGCCATCGCCACCGGCGACGCCACCATCGAGGAGGTCGGCCGCGCCATCTTCCAGCTGGTGCTCGACACCGCGTCGGGCCGCAAGACCAAGAGCGAGGAACTCGGCGTCGGCGCCGATGAATTCGCTCCTTGGCAGATGGGAGCGGTTATGTAAGGGGTCCGCCCCTTTCTCATGACCGATGACGAGCCGGCACCATGCCCGACAGTTCCGTCCCCCGCCCCGATGCTGAAGCCGGCCCTTTGCCGGTGAACGCCCCGCAGCCCCCGATCCAGCCAACCGGATCGGCGTCCAAGGGCATGGAGCCGATGCGGGCGATCCTGCTGGTGGTGCTGGCGGTGGCCTGCCTGTCCTGTTCCGACGCCACGGCGAAATATCTCGGCCGGACCCTGCCGCCGGCCGAGATCGCCTGGATGCGCTATGTCGTCTTCACCGCGCTGGTGATGCCGCTGGCCCTGCGCGGCGGCTCGCTCCACGTGCTGAAGACGACGCGGCCGGGGCTTCAGATCCTGCGCGGCCTGGGCATGCTGGGTTCGGCGCTGTTCTTCATCATGGCGATGCAGCATCTGCCGCTGGCCGAGGCCGCGGCGATCAGCTTCGTCTCCCCCGTCTTCGTTACCGTGCTGTCGATCCTGCTGCTGGCCGAGAAGGTCGGTGTCCGCCGCTGGGCGGCGCTGCTGGTCGGGCTGGCCGGCGTCATCATCGTCATCCGGCCGGGGGCGGAGGGGTTTCAGCCCGCCTCGCTGCTGCCGATCCTGACCGCCTTCAGCTGGGCGCTGGGGCTGGTGGCGACGCGGAAGATGACGGTGCAGGAGAACCCGCTGACCACCATGGTGTGGAGCGCGCTGACCGGCCTGATCGTGCTGACGGCGCTGCTTCCCCTGCACGCCGTCTGGCCGACGCCGTGGGAGATGCTGCTGGGGGGCTTCATCGGGCTGGTCTACACCCTGTCGCAATGGCTGCTGATCCTGGCCTACCGCCAGGGCGAGGCATCGGTGCTGGCGCCCTTCACCTATGTGCAACTGATCTGGTCCACCGCGCTGGGGTTCCTCGTCTTCGGCGCGGTGCCCGACCATTGGACCTTCGTCGGCACCGGCGTGATCATCGCCAGCGGCCTCTACACCGCGCACCGCGAACGGATGCGGGCGCGCCAGAACCGCCCTGCGGCGGCATGAAGAATAAGGATTTGCCGGGGCGATTCCCGGCTTGCGGAGAACAAGCATGACCGACACGCCCAACCGCGTCGCCGCGCTCGGCGAATGCATGATCGAGATGTTCCGGCGGCCGGACGGGTCGCTGACCATGGGCTTCGGCGGTGACACGCTGAACACCGCGGTCTATCTGGCGCGTCTGGGCACGCCGGTCGACTATGTCACCGCGCTCGGCGACGACAGCATCAGCGAGGACATGATCGCCGCCTGGGCCGCCGAAGGGGTGGGCACCGGCCATGTGCTGCGCGTGCCGAACCGCCTGCCCGGCCTCTACCTGATCGAGACCGATTCCAGCGGCGAGCGCCGCTTCCTCTACTGGCGCGACCGGGCTCCTGCGCGCGAGCTGTTCGCCCTGCCCCAGACGCCGGAGCTGTCCAAGGCGCTGGAGGGCTACGGCGTCGTCTATCTCTCCGGCATCAGCATCGCCATCCTGGGCGAGCAGGGCCGCGAGCGGCTGTTCGAGGTGTTGCAGCGGGTCCGCGCGCGCGGCGGCAAGGTGGCGTTCGACACCAACTGGCGCCCGCGCCTGTGGCCGGACATCGAGACCGCCCGCGTCGCCTTCGACCGCATGCTGCGGCTGACCGACATCGCGCTGCCCGGCGTCACCGACCTGCGCGACCTCTATGGCGATGCCGATGCCGACGCCGTTCTGGCCCGCGTCCGCGACGCCGGCGTCTCCGAGATCGTGCTGAAGCTGGAACAGCCCGGCTGCGTGGTGATCGAGAATGGCGAGTCCGTCGAGGTTCCCGCGCTGAAGGTCGCCACGGTGGTGGACACCACGGCGGCCGGCGACAGCTTCAGCGCCGGCTATCTCGCTGCCCGTCTGCGCGGCGAGGGTCCGGCCGACGCCGCCCGCGCCGCCCACAGGCTGGCCGCCACCGTCATCCAGCACCGCGGCGCCATCATCCCTCGCGAGGCGATGCCGGCCTGAACCGGGACTTTTCCAGCCCCGGGCCTCACCCTTCCGCCGCCAGCTCCCGGCGGAAGGCGCGGCTCGCCATCTGCGCGAAGCCGGTGAGCGCCGCCTCGTCGGCACCGTCGCGCGCCGCCGCCGACATTCCCTTCATCGCGATCGCCACGAAATCCGCCAGCGCGCCGGCCCGTTCCGGCGCCTCCCCGGCGATGAAGTCCCGGATCGCCGCCACGCCGGCCTTCCTCATCGCCTCGGCCAGCGCGCACGCCTCCGGATCGGCGCTGTTGCGCGCGCCGTCGAGCACGAGGCAGCCCGCCACCCCGTTCCGCTCCGGATAGAGCCGCGCCGCCAGCAGCAGCGTGCGCTCGATCACCTCGGCCACCCCGCCGCCATCGGCCAGCGCACGGCCGAAGATGTTCGCCTCCCCCGCCGCATAGCGCTGAAGCGCCCGCTCGAACAGTCCGGCCTTGCTTCCGAAGGCGGCATAGAAGCTCGGCGGCTTGATCCCCAGTTCGGCCCCCAGCTCGGCGACGCCCACGGCGTCGTAGCCGCGCGCATGGAACAGCCTCATCGCGGTTTCGACCGCCACGTCCACATCGAAGGACCGCCGCCGCCCTCGGGTCCCGGAATTTTCTGTAGCGACCACTATAATTTCTCCTTGCGCAAATCCCTTGCCCGGATTTATATAGCGATCACTACATTTTCTCAAGGAGCGCATCATGGGTGAGTTCACCGGCCGCAAGATCCTGGTCCTCGGCGGCAGCCGCGGCATCGGCAAGGCCATCGTCCGCCGCTTCGCCAAGGCCGGCGGCACCGTCGCCTTCACCTATGCCGGGTCGAAGGACGCCGCCGAGGCGCTCGCCGCCGAAACCGGCGCGGAGGCCTTCCGCACCGACAGCGCCGACCGCGACGCCCTGATCGCCACCGTGGCGGAGCGTGGTGCACTGGACGTGCTGGTCGTCAATGCCGGCACGGCGATCCTCGGCGATCCGCTCACCTTCGACCCCGACGCGGTCGACCGGATGATCGACATCAATGTCCGCGCGCCCTACCACGCGGCGGTCGAAGCGGCCCGGCGCATGAACGACGGCGGGCGCATCATCGTCATCGGCTCGGTCAACGGCGACCGCATGCCCTTCGCCGGCGGTGCCGCCTACGCCCTGACCAAATCGGCGGTCCAGGGCATGGTGCGCGGCCTCGCCCGCGATTTCGGCGACCGCGGCATCACCGTGAACGCCATCCAGCCGGGTCCGACCGACAGCGACATGAACCCGGCCGACGGTCCGATGGCGCCCGCCATGCACAGCTTCATGGCCATCAAGCGCCACATCCATGCCGATGAGGTCGCCGAGCTGACCGCCTATGTCGCCGGCCCACATGCCGGGATGATCACCGGCTCGTTCCAGACCATCGATGGTGGCTTCGGCGCCTGACGACGGCCGTTCCGCACTGAAAAAGGGGGACGGCGACCGTCCCCCTGTTTTCGTTCCTACTTGTCCTTGCCCCGACGCTTGGCGCCTTCGCCGCCGGTCTCGTCCGGCATCGGCGTGCGCATGGTGTCGCCGGTGATGTGCTGCGGGTCGTCGCCGGTGCGCGGCGTGTTGCCGGTGGACATGGCGTCGACGGCGCGCCTGGTCTGCTCGCCGCCCTTGCGCCCGTCCTGCTCGTGGCCGGACAGCCCGCCGGATGCCTTGTCCTTGGCCTGATCGATCACGCCCTTCATGCGCTCGTTGTCGCCCGCGGTCCGGTTCTGGTCGTTCTTGTCGCTCATGGCGCTCCCTTTCGTTGGCGTGGTGACGGCGCCGGCCGGCTGACCGGCTGCGTCGCCTCTCCCTTCAACAACCGAAGCGGAGCCGCAAAGTGCGCTGAGCAAAAGCGGTAGGGCGCGCGCTTACCCTACGCCCACCCCTTCATGGGCCAGCAGCCAGCGCTTGCGCTCCATCCCGCCGCCATAGCCGGTCAGCGCCCCGCCGGAGCCGATCACGCGATGGCAGGGCACCACGACGCCGATCGGGTTGGCGCCGTTGGCGTGCCCCGCCGCCCGCACCGCCGCCGGACGCCCGGCCAGCGCTGCCAGTTCGCGATAGCTGATGGTCCCGCCGCAGGGAATGCCGCGCAGCGCCGCCCACACCGCGCGCTGGAACGGCGTCCCGGCGGTGCGCACCGGCAGCCGGTCAATGACAGCGAGATCGCCCGCGAAATAGGCATCCATCGCCCGCGTCAGCCCGCCCGGATCGGCGCACGGCCGCAACTCGTAACCGCCGGGATGGTGCAGGCGCAGCAGCCGGTGCAACCGGTCCTCATGGTCGGTCCAGTCGATGGCGCGCAGGGCGCCGTCGGTGTCGGCGACCACGATCAGCTCGCCGATGGGCGTGGCGGTGCGGTCGATCAGCAGGCTGGACGGAGCAGGCATCAGAGCATCCTAGGCCACCGGCCCCTCAGCCGTCGAGCGCCTGTCAGAAGACATCGAGGTAGGCCGCCCAAGCCGTGTCGATCGGCCGGACGAAGAATGCGGACACTTTGCGACCGGTGCCGCGCTTGGCTTCCTTCTCCCGCTCCAGCCCTGCGTCGAGTGACTTCACTTCTACGACCCAGGACGGCAATCGGCGTCCACCAGGGCTGTAGATCAGGCCGGAGGTGGCGCCGGATACGCTGATGCCGACGCTGCTCATCTGAAAGAGGACGCCGTTGAACTCCTCCCGAACCTCGGCCACTTCCGCCGGTGTCCCACGCAGCAGCCGGGTCAGGTCGCTTTCGGGAGAGGCCGTCCCCGTGATCGCGCCCGCCTTGCTGATGTCGATGCGCGCCCCGTCCCCGGCCTCGAGCAAAGCGTCGCCTACGCGGCTCAGGACCATGCGGTTGGCGGCAAGTGCCTCCAACAGACTCCCATCGGTCGCCGGTCCGAGGCTGCGAAACCAGAACAGCCCCGCAACGACGACACTCGACAGAAGCATCAAGAAAATCAGCCGCTTCATGATCCGGCAACGTGGCTGCGGGTGCTCAGCACGGTTGCCTTTTCCCGGCAGCGTGCGATCAACTGCATCAGTGTGAGGGTCTTGCCATGGCGGTCCCACAGGTCGGCGCCGAGGATGATCGCCTGCTGGTCATAGGGGTCGTCGCAGGCGGCGAGGAAATCGGCGTCTCCGAGCGACTCGAAGCGGCGTTTCCAATAGCCGTCAGGCATTGTTCGAGCGATCAACTGCGCAGCTCCGCCACCAGCCTTCAATGTCCAGACGCTGAACCCACAGGCACGGCCAATATAGCCATAATGAATGTTGGACCAGATGTCGAAATAGTAGTCCCGGCCGGTGTCCCAGTCATAGCTCCACGTTCCATAGGCGCTGCGGATTTCCTTCTTGTGGTCCCATGGCATTCCAGGCCCGACCCAGGCTGCAAAAATCGTGTAGTCGCAGATCAAATCCGCCGATGCATCCTGTACCGCATACATCGTGCGGAGCAAGCCCGTCGCTATTTGACCCTCTGCCCCCGAAGCACTGATTGCCAGATCGGATACCGGGGTGCTTTTCTTTGCAATGTTTGCGACGACCTGTGAAGACGCATTCTTTATCATCTCTTTATGGATAAAGGATGCCGGCGATGTCATTGGCTGCATAAATATCCTCCTGAAACCTTGCAGAAGCGGGCGAGCAATCGAAAGCTCTCCACTCCGCAAGGATCGCTCGCGGAGCGAGATTGCATGCATATTAATTCAACCAAATTATCGTCGATTGGATTACTGCAACCGGCCGCTGTCAATGCAGTCGGTTCGAGACCAATCGCTTTCCAAAGGCCATGACTGGTTTCCAGGCATGCCGCCGTTTGCCATGCGTTTGTTCCAATTGGCTTTTGCTGGCGCCACGATCGTAATTCGGCGCTGAAAGCGCTGCCATGCCCAAATTCCAGGCGCCAAAAGGCTGAGTTGCGTGCAATCCGCATGGCTGGCATGATGGCGCCATGCCTGTCCATCTCGTCAGTTCTTGACCGAACAGTCAGCTTTTCCGCCGCCCCCGTCCGTTGGCAGTGCTGGTTGGTTCTCTTGGCACGCGGGTTGCTGACACTTCGGTAGACACGCCGCTCCGCGACCGAAGGGAAGCCATCCGCCATGACCCTGATCGCTACGCTTGCCACCACTCCAAAAGCCGACGCGGACCAGCCGGCCTCGCCCTATGCCGACCTCAGCCCGGCGATGACGCCGGTGCAGGCGCTGGCCGAGTCCAACCGCTGCCTGTTCTGCTACGACGCGCCCTGCATCAAGGCCTGCCCGACCGGGATCGACATCCCCGCCTTCATCCGCTCGATCGCCACCGGCAACCTGAAGGGCGCCGCAACGACGATCCTGTCGGAAAACATCATGGGCGGCACCTGTGGCCGGGTCTGCCCGACGGAGACGCTGTGCGAACAGTCCTGCGTGCGCAACCGGGCGGAGGATCGTCCCGTCGCCATCGGCCGGCTGCAGCGCCACGCCACCGACCGCCTCATCGATGGCGAACCGGCCCACCCCTTCCCCCGCGCCGCCGCGACCGGCAAGCGCGTCGCCGTTGTCGGTGCCGGCCCGGCCGGCCTGTCCTGCGCCCACCGCCTCGCCACGCTCGGCCATGAGGTGACGGTGTTCGAGGCCAAGGCGAAGTCCGGCGGCCTCAACGAATACGGCCTCGCCCCCTACAAGATGGCCGACGACTTCGCCCAGCGCGAGGTCGCCTTCATCCTCGGCGTCGGCGGCATCACCGTGGAGCATGGCCGCAAGCTGGGCGCCGACCTGTCGCTCGACAGCCTGCGCGCCGACTTCGACGCCGTGTTCCTGGGCGTCGGCCTCGGGTCCAACAACCGCCTCGGCATTCCCGGCGAGGAGCGCGCCGGCGTCGAGGATGCCACCGCCTTCATCGAGCGCGTCCGTCAGGCTCCCCCCGGCCAGCCGCCCGCCGTCGGCAGCAAGGTCGTGGTGATCGGCGGCGGCAACACCGCCGTGGATGCCGCCATCCAGGCCAAGCGTCTGGGTGCCGAGGACGTCACCCTGGTCTACCGCCGCGGCCGTGCCCAGATGGGCGCCACCGCCTGGGAACAGGAACTGGCGCAGACCGAGGGCGTCGTGCTGAAGACCTTCGCCGCGCCCAAAGAGATCGGTGAGACCAGCATCACCTTCGAACGCACCCGCCTGACCGACGGCAAGTTGGCCGGCACCGGCGAGACCTTCACCCTCCAGGCCGACATGGTGCTGAAGGCGGTGGGACAGAAGCTGTCGGCCGACACGCTGGACGGCCTGCAGGTCACCGGCGGCAAGATCGCCATCGACGATGCCTACCGCACCACGCTGGCCAAGGTCTGGGCCGGCGGCGATTGCGTCGCCACGGGCGAGGATCTGACGGTCCAGTCGGTGCAGGACGGCAAGCTCGCCGCACGCGCCATCCACAGCCACCTGACCGCCTGAGGAAAGGGAGCCACATCATGGCCGATCTCAGCAGCACCATCGCCGGCATCCGCTCCCCCAACCCCTTCTGGCTGGCGTCGGCCCCGCCGACCGACAAGGCCTACAACGTCGTCCGCGCCTTCAAGGCGGGCTGGGGCGGCGTGGTGTGGAAGACGCTGGGCGAGGACCCGCCGGTGGTCAACGTCTCCAGCCGCTACGGCGCCCATCTCGACACCGACCGCCGGATGATCGGCTTCAACAACATCGAACTGATCTCCGACCGGCCGCTCGCCGTCAATCTGCAGGAGATCATCGAGGTCAAGCGCGACTGGCCCGACCGCGCCATGGTCGTCTCGCTGATGGCCCGCATCGAGGAGGAGGCCTGGGCCGGCCTCGCCCGCCGCATCGCCGAGACCGGGGCCGCCGACGGGCTGGAACTCAACCTCGGCTGCCCGCACGGCATGTGCGAGCGCGGCATGGGCTCCGCCATCGGGCAGGTGCCGGAAATGGTGGAGCAGGTCACCCGCTGGGTGAAGAACGCCGTCAACCTGCCGGTCATCGTCAAGCTGACGCCCAACATCACCAACATCCTGTGGTCGGCCGAAGCCGCCAAGCGCGGCGGCGCCGACGCGGTGTCGCTGATCAACACCGTCAACTCCATCGTCGCGGTGGATCTCGACGCCATGGCGCCGACCCCGGTGGTCGACGGCAAGGGCAGCCACGGCGGCTATTGCGGCCCGGCGGTGAAGCCGATCGCGCTGAACATGGTGGCGGAGATCGCCCGCAACCCCGACACCCGCGGCCTGCCGGTCAGCGGCATCGGCGGCATCACCACATGGCGCGACGCGGCGGAGTTCCTGGCGCTGGGCGCCACCAATGTGCAGGTCTGCACCGCCGCCATGACCTACGGCTTCAAGATCGTCGAGGACATGATCGGCGGCCTGTCGAACTGGATGGACGAGAAGGGCTACCGGACCCTGGACGAGTTGAGCGGCCGGGCGGTGCGCAACGTCGTCAACTGGAACGACCTGAACATGAACTTCTCGACCAAGGCGGTGATCGACCCCGCCTTGTGCATCGACTGCGGCCGCTGCCACATCGTCTGCGAGGACACCTCGCACCAGGCGATCCGCATCGACCAGGGAGACGGCCGCCGCGTCTTCACCGTGGTCAACGAGGAGTGCGTGGGCTGCAACCTGTGCAGCCATGTCTGCCCGGTGCCGGATTGCATCACCATGGTGCCAGAGCAGAATAACCTGCCCTATGTCACCTGGCCCAACGACGCCCGCAACCCGATGCGCGTCCCCGAAGCCGCCGAATAAAGCCCCCCTCGGCCGTCATCCCCGCGAAGGCGGGGATCCAGGCCTTGCCACAGGGACCGCTTCCGAAACTCTGGATCCCCGCCTTCGCGGGGATGACGTCGAAACAGAGATGGCGCCGGCCCGGCCGAAGAAGGATGGGGCGCCGTTCCGCTCAGGGAGAATGCAATCATGTCCACCCCGCAGAATGTCGCCGTGAACGGCTCGCGCCTGTGGCAGAGCCTGATGGACATGGCGCAGATCGGCGCCACGCCCAAGGGCGGCGTGTGCCGGCTGGCGCTGACCGACCTCGACAAACAGGGCCGCGACCTGTTCGTGCGCTGGTGCGAGGAGGCCGGCTGCACGATTTCGGTCGACCGGATGGGCAACATCTTCGCCCGCCGCCCCGGCCGCGACGACAGCCTGCCCCCGGTCATCATGGGCAGCCATCTCGACAGCCAGCCGACCGGCGGCAAGTATGACGGCGTCTATGGCGTGCTGGCCGGGCTGGAGGTGGTGCGCAGCCTGAACGACATGAACTACGTCACCGAGGCGCCGGTGGAGGTCGCGGTCTGGACCAACGAGGAGGGTTCGCGCTTCGCCCCCGCCATGGTGTCGTCCGGCGTCTTCGCCGGGGTGTTCGACCTGGACTACGGCCTGTCGCGCGCCGACCTCGACGGCAAGACGATGGGCGAGGAGCTGGCCCGCATCGGCTATGCCGGCGACCGGGAGGTCGGGGGCCGCAAGGTCGGCGCCTATTTCGAGGCCCACATCGAACAGGGCCCGATCCTGGAGATCGAGGGCAAGACCATCGGCGTCGTCACCGACTGCCAGGGCCAGCGCTGGTACGAGATCACCTTCACCGGCCAGGAGGCCCATGCCGGCCCGACCCCGATGGTCCGCCGCAAGGACGCGCTGCTGGGAGCATCCCGCGTCGTCGATGCGGTCAACCGGATCGGCCTGAAATACGGCCCGCTCGCGTGCGCCACGGTCGGGCTGATGCAGATCCACCCCAACAGCCGCAACGTCATTCCCGGCCGCGTCTTCTTCACCGTCGATTTCCGCCATCCCGACGACGGCATCCTCGCCGCCATGGACGGCGAGCTGCGCGCCGAGGTGGAGCGCATCGCCGGCGAGATCGGGCTGGAGAGCGATTTCCAGCAGATCTGGTACTACGCCCCGATCAAGTTCGACGAGACCTGCGTCGCCGCCGTCCGCAAGGGGGTGGAGCGCACCGGCCACAGCTTCCGCGACATCGTGTCGGGCGCCGGCCACGACGCCTGTTACCTGTCCAAGGTCGCGCCGACCGCCATGGTCTTCATCCCCTGCATCGACGGCATCAGCCACAACGAGGTGGAGGAGACGACCCCGGAATGGTCGTCCGCCGGCTGCGAGGTGCTGCTGCACGCCGTGCTCGACCGCGCCGACGCCATGGCGGAACAGGCAAAAGCCCCCGCGTGATACGCTCCCTCTCCCGGGGCTCTCAGCGGATCTTCGATCCGCCTGACGCCGTCAGCACAAACGAAGTTTGTGCGAGAGGCGGGAGAGGGCTTTGAACAACAGCAATGGCGAAAGCGATGGCGCGAACGGCTGCCGACACCACCGACACCACGTCGCCCCAGGGCCGCATCCGGCGTGAGAACGTCGAGCGCATCCTGAAAGCGGCCGAGCGCGTCTTCGCCGAGGCCGGGCGGGCCGGTGCCACCATGGCCGACATCGCCGAGCGGGCCGGCCTGCCCAAGGCCAACCTGCATTACTATTTCGGCACCAAGGAGGATCTCTACCGCGCGGTGCTCGACAACATCCTGCGGATGTGGCTGGCGCCGATCGATTCCTTCACCCCCGACGCCGATCCGTCCGTCGCGCTGACCGCCTACGTCACCGCCAAGATGGAGGCGTCGCGCACCCGCCCCCATGCCTCCAAGGTCTTCGCCAACGAGATCCTGCATGGCGGAACCCAGGTCGAACGCTTCCTGGCCGAAGACCTGAAGGCACTGGTCGACGCCAAGGCGGGCGTCATCGACGGCTGGGTCGCCGCCGGCCGCATGGCGCCGGTGGATGCCCGCCAGTTCCTGTTCATGATCTGGGCGGTGACCCAGCATTACGCCGACTTCGACGTCCAGATCCGCAAAGTGCTGGGCCGCCGCAGCCTGACCCGCCAGGACTTCGCCGCCATGACGGCGGAGGTGCTGCGCATGGTCCTGCGCGCCGCCGGGCTACCGGAACCGCAAATCGCCGAGCCCACAATATCCGAAACGCCCACCGACTCCGTCCCAACACTCTCTTGAGGGAGCGCCCGAGCATGTCCACCATCCTGATCCGCGGCGGCACCGTCGTCACCGCCGAGCATACCCGCCGCGCCGACGTCCTCTGTCAGGACGGCATCATCACCGCGGTGGGCGAATCGCTGGACGTGCCGGCGGGGGCGGAGGTGGTCGATGCCGGCGGCTGCTACGTCATGCCCGGCGGCATCGACCCGCACACCCACATGGAACTGCCCTTCATGGGCACGGTGACGACCGAGGATTTCTTCAGCGGCACCGCCGCCGGCTTTGCCGGGGGAACGACGATGATCATCGACTTCGTCATCCCCAACCCGAAGCAGAGCCTGATGGAGGCCTACCACACCTGGCGCGGCTGGGCGGAGAAGGCGGCCGGCGACTACAGCTTCCACGTCGCGGTGACGTGGTGGGACGAGAGCGTGCGGCGGGACATGGGCACGCTGGTCGCCGACCATGGCGTGAACAGCTTCAAGCATTTCATGGCCTACAAGAACGCCATCATGGCCGATGACGAGACGCTGGTGAACAGCTTCCAGCGCTGCCTGGAACTGGGCGCCATCCCCACCGTCCATGCCGAGAATGGCGAGCTGGTCTTCCAGCTCCAGAAGAAGCTGCTGGCCCAGGGTCTGACCGGACCGGAGGCGCACCCGCTCTCCCGCCCGCCGGAAGTCGAGGGCGAGGCCGCCAACCGCGCCATCCAAGTGGCGAAGGTGTTCGGCGTGCCGGTCTACATCGTCCATGTCTCGGCCAAGGAGGCGCTGGCCGCCATCGAACGCGGCCAGAACGACGGCCAGCGCGTGTTCGGCGAGGTGCTGGCCGGCCATCTGCTGATCGATGACGGCGTCTACCGCAATCCCGACTGGGACTTCGCCGCCGGCCACGTCATGAGCCCGCCCTTCCGGCCGAAGGAGCATCAGGACGCGCTGTGGCGCGGTCTCCAGGCCGGGCACCTGCACACCACCGCCACCGACCACTGCTGTTTCTGTGCCGAGCAGAAGGCGATGGGCCGCAACGACTTCACCAAAATCCCCAACGGTACCGCCGGCATCGAGGACCGCATGACCGCGCTGTGGACCCACGGCGTCAACACCGGCCGGCTGACGATGAACGAGTTCGTCGCCGTGACCTCCGCCAACGCGGCGAAGATCTTCAACCTCTACCCGCGCAAGGGCTCGGTCAGCGTCGGGGCCGATGCCGATCTGGTGGTGTGGGACCCGAAGGCGACCAAGACCATCTCGGCCAGGACCCAGATGCAGAAGGTCGGCCTGAACATCTTCGAAGGCATGACCGTCACCGGCACCCCGGCCTACACGCTGAGCCAGGGCCGCATCGTCCACGCGCTGGGCGAAAGCCGAGCCGTCCGCGGCGCCGGCCGCTACATCAACCGCCCCGCCTTCCCGCCGGTCTACGAGGCGGTGTCGAAGCGCAACGCCCTGAACGTCCCGGTGGCGGTGGAACGGTAAGCAAGCAGCAAGCGGAACGCCCAAAATCCCCTCTCCCCCCCGGGGAGAGGGTTAGGGTGAGGGGGACGCACAGCGCGGATTCTCGGAATAGCCACGCAATGCATCCCTCTCACCCCGACCCTCACCCCGACCCTCTCCCCAGTGGGGAGAGGGAGTGGTCAAATCCCCCCGATCACCCCACCGGGTTGGCGAACAGGAAGTTCTCCGCCGTCAGGCTGTTGCGGTCGACGCCCATCAGCTTGATGGAGTTGAAGGCGCCGAGGTCGATCGACAGGTCGGCGCCGTTCTGCGCCGAATGGGTCAGCACGTCGTTCAGGCTGGAGAAGCCGGAGATGCTGCGCAGATCGACCACGTCGCCGCCGGTGCCGGCCTGGAAGTCGCCGATGCAGTCCCAACCGTCGCCGGGGTTCTGGACGAAGGTGTCCCGTCCGGCGCCGCCGACCATGTAGTCGTTGCCGCCGTTGCCGGTGATGGTGTCGTTGCCGCTGCCGCCGGCCAGGAACTCCCCGGCCGAGGTGCCGGTGATGGTCTGGCCGGTCGGGCCGGTCGACCCGCCGGTGCCGCCCGTGGATCCGCCAACCGTCGCGAAGGAGAAGTTGGCGGCGGTCAGGCTGCTGCGGGTGACGTTGGCCAGGATGGCGCTGTTGCCGTTGTCGAAGCGGACGACGGTGTTGGCGCCGTCCTGAACGGTGACGGCCATCACCGAGGCGAAGTCCTTCAGCCCGCTCCAGCCGGCGACATTCAAGACGTCGCCGCCGCTGCCGGCCTGGAAGTCGCCGATGTAATCCCAGCCGTCGCCCGGCTTGAAGACGAAGGTGTCGCTGCCGGCGCCGCCGACCATGTAGTCGTTGCCGGCATTGCTGATGATGGTGTCGTTACCGCTGCCGCCGGCCAGATAGTCGCGGGCGTCGGTGCCGGTCAGGGTCAGCCCGGCCGTGCCGCCACCGGTGCTGCCGCCGCCAGTGGAACCGCCGCCCGTCGAACCGCCACCGGTATCTCCCCCGCCGGTCGAGCCGCCGGAACCGGCCTGCCCCAGCGTGATGGTGTTGCCAGACAGGCTGATGTCCGACGCGGCGAAGCTGCCGGCGATGCGCAGGGTCATGTCGGCGCCGGCGGTCTGGTCGAGCCCGACATGCACCAGCGTGACGCCGTTCACGGTCTCCGCCTGGACCTGCCCGGCCTGCAGCGTGCTGCCGGTGCCCGACCCGACGCTGCCGGACAGCGACGCCCCGGCAATGGCGAAGGCGTCGCCGGTCGTGGCCCCGGTGATGCTGGAGAAGCCGTTGGCCTGGGCCGCCGTCATGGTCACCGTATGGTGCTTGCTGCCGGTCAGGGCCAGCGTCTCGACGCTGGTCAGCGTCATGCCGCTGATGTCAATCTTCGGCGAGGCGACGTCGGTGTAATATTCCAGGTCGTAGCCGTTGTAGCTGGTCAGGTTGTCCGACCGCAGTTCCAGCGTGTCGGTGCCGGTGCCGCCGTCGAAGCTGACGGTGCCGGCGTCATACTGGCTGACCACGATGTAGCGGTCGTTGCCGGCATCGCCAAAGAGGGTGTCGGCCTGATATTGGGCATAGCTGCCCGAGCTGACGATGCCGGCCAGGATGGTGTCGTCGCCGTCGCCGCCATGGATGGTATCGCGTTCCCAGTCGCCCTTCATCAGGTCGTTGCCGGCATCGCCGTAGAGCAGGTCGGCGCCGCCGCCGCCGGCCACCGTGTCGTTGCCGATGCCGCCGTGAAGCTCGTCG
>NZ_CP118488.1:477500-645000 GCF_051124815.1 Azospirillum sp. B2RO_4 | reverse complement strand
ACATCTAAGTAGCCGGAGGAAAGGACATCAACCGAGACTCCGCTAGTAGTGGCGAGCGAACGCGGACCAGGCCAGTCATCTTGTCTACATAACCGGAACCGTCTGGAAAGTCGGACCACAGTGGGTGATAGTCCCGTATGGATAAACCGGACAAGATGCACGAGTAGGGCGGGGCACGTGAAACCCTGTCTGAACATGGGGGGACCACCCTCCAAGCCTAAGTACTCCTCAGTGACCGATAGTGCACCAGTACCGTGAGGGAAAGGTGAAAAGCACCCCGACAAGGGGAGTGAAACAGTTCCTGAAACCGGATGCCTACAAGCAGTCGGAGCCTCTTCATGGGGTGACGGCGTACCTTTTGTATAATGGGTCAGCGACTTAGAGTATGCAGCGAGCTTAAGCCGGTAGGTGGAGGCGCAGCGAAAGCGAGTCTGAATAGGGCGACCGAGTTGCATGCTTTAGACCCGAAACCTGATGATCTAGCCATGGGCAGGTTGAAGGTGCGGTAACACGCACTGGAGGACCGAACTCACGCCTGTTGAAAAAGTCGGAGATGACCTGTGGCTAGGGGTGAAAGGCCAATCAAATCAGGAAATAGCTGGTTCTCCGCGAAAGCTATTTAGGTAGCGCGTCGGATATCACCTGCGGGGGTAGAGCACTGGATGGGCTAGGGGGGCGCGAGCCTTACCAAACCTAACCAAACTCCGAATACCGCAGAGTGCAGTCCGGCAGACAGACGGTGGGTGCTAAGGTCCATCGTCGAGAGGGAAACAGCCCAGACCGCCAGCTAAGGTCCCCAAATCACGGCTAAGTGGGAAAGGATGTGGGAAGGCCATGACAACCAGGAGGTTGGCTTAGAAGCAGCCATCCTTTAAAGAAAGCGTAATAGCTCACTGGTCTAGTTAAGCCGGCCTGCGCCGAAAATGTATCGGGGCTCAAGCCGTGTACCGAAGCTGCGGATGTGATCTTTGATCACGTGGTAGCGGAGCGTTCCGTAAGCCTGCGAAGGGTGTCCGTGAGGCCGCCTGGAGGTATCGGAAGTGAGAATGCTGACATGAGTAGCGACAAACAGTGTGAGAAACACTGTCGCCGAAAGTCCAAGGGTTCCTGCGCAAGGTTAATCCACGCAGGGTGAGCCGGCCCCTAAGGCGAGGCCGAAAGGCGTAGTCGATGGGAACCACGTTAATATTCGTGGGCCTGGCGGAGGTGACGGATCGGAAAGCGTGTATGTCCTTATCGGATTGGACATGCTGTGGACCGGTTCCAGGAAATAGCCCCGCCGTATAGACCGTACCCCAAACCGACACAGGTGGACTGGTAGAGTATACCCAGGCGCTTGAGAGAATGGTGTTGAAGGAACTCGGCAAATTGCCCTCGTAACTTCGGAAGAAGAGGGCCCCGTTTGGACGCAAGTCCAGGCGGGGGGCACAGACCAGGGGGTAGCGACTGTTTACTAAAAACACAGGGCTCTGCGAAGCCACACAAGGCGACGTATAGGGTCTGACGCCTGCCCGGTGCCGGAAGGTTAAGAGGAGAGGTGCAAGCCTTGAATTGAAGCCCCGGTAAACGGCGGCCGTAACTATAACGGTCCTAAGGTAGCGAAATTCCTTGTCGGGTAAGTTCCGACCTGCACGAATGGCGTAACGACTTCCCCGCTGTCTCCAACACCAACTCAGCGAAATTGAACTCTCCGTGAAGATGCGGAGTTCCCGCGGTCAGACGGAAAGACCCCGTGCACCTTTACTACAGCTTTGCAGTGGTGCTAGGGACTTCATGTGTAGGATAGGTGGGAGGCTTGGAAGCATGGGCGCCAGCTCGTGTGGAGCCATCCTTGAAATACCACCCTTGAAGTCTCTGGCATCTAACCGTGGCCCGTGATCCGGGTCCGGGACCCTGCATGGCGGGTAGTTTGACTGGGGCGGTCGCCTCCCAAAGTGTAACGGAGGCGCGCGATGGTGGGCTCAGAGCGGTCGGAAATCGCTCGTCGAGTGCAATGGCATAAGCCCGCCTGACTGCAAGACTGACAAGTCGAGCAGAGACGAAAGTCGGCCATAGTGATCCGGTGGCTCCACGTGGACGGGCCATCGCTCAACGGATAAAAGGTACGCCGGGGATAACAGGCTGATGACTCCCAAGAGTCCATATCGACGGAGTCGTTTGGCACCTCGATGTCGGCTCATCACATCCTGGGGCTGGAGCAGGTCCCAAGGGTTCGGCTGTTCGCCGATTAAAGTGGTACGTGAGCTGGGTTTAGAACGTCGTGAGACAGTTCGGTCCCTATCTGCCGTGGGTGTCGGAGTTTTGCGAGGATCTGTCCCTAGTACGAGAGGACCGGGATGGACATACCTCTGGTGCACCGGTTGTCACGCCAGTGGCATGGCCGGGTAGCTAAGTATGGACGGGATAACCGCTGAAAGCATCTAAGCGGGAAACCCACCTCTAAACCAGAGCTCCCTTGAGAGCCGTGACAGACCATCACGTCGATAGGAGGCATGTGGACGGGCAGCAATGCCTGAAGCTAAGCCTTACTAATCGCTCGATCGGCTTGATCTCACCCCCACAAACCGCGCCATGCGCAGCAGCAAGCCTGCTCAAAACAGCAAGCTTGACAGCACGCACCGCAGTTCGATACATCCTCCCTCACTTGCACTGAACAAGCGAAGCTTTCGGATAAGCGTCGGTCTTGAGCCTTGGTGACCTGGTGGTCATGGCGAGGTGTCAAACACCCGATCCCATCCCGAACTCGGCCGTGAAAAGCCTCCGCGCCAATGGTACTGCGTCTTAAGACGTGGGAGAGTAGGTCGCCGCCAGGTCACTCAGGCTCAAGAGACGCTAATCCATAAGCACAAGCTTGCATCGTCACCGTCCGTCACCCCATATCAAGAACATCCGCGGGGTGGAGCAGCCCGGTAGCTCGTCAGGCTCATAACCTGAAGGCCGCAGGTTCAAATCCTGCCCCCGCAACCACCGATGCTTGACAGCCCGCCTCCAACGAGGCGGGCTGTCGGCGTTTCGGGTCCGCTTCGGCGCACGCCTCCAGGATTGCCAGCAGGTCGCCATGAAGCTGCGCCTCCAGCCCGGCGCCCGGGGGGGCAGGGGGACAGCACGACGCGGTCGACCATGGACCGGATCATCTCCATCGCGGCCATCCCCTCGTCGCCGTCGCCGAGCACGGACTCGAGCTCTGCGATCTTCCGCCGGTACAACTCCGGCAGGCACCGGGCGGTTGTGACCACCAGATTCTGCAGAGTTCAAAGCGAAGATGGCGCTGGAGGCGATCCGGGGCGAGCTTACGGTATCGCAGTTGGTCTCCAAGCACGGCGTACACCAGACGTTGATCAACGCCTGGAAGAAGCAGGCGAAGGAGGGGATGGCCGGTGTGTTTTCCGGCAAGGCTGAGGCCGCTGAAACCAGCCATCAGGGCGAGGTGGAGAAGCTGCACGCAATGATCGGCCAGTTGGTGGTGGAGCGGGATTTTTTGCGCAAGGCCTCCGGTCGATGAGCATCGGTCGGAGGCGGGAACTGGTCGAGGCGGATCATCCGCGTCTGTCGATCACCCGCCAGTGCGAGCTGGTTTCGATCAGCCGGTCCAGCTACTACGGACCGGCCAAAGGCGAGCCGGCCGCGAACCTGGAGCTGATGCGGCTGATCGACGAGCAGTTCCTGGAAACGCCCTGGTACGGCAGCCGGCAGATGACCCGGCATCTACGCCGGCACGGCCACCAGGTCAACCGCAAGCGGGTTCGCCGCCTGATGGTGCGGATGGGCTTGCAGGCGGTTTACCAGCGCCCGAAGACGACAGTGACACACCCCGAACACAAGATCTGGCCGTACCTGCTGCGCGACCTGACCATCGACCGCCCCGATCAGGTGTGGTGCAGCGACATCACGTACATTCCCATGCGCCGCGGCTTTCTGTACTTGGTGGCGGTGATGGACTGGGCATCACGCCGGGTGCTGGCGTGGCGGCTGTCGAACACCATGGACGTTGAGTTCTGCATCGAGGCCATGGAGGAGGCGATGGCGTGGCACGGCCGGCCGGGCATCTTCAACACCGATCAGGGCAGCCAGTTTACCAGCCCGCGCTTCACCGGGCTCTTGACCGCGGCCGGCATCCGGGTGTCGATGGACGGGCGCGGCCGGTGGATGGACAACGTCTTCATCGAACGGCTCTGGCGATCGATGAGATACGAATGCGTCTACCTCCACGCCTTCGAAACGGGAAGCGAGGCCAGAGCCGGGATCGGCCGCTGGATCGATTACTACAACGCCGAACGCCCACACTTGGCGCTCGGTGGAAGAACCCCTGCAGAGGCCTACGAGGGAACATTGCACCGGGTCAGATTGGCGGCATAACAGAAACCTGAACCAAGCTTATTCCAGCCGCCAAACTGTCCGGGAAACGGGGACCATCTCATGGCAATCTCGCCGACGCCGGTGAGCACCTGCTGACGGTATTAGTTCCAGTTGAGCATCATGGCCCGTGTCTCCCGTTGTCTCGGCGCCGTTGTCGAGCGCGCCGGTTCGGTGTCGCCACGCTATGGTCCGCCGTGGCCGCGATATAGAAGGATGCGTCCGTTTTTGGGACGGCGCTCCGTAAGCGTCAACCGATGCGTTCGATGGCGATGGCCGTGGCCTCTCCACCGCCGATGCACAGCGAGGCCACGCCGCGGGTCAGCCCGCGTGCCGCCAGCGCATGCAGCAGCGTCACGATCAGACGCGCACCGGTGGCACCGATGGGATGGCCGAGCGCGCAGGCCCCGCCATTGACGTTCAGCCGGTCGGTGGCGATGCCCAGGTCGCGCTGTGCCGCCATGGCGACGACGGCGAAGGCTTCGTTGATCTCGAACAGGTCGACGTCGTCCACCGACCAGCCGACCTTGTCCAGCAGCTTGGCGATCGCCGGAATGGGGGCTGTGGTGAACCACGCCGGATCCTGGCTGTGGGTCGCATGGCCGCGGATCTCGGCGAGGATAGGCAGACCGGCGGCTTCGGCGACGGAGCGACGGGTCAGCACCAGCGCCGCCGCACCGTCTGCATTGGCGGACGAACTGGCGGCGGTGATCGTGCCGTCGCGGCGGAAGGCCGGTTTCAGCGCCGGGATCTTTTCGGGCGAGACCTTCAGCGGGTTCTCGTCCTGCTCGACCAGCCGGTCGCCGCCTTTGCCGGGCACGGAGACGGGCACGATCTCCGCCGCGAAGGCGCCGCTTTCCACCGCCGTTCGGGCGCGGGTCAGCGTTTGGGCCGCATAGGCGTCCTGATCGGCGCGGGTGAAACCGTACGCCTCCGCGGTCGCCTCGCCGAAATCGCCCATGGCCCGGCCGCCCTCGTAGGCGTCCTCCAGCCCGTCCAGCATCATGTGGTCCAGCAGCCGGTCATGTCCGATGCGATAGCCGCCACGCGCCTTCGCCAGCAGATAGGGGGCGTTGGTCATCGACTCCATGCCGCCGGCCACCACGATGTCGGCCGACCCGGCACGGATCAGATCATGGGCCAGCATGGTGGCCTTCATGCCCGAACCGCAGACCTTGTTGGTGGTCGTGGCCCCAACCGCATCGGGCAGTCCGGCGCCGCGGGCCGCCTGCCGGGCCGGCGCCTGCCCCTGTCCCGCCGGAAGCACGCAGCCCATCAGCACCTCGCCGACGCTGGCGGGCGGCAGGCCGGCCCGTTCCACCGCCGCGGCGATGGCGCGGGCGCCCAGTGCGGTGGCCGGCAGCGCCCCAAGCTCTCCCTGGAAGCGCCCGAGCGGCGTGCGGACGGCGGACACAATGACGACGGGGTCCTGGCTGGAAAGGGGTGTGGACGGGGTGTGCATGATCTGGTCTCCGGCTCTGCAACCCGACTGGGAAATATTAGATGATGATCGTCATGTTTGCATAATTGATGATGATCGTCATATAATTTGTCAATGGGTCTTCGGACGATTTTCGGAAACGGCACCGGTCATGATCCGGTCACGGAAGGTGCATCATGCGGGTGAGCAAGGAGCAGGCGGCGGAGAACCGGCGCCGGGTCGTGGAGGTGGCGAGCGCGCTGTTCCGCGAGCGGGGATTCAACGGGATCGGTGTCGCCGACCTGATGAAGGAGGCCGGGCTGACCCATGGCGGGTTCTACGGCCAGTTCGCATCCAAGGAGGATCTGGCGGCGGAGGCCTGTGCCCGCGCGATGGAAGTGATGGCGGAACGATGGGACGATGCGGCGGAGACGCCGCCGGGAGACGGGGCGCTCGCGGCAATGCTGGAGGGTTACCTGACGCCGCGTCACCGCGACCACAGCGCCGCCGGCTGTCCCATTGCCGCACTCGGCGTCGATGTGTCCCGGCAGGGCGGGGCGGTGCGCGGCGCCTTCACCCGGGGCCTGCGCCCGTTCATCGACAGGCTGCAGCGGCTGGTGCCGGGCCGCTCGGCGGAGGCGAAGCGCAGGGCCGCCCTCGCCACTTTGTCGGGGATGGTCGGTGCCCTGATCCTATCGCGCGCCGTCGATGATCCCGCCCTGTCGGAGGAGATTCTGGACGCGGCGCGCGAGAGTCTCGGCAGGGCGGGAGCGGCCGGCGAATAGCCGCCCTCTTGTCTCAGGCGATGCGGCGGAGCAGCTCGATCCGCAGCGGTTCGCCCAGCAGCGTGTCGAACTGCGCGGCGAGGCCGGTGAAGGCCGCAGCCTTCGCATGGGTGTCGAGGGCGGCCTGATCCTGCCAGACCTCGTACATCACGATGGTCCCCGGCCGTTCGCGGTCGACATGGGCGGAGTAGGCGAGGCAGCCGGGCTCCTTCAGCACGGCCGGGACGATGGCGGTGATGGCGTCGGCCAATGCCTGCTCCTGACCGGGCTTGGCGACGAGGTAGGCGACGAGTTGCACCTGATCGCTCGGCGGAACGCTCATTGCGGTGTTTCCCTTGTGGGTGGCTGGCGGAACGGCGGCTGCGGCGAGTCTGGCCCATCGACAGGGGATTGGCAACCAGCTGCGGCGACGTGAGACCAAGGGGTATTTCCGGACATCCATCCAGACGAAAACGGACATTCCGCCCGGCGGCGATGGCCGGATTCGTGGTGTCTTTGACATTCCAGACGGAGCGATCGCCGCATAGTCTGTGGTCGGCCGTCACGCTCTTCGGGCTTGCGGCCTGGAAATGGGACAGGGCAGGCGGGGGCGGAGAGGGACATGCTCACCATCGGTTTCGTGGTGTTCGACGATTTCCAGGTGATGGGAATGGCCGCGCTTTCGGCGTTCGAAATGGCGAATCTCGTGCTTGGCCGGCAGGCCTATCAGGTCACCGTCCTGTCGGAGCAGGGTGGTCCGGTGCGCAATTCCCTGGGCTTCGCCGTCGAGACGCAGCCGTTCGGCGAGGGCTTTTTCGACACGACCGTCACCATTGGGTCGCTGCGCGTGAAGCCGTCCACCCCCGACCTGCTGGCCTATCTGCGCGATGCCGCCGCCGCGTCGCGCCGGATCGCCGGCATCTGCACCGGCGCCTATGTGCTGGCGGAGGCCGGCCTGCTCGACGGACGCCGTGCCACCACCCATTGGAGCCATGCCCGGACCCTGCAGCGCCTCTACCCCGCCGTGAAGGTGGAGGAGGACCGCATCTTCAGCATCGACGGCAATGTCTGGACCTCGGCCGGGATGACCGCCGGTCTCGACCTCGCCATGGCGCTGGTGGAGGATGATTTCGGCGCGGAGGTCGCCAAGGCGGTGGCGCGCAAGCTGGTGGTCTATCTGCGCCGGCCCGGTGGGCAATCGCAATTCTCCGCCCTGCTCGACCTGGAACCGCGCTCCGACCGCGTGCGGCGCGCGCTGGTCCATGCCAAGGAGAATCTGAGGAGCGAGCTGTCGGTGGAGGAACTGGCGGAAGCGGCGAACCTCAGCCCGCGCCAGTTCAGCCGCCTGTTCCGCCAGGAGACCGGCCAGACACCGGCCAAGGCGGTCGAGCATCTGCGGCTGGAAGCGGCGCGCGTGATGATGGAGGAGGGACGCCATTCGATGGACGTCATCGCCCGCGAAACCGGCTTCGCCGACCGCGAGCGCATGCGCCGCGCCTTCCTGCGCGCCTATGGCCAGCCGCCGCAGGTGATCCGCCGCTCGGTGGAAAGCGGGCGCGTATCGGCGCTGGACTAGGCATCACCCCGGCCTCGGCCCGGGTTGGAACAGTTAATACCTAGATATGGCTCCGCAGATACTTGGACTGCGGTAGCTTTTCACATCACCAGAAACACGGCGACCGTGGGGAGTATTCGATTTCCCCTGGCGCACCCTCTTGCCCACTTTTCCTATAGAACGGACATCCAGCCATGCAACTCACCGGCAACACCATCTTCATCACCGGCTCAACCTCCGGCATTGGCCGCGGGCTGGCCGAAGCGTTCCACAAGCTGGGCAATCAAGTCATCATCGCCGGCCGGCGCAAGGCCTTGCTGGATGAGGTGACCGCCGCCAATCCCGGCATGAAGGGCATCGAACTGGACATCACCGATCCGGTCAGCATCCAGGCCGCTGCGGAGCGGCTGGTCGCCGAGAATCCGACGCTGAACGTCCTCATCAACAATGCCGGCATCATGCCGTTCGACGACGCGTCCGGCCCGGTGGACGACGCGCAGGCCCAGTCGATCATCACCACCAATCTGCTGGGTCCGATCCGCATGACCTCCGCGCTGATCGAGCATCTGAAGGCGCAGCCGCGGTCTGTGATCGTCAACAACACCTCGGTGCTGGCCTACACGCCGCTGGCGACCACGGCGGTCTATTCGGCCAGCAAGGCGGCGCTGCACAGCTACACGCTGTCCCAGCGCTTCATGCTGCGCAACAGCAGCGTCACGGTGCAGGAAATCGCGCCGCCCTGGGTCAACACCGATCTGATCAAGAAGGGCGACGACCCGCGTGCCATGCCGCTGGATGCCTTCATCGAACAGACGATGGCGGCGCTAGGCACGGACGCCGAGGAAGCCATCGTCGAAAGCGCCCGTCCGATGCGCGACAATGCCGGCCCGAACGAACATGCGCTGGTGATGGGCTTCAACAGCTACATCGCAGAGAACCCGATCCCGGTCTGATCGGCTCCGTCCTCATATCTGCGCGAGGTTCGGCCGCCATGGCGGCCGGACGCTCCAACCCTGGCCTGTCGGTAGTCGTCGGTCTTGCCTACGGGGTATGCCGTCGCAGAGTGTTTGAATGCGTGACAAGAGGCTTTTCCCGCCTGTTGTCCTCGGATCGCCCATCCACGCATTCATCCAACGCCCCAGGAGACCATGGATTTTGTCGAATGCAGCGCGCAAGCGCCCGCAGACCGCCGCGGACGGACGAACCGCCTTTTCACCACCCTGATCTGCCTCATTTTGCTCTGCCTGTCCGTCGTCGCAACGGCAGGCCCTGCCTGCGCGCAGGCAATGCCGGCAGCACCCGCGCCGGAACAGGACCCGAGCCCGAAAGAGATCGGACGCCTGATCGATTCGCTTGAGACCCCGGCCAAGCGCGAGGCGCTTCTCGATCAGCTCAAGGCCTTGCAGCAGGCCGAACAGGCGGTGAAGCCCGACCGCGAGCCGGAGGGGCTCGGCACCCGCCTGCTGACCGTGCTGTCGTCGCGCCTGGATGATTTGGGGGAGGAGGTCCGGACGACCGGCGAGGTGGTCCTGAACGCTCCGCAGGGCATGCGCTGGCTGCAGCGGCAGGCGATGGATCCGGCGCGGCAGGCGACCTGGGCCTGGCTGTTCGCCGAACTTGTCCTGGTCGTTTTGGCGGGGCATGCCGCCCGGCTGGTGGCGACGCGCCTGCTGCGCCGGCCGCGGTCGGTCCTGGCGGCACGGCCGTTCGGTTCGGCCATCGCCAAGATTCCGCTGCTGCTGGTCCGCGCGCTGATGGATCTGGCGCCCATCGCGGCCTTCGCCGTCGCCGGCTTCGGCGTGCTGGTGCTGATCGACCCGCCCGGCACGGTGCGGCTGCTGGGCGTTGCCTTCCTGAACGCCAGCCTGTTCGTGCAGGTGGTGGTCCTGGTGATGCGCGGGCTTCTGTCGCCGCGCTCCACCAACCTGCGGCTGATTCCGATGGATGATGCCGCGGCGCGGCGGCTGCTGGTGTGGAGCCGCGCCATCGCCGTCTCCACCGTCTACGGCCTGTTCGCGGCCGGGACGGCGCGCACGCTGGGACTGCCGGAGCAGTCCTACGACACGCTGGTCAAGCTGGTCGGCCTTGCCGACGCCATCATGCTGATGGCGCTGGTTCTGCAAAGCCGTTCAGCCGTCGCCTCCTGGCTGCGCGGAGAGATTTCGGCCGCTCCCGCGCCGGTGGAGCATGGACAGGGTGCGGTGCCGGCAGCGAAGACGACCCGGCCCGGGCGTCTTCTGCGTGCCGCCGGCCGGCGTCTGGCCAATGTCTGGCATGCCGTCGCCATCCTCTACATCGTCGCGCTGTTCGGCATCTGGGCGCTGGAGGTCGAAGGCGGGCTATGGTTCGTTCTGCGCGCCACCGCCGTGTCGCTGGTCGCGGTGGCGATTGCCCGGATGATCGGGCGCGGGATCGCGCGCGGCTCGACGGCTCTGCGGCTCCGCCTGGACCGCCAGCGATCGACCTGGGGCGACCGGCGGATCAAGCGCTACATCGGGCCCGGCACGCGGGTTCTGCATTGGGTTCTGGCAGGGGTGACCGGGCTGGTCGTGCTGGACGCCTGGGGGCTGGACGTACGCGGGACGCTGGAAACGGCGATGGGCTGGCGGTTCCTGGCCTCCGGCCTCGCCATCCTGTTGGTGGCGGCCATCGCGCTCGCGGTTTGGGAACTGACCAACGCCGTGATCGAGCGGAATCTGGCGACCACCGACCGCTATGGACATGCCATCCAGCGAAGCGCGCGCATCCGCACGCTGCTGCCGTTGCTGCGCAACGCCCTGATGGTGGTGCTGCTCACCTTCGTGACGCTGATCACCCTGTCGGAGCTGGGATTGGACATCGGGCCGCTGCTGGCCGGTGCCGGCGTCGTCGGTCTGGCCGTCGGCTTCGGTGCCCAGACGCTGGTGAAGGACGTCATCACCGGCCTGTTCATCCTGTTCGAGGACACCATCTCGGTCGGCGACGTGGTCAATGTCGGCGGCAAGGGCGGACTGGTGGAGGGCATCACCATCCGCACCATCCGCCTGCGCGATTTCGACGGAACGGTGCACACCGTGCCGTTCAGCGCGGTGACCAGCATCTCCAACATGACCAAGGACTTCAGCTTCTACGTGTTCGACGTCACCGTGGCCTATCGCGAGGATGTCGACCGCGTGGTGTCGGTGCTGCACGAGATCGGGGCGGGAATGCGCGCCGACCAGCGCTTCGCCCCGCTGATCCTGGAACCGCTGGAGGTGCTGGGCGTCGATGCCTTCCAGGACTCCGCCGTCCTGATCAAGGCGCGCATCAAGACCCTGCCGATCCAGCAGTGGAATGTCGGCCGCGAATTCAACGGCCGCATGAAGAAGCGTTTCGACGAACTGGGGATCACCATCCCGTTCCCGCAGCGCACCCTGCACATCGCGCCGGGAAGCCTCGCCAAGGCCAGGGCCTACGGCGAAGCCGCCGAATGACGGTGGTGGGCGTGCATGTCGCACCCGCTCCAGCCTCAAGTGGGCCAACGGGGCCGGGGGCACTGACCGAAAGTACAGGAGTATGCAGCCGTTCGTTGTCGGCTCTGCACCGAAGGCATGTTGCCTTTTTCGCGCGATGACAAGCTTTTTAATTGGAATAATTTAAAGATGAAAAGTTAGCACCTGAACGGTTCAGAGTTCCTCCAATGGAGAGGATCGGCATGTTGCAAATCGTTTTCCGCAGCCAGCTGACGAGGTTGTTATCCTACACTGACATTCAAAGGTTGTGTCTGGTCGCCGCCAGGAACAACAGGAGGGCCGGGGTGACGGGTTTCATGGTCGAATGCGGCGGGGTATTCCTGACGGCTGTCGAAGGGGAAACCCGTGAAGTCGACGAAACGTTCGATCGAATCAGCCGCGACACGCGGCACGACCATATGAAGGTCGTCTATTCGGAAAACGGACTGGAACGGCGACGGTTCGGGGCCTGGTCGATGAACGTGATGTTCCTGGACGATGACGCATTCTGGCAGACGGTGTTCGGGTCTGGCTTCTCCTGCGACGAATTGCTGTCCAACCGCGCACTGGAACCGGCCTTTGCCCTCGGGTTGCTGGCCATGGCCTATCAGTACGCCTGCGCGCAGGCCAAGATGGAACCGCATCCATCGGGCACAAAGCCGGGACGGATTCCACGGATCGGCCACATGTTCCGTCGTTGACGGCGTGAACTCCCGATCTGCGCTTTTTTCTGGTGGGGCGGGCACCGGCAGGATCAGCAGCGCGGCGAAGCCGGCCACCAGCGCGCGACGGTGATGGCGAGCGCCCGCATAAGCGAGCACTGCGCTCGCCAGCCGGTAGATGACCGAGTTGAAGGTCGCCCCGACATTGATCTGGGTGACGAACAGGGCCGAGATGACCGCCCAGGATGCCTGCGGCAATCCCAGGACGGTCATCAGCGCAGAGGAGCCGACGGCGGCGAGGAAGCGGGATGGTGACGGCATGCTGCGTCAACACCACACCGGGCGGTCTGTCCTGCCGCCGGCTCAATCCCCCCCGGAACTTCTGACCATGGTCCAATACGGTGTGCACGAGCATGCGGTGGGCAGCATTCTCGGCATCACGCCGGAACTGGTGGCGGAGGAGGCGCGGGCCCGGCTTTAGCGATCCTCAGATCTCGCGCTTGCCCATCTGGTCGGCGATGTAATCGGCCTGCCGGATCGCCAGCGCGACGATGGTCAGGGTCGGGTTCTCCGACCCGCCGCTGGTGAACTGGCTGCCGTCGGACACGAACAGGTTCTTGACGTCGTGCGCCTGTCCCCACTTGTTGACGACGCCGTCGCGGGCGTTGGCGCTCATGCGGTTGGTGCCGAGATTGTGGGTGGAGGGGTAGGGCGGGGTGTGGATGGTCCGCACCGCCCCCACCGCATCATAGACCGCCGACCCGCGGCCATAGGCGTGGGTGCGCATGGCGATGTCGTTGGGATGGTCGTCGAAATTGACGTTGGGGATGGGCAGGCCGAACTTGTCCTTCTCCGACGCGTGCAGGGTAACGCGGTTGTCCTCTCGGGGCATGTCCTCCCCCACCAGCCACATGCCGGCGATGTGGTCGTAGGCGTCCAGCGCCGAGCTGAAATCGCGGCCCCAGGCACCGGGGTCGAGGAAGGCCGCCATGAAGGGCACGCCCAGCGACAGCGTTTCCATCTCATAGCCGCCGACGAACCCGCGGCGCGGGTCGAAGCGGGATTCGTCGCGGATGATCCCGGCCATGGTGGTGCCGCGATACATGTGAACCGGCTTGTCGAACATCGCATAGACCGAGCCGGTCATGTGCCGCATGTAGTTGCGCCCGACCTGACCCGACGAGTTCGCCAGCCCGTCGGGGAACATCGTCGAGGCCGAGTTCAGCAGCAGGCGCGGGCTTTCGATCGAGTTGCCGGCGACTGCGACGATGCGGGCCTTCTGCCGGTGGATGGCGCCGGTGCTGTCGGCATAGAGCACGGCGTTGACCTTGCCCTTCGCGTCATGCTCGATCTTCAGCACCTGTGCGTCGGGCCGGACCTCGAGGTTGCCGGTGGCCTCGCCCTTGGGAATCTCGGTGTAGAGGGTGGACCATTTCGCACCCGACTTGCAGCCCTGGAAGCAGAAACCGATCTGCTGGCAGGAGCCGCGGCCGTCGCGCGGCTTGCTGTTGATCGACATGTTGCCGGTGTGGAACTCGGCATAGCCCAGCTTCTTGGCGCCGGCCGCCAGCACCTTGTAATTGTTGTTGCCGGGCAGGCGCGGGATGCCGTTGGTGCCGGTCGTTCCCATCTTGAACTCGGCCTTGTCGTAATAGGGCTCCATCTCCGCCAGCGTCACCGGCCAGTCGAGCAGGTTGGCGCCTTCCACCTCGCCATAGGTCGTGCGCGCCTTGAACTCATGCTCCTGAAAGCGCAGCGAGGCGCCGGCCCAATGGATGGTGGAGCCGCCGACCGCCTTGACGATCCAGGCCGGCAGGTTGGGGAAGTCCTTTGCCACCCGCCAGCTGCCGGACGTGGTGCGCTTGTCCAGCCAGGAGATTTGCGAGAAGCTCTTCCATTCGTCATTCACGAAATCCTGGATTTCGTGACGCTTGCCAGCTTCCAGGCAGACGACCTTGATTCCCTTCTGGGCCAGCTCGTTCGACAGGGTGCCGCCGCCGGCACCAGATCCGATCACCACCACGACGCTGTCGTCGTCCATTGCGAATTTCGCGACCATGTCTCGGTCCTCCCCCATTTTTCGGGTATTGAGTGGGCGTTCATTCAGGCCGGCCGCCGGTGCCGTCAGGCGTCCTCGCCGTCAGGCGTCCTTGATCCAGTCGATGTCGTCGAAGCCGCGGTGGATGTAGCCGCCATATTCGGCCGACGCCCCTTCGTAGCCGAGCTTCGCCCACACCTCCGGCTGGTTGTAGAGAGCGACCACCATGTCGCCGCGGACCTTGGCGAAGAAGGGCGTGGTCTCGATCGATTTCAGCACCGAGACGCGATCCGCCTCGGCCTTGACGTCGGCGTAGGGTTTGCCGTGCAGCTTGCGCGCGGCGGCGTCGAGGGCGACCGCACCTTCGTTGAGCTGGCCAGCCAGGGTGGCGTCCTTGGCCGCCGCCTGGTCCATCGAGGCCACCGCCTTTTCGTAATAGGCGTCGCCCAGCCGGTCGTGCGGATAGAGGTCGCGCACCATCACCAGCAAGGTCCTGGCGGCGTCGGGCTTGACGGCGGTCAGGGCCTCGGCCCAGGCCGGTGTCGCGGTGATCGACACCATGCCGCCGGAAACCGCGCCGGCCGCCGCCATCGACGCGGCGGAGGTCTTCAGAAAATTGCGCCGGTTGAGCCGTATCCGTTTGTCGAGAACGCGCATGATCGACGTCTCCTTCCCTTGGTTCGGTTGTTCTTGATGTCCGGATTCAGCGGTAGCGGCCGTGGCGTTGCAGGACCTCGGTCTTGTAGCCGTCCGGATCGGTGATGAAGAAAAAGCGGGCCAGCAGGGTGCCGCCGGGGGCGAACTCCTTCACCGGCGTCACCGGGAACCCCAAGGCCGACAGCCGGGCGTGTTCGCTGTCCAGATCGTCCACCGCCACCGCCATGTGGCCGTAGCCGTCGCCGTGAGTGTAGGGCGCGGTGCGGTCGTGGTTGACCGTCAGTTCCAGTTCCATGTCGTTTTCGGCGTTGCGCAGGTAGATCAGCGTGAAGCCGTCGAACGCCAGCCGCTCGGCCGGTTCGAGCCCGAAGGCCTTGGCGTAGAAGTCCAACGACCGCTGTTCGTCGAGGACGCGCACCATCATGTGGATGATCTTTGCCATGATGTTTCTCGCGAAATCGTTGAGGGACGGCGTTACCCCTTGGTTTTGCTTTCCAGGAACTGGACGATGCCCTTGCGGATGGCGTCATCGTCCTGGCGGTAGTTCATGTAGCTGCCGGGAATGAATTGGTTGGAGTTCGCCAGCCAGCGTTCCAGATGGCCGGCGTCCCAGGCGAAACCCGCACCACGCAGCGCATCCGAATACTCGAAGCCGTTGGCCGTGCCGGCCTTGCGGCCGATGACGCCGTAGAGCGGCGGTCCGGCGCGCGGCCCGTCGTCCTTCTTCACCGAATGACAGGTTCCGCATTGCTGCCGGAACAGCGTCTCGCCATCCGCCGCCGCGGATTTCCGCGTGAAGGGCGAGAAGGGTATGGACAGAAGGAGCAGCAACATCACCCAGCGGTGCGGCGACATCCTCGCGTGCATCGCATGCCTCATCGTTTGAAAATCCTCCCGAAGCGGGGCGCCGGCATTTTGGGCTGGCCGGGGTGCGGACCAGCCGGAGCGGCGCCGTCGATGGGGTAGAGCAAGGGGCATGCCACGCTGTGGAAAGCCGCGCCGGACTGGGCCAGGGCGGGGTGCTCACATCAGGAAATTGGAGCCTACATAAGGAAGCCCGTCATTCCCGCGAAGGCGGGAATCCAGCCGTTTCAGCCATTTCCCACAGGAGTTTCCTGGATCCCCGCCTTCGCGGGGATGACGGGAGGCCCGTCATGGGGACTTGGCTGCCGAATACGATTTCCAAGTGGTTCTGCCAGATCTGCCCGATGCCGACTGTCCCGACTGTTTCATTTTGGGACACCGCGGCGCGACAGATCGTCCTGTATTGAGACAGTGCGTGCTTCAAACCTTCTTTAAAATCGGCGATCCTCGGCGATTCGGGCTTCTGGCACGCCGGTTGCTTTATGGGGCTGGCGATGCGGCTGCCCCGGTTCGGCGGTCGCAGGCGGCCTGAGGCCGCGCACCACATCGTCGCACCGTCACCGTCGCGCCATTGCCGATCCCGCCCTTGGGACAGCCGGTGTCCCGTCATCCGGCATGCGCGGCCGACGCGATCCCTCAGGCCCGATCCATAAGCCCGACCATCGGAACACCATCATCAAAATCATGGGGAGAGACGACATGCCGGATGGATTGACGCTGAACAAGATCACCAGCCAGAAAGGCATCGGCATCAGCGAGGCCGCGCGCCGCGTCGCCGATCTCGGCTGGACGCCGTCCTACGTCAAGGAGGCGATGGCCTTCCCGACCGACTACAAGATCTCCAAGGCGCCGCGCGACCCGATGAAGCAGGTCCTGCGCTCCTACTTCCCGATGCAGGAGGAGAAGGACAACCGCGTCTATGGCGCGCTGGACGCGGCGCTGCGCGGCGACATGTTCCGCAATGTGGAGCCGCGATGGATCGAATGGATGAAGCTGTTCCTGGCGATCATCCCCTTCCCGGAGATCTCGGCGGCGCGGTCGATGGCGACGCTGGGCCAGCTGGCGCCGGGCGACGATCTGCGCACCGGCTTCACCATGCAGATGATCGACGAGTTCCGGCACTCGACGATCCAGATGAACCTCAAGAAATGGTACATGGAGAACTACATCGACCCGGCCGGCTTCGACATCACCGAGAAGGCGTTCGGAAAATGCTACGCCACCACCATCGGCCGGCAGTTCGGTGAGGCCTTCCTGACCGGCGACGCCATCACCGCGTCGAACATCTACCTGCAGGTCGTGGCGGAGACCGCCTTTACCAACACGCTGTTCGTCGCCATGCCGTCGGAGGCGGCGCGCAACGGCGACTATGCCCTGCCCACCGTCTTCCTGTCGGTGCAGAGCGACGAATCCCGTCACATCGGCAACGGCCATTCCATGCTGATGTCGGTGCTGAAGGAGCCGGACAACCACCTGCTGCTGGAACGCGACATCCGCTATTCCTTCTGGCAGAACCACATGATCGTCGACGCCGCCGTCGGCACGATCATCGAATACGGCACCAAGCACCGCGACAAGAACAAGGAATCCTACGCCGAGCTGTGGCACCGCTGGATCTTCGAGGATTACTATCGCACCTACCTGCTGCCGCTGGAGAAGTACGGCATCAAGATCCACCATGACGACGTTCACGAAGCCTTCGACAGCATCGTCAAGAAAAACTACGTCCACAAGATCGCGCAGTTCTTCTCGGCCGGCTGGTGGGCCAATTTCTGGCGCATCGAGGCGATGACCGAACGCGATTTCGAGTGGTTCGAGAGCAAGTATCCGGGCTGGTACGACGAATTCGGCATCTGGTGGGAAAATTACGCCAAGCTCAGCAAGCCCGGCAGCGTGCCGATCACTTTCGCCGACACCGGCTACGTCTATCCGCACCGCTGCTGGTCGAGCCTGGTGCCCTGCGTCATCCGCGAGGATTTCCAGGTCGATGAGGTGGATGGCGAGCTTTACACCTACGCCTCCGAGGTCGACCGCTGGACCCACAAGGAGGCGTTCGCCGCCGAATACCAGGGCCGCCCGACACCCGCGATGGGCCGCTTCTCCGGCCGGCGCCAGTGGGAGGAGGTCTATGACGGCTGGGACCTCGCCGACGCCATCCAGGACATGGGCTTCGTCCGCCCCGACGGGAAGACGCTGGTCGCCCAGCCGCATCTGTCCTTCGAGGAGAAGGACATGTGGACGCTGGACCATGTGCGCGGCCACACCATCCGCAGCCCGCTTCTGGCCCTCCGCGAGATGACGCCGCAACAGCGTCAGGCGCATGTCGAGGAATACCGCAAGGGCTTCAAGATCCGCCGGGTCTGATCCCCGCCCATTCACTCGGGCCCGCCCCGTTTCCTGATCACGTGATGCACGCATCTCCGAGCCTTGGTTGAGCCTCTGGAATCAAGAGAACTCTGCGTCATCCCCGCGAAGGCGGGGATCCAGAAAACTCCGCGGATGGGCCGCTGAGCCGGCTGGATTCCCGCCTTCGCGGGAATGACGACCAAGAAAGTTGTTCAATTTCAGTTCCTTACACAATGCCGAGATGTGTGCATTCCGTCGCCTTTCCCAACCGAAAAGGCGGGAACGGACTTCACAGGCGGACATCACCGCGGAGATCGACAGACCATGACCGCACAAGCGCTGCACAACAGTCCGGCCGTCCACACGGTGCGGCTGGAGCCGGTCGGCATCGAAATGGAGGTCGCGGAGGGGGAAACCATCCTCGACGCGGCCTTCCGCCAAGGCGTCTCGCTGATGCATGGCTGCAAGGAGGGGCAGTGCTCCGCCTGCAAATGCCTGCTGATCGACGGCGACGTGGAGATGCTGAAATACTCCACCTTCGCGCTCTCCGATCCGGAGCGCGACAGCAACCACATCCTGCTCTGCCGCTCGCTGGCCTACAGCGACGTGGCGGTGGAACTGCTGAACTACGACGAGGATCTGCTGTCCCGCTCCATCCCGGTGAAGGACTTCGACGCGCGGCTGGCGGCGGTGGAGCCGCTGACCCACGACATCGTCGCCATTGCGCTGGAGCTGGACCAGCCGATGAAGTTCTGGGCCGGGCAATATGCCGACATCACGCTGCCCGGCATCGGCCTGACCCGCTCCTTCTCGATGGGCAATCCGCCGGCCGACGGCAACCGGCTGGAGTTCATCATCAAGAAATACCCGGACGGCGCCTTTTCCCGCCAGCTGGACGGCGGCCTGTCGGTCGGCGACCGGGTGAGCGTCCGCGGTCCCTACGGCACCTGCTTCCGCCGCGAGGGGCGGGAGGGGCCGATGATCCTGGTCGGCGGCGGGTCGGGCATGGCGCCGCTGCTGTCGATCCTGCGTGATCAGGCTACCAGCGGCGAGACGCGGCCGGTGCGCTTCTTCTACGGCGCCCGCAGCCGCAGGGACCTGTTCCACCTCGATCAGTTCGAGGAGTTCGCCCGCAGCCTGCCGGACTTCGCCTTCATCCCCGCCCTGTCCCATGCGGAAGAGGGCGACGGCTGGACCGGCGAGACCGGCTTCATCCACGAGGTGCTGCGCCGGCACCTGTCCGACATGGGCGACGTGGAGGAGGCCGACGTCTTCTCCTGCGGGCCGCCGCCGATGATCGACGCGGTGCTGCCGGTGCTGCAGATGGCCGGCGTCGATTCCGCGCGCGTCTATTTCGACAAATTCACCCCCGCCACCCGCTGAACCGGGATTTTGCAAATACGGGAGGAAAGATGATGACCATGCAGGAAACCGAAACCAAATCCGCCGCCGCCGGAGCCAAGGCCTTTCCCGGTTCCGACAGCCGCCGTTACAATTACTTCGAGCCGAAGGGCCGCAAGGCGACCCATTACGAGGACGTGACGGTCGACGTCCAGCCCGATCCGGAACGCTATCTGCTCCAGAACTGGATCATCTCCTTCGGCGACGGCACGCCCACATATTCCAAGGACTGGACCGCGCTGAAATGCACGGACTGGCACGGCTTCCGCGCCCCCGACCAGGAATGGGAACGCACCCACTACCAACGCCAGTCCACCATCGTCGGCATGATCCAGAACGTGGTGGAGAACGCGCGCCGCGCCGGTGCGCCCCAGCGCTTCGACAAGGCCTGGGTCGCCGTGCTGCAGAACCATGTCGGTGCCTTCAAGCATGCCGAATATGGGCTGGGCACCGCGCTGATGCGGGCGCAGCGCTACGGCTACACCCAGATGGTGAACAACGCCATCCTGACCAACGCCTCCTACAAGCTGCGCTTCGCTCAGGATCTGACGCTCTATCTGGCTGAGGTCGGCAGCGACATCGGGACATTCGATCTCGACGCCGGCAAGGCGCACTGGCTGGAAGACCCGATCTGGCAGCCCTGCCGCGAGGCGGTGGAGCATATCCGCGCCGCAACCGACTTCCTTGAACAGTATTTCGCCGTCAACCTCGTCTTCGAACCGCTGGTCGGCGAGCTGTTCCGCAGCGGCTTCGTCATGCAGGTGGCCGCGGCGCAGAACGACTTCTCCACCCCGTCGGTCATCTCGGCGGCGGAAGCCGATTATGAACGGAACCTCGCCAACGCGGTGGAGCTGTTCGCCCTGCTGCTGCGTGACCCGGCGCATGGCGAGGACAACCGGACCATGCTGCAGAGCTGGTTCGCCCATCACGGCGGGCTGGCGGTGAAGGCGGCGTTGCAGCTTCAGCCGCTGTGGTCGCTGCCCAGGGTGAAGGCGGCGAGCTTCGCCGACGCCTTCGAGCGGGCGAGAGGCCGCGTCGCCGCCATCGGGCGCGAGATCGGCATCGACACCGACCTGCCGGCCCTGCCGCCGGTCGAGGTCGGGCAGCCGGCCGCCGCTGCGGCCATCACCGACGCCGCGGCCGAGTGATCCTTCCCGCACCTCCGCCACAAGAGGACGAAAACCATGAGCGTCACCACCGTGCAGCAGCTTTTCAAGCCGCTGAAGGACATCACCCAGGACGGCACCATCTCCCACCAGTGCGGCGTGACGATGAACGACAGCGTCGAGGCGCGCTGCATCGCCGAGGTGATGGAGAGCAAGCCCGGCATCACCGTCACCTATCTGCCGGCGATGATCCGCATCGACGGCGAGGGCAAGATCGAGTTCAAGATGAGCGAGATCGGTGAGGCTCTCGGCCGCGAGATGACCCCGCACATCTTCGAGATCTCCACCTCCACCCACTATGGCCGCATGGTCATGATCGATGAGGACACGGTCGTCCTCTTCGGCAACATGGATGACGCGCTGGCCTACGAGTGATGCGTGAGATCTCCCTCTCCCCCCTGGGGAGAGGGTCGGGGTGAGGGGGATGCATTGCGTGGCTATCCCGAGAATCCACGCCGTGTTCCCCCCTCACCCTAACCCTCTCCCCGCTTTCGGCGGACCAAAGGTCCGCCTGTCGCGTCAGCGCAAACGAAGTTTGCGCGTGAGCGGGGGGGAGAGGGGATCCTTTTCAAATCCGCAAAATTAAAAATGGGAGGGACAGACGCCATGCCGAAGATGATGCTGCACCGTGCCGAGGCGCGGGCCGCGCTTGCCCGTGGGGTGGGCAAGCTGGCGCTGGCGGTGCGCGGCACGCTGGGGCCGAAGGGGACGAACGCGATCATCGACCGCCCCATCGGCACGCCGATGATCTCCCGCGACGGCGTCAGCATCGCCGCCGAGATCGAGCTGCCCTGCCGCTTCGAGAATATGGGCGCCCAGGTGGTGCGCGAGGTGTCGAAACAGACCAACGACGTGGCCGGCGACGGCACCACCACCGCCACCGTGCTGGCCGACGCGTTGATCCAGGACGGCGTCGCCGTGCTCGCCGATGGCCATGGTTCGGTCGAACTGGTCGAGGGGATGGAGCGCGCCTGCGGCTTTGTCGTCGACCACCTCCGCGGCATGGCCCGGCCGCTGGAGCGCGATGCGCAGCTGGAGCAGGTGGCGACGGTCGCGGCGACCGATCCGGTGCTGGGCCGGCTGGTGGCGGATGCCCTGCGCCGGGTGGGGCCGGAGGGCGTGATCGACATCGAATACGGCCAGCCGGGCGCACCGACCGCGCTGCATGTGCTGGAGGGCATGGTGCTGGACCGCGGCTTCCTGTCCCATCATATGGCGACCGAGCCGACCGGCCAGACCGCGGTGCTGGAGCGGCCCCGCATCCTGATGACCGACCACAAAATCGTCGATCCGGAACCGCTCCTGCGTCTGATCGACCGCCTTGGCGACAAGCGTCCCCTGTTGGTCGTCGCCGACAGCGTGGCGCCGGAGGTGGTGGCGGCGCTGATGGCGCTGCGCCGTGACGGTCGCGCCACCGCGGTGGCGATCAATCCGCCGGAATTCGGCCATTGGCGTCAGGCGATGATGGAGGACATGGCGATCCTGACCGGCGGGCGTGTGATCGCCCGCGACCTCGGCGGACGCCTCGACAGCGTTACGGCGGAGGATTTGGGGAGCGCCGACCGCATCGAGGTGTCCGCCGGCCGCACCACCCTCCTGCGCGGCCATGGCGATCCGGACGCGCTGGCCGCCCGCCGCGCCCTGGTGCAGCGCCAGTGGGAGGAGGCGCCGCCCAATATCGAGCGGGACAAGCTGTCCCAGCGGCTGGCGAAGCTGACGCACGGCACCGCGCTGATCGAGGTCGGCGGCGCCACGCCGGTGGAACAGAAACGCACCGCCCAGCTTCTGGAGGATTCGCTCGCCGCCGCCCGCGCGGCTTTGGCGGAGGGCGTGGTGCCCGGCGGCGGCACTGCGCTGGCCCGTGTCGCACCGCTGCTCGACCGGCTGGCCGAGGATGTGGGGGAGGGCGAGCGTGCCGGCGTGAAGCTGGTGCAGCGGGCGATGCTGCAGCCCCTGATCTGCATCGCCGAGAATGGCGGGCTGGATGGGTCCGGCGTCGCCGCCCGGATCGCCGAGCTTCCCGAAGGGGCCGGCTTCGACGCCCGCACCGGCCGGTTCGGCGATCTGTTCGCCGCCGGGATCATCGATCCGGTCAAGGTCACCACGCTGGCATTGCTGAACGCGGTGTCGGTCGCCAAGCTGATCCTGACCACCCACACCCTCGTCGCCGACATCCCCGACGACGTCGATCCCACCGCCGGCCCGGCCCGCGGCGGCGGAATGGAGCGGTATGGGCGCAGTTGACCGTGCCTTGCCGTGACGGTTCACCTCCACCTTCGGGGAAAAACACAGGAAAAAGGCCATAGAGTATTCCGCTACTACCGCTCCCGCTTCAGTCCGGCTTATGATTTCTTATACAAACAATCGTGGATGCGGAGCATTTCGGGGCGAGTCTCCGCACCCCCGTTCAAGGACAATCGGCGCCACGGGAAAACCGCGAAAGACGCCGGGAAGCAGGGAGGGGACTGTGTTGGCCAATGAGCAGGTCGGTATCGGCCGTCTGGCCGTTGCTTCGTCCGGTCCGGCGTTCCATGCGCTGGTGGACGGCGAAACGGCGACGATGAAGGCGTGGGAGGATTTCGTCTCCGGGTCCCGGCGGGAAAATCTGCCGGTCCGCGACGTGGTCATCCGATCCTGGGCACGCTGCCAGAGCTTCCTGGTCGATGCGCGGGCGGATGCGGCGCCTGTGGTCGGCAGCGACCTTGTCGAGGCTCTGCGTCGCGACAACCGCGATCTCCTTCAGGCCGCCGCCACGACCCTGGCGGAGGCGGCGAACCTGCTGGCCGGAACGCGGACGGTGATGCTGATCACCGATGCCAACGGCGTGGTGCTGGAGGCCGCCGGCGACCGCGCGACGATGAATGCGGCCCGCGACATCAGCCTTGCCTGCGGCGGCCAGTGGGGCGAGACCTGCGCCGGCACCAACGGCATCGGTACGGCGCTCGCCTCCAAGCAGCCGGTGCTGGTCCAGTCGGCGGAGCATTACTGCGCCGGCATCAAGGGGTGGAGCTGCGCCGGCGCGCCGATCCATGACCCGGTCGACGGATCGGTCGTCGGGCTGCTCGACATCTCCGGCCTGAAACAGAGCTTCAGCGGGCAGGCGCTGGCACTGGCCGTGGTTGCCGCCCGGCAGGTGGAATGGAACCTCGCACGCCAGACGGAGGCGGAGCATGTGCGGCTTCTGGAAGCCTGCCTGGAAGACAGCCAGAAATACGCCGGGGAGGGGTTGATCGCACTGGATGTGCGTGGGCGTCTTCTCTTCGCCAGCCGCAAGGCGGCGCATCTGCTGAAGGCGAGCCTCGGATCGGAGCTGCCGCCGCTGAACCGGGGGACGAAGCTGCCTCTTGTCGGATTGGACGGCGGCGCCGGCGGCCGGCTGCCGGTCCCGTCCGACTGGGTCCGTCCGCTGATGCTGGACGGCGAGCGGCGGGGGACGCTGCTGGTCATTCCCGGTTCGGCGTCGTCCCGCCCCTCCGCCGGGCGCCGGGCGGTGCCGGACGAGTCCGACCACAGCCGCTGCCGCTTCGCGGACATCGTCGGGGCGAGCGACAGCCTGCGTGCCGTGATCGGGCAGGGGGAGCGTCTGGCGCCGCTGCCGGTCCCCATCCTGATCGAGGGCGAGACCGGGGTCGGCAAGGAGCTGTTCGCGCGCGCCGTCCACGGTCACAGCGCGGTGGCCGGCGGCCCCTTCGTGCCGTTCAATTGCGGTGCGGTGTCGCGCGAGATGCTGGGCAGCGAGCTGTTCGGCTATGTGCGCGGCGCCTTCACCGGCGCTGCGGCGGAGGGGCGGATCGGCCGGTTCGAACTGGCGGACGGCGGCACGCTGTGCCTGGACGAGATCGGCGAGCTGCCGCTCGATCTTCAGCCCTATCTGCTGCGGGTGCTGGAGGAGGGGGTGCTGTATCGCATCGGCGACAACGTCCCACGCCGGGTGTCGGTGCGGCTGCTCGCCATGACCAACCGGAACCTGCGGCAGGAGGTCGCCGCCGGCCGGTTCCGCCGCGACTTGTACCACCGCCTTGCCGTGACGGCCCTGCGGGTGCCGCCCTTGCGCGAGCGCCATGGCGATGTTCCGCGCCTGATCTCCCACTTCAACGGCGTGCTGGCGGAGCGGCATGGCCGCGCGCCCGTCCGTTTCACCGCCGATGCGTTGGATCTGCTGCAGGGCCACGACTGGCCGGGCAATGTGCGGGAACTGCGCAATGTGGTGGAGCGTGCGATCCTGCTGTCCACCGGTGGAACCGTCGATGTTCATGATCTGCCGGACGAACTGCGCGACACCTGCGGCTGTCTGGAGACCGGCGGGTGGCCCTCGCCCTATCCGGCGGTTGCGGGGCCGGCAAGCCCGGTGCCTATGTCGCTGACGGTCACCGAGCAGCGGACGATCGAGGATGTGATCGCCGCCACGGGCGGCAACCTGTCGGATGCGGCGGCGGTCCTGGGGATTTCACGCAGCACCCTGTATCGCAAGATGAGCCAGCACGGCATCCAGCGGGGCGCGGTTCGCAGGGGATGAGCCGGCTTCGATGAGGAACAGGTCCATCGTTGGAGGAGTGTCGGCGCATGTGCCAGATCTTTGTCAACACCGACCCGATCCTGTACGAGGCCCGGTCCCGGTCGGTCCGCATCCATGGGATGGTGACCAGCATCCGGCTGGAGAACCTGTTCTGGAACGTCCTGGCCGGCATCGCCGCCGAACAGGGAACCACCACCAACCGCCTGATCGTCACCCTCTATGACGAGGTCGTGGAGGTTCACGGCAGCGTCCAGAACCTCGCCTCCTTCCTGCGGGTCAGCTGCGTGCGCTATTTGACCCTGACCCCCGACGCCGCCGCGGATGACGTCGCCGGAGAAATGAAAGCCGTCGCTGCCGCATCGGGCGGCGATGGCGCATCCGTCGTTGCCCTCCGTCCGGGCCGCGCCCGTTCCCGCTGAAAAGGCCCGGGTGCGGCTCGCAACCGTTGGCGCTCCCAACATCGCTGTTGACCAAAGCTGTATTATCCATCATACAGGTTCCTGTCTGGTGAATAGACAGCCAACGGTTTCCGGTGAAGGGGAGGCGGAGTGCTGTGAAGTCGGCGGTCGAACCCCTGAAGGCGCGCAGGATCTATCTGCTGCTGCGTGACCGTATCGTCGCCGGCGAACTGCCGCCGGGCGGACGCCTGCCGGGCGAACCGACGCTGGCGGCCGAACATGCGGTGTCGCGGGTCACCGTGCGCCGTGCGCTCGACCTTCTGGAAAAGGAAGGGCTAGTGCAGCGCAAGGCCGGCTCCGGCACCTTCGTCCACGACACGCGCGCCGTCCGTCCCATCGTCGCCGATCTGTCGAACGTGCTGTCGCACCTGATCGACATGGGCCGCAGCACGGACGTGAAGCTGCTGTCCTTCGGTTACGGCATTCCTCCTGAATCCATTGCGGAGAGCCTGGGGCTGAAACCCGGCGAACGGGTCCAACGGTCGGTGCGCGTGCGCCTGATCGACGGGGAGCCGTTTTCCTACCTGACCACCCATGTGCCGGAATGGATCGGCCTGACCTATTCGGAGGCGGAACTGGCGGCGCGTCCGCTGCTGGAACTGATCGAACGGTCGGGCGTGTCGACGGAGCGCGCCACCCAGGCGATCAACGCGACGCTTGCCGGCCCCGAAGCGGCGGCGGCACTGGATCTGGAGATCGGATCGCCGCTGCTGACCCTGACCCGTATCGTCTACGAGCCGTCGGGCCGCGGCGTCGAGCATCTGCACGCGCTGTACCGGCCCGACCGCTACAGCTTCCACATGGATTTGGTGCGCACCGGCGGCGACGGCGAACGGCGCTGGAGCCCTGCCCTGGGCTGGCCGCGGACCGATAAAGGCAAGACCGAAAAAAGCAAAACCGACAAAAGCAAACCGGGTGAAAAGCCCACCCGCAGCACGCGGGCAATCAAACAGAGGAGTTGAGCGTTATGGGACGTTCGGTTCAGGACTCCGCGATCTCCGGGATCTCCCGCCGCACGGTGCTGAAGGCCGGCGCCGCGGCAGCCGCTTTCGTCACCGTGCCGGTGGCCGCTCCGTCGATCCTGCGGGCGCAGACTTCGGCGGTGAAGGTCGGCATCCTCCAGCCGGTGACCGGTGCGCTCGCCCATGACGGCGACCTCGGCCGGCTGGGCGCGGAAATCGCCATCAACGAGATCAACGCGGCCGGCGGCATCAAGTCGCTGGGCGGCGCCAAGCTGGAGATGGTGTTCGGCGATGCCCGGTCCATGCCCGAAGCCGGCACGCAGGAGGTGGAGCGCATGCAGGCCGACGGCGTCTGCGCCATCGTCGGCGGCTTCGCCAGCCCGATCTGCCTTGCCGCCTCGCAGGCGGCGGCGCGCTACGACCTGCCCTATCTGGTCGATGTCGGCGTATCCGACCAGATCATGTCGCGCGGCCTGACCAACACCTTCCGTTTCAGCCCCGGCTTCGGCAAGGTCACGCAGGTCGCGCTCGACAATCTGACCGCCATCAACGACAAGGCGGGCAAGCCGGCCAAGACCGTGGTGCTGGTGCATGAGGACGGGCTGTTCGGCTCCGGCCTCGCCAAGCTGCTGCAGGCAGAGTTGCCGAAGCGCGGCTTCGAGGTTCTGGAGACCATCGCCCATCCGACGCCGGCGCGCGACATGTCCAACGTGGCGCTGCGCATCCGCTCGCTGAACCCCGATCTGGTCATTCCGTCCAACTACTATGGCGAGTTCGTGCTGCTCGCCCGCACCATGCAGCAGCAGCGCATCAAGCTGAAGGGCGTCTACGCGATCCTGGGCGGGGCGGCGTCGAACGGCCGCTTCGTCAAGGAATTCCCGCAGGCCGCCCAGAACGTCATCGACTGCAACCACTGGCACGATCCGAAGAACCCGAAGGCGCTGGCCCTGCGCAAGACGGTGGAAGGGCAGGGAAAGTCTTTCGCCTACAATGTCTCGCTGAACTATTCGAACGTGCTGCTTCTGACCGACGCCATCGAGCGGGCCGGCTCCACCGACCGCAAGAAGATCATCGAGGCGCTGAACGCCTCCACCTTCGCCGGCCACATCATGCCCTATGGCCCGACGCAGTTCGTCAACGGCCAGAACCAGGGCGCCACCCCGATCAACACCCAGATCCAGGGTGAGGACATCAAGGTGATCTATCCGGAGGCATTCGCCGAGGCGAAGGCCAACTTCCCGGCGGCCTGATCCATTTTTCGCCGTCGCATCTCCGCATTCCCCCCACCCGCCCGCGACGCCGCAAACCGGCACATCGCGGAGCGGGTGAGGGGACCATTCCCCTCATGCGCGGGCTGCCATGTATTCACCTCAGATCATTCTGGAAGCGTCGCTGAACGGTCTGATGACCGGCGCGGTCTATGCCCTGATCGCGCTTGGCCTGACGCTGATCTACGGCGTGCTCCACATCATCAACTTCGCCCATGGCGCGCTGTTGACCTGCGCGATGTTCGCGGTCTGGATCGCCTGGGCGGTGTTGGGGATGGACCCCTATCTGGCAATCCTGCCGCTGGTGCCGCTGATGTTCGCGCTCGGCTACGGCCTGCAGCGCTTCGTCATCGGGCCGGCCAGCCATGGCGACGACGGCAACATCCTGCTGGTCACGCTGGGCCTGTCCATCGTGCTGGAGAATGTGCTGCTGGCGCTGTTCCAGTCCGACACCCGCACGCTCGACACCGATTATTCCTTCCAGGTGGTGGCGCTGGGGCCGCTGCTGCTCAGCTACCCGCGCCTGATCGGGCTGGGGGTGGCGGTGGTGGTGACGGGGCTGCTGTGGCTGGTGCTGAACCGCACCGACACCGGCAAGGCGATCCGTGCCGTCGCCAAGGAGAAGCTGGGCGCCAATCTGGTCGGCATCGATGTGCCGCATGTCTATGCCGTCACCTTCGGGCTTGGTTGTGCCTGTCTTGCCGTGGCGGCGGGGCTGCTGATGCCGACCTTCTACGTCAACCCGCGCATCGGCGGCGCCTTTGTGCTGGTGGCCTTCACGGTGGTTGTGCTGGGCGGCATGGGATCGATCCCCGGCGCGCTGCTGGGTGGCCTGTTCATCGGCGTGGTGGAAAGCCTGTGCGGCCTGTTCCTGGGCGACAGCCTGGGCCAGATCGGCATCTTCCTGATCTTCATCGCCGTGCTGCTGGTGCGGCCGACCGGCCTGTTCGGAGCCAAGGCATGACCGCGCGCGACCTGATCCCGATCGCCGTCCTCGCCATCCTGGCGGCGTTGCTGCCGCTGGTGGTGACCTCCAGCCCGGTGTTGAACTTCCTGGTCTTCATGCTGATCGTGTCGCTGGGCGCGCAGGGCTGGAATATCCTGGGCGGCTTCGGCGGCCAGTTCAGTTTCGGCCATGCCGCCTTCTTCGGCACCGGCGCCTATGTGACGGCGATCCTGCAACTGCGCTACGGAATCAATGCCTGGGCCGGGCTGGTGCTGGCGACGGTTGCCGGCGGTGTGGTCGGCTGGGTTATCGGCTTCCTCAGCTTCCGGTCGGGCCTGCGCGGCTCCTACTTCGCGCTGGTGACGCTGGCCTTCGCCGAGGTGTTCCGCATCCTCGCCAACGCCGCGTCCTTCACCGGCGGGGCCGCCGGCCTGCTCATCAAGCTGGACGTCCGTGCGGTCAATCTGCAATTCGACGACCGCGCCGTCTTCTATTGGCTGGTGCTGGCCTTCGTTGCCGCGGTGCTGCTGCTGACGCGCTGGATCCAGCGGTCGCGCTTCGGTGCGCAACTTGTGGCGGTGCGCGAGAACGAGGATGCCGCCAAGGCGTTGGGCGTCGACTCCCTGAAGGTGAAGCTGCGCGCCATCGCCCTGTCCGGCGCGGTGACGGCGCTGTCCGGCTGCCTCTATGCCCAATACTTCCTCTACATCGACGCCAACATCGCCTATGGCAGCTGGATTTCGGTGGAGCTTCTGCTGGCCCCGATCATCGGCGGCGTCGGCACCGTCTTCGGCCCGGTGGTGGGCGCGCTGACCCTGCACGGTCTGGGCGAGGTCGCCAAGCAGTTCGCCGGCCGCATTCCCGGCATCGACCTGATCGTCTTCGGCGGCGTGCTGGTGCTGGCCGTGGCCTTTGCCCGCGGCGGCATCCTGGGACTGCTGGAGCGGATGCGCGACCGTGGCCGGGGGATGATGGCGCGCGGACCCAAGGAGGTTTCCCATGCTGGCCGTTGAGAGCGTTTCCAAGCGTTTCGGCGGGCTGATGGCGGTGGACAACGCGACGCTGTCGCTGCAGCCCGGCGGAATCATCGGGCTGATCGGCCCGAACGGCGCCGGCAAGACCACACTGTTCTCAATGATCTCCGGCTTCATCGCTCCGACCGACGGACGCATCCGCTTCGAGGGCGCCGACATCACGGCGGAGGAACCGCATCGCCGGGCCGAGCGCGGTATCGGCCGGACCTTCCAGATCGTCCAGCCCTTCGCCGGGTTGACGGTGTGCGAGAACATCGCGGTCGGCGCCTATCTGCGCCACGCCAAACGGGCCGACGCCACCGCCAAGGCACGCGAGGTGGCGCGCCGGGTGGGCTTGGGTTCCGAGCTGGATCGGCCTGCCGGCGGGTTGACGGTTGCCGGGCGCAAGCGGCTGGAGCTGGCCCGCGCGCTCGCCACCGAGCCGAAGCTGCTGCTGCTGGACGAGGTGCTGGCCGGGCTGAACCCGTCGGAGATCCGCGACATCATCCCGGTGATCCGGGGCATCTGCGACGAAGGGGTGACGATCCTGATGATCGAACACGTCATGCAGGCGGTGATGAACCTGTGCGAGCGCGTCTATGTGCTGGCACAGGGCCGCATGATCGCCGAGGGGCCGCCCGCCGTCGTCTGCGCCGACACCCGGGTGATCGAGGCCTATCTCGGCCACGGCGCCGCCGCCCGGTTGAAGGCAGAGGGGGCGGCCCATGGCTGAGCAGCTTCTGGAAATCCGTGGGCTGAAGACCGGCTATGGCGCCACCGAGGTGCTGCGCGGCATCGACATGGCGGTGCATGCCGGCGAGATCGTCACGGTGCTGGGCTCCAACGGCGTCGGCAAGACGACGCTGAACAAGGTGCTGTCGGGCGTTCTGCCGCCCTGGACGGGCGAGATCCATTTCGGCGGCAAGCGCATCGACGGCAAGTCCGCCGCGCGCATCGTCGAGGAGGGGCTGATCCAGGTGCCGGAAGGCCGCAAGATCTTCCCCAACCTGTCGATCCGCGAGAATCTGGAACTCGGCAGCTACCGCCGGGGCAAGCCGAACCGGGCGCGGAACCTGGAGCGCATCTTCGCGACATTCCCCCGCCTGAAGGAGCGCGAAACACAGTTCGCCGGCACCCTGTCGGGCGGCGAGCAGCAGATGCTGGCAATCGGCCGCGGCATGATGGCGGAACCGCGCCTGCTGATCCTCGACGAACCCTCGCTCGGCCTCTCGCCCCTGGTGGTGGAGGAGATGTTCGGGCTGATCCGCAAGCTGAATGGCGACGGGCTGGCGATCCTGTTGGTCGAGCAGAACGTCGTCCAGTCGCTGGAGGTCGCCCGCCGGGCCTACATCCTCGAAAACGGCGTCTTCGCGCTGTCGGGACCGTCCGACGAAATCGCGCGCGACCCCGAATTGAAACGCACCTATCTGGGACTGTGAGCGATGCCCGCTCCGGCCCTCCCCCGACATCTTCCAACCCTGACCCGGTGGTGCGCGACGGCTTCGCGTTTCGCCGCCGGGGGGAGCGCTTGACATGACCGTCCCCAGCATCAGTTTCCGGGACCGACTGGCCCAGGACCGGGTCGTCCTGGCGCCCGGAGTCTATGACGCCTTCACCGCTTCGATGGCAACCGCAGCCGGGTTCGAGGCGCTGTATCTGTCCGGTGCCGCCATCGCCTACACCCGGCTTGGCCGGCCCGACATCGGGCTGGTCTCGGTCAGCGAGGTGGCCGATACCATCGCCCTGGTGCGCGACCGGGTGCCGACGCCGCTGATCGTCGATGCCGATACCGGATACGGTAACGCGCTGAACGTCCAGCGCACCGTGCGCATGTTCGAACGGGCCGGCGCCACGGCGTTGCAGCTTGAGGACCAGAGCTTCCCCAAGCGTTGCGGCCACCTGACCGACAAGGCGGTGATCCCGGCCGGCGAAATGGCCGGCAAGATCAAGGCGGCGGTCGATGCCCGCATCAGCGAAGACACCCTGATCGTCGCCCGCACCGATGCGGTGGCGGTGGAAGGCGTCCCGGCGGCGCTGGACCGCGCCCGCCTCTATGTCGAGGCCGGTGCCGACGTGCTGTTCGTCGAGGCACCGAAAAGCCGGGAGCAGCTGTCCGCCATCGCCACCGACCTGGGCGGCATCCGCCCGCTGCTGGCGAACATGGTGGAGGGCGGGCAGACGCCGATCAGCTCCGCGTCGGAGTTGGGTGAACTGGGCTATCGGCTGGTGATCTTCCCCGGCGGCATCGTGCGGGCGCTCGCCCGGCAGGCGCAGGACTATTACGGGTCGCTGGCGCAGCACGGCACCACCCAGCCCTTCCGCGACCGCATGTTCGATTTCAACGCGCTGAACGAGCTGATCGGCACGCCGGAAATGCTGGCGCTCGGCGAAACCTACAAGGACTTCACACCCGCCAAGCGGGAGGACGCAGCATGACCATGAAGACCGCCACCATCGACCCCGTCACGCTCGCCGTCCTGAAGGGCCGGCTGGAGCAGATCGCCGACGAGATGGACGCGACGCTCTACCGTTCCGCCTTCAATCCGATCATCGCCGAGGCGCGCGACGCCTGCCACGGCCTGTATCATGCCGAGACCGGCGCCACGCTGGTGCAGGGCACCAACGGCCTGCCGATCTTCGTCGGCGCCATGGCCTTCGCGGTCAAGGCGGTGATCGACAAGGTGGCGCGCGAAGGCGACCTGCATCCCGACGACATCTTCCTGTTCAACGACCCCTATGACGGCGGCACCCACCTGAACGACTTCCGTCTGGTGCGGCCGATCTTCCGCCATGGCCGGCTGTTCTGCTGGATGGCGTCGGTCGGGCACTGGCTCGACATCGGCGGCAACGTGCCGGGCAACTTCAACGCCCGCGCCACCGACAGCTTCCAGGAGGGCGTGCGCATCCCGCCGGTCAAGCTGGTCAAGGCCGGCGTGATGAACCACGACCTGCTGGCGATCCTCGCCGCCAATTCGCGTGTGCCGGTGTCGAACTACGGCGACCTGAACGGGCAGCTGAACGCGCTGGATCTGGGTGTGCGCCGCCTGACCGAACTGCTGGATGAGCATGGCGAGGAGACGGTCGCCGCCGCCTTCGACGCCTTCACCGCGCGGGCCGACGCGCTGATGCGCAGCGCCCTGTCGAAGCTGCCTGACGGCACCTACAGCTTCGAGGACTATCTCGACAACGACGGCATCACGGCGGACCGGCTGCGCATCGCGCTGGACCTGACGATTGCAGGTGACCGGATGACGTTGGACTTCTCCCGCTCGTCGGCTCCCTGCGCCGGGCCGCTGAACATCGCCTATTCGACCGCGGTCGCCTGCTGCTACGTCGCGCTGAAGCATGTCTTCACCGACGTCCCGGCCAATGCCGGCTGCCTCAACCCGATCACCTTCGTCATCCCGGAAAGCACCCTGCTGGCGGTGAAGCCGCCGAAACCGGTCGGCGGATACACCGAGACGATCCTGCGCGTTATCGGCGTGGTGTTCGGCGCGCTGGCGCTCGCCGATCCGGCCCGCGCAACCGCCGCTCCCTTCGGCACCATCAACGCGCTGTCGCTCGCCGGCCACCGCAAGGACGGCTCGCGCTGGGTCATGTTCTCCTTCTTCGGCGGCGGGCTGGGCGGCAATCCGGAGACGGATGGGCTGAACCACGCCAACAACCCGATCTCCACCGCCACCATCCCGCCGGTGGAAATCCTGGAAGCGGCCTATCCGGTCATGTTCACCCAATGGGCGCTGCGCCCGGACTCCGCAGGCGCCGGCCTGCATCGCGGCGGGTTGGGCGCGGTCTATGAGATCGAGGCGCTGACCGATGCCGACGTCTTCCTGCTGGGTGAGCGCGGCGTCTTCGCGCCCTTCGGCGTGGCCGGCGGCAATCCTGCGGCGCTGAACCGCTTCACCTGGCAGAGCGACGATGGCGAGAAGTCGCCGCCGCTCGCCTCCAAGGTCACCGACGTGAAGATCCGCGACGGCCAGCGCGTGCGGCTGGAGACGCCGGGCGGCGGCGGCTGGGGCGATCCGAAGCGGCGCGATGCGGAGGCCGTCGCCCGCGACGTGCGGCTCGGCTATCTCGGCATTGAGGCGGCGCGCAGCGCCTATGGCGTGGCGCTGACCGACGACGGCGGGCTCGACATCGCCGCCACCGCCACACTGCGCGAATCCCCCGCCGCCTGACGAACCCGGAATCAAGACCATGAGCAACGGCATTTCCAAGGGTGCAATCGTCGGCGTCGATGTCGGCGGCACCTTCACCGACCTGTTCCATTACGACGAGGCGCGCGGCAGCTTCCGTACCGCCAAGGTCCCGTCCAACCGTGGCGACGAGGCGGTCGGCTTCCTGGCCGGCCTGCAGAGCTTCGGCCCGGTCGCGGACCTGGGCTCCATCGTCCACGGCACCACCGTCGGCACCAACGCGCTGCTGGAGCGCAAGGGCGCCAAGGTCGGCCTGATCACCACCGCCGGCTTCCGCGACGTGCTTGAAATGCGCCGCCGCGACCGCCGCCACACCTGGGGCCTGTGGGGCGATTTCGTCCCCGTGGTCGACCGCGACATGCGGCTGGAGGTGGCGGAGCGCACGCTGGCGGACGGCACGATCCGCACAGCCATTGACCCGGAGGAGGTCCGCGCCGCCGCCCGCCGGCTGGCCGACCAGGGGGCGGAGGCGCTCGCCATCGTCTTCATCAACGCCTATGCCAACCCGGCCAACGAGCTGGCGGCGCTGGAGGCGGCGCGCGAGGTCTGGTCGAACGCCAACCTCGAATGTTCGTCGCGCATCCTGCCGGAAATCCGCGAGTTCGAGCGCACCTCCACCACGGCGCTGAACGCCTATCTCCAGCCGGTGGTCGGCAGCTATCTCGCCAAGCTCGACAATGCGCTGGCGGGGGAGGGGTTCGGCGGACGTTTCCACATCGTGCAGTCGAACGGCGGCGTGATGTCCACCGACACCGCAAGGCGGCTGCCGGTGCGCACCGCCCTGTCGGGGCCGGCGGCCGGCGTCATCGCCGCGGCGGCGATCTCCAAGGCGGCGGGCTTCCCCAACGTCATCACCGGCGACCTCGGCGGCACCAGCTTCGACGTGTCGCTGGTGGTGGAGGGGCAGACCATGCTGGCCGCCCAGACCACCATCGATTTCGGTCTGGTCGTCCGCACCCCGATGATCGAGATCACCACCATCGGCGCCGGCGGCGGCTCCATCGCCGGGGTCGATCCCGGCGGCATGCTGCAGGTCGGGCCGGAGAGCGCCGGCTCGCGGCCGGGACCGGTCTGCTACGGCCAGGGCAACACCCGCCCGACCCTGACCGACGCCAACGTGCTGCTCGGCCGCATCAATGCCGAGCGTCCAATCGGCGGCAAGCTGGCGCGGCTGGACGTCGAGGCCGCCCGCATCGCCATCGCCAAGCATGTCGCCGAGCCGCTGGGCCTCGACGTCATGGCGGCGGCGGAGGCGGTGGTGCGCATTGCCAACAGCAAGATGGCCGGCGCCATCCGCCTCGTCTCCATCGAGCGCGGCCATGATCCGGCCAAGTTCGCCGCGGTGCCCTTCGGCGGCGGCGGTGCACTGCATGTCGGCGCGCTGATCAAGGAGGTCGGGCTGAAGGCGGCGTTGGTGCCGCGCTTTCCCGGCGTGACCTCGGCGCTCGGCTGCGTCATCGCCGACATCCGCCACGATCAGGTGCAGACGGTCAATCTGCCGCTGGCCGGCATCGACGCCGGATCGCTCGACCGCCGCATGGTGGAGGAGGCCACGGCCGCCCGCGCCGTTGTGGAGTCCGCCGGGCTCAGCGTCGAGCGCATCGACCTCGTCTTCGAACTCGACATGCACTACATCGGCCAGACCCACACGGTCGCCGTGCCGCTGCCGGTGTCGGTCGAGAACGGTAGCACGGGGATCGACGAGGCGACCATCCGTGCCGCCTTCGAGCGTGCCTACCAAGCCTCCTTCAGCCGGCTGCTGCCGGGGGTGGGCGCCAAGATCGTCAATCTGCGCACCGCCGCCATCGGCCGCCGCCCGCATTTCGATCTCTCCGCCCTGGCTCCGGCGGCCGGGACGACGGTGGAGGGCGCCTATGCCGGGTCGCGGCCGGTGTGGTTCGATGGGGCCTGGCACGAGACGGCCGTCTACAACCGGCTGGTGTTGCCGGTCGGCGCCGTGATCCAGGGGCCGGCGATCCTGGAGCAGCCGGACGCCACCACCGTCATCGATCCCGACCTCAGTGCCCGTGTCGACGGCTTCGGCAACGTCATCGTGGAAAGGAGCGCCCGATGAGCCCCGCTGCGGTTCCGATGGAGCGCACCGCGCTTCTGGTCTGCGACCTGCAGAACGACTTCCTGCATCCCGAGGGAGCCTATGGCCGCGCCGGGCAGACGGCGCCGGAGATCCTGGCACTGCCGGAGCGGGTGAAGCCGCTGGCCGATCTGCTGCGCTCACGCGGCGGCTGGGTCATCTCCACCAACTTCACCCTGGTGCCCGGACGCGGTGGGGAGCCGATGATCTCACCGCATCTGAAGGCACTCCGCCCCTTCCTGACCAAGGGCGATTTCATGCCCGGCGGCTGGGGGCATCGCACGGTGGACGCGCTCCAGCCGGTCGATGTGGAGGTGGAGAAGGTCGCCTATTCCGCCTTCTACATGTCGCGGCTGGAATGGGTGCTGGCGAAATGCGGGGTCGAGCGGCTGCTGGTCTGCGGCATCGTCACCAATGGCGGCGTCGCCTCGACCGTGCGCGATGCCCATGTCCGCGATTTCGACACGGTCGTGTTGGAGGACGGCACCGCCGCCTTCTCGCCTCAGTTGCATGAGGTTTCCATCGCCGCCCTGCGCCCGGTCTGCCGGGTTGCGACCGTCGCCGCGATGCTGGAGGAGGTGGCAAGCTCATGAGCCGCATCCTGCCCGCCGACGGTGTGGAGTTCGAATTCACCGTCCCCGTCGTCGTGATCGGCGGCGGAGCGGCCGGCATGATTGCGGCGCTGGCCGCTCATGAAGAGGGAGCCGGTGTGCTGGTGCTGGAACGCGACGCGCTGCCTCAGGGCTCCACCGCCCTGTCGGCCGGTCTGATCCCGGCGCCGGGCACCCGCTGGCAGCGCGACGCTGGGATCGAGGACAGTCCGGAGCGCTTCGCCGCCGACATCATCGCCAAGGCGAAGGGCGAACCGGACCCGGCCAAGGTCGCCCGCGTCGCGCAGGCGGTGGGGCCGGCGCTGGAATGGCTGGCCGACCGCTATGGGCTTCCCTTCTCGGTGGTGGGCAATTTCAGCTATCCCGGCCACAGCGCCCGGCGGATGCATGGTCTGCCCAGCCGGTCTGGGGCGGAACTGATCGACCGCTTGCGTGGGGCCGTCGAGGCCGCCGGCATCGACGTGCTGTGCGAGGCGCATGTCACGGCGCTGTATGCCGATGGCCCGGTGGTGCGAGGTGTGGAAATCACCCGGCCCGACGGCAGTGTGGAGCGGGTCGGCTGCGGCGCGCTGGTTCTCGCCTGCAACGGCTATGGCGGCAACAAGGCGCTGGTTGAGCGCCATGTGCCGGAACTGGCCGATGCGCTCTATTTCGGCCATCCCGGCAACCAGGGCGACGCGCTGCTGTGGGGTGAAGCTTTGGGCGCGGCCACCCGCCATCTGTCGGGGCACCAGGGCCACGGCTCCGTCGCGCATCCGGCTGGGATTCTCGTCACCTGGGCGACCATCACCGAGGGCGGCGTGCAGGTGAATGCCGAGGGCCGGCGCTTCTCCAACGAGGCACAGGGCTATTCGGAACAGGCCGCAATCGTGTTGCGCCAGTCGGACGGCATCGCCTGGACGGTCTTCGACGAGCGGATCGCCGCCATCGCACGCCAGTTCGAGGATTTCCGGCAGGCGGAGGCGATGGGGGCGGTGCTGAGCGCCGACACGCCCGCCGAGCTTGCCCGTCTGATGAAGATCGACGCGGACGCTCTGACTGCGACTCTCGCCGACATCGATCGGCTGAAAGGGGAGGGTGGAACCGACGGCTTCGGCCGCGGTTTCGCCGGTTCGGCGCCGCTGGTTCCGCCTTACCGGGCCGTCCGCGTCACCGGTGCGCTGTTCCACACCCAGGGCGGGCTGGTCGTCGATGATGACGCGCGCGTTTTGGATGCCACGGGGACGCCGCTGCCCAACCTCTATGCCGCCGGTGGGGCCGCCTGCGGCGTATCGGGATCCAAGGCGTCCGGCTATCTGTCCGGCAACGGCCTGCTGACCGCGGTGGCGCTGGGCCGCATCGCCGGGATGGCCGCGGCCGGTGCCGTCGTCAAGGAGAAAACCCAATGACGCAACAGTCACGCAGCCTGTTCGAGAAGGTCTGGGACGCCCATGTCGTGGCGACCCGGCCGGACGGTCAGGCCCTGCTCGCCATCGACCGCCATTTCCTGCATGAGGGCTCCTTCCACGCCTTCGGCATGATCGACCATGCCGGCCGCAAGGTGCGGCGGCCGGAGCTGACCTTCGCCGTCGCCGACCATTACGTGCCGTCGCACAGCCGGTCCAGGCCGATTGCCGATCCCGAGATCGCCAACATGGTGACGATGCTGGAGGCGAATGCCGGCCGCCACGGCCTGCGCCATTTCGGGCTGCACGACCCGGCGCAGGGCATCGTCCATGTGCTGGCGCCGGAACAGGGCCTGACCCTGCCCGGCCTGACCATCGTCTGCGGCGACAGCCACACCTCCACCCACGGCGCCTTCGGCGCGTTGGCCTTCGGCATCGGCGCCACCGAGGTGTCGCATGTGCTGGCGACCCAGACCCTGTGGCAGCGCCGGCCGAAGACCATGCGAGTCACCGTGGACGGCGTGCTCGGGCCGCATGTGACGGCCAAGGACCTGATCCTGGCGGTGATCGCCGCCATCGGCGCCGACGGGGCCGCCGGCCATGTCATCGAATATGCCGGCAGCGCCATCCGCGCCCTGTCGATGGAAGGCCGGCTGACCGTCTGCAACATGTCGATCGAGGCCGGTGCCCGTGCCGGCATGATCGCCCCTGACGACACCACCTTCTCGTGGATCGAGGGGCGGCACTTCGCCCCCAAGGGTGCGCTGTTCGACCGGGCGGTGGAGCATTGGCGGACCCTGCCCAGCGATCCCGGTGCCGTCTTCGACCGCGAGGTGACGCTGGATGCCGCCGCCATAGCGCCGGCCGTGACCTGGGGCACCAGCCCGGAAACAGCGGTTCCGGTGACGGCGGCGATCCCCGATCCCGGTGCCGAGGCCGACCCGGTGCGCGCCGGCCAGATGCGCAAGATGCTGGACTACATGGGCCTCGCCCCCGGCATGCCGCTGGAGGATGTGTCGATCGACCGCGTCTTCATCGGTTCCTGCACCAATGCCCGGCTGGAGGATCTGCGCGCCGCCGCCAATGTGTTGCGCGGCCGGCGCGCCGTGGTGCCGGGGCTGGTGGTTCCCGGCTCGGTTCCGGTGCGTCGGCAGGCGGAGGCGGAGGGGCTGGACCGCGTGTTCATCGACGCCGGGCTGGAATGGGGGGAGCCTGGCTGCTCCATGTGCGTGGGCATCAACGGCGACCTCGTTCCGGCGGGGGAGCGCTGCGCCTCCACCACCAACCGCAACTTCCCCGGCCGCCAGGGGCCGAATGCCCGCACCCATCTGATGAGCCCGGCGATGGCCGCCGCTGCCGCCGCTACCGGCAGGCTTACTGACGTCCGCAAGCTGGGAGCCGTATGAATGGACCCCTTCGTCACGCTGACCGCACCGGCGGTGCCGCTCGACATCGCCAACATCGACACCGACCAGCTTCTGCCGGCCCGCTTCCTGAAGAAGCCGCGCAGCGCCGGCTACGGCAACTTCCTGTTCCATGACGAGCGCAAGCCCGGCTTCCCGCTGGACGATCCGGCCTATGCCGGGGCGGCGGTGATGGTGACCGACCGCAATTTCGGTTGCGGGTCCTCGCGGGAAGGGGCGGTCTATGCGCTGGTGGATGGCGGCTTCCGCTGCGTCGTCGCCCCCAGCTTCGGCGACATCTTCGCCGCCAATGCCGCCAAGAACGGTCTGCTGACCGTCACCCTGCCAGAAGATGCGGTTGCCACCCTGCGCCGCCAGCTTCAGGAAGCGCCGGGCGCCGCAGTCACCGTGGATTTGCCGGCCCAGACCCTGACCGGTCCCGACGGGCGGGCGCTGCCCTTCGCCATCGACGCCTTCAAGAAGGAGTGTCTGATCGAAGGGCTCGACGACGTCGCGCTGACCCTGCGCCACCAGGACGCCATCGACCTCTTCGACCAGCGCGACGCCGAGCGGCGGCCCTGGGTGGTGCCAGGGGTGGTGCCGGGCGTGGTCTGAACGGCGGCGCCTTACCCCTGGCCGCTCCGCTCCTCATCGGAAACGCCGGAAACCGACAGGTCGGGCTCGATGCCCAGCACCTCCGCGGCGATGCGGGCGACATTGCCGTTGACGGGGGGCGGGGCGATGTTCACGCCCTCCTTCAGGGCATTGGTGACGATCTCCAACACCTTGATGCGGGCATGCCATTTGGAGTTCGCCTCCACCGCGTGCCAGGGTGCCTGCGGGGTGGAGGTGCGGTCGAACATCGCCTCCGCCGCCTTGACGTAATCGTCCCATCGGGCGCGGTTGCGCAGGTCCTCCTCCGTCAGCTTCCAGCGCTTATAGGGGTTCTTCATCCGCTCGCGGAAGCGTTCCAGCTGCTCTTCCGGGGTGATGTGCAGGAACAGCTTGATGATGCGCACGCCGTCGTCGGTCAGCAGCCGTTCGAACTCGTTGATCTCGTCATAGGCGCGCTTCCATTGCTCCTTGGTGGCGAATTTCTCCACCCGCTCCACCATGACCCGGCCATACCAGGACCGGTCGAAAATGGCGAAGGTGCCGGCCGCCGGCAGCTTGGTCCAGAAGCGGTACAGGTAATGCTTTCCCTGCTCCTCCGCGGTCGGGGAGGAGATCGGCCAGACATGGAAGCCGCGGGGGTCGAGCGGCTCGGTCATGCGACGAATGGCCCCGCCCTTGCCGGCGGCGTCCCAGCCTTCGAACACCACGATGGCGCGGCGTCTTTCGTGCCAATAGGTCTGCTGGATGTGCAGAAGCTCCTTCTGCAGCTTGCCGAGTCGGCGGTCGTACTCCTCCGCCGTATCGATCCGCACCGTCTTCTGGTCCAGTTTTCCGAGGCGGATTTTCGGGACCTTACCGGACTTCTCGGCCATTAGGTGCATCCTATGCTGGTCATATCGGTTGCGGGTTGCCATATGCGGCAGGCGGAACCTTCACCGCCCCGGCCGGTTACCGGCGGGAGCAAGGTGTCGGCCGCAGTATAGGCATCGGCGCATTCCGAAGGGGAACTGCACCGATGTCGCTTCGTCGATCCCACAACGGGGACCGGCGGCTGTCAACGGAGAAGCAGGCCCAAGGAAGGGGGTTCCATGAGCATCGTCGGACCACGCATCTACAACCTGTTTCCGACCCTGGTCGGCCCGGTCCGCGATTGGGCCGGACACCTTCCACGGATCCAGGGGATGGGATTCGACTGGATCTTCCTGAACCCGATCCATCAGCCGGGATTCTCCGGCAGCCTCTATGCGGTGAAGGATCCTTATCGGCTGCATGACGCGCTCCGCGGCGGCTCGCACGAGAGCGACGACGAACTGCTGCGCCGCTTCATCGGAGAGGCCGGTGCGCATGGCCAGTCGGTGATGATGGACTTCGTCATCAACCACACCTCCCGCGACGCGTTGCAGGTCGATCAGCATCCCGACTGGTACAAGCGCGGCCCCGACGGCGACCTGCACCGTCCTGGCGCCGTCGATCCCAACAACACCGCCAACGTCACGGTGTGGGGCGACCTCGCCTCGCTGGACTATGACCGGGCGGAGTCGCGCGCCGGGCTGATCGGCTACTGGTCCGACTATCTTCGCCACTATATCGGGCTGGGCGTGAAGGGCTTCCGCTGCGACGCCGCCTATCAGGTGCCGGCGGAGGTGTGGAAGAGCCTGATCGACGCCGCCCACGCCGTGAACCCGGAGGTGAAGTTCTTCGCCGAGACGCTGGGCTGCACGGTGGAGCAGGTGCGCGAGCTGTGCGGCGCCGGCTTCGATTTCCTGTTCAACAGCGCCAAATGGTGGGACTTCAAGGCCGACTGGCTGCTGGACCAGTATGACGAGTTCCGCTGGATCGCGCCGTCCATCGCCTTCCCGGAAAGCCACGACACCGACCGGCTGGCGGCGGAGGTCGGCAGCCAGGACGCGGTGCGGCTCGCCGCCCAGTTGAAGATGCATTATCTGTTCGCCGCCAGCTTCTCCACCGGCGTGCTGATGCCGGTCGGCTATGAATACGGCTTCACCCGCAAACTGGACGTGGTGCGGACCAGCCCCGCCGACTGGGAGCAGCCGAAGCTCGACCTGACCGGCTTCATCGGCGCCGTCAACGCCATGAAGGCCGCCACCCCGGCCCTGAACGTCGAGGGGCCGCAGCGCCGCGTGACTTCGCCGCACAGCCCGGTGCTGGGATTGATCCGGCAGGTGGACGGTGCCGCGCTCGACCAGCCCGACGGCTGCGCCATCCTGGTGTTGAACCCGGACGAGAACCGGCCGCACATGCTGGACGTCGGCCCGATCCTGGCCGCCACCGGCGGCACCTATGAGGCGTTCGAGGACGTGACGCCGGAGGCGGAGCCGCTGCCGATGGAACCCGGCGCGCCGATGATGCTGCGGCCGATGGAACTGCGCGTCTTCCGCGCCCGCGCCGCCCGCAGCCACCCGGTCGAACTCCACGACGTGGAAGAGCGGGAATGGATGGATTCCATCGCCGCCGGCCGCATGACCATCGAGAACGTCTATCCGGAACTGGACGGCGGCCGCTTCCCCATCAAGCGCGCGGTCGGCGACGTGATGGAGGTGTGGGCGGACATCTACACCGACGGCACCTTCGTTCTCGCGGCCTCCGTCATGTACAAGGCGGAGGGCGACGAGGAGTGGAGCGAGGCGCCGATGCGCCTGCACGAGAACGACCGCTGGGTCGGCCGCGTGCCGCTGACCCGCAACGCCCGCTACACCTACAGCATCGAGGCGTGGCGCGACGTTTGGGAGAGCTGGCGCGCCGACTTCAAGAAGAAGGTCGACGCCGGCATGGTCGTCGATCTGGAACTGGTGGAGGGCCGCCGCTTCGTCGAGCAGGCGTTGGACCTGAACCATGGTGACGGCCGCGCCGCGCTGGAGGCGGTGATCGAGCGGATGCAGTCGCTGGCCGGTCGCGAGGCCATCGACTACGCCCTGTCGGACGAGCCGCGCCGCGTCATGAAGCAGTATGGCGAGCGGCAGTACAAGTCGCGTTATGTCCGCGAACTGGAAGTCTATGTCGACCGCACTGCCGGCGCCTATTCGGCGTGGTTCGAGATCTTCCCGCGTTCCGCCTCGCCGGATCCGTCGCGGCCGGGCACCTTCGACGATGTGGTGAATTTGCTGCCCATGGTGCGCGACATGGGTTTCGACGTGCTGTATTTCCCGCCGATCCACCCGATCGGCCGCGCCTTCCGCAAGGGCAAGAACAACACGCTGAATCCCGGTCCCGACGATCCCGGCGTGCCCTATGCCATCGGCGCGGAGGAGGGAGGGCACGACGCCATCGACCCGATGATCGGCGACTTCGACAGTTTCCGCCGGCTGGTGCGCGAGGCCAAGCGCCATGGCATCGAGATCGCGCTGGACTTTGCGGTGCAGTGCTCCCCCGACCATCCCTGGGTGAAGGAGCATCCGCACTGGTTCTACTGGCGGCCCGACGGCACCATCCGCTATGCCGAGAATCCGCCGAAGAAGTACCAGGACATCGTCAATGTCAGCTTCTACCGCCAGTCCTACCCGGACCTGTGGTACGCGCTACGCGACGTGGTGCTGATGTGGTGCAAGGAGGGGGTCCGCATCTTCCGCGTCGACAACCCGCACACCAAGCCCTTCCCCTTCTGGGAATGGATGATCCGCGAGGTGCAGGACCGCTACCCCGACGCCCTGTTCCTGGCCGAGGCCTTCACCCGGCCCAAGCTGATGAAGCGGCTGGCCAAGGTCGGCTTCACCCAGTCCTACAGCTACTTCACCTGGCGCACAACCAAGCCGGAGCTGACCGAGTATCTGACGGAACTGACGCAGGGTGAATCGCGCGAGTACATGCGGCCTAACTTCTTCGCCAACACGCCGGACATCCTGCCGCCGATCCTGACCCATGGCGGCCGGCCGGCGCACATGATGCGGGCGGTCCTGGCGGCGACGCTGGCCGGCGTCTACGGCCTCTACGGCCCCTACCTGCTGTGCGAGGCGGAAGCCTATCCCGGCAAGGAGGAATACAACCACTCGGAGAAGTACGAAGTCCGGCACTGGGACTGGGACCAGCCCGGCAACATCCGCGACTACGTCACCGCCATCAATCGGATCCGTCGCGAGAATCCGGCGCTGCAGCAGTTCACCAACCTGCGCTTCTACAACGCCTTCGACGACAACATCCTGCTCTATGGCAAGATGACGGCGGCGAAGGACAATGTGATCCTGATCGCGGTGAACCTCGACCCCCACAACGGCCATGGCGGGACCATCGAGATTCCGCTGTGGGAACTGGGGCTGCCCGACGGCGCCCATGTCCAGGTGGAGGACCTGTTCAGCGGCCACCGCTTCACCTGGATCGGCAAGTTCCAGCATGTCTGGCTCGATCCCCACCGCAACCCTGCGGCGATCTGGCGGATCGTGCCGCCGGGGGTGTGAAGTCACTCACTTGCCCCCACCCCAACCCTCCCCCGCTGGGCGGGGGAGGGAGCAGGTGCTTATGCGGGAGAGTGGCGGCAGTCCCTCCCCCGCCCAGCGGGGGAGGATAGGTGGGGGTCTAACTTCTCCAAAAAGGCAGATAAGAAAAAAGCGGCCCAGCAGGACCGCTTTTTCTCAATCCCGTCCGTCCAGCGACGTCACCGCCGTCGGATCATCGTCACGCCACCGACGGTCTTGTCGAGGAAGGCGATCATGGTGTCCGGCTTCGGCCCGACCGAAGAGGCGGCGAAGGCCATCCACCAGCGCGCCATCGGGGTGGTCCAACCGTATCGGTCGGCGATGACCTGGACATCCATGGTAGAGGACATGGTCGACTGGGCGGTCGTCGGCGCGCGGGGAGCGCCGGACGGAGTAACCTGGGATTCGACGCTTTGCATGGTTCCTCCCAACGGGGACGTTCGGTGTCCGCTTATGCGGTACCTTAGACCTCAACCGCTGAAAGTGGCAGGGTTGCTTTGGTCCTAAGGGGTACTATACCTTTGGCTGCAAAGGTCCCATGCCGCCGAATGCGCCTTTCAGGTAGGCGGAAGCGGCAATCCGCTGGCCCAGGCCACCATCGCCACCAGGGCCGCGCGGTTCGCCGGCCGGAACAGCAGCGCCAGCCGCACCCACAGCGGCGAAACCTTGAATTCCGCAGCCATTTCCTCGACTTCCGCCGCGGACAGCCGCAGTTCGGGAGCGGGGTCTTCACTCAGGGTTTCACGCATTGGCAGCCCTCCGCGAATGCCGCAGGTCACGATGGACAAGAAACAATCCGTCTGACCGGCAATCGCCACGGCTGACTGTGACAAATTGCAGCAGCCCTTTACTTGGCCGCCAGCAGCGCCCTGGGCGCCCTGTCGGCGCCGCTGGCCAGCGGAACCTTGGGGTTTCCGATCCAGGCGATGACGTCGTTGACGACCAGCTTGCCCTTCAGGTCGCGCAGCAGCATGTGGTAGCCGTCGGGATAGACGGCGACGACATGACGCCCGCCGGCCTCGAAGTCTTTCAGCGCGCGCTCCACCGGCCGCGGCGGCAGAACCTCCTCATGCGCGCCGTAGAGCACCAGCGAGGGGGTTTGCAGGCGCTGGCAGGCGTCGAGCGCGGCCCCCATCAGATCGGTCAGCCCCTCCAGCGCATCGACGCGCGAGCCCTTGATGACCATCGGGTCGCGGCCCAGCGCCCGCAGCATCTCGATGTTGTCGGATGGATGGATGCCCAGATCCTGCGGCGGGTGCACCACCATGCCCGGCACGAGGTTGTAGGTGATCCACAGGGCGGCGCGCGGGAAGAAGCCCATCGCCTGCCGGCCCCAGACGGCGGGGGCGACCAGGATGGTGCCGTCGACCTTGGGCGGGTTGGGGCCGGTCATCGCGGTCAGCACCACCGCCCCGCCCATGCTCTCGCCCATCAGATAGACCGGGACGCCGGGATGGCGCCTGCGCACCATCTCCACCGCGGTGCGGGCGTCGCTGACCAGGGTTGGGGTGCCTGCCCAGACGCCGCGTTCGCGGGTGGCGCCGAAGCCGCGCTGGTCATAGGCGTAGGTGGCGATGCCGGCCGCGGCGAAATCGCGGCCGGCTCCGTCGAAGGCGTTGGAATAGTCGTTGTAGCCGTGCAGAGCCACCACCACGGCCCGCACCCGGCCGTCGGTCGGAAGCCAGGAGCGCATCGGCAGCTCGAAGCCGTCGGCGGCGATCAGCACGCGGTCGTTCAGCTGCGGCTGGACAACGGCCGTTCCCATCGGTTGGAAATCCGCGGCACAGCCGCCAAGAAGAAGCCCCAACCCCAGAACAGCCGCCAAGCCGACAGCCGCCGATCCGCTATGCCGCATGGATTACCCCTGTGTCGCTGTGCGCACCACCCGTCAGTTGGAGGAATATATCCTCGAGATCCGATTCCTCGGTCGTGACATCGACGATCCCGATTCCGGAAGCGGCGAGAGCGGACAGGATGGCGCCGGCGCGCTGTCGGCTCGGCTGATAGCGGACGACCAACCGCCGCGGCTCCGGCAGTTCGACAGTATAGCCTTCCAGCGACGGCGGCGGGGCGGTCAGGTCGCGCTCCAGCGTCAGGCACAGCGACTTGTTGTCAACCCGGCGCAGCAGGGTCGTCTTCGGCTCGCACGCAACCACCTGCCCGTGATTGATGATGGCGATGGTGTCGCACAGTTCCTCCGCCTCCTGCAGGTAATGGGTGGTCAGCAGGACGGTCGTGCCGGACTTGTTCAGCGTGCGCACATAGTCCCAGAGCTGGCGGCGCAATTCCACGTCGACGCCGGCGGTCGGCTCGTCGAGGATCAGCACGGGCGGGGTGTGGACCATCGCCTTCGCCACCATCAGGCGGCGCTTCATGCCGCCGGAGAGCGACCGGGCATGGGCATCGGCCTTGTCGGCCAGCCCGACCGCCTCCAGCAGTTCGTCCGTCCGGCGTTCTTTCTTCGGCACGCCGTAGAGGCCGGCCTGAAGCTCCAGCATCTCGCGCGGGGTGAAGAAGGGGTCCATGTTCAGTTCCTGCGGCACCACGCCGATGGAGGCGCGGGCGCGGCGCGGATGCTCCGACACCTCGTGGCCCCAGATGGTGGCGGTGCCGCCGGTCTTGTTCACCAGCCCGGCGAGGATGTTGATCATCGTCGACTTGCCGGCGCCGTTGGGGCCGAGCAGCCCGAACAGCGACCCGCGCGGAATGGCGAGGTCGATGCCCTTCAGCGCATGCTTCGGCCCGGCCTTGCCGGTCGGCTGGTAGATCTTGGTCAGGCCGCGCAGCTCCACGGCGTTGGCCGGAAGCGAGACGGGCGTGGGGGTATCGGAGGGCGCGGCCATTGATCCTGAACCATGATGATTGCGGTTGACGAAAAAGCCCGCGAGTCCGGTGGTTTCCCCCGTTGATCCGCGGCGCGCGATGGGTATCATCCGGCCCGCGCGCGCGGAACCCCGATCGGGGGGCCCGGACAGCGGGCGTGTCCACGATGGCGTGAACCGGCGCGCCTGTCAAAACAGAGGATGACTGCCATGCAGCCGACCGAGACGATCCTTGTAGAAACCTCGACCGTCGGGTGCGACGGCGGCGGCGGCGCGCTGGGCCATCCGCTGGTCTATCTGACGCTGGATCACGAAGGGCAGGTCGAATGCCCCTACTGCTCGCGGCTCTACAAGCTGAAGGAAGGCGCGAAGGTCGCCCACGGCCACTGAGAGCGCTCCGGTCCTGCCGGCGGGCCGATCAGACCCGGCCGGCCAGCAGGACCAGCACCGCCAGCGCCAGCAGTGCCGACAGCCCCTGCCAGAAGGCCAGCGGGTTGCGGTCGACCAGCGGCTGGCGCCGCGTTCCCGCCGCATGCTTGCGCGGGTGGCGCAGGTCGTACAGGAACTCCGACAATTCCTGATAGCGCTTGGCCGGGTCCGGATGGACCGCCTTGCGCAGCACCGCGTCAAGCCACGCCGGGATGTCCCGCTGGTCGCTGAGCGCCGTGCGGTAGACCAGCTTGCGCTGGCGCGCCCGCGTGGTGGCGGTCGCCGCGTCGGCGCCGTAGGGCAGGCGGCCGGTCAGCATCTGATAGGCGATGACCCCCAGCGCATAGAGGTCGGAGGCCGCCGTCCCGCCCTCGCCCAGCAGATATTCCGGGGCGGTGTATTGCAGGGTGCCGAGGATCTCGCCGCGGTCGGCGTCGGGCATGGTCTCCAGAATGCCGGGCACCAGGACCGATCCGAAATCGACGATCTTCACCGTTCCGTTCCGGTCGATCATCACATTGTCGGGCCGCAGATCCTGGTGCAGCATCTCCAGCCGGTGGAAGGCCTGCAGCCCCTTGCCGATCTGCTCTACGATGGCGCGCACGGTGGGCAGGTCCGGGCCGGGGTGGTCATGCATCCATTGGGTCAGCGTCTGCCCCTCCAGATACTCGGTGACGACATAGAGGTGGCGGCGCGGCCGGGTCTGCGGCGGCGCCTTCAGCACGTGCGGGCTGTTGATCCGCCGGGCGATCCACTCCTCCATCAGGAAGCGGCGCAGATGGGCGCGGTCGTCGCGCCGGTCGATGGCCGGCACCTTCAGCGCCACCGCGGGACCGCCTGCGCCGTCCCGGGCCAGATAGACATGGCTGCGGCTGCTGGCGTGCAGTTCGCGCAGGATGCGGTAGCCCTCGAACTCGGTCCCCGGTTCCGGCAGCGGCGGCGGGGGCAGGTCGGACAGCCGGGACAACAGGTCGTCGGCCCCCGCATCGGGGACGGCATCGATTCGCACGATCTGGAGCGTCAGATTGTCGGTGCTGCCCCGCCGCAGCGCCTCCTCCACCGCGAGCCGGGCCGCGCGGTCGAGGTCGTCGGCATGGTCGGCGATGGCGTTGATCAAAAAATCGGCATCGACATGCTCATAGACACCGTCGGTCGCCAGCAGGAAGATGTCGCCGGCCTCCACCGGCAGCTCCCGGCAATCGATTTCCACATGCGGCACCACGCCCATCGCCCGGCCGAGATAGCTGACTTCCGACGACACCACCACCCGGTGGTCGGTGGTCAGCTGTTCCAGCGCGCGGCCGGCGATGCGGTAGATGCGGGAGTCGCCGACATGGAACAGATGCGCGGTGGCCGATTTCAGCACCAGGGCGCTGAGCGTGCAGGCAAAGCCACGGTCCTGGTCGTAACGGTATTCGCTGCGCCGGTTCTGGGCGTGCAGCCAGGAATTGGCCGCCGCCAGCACCCGCTGCGCCGAGGTCCTCACCGACCAGCTTTCCGGTGTGCAGTAATAATCGGTCAGGAAGCTTTTCACCGCCGTTTCGCTGGCGATGTGGCTGACCCGGCTGCTGCTGATGCCGTCGGCCAGCGCCACCGCGATCCCCTTCATGCCCAGCAGCGGCGGCGTCGGGATCAACACCCCGTGGAAATCCTGGTTGGACTCCTTCCGCCCCTTGTCGGAGCACTGGCCGATGGAGATCCGCAGCTTTTTCACGATGTCGGCACTTGGCACGATGTCGGCCCTTGGCAAGAAAAACCCCGGCCCAAGGCGGACCGGGGTGGTGACGGGAGGGCGGGCGGGGCGCCTTATTCGGCGGGCTGCAGACCGGCCTGATGCAGGCGGCGCTTGGGCGCCGTGCGGACATGGGTGGCGTAGAGCGTCAGCCCGGTGAAGGCCAGACCGCCGACCAGGTTGCCAAGCACCGTCGGCAGCTCGTTCCAGATCATGTAGTCCATGATCGAGAACTTGCCGCCCATCAGCATCGCCGAGGGGAACAGGAACATGTTCACCACCGAATGCTCGAAGGTCATGCCGAAGAACAGCATGATCGGCATCCACATGGCGATCACCTTGCCGCTGACCGAGGTGGAGATCATGGCGCCGACGACGCCGGTGGAGACCATCCAGTTGCACAGCATGCCGCGCAGGAAGATGGTCAGCATGCCGGCCGCGCCATACTGGGCATAGCCCAAGGTGCGGTTCTCGCCGATGTGGGAGATGACGGTGCCGACCTTGTCCGGCGGGGTGGAGAAGCCATAGGTGAACACCACCGCCATCATCAGCGCGACCGTCAGCGCCCCCAGGAAGTTGCCGATGAACACCAGCCCCCAGTTGCGCAGAACGCCGCCGATGGTGACGCCCGGCCGCTTGTCGATCAGCGCCAGCGGCGACAGCACGAACACGCCGGTCAGCAGGTCGAAGCCCAGCAGATACAGCATGCAGAAGCCGACCGGGAACAGGATGGCGCCGATGATCGGGAAGCCCGTCTGGACCGTGACCGTGACGGCAAAGACCGCCGCCAGCGCCAGGATCGCCCCGGCCATATAGGCGCGGATGACGGTGTCGCGGGTGGACATGAAAATCTTGGATTCGCCGGCATCCACCATTTTGGTGACGAACTCGGAGGGCACCAGATACGACATGACGTGTCCCCTTGGAACAAGCGCTGCCCTTGGAACAAGCGCAGAAGGAGCGGCACGCAGCGTCCGATGGAGCCCGCGCGGCACCGGTCCGGTGCGGGGCGGGGGAGGAAGGACGCGTTGCGTGTGATTTGGGTGCGGGCCCCGGTCTTTGGCCCCGCGCGGGTCAAACCGCCGTTGGCTTGAACGGGAAGACATGATGCATGGCGTGTGCCAAACGCATGGAGGCCGGCAATCGGCCAATCTGCTGGGTTCCTCCCTCCTCATCGCCCTGAGGTGAACTGCCGCATTGCCCAAAGACTGTGCGGTGTTGAATAAAAATTAATCGTTCGTATAGCAATGACTGTGAGGCTGAACAGATCGGCCGACGGTTCGGGCCCGGCAGTCCGCTCCAAATCTTTCCGTTTTTTAACGTTGCTGCGGCGAACTTCTCTTTCCGTTCAATGCCTTGGCAGCGAATAACAGTCCGGAGTGCCGGCATGGGTCAGGAACGGTTACCTTTTTGTTATATTTTCCCCTCATACTATGAGACAGTGTCGGCGATGTCGCTTGACGGGACTCTCCGAACCGGCGTCTACTTTGCCGCATTGCGGAAAAGTGGAAGTTCCACAATCGTTGTTTGAGTTGCAGGCTTATGTTTTTTCCAGGCGGTTCGGGATTGGCGTCGGATGAGGCGCGCACCATGAGTCACGAGACGGAAGAACAGTATCGCAGCATCTTCGAAAATGCTGTGGAAGGCATCTATCAGACGACGGTCGACGGACGTTACCTGCGGGTCAATCCGGCACTTGCCGATATCTATGGCTATGCTTCGCCCGAAGACCTGATCGCCAACCTCACCGACATCGCCTGCCAGCTCTATGTCGATCCCGGCAAGCGCGAGGCCTTCGCCGACCTGATGGCCCGCCAGGACCGGGTCCACAGTTTCGAGGCGCGCGTCTTCCGCCGCGACGGTTCCATCATCTGGATCGCGGAGAGCGCGCGTTGCGTTCGCGATGCCGCCGGCCGCATCCGCTATTACGAAGGCACCGTCCAGGACATCACCGAGCGCAAGCAGCATGAGGAGAAGATCCGGCTGCTCGCCACCGTGTTCGACAGCGTCGCCGACGGCATCCTGATCGTCGATCCCGAACTGACGGTGCAGGCGATCAACCCGGCCTACGAGATCATGACCGGTTTCCAGCGGGAGGAACTGCTGCGCCGGCCGCTGGTCCTGTTCGCCCCCGGCTCGCACGAGCGGGAATTCATCGATGCCATCTGGACCACCGCGCGGCAGGCCGGGCGCTGGCAGGGGGAGGTCACCAGCTTCCGCCATTCCGGCGACGCCTTCGCCGCCGCCTTGTCGGTGACGTCGGTCCGTGCGCCGAGCGGCGTGCTGGAACATTATGTCCTGACCATCGCCGACATCAGCCAGCGCAAATCGCAGGAACACCAGATCCGCTATCAGGCCAGCTTCGACCGGCTGACCGACCTGCCCAACCGCTGGCTGGTCTGCGAAAGGCTGGAGGAGGCGATCGTCCGAGCCCAGCGCGGCAAGAGCAAGGTTGCCGTCGCCTTCCTCGACCTCAACCGCTTCAAGCAGGTGAACGACACGCTGGGCCACCATGCCGGCGACGAACTGCTGAAGCTGGTGGCCCGACGCCTGCGCAACTGCACCCGCATGACCGACACCGTCGGGCGGCTCGGCGGGGACGAGTTCCTGATCGTCGCCCCGGACGCCGCCGACCGCTCCGCCGGCGCCCGGCTGGTGGAGAAGGTGCTCTATTCGATGGCGGAGCCGTTCAGCGTCCATAACCAGGAGCTGTTCTGCGGCGCGTCCATCGGCATCGCCTTCTACCCCGACGACGGCGAGACGGCGGACCAGCTTCTGCGCAACGCCGATCTGGCGATGTACCATGCCAAGCGCAACCCGGAGCACAAATACGTCTTCTACGACAACGGAATGCGCGAGCGGTCGGGCTTCACCCTGGGGCTGGAGAGCGACCTGCGCCGCGCCAGCGGCGGCGACGAGTTCGAACTGCATTTCCAGCCGAAGATCGACCTTGCCGGCAATCGCACCATCGGGGCGGAGGCGCTGATCCGCTGGCGCCACCCGGTGCGCGGCATGGTCAGCCCGGCGGAGTTCATTCCGCTGGCCGAGGAAACCGGTTTGATCTGGGAAATCGGCGCCTGGACGCTGATCGAATCCTGCCGTCGGCTGGCGGGTTGGATCGAGCGCGGTCTGCCGATCCCGTCGGTGTCGGTGAACCTGTCGCCGCGCCAGTTCCAGGACGCCCGCCTCGTCGGCTTCGTCCGCAGCGTGGTGGAGTCCGCCGGGATCCCGGCCGACCGGCTGGAACTGGAACTGACCGAAGGCGCCATGATCGGCGACATCGAGAAGGCGGTGACGATCCTCAACGGGCTGAAGGACATCGGCGTCCGGTTGTCCATCGACGATTTCGGCACCGGCTATTCCTCGCTGGCCTATCTGAAGCGTTTCCCGATCGACACACTGAAGATCGACCGCAGCTTCGTCCGCGACATCGTCAAGTCGACCACCGATCCGGCCATCGTCGGCACCATCGTCAATCTCGCCGAAAGCCTGGGCTTCGACACCATCGCCGAGGGGGTGGAGACGCAGGAGCAGGCCGACATGCTTCGCCTGCAGCGCTGCACCCGCATCCAGGGCTATCTGATCAGCCGGCCGCTGCCGGTCGACCAGTTCGAAACCTTCCTGACCAACAGCGTGGTGCCGGCCTGAGGCCGGGAAGGCACAGGCGCCGCCATCCTGGCGCCCGTTCCTGTTCCCCGGCGACCTTACGGTGACGTCCTTTCCAGGAAATACTCCATCTCCTGGATGATTCCGCTCTGCGCGGCCCAGAGGGCGGCCTGGGTGCGGTTGCGGACGTTGATGGTCTGCATGATGTGACGGACATGCAGCTTCACCAGATCCTCGGTCATTCCCATTTCGCGCGCGATCTCCTTGTTGCTGCATCCGTCCATGATGAGCTTCAGGATGCGGGCGTGGCGCGGATAGAGGCCGGGATAGCCCAGAAGTTCGCTTTCATGCTGGGCCAGCGCCCCATCCTCTCCGCCCCGGCGGAGCGCCGTGGGGGAGAAATAATCGAAGCACTCCTCCGGCACCACCGGCTCACCGGCATGAATCAGGCGCAGGGACAGCACGAAGGCAGTAGGGGCCATCCGGTTCAGCAAATAGCCGCGCACGCCGAAGCGCAGGGCCATCCGCATGTGGTGGGCGGAGAATTCGTCGGCGATCATCGCCAGCTTGGCCTGCTCGCCGTACCAGCTGCGGAAGTTCCAGGCGTCGGTCTTCAGGGAGGCGAGGTCGAACAGAACGATGTCCGCCGTCCGTTCGGAACTGCCGTTGCCGGCCGGCGGTTCCAGCGTGACCACGGCCCCGCCGGCCGACATGCCGTCGGAATAGCGGTCGGGGACGCCATTGGCCCGGCCGTTCCACGTCGTCTTTGGTGAAAGTCCGGTTGCGAGGCGGCTCTGCGGATCGATGACTTCGAAGCAGTCGTCCAGGATGTTCAGGATGGATTCACGCAGCAATCGGCTTTGATTGTGAACAATCACACGAATGCGATCGGACATGTCCGTCTCCCCCAAGAAATAGACGAATTGGCGGACGGTATCGCGCGGCCGGAAGGCAAGGTTTCCCCCCTGGACGCTTTGCTTCGACGTCGACGGCACCGATGCATGGCAATTCGGATCTGCCGGATTCTCGCGCCCGGCGTACAACCCTCGGCCCCCCGTTCGGGCCGTTGCCACCATAGTCTCCGGTACCTCCGCGCCTGGCCGCGCAATGCCGCATATCCGATGGACGGTGCACGTTGTATCGGTCTGCTCGTGCTCGCCCGTTCGAATTTAGATCAAACTATGATCCGGCACTCACGGCATTGTCTGCTGCACTTCTGGAATGATTCCAGGCTCAGTTGGGTGTGCACTCATACTGTCCGGGCAGAGTCCTTCGTCAGAAGGCCGGCAGTAATAAGTCATCCTTGCGCGCGAATATGGAAGTGATTACCCGGTAAAGAGAGACTGCTCTCCGGCGGATTGCGCCAAGCGGGGAGGGTCCGAAGCAAAGGAAGCCAAACGATATTGCCGTTCAAAGAAGAAAAAGTTCTTTGCGAGACAACTTCTGTTAGAGGCTTCGACTTGAGGTCAATCTGCTCTCGGCCATTTCACTGACGATAATATAGACTCTTAAACAGACTTTGCCAGGACATTTTTCACTGAACATCGAAACGAAAACGGAGCCCCGCCGGAACGGGGCTCCGTTTTCGTTCGACAGCTTGCCGTCGGGCGGCCGCCTTACGCCGCCATGTCGTGGCTGATGGCGAAGACGCCGGTGTCCCAGCGGGCGATGGTGGTGTCGAAGCCGCCGACGCCGTTCACCACGTCGAAGCTCTGCGTGGTGTTGTGGATCAGGTCCTGGACCGTGTAGTGGCCGTTGGCGAGCTGAAGCTCCACATGGGTGTCGACCGCCTTGCGTGCCGCGGTGTCGTTGAAATCGACGCGGTCGGAGGCAACGACGATCAGCCGGTCCTTCTGGTCGTAGAAGCCATAGCCGGTGATCTGGGCGTCCGGATCCTTGTCGGTGAAGGTCAGCGGGTAATGATAGTTCAGCGCCTCGTCGCCGATCAGGACCGGCGCCTTGGCCTTCAGCGCGGCGATTTCGGCGTCGCTGAACAGGTTGTGGCCGTTATAGGTCGCCTGCGGGATGATCCAGGCGCTGGGCGTGCTGGCCTTGGTCATCGACGACAGGGCCGCGTCGCTGACGTAATAGCCGAAGGTCGCGCCGGCATCATGCAGCTTGGTGATCGGCTCCAGCAGTTCGCCGAGATAGGCGTTGCCGATGGAGTTGCCGGCCGGCTCCAGCGCGTTCATCGCCTTTTCGGCATTGGCGCTGTAATAGAGCGCCGGGCCGAAGGGACGGGTCGGCACGATGTCGCGCAGCATGTCCAGCCAGGGCTGCTTCACCTCGCCCCAGTCGTGATAGCTGCGCGACCACTGCTCCGCTGCGCGGCGGACGCCGCCCTGGTCGTCGGCGATCATGGTCCAGCCGCTCTGCAGCCAGGTCTGCTCCAGGCGGCCCCAGCCCAGCTCCTCTCGCACCGTGCCGGTGACGCCGGTGTAGAGGCTGTTCACCGCACCCCAGTAATCATCCTCCGACGAGGACATCATGTGGCCGAAATGGGCGTCGGGCGCGCGGGCGGCATGGATGCCCAGCATCGCCTGCTCGTAGGAGGCCGGCGCCTGCTTGTGCTGCATCTCGAAGCGTTCGAGGGTCTGCACGTTGAACAGGATGTCCTTCTCGTTCATCGTGTCGGCGATCACGCGGGCATCGACACCGGCGAATTCACGCATCGCCGCCGGGGTGAAGGACACCTGGGTGGTCAGCCATGCGGCGTGGCCGGTGTTCTTGACGATGGCGTCGTCCAGCGCCTTCCAGCCATAGGCCCAGCCGTCGACGAAGTAGTCCAGCCACTGGGTCGGGTGGTTGTCGACGATGTCGGCCGCCTGCTGCGCCAGCGTGGAGCCCGCCACCTTGATGCCGGTCTTGGCGCTGAACTCCGCAATCATGCGGCTGTTGAAGAAGTCCATCACGCCGGAATGCGGGCTGCCGTCGAAGAAGTCGGCCAGTTCATAGCCGCGGGTGCCGGTCAGGGCGGACAGGCGGCCCAGCTTGTCGGCCATCCAGTCGGCGTAATGGGCGGTGCCGCCGGTCCAGCCGGCCGGCGCGTCCTTGGCGTCCAGCGGCATCAGCGGGCTGACATAGCCCCAGCCATAGGGATTGCTGCTGTCGGCGTTCAGGACGTTGCCGTCGGCGTCGCGTCCCAGATACTGCTGGTGCGCCTTGACCCAGGACACCCAGGCCTTGTGGCCGCCCAGGCTGGCGAACTCGCCGCCGTTCTGGGAAGATTCAAAGGTATCCTCCCACAGCTGCAGGCCGATCAGCGGCATCACCCCGTCGGACAGATGACCGGCGGCGACGTCGCGGGTTTCCTTCAGGTGCGACGCGTTGGAGTAATCGGGCACCGATTCCCAGAACAGGTGCTGCGGCGCCAGCCCGCGGTCGGCCCCCCAGGAGATGGTCGACACGTCGGACATCAGCGGCGGCCGGTCGCTGCTGACCCCGGCGCTGGCGCTGTGGTCGTTCTTCGGCAACGTTGCGGTCGGCGCGGTCGGCGCCGGCGTGGTGGGGGTGGGAGCGGTCGGTGTGGTGGGCGTGGTCGTCGTGCCGCCGGCGAGCATGTCCTTGGTGACGGGAACGCTCAGCGTGCCGTTCCACCACAGGCCCTGCTGGCCGGAGATGACGTCCTTGCCGTCCAGCGCACCGCGGTCATAGGTGACCCCGGCGGCGGTCGAGGCGACGCTGTGCCCGTTCACCACCACGGAGCCGACATAGAGGCTGCGGTCCTGGCCGTTGACGACGGCGTCGTTGTCGTACTGGACCTGGACCTTGTGCGCCTGGGTCGGGTCGAGATCAACCGTGAATTTGTAGGCGGTCTGGCTGGTGGCGGCCACCTTGGCGTCGCCAACCGCCTTGCCGTCGACCAGAAGCTTGAAGTGCGGCGGCACCCCGCCGGCGCTCTTGCCCCAGGCGTTGACGACGACGCTGTAGGACTTGGTGGCCGCCGGAGCCGCGTCGACAGCATCGGCCATCGGGAACAGCGATGCCGGCAGCGGCACGTTCAGCGCACCGCCCCAGTACAGGGCTTCCTGCCCCTTCACCACGTCCTTTCCGTCGACCGCACCCTTGTCATAGGTGACCGACGGGTCGGTGGCGGCGATCGACGTGCCGTTCACGGAGATGGCACGGACGAACAGGTTGCGGTCGACGCCGCCCGACAGGCCGTCATTGTCGTAGACGATCTGCAGCTTGTGTGCGCTGTCGGCGGCCACCTTGGCGGAGATGGTGTAGCGCCCCAGGGTGCTGCTGTTCACCGTCGCCTGACCGATGGTCGCGCCGTCGAGCTTGAGCGCCAGATGCGGCCAGACGCCGCCGGCTGCTTGTCCCCATGCGTCGATCGCAAAGGTGACATCGATGAGATTGGACCCGGTGGACGACATCGGCACGACTCCCATTAATCGGATATTAAGATCTCGCTAGGTCGGGTTAACCGTATCGGTTGGATTACCCTGCTCGTTAGGAGTAGTCGCACAGAATTCGCCACAAAAAGGAGAGTCAATCTTGGGACATGACTCTGACTCATCTTTGACTCTTCCAAAAAAATCGATTTTGAGTCCGCGAATGTTTTAGTGTCGGAAGGACTGATTCCGACAACGGCAGTCTTAAGCCTGTTGTGTTGTGTCCGTATCTTTCGTTTGTTTGGCGTAGGTGCCGGCGCCGTGGTCCACTTCGGCACGAACCGCCGCAAATACCGCCGATCAAGCCGGGCAGGAGATCGCCTTATGCGCACCGCTTCCCTGCGCATCGCCGTCGTGACGCAAAAGATTGTCCGGCATGACGGACAGGGGCGCGTGAACGCAGTCGTGGTCGACGAACTGCTCCGCCGCGGTCATGAGGTCGTCGCCATCGCGTCGGAATTGGCGGAGGAGTTGGCACGTCATCCGCGCTTGCGCTGGGTGCCGGTCAGCGGCGGCGGCGTGCCGACGCAATTGGCGAAGGACCAGTTGTTCGCCTGGCGGGCGAGCCGGGCCTTGGCGCGGGAACGACAGGCCGGATTGGACAGGGTGGTGGTGAACGGCTTCGTCAGTTGGGCACGGTCGGATGTGAATGCCGTGCATTTCGTCCACTCCGCCTGGATGCGGTCAGCCACCCATCCGATCCGCAAGGGTGCCTCGCCGCTGTCGCTCTATCGGGCGCTCTACACCCTGCTGAATGTCGGGTTCGAGCGCTGGAGCTTCCGCCGCGCCGGCCGGCTGGTGGCCGTCTCACGGACCGTTGCGGACGAACTGCGCCGGGACGGTGTGGAGCCTGCCCGGCTGCGGGTGATCGACAATGGTGTCGATGTCCGGGAGTTTCATCCGGGCACATCCGATCAGGCGCTGTTCGGCCTGCAGCCGGGTCGGCCGGTGGCGCTGTTCGTCGGCGACGCCCGCAGCGACCGCAAGAATTTGGATGGGGTGCTGCGCGCGCTGGCCGAGGTGCCGAATCTGGCGCTGGCGGTGGTCGGCGACGAGCGCGGCGGCCCGTTTCCGGCGATGGCGCGGGAACTGGGGGTGGAGGATCGGGTCCGCTTCCTCGGCCACCGGCGCGACGTGGCGGCACTGATGCGGGCGGCCGACCTGTTCGTCTTCCCGACCCGCTACGAACCCTTCGGTCTTGTCCTGCTGGAGGCGGCGGCCAGCGGCCTGCCGGTCGTCACCACCCGGCTTGCCGGCGCCGGCCGTCTGCTGGAGGACGGGGCCGCCATCCTGTTGGACGACCCGGACGACCATGCCGAACTGGTGCGGGCGATGCACAGCCTTGCCGCGGACCCGACATTGCGCCGCCGCATGGGCGAGCAGGGCCGCCACATCGCGGAGAGCCAGGACTGGTCGGTGACGGCGGGGCAGTATGCCGATCTGTTGGAGGAGCGAGGCCCGGCGGATCGGGCGGTCGACAGGCGGCGGCTGTTGGCCGGGTCGGCGTCCTGACCGGCCGCCCTTACCGCAATTCCAACCGCAGTTCCATGACCACGCTGTCGGTTCCCGCCGCCGCATCCGCCGCCGCGATGCCGACCGGGGCTGCCGATCCGGGGGTGGGATCGGCCCGCTGGGGGGTGCCGCTGCCGGGGCGCAGGACGGTGCCCATGCGGACAGCGGCGCGGGTCTTGCCGACCGACACGGTTCCGGCAGTAGCGACGGGAACGATGCCGCCGGCGGCAGCCGTGGTCAAGGCCACCCCGTCGGCCGGGCGGTCCGGCTCCAGCCGGCGCACCCGGTCGTAGTCGCGCTGCACCAGATTGCCGGCATCGACCCCGCCGGCCCCGACCTTGCGGAACTCGCCGGAGCAGTCCAGCGCCTCGAACCGGTTGGCGCGGCAGGTGCCGGAAACGGCGAGAGCCGGGGCGACGCCGTCGCGGCCGAGGCGGATCAGCCGCTCCGCATCGTCGAACCGGTTGCCGACGGCGGAAGCGGCGACGATGGCCGCGGTCTCGATGTCGGCGGCGCGGTCGTTGGTGCCGTCGCCGAAGCTGGCGCTGCCGCCGGTGAACTGGTTGCGCTCCAGCGCCCGCACCACGATCAGGCCGGTGACCGGCCGTTTGGGCAGGCGATAGGCGGGCAGCAGCGATCCGCTGCAGCCGATCAGGACATTGCCGTACATCTCCGCCATCGGCCCTTGGATCCAGCCGTTGCCGCAGGCCTCGAAGGCGCAGTCCAGGAACTTGTTGTTGGACAGGAAGGTCCGCGTCGCCCGCCCGTCCTCCGCCAGGAACGCGTAGGGCGAGAAGCCGAAATGGCAGGAGATGAAGCTGGAATGGTCGATGCCGTTCTCCGGCGCCACGGCGATGGAGGCCAGCGTGTTGCCGGCGAGATCGGTGTCGAGGAACAGATGATCGCCGAAACTGTCGGTCCCCGCCGACCAATAGGCACCGATGTGGTTCTTGGTCAGCTGACAGGAGATCAGCGAGGAATGGTCGCGCCAGACATCCACCCCGGCGCGGAAGCCGAACACCCCGACCCGCTCCAGCAGGAAGCGGGAGGTCAGCGCCAGCCCGTCCATGCCCGGCGGCGGATCGCCCGGCCGGTTGCCGGGTTTCGGCCCGCGCAGGCTGATGTTCGCGATGCGGCTGCGCTGATAGCCCTTGTTGTCGTCGCGCACCCCTTGCCGGCTGCCGGCCCGGATGGCGAAGCGGCCCGGCCCCAGATCCTCCGGCCAGGACAGCAGCGAGGCGCGCATGCCGGCGCCGACGATCTCCACCTCGTTGAAGGCGTCATCGTAGCGGTCGAGGTTGGGCAGGACGATCTCGCCATCCAGCCGGTAATCGCCGGGCGGCACCAGCACCGTCCCGCCCTGTCCGCTGCGCGCCAGTTCCAGGACAGCGCCCTGCAGAGCCGCCCAATCGCATTCCTGGGCGAGGGAGCGGACATGCGGATGAACGCGCCGTGCCGCCTCCAGGCTCTTGTAGCGCTCCGACAAAGGATGGCTGCGCCCGTCGCCTATGGCGCCGCGCTCTCTGATCGACAGGGCTGGGCCGCTTCTCGGCGGCGGGTCCGGTACCGGGCGCAAGGGCTTGTCCTGGGCGGCCTGGGCGACTGCAGGCAAGGCAAGGGCGGCGCCCAGCAGCGCGCGTCTGCCGATGCGGCAGCCTGCGCCGCCGCTCATGGCGCGCAAGCCCGCGCCGGATGATGGAGCCGGCCGCTGACGGCGCTGCGATAGACCTCCTCCAGCCGGTCGAGATGGCGGTCCAGCGTGAAGGGCGCGCGCCAGTATCGCTCATGGGCGTTGCGGCCCATCCGCTCCACCTCCGCGTCGTGGGACAGCAGCCGGAGGCAGCGGGCGAGGTCGGCGGCGTCGCCGCTGCGGAACAGGAACCCGTTCTCCCCCGGCAGCACCGCCTCCGCCGCCGCGCAATTGTCGCTGACGACGACGGGAACGCCGTTCGCCAGCGCCTCAAAGGCGGCGAGCCCGAACGTCTCGTACCACAGCGACGGGACCACCAGCGCCCGCGCCCGCCGCACCTCTTCCAGCACGGCGTCGGGCGGCAGCCAGCCGGCAAGCTCCGCATTGGGGTTCAGCCGGCGCACAGCATCCGCCTCGTCGCCATCGCCGACGAAGCGCACCGGGCTGCCGGCCTGTGCCGCCGCCTTGGCCAGCAGAGCGGCCCCCTTCTCGCGCGACAGGCGGCCGACGAACAGCACCGGGCGGTTGCCGGCGACCGGAGCGGGGCCGCGGTCCTCAACTTCAACCGGGTTGGGGACGGGGAGCGTGATGGTGCCGGGCGGCAGATGAGGGGCGATCACCGCGCGCTGCCGGTCGCTGAGCGTCACCAGCGCCATGCCGCCGGTGAAGCCGCCGGCCAGCGCCCCCGCCGCATGGCGGGCGGCGCGCCACCATTTGTGGTGCCGGGCGCGGGCATCGCAGTCGGTGGCGAGGCAGCCGGTGGACAGCGCCCGGTGCGGGCAGTTGACGCCCTCGGGAAAGACGAAGAAGGCACCGTTGGGACAGAGCGGGAAATAGTCGTGCAGGGTCAGCAGCACCGGCAGGCCGGATTTCCGGCAGACCGGGAAGACGCTGGGCGACAGCGCCTTGGCCCAGCCATGGATATGGACCAGCGTGTCGTTGGCTGGGCAACGGCCGAGCAGGCTTTCCAGCGTGCGCGCGGCCTCCCGGTTCCAGATGCCGCGGAGCGCCGCCTGCACGCGGTCGGCATTGCCCTTCAGGTCGGGCTGCTCCAGGCAGTGGACGGTGATTCCATCGGAAAGCAGGGCGGGGTCGATGGGCGGGACGGCGGTGAAGAAATGGACCCGGTGTCCGCGCCGGGCCAACCCGACGGCGCCGGCGATGGCAACCTTCGCCAGTCCGCCGCTGGGGTGGGCATGGTCGCAGAGGATGACGATGGTGCTCATCGCAGGATGCTCATTGCAGGGCGCCGCGATAGACGGCGGCGGTGCGGGCGGCGATGACCGGCCAGTCGAAGCGGCTGCGCACCAGCGCCCGGCAGGCGTCGGCGTCGGGCAGCCGGCGGACGCCGGTCAGCGCTTCCGCAAGGCCGATGCCGATGGAGCGTGCGTCGATCCCCGAGAGCACGAGGTCGCCGTCCAGCCCCTCCACCACCTCGGGCAGGCCGCCGACCGGCGTGACCATCACCGGCGTGCCGGCCGCCAGAGATTCCAGCGCGGTCAGGCCGAAGCCCTCCAGCGCCTGCGACGGCATCACGCACAGGTCGGCGGCGCGATAGGCGAGGGGAAGATGCGCGTCGGGAACGAAGCCCAGCAGCCGGACATGCTCCTCCAGCCCCAGCGCGCCGATGCGGTCCTGAAGCGCCGCCGCCTCCGGCCCGCGTCCGGCGACCACCAGAAGCACGTCGGGCACCCGGCGGCGCAATTCCACCATGGCATCGACCAGCGCGGTCAGCCCCATGCGCTTCACCAGCCGGCGCACCGTCAGCAGGATGGGGCGCCCCTGCGGCCAGCCCAGGCGGGCGCGCGCCTGATGGCGGCTGTCGGGAAGGTCGTAGCGCTCGGCATCGACCCCGCCCGGCACCCGGTGGATGCGTTCCGGCTGCACGCCGTAGCGCTCGGCCAGGATGGTGGCGAAGGACTGGGACAGGACGACGAAGCGCGCGGCGCGGCGATAGACCAGCCGCTCCACCATGAACTTCAGCCGCACCGCCAGCGGGCCGGCGCCCTCGGCGGCGCTTTCCAGCGCCCAGGGGCCGTGGAAATGGACGACCAGCGGCCGGTTGCGCAGGGAGGGCAGGGCGCCCACCGTGTTCAGCGCGAAATGCGAGGCGACGAGGTCGGGCGCCTGCCGGCGCAGTGTCTCGGCGATGGCGGTCCGCGCCGCCGCCACCCGGCGCGGTAGCGAGGCGGTCGGCGGTGCGAAGCTGTCGATGCGGGCGCCATTGTCCAGCGTCTCGGAAACGGTGCCCAGCACCAGCCCGGACAACGAGATACCCTGCTGAGGCAGGTGACGGGCGAGGTTGTAGAACATGTTCTCCGCCCCGCCATGGGTCTCCGGGAACCAGCCCAGCCCAAGCTGAAGCACGCTGGCCTCCCGCATCTCCCCCGGCAGCGCGCCGGGCAGGATCAGGCTTCCGTCCATTGCTTGTCCTCTTGGAAGTGATGGGAGGGGACGGTCGCCGGGGCGGCGCTCTGCAGACTGGCGAGCCCGTAATTCTTGGCCGCCATCGCCATGCCCAGGAAGAACCAGAAGCCGACGCCGGTGACCTTCACCAGCGTGTGCTCGAACACCATGCAGGCGAGGATCGTCAGCGCCGCCGTTTCGGCGCAGCGGGCGAACGGGTCGGGCGGTGCACCGCCCCGGCGCAGCATTCCTGCCGTCAGCACGATCAGGCCCGCGACATAGCCCAGCGTGCCGGGCCAACCCAGCTCGTAGGGCACGCGCAGGATGCCGCTGTCGAAATAGGCCATGGCGCCGAGCTGTCCGTCCTCGTTGGTCAGCTTGGTCGCCGTGTCGACGGTGCCGAGCCCGGCGCCGCGCACCTCGGTCAGCGCCTGGATCAGGAAACGGCCGTAGAACTCCTGGCGCTCCTGATAGCTGCGGTCGTTCTCCATCGAATTCAGCGTGTCGAAGCGGGAGACGATCGCCTGATTGACCCTCGGCACGCTCAGCAGCGGCAGGGAGCACAGGACAAGACCGACACCGACCGCGATCAGGCGCATCCGGTGGCGGCCGGGCATGGTCAGCAACAGCCACGCGAAGGTGAACAGACCGGCCAGCCAGGCCGCGCGCACCAGACTGAGCAGCAGCGATCCGAGCGCCAGTGCGCCGGCGACCGGAACCAGGATGCCGCGCGCCGCCGGCAGCAGGGCCAGCCCGGTGACCAGCAGGAAGGCCAGCGGGCCGGAGGAGTTCAGTGTGCTGAACACCCGCACCTGCATCGGCAGCGGCATGCCCTGGTTCGTCATCCCGACATTGATGAGCCATCGCGCATCCCAGGCCGGCATGACGAAATACTGGATCAGGCCATAGCCGCCGACCAGCGCCAGCCCCAGAACGAAGGCGCGCAGCACCGCGTCGCGCATCTGCGGGTAGATCGGCCAGTGCAGGGCGACATAGAGCCCCAGAATGACCGGCACCACCCAGTTCAGCAGTGCGAAGGTCGCAGCCGCCACACCCGCCTGGGAGATTCCATTGAAGTAGGCGTAGGAGATGCCCAGCATCACCGGCAGGAAACCGAAATAGGCGCGATAGCGCAGCATCGGCAGATATTGCGCGATCACCAGCCCGGTCATGGCGCCGACGGCGAAGGGCGTCACCATGATCGGGCTGATGACGCTCCAGCCCGATTGGTAATCGACCAGCCGGCGCACCTCCGGCGTCAGGAACCACAGCCACCATGTGAAGGCGGCGAACCGGGCCGGGTCTCGCGTCACCAGCAGCGCACCGACGGCGATCGCCCCCACCGGGAAGACGATCTCCAGCACGCCGGCCCTGCCCATCAGCACCGGGACCGCCACCAGGAACCAGAAGACCGGCGCCGCCAACCTATTCAGGGACGGCAGGCCGCCGGTGGCGTGATGGCCCATGCCGTGATGGTCATGCTCGAAGCCGGTGGTGGCGAAGGTCATGCCGCCGTCTCCCGCCAGTCGCGCATTCCCTCCAGCCGGCCGCGCAAGGTGGCGCGCAGCTTCGCCCCGGCATGGCGGTCGCCGCGCAGCGCCAGCCGCGCCCATTGCACCAGTCCGGGAAATTCGCAGGTCCCCACCAGCATGGCCCAGGCGGCGAAGGCGACGCGGTTGGCCGGGCCGAAATGGGCCATCAGGGCCAGCGTGTCGTTGAAGGTCGCGTTCTCCTGCGCCAGCGGGTGGAAGTGGTTCGCGCCGCGCTGGTCGATGTCGAAACGCACGGCGGGGAAGTGGTCGACCGCCACCAGCGGGTCATAGACCAGCCGCCAGCCCTGGCGGGACAGACGCAGGCAGAAATCCACCTCGTTGCGGACCTGGGCGCCGCTGCCGCGCAGCCGGGTGTTCAGCCGCTGGCCGGTGATCGCCGCGCGGCGGAAGCTCCAGTTGGCGCCTTTCAGCACGTCGACATCCCGGGCCGGGCCGACGCCGAGATGATGGTTGCCGATGACCCTGCCGAACCATTGCAGCCGGCCGACGACCCGGGCTTCCCCGGTTTCAGGCACGGTGCCGTGATAGACATGGTCGCGGCCGCCGACGCCGCCGATGCGAGGATCGGCGCGATACCACGCCTCGATCCGCTCCACCCAGTCGGGATGGGGAACGGCGTCGTCGTCGGTGATGGCGACGATGTCGCCGCGGGCGTGGTCCATGCCGCGGTTGATCGCCGCCACCTGCCCCGGCACGTCGATGCCGGCGACCTCGACCGGCAGGGCGGAGGCATAGCGCCGGGCAACCTCGGCGGACTCGGGATCGGTGTCGCGCACGGTGACGACCACCTGGACCGGCGCCAGCGTCTGCCGGACCAGACCGTCCAGGCAGCCGGCCAGCTGGTCCGGCCGGCGATAGGTCGGGACGATCACGGTGACGCCCAGCCTCTCCACGGCATGGGGATCGATCGGGACATGGGGTGCGGGGCGGGGCATGCCGGTGGGAGTCTTGGTGATGCTCATGCCGGAGCCAGCTCCCGCCCGCGGGCGTCGTTGGCGGCGGCCCGTGCCGGGGCCAGGGCCGGTTCCTCGCCGTTCACCCAGCTGTCGATGGTCTCGCGCAGCCGCGCCTTGAAGACGGAACGGTCGAAGCGGGCGGCATAGGCCTGGATGACGGTGGGGTTGAAGCGGCGCTCCTGCGCCTCGAAGCGCTGCACCGCCTCGATCAGCGCCTCCGGCGTCTGCTGGTCGAAGAACAGGCCGGACATCCCATCCCTCACCGTCTCGGTCGCGCCGCCACGGTTCAAGGCGATCACCGGCCGGCCGGCGGCCATCGCCTCCACCGGAACGATGCCGAAATCCTCGTTGGCGGTGAAGATCAGGGCGCGGCAGGCGGCATATTGCCGGTCCAGCTCCTCGGCGGAACAATGGCCCAGCAGTTCCACCGTCGGCCCGGCCATCTGCTTCAGGCGGCGGTACTCCTCGCCCTCGCCGACGACGACCAGCTTGCGGCCCATGCGGTTGAAGGCTTCGATCGCCACGTCGGCGCGCTTGTAGGAGACCAGCTGACTGACGAACAGGTAATGATCACCGGGCGGCTCCGCGGTGGCGAAGCGCCGGGTTTCCACCGGCGGGTTGATGACGGTGGAGTCGCGTCGGTAGACCCGCCAGATGCGCTTCGCCACCGTCTCCGAATTGGCGATGAAACGGTCGACCCTCGCCGCCGTCGCCAGATCCCATTGCCGCAACCGGTGGATGGCATAGGGCATCAGTGGCCGGATCATCGGCCCGGCCGAGTGCAGGTAATCGTGATAGCCGCTCCACACATAGCGCATCGGCGTGTGGCAGTAGCAGACGTGCAGCGCATCCGGCCGGGTCAGGACCCCCTTCGCCGGCCCGGATTCGCTGCTGATGACGAGGTCGTAGGCGCTGAGGTCGAGTTGCTCCAGCGCCAGCGGCATCAGCGGCAGGTATTTCTGATACATCCTGTGGGCCATCGGCAGCCGGTCGATGAAGGTCGTGGTGACCCGGTGGCTGCGGATGATCGGGGAGATGCGTTCCGGCCGGTAGACGTGGGTGAAGACGTCGGCCTCCGGATACAGCTCGCACAGGGCTTCGATAACCTTCTCCCCCCCGCGCATCCCGACGAGCCAGTAATGGACGATCGCGACTTTCATTGTGGGTCCTCCGGCAAGGGGCAGGCCTTCGACTTCGGCCGAGGGCTTTTCAGGCTCAGGCGATGCGGCGCAGGCGGTAGGAACGGCCGCTGGGCGGACGGGCGCCGTATTCCAGGTTCGCGTGGTCGCGGGCGTTGACCATCGACAGCACCGCGCCGCCGATCCGCCCGCCGACCTGCCGCACCTGCTTGATGCCGGCGCCGGCTAGGCTGGTGGCGGTGCGCGCCCAGCGCACGACATAGAGGACGCGGTCGGCCAGCGGCGCCAGGATCAGCGCGTCCGAAACCGACAGCACCGGCGGCGTGTCCAGGACGACGACGTCATAGCGTTCGGACAGCTCGACCAGCAGCGACAGCATGGCCTTGGAGCCGAACAGGATCTGCGGGCGGTCGACCGGCCGGCCGGCGGTGATCACCGCGACCCGGCGGCGGTCGTCGATCTGCACCACCTGATCCAGCGTCGCATCGCCTTCCAGCAGGTCGGTCAGCCCCTTCGGCGGCCGGGTGCCGCCGAGAAGCCGGTGCACGGCGGGGCGGCGGGTGTCGCAATCGACGATGACGACCCGGCGGCCGGTGTCGGCCAGGAAGGCGGACAGCGCCACCGCCAGCGTCGTCTTGCCCTCGCCCGCGACCGACGAGGTCAGCATCACCACCTCGCCGCCCTTGACGGTGGCCGGTTCGGCACCCGTGCGGACCAGATGCAGGCGGGCGCAAAGCCGCCAGACCGCCTCGGCGAATTCGCCGCCGCCGGTGTTGGAATAGGGATCGCCGTTGGCGTCGGAGCGGGCGGACCGCTTGACCCGGCCCAGCAGCGGCACGATGCCCACCGCCGGAAGGCCCAGAACCGCCTCCACCTGATGGGAGCTGTAGACGCCACGCTGGCTGGCGGTCCGCACCAGCGCGATGCCGGTGGCGATGGCGCCGCAGACCACCGCGGCCAACGCCGCCAGCACGGTCTTGCCCGGCCCGACCGGTCCCATGGGAACGTCCGCGGTGGACACGATCCGCACGTCGGGCGTCATCTCCAGGGCCTGGAGCACCTGGGTCTCCTTCAGGCGGGTGACGGCGCGGCGATAGTTGTCGTCGGACGCGTCGGCCTGCCGCTGAAGTTCGCGCAGCTTCACGTCCGCCTGCAGGTTGTCGAAGGATTCCGTGCGCAGGGTCTCAAGCCGGCGGGACAGATTCTGGATCTTGGCGACCTGCTGTTCCACCTCGCCCCGCAGGCTGCGGACGACCCGATCCACCTCGGTAGCCAGAACGGCATTGAGTTCGCGCAGCTCCGCAGTGGGCCGGGCCAGCGCCGGGTGACGGTCGCCATACTGGGCGCGCAGTTCCGCCAGTTGGGCGCTCAGCGCAGTCTGACGCTGGCGCAGGCCGGTGATCAGCGGATCGCCGCCGATGTCGGCGCCGGTCAGCGATTCCGGGTTGCCGGGCTGCACCGACTGCAGCTGGCGCAGCCGGCCCTGGGCGTTGGCCAGGGCGGTGCGCGCCTCCGTCAGCTGGGCGTTCAGCGCCGACATCTCCTCGTTCAGCAGCGGAGCATCGCGGCCCTTGGCCATGCCGGTTTCTGAGCGCATCGCCTCGACGGCTGCACGTCCGGTGGCGGTCATGTCCTGGCGCAGTTCGTCCATCCGGCTCTGCAGCCAGTCGCTGGCGTTCTGGGTGGCTTTGCGCTTCGCATCCACCTGGATGGCGATGTAGGCGTCCGCAACGGCATTGGCGGCGCGGGCGGCCAACTGCGGGTCCTTGGCCTCGACCGTGATGCGGATGGCGCGCGACTGCACGCCGGGGCTGATGCGCAGGTTCTTCTGGAAGGCGGCGATCAGGCGGGCGGTTTCCTTCTCCTCCACGCTGCCGGTCGGAGCGGCCGGGCGCGGCGGCGGCGTCAGCAGGGCGGGCAGCGGTTCGGGAAGAACGGCCGCCACGTCCGTCAGCAGGGCGCGGCCTTCCTCCCACAGAGGGGTCAGAAGGCCAGGCTTGGCGATCGTCGCAGCGTATTCCGGCTCCTGCCCGAGATTCAGCATCTCCACCACACGGAGGGCGAGGTCGCGGGACCTCAGGATCTCGACCTCGGTGTTCACGGTGTCGAGATAGATCCCCATCGGCTCCGAGACAGAGGGAATATTGATGACCCGGTTCGGATGAGGATCGATCACCACGACGGAGGAGGCGCTGTAGAGCGGCGTCATCGAGTTGATCAGCATCACCGCGGGCAGCCACAGGACAGCGGTCAGCCCAAGGATCAGCCATTTCTGGCGCCACAGCGTCTGTACCAGCCGGCCTACATTGACCTTGTCGGCGCCCGTTCCGACCGGCGGTGCGACAAAGCCGGAGGGGATACCGGCCGTGCCTGGCGGCAATCGGTGTTCCGGTGCGTCCATGGGCTGAACTCCTTCATCTCGACAATCGGTGCGTGGAGGTGCGATGCGGCCGTATTGGTTCAGGCGACCTCTGCCGGGTCACGGGTGGGCTGGCGGTGGGAGGAGGGAGCGTCCGGCGCCGGGTCGCTGCGGGTCTCGGCCGGCGACTCCGGGCTTGTGGGGATGCCCCGTCCGGTCTTCGCCTCCGCCAGGATGCGGGCGTAGCGGGCGACTGTGTTGGGCGTGACGTTGACCAGCGCTCCGCTCCCGCCGCCGCCGGCGACCAGCCGGGCAACCTGGAAAAGGGCGCGCCCCTTCTCGAGCACCTCGCCCGGCAGCATCCACAGGATGGAATCGATGTTGGACGCCAGCCATCCCGGCCGCCCGCCGCGGGTCAGCCGGCGTTCGGCCGCCCGCACCTGGGCGGTGTTGCGGATGGTGTAGAAGGGCGACCAGCCGTCCCAGTCGCCGGCGGTGAAGGGCAGGGCCACGAACTCCCCGTCGACCAGCGCCGGCTCCGCCGGGCCGAAGGAAGCCTTGGTCCACATGTAATCGAAGCCGGCTGAGCGGACGGCGGCGGCGACGTCCCGCCGCAGGGGGCCGGGGCGGGCGCTGTCATAGGGCCGCCACGCCTCGTAGAAGCGGTCAAGCCGGTAGCGGCGCAACGCATTGCCGATCATGCGCCGGGCGTCCATGGCCGGAGCCCCGGCCCGCGTCGGCGCCTTGCGGGGGGTGCCCTCCGTCGTGGCCTCCACGCTGGCGGCCGGGGTTTCCGACGGGCGCGGACGGGGTGAGATGCGCAGGACGGGCCGGCCCTCCTCCCAATGCAGGCGCGGGGTGCGGCCCGGCACGAGGGGCGAGTCGACCAGCGGCCACCAGCCGCGTGGCATCAGCCCCGGCGGCAGCATGGTCGCCATCTCCGCACGGGCGTCGGTCAGCAGGCGGGCAAGCTCGATGCTGGGCATCTCGCCTTCGGCGCAGACGCCGCGGCCGGTGCTGCCCAGCAGAAGCTCCACCCGGCCCAGCACGCCGCCACGCTCCTCCGGCACCGACAGCAGCGCAAGGTCGGCGGGGCTGGACTGGGTCAGGCTGTCGACGGTGACCACCAGCCCGCAACGCAGGCCGGTCGCCGCCACCAGATCGAGGATGCGCGGGATGCAGTGCAGTTCGCGGATCATGCCGGACCACAGCACCAGCGTGGTCAGCACCCGCCCCTCCGCCGCCCAGCGGCGCAGGGTGGCGTCGTCCGGCTCGTAATCGGTGAAGGGGCGCGGCGGCTCCGCGATGCGCAGCGGCACGTCGGCCGTGCTGGCGAAGGGCGGATCGGGATCGACGATCTGCAGCCCGCGGCCCAGGCGGCCAAGGGCGAAGAAGTCGTGGTCGTCGAACTGCCGGCCATAGACCGGGTCCGCCCCGTTGCGGATCAGGTCGGCGGCGCGCTCGATCACATCGGTCTGTGGCCGGCCGTAGAGCGGCAGCAGGCGTTTGGCCGCCGCCAGCGGCAGCTGCGCCGCGATCAGATCGGGATCGCCCAGGAACGTTCCGCGGCCCCAGCCGGCATTGCGATGGGCCAGCGCGGCGCTGAAGCTGGCATAGCTTTCCCCCGCCACCCGGCCTTCGACCGCGTCGAGGCCGCCGGGGAAGTGGCGCGCCCGCACCGGATCGACGCAATGGCCGGTGAAATGGCGGGCGCCCAGCGCCTCCAGCCGCTGCCGCAGCCCGGCATCGGCGCCGACATCGATGCCGAGGCAGGGCTTCGCCATCAGCAGCGGATAGAGAAACGGTGCGGCGACGATGCCGAGCGGGGTCTGCGGCGCCATGTCCAGCACCGCGACCTCCGCCGGGATCGGCTGCTCCAGCAGGCGGAAGGCGGCCTCATAGAGCGCGGCCGGGTCGGTGCTGCGCAGGGCGCACTCGCCCCCCGCCTCCACCACCGGCCACAGCGGGGAGGCCGGATCGCCCAGCGCCACGACGCGGTAGCGGGTGGTCAGCCACAGCGCATGGTCCAGGTGCCGGCCGCCGGCCATCAGGCTGCCGGTGCCGGTCGCCTCGGTGCGGTTGCCGTCCTCCCAGCCGCCGAAATGGCGACCGCTGCGCCGCCCGTCGTAATAAAGGTCGAAGGCCCAGCCGGCGCGTTCCGCCGCGGCGGCCAGCACCGGGGCGATGGCGACGCGGTGCGGGTCGGCGCCATGAGCAAGGTAAAGGAGCAGGGGCGGTTTGGTCACGATGCGTGCCCCTCCGTGCCCTTGCCGCCGCGCCGGCACCACCACAGGTGCCATTTCGCCACCCCCGGCGGTCCGAAATGATCGGTCTTCTGCAGGGTCAGGCCGGTGGCGGCGATGGCCTTGCGCATCTCCGGCGCCCAGTGGTGACGGACCAGCGCCTTCCATTCCGGCAGGACGCCATGGCAGCGCATGGTCGCCAGCAGCCGGTCGGGCCGCCAGCGGTAGTAGCGGGGATAGGCGATCACCCACAGCGGGTTGGCGTTGGTGGTGTCGCAGACGATCCGTCCGCCGGGCTTGACCACCCGCTGCAGCTCGCGCACGCCGGCTTCAAGGTCGGGCAGGTGGCAGAGCAGGTCCATGGCGATGACGATGTCGAAGCTGTCGTCGGCGAAAGGCAGCTTGCGGGCGTCGGCCTGCTGGACGGTCAGGGCCGGGAAACGCTCCTTCGCCTCCGCCAGCATCTCGTGCGAGATGTCGACCAGCGTCACGTCGTGACGGCCGGCGAAGGGACCGGTGATGCGGCCATAGCCGCCGCCGACGTCGAGGATGCGCATCCGCGGCAGCCGCTCCAGCTCCGCCGCCACGGCGCGCCGCTTCTCGTCATAGATGCGGTAGAAGGGGGTCGTCGGGTGGTCGGGGCGGAAATGGCGGCGGTAGCCGTTGTTGTAGATGCCGGATCCGGCGGCCTGCGACCGCTCCGCCTTGGCATTCTCCAGCAGGGCGGCGACCTGGGCGGCGACCGTGTCGACGTCGAAGCTCTTCGCATGCTCCAGCCCCGCCACGGCGGCGGCCCTCAGCCCGTCGGGGTCGGCCAGCCGGGCGATCAGCATGTCGCGCAGCGGCTCCGCCTCCCCCGGCGGGACCAGCCAGCCGGTGCGGCCATGCTCGATGATCTCCGGGAAGCCGCCGCAGTCGCTGGCGACCACCGGCACGCCCAGCGCCATCGCCTCCACCACCACGAAGCCGAAGCTTTCCCACAGGGAGGGGACGACCGCCATTTCCGCCCGCGCCACCACGGCCAGCGCATCGTTGCGCGGCAGGGCACCGGTGAAATGGACGCGGTCGGCGACCGGTGCGACGTCGCGGCGGAACTGGTCGATGATCGCGGCGCTCGCGGGGTCCTCGCCGCCGATCATCATCAGGTGCAGGTCGGGGTTGGCGGCCAGAACGCCGGGAATGGCGCGGCCCAGCGTGGCGATGCCCTTGCGCCCCTCCAGCCGGCCGAAGAAGGCGATGAAGCGCTTCGGCAGCGGCATCGGCGGCTCGGCCGTCCGGTTCGCCGCCACCGCGGCGAGGTCGATGCTGTTGGGGATGACCTGGATCAGCTCCGGCGGGATGCGCCAGTAATCGGCCACCCGCCGGGCGATGGCGCGGGTGGAGGCGTAGATCGCCGCGCTGCGCTTGGTCTGGTCGCGTTCGAGCGCGTTCAGCAGGTGCGTGTGCGGCACCCAGGGCTGCGTGTTGGTGTCCATCACCAGCCCGGTCGGCGTCGCCAGCCGCGTCACCACGGGAATGGTGCTGAAGCAGGTCAGCCACCAGGCGTCGGCATCGAACTCGGCGGCATGGACCACATCGGGACGGAAGGCGCGGACGGCGTCGGCCAGCCGGCGGTTCGTCCGGAAGCGGTCCACGACCGCATGCAGGCGCGGCCCCGGATCGACGCGGTTCACCGTCACGCCGTCCTCGATGGTGGTGCCGGCCGGCAGGCCGCCGGCCTTCCACGGGGTCACCACCTGGACGGCATGGCCCAACCGCGCCAGCCCGCGCGCCATCGTGTGGGTGTGGGTGGCGATACCGCCGAGCTTTTCGCCGGGTGGGTATTCGGGCGTCAAGAGCGACAGTCGCATTGCGGGTCCCCCAAATCCTGTAGGTTCGGTCATTTGCCTGCGGGTCCGGCCGGAGCGGCGGTCGCCGGAGACGGTTTGGCGAGAGCGAGCAGGCGCCGCGGCAGGGCCGCGAGGATCGCCGGATCGGGAAGGAAGACACGCCAGGGCAGTCCGGTCGCCCGCCGGTACAGGGTCGCCGCGGTGGCGAACACCAGCGTATAGGCCACCGTGGAGACGATGGCCGCGGCCAGGATCCCGCCGCTGCGCAGGAACAGCAGCAGGCCTCCCAGCGTGACCAGCATGCCCAGCAGGTTGGCCATGGTGGCGGTGAAGGGCCGGTTCTCCGCATAGAGCCCGTTCAGCAGGATCGACGCGGCGGCGTAGAGAACGGCACCCGGCAGCAGAAGCCGCAGCGGAAGCGCGCTGTCGGCGAAGGATGCGCCGTAGACCAGCCCGATGGCGATGTCGGCGAAGACGAACAGCCCGCCGCCGAGCAGCCCGCCGATGGCGAAGGTCACCTGCAGGCTGTTCAGCACCAGCGCCCGTCCCGACTGGCCCCGTCGGGTGGCGGCGGGCATCACGACGGTGGCAAGCGCGCTGGACAGGCTGACGATCAGCCAGGACAGGCTGGTCGCGAGCGCGTAGAGCCCGACCTGGACCGCCGGCAGAAAGGCGGGGATGATCAGAAGATCCAGCCGCTGGGTGATGACGCCGCCGACCACGTCGCCATGGGTGCGCAGCGCGTACCAGACGGTCTGCCGGCCTAGTGCCGGGTCGGGACGGCCGATCCCGTGGCGGCGGACCAGCAGGACCGTGGCCACGACCAGCACCAGCGTGCTCATTGCCGCCTGCACGATGACGGCGGCCTCCACCGTGAAGTGGCCGGCAACCCAAAGGATGGCGTAGAGGGTGGCGACGCCGGCCGGCTGGATGAAGTTCAGCGCGTTGAAGCTGCGGAAGTCCTGATCGCCCAGGATCAGCCCCAGCATCAGCTCCGCCAGCAGGGCCATGGCGATCATCGGCAGGTAGAGCCGCGCCAGTTCCAGCGTCTGCACCGGCTGCGCGGCCAGCAGCAGCGGCAGCAGCAGATAACCGGTGGCGATCGCCAGCCCCGCCAGCGGCAGCAGGATCAGCACCCAGGTGCTCAGCAGCCGGCCGCCGGCCGAATGGTCCCGCGACAGCGCGTAGGTGACCGCCTTGCCGCAGCCCATGCCGAACAGCCAGCCCAGCATCTGTATGGTGGTGAGGACGGCGGTCAGCGCCCCCCGACCCTCCGGCCCGATGGTGCGGGCGACGAGGATTCCCGTCAGCAGCCCGAGCGCCATCGTGGCGGCGGTGACGAGTACAGTCGTCACGCCGTGCCGGGCGAAGCCGCCCCCTATCGCCGCCGCCTTGCGTCCGGTCAGACCTTTCAGCATCGCGCCTTCACCCCCGTCGAAGTCCCTGAAGTGTGCGCACCGCGTCTTCCCCCGAATCCGTGTTTCTTGTTTTGTCGGCAGGCTGGCCGCCATCGGCGGACGACCATCATGGGTCATGAAAGCCATCAAGATTTAGTTGGATGCCCCAACATTTACTTGGTTAGCTTAAAAATTCCCGCGGAGTGGAACAGTGATTTATGGTCACCGTTATTAGCTCAGGCGAGCATTTTTGTTGTGCATTGCAAACTGAACGGTAGTGGGGTGTTGGACGACGGTCAACGCCGCTTTCGGAACTGTTCTTCCCGCACACCGGGGGAGTATTTTTCTTTGATCATCCGTTGCCGGGAACTGGGGGTATTAGCGTATCTTTCGGGCAACGGTTATCGGCAACGCCCATGTTCCGGCATCGGGAGTAGTCCATTGCCGGGCGGGCGGCACACGAGAGGGGAGGGGAAAGCGCGGTTGCGTTTCGCTGCCGGGTGCAGCGAAGCTGTCTCAGCCCGTTCGATGCGGGCACCGGATCCCGCCCGGTCGGAGCGGTCCACAAAAGGTTGCGGCGGGGCCGTTCGCCCGCTCGCGGCGGGACGTGCCGGTTCAGTCCTGCCGGTTCAGTCGGCGTCGGCCATCCGCGCGGCGGTTGAGCCGCGCACGATGCAGGTGCCGCCCAGGACGAGGCGGCGGCGGGGGCGGTCCGGCGCTTCCAGCCGTTCGAACAGCAGGGCCATCGCCGACTGGCCGATGTCCTGCACCGGCTGCTCGATGACGGTCAGGCCGGGGCCGACCAGTTCGGTCCAGGGTTCGTTGTCGAATCCGGCAACCGCCAGCCCGTCGGGGATCGGCAGTTCCAGCCGGCGGGCAGCCTTCACCACACCCATCAGGAACAGGCTGTTGCTGACGATGAAGGCCTCCGGCCGGTCGCGCTCCGCCATCCAGTCAACCACCGCCGCCTCCGCCGCATCGGCATAGGGAGCGAGGAAGCGGGCGGCCGGCGCCAGGCCGCGGGCCGACATGGCGGCGCGATAGCCCTCGTACCGCTCCTGTCCGGTGGTGCTGGTGTTGCCGAACAGGCCGGCGATGCGGCGATAGCCTTGGGCGTGCAGATGCTCAACCAGCATGGCCGCGGCGCGCGGGTTGTCCAGGACCACGGCGTCGTGGCGGGCGGTCGGCGCGTTGCGGTCGATCAATACGACGGGAAAGTCGAGGTCGAGCGTGTCGAGCCGGTCGAGCGTCGCGCGGGTCGGGGCGAAGATCAGGCCGGTGATCCGCTCCTCCTGCATCAGGCGCAGGTACAGTTCCTCCCGCTCCGGATTCTCGTCGCTGTTGCACAGGATCACGCGCATGCCGGCGCGATAGGCCGCATCCTCCACCGCGCGGCTGACGGCGGTGAAGAAGGGGTTGCGGATGTCGGACACCACCAGCCCGATGGTCTGCGAATGCTGCGAGCGCAGCCGCCGTGCCGACAGGTTGGGGCGGTAGCCGGTGGCGCGCACCGCATCCTCCACCCGCTTGCGCAACGCCTCGCTGACCGGGCCGTTGCTCAGCACCCGCGACACGGTGGCGACGGATACGCCGGCGGCCAGGGCCACGTCCTTGATGCTGGCGGTCTTGCCGGAGGCGTTCATCTGCAAACCAGTGGTGGTAGGGAATGCCCCGTAAGGGGAGGCGATCTTAGCCGTGCGCGGCCCGCCATGACCAGAACAGGATCGGACAACGGCGATTTCTGAAAACGTTTCCAGTTAGATGCCGGAAGCATTCCTCATTTTAGCGTGATTGACAAGCAGCTCATCCAAAAAAGTGCCGATGTTGCATTGCGGCAGCCGTTGACAGTCCGACTGTAATCGTTTTCACTGAGCATCAAGAGGACAGACAAGAACCCTGCGGAGGAGACGGTTGCCATGGCCACCGACACGCACCCCTTGAGCCTTCCCCCCGATCTGATCCGCCTGGGCGCCGCCCCGGCCGGGAAGGAGGCGGCGATCCGCGAGGCGGCGCAGCTGCTGATCGCCGCGGGCTGCATCGACCCCGCCTATGCCGACAGCATGATCCGCCGTGAATCGGTGGCGAACACCTTCCTCGGCCATGGCGTCGCCATTCCGCACGGCATGGTCGACGACCGCAATCTGGTCCGCCGCAACGGCATCGCCATCCTGCAGGTGCCGGACGGCGTGCTCTGGAACGACGGGCAGACCGCCCGGCTGGTCGTCGCCATCGCCGCCCAGTCCGATGCCCACATCGCCATCCTGCGCCGCCTGACCCGCCTGATGCAGGACGAGGCGCGGCTGAACGCCCTGTTCACCACAGCCGATCCCGCCGACCTCGCCGCCGCCCTGTCGGACGAAAGCGCCGCGCCGGCCACGCCCGCGTCAGAGGCCGGCGACCTCGCCGAGAGCTTCGAATGGGTGGTCGATTACCCGACCGGCTTGCATGCCCGCCCCGCCGCCGCCTGGGTCGAGACCGCACGCGCCGCCGCCGGCCGGGTCCGCGTGCGCCACGGCGAGGAAACCGCCGACGGCAAGACGCTGGTGGCGCTGCTGCAGCTTGGTCTGCGTCCCGGCGACCGCATCACCGTGTCCGCCGACGGCCCCGAAGCGCGCGCCGTGCTGAACCGCCTGCGCGCCACCATCACCGGCCTGAGCGCGCGGGAGAAGGCGGACGCCGCCGCCGCGGCGCGCAAGGCGAAGGCGGTGGTGCAGGGCTGGACCCCGCCGCCCGCGGCCGGGCGCGAGATGCCGGTGGTCGCCGGGGTCGGCGCCAGCCCCGGCCTTGCCATCGGGCCGGTGCATGTGATGCCGAAGGCAGACCTGACGGTTCCTGACCGTCCGGCTCCGCTGCTGGAAGGCGGCAACCGCCTGCACGAGGCACTGAACCTGACCCGCCAGCAGCTGAAGGCGCTGGCCGACGACACCGCCCGCCGGCTCGGCCCCGCCGAAGCGGGAATTTTCGCGGCGCAAGCGGAGCTTCTGAACGACACCGACGTCATCACGCTCGCCTGCCAGCTGATGGTGGAGGGGCATGGCCCCGGCTGGTCGTGGAACGAGGCGGTGGAGCGCAGTGCCGCCAAGCTGGCCGCCAACGCCAACCCGGTGCTGGCCGGCCGTGCCGCCGACCTGCGCGACGTCGGCCGCCGGGTGCTGACCCGCATCGATCCGGACCTGCGCGGCGGCTCCATCCGTGACCTGCCGGACACCCCCTGCATCCTGGTCGCCGACGACCTGTCGCCGTCCGACACCGCGGCACTCGACATGGGCCGCGTCATCGGTCTGGCGACGGCGCAGGGTGGTCCGACCTCCCACACCGCGATCCTGGCGCGCACGCTGGGGATGCCGGCCATGGTGGCGGGCGGCGGCGCGCTGACCGAGATTGCCAACGGCACCACCGCCATCCTCGACGGCCAGTCCGGCCGCCTCTATCTGGAGCCCACGGACGCCGACCTCGCCGCCGCCCATGGCTGGATCGAGGAACAGCGCGTGAAGAAGGCTCAGCAGGAGGAACGGCGCGGCCTGCCCGCCCGCACCCGCGACGGCCACACGGTGGAGATCGGCGCCAACGTCAACCGTCCGGATCAGGTGCCGGTGGCTCTGTCCCAGGGTGCCGAAGGCGTCGGCCTGATGCGCACCGAATTCCTGTTCCTGGAGCGCGGCGACGCCCCCAGCGAGGAGGAGCAGTACCAGACCTACCGCGCCATGCTGGAGGCGCTGGACGGCCGTCCGCTGATCGTCCGCGCGCTCGACATCGGCGGCGACAAGCAGGTGCCGCACCTGCAGTTGCCGCACGAGGAAAACCCCTTCCTCGGCGTGCGGGGCGCCCGCCTGCTGCTGCGCCATCCGGAACTGCTGGAACCGCAGTTGCGCGCCCTCTACCGCGCCGCAAAGGGGGCGAAGCCGGATGCGCTGCTGATCATGTTCCCGATGATCACCACGCTGCGCGAGATCGAGGCTCTGCGCGCCGTCTGCGACCGCATCCGGGCGGAACTGGATGCCCCGGCGGTGCCGCTGGGTATCATGGTCGAGGTGCCGGCCGCTGCCATCCAGGCCGACGTGCTGGCCCGCCATGTCGATTTCTTTTCCATCGGCACCAACGACCTGACGCAATACGCGCTGGCCGTCGACCGCCAGCATCCCGAACTGGCGGCGGAAGCCGACAGCCTGCACCCGTCGGTGCTGCGCCTGATCCGCATGACGGTAGAGGGGGCCGAGAAGCATGGCCGCTGGGTCGGCGTCTGCGGCGGCATCGCCGGCGATCCGTTCGGCGCCGCCCTGCTGGCCGGCCTCGGTGTCCGCGAGCTGTCGATGACCCCGCGCGACATTCCCGGCGTCAAGGACAAGCTGCGCGACAGCGACCTCGCCGGACTGCGGGCGCTGGCCCAACGGGCGCTGGACTGCGAATCCTCCGACGAGGTGCGCGCGCTGGAGGGAGAGGCGTCATGAAGAATCCCGTCGTCACCGTCACGCTGAACCCGGCCATCGACCAGACCATCACGGTCGAGGCGCTGAAGCCCGGCAGCGTCCATCGCGCCAAGGCGGTGCGTCACAATGCCGGCGGCAAGGGCGTCAACGTCGCCAGCTGCCTCGCCGACTGGGGCACGCCGGTGGTCGCCACCGGGCTGCTCGGCGCCGACAACGCGGCGCCGTTCGAGGCGCTGTTCCAGGCGAAGGGCATCGCCGACGCCTTCCTGCGGCTGCCGGGCGAAACGCGCGTCAACATCAAGATCGCCGACCTTGCGGCGAACGACACGACTGACATCAACCTGCCGGGACTCACCGCCGACCCCGGCGCGCTCGGCCGCGTGCAGGAAGCGGTCCGTCGGCTGGCGGAGCCGGGCATCCCGGTCCTGCTGGCCGGCAGCCTGCCGGACGGGCTGCCCACCGACAGCTACGCCGTGCTGACCGCCGATCTGACTGCGGCCGGGGCCCGCGTGGTGCTGGACAGCAGCGGGGCGCCGCTGACGGCGGCATTGGCCTCCACCGGCGCGCTCCCCCATTGCATCAAGCCCAACCGGCACGAGCTGGAGGATTGGGCCGGCCGGCCGCTGCCGACCGATGCCGACCTTCTGGACGCCGCACGTGGACTGCAGCGGCGCGGCGTATCGGTGGTGGTGGTGTCGCTGGGGGCGGACGGCGCTCTCTTCGTGGATGGCGCCCGCGCCCTGCATGGCCGGTTGCCGCCGGTCCAGGCGCTGAGCACCGTCGGCGCGGGTGACGCGATGGTGGCGGGACTGATCGCTGCCTTCCAGCAGGATGGCGGGCTGGAGGATGTGGCCCGGCTGTCGGTGGCCTTCGCTGCCGCCAAGCTCGGCTGCTTCGGTCCCAACCTGCCCGATCCGGCGACGGTGCGGGCGCTTGCGGCACAGGTGACCCTGACCGGGCTGGACTGACCCGGCTCACCTGGCCGGCCGGCGGCATCGGACACAATTCAATAGAGCGACAGGCGGGGGCACAAACCCGCGAGGAGGAAACAATGGCGAACCTGTTGGCAGTGATCGCGGCGGGAGACCTCACCACCCAGGCTGTTCTGGCCGCTGAAGCGTTGCGCAAGGCGGCATCGTCGGCCGGCCACCGAATCCAGGTGGAAATCCGCACGAGCCTCGGCATCCAATCGCCGCTCGATGCCGCAGCACCGGCGACGGCGGACGGCGTGATCCTGGTCGGCGGCGGCGATCTGGATGAGGCACGATTCGGCGCGGTCAAGCGCGTTTCCGCGTCGCTGGACGAGGTGCTGGGCAACCCCGGCGCCGTGCTGGACAGCGTGCTCGGTTCCGCCTCTCCCGCTGCCGCTCCTTCGGCGGCATCGGCGTCGCGCAGGATCGTCGCCATCACCTCCTGCCCGACGGGCATCGCCCATACCTTCATGGCGGCCGAGGGCATCCAGCAGGCGGCGACCGCTCTGGGCCACAAGGTCCGGGTCGAGACGCAGGGTTCCGTCGGCGCTCGCGACACGCTGACGGACGACGAGATCCGCGAGGCGGACGTCGTGCTGATCGCCGCCGATACCCAGATCGACCTGTCGCGCTTCGTCGGCAAGCGCGTGTTCCTCAGCGGCACCAAGCCCGCCATCAACGACGGCAAGGCGCTGGTCAACCGCGCCCTGGCCGAGGCGAAGACGCACGGCTCGGCAGTTCCCTTGGCCGACGCCGTCGCCGCCGGCAAGGCGGAGCGGTCGGCCCAGCGCACCGGCCCCTACAAGCATCTGATGACCGGCGTGTCCTTCATGCTGCCCTTCGTGGTGACGGGCGGCCTGCTGATCGCGCTCGCCTTCGCGCTGGGCGGCATCTACGTCTATGAGGAATCCAACGCCGGGACGCTGGGCTATGCCCTGTTCCAGATCGGCGCCAAGGGGGCCTTCGCCCTGATGGTGCCGGCGCTGGCCGGCTACATCGCCTATTCCATCGCCGACCGCCCCGGCATCGCCCCCGGCATGGTGGGCGGCATGCTGGCGGGCAGCATCGGCGCCGGCTTCCTCGGAGGCATCGTCGCCGGCTTCATCGCCGGCTACGGCACCGCCTTTCTCAACCGGCACATCAAGCTGCACCGCAACCTGGAAGGGCTGAAGCCGGTGCTGATCCTGCCGCTGCTGGGATCGCTGCTGACCGGCCTGCTGATGATCTACGTCGTCGGCACCCCCGTCGCCGAGGCGCTGGCCTGGATGAGCGCCTGGCTGAAGGGCATGCAGGGCAGCAGCGCCATCCTGCTCGGCCTGCTGATCGGGGCGATGATGGCCTTCGACATGGGTGGTCCGGTCAACAAGGCGGCCTATGCCTTCTCCACCGGTCTGATCGCCTCGCAGGTCTATACCCCGATGGCCGCCGCCATGGCCGCCGGCATGGTGCCGCCGCTGGGTCTGGCGCTGGCCACCAAGCTGTTCGGCGACCGCTTCACCCCTGAGGAGCGCGAGGCCGGCAATGCCGCCGCCGTGCTGGGCATCGCCTTCATCACCGAAGGCGCCATTCCCTTCGCCGCCCGCGATCCGCTGCGCGTCATCCCGGCGCTGATGATCGGCGGCGCGCTGACCGGCGCCATTTCCATGGCGGTGGGGGCTGAGTTGAAGGTGCCCCATGGCGGCATCTTCGTCCTGCCGATCCCGAACGCGGTGACGCATCTGCTGGGCTATGTGGTGGCACTGGTGGTCGGCACCGTGGTGACCGCGCTGGCGTTGCGCATCCTGAAGAGGCCGGTGGCCGCGACGGCGGCGGCGCCGAAGTCTGCGGTCCAGGGGGCCGGTGCGCACGCCTGACCTCATTCCCTTTTTTCTCTGGCCCTTTCCTCTCGGGCGTCCTCCCGACCCTGGCCCCTTTCCGCACCCGCGGGGAGGGGCCTCTTTTTTTTGCCGATGAATTCGCGCCAGCTTTCGCCCCGCCGTCCGTGTGAAGCGTCAAGACATCGCCCGGAGTGACGGACCCATGCTCGACGAGAAACCCGATGTGATGCTGGGCAACATGCTGCTGCATGTGAACCTGCTGGCGCTTGGCACACTGATGACCAAGATGATGGCGGAGATGTTCCGCAAGGACGACGATCCGGCCGGCAAGGCCGACGAATGGCTGCGCCTGTTCGAAGCGACCGCCGCGCAGATGACCTTCGCCGGCGAGACGCCGGAATGGAGCGACCTGACCGCGCAGGAGTTCCGCGACGTGCTGATGCAGCACATCCATCGAGCCCGCGCGATGGCGCTGGGCGAGCTGTGCGATCCGAACGCCTACCTGCGCCACCATGGCTGAGCGGGCTGCTGACCGGAAATCAGGCGACGGCAGCCAGGACCGCGACCGCCGCCATGATGCATAGGACGGCAAGCAGCAGGTGCAGCCGCAGCCCGCGCGGGCTGACCAGGGTCGGCGGCTGGTCGATATCCTCGGTTGTCGTAAGACGCTCCAGCGCCTCGCGGCGGAACAGCCGTTCGGCACCCTGCGGTCCGGCTTCGGTCCGGCTCACTCGACACCCTGTCCTGCCGGCTTCGGCATGCGCGCCGGCGTTGAATCGAAAGAAATTTCGTTGTGGAGCTGAAACAGTTCCATGTCAGTCCTGACACCGCTTATTGCTTGCAACCCTTTGTTTCGCACGCATAATGGTTAGAGAGCATCCGGATTGTCCAGCGGACTTCGCAGGGTCTCCATCTCTTCCAGAGTGTGCATGATCGGGATCGCTGGCGTGAAGGATCGGGTTGGGATGAACGATGTCACGGCGCCGAATGGCGGCATTGCCGGCCTTCACGTCGCGCCGTTGTCCGGCAATGCGGTCGCTTTCGCCACTCTCGGTTTTCCCCGGCTGGCCCCGGTGCTGGATCATCTGGAGGCGCCCTGGGTGGCCGTCGGCGCCACGGTCGGCGGGCTGCCGGCCGGGCTGGCGCTCGGGCAGATCCAGGATGATGGGGCAAGGCTGCTGTCGCTGACGGTCGCGCGCAGTCTGCGCAACCGTGGCATCGGCCGGACTCTTGCCGCGGGGTGGGGGAGGGCCGCCGCGGCGGCGGGGGCCAGCGGTCTGATTACCGCCTTTTCGGACAAGCTGCCGGAACGCGCCGCACTGGCCGCGACCCTGTCGGCGGCCGGCTGGACCGCGCCGCGCCTGACCCATGTCCGGGCGATCGGAGAGGCGGCGCCGATGGTGGAAGCGGTCGGCAACTGGCCGTCGCTGGCCGGCCGGCTGCGCGATCCCGGCGGGTTCAGCTTCGATGCCTGGCGGACGCCGGACGCCGACGACCGTGCCGCCGTCGCCGCGCTGGCGGCGGAGCCCGACCATCATCCCCTGATGCATCCCGATGTCCGTGCCGAGCGGATCGAACCCGCCTGTTCCATTGCTGTGCGCCGGCAGGGCGTCCTGGTCGGCTGGGTCCTGGCGGAGCGGGCGGACAGCGTGCCGCTCGACGGCTATCGCGACCGGCCGGCGATCGATTACCGCAGCGCCTATCTGGCGCGGTCGCTCTGGCATACGGGAATGCTGGTCGGCGCCTATTGGCACGCCTATGCTCGACAGGTGGCCGCCTTCGGTCCGACCTCCATCGCAATGTTCGGCACCATGTTCCCCCGCATGATGTCGCTGGTCCGCCGCCGCTTCGCCCCGATTTCGCTGCGGGTGGACGAGACCTTCGAGATGATCCGCCAACCCGCGGCCGGGTCGCCGTAACCGCGCCGCAGAGTGTCCATCAGCCTTTCATCCAATCGCCAACTGGAGTGTTTTCGAAATGAGCAGCATTGACTTCGAAAAGATGTACGGCGCCGATGCCATCGCCGCAGCGGCGGAGCGTCTGAAGACCGACGATGCCTTCCGTGCGGAGGCTCAGGCCGACCTGAACGCGGCCGTGAAGCGCCATTACGACGTCGATCTGCCGATGCCGATGCGGCTGGTCGAGACCGATGGGGAACTGCTCGCCGTTCCGGCCGAAGACAGCCAGTCGGAACTGAGCGACGAGGAACTGGACATGGTCGCCGGCGGCTTCCCGCCCGTCGGGTTCGGCCAGAAGGACGTGAAGAAGGGTTCCGGCTTCGGCCGCTGAGGTCTTCCGAACCGGCAGGCGTTGCGTCCTGCGGAGTGTATCCACGCGGACGCAACGCCCGGCAAGAATGAGCAACTTCCCACCATCGGGTTTTTCCCGCCTAGGTCAAGGGCATGGCCGGAGACGGACGGCGACGCCCGAACTGCGCCAGGGCGAGATCGCGGAGTGCGGTCTGGCCGCGCTCGGCATCATGCTGGCCCATCGCGGCCGGCCGGTGCCGCTGGAGCAGCTGCGGGCGGAAGCGGGATCGACCCGGCTCGGCGTCAATGCCCGCACCCTGATCCGCATCGCCCGCGACCACGGCATGGTCGCCCGCGCCTTCCGCAGCGAGCCGGATCGCCTGTCCTCCCTCGGCTTTCCCCTGATCGCCCACAGCCGCTTCATCCATTTCGTGGTGGTGGAGGCCGAGACCCGCGACGGACTTCTGGTCAACGACCCCGGCGGCGGCCCGCATGTCATGGGCTGGGACGAGGTCGACTGCTCCTTCACCGGCATCGCCATCACCATCCAGCCGCCGGAGCCCGGCGCACACCGTCCGCAAGGGGCTTGGCGTCCGCTTACACCGGCGCGGGCGCTGGCAAAACGGCTTCGGCCGCAAGCGGGCACCGTTGCCGCCATTCTGTTGTCCGCCGCCCTTGGCCGCGCCGCCGTTGTGGGAGCCGCAGTCGCGGCCGGGAGTTGGGCCGAAGGCGCCACCGGCCTGATCCCGCTGACGGGCGCTGGTGCCGCCGTGGTCGCCGCCGGCTGGGGCCGGGACCGGCTGACCGCGTTTTTGGGGCGGCGGCTCGTTGACGATAGCGCTGCCGGCGTGTTCGTCCGGCTTCGGCGGATGCCCGCCGTCTGGTTCGCCCGCCGGGATGCGGCACAGGTGCTGGAGGTGCTGCTGGCGGGCGGCGCGCTGCAACGGCACATCGGCGCCATCATGCAACTGGTGGAACTGCCGCTGCTGGTCCTGCCGGTCGGTGCCGCGCTTTGGATCGATGGGTGGGCCGGGGCGGCGTTGCTGCTGAGCGTCATCGCGGCCCTGACCGTACTCGGCGGGGTCCATCTCCGGCGCGGTGCCGTGGCAGCACGCGGGCATGCTCCGGCACCGGTGGTTCCGGATGGCGGAACCATCACGACACTCGACACCCACAGGACCGGCGGCCGCGATGGCGAGGTTCTGGCCCAGCTTGCCGGCCGTCATGCCATGCAGACCATCTGGGGGCAGAAGTCGGTGGCCCGCCATGCGCGGCTCATGGGCGCGCTCACCGGCATCGCCGGTGTTGGCCTTGCCGCTGTGTTGCTGACGAGCCTCGCCGCCGGACGGATCGGCAGCGGTGGAGTGGTGACCCTTGCCGCGCTGACACTGGCGGCCCATCGGCAGCTCCTGCGTCTGGACCCGATCATGCCGGCGTTGCAGGATTTGAAAGCCGCCCTGCATCGCCTCGACGATCTGGAGGCGGCGGCAACCGAGGCGGAGCATCCCCCGGCGGCGGAGCGCCCGGCCGCCCGGCTGTGCATCCGGTCCGCCGGCTTCCAACCGTCGCCGCAGGGGCCGCCGGTCCTGTCCGAAGTCGAACTGCACCTCGAACCGGGAGAACGGCTGGGGGTTTGCGGCCCCTCCGGTTCCGGCAAGTCGGTGTTGGCCAAGCTCGCCTGCGGCCTGCTGGACCCTTCGTCCGGATGCGTTCTGCTGGACGGTCGGCCGGTGGCGATGGTTGCCCGCCAATGTCCCGGCGCGGTGGCCCTGGTCGACCGCTCCAGTCCGGTGATCGCCGGCACGGTCGCCGAAAATCTGCGGGTCGGCGACCTCTCCGCAACCGATGCGGCGTTGGTGGCGGCGCTGGAACAGGTCCGGCTGTGGAGCGATCTGGAGCCGCGCGGCGGCCTTTCCCTGGAACTCGCGGAAGGCGGCCCGGAACTCAGCGGCGGACAGCGGCGCCGGCTCGCCCTGGCGCGGGCGCTTCTGCGCAACCCGGTCCTGCTGGTGATCGACGATGCACTGGATGCGCTGGAGCCCGATCTGGCGTCTTCGATCCTCGACGGGATGCGGCGAATCGACCGCGTCATCCTGGTGACCAGCCGTCGCCCGGAGACGCTGGAGGGCTGTGAACACCGCCTTGACCTCGACCAACCGGCGGCCGGGGCGGAGAGGACGTCGTGATCGGTGGGGCAGACGACATCGTCGACGGACTGCGCAAGCTGATCCGCCATGGCGGCCGGGAAGCGGCATTGCGTGCGGCGGCCCCGGCCTTCGGACTGCGCCTGCGCCGGGTGCGCTTGTCGCCGGGCAGCCGGGGAACGACGCCCTGGTGGCAGCGCGACCAGGGGCCGCTTCTGGCCTTCCGGCAGTCCGATGGCGGAGCGGTGCTGCTGCTCCCCGACCGGCGTGACGGCTATCGCCTGGAGGATGCCGACGGCCGGTCCCGCCCGCTGGATGCCACTCTCGCCGCCACGCTTTCCCCCGATGCCTGCGCGCCCGTCCGCGCCGGAGGTGTCGAGCCTCTGGCGCCTGAGCGCTGGCTGAGGGGTGCGCTGTCCGAGGGTCGTGCCGACCGGATGCTGGCGGTCCTCGCGGCGTCAGGCGGTGGCGTGGCGGCGGTGCTGCCGGCAGTGGCGGTGCTGCTGCTGGGCGAGCGCGCCTTGGCGGGCGGTGCGACGGCGGTCGCGGCCCTGACTGTGGTTCTCCTGCTCGCGGCGTCAGCGGCCGGACTGTGCGAACGGGTGCGGCGGGTGGCCTCGGCACGCTCCGGCGCTGCATCCGACCTCGGGTTGCATGGCCTGCTGTGGGAGCGGCTTCTGGCCGTCCTGCCCGGCATGCTGCGGGCGGTCCCCGGTGCGGTTCAGGAAGACCGGCTGCGCGACGGCATCACCGCGATGCAGCAGGCGGTCGCACGTCGCCAAGCATTGATCGAGACATTGATCCGGCTGGCGCCTGCACTGGCAGTGATGGGGTGGGTTGCGCCTTGGCCGGCGTTGGCGGGCGGATGCGTTGCCGTCGTCGGCGGGCTGCTGCGCGCGTGGCTCCTGCGACGCTCCGCCCGGGCACGGCGGGTGGGGAGGGATGCGGCGGCGGCTTCCTGGCACCGGATCGAGTTGCCCGCCGCCAGCCTGCCGCAGCTTCGCCTGCTGGGGACCGATTCGTGGGCGACCGATCGGGCGATGTCGGCCTTGCGCAGGCTGTCCGCCCAGGTCGGCCTCGCGGCGGCATGCAGGGCAGACGCCGATGCGGTCGCACAGGCCCTGATGCTGGGAGTGCCGCTCCTGATCGGCGGACTGGCGATGCCGGAGGGCAGCGGCCTGCCCGTCGCAGCCGCCGCAGCCTTGGCGGCGTTGCCGGCGGTGCGGGCGGTGCTGGGCTTGGCGGAAGCGTTCGGCCAGCTTCCCGATGACGAACTGATCGCCCCCCTGCGCCCGCTGCTGGCGGCGGCGCCCGACAGTCCGCCCGGCGCGCCCGATCCCGGACCAATTGAGCGCCTGGCCCTCTGCGACGTGACCTTCACCCATCCGGGGGCGCCGGCACCTTGCCTGCGCGGCGTGTCGCTCGGCCTTGCGCGGGGACAGGTGGTTGCGGTTTCCGGCCCGTCCGGCTGCGGGAAATCGACCCTGATCGCGCTGGCCCTCGGCCTGCTTCGGCCGGATTCGGGAATTGTGCGGGTCAATGGCCGCGACCTTCGCAGTCTGAATGCCAGCGCCGCCCGTGGCCGCGTCGGCGCCGTTCTGCAGGACGAGCGGATCGGGGTGGCGACCATCAGGTCGGTCATCCTGGGCATGGCGCCGCTGCCGGCTGAGCGTGCGTGGGAGGCGGCGCGGCTGGTTCGGCTCGACACCGACATCGCGGCCTTGCCGATGGGCATCCAGACGCTGGTGGGCGAGGACTCATTCCCGGCCGGGTTCATGCAGCGGCTGCTGATCGCCCGCGCGATGGCCCGCGATCCGGACCTCCTGGTTCTCGACGAGGCGACCGCGGCGCTGGACGAGGATATCCAGGCCGCCCTGTTCGCCGACCTGCGCGCCCGCGGCATCGCCGTGCTGGTGGCGAGCCACCGCCCGTCCACCCTCGCGCTCGCCGACGAAGTACTCGACCTGTCCGTCCCGCCTCGGGGTTGACCGGTTGGATGAGGATCAGCGGTATTCCGGCCGCCGCGCCAGCCCGTCCTTCAGGTGGCGTATGGCCGCATGCACCTTCGCCGGCACATGCCGTTTCTGCGGATAGACCGCCCACACCGCCGTGTTGGGCGGCCGGTGCCGGTCCAGCAGGGAAACCAGCCGCCCCTCCGCCACCGGCCCGCGCACGTAATAGTCCGGCAACTGGCACAGCCCGAACCCGCGCAGTGCCGCGTCCAGCACCGAGAATCCGCTGTTGCAGCGCCAGCGCCCGCGCGGACGGAACAGCCAGTCCTGACCGTTGTCGTCGAACAGCCAATGGTCGGTGGTGCCGATCAGGCATTGATGGGTGCCGAGGCTCGCCAGACTGTCGGGCGCGCCATGACGCTCCAGATAGGTCGGGGCGGCGCACAGATGCATGACGCGCGGGGCGATCCGCGTCGCCACCAGACTCGATTCGCTGAGGCGGCCGAGCCGGATCGCCAGATCGTAGCCCTCCTGCACCAGATCGAGCTGGCGGTTGGTCAGCTCCACTTCGATGCTCAGTTGCGGGTGGCGCTCCATCAGGTCGTTGATCAGCGGCATGATGAACTGCTCGCCATAGGCGGTGGCGCTGGTCATGCGCAGCAGCCCCTTCACCTCGCTGTCGCCGCCGCCCTGCAGCGCGCCGACCGCCAGGAAAGCATCGTCCCGCTGTTCCGCCAAGCGCTGGCAGCGGGCGAGGAAAGCCCGGCCGCTCTCGGTCAGGCTGACCTTTCGGGTGGTGCGGTAGAACAGGCGGGCCTGCAGCCGGTCCTCCAGCCGCGCCACGCTGCGGCTGACATGGGAGGAGGAAACGCGCAGCCGCTCCGCCGCGCGGGAGAAGCTGCCGCTCTCCGCCACCGCCACGAACTCGTCGATGCCGTCCCAGCCGCTCATCGAATTACACCCTGAACCCGCAGCATTATCCCCGTACCGCAAAAATCTATTCCCGAAATCGCCGTTCTGGCAATGACCCGAGGCGTTTACACTGTGGGAATCAAAAAGCCATCCGCATTGGGGAAGGAAACCCACATGGTTCTGTCACGCGCCGCCGTCGCCTGGGAAGCCAACCGTCCGCTGGAGATCGAAGAAGTCGAGGTCGCGGCGCCCAAGGCCGGCGAGGTGATGGTCCGCATCGTCGCCACCGGCGTCTGCCACACCGACGCCTACACGCTGTCCGGCAAGGATTCCGAAGGCGTGTTCCCCTGCATCCTCGGCCATGAGGGCGGCGGCGTGGTGGTGGAGGTCGGCCCCGGCGTCACGTCCGTGGCGGTCGGCGACCACGTCATCCCGCTCTACACGCCGGAATGCGGCAAGTGCAAATTCTGCCTGTCCGGCAAGACCAACCTTTGCCAGGCGATCCGCGCCACCCAGGGCAAGGGCCTGATGCCGGACGGCACCAGCCGCTTCTCCCTGAAGGGCAAGGAGATCGCCCACTATATGGGCACCTCGACCTTCTCCGAATACACGGTGCTGCCGGAGATCGCGCTCGCCAAGATCAACAAGGCCGCCCCGCTGGAGAAGGTCTGCCTGCTGGGCTGCGGCGTCACCACCGGCATGGGCGCGGTGATGAACACGGCGAAGGTGGAGCCGGGTTCGACGGTCGCCGTCTTCGGCCTGGGCGGCATCGGCCTGTCGGCCATCATCGGCGCCACCATGGCGAAGGCCAGCCGCATCATCGGCGTCGACATCAACCCGTCGAAGTTCGAGATCGCCAAGCAGCTGGGCGCCACCGACGTCATCAACCCGATGGACTACGACCGCCCGATCCAGGAAGTGCTGGTCGAACTGACCGACGGCGGCGTCGATTACAGCTTCGAGTGCATCGGCAACGTCAAGGTGATGCGCGCCGCGCTGGAATGCTGCCACAAGGGCTGGGGCGAGTCGGTCATCATCGGCGTCGCCGGCGCCGGCGAGGAGATCTCCACCCGTCCGTTCCAGCTGGTCACCGGCCGCGTCTGGCGCGGTTCGGCCTTCGGCGGCGTCAAGGGCCGGTCGGAGCTGCCGGAGTATGTGGAGCGCTACCTGCGCGGCGAGTTCGAACTGGACACCTTCATCACCCACACCATGGGGCTGGAGGACATCAACCACGCCTTCGACCTGATGCATGAGGGCAAGAGCATCCGCTCCGTCATCCTCTACAATCAGTAAGGTGACGAGGGCTCCCTTCTCCACACCGGGCCACCGCACCGGGGAAGGGAGCCTTCCCGCCATCGATTTTTCAAAAGGCGTTTCCATGACCGACCCCCTGACCACCCTGTCGGAAACCCGCGTCTTCGGCGGCCGGCTGAAACGGGTGCGGCACCAGTCCGCGGCGGTGAATTGCGAGATGACCTTCGCGATCTTCCTGCCGCCGCAGGTGGAGGACGGCGCGAAGGTTCCGGTGTTCTACTGGCTGTCGGGCCTGACCTGCACCGACGAGAACTTCACCCAGAAGGCCGGCGCCTTCCGCGTCGCCGCGGAGCTTGGCCTCGCCATCGTCGCCCCCGACACCAGCCCGCGCGGGGAGGGGGTGCCCGGCGATCCCGACGGCGCCTGGGACTTCGGCCAGGGCGCCGGCTTCTATGTCGATGCGACCGAGGAACCCTGGGCGCGCAACTACCGCATGCATGATTATGTGACACGGGAACTGCCGGCGCTGATCGAGGCGAATTTCTCCGTCACCGACCGCCGCTCCATCGCCGGCCATTCGATGGGCGGGCATGGCGCGCTGGTCTGCGCACTGAAGCACCCCGGCTTCTACAAGGCGGTGTCGGCCTTCGCCCCCATCGTCAATCCGGCGGCGGTGCCGTGGGGCGAAAAGGCCTTGGGGCGCTATCTGGGGCCGGACCAAGGCCGCTGGCTGGAGTGGGACGCTTGTGCGCTGATCAGGACCGCGACGGAGCGGCTGCCGATCCTGATCGACCAGGGCGACCGCGACAGCTTCCTGGAGGCGCAGCTGAAGCCGGAGGCGCTGGTCGCGGCGGCGCAGGAGGTCGGACACCCGGTCACGCTGCGCATGCAGCCGGGCTACGACCATAGCTATTTCTTCATCAGCACGTTCATCGAGGACCATCTGCGCCACCATGCGGCGGCGCTGGTGGGGTAGGGCGCAGGCTTCGAATGCCCCCACCCCAACCCTCCCCCGCTTCGCGGGAGAGGGTGCCTTACGCGAAGCGGCGGCAGTCCCCTCTCCCGCCAAGGGCGGGGGAGGGTTAGGGAGGGGGCAGAACGCCGCCTCTTAAAGCTCTCCCCTCAAGCCACCCGCCGCGTCAGGTGGTTGTCCCAACGGAAGGCCGGCGCCTTGCGCTCCGGTCCCGCTTCAGCGCTGGCCGACACCGGCTCGATCACGCCCAATCCGCTGGTCGCCAGATAGCCCTCGCCGTTCGGCGCGAGGCCGCAGCCGTCGGCCAGCGCGGTGGAGCCCAGCCACGCCCCGTCCGCCGCGTTCCACAGCCCGATGAGTCCACCCATCGGTGAACTGGCGGCCACCGTCCTGCCGTCCGACGCGACACTGCCGATGTAGCCCTGCATGCGCGACAGCACATCCTCGGGTGCGTCGAACAGACGAACCGCGCCACTACCGGGACGGTGGGCACCGGCCAGGGGCTGCAGCATGCCGATGGGCCGCTCGTCCTGCACGCCGAAGGCGACCCCGCCGTCGTCCAGCAGGGCGATGTGGCGGATGCCGAGATTGGCGTGCTCTTCCGGCAGGCGGACCTTGTCGAGCAGCTTGCCGGTCGCCGCCTCGACATAGGTCAGCGAGCTGTCCATGCTGTCGAGGTTCAGCTTGGCCCGGCCAGTGTCGGGGTGGGTGATGACGCCGCCGTTGGCCACGGCCAGCGTCGAGCCGTCCCGCATCAGGATCAGTTCGTGCGGACCAAGTCCATGGGTCGGGATGACGCCGATCCGGCGATAGCCGTCGGTGGCGTCATAGACGCCGATGGCGCCCTCCTCGCGCGGGACGTCATCCTCGGCGACATAGAGGATGCGGCCGTCTGCGGAATAATCGCCATGGCCGGTGAAGCGGCGGTCGTCGGGTGCCCGCACCACCGGGCCGGGCGTGCCGTCGGCCAGCGACAGGGTCTGAAACCAGCGGCCGGGCCGGCGGGCGAAGACGACCGCCTCGGCGACGCCAGGGCGCGGCATGATGGCGTGGGCGCGGCCGGGCGTGGCGGTGGTGAACAGTACCTTGCCGGTTTGATCCAGCGCCGCGACGCCGAAGCTCGGCTCCGCCCCGGCGGTGGCATAGGCGTTCAGGTAGAGCGTGCCCGCGTCCGCCGCATGGGCCTTGCCGGTCAGCACGGCCAGCAGCCCGCCGACAATGCGCCCACCCAGAGCGCGCCCACCGAAAACCGGCCCGGCGACCATGCCCAGGATGTTCCTGCGGTCCATCGCCATGGTCAGTCTCCGTCCAGTTCGTTGAAGCCCAGCGTGATGTCCAGCAGCGGGGCCAGCGTGCCCAGCATCTCCACCCGCGCCGCCTTGACCAGCCGCAGCGCGCTCTCCGTCTTCTTGCGGGTCGCGGGGTCGGTCACCGCCTTGTCCAGCGGGCCGGGGATCGCCTCGACGGCGCCGATGGCGGCGGCGAAGCTCTCGTCGATGGCCTGCTTGGCGGTGGCGCCGTCGTCGTTGGCCGGCAGCAGCGAGACGAAGCCCGGCCCGCCATGCTCGCCCATCAGCAGGGCGCGCAGCCCCTCCAGGTTCAGCGCGATGTTGCGGAGCGACCGGCCGCTGCGCAGCGCCTCCACCACCAACGGCTTGGCGTCCTCGATGCTGCCACCGAGCGGAGCCATCAGCTTCTGGTCGATCACCACCTGCATGGCGGTGATGGCGGCGGAATAGAGCGTGTTGACCGCTTCGGAGGCGGTCGGGCCGAGGACGGTCGGCTGGCCGGCGGCGAGCGGCGCCTCCAGCTCCTTCCAGCCGTCGCGTGCTTCGGCCGCGATTGCGGCGATGTTGCGGGCGGCGGCGACGGCCAACTGCCCGCGGTATTTCTTGGCGTCGCTGCCGGTGAAGTTGTCGGCGGTGACGCCCTCGTCGAACAGCAGCCGCTCCAGCACGGTCAGACCCTGCACCGCCGCGCTCTGGCGGGCGAGCGCACCCGGCTGCAGCAGCTTCGGGTCATGGTCGCGCAGGATCTGGCCGATCTGGCGCTGGACCACGCCCGGCCGCTCCGGCCAGAAGGACATGCGGTCGGCCCGCAGGTTCATCGTCAGCGGACCGGGCCGCAGATGCTGAACGGAGGCCCAGGCATCGGTGACCTTGGTGTGGGCCGCACGCGCCTCCTCCAAGCCGCCGGCAGTGGGATCTGCTGCGAAGCGGTCGAGCGTGTCGACATAACCATTGGCAGCGGCAACCAGCGCGTCGAAGCGCGGCAGGGCATGGGTGCGGACCATGCCGCCCAGGAAGGCGGCGTCCTTGTCGGACTGGCGGGCGGCGAAGGCCGGCGTCCGCGGCAGCAGAGCCGCCACTGCGGCGGCGGCCGACATCAGTCCAAGCACTATGCGGCGTCGCATACGATCAAATCCCTTCTGCCGTTGAGGCTGCCGTTGGTGTGGATCGAGGCCCCCGCCCTTCCTTTACAAACCCAGCACGTAACGCACCAGCCGTTTCCGCTCTTCGCCCGGCAGCGACATGAATCGCTCCTTCGCCCCTTCCGCCTCGCCGCCGTGCCACAGGATCGCCTCGGTGACGCTGCGGGCGCGCCCGTCATGCAGGAGCGAGAGCTGCCCGTCCCTGGCCGCCAGCCGGTTCAGCCCCCACAGCGGCGTGGTGCGCCAGTCCGATCCCTTCGCCTCGCCCATCGGCAGCTCGTCCCCCAATGCCGGGCCGAGGTCGTGCAGAAGCATGTCGCTGTGCGGGAAGATCGCGCGGTTGGACAGGGCCGGATGGGCCGGGTCTTCCGCCGTGCGCCAGGACGGACGGTGGCAGGCGGCACAACCGGTGTCGGCGAACAGCTTGGTCCCCGCCTTGTCCTTCGGCGCCTTCAGGCTGCCGTCGGGCGGCAGGTCGCGCAGGTAGCCGTCGATCAGGCCGATGATGGTGCTGGGAATTTCCAGCCCCTCGAATTGCTTGGAATCGCCGTGCGGGGCCTCGCGGCAGGCGGTCTGCGCCGGGGTGCAGTCGCCCCAGGGCTCGCGATAGGCCGGGGTCGACATGCCGATGTCGAGGCTGAAGGCCTCCGCATCCTGATGGTCCAGCGTGGGATGCATCGCCTTCCAGCCGAAACGGCCGACCTGACGCTTGCCGTCCACCGTCACATGGTTCACCCGCCCGGCGACGGGACCGCCCGACGCTTGCTGCCGCGCGGCTTCGGCCTCGATGGCCTCGGCCGGAATGCGGTCGAGCAGGCCCATGCCGTGGACGCGCGGCGGCACGCGGGCCGACATCACCGTCGCCTCGGCCAGCGGGCCATAGCCGAGATCCTCGATGACCGGCGTCGGGTGGCGCAGGCGGACGGTCTCGCCGTCGGCGAAGCGGACCTCCTCCTCGCGGTAGGTGACGCGGGGACGGCCTTCGATCACCTGTCCGAGGGTGGCGTTTGACTGGATCTGCCGGCCATAGACCGGGTCGCTGTTCAGCTTGATCGCATAGCCGACGCCCTGGTCACCCTCCACCGCCGGATCGGGCGGCCGGCCGCCGCCGGCGCGCGGATGGCAGGTGGCGCAGGAGCGGGCGTTGTAGAGCGGTCCCAGTCCGTCCGCCGCCTGGGTCGCGGTGGGCGCCGCCACCCACATGCGGCGGAACAGCGCCTCGCCGATGCGGTTGTCGAGGCTGTCGGCGTGGGCGGTTGAGGTGAGGAGGAGGAGGAGGGCGGCGGTAAGGGCGGAGCGAAGCGACATACCCTCTCCCCCCCGGGGAGAGGGGGGGACCCGCGCCGCAGGCGTGGGGAGGGTGAGGGCCGGCGCGCTGTCGCGCGCCGCCAAGGGGCATTCTGCCCCTTGGCAATCCCCTGGCATGGGCGGGCGCCCATGCTGCCCCCTCACCCTGACCCTCTCCCCGGGGGGGAGAGGGAAATCTGCTCGCATGAATAGATTCTCAAGCAACGCGGATGTATCCCATCATGCCGGTGTCCTGGTGTTCGATGATGTGGCAGTGGAACATCCAGTCGCCGGGATTGTCGGCCTTGATCGCCACGCGCAGCCGTTCCTTCGGTTCCAGCAGCACCGTGTCGGCATGGTGGGGCACCACCTTGCGGCCGTCGGACGACAGCACCTTGAAGGTGTAGCCGTGGATGTGGATCGGGTGCAGGTGCGGTGTCAGGTTGGCCAGTTCGAAGATGTAGCTGCGGCCCTTTTCCAGCGTGACCAGCGGCGGGGGCAGGCGTTCGTGCCCGCCCTCCGGCCAGCTCTGCTGGTTGATCGCCCAGAAGGTTTTCGCCGACAGGCAGAGCGCGTCGGCATAGGGCAGGCCGGCCAGCACATCCGGGGCGAAGCTCTGCGCCACCGCGGTGGCGGAGAAGGCCATCGGGATGATCGGCGCGTCCTTCAGGTCCGGCTCCGGAATGGCGGAGGCGGGCAGGGCGCGCGGCTTGAAGCGCTTGTTCGGCCGGGCGGGCCCGACGGCGCGGAAGGTGGCGAGCGGCCGCGGCTCGGCCGAATAGACGTTGGTCAGCCGCAGGGTCTGGCCAGCCTTGGCAGGCGCCCGGAACAGCACGTCGATGCGCATCGCCGGACCCATCGGCCAGCCGTCCAGCGGGCGGGGCGGCAACGGGTTGCCGTCGACAGCGATGATCCAGGCCTCCGCCCCCTCCACCCGCAGATCGACGACGCGGGTGTTGTCGATGTTGTAGAGGCGGGCACGGATGTCGCCGTTGGTGGGCACCTCGATCACCGGGTCGATGGCGCCGTTGACGGTGGACACGCTGCCGAAGGTGCCCGCGCGCGAGGCGCCGCGGTCGGTCTGGAAAACGCCGAACCTGCCGGTCTTGTCCAGCTGCCAGTCCTTGACCAGACAGACGAGGTCCGCGTCGAACTTGGGCGCGTCCGGCTCCTCGACGATCAGGACGCCGGCAAGTCCGCGGCCCAGCAGTTCCACCGTGTTGCAATGGGGATGGAAGAAGAAGGACCCGGCATCCGGCGGCGTGAACTCGTAGACATGGCGCTCGCCCGGCCTGGTCGGCGGCTGGGTCAGGTAGGGCACGCCGTCTTCCAGATTCGGCAGGCGGATGCCGTGCCAGTGTACGGAGGTGTGCTCGTCCAGCTCGTTCACCAAGGTGGCGCGCAGCCGCTGGCCCTTGCGCATGCGGATGATCGGGCCGGGGAACTGGTCGGCATAGGTGATGAGCGGCGACGGTTCCGCCGGTTCGGGCAGAATGCGCTGCATCCGCTGCTTGGCGACCAGTTCGACCTCGACCAGATCGCCGGCCGACGCGACGGGCGTCGGGCCGGCAAGGCCGGGCTTCAGCGCGCCCGCATCGGGGGCCTTCAAGCCGGTCCCGCCGAGCGCCGTCGCCGCGACGGCGGCACCTCCGGCACGCAGGAGGGCGCGGCGGGACAGCGGAACGGCGAGATGATGCGGCATGACGGCGGTCCAGAAACTTCAGGCGGGAAAAAAGACCGGCCCCGATCCCGCTTCCGCCCCTCGCCGGATCGGCCCGGAAGGGAAGCGCGGGTGGTTCGGTCATGCGCGGGACGGCGCGGGACCGGAGCCGGGCAGAAGGGCTTACTTGCCGACCTTCGACGGATCGTCGAGGCTGTCGGAGCCCTGGACGCTGACCGAGACGCCCAGCGCGGAGACGGCGCCTTCCAGCGCCTTCTTCTGGTCGACCAGACGGTCGACGGCGGTGGCGATCAGCTTGTTGCCTTCGTCGTTGTCGGCGGCGATCATCTGGTCGTAGGCCATCTTGCCGCTGTCGGCGGTGTCCTTGATCGCCTGCATCGCCTTCATGGTGTTGCCCATGGCGGTCTTCACCGCGGCGTCGGCGTCGGCGGACTTGGCGGCGACCAGCTGCGACAGCGAGGCGCCCGACACGGTCTTGCCGTCGGTGCGCTTGTAGCTGCCGTTGTAGACGTTCACCATGCCGACTTCGTCGTAATAGTGAGAGTTGTGGGTGTTGTCGGAGAAGCAGTCATGCTCCTCCTCCGGGTCGTGCAGCATCAGGCCGAGCTTCATGCGCTCGCCGGCCAGTTCGCCGTAGCTCAGCGAGCCGAGACCGGTCAGCATCCGGGCGACGCCTTCGCCCTCCGGTGCCTTGGCGATGGAGACGCGGGCCTTGCCCTTGGCGGCCCAATCGGCCGTCATCTCGGACAGATCGTCGACCAGCATCTGGGTGGCGACCTTCAGATACTGCGCACGGCGGTCGCAGTGGCCGTTGGTGCAGTCCTTGCCCTTGGCATAGTCGGTCGCCTTGCGCTCGCCGGCGCCCGGACCGGTGCCGTGCAGGTCCTGGCCCCACAGCAGGAACTCGACAGCGTGGTAGCCGGTGGCGACGTTCGCCTCGACCTTGCCGGCCTCGTGCAGCTTGTCGGCCAGCAGTTCCTTGGTGATCTTGGTCGCGTCGATGGTCTTGCCGCCGGCCGTGATCTTCGGGTTGGCGATGACGTTCGCCTTGGCGTAGGGGTTGCTTTCGCCGCCGGCATAGCCCTCGTCGACATAATCGATCAGGCCCTCGTCCAGCGGCCAGGCATTCACCTTGCCTTCCCACTCGTCGACGATGGGATTGCCGAAGCGGAAGGCTTCCGTCTGCATGTACGGAACGCGGGCGGCCTTCCAGGCCTCGCGCGCCTTCGCCAGATTATCCTCGGTCGGGTTGGCGACCAGGGCGTCCACCGCCTTCTTCAGCGCCTTGGCGCCGTTGGTGGCGTCCTGGTAGGCGGCATGGGCGATGTCGGCGTAATTCTTCGCCACGTCCTTGTAGGCCGGGCCGGCCGCCTGGGCGGCGAACGGCAGCAGGGCAACGACGGCTACGGCGGCGAAGCCGGCAGCGCGCTTCGACATGGAGGTCTCCTCGAACGTCGGTGGTCGGTGTTTGACAGCAAGTGCGACTTATTCTCAGCGAATAACGTCGCGAATCATTCTCACTGTCAAGCCCTATCCGCGTTGGGGGTACTCGGAAAAGCGCATGCCGCCGGTGCCGCGTCGATATGTCCCGGGGCTCAGCCCTGGCTGAGTGCCTTGCCGAGCGCCTGATCCAGGTCGTCGTAAAGGTCGTCGGGCGACTCCAGGCCGACCGACAGGCGCAGCAGGTCGCCCGGCACGGGGGAGGTCGGGCCTTCGATGCTGGCGCGATGCTCGATCAGGCTCTCGACCCCGCCGAGCGAGGTGGCGCGGCGCCAGATGCCGACATGGGCGGCGGTGTCGATGGCGGCCTGGGTGCCGCCCTTCACCCGGATGGACAGCATACCGCCATAGCCGCCGGTCATCTGGCGCGAGGCGATGCCGTGGCCGTGGAAGCCGGGCAGGCCGGGATAGAGCACCTCCGCCACCCGCGGATGGGCGGTCAGCCGCTCCGCCAGGGTCATGGCGGCGGCGCTCTGCCAGCGGACGCGGGCGAACAGGGTGCGCAGGCCGCGCTGCAGAAGCCACGCCTCGAAGCTGCCGAGGATGCCGCCCTGCTGGCTCTGCACCGCCTTGATGCGGCCCCAGAACTCGTCCTTGCGGGCGGCGGTCAGGGTGCCGGCGACGACGTCCGAATGGCCGTTCAGATATTTGGTCGCCGAATGCATGACGATGTCGGCGCCCAGCTCGATCGGCCGGGTCAGCACCGGCGTGGCGACCGTGCTGTCCACCGCAAGCCATGCCCCGGCCTCGTGCGCCAGTTCGGCGACGGCGGCGATGTCGGTGACGGTCCACAGCGGGTTGGCCGGCGTCTCCACCCAGACCAGTCGCGTCTGTCCGGGGCGGAGGGCCGCGCGCACCGCGTCGGTGTCGCTGGTGTCCACCCCCTCGACCTTCAGCCCCCAGCGGGTGGCGGGGCCGTGCACCCAGTTGCGGAAAGCCCAGTACATGACGTCGGGCACCAGCACATGGTCGCCCGGATCCAGGGCCTGGAACACCGCGGTCGCCGCCGCCATGCCGGAAGCGAACAACAGCGTGTCGGCGCCCTTTTCCAGTTCGGTGATCGTTCGCGCGGGAATGTCGAAGGTGGGGTTGTCGGCGCGGGCATAGACCCGGCCGCGGCCATAGCCGTTGTCGGGATCGCGGACATAGGTCGTGGACGGGTGGATCGGCGGGATGACCGCGCCGCTGGCCGCATCCTCGAAGCCCAGGGCGCCGGCAGCGATGGTTTCGGGACGGTGGGGACGGTCGGACATTGCCGCGGCACTCCGGTAGCGGGCCCGGGATCGGGCATGAGGGGGGAACCAAGGATACGTCCAGCGGATGCAGGGGTGCAACGGCCCTGCGGGTACCCGGCAGGCCATCGGACTAGCCAAGCGGCCGATTGAACGGAATAGCCAAAAAACGTATTTAGACGAAGACGTCGCATCGGGACGCACCGACGGAGATATGCCTTGCCCCCCAGCGACATCGGCACCGGACAAGATTTGTCGTTGCGGGACACCGTCGTGGGCTCTCTCATCGCCGACTTCGATTGGTCGAGCACATGCCTCGGGCCGATCGAGAGCTGGGCAGGCAGCCTGAGAACGATTGTCGACCTGATCGTTCATTCTCCGATCCCGATGGTGCTGATGTGGGGTCCGGAACACCGGATGATCTACAATGACGGATACGCCCTGATCGCCGGCGGCAAGCATCCGCAGGCACTGGGCGGCACCGTGCCGGGCATTTGGCCGGAGATCTGGGACTGGAACCGCCGGATTCTGGAGAAGGGTTTCCGGGGAGAGGTGCAGACCCACACCGGACATCTCTTCATGCTGGAGCGCAACGGCCCGCCGGAGGAGGTGTGGTGCGACCTGTTCTACAGCCCGGTGCCGGACGAGACCGGACGGGTGGCCGGCGTGCTGTGCACCGTCATCGAGACGACGGATCGCGTGAAGGCAATGCAGGCCACCGAGCGGAGCGAGGCCCGCCTTCGCCGCACGCAGGAGGCCGGGCAGGTCGGGGGCTTCGAACTGGACCTCACCACCTATCGGGTTGAAGGTTCCGACATGTTCTTCGACCTGTGGGGACTGTCGCCCATGAAGTCGGCACCGTCTTCGCTGTTCCGCGATCTGGTTCATGCGGATGATCGCTGGATGGCGGCCGATGCCTTTCGCGGCGACGAGAAGGGGCCGCAACTGTTCGCGGAATACCGGATTCGCCGCGCCGACAGCGGGGAGGAGCGCTGGATCGCCCGGCGGGCCAGCATCGAATACGATGCCGATGGCCGGCCGGCCCGGCTGGTCGGAACCCTGCACGACATCACCGATCTGAAGCGGGCGGAGATAGCGCTCCGCCGTCTGAACGGCGAACTCGAAGAGCGCGTTTCCCAGCGCACCCGCGAACGCGACCGCATCTGGACGGTGTCGCAGGACCTGCTGTGCGTGGCGGATGCGAGCGGTACGATCATCAGCGTCAACCCGGCCTGGACCCGCACGCTCGGCTGGGAGGAGGAGGAGATCGTCGGCCGCCGTACCCGGTGGATGGAGCATCCCGACGATCACAGCCGCACGGCGGCGGAATTGACGCGGCTGGCGAAGGGTGTGACCACGCTGCGTTTCGAGAACCGGTTCCGCTGCAAGGACGGCGGCTATCGCTGGCTGTCCTGGACCGCGGTCCCGGCGGAGGGGTTGCTCTATTGCGTCGCGCGCGACGTCACCGCGGAACGGGATCGCGATGCCGAGTTGGAGCATGCCCGCGACCTGCTGCGCCAGAGCCAGAAGATGGAGGCCATCGGCCAGCTGACCGGCGGCATCGCCCATGACTTCAACAACCTGCTGCAGGCGGTGTCCGGCTGTCTGCAGATGATCGGCCGGCGCGCCGGCCTGCAGCCCGGCATTCCGCCGCTGCTCGACGCCGGGCGGCAGGCGGTGGACCGCGGCGCGCGTCTGGTCCAGCAGTTGATGGCCTTCGCCCGCAAGCAGAGCCTGCGCCCCGAACCGTTCGACCTGCGCAACCGCCTGCTGGGCATGAACGGGCTGCTGGAACGCGCCTTGCGCGCCGACATCCACGTGTCGATGGAACTGGCGCCCGGCCTGTGGGGGGCCGAGGCCGATCCGGTTCAGTTCGAACTCGCCATGCTGAACCTTGCGGTCAATGCGCGCGACGCCATGCCGGGCGGAGGCCGGCTGATCGTCTCCGCCGCGAACGTGACTTTCGAAGACCGCACGCCCGAGGGGTTGTGCGGCGACTTCGTCCGCGTCCGCGTGTCCGATACCGGAACCGGCATGTCACCCGACATCGCCGCCCGGGTCTTCGAGCCCTTCTTCACCACCAAGGAGGTGGGCAAGGGAACCGGGCTCGGTCTGTCGCAGGTCTATGGCTTCGCCCGCCAATCAGGCGGTACGGCATCGGTGGAAAGCCGGCCGGGGGAGGGGACGGTCGTCACCCTGCTGCTTCCGCGGGCGCAATTGGACGCCATGGAACCCGGCATCGTTGCCGAGCGCGCGACATCGCCCGGACAGGGTGTCCGCATTCTGCTGGTTGAGGACGATCTGGTGGTGGCGCCGGTGGTCAGCGCGGCGCTGACCGACATGGGCTATGCCGTCGCCCATGCCGCGACCGGGCGCGAGGCGCTGGAACGCCTGCGCAATGGGGAGGCGGCGGACCTGCTTTGCACCGACGTGGTCATGCCGGGCAACCTCAACGGGGTGGAACTGGCGCGCGAGGCGCAGAAGCTGCGCTCCGGCCTGCCGGTGGTGCTGACCACCGGCTATGCCGAGGATGTCGGCGGCATGGACGGCTTCCGCGTGCTGGCAAAGCCCTATCGCATCGAAGATCTGGCCGCCGCCATCGAAGCCGAGCTGGTTGCGCACGCGGGCAGCGGACCCCGCAGGATTCAGGCGTAACGGGCGATCAGCCGGGCCATCGGCGGCCCGGACAGCACCACCACGAACAGCCGCAAGGTCTGCAGCGCCAGCACCAGCGGCAAATCCACGCCGGTGCCCAATGCGATCACCACCACGGAATCGAGCCCGCCCGGACTGGTGGCGAGGAACGCGGTCAGCGGGTCGGTCGGCAGCAGTGTGACAAGCACCCAGGCCGACAGGCTGCACAGCGCGATCATCAGCCCGGTCGACAGGAGCATCTGCGGCACGGCGCGCATCGCGTGGCGCAGTACCTCGCGGGTGAAGCGCAGGCCGATGCTCCAGCCGATGACGGTATAGGTGACCGTAAGCAGCAGGTGCGGCAGTTGCAGGGTCACGCCGGCGCCGGCCTGGACCAGCGCGCCCAGCACCATCGGCACGAGAAGCGCGCCGGAGGGAATGCGGAAGCGCTGGCCGATCCAGCCGCCCAGCCCGGCGACCAGCAGCGTCGCCGCCAGCCCGCGCAGGTCCAGCGCCTCCACCGGCGCCACCGGCAGGGCGCCGCCGTCCGGGGCGGCGGTCAGCGCGTGCGTGACCAGCGAGGCGCTGAGCACCACCAGAACCACGCGCAGATACTGCATCACCGCCACCAGCCGGGCGTCGGCCCCGTATTCCCCGGCCATGGCGACCATGGCGGCGGCGGCACCCGGCGACACGCCCCAGGCGGCGGTGGTGCCGGGCAGGCTGCCGTAGCGGACGAACAGCCAGCCGACGATGCCGCTGACCACCACCGTCAGCCCGACGGTCCCCAGCATCAGCGGCCAGTTCCGCGCGATGGACAGCAGGATCGACGCGGTGACGGCGTGCGCGACGAGGCAGCCGATGATCGCCTGGGCCATGGTGAAGCCCGACGGCGGCACCCGGATGGAGGCTCCGCCGACGCCGAGCGCAATGGCTCCGATCATCGGCCCGATCAGCCAGGCGGCCGGCAACCCGACCGCTTCCAGTCCCAACGTCACCGCGGCCGACAGGGCGAGCAGTCCCGCCCATTGCGCCATCGCCCGCGCGCGGAGCTTCGGCCAGCCCCCCTCAGCCCCGTGCCTTGTCCAGACCACGAACTCTTACCTGTACAAATGATTTGCGTCCCCGGCATGCTGCCTGCCGCCGGCCATGCCCGTCCAGCAGGTGAACGGGCGCGGCAGCCATGCGCGGCGGGTGCGCAGATCAGCGGGCGGTGCGGATGCGGGTCAGGAAATCACCGACGCCGCGGTTCAGGTCGTCCGCCTGCCGGTGCAGCAGGCCGGCGGCGGCCAGCACCTCCTGGGCGATGCCGCCGGTCTCCGACGAGGATTGCGTCACCTGACCGATGGAATCGGTGACACGGCGGGTGCCGACCGCGACCTCCTGCACGTTCCGGGTGATTTCCTGGGTCGCGGCGGTCTGCTGCTCCACCGTGGCGGCGACGGTGGTGACGATCTCGTTGATGTGGGTGATGGTGCGGCCGACCGCGTGGATCGCCTCGGCGGCATTGCCGGCGGCGCTCTGCATGCCGGCGATCTGGCTGGAGATGTCCTCCGTCGCCTTGGCGGTCTGGTTGGCGAGGTGCTTCACCTCGTTGGCGACGACGGCGAAGCCCTTGCCCGCCTCGCCGGCCCGCGCCGCCTCGATTGTAGCGTTCAGCGCCAGAAGGTTGGTCTGGCTGGCGATGTTGCTGATCAGCTTGACCACGTCGCCGATGCGCTTGGCCTCCTCGACAAGCCCGCTGACGGTGCTCTTCGTCCGCTCCGCCTCATCGACCGCGGAGGAGGAGATGCGGGACGATTCCGTGACGTGGCGGCTGATGTCGGAGATGGAGATGGAGAGCTGTTCGGTCGCCGCGGCCACCGTCTGCATGCTGGCCGAGGTGACCTCGGTTTCCGACGCCACGTCGGAGGAGCGGCGGCTGGTGCTGCTGGCGATTTCCGACATGCGCTGGGCATGGGCCTGCATCTGGTTGGAGGCGGCGACCGTGCCCTCCACGATGCCCTTCACGCTGTCCTCGAAAGTACCGGCGAGCCGGTCGAGCGTGGCGCGCTTGCTCTCCTCCTCCGCTGCCTGATAGGTCTCGAGAAGCAGCTCTATGTCGAACCAAGCGATCTTGTTAAGCGTCTCCAGTTGGGCGGCGCGGGTTCGGCGGGCGGCGGCACCGAACAGGTTGGCGGCAAGACCGTCATCGCCGCCGGTCAGGCCAAGCTCACGGGCGATATTGGAACTGACGATGTAATGGCAGATCGACACCGCGTAGGCCGGAACGCCGTTCCGATAGAACAGGGTCGCGAGCCGCTTTGCGGATTCGGTGAACTCCGCATCGATCCGGCCGGACGCCGCCCGCGTCCAGTGATCCAGACGGGCGGCGTGCACGTCGGGCTGCTTCAGCGCCGCCTGGATCTCCGGCCAGGCGTCGAAATGCTTGTGCCACTCGTCAAGAAGCGCGGGGAGCCGCCGCTCCGCGAATTCGCGGTTGCCCCGCAGCCGGGCCAGATCGTCATCTGTGATGGAGAAGGTGGCAAGACGCTTCGCCTGCGCATCTGTCAGCTTGACGGTCATGATTTTGGACGATCCTTGGTTCAGGTGCCTCTCAAGGATCGTTCTACGCAAACTTGGCCGTTGCGGATTGCCGGCAAACGGTCGCGGATGACCCCTTTTTCTTCATACCCAGATATGCGTAGGAGGTAGTTCAGCGGCCGATCATAGACGTGTCGATTCCAACGATTCCCGCACTTCCGGCCTATCATTCAGGCCGCGGGCGCAGGCCGTTCAGCAGCAGGGCGATGGATTGGCGGGAGATCTCCGCCGGGTCCAGGTCGCCGTCCGGACGATACCAGCGCGCGACCCAGCTGAGCGCACCCGACAGGGTGAAGGCGGCGATCTTCGGATCGCAGGGGGCGATGCTGCCTTCTGCGATGCCACGCTCGATCAGGCTGCGGAATTTCAGGTCGATGCGGCGCTTCAGACCGCGCAGGGTGCGGCGGCTCTCCTCGGTCAGCGGCTCCTCGCCGACGCGGATCACGCACATACCGAAATCCATGGTGACGATGCCGACATAAGTGGTCATCACCGCCACCAGCTCGTCATAGGCGCTGCCGCCATGGCCGATCATTTCGCTTGATGCGTTGTCGAGCAGTTCCAGCCCGATCCGCACGCACTCGAACAGGATCTCTTCCTTGTTCTTCACGTAATAATAGATGGTCGGCTTGGTGACGTTCAGCCGGCGGGCGATGTCATCCAGCGAGGTGGCGTGGTAGCCAAGCTCGTTGAACGCCTGCGCCGCGGTTCGCAGCACGGCGACCCGCTTTTCCTCGCGCTCGCTGCGGCGGTCGGCGGCAGTCTTCCATGGCGAGTCCGACATGCGGCGCAGGCTCCCTTCGCTCAATTCCCAAAACCACTCCCCGGGGCTTCCCGGCCCCCCGCTTTCCCACTTGCCGGTGCCGATGTCCAGGGGCAGCTTTTGTCCGTTGGTTAAGCAAACTTGTTTCCGATCCTACTTTCAAGTAACTTTGGTTCCCAGCAGTAAAAATGAAGAATACCGGGAGGACACGCATGCCTATGGACGTTGCGAACAACGCGATCGCCGCAGCGCGCGGCATCAGCATCGGCGGCGCTCTGGCGCGGGCGGCGCGGCGGCATGGCGGCCGTATCGCACTCCGCTTCGAGGGGCGGGAGTGGAGCTTCACCGACCTGCACACCGCCGCGAAGCGGGTGGCGCGGCGGTTCACCGACATGGGCCTGAAGCGGGGAGACCGGGTCGCGGCCTTCGGGCGCAATTCCGACGCCTATGTCGTGGCGTGGCTGGGCTGCGCGGTCGGCGGCTTCATCCATGTGCCGGTCAATTACGCCCTGACGGGGGAGGAACTGTCGTACATCCTGACCCAGTCCGGCGCGCGGATGGTGCTGCACGACGCCGATCTCGCCGGTCCTCTGGCCGATGCCGGTGACGCCGCGCGGCTGGAATGGACCGGGACGCTGGCCGCCGGCAGCGGCGAGTTGGACGTGCTGGCCATCGCGCAGGATGCCGGCGCATCGGCGGACATCGAGGTGGTGGTGGATGCCGACACGGTGGTCCAGCTTCTCTACACCTCCGGCACCACGGCGGCGCCGAAGGGCGCGATGATGACCCACGGCAGCCTGCTGGCGGAGTATGAAAGCGCGATCCACGACTGCCGCTTCGCCGAGAGCGACCGGGCGTTGGCGGCGCTGCCGCTCTACCATTCGGCGCAGATGCATGTCTTCCTGATGCCGCAGTTGATGGTCGGCGCCACCACGCAGCTGATCCAGGCCCCGGCACTGAAGCAGTGCCTGGAACTGATCGAGGCGCACCGGATCACCTCCTTCTTCGCGCCGCCCACCGTATGGGTCGGGCTGCTGCGCCATGCCGATTTCGACGCGCATGATCTGGGATCGCTGGGAAAGCTCTATTACGGCGCCTCGATCATGCCGGTTCCGGTGCTGCAGGAGCTTCGCCGGCGCCTGCCCAACGCCCGTGCCTTCAACTGCTACGGCCAGAGCGAGATCGGTCCGCTCGCCACCGTGCTCTCGCCGGAAGAGCACGAGGAACGCCCCGCCTCCGCCGGCCGCCCGGTGCTGAATGTCGAGACGCGGGTGGTCGATCTGGATATGAACGATGCGCCGCCGGGCACCCATGGCGAGATCGTCCACCGCTCCCCCCAGCTGATGGTCGGCTATTGGGACAAGGAGCGTGAGACGGAGGAGGCTTTCCAGGGCGGCTGGTTCCATTCCGGCGACGTCGGCTATCTGGACGAGGCCGGCTATCTCTACATCGTCGACCGCATCAAGGACGTCATCAACACCGGCGGCGTGGTGGTCGCCAGCCGCGAGGTGGAGGAGGCGATCTACACGCACCCCGCCGTCGCCGAGGTCGCGGTGGTGGCTCTGCCCGACCCGAAATGGATCGAGGCGGTGACCGCCTTCGTCGTGCTGCGCAGCGGCCAGAGCGTGGACGCGGAAGGGCTGATCGCCCATTGCCGCGGCCATCTGGCGCCCTTCAAGCTGCCCAAGCAGGTGCATTTCGTCGACACCCTGCCGCGCAACACCGCCGGCAAGCTGCTGAAGCGCGAACTCCGCCGCGCCTATGGCGAATCCGTGGGCAGCGAGACCGCCGCATGAGCGCTTATGAACCGCCGCTGCAATCCGTCCGCTTCCTCGTCAACGAGGTGCTGAAGGCTCCCGACGCGCTTGCCGCAGCGGGTTGGGAGGACGCGACGCCCGACCTGCTCGACGCGGTGCTGGCCCAGGCCGGGCGGCTGGCAGTGGACGTGCTGCTGCCGCTCGACCGTTCCGGCGACGAGGAGGGAGCGCGGGTCGAGGGCGACGGCGTGCGCATGCCCGCCGGCTTCGGCGAGGCGTGGCGGCATTGGCGCGAGGGCGGTTGGAACGGGCTGGCCGGCGACCCGGACTATGGCGGGCAAGGGATGCCGGCGTTGCTCGACACGCTGGTGACGGAGATGGTCTGCGCGGCGAACCTCGCCTTCAGCATCACCCCCGGCCTGACCCAGGGCGCCATCCGGGCGCTCGCCGCCCATGGCGACGCGGCGGTGAAGGAGCGCTGCCTGCCGCCGATGCTGGCCGGCGACTGGACCGGTGCCATGGCGCTGACCGAACCGCAGGCCGGCACCGACCTGGGGCTTCTGCGCACGCAGGCCGTGCCGGTGGGCGACGGCAGCTACCGGCTGGCCGGGCAGAAGATGTTCATCTCCTCGGCCGACCATGACCTGACCGGGAATCTCGTGCATCTGGTGCTGGCCCGCCTGCCCGATGCACCGCCGGGCACCCGCGGCATCAGCCTGTTCGTGGTGCCGAAGCGCCTGCCCGATGGCGCCCGCAACGGTTGGTCGGTGCTGTCGGTCGAACGCAAGATGGGGCTGCACGCCTCGCCCACCTGCGTGGTGTCCTATGACGGGGCCGTCGGCTGGATGGTGGGAGAACCGCACCGCGGGCTCGCCGCCATGTTCACGATGATGAATCACGAACGGCTGTTCGTCGGCATCCAGGGTATCGGCGTGGGGGAGCGCGCAGCGCAGGCGGCCCTGGCCTATGCGCGGGAACGCGTACAGGGCAGGACGCCCGGCGGAGGTGATGGCGACCCGATCCTGCATCATCCCGACGTGCGGCGGATGGTGCTGACCGCCCGCGTGCTGACCGATGCCGGACGGGCGCTCGCCGGATGGGTGGCGCTGTGGCTCGACCGCGCCGCCAAGGATCCGTCTCTGGCGGAGGAGGCGGAGGATTGGGCGGCGCTGCTGACGCCGGTGGTGAAGGCCGCTGGCACCGACTTCGGCTTCGAGGCGGCGGTGCTGGCCCAGCAGGTGATGGGCGGCCACGGCTATATCCGCGACAACGGCGTCGAGCAGCTGGTCCGCGACGTGCGGGCGACGCAGATCTATGAGGGGACCAACGGCGTCCAGGCGCTCGACCTCGTGCAGCGCAAGCTGGGTCTGCATGGCGGCCGGCCGCTGAAGCGGATGCTCAACGCGGTGGAGGATGCCGCGGCGACGCTGGCCGACGATCCGGCGACCGGCGACTTGGCTGAGCCATTGCGAAGTGCTGCCGACCGGCTGCGCGGCTTGGCCGGCTGGCTGCGCCAGGAGGGGCGCGATCCGCGAGACGGGGCGGCTGGGGCGACCGACCTGCTGCGGCTGACCGCGCTGGTCGCCTATGGCTGGATGTGGGCTCTGACCGCCTCTGCCGCGGCCCGGCGACCGGACGGCTACGACCCGGTGTTCCTCGATGCGCGCATCGGATTGGCCCGCTTCCACATGACCCGTCTGCTGCCCGAGACCGCCATGCTGGAGGCACGCATCCGCAACGGCTATGCCGGGTTGGATGCGGGACTGTCCGACCGGCTGGAGGGCGTCGACGGATAGAGATCCGTCACGCCGCCGCGACGATCAGTACGGCCGCGACCAGCGCCACCGCGTCTTCAATCAGGGCAGCGGGGCGGTCGCGGCCGAAAGCGGCGGCCATCCGCATGCGCATCGCATGGCCGAAGAGCGTGCCTGCGACGGCGCCGATGCCGCCGGCGACCAGTCCGCCGACCCAGAATCCGGCATTCGCCCCGATGGCGGCCCCGGCGATGGCTCCGCCGGCGATGCGGCTGGCGAAGGGGAAGGGCAGCTTGCGGCTGGGAGTGGTCGGCAGCTTGTCGACGATCAGCTCCACCACCGCCAGGGCGGTGAAGACCCAGGGCGACACCGGGTGCGCCAGGAAGAACAGCCAGCTTCCCGACAGGTCGAGCCAGCCGCCATAGGCACCCCAACTGACGGCAGCCGGAGCGAGCAGCGTGCGCGAACCGGAGACGGCACCGATCAAAAAGGCGAAGATCAAGGCAAGCATTCTGTCATCCACCGTCAAATACAGAATCGTCAAATACGGGATCGTCCACGCACCGCCTGCACCATCCGCCGGATCGCATCGGTTCGGGTACCGGGGCCGCCATGGAACAGGCGCAGGGCCGCCAGTATCAGCGCGTCGTCGCCCTCGCGCGGAGCGTCGAGATGCGGGCGCAGCCGCCCCCTGCGCACCGAGACGGTCTTCACCTGCGTCATCTCCAGCAGCCCTTCGGCCCCGCGCGTGACGCCCCAGCCGCTGGCATGCCGTCCGCCGAAGGGCAGGCGCGGGTCGGCGGTCGGCACGATCAGGTCATTGATCGTCACCGTCCCGGCATCGATCCGTCCCGCCAATTCACGGGCCTGCGCCACCGGTCCGAAGACCGACGCCCCCAGCGCGTAGGGGCTGCGCGCCGCCGCCTCCAGCGCCTCCCCCATGTCCCGAACCGGGACCAGCGACAGGACCGGGGCGAAAATCTCCTCGCGCAGCAACGCCATGCCGGGCCGTGCGTCGGCAAGGATCAGCGGTGTCATGGCGGGGTGCTCCTCCGTCGGCACAATCCCCAGCGCACGCGCCCCCTCCGCCACCGCATCGCGCGCCAGGGTGGCGAGCCGGCGTCTCACCGGCAGGGAAACCGGCACCGGCGGAATCGCGGCGACCTGCCCCACGAGAGCATCCTCCAGACCTGCCGCCATCCCTTGCGGAACGAAGACCCGGCGGGGGGCGATGCATGTGGCGGAGCCGTTGAGCCGCAGGCCGAAGGACAACGCGCGGGCGACCTGCTCGACCTCCGCACCCGGCAGAACGAAGACGGCGTCGTTGCCCGACAGCTCCATCGTCGAGGGCACCAGATGGCGGCCGAGAAGTTCCGCCACCGCCCGGCCGGTGTCGGCGGATCCGGTCAGCACCAGCTTGTCGATGCCGGCCGCGATGGCTTCTGCGACCGCCCCGGCGGACTCGTCCAGCACCCGGAACAATCCCGGCGGCAGACCGGCCTCCGTGAGCCATTCCCCCAGCAGGACCATCGGCGCGCCGCAACCCGGCGCCGGCTTGACCAGCACCCGGTTGCCGGCCGCCAGCGCCTGGACCGCCTGCACGCCCGGCAGCAGCAGCGGGTAGTTGGACGGCCCGACGATCAGCACCCTGCCAAGCGGCTCCCGCCGCACCTCCGCCTCCACGCCGAACAGCCAGACCGGGCGCCCGCGCCGTCCCAGCCGCCTGGGTGCCAGCAGGCCGGCCGCCTCGCGTTCCAGGAACCGGCAGGCCTCCGCCAGCGGCAGGATTTCGGCACTGACGCTCTCTGCGGCACATCGGCCCGGCCGTGATTCCAGTGATCGCACGAGCCTTTCGGCATCGGCCGCGATCCGGTGGCGAAGTCCGCGAATAACCGAAAGTCGTAGCGAAATGCCTTGGGCGCTCCACGCCGTGTATTCGGCGGACGAGCGGCATTTTTCATTTCTTACCGAAAGGGTTACGACATCAGGAGGGGGACTGTTGTTGCGATCCATTTTCGACCCGGCTTCGTAACCATCACGACAGAGTTCGGCAGCGCAGGAGCGTTTGGCAAGCGCATGGAACGACAAGTCGTGATCATCGGCGCGGGACCGGGTGGATTGGCATCCGCGATGCTCCTGGCGCTTACGGGTGCGAAGGTGACGGTGCTGGAACGGCAGGACCGCATCGGCGGCCGGTCGGCAGGCTTCTCGATGGATGGATACCGCTTCGACAGCGGCCCCACCTTCTTCCTCTATCCCCGCATTCTGGAGGAGATCTTCGAGGCCTGCGGTCGGCGTTTGTCGGACGAGGTCGACCTGATCCGCCTCGACCCGCTCTACCGGCTGGTGTTCGAAGGCGGCGGCGAACTGCGCGTCCAGGCCCAGATGTCGGCGCTGATGGCGGAGATCGCCAAGCTCAGCCCGCAAGATGCCGAAGGACTGCCGCGTTTCCTGGCCGACAATCGGGAGAAGATGGAGCGCTTCCGCCCGGTCCTCGAATCCGACTTCTCAAGCCCCTGGGCATTGGCCTCGCTGCCGATGCTGAAGGCGCTGGGCCGGCTGTCGCCGCACCGGTCGGTGGACCGCGACCTGTCCCGCTACTTCCAGGACCCGCGCATCCGCCTCGCCTTCTCGTTCCAGAGCAAATATCTGGGCATGTCGCCCTTCCGCTGCCCCAGCCTGTTCACCATCCTGTCGTTCCTGGAGCATGAACATGGCGTCTTCCATCCCCGTGGCGGGACGGAGGCGGTGATGGAGGCGATGCGCCGCGTGGCGGAAAGCCTGGGCGTCACCGTGCGGCTGAACGAGACGGTGCGCCACATCAAATTCCAGGGCCGCCGCGCCGTCGGCGTGCGGACCGAGGCCGGTGACTATCCCGCCGACGCGCTGGTCATCAATGCCGACTTCGCGCGGGCGATGACGACGCTGGTGCCCGACGACCTGCGCCGGCGCTGGAGCGACGCCCGCCTCGCCACCAAGAAATTCTCCTGCTCCACTTTCATGCTGTATCTCGGCATCGAGGGGAAGGTGGACGGGCTGGACCACCACACCGTCTATCTGGCGGAGGATTACGCCCGCAACCTCGCGGAGATCGAGGAATGCCGGGAACTGCCGCGCCGCCCGTCGATTTACGTGCAGAACGCCTGCGTCACCGATCCGCAGATGGCGCCACCCGGCGGCAGCACGCTCTACATTCTGGTGCCGGTCGGCCACCAGCGCGGCCACATCGACTGGAAGGCGGAGGCGCCGCATTTCCGCCGGCTGGTGCTCGACCGGCTGGCCGGCTTCGGGCTCGGCGATCTGGAGCGTCGCATCCGGGTGGAGCGGGTGGTGACCCCGGCCGACTGGGAAAGCCGGTTCGCCATCCATCGCGGCGCCACCTTCAATCTGGCGCACAGTCTGGACCAGATGCTGCACCGCCGGCCGCGCAACCGGTTCGAGGACCTGGACGGCGTCTATCTGGTGGGCGGCGGCACCCATCCCGGCAGCGGATTGCCGGTCATCTTCGAAGGCGCACGCATCACGGCGCGGCTGCTGGCCCAGGAACTGGGCCTGCCGACGCCCTGGCGCACAAAGACCATGGGTTTGTCCGGCATGCTGCGGCAGGCCGTTGCAGGGGGAATGGCATGACGGATCGGATCGCGGTGATCGGCGGAGGCCTGGGCGGGCTGGCGGCGGCGGTGGTGCTGGCGGCGCGCGGGCACAAGGTGACCCTGCTGGAAAAGAACGGCTGGGTCGGCGGCAAGGCGGCGGTGCTGGAGGACAGCGGCTTCCGCTTTGACATGGGGCCGACCATCCTGACGGTGCCGCGCGTCCTGCGCCGCATCCTGGAAGAGGCCGGCTGCGACCTCGACCGCGAATTGGAGATGGTGCGGCTGGAACCGCAATGGCGCTGCTTCTTCGACGACGGCACGGTGCTGGACCTGTCGGAGAATGTCGGGACCATGGCGGCCGAACTGGACCGGCTGGCACCCGGCAGCGGAGCGGGGGAGGGCTATCGCCGCTTCCAGGCAATGTCGGAACGGCTGCATGGCATCTCCGAACGCTTCTTCTTCTGGAAATCGGTGGAGGATCTGGGCGACACGCTGAACTTCCGCAACAGCTTCAACGCCAGCACCCTGTCGGACGTGCTGGCCCTGCGCATGGGCAGCACGGTGGCTGGCACCATCCGCAACCATGTGCCGGATGCGCGGGTGGCGCAGATGCTGGACCATTTCACCCAGTATGTCGGCTCCTCCCCCTACGGTTCGCCGGCGGTGCTGTGCGCCATCGCCCATATGCAGACCAACGACGGCGTCTGGTACCCGATGGGCGGCACCCGCGCCGTTCCGGCGGCCCTGGAACGGGTCGCGGGGCGGCTCGGCGTCGACATCCGCACCAACACCGGCGTCCGCCGCCTGCAGGTGGAGCGCGGGCGCGTTGTCGCGGTCGAGACCGACGGCGGCGAGCGCATCCCGGTCTCCGCCGCGGTCTCGAACATGGATTCCGTCCGGACCTATCAGGAACTGGTCGGCGGGCAGCCGGCCAAGCGGTTCGCCAAACGCCGCAGCTACGAGCCGGCCTGTTCCGGCGTGGTGTTCTATCTGGGGCTGGACCGCGCCTATGATCATCTGCTGCACCACGACTTCGTCTTCTCCCGCGATCCGGAGGAGGAGTTCGACTGGATTTATGGCCAGGGGGAGCCGGCGCCCGACCCGACCTGCTACATCGCCGCCCCGGCCCGCACCGAACCCGGCGTCGCGCCAAGGGGTGGGGAGGCGCTGTATGTGCTGGTCCACACCCCCTATCTGCGCCCGCGCCATGACTGGAGCCGCATGCTCCCGGCCTATCGCCGGGTGGTGTTCGACAAGTTGAAGCGCACCGCCGGCATGCCCGATCTGGAGGACCGCATCCGGGTGGAACATGTGCTGACGCCCCAGGACATCCACGACCGCTACAATGTGCTGAACGGCGCCATCTACGGCTTGGCGAGCCATGGCCGCTTCATGGGGGCCTTCAAGCCCGGCAACCGCTCGCGCGATGTGGAGGGGCTGTATCTGGCCGGCGGGGCCGCCCATCCGGGGCCGGGCATGCCGATGGTGCTGATGTCGGGCTGGATCGCCGCCGACAGCCTGGACCAAGACCTGCGCGGCGCCAAGGCTGACGCCACTCGCGCCGTGGCCTGACGGAAGGCGGCGGGAGGCATGGCGGAAAGGATGACCGACGATCCGGTTGCGTTACGGTCGCGGCTGCTCTGCTGGTTCTTCGGCGGAGTGATGGCCCGGCGCTTGCGGCGCGGCTTCCATGCGGTGCGGCTGGCGCGGCCGGGCTGGCCGGTGCTGCCGGCGGGCCGGCCGGTCATCGTCTATCTGAACCATCCGTCCTGGTGGGATCCCGCCCTGCTGATCGTGATGGGGACCACCCGGTTCCGCGGCCGGCCGGGCTTCGGGCCGATCGACGCGGAGATGCTGCGACGCTACCGCTTCATGCGCTGGATCGGCCTGTTCGGGCTGGAACCCGGCCGCAGCGGAGCCATCACCTTCCTGCGCACTGCCGAGCATATCCTGGCCGATCCGCGTGCGATGCTGTGGATCACGGCGGAGGGCGACTTCACCGATCCGCGCCGCCGCCCGGTGACCCTGCGACCGGGAATCGCCCATCTGGTCCGCCGCATGCCCTCGGCCCTGGTGGTGCCGCTGGCGGTCGAATACCCGTTCTGGGACGAACGCACGCCGGAGGCTCTGCTCCGCTTCGGCGAGCCGATGGAGGCCGCCTGCTTCGCCGACCTGCCGGTGCCGGAAATCGCGGCGGGTCTGGAAGGGCGGCTGGAGGCGGTGATGGACCAGCTGGCGCTCGACGCGCAAAGCCGCGACCCGGCGCGCTTCCTGACGCTGATCGAGGGTACGGTGGGGATCGGCGGGGTTTACGACCTGTGGCGCCGGGCGCGGGCCTGGGCCGGCGGACAGGCTTTCTCCGCCGCACACAGCGATGGACCGAGGCGGATGCCGCAGCGGGAGGTGAAACGGCCATGAGCAGCATCATCGACCTGATCGCCGGGCTGTCGCTGGTTCTGGCTCTGCTGCCGCTGGGGCAGGGAATCTTCAACCTGTATCTCTATCGTCGTCCGACCGCCGCCCCGCCGCTGGGCACCGCCGTCAGCATCCTGATCCCTGCCCGCAACGAGGAAGCCGGCATCGCTGCCGCGGTCGATGCGGCGCTGCTCAGCCGCGGCGTCGAAGTGGAAGTCGTGGTGCTCGACGACCACTCCACCGACCGCACGGCGGACATCGTCCGCAGCATCGCCGCCCGCGACCCGCGCGTGAGACTGGAGCCCGCACCGCCGCTGCCGCCGGGCTGGTCGGGCAAACAGCATGCCTGTCAGGTGCTGGCATGTCTGGCGCGCCATCCTGTGCTGCTGTTCCAGGATGCCGACGTGCGGCTCTCCCCCGCCGCCGCCCGGCTGACCAGCGGCGCCCTGCTGTCGGGCGGAGACGGTCTGGTCAGCGGCTTCCCGCGCGAGGAGACCGGGACACTGGCCGAGGCGCTGGTGATCCCGCTGATCCATGTCCTCCTGCTCGGCTACCTGCCGATGGCGGGAATGCGGCGCTCCACCGACCCGCGCTTCGGCGCTGCCTGCGGCCAACTGATCGCGGTGAGGAAGGAGGCCTATCTTGCGGCCGGCGGCCATGCCGCCATCGCCGCCTCGCTGCATGACGGGGTGACTTTGCCGCGGGCTTTCCGCCGGGCCGGGCAGGGGACCGACCTGTTCGACGCCACCGGCCTTGCCCGCTGCCGGATGTATCGCGGCTGGCGCGAGGTGTGGTCCGGCTTCTCCAAGAACGCGACGGAGGGGATGGCGACCCCGGCGGCCCTGCCGGTCTGGACCCTGCTGCTGTTCGGCGGCCATGTGATGCCCTGGGTCCTGCTGGGCTGGGCGGCTCTGCACCCGATGCCCGTGGCGGCGGTCGTCCTGGCCGGGCTGGCGGCGGCGGCCGGGCTGATTTTCCGCCTGCTGTTGGCCGTCCGCTTCCGCCAGAGCGTCGTTGGCGCCCTGATGCACCCGCTCGGAATCCTCATCATGCTGGCGATTCAATGGTCGGCGCTGCTGCGCGCCCGCCTTGGAAAGCCGGCCGAATGGCGGGGCAGGGCCTATCCGGCCGGGCCGGGACCGGACGCGCCATGACCCCCTGGCTGCGCCGCAATGGCCACCGCATCTTCCACCCGTTGGCGGGAGCCGACGCCGTCACTCTGGCGGCCGTTCTGCGCGACGGCGGCGGTGTCGGGCCGCTGCACCTGCACCGCGTCGCGACCGCGGTGGGGGCCGCCGCTATCCGCGCGCCGCTCGACCTGCTGGAGCAGCGGCGGGTGAAGCGGCTGAGGCGGCAGGGCAGGGCCGCAGGGCCACCGCCGCTGTTCATCCTCGGCCACTGGCGCAGCGGCACCACCCATCTGCTGAATCTGCTGGCGCAGGACCCGCGCTTCGCCGCCCCAGATCCGCTGGCGGTCGGCCTGCCCTGGGGCTTTCTGGGCCTGAGTTCCTTCTGGCGGTCCCGGCTGGAGGAATGGCTGCCGCCCGACCGCATCATCGACGCCATGCCGGTCGACCCCACCTCCCCGCAGGAGGACGAACTGGCCCTGGCGCTGATGCAGCCGCTGTCCTACTACCACGGCATCTTCTTCCCCAAGCATCTGCGACGCGCCTTCCGCGGGGGCGTGCTGTTCGAGGATTGCCGCCCGGAGGCCGTCGACCTGTGGCGCCGCCGGATGGACCTCTACCTGACCAAGATGCAGATCTATTGCGGCGGCCGGCGCCTGCTGATCAAGAATCCGGCCCATACGCCCAAGCTGGCGGAACTGCTGGCCCTGCGCCCCGACGCGGTCTTCGTCCACATCCACCGCGACCCCTACGAGGTCTTCAGTTCCACCCGCCGAATGCTGCTGACCCTGCTGCGGGAGTTCTCGCTGCAATCCTACGATCCGCAGGCCGTGGACGGGCTGGTGTTGGATCTCTATCCGGCGATGATGGCGCGGTTCGATCGCGACCGGGCGCTGCTGCCGCCCGGCCGGCTGGTGGAAATCCGCTATGACCGCTTCGTCGCCGATCCGCTGGAGACGCTGGGAGAGATCTATGACGGGCTTGAACTCGGCCCGTTCGAACCGGTGCGGCCGCGGGTGGAGCGCTACCTCGCCGAGGTGCGCGACTACCGCCGCGCCCGTCACGATCTGGAGGATCCGGCCCGCAGCGCCGTGCGCCGGCGCTGGGCCTTTGCCTTCGACCGCTGGGGCTATTGAGTCGTCAGACTTCGCCGCGTTCCTCGCGCTTTGCCTGCTGCCACAGCGATTCCATCTCGTCCAGCGTGGCATCCTGCGGCTTGCGCCCCACGGCCGACAGCAGCGCTTCGATGCGGTGGAAGCGGCGTTCAAACTTGGCGTTGGTACCGCGCAGCGCCGCTTCCGGCTCCACCTTCAGCCGGCGGGCGAGATTGACCAGCGCGAACAGCAGGTCACCCAACTCGTCGGCCACCCGTTCCTGAGCCGAACCAGCGTCCATTTCCGCCCGCAACTCGTGCACTTCCTCCTCGATCTTGTCGAGGATGTCGCGGGCATCCGTCCAGTCGAAGCCGACGCGCGCCGCACGGTTCTGCAGCTTCAGCGCGCGGGTCAGCGCCGGCAGTCCGGCGATCACGCCCTCCAGAGCCGACGGCGCCCGGCCTTCCTCGGCCGCCTTCGCCGCGCGCTCGGCCGCCTTGTGGTCCTCCCAGCGCGAGGTCTGCTGGTCCGACGATTTCACCTCTTCCGGTCCGAAGACGTGGGGGTGACGGCGGATCATCTTGTCGGTGATGACGCCGGCCACCTCGTCGAAGTCGAACAGCCCTTCCTCGCGCGCCATCTGGCTGTAATAGACGACCTGGAACAGCAGATCGCCCAACTCCTCGCGCAGGGCGACCTTGTCGTCCTTCTCGATGGCGTCGGCGACCTCATAGGCCTCTTCGATCGTGTGCGGCGCGATGGAGCGATAGGTCTGCTCCAGATCCCACGGACACCCGCCGTCGGGATTCCGCAGCCGCGCCATCACGTCGAGCAGCCGGTCGATGTTGCGGGTCATGTCGTGCCGTCTCCGAGTGCGGGGAGGGGAAAGTCCGCGACGATAGCGGACGGGCGGTGGCGGGGGAAGTTTCGCGGCACCGGCACTGACATTCCTACTTTGCGGGCACCGCTTAGACGCATAACTTTCGTTATGGAAATTGCTTGTCCGGACGGTTGAGGTCGGCTTGATCCAAGTCTCACAAGGCGCTACTGTATTCCGCAGGGCGTTGACGTGAATTGTTGCGATACCGGGTAGCCTTCGGGTCCGCTGGGGTGCTTCGCTCCCAGGTCAACTCCCTGTCCCTTCAGAGTTTCAACGCTTGCCTGACCAAGCTTCCCTTTATGGGGAAGTCAATCACCTGCTTCTTGCGCATTCGGTGCAAGGACGAAAGGTAGACCTCATTCAGATTGCTGGTCACCTTGAGAATGGCACAGCGCCATACTCCATGGAGATGAGCAACTACAACATGTTTATCGCGGTCGGTCCGAACCTCTCCTCTATCTAGAATTTCTTGAAGATGATCGAAGTCTTCACTTGTCCATCGATGCTTCTCATGGGAATCGCGGGTGTCGGATGAGAGAAGCACGCGCGTCGTCTTCGCCTTCAGATGCGTCTGTATATCAAGCGGCAGCTTGGCGACCACGATCACGCCGGACGCATCTCCCTCCAAAAAGTCCTTCACGCCAACCGGTCCCCAGCACGGTATTCCGGCGTGACGCTAGCGCAGCCGACGGAGAGGCGAAAGCCCACGCCTGCATACAACCGCGCGACAAATGGCCCATCCTTCTCCTTCCGCAACGCAGCAATCCAGCCATGCGGCAAGCGGGACCGCAGGCGCACCCTGCCCCCTTGCCGAAATTAGATAGCAAACCTATTAAATAGGGATGCTACAAGATAAGCCTCTGCGCCTTCCGCCCAATTTCGGCCTGCACCTGTTCCGCGCCTCCCATTTGTGGCGGCGGGCGGCAAACAAGGTCCTGGCGGACAGCGGGTTTTCCACCTCGGCCATTGCGCCGCTGATGCTGCTGGCCGAACTCGGCGACGGGCTGCGGCAGCGCGAACTGGCGGAAGAGATGGCGGTGGAAGGCCCGTCGCTCGTCCGTCTGCTCGACGGGCTGGAAACGGCTGGGCTGCTTGAACGGCGCGAGGATGCCTGCGACCGCCGGGCGAAGACCCTGCATATGACCGACGCAGGCCGTCTTCTGCTGGTTCAGGTGAACGAGGCTTTGAACGACGTCCGCCAGCGGTTGATGGCAGAAACGACGGAGGCCGACGTCGAGGCCTGCTATCGCGTGCTTTCCGTCATCGAGGCCAATGCCAAGCGTGAACAGACTTGACCGCGGAGCGTTACCGGAGCAGCGCCACGGCCGGGACCGGCCGCGCTGCGCCTCCGGTCGCATCGCCCGCGGTGATCGAGGAATCCAGACCGTGACATTTCTTCCTTCCTTCCGGGCCATGGCCCGGATCGCAGTGACCCTGCTGGTGACCGTGGCGGCGGTCGGCGGCGGACTGTGGCTGTGGGATTACTACATGAACGAGCCCTGGACCCGTGACGGCCGCGTCCGCGCCGACATCGTCCAGATCTCCTCCGACGTCGCCGGTCTGGTGACCGACGTGCGGGTGTCCGACAACCAGCTGGTCCACAAGGGCGAGGTGCTGTTCGTCGTCGATCCCGGCCGCTATCGGCTGGCGGAGGAGCAGGCGCAGGCCAACCTCGACAGCGCCAAGGCCGAATTGGCCTATCGCACCGCCGAGGCGCACCGGTACGAGCAGCTTGGCAACAACGTCGTCTCCACCGCTCAGCGCCAGGAGGTGATGTCGGCGATGGCCAAGGCCGCCGCCGCCGCAAAGCAGGCTGAGGCCGCACTCGATCTCGCCCGCTTCAACCTCGGGCGCACGGAGGTGAGGGCGACCGTCGACGGCTATGTCACCAACCTGCAGATGAAGGCAGGCAATTACGTCGCCGCCGGGCAGGCGGTGGTGGCGCTGATCGACAGCCATTCCTTCTATGTGATGGGCTATTTCGAAGAGACGAAGCTGCCGCGCATCCATGTCGGCGCTCCCGTCTCTGTCCGGATCATGGGTGTGGGCACCGAACTGCACGGCCGGGTCGACAGCATCACCCGCGCCATCGTCGACCGCGACCGGGCGGAGGGCACCGGTCTGGTCGCCAACGTCAACCCGACCTTCAACTGGGTGCGGCTGGCCCAGCGCATCCCCGTGCGCATCGCCCTGGACGAGGTGCCCGAATCGCTTCAGCTGGTTGCCGGGCGCACCGCGACGGTGTCGGTGGTGGGCGCGCCCGACGGCACGCCGAAGGTCGCCCAGCTGCCGGCCGGGCAGTGAGCGCACGCCGATGCCCAAGGCCCCCACCCTCGACGAGCTGGTCTTTTCGCTGAAGTCCTTCGCGGCCTCCATGCTGGCGCTCTACATCGCCTTCGGCATGGGTCTGCCGCGTCCCTTCTGGGCGATGCTGACCGCTTATGTGGTGTCGAGCCCGCTGTCGGGCACCGTGCGGTCGAAGGCCGTCTATCGTGTCGCCGGCACGGTGGTCGGCAGCATCGCCGCCATCGTCCTGACGGTGGAACTGGTCAATGCGCCGGAACTGCTGTCGCTGGTGGTCGGGCTTTGGGTCGGCGGCTGCCTGTTCGTCTCGCTGCTGGACCGCACGCCGCGCAGCTACGCCTTCATGCTGGCGGGATACACCGTCGGGCTGATCGTCTTCCCGGCCGTCTCCAATCCGGAGGCGATCTTCGATACCGGATTGGCGCGGGTGGAGGAGATCATCCTCGGCATAGTCTGTGCCACCGTCATCCACAGCGTGATCCTGCCCCGCGGTATGGGGCCGGTGCTGCTCGGCAAGCTCGATGCCGCCCTGCGCGATGCGGAGCGCTGGACATTGGACGCTTTGGACGGCGCCGGAATGGACGCCCGCCTGCGCGACCGCCACAAGATGGCGACCGACCTGACCGAAATGCGGGTGATGACCACCCACTTGCCTTACGACACCTCCGACCTGCGCTGGATGACCCGGCCGATGCGGGCGTTGCAGGACCGGATGGTCTATCTGCTGCCGGTGCTGACCGCGGTGCAGGACCGGCTGATCGCGTTGCGTGGCCCGCATGGCGATCTGCCGGCCGACATGGCGCCGGTTCTGGCGGCGACGCGCGGCTGGATCGCTGCCGGCGCCGATGCCGACCCGGAGGAGGCCGGGCGGCTGATCGGCTGGCTCGACCGGCTGGAGGCGGATGAGGCGGGGCGCGCTTCGGCCGGCTGGCAGGCGGCGACACGCTTCAGCTTCATCCGGCGCCTGCGGTCGCTGGTGGAGATCCACCGTGACTGCCGGACCCTGCGGGCGCACATCGCGACCGGCGACCAGGACCTGCCCGACCATCTCGACCCGCTGGCCCGCAAGCGCTCGCGCGGCGTCTTCCATCTGGACCACGGCATGGCGGCATGGTCGGCGGCGGCGGCCCTGTTGGGCATCACCACCGTTTGCGCCTTCTGGATCCTGACCGGCTGGTCGTCGGGGTCGGCGGCGGCGATGATGGTGGCGGTCTTTACCTGCTTCTTCGCGTCCTTCGACGATCCGGTGCCGGGCATCCGCCTGTTCCTGGTCTACACGCTGGCCTCCATTCCGCTGTCGGCTTTCTATCTGCTGGTGGTGCTGCCATCCTTCGACAGCTTCCCCATGCTGGTGCTGTGCCTGGCGCCGACGCTGGTGACGCTGGGCGTCTTCGTCGCCCGGCCGGCGACGATGGGCAAGGCGATGGCGCTGATCTTCGGCGTCGGCGGTTCGCTCAGCCTGCTCGACACCGGCAATGGCGATTTCGCCTCTTTCCTGAACAGCAGCACCGGGCAGATCGTCGGCATCGTCACCGCGATGCTGGTCACCCGCATGTGCCGGTCGGTCGGCGCGGCCTGGAGCGCGCGGCGCCTGCTCCACATCGGATGGCGCGAGATCGCCGATCTGGCGCGGATGCGCGGGGTTCCGGCGAATGACGGCTTCGAAAGCCGCATGCTGGACCGTGTCGGGCTGCTGTCGGCCCGGCTGGCACAGGCGGGCGGAACGGTGGATGTCGACGCCATCGACGCGGTGCGCGACCTGCGGGTCGGGCTGAACGTGGTCGAGCTTCAGCGGGCACGCCCGGTTCTGGGGGTGGCCGGCGGGGCGGCTCTGGAGCGTCTGCTGCGTGGTGTCACCGATCATTTCCGCGCCCTGTCCGCCAAGCGGCCCGACCCGGCGCCGGCCGGGCTTCTTGACAGCATGGACGACCTGCTGTCGGCCATCGACGCCGCCCCGCCCTGCGCCGAGCGGGACCGCGCGGTGGTGGCGCTGGCCGCCCTGCGGCGCGCCCTGTTCCCGGACGCAGCCCTTGAGGCCCTCCCATCGACCCTTGAGCCGCTGCATCAGGAAAGGGCACGCGCATGATCGGTGAAATCGACGTCTACGGCCTGTTCCTGCCGCCGCTGCTGATCCTGGCCGTGGTGGCCTGGGCGGTATCGGCGCTGCTGCGCCGGGGTCTGCGCGCCATCGGCGCCTATGGCTGGGTCTGGCACGCGCCGCTGTTCGACTTCGCGCTCTATGTGCTGGTGCTGAGCGGCCTTGCCGGCCTGTGGTCGATCTGGTCGGCCTGAAATCGTCCACACCATGACGGTTGCGGCGTGCTAGTCTGCCCGCCATGACCGCCCCGCTGTCGCAGCCATTTTCCATGCCCGGCATGACGCCCGATGCCGACGCCGAGAGCGCCTGGATCGAGGTGATCCGGAAGATGGACGAGACCTATGCCAATCTCGTGACGCAGCAGGTGGAACTGGAACGCAAGAATGCCGAGCTGGAGGAGGCGCAGGCCTTCATCGCCAGCGTCCTCGGCTCCATGACCGACGTTCTGATCGCCTGCGACCGCGACGGCCGGATCGAGCAGACCAACCCGGCGGCCGAACGGGCGTTGGGCTGTGCCGGGCGCGAGTTGACCGGGCGGCCATTGCGCGATTTCCTCGACCCCGCCTTCCATCCCGACTTCGTCCGCCTGTGCAGCGCCGCCCTTCAGCGCGAGGAGGTCAGCGATGTGGAACTGTCCCTGCGCGGGCCGGCCGGCCCCTTCCCCATCGCGGTCAACAGCACGGTGCGCTACGACCAGCGCGGCCACGCCATCGGGCTGGTTCTGGTCGGTCGGCCGGTGGGCGAGTTGCGGCGCGCCTATCGCGACCTCGCCGCCGCCCATGAAGGGCTGAAGCAGACCCAGCAGCAGCTCGTCCATTCTGAAAAGATGGCGTCGCTCGGCCGATTGGTCGCCGGCGTGGCCCATGAGCTGAACAACCCGATCTCCTTCGTCTATGGCAATGCCCACGCCATGCGCCGCTATGTCGACCGCATGACCGCCTATCTCGACCGCGTCCATGAGGGTACCGCCCCTGCCGAACTGGCGTCCCTGCGCAAGGAGCTTCGCATCGACCGCGCCCGCGCCGACGCCGCGGCGACCCTGGACGGCATGCTGGAAGGGACGGAGCGGGTGCGCGACATCGTGGCGGAGCTTCGCCGTTTCTCGTCGGAACAGAAGCACGCCTCGGAACGCTTTGATCTAACAGGGCTTCTACGCTCCGCCGTCACCTGGGTCGCCAAGGCGCAGATGCCGGACCTGACGGTCGTCTTCGACCTGCCCGACACGCTGGACATCGCCGGCCATCCCGGTCACCTGCATCAGGTCGCCATGAATCTGGTCCAGAACGCCATCGACGCCATGGCCGGCGCGGTGGTCAAGCGGCTGGAACTGCATGGCCGGGAGGAGGCGGGAACGGTCGTCGTCACCATCCGCGACACCGGCCACGGCATTCCCGACGGGATCGTGGGCCGCGTTTTCGACCCCTTCTTCACCACCAAGCCGGTCGGCAAGGGCACCGGGCTCGGCCTGTCGATCAGCTACCAGCTGGTGCGCGACCATGACGGCGATCTGGCCGCCGCGAACCATCCCGATGGCGGGGCCCTGTTCACCCTGACCCTGCCGGCCGCCGGAGGCCTGGCCAACGGCCGCGAAGGAGCCTCACGATGAGAGAGCGTCCGCTGTCGGTGCTTTGGCTGCAATCGGGTGGCTGCGGCGGCTGCACCATGTCGCTGCTCTGTGCCGAATCCCCGGATCTGCTGACGCTGCTGGAGACCGCCGGCATCCGTCTGCTCTGGCACCCGAGCCTGTCGGAGGAAAGCGGGGCAGAAGCGGTGGACCTGTTCGAGCGCATCCTGTCGGGGGCCGAGCCGCTGGACGTGTTGTGCGTTGAGGGATCGCTGCTGCGCGGACCGAACTGCACCGGGCGCTTCCATGTGCTGGCGGGCACCGGGCGGCCGACCATCGACTGGGCGCGCGATCTGGCCGCCATGGCCAGAACCGTGCTCGCCGTCGGCACCTGTGCGGCCTTCGGCGGCATCACCGCGGGGGGCGAGAACATCGCCGACGCCTGCGGCCTGCAGTATGAGGGCACGCAACGCGGCGGCGCCCTGGGGGCGGAGTTCCGGGCGCGCGGCGGCCTGCCGGTGGTCAATGTCGCCGGTTGCCCGACCCATCCCAACTGGGTGACCGAGACGCTGATGCTGCTGGCCGAGGATGCGCTTGCCACCGCCGATCTGGACGTCTACCAGCGCCCGCGCTTCTACGCCGACCATCTGGTCCACCATGGCTGCCCGCGCAACGAGTATTATGAGTACAAGGCCAGCGCCGAAAAACCGTCCGATCTCGGCTGCCTGATGGAGCATATGGGCTGCCTCGGCACCCAGGCACATGCGGACTGCAACACCCGTCTGTGGAACGGCGAGGGGTCCTGTACCCGAGGCGGCTATGCCTGCATCAACTGCACCGCGCCGGAGTTCGAGGAGCCGGGGCACCCGTTCCAGCAGACGCCGAAATTCGCCGGCATTCCCATCGGCCTGCCCACCGATATGCCCAAGGCATGGTTCGTGGCGCTTGCCTCGCTCGCCAAGGCGGCGACGCCGGAGCGGGTGCGCCGCAACGCCGCCGCCGACCGCATCGTCGTCGCCCCCACCGTCCGCCCCACCCGGAAAGGCTGACCCGGTGAGCGAAGAACCCAAGCGCCGCCTGATCGTCGGACCTTTCAATCGTGTAGAAGGCGATCTTGAAGTCAGACTTGAGGTAACCGGTACAAGTGTTTCTGCTGCCTATGTGAATTCGCCGCTTTTCCGTGGATTCGAGCGAATTCTGGAGGGGCGCGACCCGATGGACGCGCTGGTGGTGGCGCCGCGCATCTGCGGCATCTGCTCCGTCTCGCAAAGCCATGCGGCGGTACTGGCGCTGGCCGGGGTGATGGGGCTGGAGATGCCGCGCAACGGCGTGCTCGCCACCAACCTGATGACGGCGACCGAGAATGTCGCCGACCATCTGACCCATTTCCACCTGTTCTTCATGCCCGACTTCGCCCGGCCCGCCTATGAAGGGCGCCCCTGGTTCGAACGGGCGGAGACTCGCTTCAAGGCCGCGCAGGGCAGTGCCGTGCGCGCCGCCGCCGCAGCGCGGGCGGAACTGTTCCATGTGCTGGGCATCCTGGGCGGCAAGTGGCCGCACACGCTGACGCTCCAACCCGGCGGCGTCACGCGGGCGGTGGATGCGCGCGACCGCGTGCGCCTTCTCGCCACCGTCCGAAGCTTCCGCCGCTTCCTGGAAGACAGCCTGTTCGGCGCGCCGCTGGAGCGCGTGCTGGCGCTCGCCGCACCGGAGGATCTGGAGCGCTGGCGGCTGTCCGGTCCCGTCGGCGACTTCCGCCTGTTCCTGGAGATCGCCGAGGATCTGGATCTCGCGCATCTCGGCCGCGCTTATGGTCGCTTCCTCAGCCACGGCGCCTATCCCGATGCCGACGGCGGGCATCTCTACCGCCGCGGCACCTTTGCCGATGGGCAGGACGCTCCCTTCGATCCGGCCCAGGTGGCCGAACATCACCGCTTCAGCCGCATGGCCGGGCAGGACCGCCCTCACCCGCCTTTCGCCGGCTCGACCGTGCCGGATGGAATGGACGAAACGGGTTACAGCTGGTGCAAGGCGCCGCGGCTGGCCGGCCTGCCGTACGAGACCGGCGCGATTGCCCGGCAGCTGATGGACGGGCACCCGCTGATCCGGGCGCTGGTGGCGCAGGATGGAGGATCGGTGCGCAGTCGCGTGGTCGCCCGCCTGCTGGAACTGGCCCGCACCACCGACGCGATGGAAGGCTGGCTGCGCGCCATCGATCCGGCCGCCCCCTGGTGCGTGGCTTCCGAGATGCCGGACAGTGCTCAAGCGGTGGGATTGACGGAAGCGGCGAGGGGAGCGTTGGGACACTGGTTGAGGGTGGAGCGCGGGCGCATCGCCGGCTACCAGATCATCGCCCCCACCACCTGGAACTTTTCACCGCGCGACCTTGACGGGGTGCCCGGTCCGCTGGAGCAGGCCCTGGTCGGTGCGCCCGTGCAGCAGGGAGAGCGCACGCCGCTGTCGGTGCAGCATATCGTCCGGTCCTTCGACCCCTGCATGGTCTGTACGGTGCATTGAGCCGGCTTGCGGCGAATGCCAAAGCCGTTCGTGGTTACGATGCGATGAACGCCGCATAAGACATGACGCAGATAAACATCAACAATGAGACCAACGGGGCCATCTGAACCTCCATCCATGAGCAACATGGTTCGATGGAGTGTTTTTTATGCCTCGAATCGACTCAGATAAATATCCGGATCCTGGATTTACCGTTCGCGTTTCACGAACAATGAACGGCGGCGGCGACCTCCTCGGAATTTAAAATTTCTCATTGGCTCTGGAAAGGAATGGGAGAAAGCGAAAGTACAGGTTTTCACCTATCCGCTACATCTCAGATTTTTTAAAGAGTTTCCATTATAATTAGCTTAAGATTTGGTTGAGAAAAATTTTTAGCCATGGCAGTTTTTATTTAATTATCTGAGGAAAGGTATTTTTAATAATCCCATAACTCCGAGGTGCCGGATAACTAATCCGGATTTCTGAAAGAGGAGACGTCCGAAATGATTGCCAACTCTCTCGACGATCTGGACGTAACGACTGAGGATGCCATCGCCATTCCTAGCGACAAAAAAACTTTGTTGCGGAAAATCCTTGCTGGAAATGGCCGTTGCACCGCAGGAGCGATACAGTTGATCGGCCTCACCTCCCTGCGCAGCGAAATGGGAGAACGTTGGAACAGCGTCAAGGCGCGTGTCCATGAGCAAACGGAACGCCTGCTCGACCGCCATTTGCCTCCATCGGACGTCTGGTTGCGAGCAGATGAAGAAAATTATCTCGTCATATTCGCTACATTGGATCGGCAGTCCGCTGAACTCGTCTGTGGCCGGATCGTTGCGGAACTTCACCGAATCATGCTTGGAAGCAGCGATTCCAGTCGGATCATCGTCCGCAGTATCGTCGCCGAAATCGACGGCACCCTCACTGTCGAAACCGCTTCGCTCGATCAGTTGATTGCGAAGGCCATGCAGCAGGGCATTTCATCGCACCAACCCGCTCCGGCTGATTCCACCGACGAAGTTTCGACCGGCGCCGCCACCTCACAGCACGCAGAAGTGTTTCAACCCGGAATCTGTTTCCGGCCGGTGTTCGACGCATCTCACAAGGTTCTGTCCACCTATGTCTGCCACGCAGATGATGATACGAAGCGGATTTTGGGCGCGATCCCATACGATGATATCGCTGGAGAAGAGTATCGCTTCATGAGCGATGTTAATATTATAAATCAGTCAATGGAAATCTATGACGATCTTTATCGGAATAATTTCCGATACATACAGAACATGACGGTTAACTTCTCAACCTTGTCGATCGGCCGATACCGACGCGATTACATTTCGGCTTGTCATTCAATTCCCTTCCATTTGATCCCATTCATCGTATTCGTTCTGCAAGGTGTCCCGTCCGGCGTCCCTCACAGCAGAATTGCCGAGATAACGGCAGTTCTGAAACCGTATTCGCGGGCGGTTCTCGTGCTGTTCGACGACGGCGTGCCCAATTTCGCGACCTTCGCCCAAGCTGGAGTTCGCGGATTGGGGTTGATTGTGCATCCGGGAGAATCCGATACACGAGCCGCCGCCCGAATCCACAGCTTCGGTACACAGGTGCGACGACACGGAATGATCTTCTTCGTCGATGGAATCCGAACCGCCTCGCTGTTGCGCGCCGCGGAAGAGGCCGGTGCATCCTATGTCGCGGGTCCATTGATCGGGACCGTCACCGACCTGCCTGGACACATGAAGCATGTTACCGAACGGGAACTGATACAGCGATCCGCGAAACTGCCGCGGCATATTTGATCGGCAAGCGTTCAGCCATAGCGGCAAGTTAGTTGCCACTTTTCATGCGTGCTGTAATGTTGATGTCCACAATCGCTGCTATGTCGAGCGGTGAATCCAGGAATATCCAATCTGATCAATGCATTAAACGAATCGCCCGTCCTGGCATGGAACTTGTACGAACGACGGTTCGGCGGCAGGGCGCCGCTCCATCGGACAAATGCCGGGGCACGGGAATGGATTTGGCGGGGGACGAAAGCGGTCGCGGGGCAGCGCGTATCCTGGTGCTGGGCATCGGCAACATCCTGTGGGCCGACGAGGGCTTCGGTGTCCGCACGGTGGAGCGTCTGGCGGCCGATTGGCGCTTTTCCGACAGCGTTACCCTGATGGATGGCGGAACCCAGGGTCTGTACCTGCTGCCGCATCTGGAAAATGCCGACGCGCTGATCGTGGTCGACGCCATCGACTATGGCCTGCCGCCCGGCACCCGCCGGGTGTTCCATGGCGACGACGTGCCGGCCTTCCTCGGCGCCAAGAAGATGAGCCTGCACCAGACCGGCTTTCAGGAGGTGCTGGCCAGCGCAATGCTCCTCGGACGCTGCCCGCAAAAGCTGATCCTGGTCGGCGTCCAGCCGGAATGCCTGGAGGATTACGGCGGCGGTCTGACCGACACCGTCGCCGCGCAGGTCGCCCCGACCATCGAGGTCATCCTGACCCTTCTGCGCGACGAGTTCGGCATGGAGGGCACGCCCCGTGACGCCGCCGCCGACATTGCCGCCCCGGCCATCGCCCGCGATGCCTATGAGGGCGGGCGCCCGAGTGCCGATGAGGCCTGCCGTATCGGCGATTCCCGCATTCTGGCGGCGCTGTCCGCTCCCGAGACCTGAGCGGAGCGCCCGACCATGTGCATCGGCATTCCCCTGCGGCTGACCACTGTCGATGGCATCGCCGGCCGGACGGAGGACGGGTCGCTCATCGACCTGTCGCTGGTCCCCGAAGCCGGTCCCGGCGACTGGGTGCTCGGCTTCCTCGGTGCGGCGCGCCGCCTGCTGGAACCGGACGAGGCCGCGCAGATCCTCGACGCGCTGGCGGCGATGGCCGCGGCGCTGGATGGGGAACGTCTCGACAGCGCCTTCGCCGACCTGACCCACCGCGAACCGACCCTTCCCCCCCACCTGGAGGCGGCCCGCGCGGCCGGCCTGACGGAGGCCTGACGCCCATGACCGACCTTGCCCCGCCGCTTGCCAAGCCGCGGCTGCCCCTGCCCCCGCTGGTCGATCTGCTGACCGACGTCCATGGCTATCTGCGGCTCGACCATGCCGACGACCAACCCTGGCTGGGCCATCCGACAAAGGATTGGGTGGTCTTCCTGCCCGGCCACGGCAAGGGCAATGCCGAGACCGCCGATGTCGCCGTCATCCTGCCGGAATTGGTTCGCGCTCTGCAGCCTCGCCTGACGCCGGCGGTGGCAGGCGAGGCGGCGGAGCGGGCGATCCTGGCGCTGACCGGCATGATGAGCCTTCCGGCCCTGGTCTTCCTGCGCGGCGACCGGTTGCTGGGCAGCATCCCCCGCGTGCGCGATTGGGACGATTATCTGCAGCGGATCGGCGAGATTCTGGAAGGCGCTTCGGAAGGCGGTGCGGCATGAGCTCCCTGTTCGGCATGACCCATCCGCCGGTCGGCTTCGGCCCCGGTAGCCAGCCCGACGCGACCGAGGAAGGGCTGGAATATTTGCCGATGCCGTCGGGCATGCGCGTCTACGAACCGCATTTGCCGGAAGTCGCCGACCCCGCCCGCGCCGCCGCCGCCCGCGCCGTGCTGACCCGCATCCACGAGGCGCTGGCCAACTGGACCGTCGGCGAGGAAATCCGCATTCCGGTCGATGACCTCGACGCACCCGTCCTGGCCCTGGTCGACGAGGCGCTGGGCGAGGGCGAAGTCGCGGTCATGGTGCAACGGGCCGGCGATCGGCTGGAGATTCAGGAGGCGTCGCTGGCCGGCGTCTGGCGCGTGCGTGGCTTCGGTGACGGGCCCGTGCGTGAAAGCCTGCTGGTCGGCGCCTTCCCGCGGGTGGCGCTGAACCGCGCCTTCACCGCCGTCGCCACGGTCGCGACCGGGCCGGCGCCGGCCGGGCTGATGAACGGCCAGCCGATCCTGACCGAGTTGCTGGACCGCAGTGCCGCATGGCGCCGCGGCGATGGCCCCCACGCGGTCAATTTCAGCCTGCTTCCCCACACGCCGGAGGATCTGGCCTTCATCGAGCAGCGGCTGGGTGTCGGCGCCACCACCATCCTGTCGCGCGGCTACGGCAATTGCCGCGTCACCGCCACCGCGACGCCGAATGTCTGGTGGGTGCGCTATTACAACTCGGTCGACACGCTGATCCTCGACACGGTGGAGATCGTCGACGTGCCAGCGGTGGTCTGCGCCGCGGCGGAGGACATCGCCGACAGCGCCGAACGGCTGGCCGAGATCCTCGACGCGCTGGCGACCGATCTGGAGAGGGTGCGATGACCGCCGCCGCCTCCCGCTTCGAAGGGTCCTATCTCGGCGACGCCACGCGCATCGGCGCGGCCACCCGGATGGAATGCAAGATCTGCTGGCATGTCTATAATCCGGCGGAGGGCTGCGAACACTGGCAGGTGCCGCCCGGCACGGGCTTCGCCGCCCTGCCCGACCATTGGCGCTGCCCGGTCTGCGACGGTGCCCGCGACCAGTTCATGGCCCTGGACGGCGAGCCGGTGGCAATGGAAACCTCCGCCCTGCCAGTGGTCGCAACGCCGGCGACCGGCCCTGCCCTGCCGACCGAGACCATCGCCCGGCTGGAAGCAGCCTTCCGCGAGATCCACACCGCGCAGATGCGCGGCCTGCCCATCGTCAACGACGCGCTGTCGGTGAAGGCCGTCGGCTTCCGCCGCCATGGCGAGCGCTGGCTCGGCGCGCTGGTGACGCCCTGGTTCCTCAACATCATCCTGCTGCCGGGAGACGGCGACGACTGGTCGGGGTTGGTGCCGGGCGCCAAGGAACTGATCGAGTTCCCGTCCGGCCGCTACGAATTCGTGCATGCCAACCGCAAGGGCGTCGGCGCCTACAAGGCCTGCTCCCTGTTCTCGCCGATGTTCGAGTTCGCCTCCATGCTGCAGGCGACCGAAACGGCCTCGGCGGCTCTGGTTTCCCTCTTCGACCCCTCCATCCGCGAAGACGGTGCCCAGACCGCCGAGATCCGCCGCCGGCGGGAAGAAGAACTGGCACCGCCGCCTGAGCCCGCTCCAGCCCCAAACGAGCCGGTGCGCCCGTCCCGGCGAGCGCTGCTCGGCATGGGGTCCGCAGAGGCCGCCGATGCATGAGATGGCGCTCTGCGAAAGCCTGCTCCAGGCGATGGAGGAGGCCGGGCGGACGAACGGCTTCAGCCGTGTGACAAAGGTCCGGCTGGAGATCGGCCGCTTCGCCGGGGTGGAGGTGGAGGCGTTGCGCTTCGGCTTCGACGTGGTGACGCGGGGATCGCTGGCCGACGGGGCGGAACTGGTGGTGCTGGAGGTGCCGGGCCGCGGCTGGTGCTTCGACTGCAACGACACGGTGGATCTGGACGACCGGCTGTCGCCCTGCCCAAACTGCGGCGGCAGCAGGCTGCATCCCAATGGCGGCACCGAGATGACGATCAAGGATCTCGAGGTCGAATGAGGCGGGTCGAATGAAGAAGGAGTCCGTGCGATGACCGATCCCGCCCGCCCCGGCATCCTGGTGGTGGATGACGAGCCGCGCTCCGTCGAGGTCATCGCCCGCCTGCTGGACGAGGAATTCGAGGTCTTCACCGCCCTGTCGGCGGAAGACGCCCTGCGCCTGCTGGAATCCGAATGGATCCAGGTGGTCTTCTCCGACCAGCGGATGCCGGATGTCAGCGGCGTGGAATTCCTGACCCAGGTGCGCGAACGCTGGCCCGACGTGGTGCGCATCGTCATCACCGGCTACATCGACCCCGAGGACATCATCGGCGCCATCAACACCGCCGGCATCCACCAGTTCATCACCAAGCCCTGGCACCCCGACCATCTGCTGCTGACCGCCCGCAACGCTGCAAAGCTCTATCAGCTCCAGCGCGAGCATGACCGGCTGACCAGTGAGTTGAAGCTGCTGCCGCCGCTGGCCGAAACCCGCGTGGCGACCAAGCGGGAGCGGGTGCGCCAGTCCTACCGCTTCGACGGCCTGATCCGTGCCGAGGGCAGCCCGGTTGAGGAGGTCTGCCGGCAGGCGGAGCGGGTGGCCGGCTTCAACGTGCCCGTCCTGGTGCTGGGCGAGACCGGCACCGGCAAGGAACTGCTGGCCCGCGCCATCCATTACGGCAGCCCGCGCTCCGACCAGCCCTTCTACTGCGAGAATTGCGGCGCCATTCCGGACGAACTGCTGGAAAGCGAACTGTTCGGTCACAAGAAAGGCGCCTTCACCGGTGCCCACACCAATCGTGTCGGCCTGCTGGAGCAGGCGGACGGCGGCACCATCTTCCTGGACGAGATCGGCGACATCAGCCCGGCCTTCCAGGTCCGGCTTCTGCGCTTCCTGCAGGAGGGCGAGATCCGGCCGGTCGGCTCCAACGAGACGCGGCGGGTCGATGTCCGCGTCGTCGCCGCCACCCACCGCGACCTGACCGCCGAGGTGAAGGCCGGCCGCTTCCGCGAAGATCTCTATTACCGGCTCAGCACCATGACGCTGACCATGCCGCCGCTGCGTGACCGGCCGGACGACATCCCCGTGCTAGCGCGCCACATCCTCGACCGGCTGTCCGCCGCCCATGGCAAGCCTGTTGCCGGCTTCGCTCCCGACACGATGGCCTGCCTGGAATCCTATGGCTGGCCCGGCAACGTGCGCGAGTTGCAGAACGAGATCATGCGCATGCTGGTGCTGTGCGAGGGCGACATTCTGGGTGCCGACCTGCTGTCCGACCATGTGCTGCGCGGCGCGGCGCTGAACGCCCGCCCGGCCTCGCCGGAGGATGGACCGCTGCCTCCGCCCGACCTGATCGGCCAGGGCGGACCGCTGAAGTCGCGAATCGAGCGGGTGGAGGCGGGCATCCTGATGGAAACGCTGGTCCGCTGCCGCTGGAACAAGAGCAAGGCCGCCGACGAATTGGGCCTGTCGCGCATGGGCCTGCGGGCCAAGCTGGAGCGCTACGGCATCGAGCGCGGGCCGGCGCAGCGGCATTAGTATCCTCCCACTCCCGCCCCGGGAGAGGGAAGGGGCCCGCCGCGAAGCGGTGGGAAGGGTGAGGGGTACGACAAGGATCGGAAATCCATGTCCGGAATGCCCCTCACCCCCCCCACTCCGTGGGGCCCCTCCCTCTCCCGGGGCGGGAGAGGGCATGTTCCGATCACCAAAACCACAAGAACCCCGAGGAGCCGTTCGATATGTCGAAGATCACTCGCCTTGCCGTCCTCTCTGCGGCCATCGCGCTTGCCGCCACACCTGCTCTCGCCCATCCCGGCCATCTCGCCGGGGCCGGCTTCCTCGACGGCGCCGCGCATCCGCTGGGCGGGCTGGACCACCTGATCGCCATGGTCACCGTCGGCGTCTATGGCGCGACCATCGGCGGGCGCGCCGTGCTGGCGGTGCCGGGGGCGTTCCTGGCCGCCATGCTGGCCGGTGGCCTGTTCGCGCTGACCGGCGGGGAGTTGCCGCTGGTCGAGCCGACCATCTACGCCTCCACCGTCGTGCTGGCCCTGCTGTGCGTCATGCCGATGTCGCGCAACGGCCTGATCGGCGTTGTCTTCGCCGCCGGCTTCGGCCTGTTCCACGGTTTCGCCCATGGGGCGGAGATGCCGGCCGACGCCGCGGCGCTGGGCTATGCCGCCGGCTTCCTCGCCAGCACCGCCGGGCTGCATGCGGCCGGCATAGCGATTGGCTACGCGATCCACCGCCTGATCGGCCGGCCTGAAGAGAGCGGCCGGACTGCCTGACCCCACCGGCAACTCTCCTTCCACCCCGGCCGCCGTTTCGGCCGGGGAGTTGCCAGCGGTCGAGGCCCCTGTCCCTTTGTGACCGTTGGTTTGCCCAATGTTCGTACTACGGCACGATTGTTGCCTATGGCCCGCGGAGAAGCGCACCGGATCCTCGCACGCCGGTGCCGCCCGACGGGAGAAAACAAACCGATGGCAACGCTGGAAACCTTCTACGAGGTGATGCGGCGGCAGGGGATCACACGCCGTTCGTTCCTGAAATACTGCTCGCTGACCGCCGCGGCGCTTGGCCTCGGGCCGGAACTGGTGCCGCAGATCGTTCATGCCATGGAGACCAAGCCGCGCACGCCGGTGCTGTGGCTGCACGGGCTGGAATGCACCTGCTGTTCCGAATCCTTCATCCGCTCGGCGCATCCGCTGGTGAAGGACGTGGTGCTGTCGATGATCTCGCTGGACTACGACGACACGCTGATGGCGTCGGCCGGTCATCAGGCCGAGGCGATCCTCGACGAGGTGATGGAGAAGTACAAGGGCAACTACATCCTGGCGGTGGAGGGCAATCCGCCACTGAACCAGGACGGCATGTCCTGCATCGTCGGTGGCAAGCCCTTCACCGACCAGCTGCGCAAGGTCGCCAAGGATGCAAAGGCGATCATCTCCTGGGGCTCCTGCGCCTCCTTCGGCTGCGTCCAGGCGGCGCGTCCGAATCCGACCCGCGCCACCCCGGTGCATGAGGTCATCACCGACAAGCCGATCATCAAGGTCCCCGGCTGCCCGCCGATCGCCGAGGTTATGACCGGCGTCATCACCTACATGCTGACCTTCGACCGCATTCCGGAACTGGACCGCCAGGGCCGGCCGAAGATGTTCTACAGCCAGCGCATCCACGACAAATGCTATCGCCGGCCGCATTTCGATGCCGGCCAGTTCGTGGAGTCCTTCGACGACGAGGGCGCGCGCAAGGGCTATTGCCTCTACAAGGTCGGCTGCAAGGGTCCGACCACCTACAACGCCTGTTCCACCGTCCGCTGGAACGAGGGCACCAGCTTCCCCATCCAGTCCGGCCACGGCTGCATCGGCTGCTCGGAAGACGGCTTCTGGGACAAGGGGTCCTGGTACGCCCGCCAGTCCGACATCCTCCAGTTCGGGATCGAGGCCAACGCCGACGAGATCGGCACCACCGCCGCCGTCGGCGTCGGCAGCATCATCGCCGCCCACGCGGCCGTCAGCGCCCTGAAGCGCGCGCAGCACAAGGGAGACGTCTGACCATGGGCATCGTCCAGACCCCGAACGGGTTCTCGCTCGACAATGGCGGCAAGCGCATCGTCGTCGATCCGGTGACCCGTATCGAAGGCCACATGCGCTGCGAGGTGAATGTCGACAGCGACAACATCATCCGCAACGCGGTGTCGACCGGCACGATGTGGCGTGGGCTCGAAGTCATCCTGAAGGGCCGCGACCCGCGCGACGCCTGGGCGTTCGTGGAGCGCATCTGCGGCGTCTGCACCGGCTGCCACGCGCTGACCTCGGTCCGCGCGGTGGAGGATGCGCTTCAGATCCGCATCCCGAAGAACGCCCACCTGATCCGCGAGATCATGGCGAAGACGCTGCAGGTCCATGACCACATCGTCCATTTCTATCACCTGCACGCGCTGGACTGGGTCAACCCGGTCAATGCGCTGAAGGCCGATCCGCAGGCGACCTCCGCACTCCAGCAGGCGGTGTCGCCGCGCCACGCCAAGTCCAGCCCCGGCTATTTCCGCGACGTTCAGACCCGCCTGAAGAAGTTCGTCGAGAGCGGCCAGCTCGGCATCTTCAAGAACGGCTATTGGGACAACCCGGCCTACAAGCTGTCGCCGGAAGCCGACCTGATGGCGGTGACCCATTATCTGGAGGCGCTCGATCTCCAGAAGGACATCGTCAAGATCCACACCATCCTCGGCGGCAAGAACCCGCACCCGAACTACATGGTCGGCGGCGTTCCCTGCGCCATCAACATGGACGGAACGGGATCGTCGGGTGCGCCGCTGAACATGGAGCGGCTGAACTTCATCCGCGCCCGCATCCAGGAGGCGACGGCCTTCGTCGAGAACGTCTATCTGCCGGACGTGCTCGCCATCGCCAGCTTCTACAAGGACTGGCTCTATGGCGGCGGGCTGTCGGCGACCAACGTGATGGACTACGGCGACTACGAGAAGGTGCAGTACGACCATTCGACCTGCCAGCTGCCGGGCGGCGTCATCCTGAACGGCAACTGGAACGAGGTCCATCCCATCGACCCGCGCGACCCGGCGCAGGTGCAGGAGTTCGTCGCCCACAGCTGGTATCACTACGAGGACGAGAGCAAGGGCCTGCACCCGTGGGACGGCGTGACCGAGGCCAAGTTCGAACTGGGCGCCAACACCAAGGGCACCCGCACCGACATCAAGGAGCTTGACGAGGCCGCCAAGTATTCCTGGATCAAGGCCCCGCGCTGGCGCGGCCATGCGGTGGAGGTCGGTCCCCTGCCCCGCTACATCCTGGCCTATGCCCAGGGTGTCGGTTACGTGAAGGACCAGATCACCGAATCGCTGGGCGCCTTCAACAAGCTGGCCGGCACCAGCTTCACGCCGCAGCAGGCGCTGCCGACCACCATCGGCCGCACGCTGGCCCGCGCGCTGGAATGCCAGTACTGCTGCACCATGATGATGGACGACTGGAACGCCCTGATCGCCAACATCAAGGCCGGCGACACCGCCACCGCCAATGTCGAGAAGTGGGACCCGAAGACCTGGCCGAAGGAGGCCAAGGGGGTCGGCACCGTCGCCGCGCCGCGCGGGGGCCTGGGCCACTGGATCAAGATCAAGGACGGCAAGATCGACAACTACCAGTGCGTCGTCCCGACGACCTGGAACGGCAGCCCACGCGATCCCAAGGGCAACATCGGCGCCTTCGAGGCGTCGCTGCTGAACACGCCGATGGCCCGCCCGGACGAGCCGGTGGAGATCCTGCGCACCCTGCACAGCTTCGACCCGTGCCTTGCCTGCTCCACCCACGTGATGGCGCCGGACGGCGCCGAACTGGCCCGCGTCACCGTGCGCTGACCGGCAACCGAAGAGGATTACGTCATGGCTCCTCTCGACGACGCGAAGCCGGTCGCGACACCGGACGAGGAAGGGACGGCCGCTCCGGCGGCCGGACGCTTCCTGAAGGCGATCTATGTGTACGAAGTGCCGGTGCGGGTCTGGCACTGGGTCAACGCGCTGGCGATCATGGTGCTGTCGGTCACCGGCTACCTGATCGCCAACCCGCTGCCGACCATGCCGGGCGAGGCCAGCGCCAATTTCCTGATGGGCTACATCCGCTTCACTCATTTCGCGGCGGCCTACATCTTCGCCGTCGGCTTCATCGGCCGGCTCTATTGGGCCTTCGCCGGCAACCACCATGCCCGGCAGCTGTTCCGCTTTCCCTTCTGGGATCGCCACTGGTGGGGGGAGCTGTTCCTGGAGGCCCGCTGGTACCTGTTCCTGGAGCGCAAGCCGAAGCTGTATGTCGGCCACAACCCGCTGGCCCAGTTCGCCATGTTCTGGGCCATTGCGGTCGGCAGCGTCTTCATGATCGTCACCGGATTCGCGCTCTACAGCGAGGGCGCCGGCCAGGGCAGCTGGCAGGACCGGCTGTTCGGCTGGGTCATCCCGCTGTTCGGCCAGAGCATGGACGTCCACACCTGGCACCATCTGGGGATGTGGGCGATCCTGCTGTTTGTGATCGTCCACGTCTATGCCGCGGTGCGCGAGGACATCATGTCCCGCCAGTCGATCATCTCCACCATGATCAGCGGCGTCCGCACCTTCAAGGACAGCGAAGCCCCGGCGGACGAGGAGCATGAGCGGCCGGTGAAGAAGGCCGCGCGCGCGGGGTAAGCGAGGTTCGCTAAAGGGCCATCGCTGCGATCCATGCCTGACCGAGGCTGAGCCCGCCGTCATTGGCAGGCGCCAGCCTCGGCAGCAGCGCCTCCACCCCGGCGGCGCGGAAGCCGGTGACAAGTTCCTCCGCCAGCATCGCGTTCATCAGGCAGCCGCCGGACAGCACCACCCGGCGGAAGCCACAGGCGCGCAGTGCCGGCAGCGTCCAGTCGATCAATGCCGCCGCCAGCGTGCCGTGGAACAGTTCCGCCCCCTCCGCCGCGTCGGTCACGGTCAGCAGGCGCTCCAGCAGGGGCGTCAGATCCAGTTCGCCTTCCTCGACCCGCCAGGCGCCGTCCGCCACGCGCGGTCGGCGCACAAGCGATTCCAGCGCCATCGGCGCCTCGCCTTCGAAGCCCGCCACGGCGCGGACGCCCAGCAAGCCGCAGGCGGCATCGAACCAGCGCCCGCAGGAACTGGTCAGTGGGGCGTTGATGCCGCGCTCGATCATCCGCCGCACGCCCTCGGCCGGTCCATGGCCGGCGAAGCGGGGAACGATCTCGTCGGCACGCCCCATGCGCACCAGGGCGGATGCCGCCATCCGCCAGGGCTGGCGGGCCGCGACGTCGCCGCCGGGCTGGGCCAGCGGGGCGAGGCTGCCAAGCCGTTCGGACCGTATGCCCTCGACCAGCAGCATCTCCCCACCCCATGACCCGCCATCCTCGCCCAGCCCGAACCCGTCGAGCGCGAGGCCCAGCGCCGGCCCTTCGATCCGGTGTTCGGCCATCACGGCGGCGACATGGGCATGGTGGTGCTGGACCGCGATGGCGGGCAGGCCAGTACGCTCGGCGAAGCGGGTGGACTGGAAATCCGGGTGCTTGTCATGGGCGACCGCCACCGGCTCCACATCCAGGATGTGCAGCAGATGGGCGACGGTCTCCTCAAGGAAGTCCAGCGTCGCGGCGTTGTCGAGGTCGCCGATGTGCTGGGACAGGAAAGCTTCGTCGCCGCGGGTGACGCAGACGGTCGCCTTCAGGTGCCCGCCGACCGCCAGGATCGGCGGCACGGGGCGGGCCAGCCGGATCGGCTCCGGCACATGGCCGCGGCCGCGGCGCAGGAAGGCGGGCGCGCCGGCCAGCTTGCGCACCACGCTGTCGTCGGCGCGGATGACGATGTCGCGGTCATGATCGACGATCAGGTCGGCGATGCCGTCCAGCCTCTCCCGTGCCTCGTCGTTGCCGATGGCCAGCGGCTCGCCGCCGGGGTTGGCGGAGGTCATGACCAGCGTCAGGTCCTGCGGCTCGTCCAGCCAGCCGGTGCCGTCGGGCCGCCCGGCCGCCTCGTGGAACAGCAGGTAATGCAGCGGCGTGTAGGGCAGCATCACGCCCAGCCATGCCAGACCGGGGGCGATGTCGGGCGCCAGTTCCGGAGCATCCTCCCGCCGCCGCAGCAGGACGATGGGACGCGCCACGCCCTCCAGCATTGCGCGTTCCTCGGCGTCCATGCTGACATGGCGGGCGGCGGACATCGCATTGGCGACCATCAGGGCGAAGGGCTTGCCGTTGCGCTGCTTGACCCGCCGCAGCCGTTCGACCGCATCCGCCCGCATTGCGTCGCAGGCGAGGTGGAAACCGCCCAGCCCCTTGATGGCAACGATTTTGCCATCCCGCAGGGCGGCGAGGATGTCCTCCGGCGGGTGTGACAGCCGGGGACCGCAAGCCGGGCAGGCGATCGGCTGGGCGTGGAAGCGGCGGTCGGCCGGGTTCTGGTATTCCGACAGGCAATCCGGGCAGAGCGGGAAGCCGGCCATCGCCGTCTGCGGCCGGTCATAGGGAAGCCGCCGCGTGATGGTATAGCGCGGGCCGCAATGGGTGCAGTTCAGAAAGGCGTAGCGATAGCGGCGGTCGGCCGGATCGAACAGTTCGGCGAGGCAGGCTGGACAAACCGTGGCGTCCGGCCCGATGCCGGTGGCGACGGCGCCCGCGGACCCGCTGTGGCGGATGGTGAAGGAATCCTCGTTTTCGTTTGCAAGCGGGGCGATGGTCTCGCACTCCACCGCATCGATGCGGGCCAGTGGCGGCGCCTCAGCGGTCAGCGCTGTGACGAGATCAGCGGCGGCGGTGCCCTGCACCTCGATCAGCACGCCTTGCGGGTCGTTCAAAACCCAGCCGGTCAGGCCGAAACGCCGGGCGAGCGCATGGACATGCGGACGGAATCCCACACCCTGCACCCGTCCCCGCACGCGGATGCGCAACCGCTTGTCGTCGTAGGGCATGAAGGCCTGTCGCATAATCTTCGGCTGCGCCGATCCTCCCTCATCCTAACCTTCTCCTCAGGGGGGAGAAGGGATATTCGCACCGACAGGCGTGCGGTACCCAGGGTCAAGGGGCGGCGCTCGCAGGGGCGCCGCCCATTCCGATTCCCGTCTCTTTTCCGTCAAGCCAGGATCGGCAGGGTTGCCGCGCCTGCGGCAATCTGTTACGTCTGCAGCCATGCTGCACCGCGTCACGCCGCCTTGACGGCCTGCTCACCGCATTGACCTGAAGCCCGGCGGCCCTTTTCCGGGCCGATTGCCGCTTCGCAGCCATTCCATTCTTCCGATTCCAATTCCCGCGATGCGACCCACCGCCCGGCCCGATGCCGGATCGCGGCGTCGGCCGCCATCGCGCGCTTCAAGCTTGCGAGACCCATGACCATCGATCTGCAACGGCTCCGTCAGGAGTGGTTCGGCAACACGCGCGGCGACCTGCTGTCCGGGCTCGTCGTCGCCCTCGCCCTGATTCCGGAGGCCATCGCCTTCTCCATCATCGCCGGCGTCGATCCGAAGATCGGACTTTACGCCTCCTTCGCCATCGCCATGACCATCGCCATCGTCGGTGGCCGGCCGGGCATGATCTCCGCCGCCACGGCCGCCACCGCGGTGCTGATGGTCACGCTGGTCAAGGACCACGGGCTGCAATATCTGCTGGCCGCCACCGTGCTGGCCGGCGTGCTGCAGATCGGCGCCGGGTTCCTGCGGCTGGGGGCGCTGATGCGCTTCGTGTCGAAATCGGTGATGACCGGCTTCGTCAACGCGCTCGCCATCCTGATCTTCCTGGCCCAGTTGCCGGAATTGGTCGGCGTACCAAGCGTCACCTATGCGCTGGTCGCGGCCGGGCTGGCGATCATCTACCTGCTGCCGCGCCTGACGAAGGCGGTGCCGTCGGCGCTGGTCAGCATCCTGGTGCTGACCGCGGTCACCATCGGCTTCGGCATCGACGTGCGCACCGTCGGCGACATGGGGGAGCTGCCCAGCACCCTGCCGGTCTTCCTGCTGCCCGACATTCCGCTGACGCTGGAGACGCTGCGCATCATCCTGCCCTATTCCGCCGGCATCGCCGTGGTCGGGCTGCTGGAATCGCTGATGACCGCGGCAATCGTCGACGACATGACCGACACCGGCAGCGACAAGAACCGGGAATGCGTCGGCCAGGGCGTCGCCAACATGGTTTCCGGCTTCATCGGCGGCATGGCCGGCTGCGCGATGATCGGCCAGTCGGTCATCAACGTGAAGTCGGGCGGCCGGGGCCGGCTGTCGACCTTCTGTGCCGGGCTGTTTCTGCTGTTCCTGATCGTCGTGCTGGGCGACTGGGTGAAGCGGATCCCGATGGCCGCCCTGGTGGCGGTGATGATCATGGTGTCGGTCGGCACATTCAACTGGCGGTCGCTGCAAACGCTGGTGACGCACCCGCGCAGCTCCAGCGCGGTCATGCTGGCGACGGTGGTCGGCGTGGTCTTCACCCACAATCTTGCCGTCGGCGTGCTGATCGGCGTGCTGCTGTCCGGCATCTTCTTCGCCGGCAAGGTCGCCCGGCTGTTCCGCGTCACCTCCACCCTGTCGGAGGACGGGCGCACCCGGACCTATCTGGTGGAGGGACAGCTGTTCTTCGCCTCGGCCGATGATTTCTCCGCCGCCTTCGATGTCCGGGAAAAACTGGACGCCGTCGTGATCGACGTGTCCGGCGCCCACATCTGGGACATCTCCAGCGTCGCGGCGCTCGACAATGTCGTGCTGAAGTTCCGCCGCGCCGGGGTGGAGGTGCGGCTGGTCGGACTGAATGCCGCCAGCGAAACCATCGTCGACCGGCTGGCGATCCACGACAAGCCGGGCGCGGAGGAACGGGCGATGGCCCATTGACGGATTTTTGCCGGCGGCCATTTACCAGGGGTTGCCCATCGGTTGACATCATTCTTGCCCAGGTGCGGCCGCGCGCCCGAAAGTCGATAGACTTTTGAGCAGGCGGGCGCCGGCGCAACGGCCGCACAATATTCCTGTTGTCTGATATGGCGGGATCACCGCCCCGCCCGTGGTTCCACCGGACGGCAGCATGCAGGAGGCAGGATGTCACCCGATCCGCGGCTGTTGTCGGTCGCAACGGCGCTACCGCCCCACCGGTTCGAACAGGCGGAGACTCTGACGGTCGCCCGATCGGTGTTCGCCCATCGCCTGCGCGATTTCGACCGGCTGGCTCCCGTCTTCGCCAACACCGGCATCCGCACCCGCCACGCCGCCTGCCCGCTTGACTGGTATCTGGAACCGCATGGCTGGGGCGAGCGCGCCGCCGTGTTCGAACGGGTGGCGCTGGATCTGTTGGAAGAGGCGGCGGGCAAGGCGCTGTCCGCTGCCGGCCTGCGCCCCGCCGACGTTGACGCCATCGTTTGCGCCACCACCACCGGCATCGCCACCCCCAGCCTGGAAGCACTGCTGCTCGACCGCATGGGCTTTCGGCCCGACACGGTGCGGCTGCCGGTCTTCGGGCTGGGCTGCGCCGGTGGAGCGCTGGGGCTGGCGCGGGCCGGCATGATGGCGCGTGCCATGCCCGGCCGCACCGTCCTGTTCCTGGTGGTGGAGCTGTGCACCCTGTCGCACCGGCCGGAAGAGGCCACCGCCACCAATGTCGTGGCCAGCGCCCTGTTCGCCGACGGTGCCGCCGCCGCACTCCTGCGGACCCCGGCGGCCGGTGACGGCGCCCCCGGACCACGCGTCATCGACAGCGCCGAGCACACCTGGCCCGGCACGCGGCGGATCATGGGCTGGCGCATCGAGGACGAAGGCTTCGGCGTCGTCTTCAGCCAGGACATCCCCCGCCTGATCCGCGAAAGGCTGCCCCCGGTGATCGACGGCTTCCTGACCGGCCGCGGCATGAGCCGCGCCGATCTGGCCGGCGTGATTTGCCACACCGGCGGCGCCAAGGTCCTGCAGGCGCTGACGGAGGTGCTGGATCCCGCCATCGCCGGTATGGAGGAGTCCTGGGCAGCGCTGGGCGACTGCGGCAACATGTCGGCCGCCAGCGTGATGTTCGTGCTGGACCGGCGGATGCGCAGCGGGGCGACCGGGCCGCATCTGATGCTGGCGCTCGGCCCCGGCTTCACTGCCGGCCTCACCCTGCTGGATCTGTGACCATGGATGCACTCGGCTGGCCGCAGATCATCCTGCTGGCGGTGGCGGCGCAACGGCTGCTGGAGCTGGTGATCGCCCGCCGCAACACCGGCCGGCTGCTGACCGACGGCGCGCGGGAGGTCGGAGCGGCGCATTACCCGCTGTTCGTCGCGCTGCATGCCGGATGGCTGCTGGCGTTGTTCGTCATGGTACCGGCCGACGCGCCGGTGAATGGCTGGCTGCTGGCGCTGTTCCTGCTGCTCCAGGCCGGGCGGGTCTGGGTGATCGCGACGCTCGGCCGATTCTGGACGACGCGGATCATCACGCTGGACGGCGCGCCGCTGGTCCGCCGCGGCCCCTTCCGCTGGGTCCGGCATCCCAACTACCTCGTGGTGGCGGGAGAGCTTGCGGTGCTGCCGCTGGTCTTCGGCGAGATCTGGATCGCCGTCGCCGCCACTCTGTTGAACATCCCGCTGACCCTGCACCGCATCCGGGTGGAAGAGCGGGCACTGAGCGGACGTGACGGAACCGGGACCGGTGCCGGGAGTTGGACAGGATGGAGCGGCAGACGTCCACCCCCCAGGCCACCCTCCGGCCAACCCCCGACCGCTTCTGAGGCGCAATAAGAACAGGACCCTCGCCATGTACCCGACCAAGGGCCTCCCCCATTCCCCTGTCGTCTGCATCACCGGCGCATCCGCCGGGGTCGGCCGCGCCACCGCGCTGGCCTTCGCCGCCTACCGTCAGGCGTCCATCGGTCTGATCGCCCGTTCGTCCGACGCTTTGGCGGAGGTGAAGGCCGAGGTCGAACGGCTGGGCGGCCGGGCGCTGGTCCTGCCGCTCGATGTCGCCGATCCCGACGCGCTGGAGGCCGCCGCCGACCGGGTGGAGGAGGCTTTCGGCCCCATCGACGCCTGGATCAACGTAGCGATGGTGACGGTCTTCGGCCCGGTCCATGCCGTGACGCCGAAGGAGCTGAAGCGGGTGACCGAGGTGACCTATCTCGGCTCGGCCTTCGGCATCCAGACGGCTTTGCGCCGGATGCGGCCGCGCAATGCCGGAACGATCCTGCAGGTCGGCTCGGCTCTGGCCTACCGGTCGATTCCGCTGCAGTCGGCCTATTGCGCGGCCAAGCATGCGATCACCGGCTTCATCGACAGCCTGCATTCCGAACTGATCCACGAGGACAGCGGCGTCAGGCTGACCACCGTGCATCTGCCGGCGGTCAACACGCCGCAATTCGACTGGGCGCGCAGCCACATGCCCCGCCGGGCGCGGCCGATGGGCACAATCTTCCAGCCGGAGGACATCGCCCGCGCCATCCTTCACGCCGCCGAGAATCCCCGCCGCGAATATTGGCTGGGCTGGTCGGCGATGCAGGCGATCCTGGGCAGTTTCCTGGCGCCCGCCTTCGCCGACCGCTACCTCGCCAACAACGCGGTGGACGGCCAGATGACGGAGGAGCGCGAGACGCCCGGCCGGCCCGACAACCTGTTCCACCCCGTCGACGGGCTGCACCGCACCCGCGGGCGCTTCGGCCTGCCGCACAACACCTTGCGGCTGGAGGCACCAAGCGCCGCCGCCCGCGGCGTCGCTGTGGCGGCCGGCTTCCTGCTGGCTGGCGGATTGGGCTTCGCCATGAGCCGGATGACCCCGCGCCTCCGCTAGGCGGTGGAGCAGCGATGCGGCAAGGGCCGGCCTTCGCGATCCGCGGGCCGGCCTTTTTCATGACGAAACAGTCCGGCGCCAACATTGGTGGAATGCGAACAGTCCGCCCGAAACGCTATTGCCAACCGGCACCATGCATACTACCATACCAGTGACTGAACAAGCTGGTCGTCGGCCATCCCCATCCCTGCTGGACCGCCCCTTGAACCGGGGGCGTTCGCCGGTGTCCCGGCGGCGGGCCGAACATGCACCAGTCGAATGCCGGCCGTCGGTCGCCGGCGGTCCATATTGCTGGGAGGAAAAGGAATGTCTGTCATGGCGAACGCCGTGCGTACGGCGCTGTTCGGCGCGGTGGTTTCCCTGGTCTCGTTCGGCGCTTCGGCGGCCGACTACACGCTCAGCGTCAACACGGCGCTGTCGCAGCAGGACCCGCTCTACAAGGGCCTGGAGGAGTTCAAGGCCAATGTGGAGAAGCGGTCGGCCGGCAAGATGGCCGTCCGCCTGTTCCCCGCCTCGCAGTTGGGCAAGGACGAGGATCTGCTGGAACAGGCCCGTGCCGGCGCGCCCGTCGCGGTGGTGGTGGACGGCGGCCGGCTCGCCGTGTTCGTCAAGGAGTTCGGCGTGCTCGGCGCGCCCTACATCGCCCAGGGCTATGGCGGCATCCGCAAGGTCGTGACCTCCCCGATGTTCGAGGAGTGGGTACAGAAGCTGCGCAAGGCGTCCGGCCATCAGGTGCTGTCCTTCAACTGGTGGCAGGGCGAGCGCCACATGCTGACCAACAAGCCGGTGAAGGTGCCGGCCGACCTGAACGGCGTCCGCGTCCGCACGCCGGGCGCGCCGGTGTGGATGGAGACCATCCGCGCCATGGGCGCCACCCCGACGCCGCTGCCCTGGTCGGAGGTCTACACCGCCATGCAGCAGCAGGTGATCGACGGCGCCGAGGCGCAGGACCCCGCCATCTACGGCTCGCGCCTGTACGAGGTGGCGAAGTACCTGACCAAGACCGGCCACATCAACCTGATCACCGGCATCGTCACCAGCGCCGCCTGGTTCGACAGCCTGCCGAAGGACATGCAGACCATCCTGCGCGAGGAGTCGCTGAAGGCCGGCGACGATGCGTCAAAGGCGACCGAGGCATCCCTCGCGGACTTCGAAAAGCAGATGACCGAGAAGGGCATGCAGGTCGTCAGCATCGACGTCGCGCCCTTCCGCGAGGCCACCGCGTCCGTCTATGACAAGCTCGGCTATGGCGAACTGCACAAGCAGGTCGACGCGCTGCTGAAGCAGTGACCGGCCGGCCTTCCCCGTCGTGACCGGGGCGGGGCCGCCTCTGCCGGGCCGCCCCGTTCCCCACCCGCAACCGACGCCCGCACCCCACGCCCACTGCGCACCACCGGCGCACGCCCGCGGGCCGGACCGGAGCACCCCCTTGCGATGAAATCCCTATACGTCAAGGCGGAGACGGTGCTGGCGACCGCGCTGCTCGCCGTCATCGTCCTGCTGGTCTTCGTGGCCGGCATCAGCCGCTGGTTCGGCTATCCCCTGGTCTGGTCGGTGGACGTCGCGCAGCTTCTGTTCGCCTGGGCCAGCTTCCTCGGCGCCGACCTCGCGCTGCGCAAGCATGCCCATATCGGCATCGACTACATCGTCAAGCGCCTGCCGCCGCGCGTGCGCGCCATCCTGGACATTCTGCTGGCGCTGCTGGTGCTGGCCTTCCTGCTGACGATGGCGGTCAAAGGCTACCAGCTGACCATGCTGAATCTGGAACGCCAGTTCGGCGACAGCGGCATCAGCTATGCCTTCGTCACCTCGGCGGTGCCGGTCGGCTGCCTGCTGCTGTCCTTCACCCTGCTGGGGCAGACGGTGGCCGCCATCGGCCGGCTTCGCCGCACCCCGCGCCCGATCTTCAACACGCCGTCGGACGTCCCGGCGGCGGAGGAGGTGATGCCGTGATCCTGCTCGCCCTCACCTTCTTCGTCCTGATGGCGCTGGGCGTTCCCATCGCCTTCGCCATCGGCATGGCCGGCTTCACCTTCTTCCTGACCAACGGCATCATCCCGGTGTCGATCGGGGTGCAGCAGGTCGCCACCGCCTCGCAGAGCTTCCCGTTGCTGGCCGTCCCCTTCTTCGTGCTGGCCGGCCACATGATGAACCGCACCGGCATCACCCACCGGCTGATCGGCTGTTCCAACGTGCTGGTGTCGTGGATGTCCGGCGGGCTGGCGCAGGTCTGCATCGTGCTGTCCACCCTGATGGGCGGCGTGTCCGGCTCCGCCGTCGCCGACGCGGCGATGGAAGCGCGCATCCTGGGACCTGACCTGATCCGCAGCGGCTATTCGAAGGGCTTCACCTCGGCCGTCATCGCGGTGGGATCGCTCATCACCGCGACCATCCCGCCCAGCCTGGGCCTGATCCTGTACGGCTTCGTCGGCAACGTCTCCATCGGCCGGCTGTTCCTGGCCGGCATCGTTCCCGGCTTCCTGATGATGGCCGTGCTGATGGTCACCGTCTGGTGGATCGCGCGCCGCCGCGGCTATGGCGCCGCCACCACCCAGCGGCCGACCGGCAAGGCGATGTGGGAGGCGGTGGTCCACGCCAAATGGGCGCTGCTGTTCCCGGTGGCCCTGCTGGTCGCCATCCGCGGCGGCCTGTTCACCCCGTCGGAGGTCGGCGCCTTCGCCGTCATCTATGCCGGCGTCATCGGCTTCTTCGTGCACAAGGAGCTGACCCTCCGCGACATGGCCGACGCGCTGGTGGAGGCGGTGACCGACACCGGGCTGATCCTGCTGATCATCCTGTTCTCCGGTATGGTCGGCTACGCCATCGTCTTCGAACAGGCGCCGCAGAGCATCGCCGCCGCGATGACCGGCCTGACGCGGGAACCGGCGCTGGTCGTCACCCTGATCCTGATCTTCCTGTTCATCGCCGGCCTGTTCATCGAGAGCACGGTGCTGGTCCTGCTGCTGACGCCGATCTTCCTGCCGATCGTCCAGCCGCTGGGCGTCGATCCGGTGCATTTCGGCATCCTGATGATGACCATCGTCACGCTGGGCTCGATGACCCCGCCGGTGGGGGTGGCGATGTATACCGTGTGCAGCCTGCTGGACTGCCCGGTCGAGGAATACATCGTCGAATCCATCCCCTTCGTCCTGGCCGTGGTGGCGCTGGTCGTGGTGATGCTGCTGTGGCCCGGCCTGGTGCTGTTCATGCCGAATATGCTGATGTAAACGCCCCGCTGAATGTCACAGCGGAGCGGTCGGAAATCCGACTTGCAGCACTCGCGAAAGCTCCTATATGCTGTGCCGTACGCCAACAACAGAAAGGAGGTGATCTCGTGTCTCATTGTCCGTCTCACTCGTCGTCGAGCGCCAAGGCCGAGGTCTCTTTCTTCGCGGAAGGGATTTCGGTTCGCTGAGGACTGCGCCGTGGTGTCGACGACACACGGATTGACAATGGAAGGGCTGCCGGAAACGGCGGCCCTTCTTTGTTTTTCGCACATCTGCACCTGCTCCGCCGCCCATTGACGCCGATGGACGGCATGGTCACGCTGCTCCGCGTCAGGACAGGAAGAGGCATGACGATGCGCGGCGAATTGGGACCGGTGGACTGATGGCCGAACTTGAAGGCGACGACCGGCCGTCGCCCGACGCGCTGCTGGAGGAGGCGAACCGCGAGCGGCGCGGACGGCTGAAGATCTTCCTCGGTGCGGCACCCGGCGTCGGCAAGACCTATGCGATGCTGGAGGATGCCCGCGCCCGCCGGCGCGATGGCACCGACGTGGTCGTCGGCGTGGTCGAGACGCATGGGCGACGCGACACCGAAGCCCTGCTGGACGGGCTGGACCTGCTGCCGCGGCGGCGGATCGAGTATCGCGGGCGGCCCTTCCAGGAGATGGACCTGGACGCCATCCTGGCCCGCCGGCCAAAGCTGGTTCTGGTGGACGAGCTGGCCCACACCAACATCCCCGGCAGCCGCCACGTCAAGCGCTGGCAGGATGTGGACGAGATCCTCGACGCCGGGATCGACGTCTTCTCGACGCTGAACGTCCAGCATCTGGAAAGCCTGAACGACGTCGTCGAGCGCATCGCCGGGATCAAGGTGCGCGAAACTCTGCCCGACGGCGTGCTGCAGCGGGCCGACGAGATCGCGCTGATCGATCTGCCGCCGCAGGAACTGATCCGGCGCCTGCAGGAGGGCAAGGTCTATGTGCCCGAACAGGCCAAGCGCGCGGCCGACCATTTCTTCTCCGCCGGCACGCTGACCGCGCTGCGCGAAATGGCGCTGCGGCAGGCGGCCGAGCGGGTGGACGCGCAGATGCTGCGCTACATGCGCGCCCACGCCATCGCCGGCCCCTGGCCGACGCGCGAGCGCATCCTGGTGTGCATCGGCGACGGGCCGCAGGCCTTGCGGCTCGTGCGAACCGCCAAGCGGGCGGCGGAGCGGCGGGATGCGCCGTGGGTGGCGCTCTATGTCGAGACGCACCGCGACCATGCCCTGTCGGAGGAGGACAAGGACTGCATCGCCCAGGCGCTGCGGCTGGCCGAACAGCTGGGCGGTGAGACGGCGGTGGTCCAGGGAGAGCGGGCGGCGGCGGAGATCCTGGCCTTCGCCCGCGCCCGCAACGTCAGCCAGATCATCGTCGGCCGCGCCCACCCCCGGAGCCGGCTGCGCGCGCTGCACCAGTCTGTGACCACCGACCTGCTGGCCCGAAACGAGAATTTCGACGTGATGGTGGTGGCCGGCGAGGACGAGCGGCCGGCGCGCAGCCTCGACACCAGGGCTCCCTCCGCCGCCTTCGACTGGCCGGCCTACCTTATCGCGACGCTGACCGTCGCGGCGGCAACGGCCTTGGGGCTGCTGATCGACGTCTGGCTGCCGCTGCCAAACATCTCGGTCGCCTATCTGATCGGCGTGCTGCTGGTGGCGATCCGGCACGGGCTGGCGCCGTCGATCTATGCATCGGTGCTGAGCTTCCTCGCCTTCAACTTCCTGTTCACCGAGCCGAAATACACCTTCGCCATCACCGACGTGCAGAACATCATGACGGTGTTCTTCTTCCTGGTGGCGGCGGTCATCACTTCCAACCTCGCCGCCCGCGTCCGCGCCCAGGTGGAGGCCACGCGACTGAGCGCCCGGCGCACCGCCAACCTCTACGACTTCAACCGCCGCATCTCGGCGGCGGTCGGGCTGGACGACGTGCTGTGGGCGGTGGTGCATCACGTCGCCGCCACCATGAACGGCCGCTCGCTGGTGCTGCTGCCCCGCGACGGCCGGCTGGAGGTCGCCGCCGGCTATCCGCCCGAGGATACGCTGGACGAGAAGTCGATGGCGGCGGCGCGCTGGTCGTGGGAGAACGGCAAGACCGCCGGCCGCGGCTCCACCACCCTTCCCGCCGCCGACTGGCTGTTCCTGCCGCTGCGCACCGGGCGCGGGCCGATGGGGGTGCTGGGCGTCCAGATGACGGAGGGGCAGCAGTTGCTGTCGCCGGAACAGGGACGGCTGCTCGACACGCTGGCCGATCAGGCGGCCATCGCCATCGAGCGGACGGCGCTGGTCGCCGACATCGAGGCGGCACGCGTCGCGGCGGAGACGGAGCGGCTGCGCTCCGCCCTGCTGTCGTCGCTGTCGCACGATCTGCGCACGCCGCTGGTCTCCATCCTGGGGGCGTCGTCCAGCCTGACCAGCTATGGCGAGGCGCTGGCCCCGGCCGAGCGGACGGAGCTGGTGCAGACCATCCAGGAGGAGGCGGAGCGGCTGAACCGCTTCGTGCAGAACCTGCTGGACATGACGCGGATCGGCTCGGGCACGCTGAAGCCGCGCACCGACTGGGTCGATCTGGCCGACGTGATCGCCGCGGCGCTGGACCGCGCGAAACGGATGCTGGAGCACCGCCCGGTGCGGCTGGATCTTGAGCCGGGGCTGCCGTTGCTGCGGCTCGACCCCATACTGATGGGGCAGGTCTTCTTCAACCTGATCGACAATGCCTGCAAATATTCGCCCAACGGCAGCCCCATCGTCATTCGGGCGCGGCGGAGCGGAGGCGAGGCGCTGATCGAACTGTGCGACCAGGGGCCGGGCATCCCGGAGGCCGACCGCGAGCGCATTTTCGACATGTTCTACCGGGTGGAAGCGGGCGACGCCCAGACCGCCGGGACCGGCCTTGGCCTTGCCATCTGCCGTGGTATCGTGGAGGCGCATGGCGGCAGCATCCGGGCGCTGCCCGGCCGCCATGGTCCCGGCACCTGCATCGCCATCCTGCTGCCGGTTCCGGCCGGGCCGGAGATCGCCGGGATGGAAGGGGACAGCACGCGTGGCTAAGATTCTGGTCATCGATGACGAGCCGCAGATCCGCAAATTCTTGCGCATCAGCCTGTCGGCCAACGGCTATGAGGTGGTGGAGGCGGAGAGCGGGCGCGAGGGTGTCGAGGCCTGCGCGCGGCATCGGCCCGATCTGGTGATCCTCGACCTCGGGCTGCCCGACCTCGACGGCCAGGAGGTCATCAGCGCCGTGCGCGAATCCTCGCCGGTGCCGATCATCGTGCTGTCGGTGCGCGCCCAGGAGTACGACAAGGTGGAGGCGCTGGACCGTGGCGCAGTGGATTATGTGGTCAAGCCCTTCGGCGTCGGCGAGCTGATGGCGCGCGTGCGCGCCGTCCTGCGCCAGCGCCCGGCCGATGCGGAGCCACCGACCACCGTCACCGCCGGCGCCGTCACCATCGACCTCGCCCGCCGGGTGGTCGGGCGCAACGGCGCGGAGGTCCACCTGTCGCGCAAGGAGTACGAGCTTCTGGCGATGCTGGCCCGCCACGCCGACCATGTCCTGACCCACACCGAACTGCTGCGCGAGGTCTGGGGGCCGGCGCATGTCCACGACACCGCATATCTGCGGGTCTATGTGAAGCAGCTCCGCCAGAAGCTGGAAGCCGACCCCAATCTGCCGGCGCTGATCGTGACGGAGCCGGGGGTCGGCTACCGGTTCAGGACGGACGCCGATTAGGTTCTTCCCGCCGGTCAGCGCTTTTTATCTTTGCCGCCATGCGGCAGGTAGCTTTCGACCAGATCCTTGGCGGTGTCCTTCAGCATGTCCCACACCTCCGGATCGCCCTTTGCCAGCGTCGCCATCATCGCGGCGGCGTTCTTCAGCGAGATGTGCGGCGGCAGCGGCGGGACGTTGGGATCGGTGTATGCCTCGACCAGCACCGGGCCGCGGGTCGCCAGCGCTTCGTCCCACACCTTGCCGAGATCCTCGGGCTTGTCGACGAACAGGCCCTTGAAGCCCAGCATCTCGGCATAGCGGGCATAGGGAACGTCGGGAAGCTCCTGCGATGCCTCGAACTTCGGATTGCCGGCCTGTGCGCGCATCTCCCACGTCACCTGATTGAGATCGCGGTTGTTCAGGACCAGCACGACGAAGCGCGGGTCGCTCCACTGCTTCCAGTATCGCGACAGGGTGATGAGGGCGTTCATGCCGTTCATCTGCATGGCACCATCGCCGACGATGGCCAGAACCGGGCGGTCGGGGTATGCGAACTTGGCGGCCAGCGCATAGGGCATGCCCGGCCCCATGGTGGCGAGGCCGCCGCACAGGCTGGCCTTCATGCCCCGCCGGATCTTGATGTCGCGGGCGTACCAGTTGGTGCCCGATCCGGTGTCGCAGGCGATCACCACGTCGTCAGGCAGCCTCGGCGACAGTTCCCAGAAAACGCGCTGCGGGTTGAGCGGCGTGGCGTCGTTCATGGCGCGGGCTTCCAGCACCTTCCACCAATCGGCGACGCCGGCCTCGATCCCCTCGCGCCAGGAGCGGTCCTGCTTGCGTTGCAGCAGCGGGATCAGCTCGCGCAGGGTGCCGGCGCTGTCGCCGACCAGATTGACCTCCATCGGATAGCGGATGCTGAGCATCTTGGGGTCGATGTCGATCTGCACGCCGCGCGCCTGCCCCTCCTTGGGCAGGAACTCCGAATAGGGGAAGCCGGAGCCGATCATCAGCAGCGTGTCGCAGTTGACCATCATCTCGTAGCTGGGCCGGGTGCCGAGCAGACCGATGGAGCCGGTGACGAAGGGCAGGTCGTCGGGCAGCGCTGCCTTGCCGAGCAGGGCCTTGGCGACGCCGGCGCCGAGGATGTCGGCCACCTCGATCACCTCGTCGGTGGCGTTCAACGCCCCGGCGCCGACCAGGATCGCCACCTTGGAGCCGGCATTCAGCACGTCGGCGGCCCGGCGCAGGTCGGCCTCCGCCGGGCGGACGACGGGGGCGGCGTAGCCGACACCGGAATGGATGGTGCCGTGGGCGCGCGGCGGCGTCTCCACCGCGTCCATCTCCTGCAGGTCGTTGGGCAGGATGATGCAGGTAACCGTCCGCTCGGCCTTGGCGATGCGCACCGCACGATCGATGAGGTGCCGCACCTGGGCGGGCGTGGAGGCCATGTGGACATACTCGCCCGCCACATCCTTGAACAGGGAGACGAGGTCGACCTCCTGCTGGTAATGGCCGCCGAGCGCGGTCAGCGCCTGCTGGCCGACGATGGCGAGCACCGGCTGATGGTCGAGCTTCGCATCATAGAGGCCGTTCAGCAGGTGGATGGCGCCGGGGCCGGAGGTCGCGAGGCAGACGCCCAGTTCGCCGGTGTATTTGGCATGCGCGGTCGCCATGAAGGCGGCCAGCTCCTCGTGGCGGGCCTGGACGAAATCGAACTGGTCGCCGGTGCGGGCGAGTGCCCCGACCAACCCATTGATGCCGTCGCCGGGATAGCCGAAGACCCGCTTCACCCCCCATTCGGAGAGCCGCTGCCAGAAGAAATCACTGACGTTCGGAGCCATCGTCGCCTCTCTTGTCTCTGGTCGTGTTTCACCGCCGTGTCTGTTTCAACTGCGCTCCGTCCCTTCGGTTCGCCCGAAGGGTTCGCTTTTTTTGCAGCCCTGCCCCGTCAGGCGGAGGCGGCGAGCCGCTCCAGCTTCGCCGGAATTCCCTGGCGCACTGCGGTCCCGGCGATCGGATCGACCCACACCGACGCCCCGGCGCGGGACGGGTCGGCGATGCCGAGGTCGTTCAGGTTGATGCCCGCGCCGATCTCCGGCACCGAAGGCTGGCTGTGGTCGCCGATCCGGTGCGGACGGGCGCCAAATTCGCGATGGCCGAAGCCATGCTCCACCGCCAGCACGCCGCGCATCACGCCGTGACGGACGATGGCGGTGGCGTCCTGCATCCCGCCCGGCGTGGCGATGCGGATGCGGTCGCCGGTCTCGATGCCGAGGCGGCGGGCATCCTCGGCGTTGATGCCGACCGGATTCTCCGGATGCAGGTGGCGCAGCCGGCCGGCGGCGATGGTGTAGGCGCTGACCAGCACCGATTTGGAGCTGACCAGCTGGAACGGCCACTCATCGGCCGTGTGGTGCTTATGGACCGGGCTGCCGTCGGCGAAGACCGGCTCCATCCAGGTGGCGGTGCCGGTCCAGCGCCGGCCGGTGATGCTGCTCTTCGCCGTTCCCACCGCCTCGTTGTAGACCTGCAGCGGCTTCAGGAACTTGTGGGCCGCCTTGTCGCCCTCGAAGCCTTCGGCCTGATTCTGGTAACGGCCGCCACGGGCCAGAATGTAGGCGACCTTGCGCCATTCCTCCGGCTTCAGCGTGGCCTGCAGCGCCGGCATCACCCGTTCGACGCCGGACAGGGCGATGTCGCGGTCGTCGGCGTCGGCGACCGGCTGCTTGCCGAGCCACGCGATGTTGGCGCCGCCGCGCAGATACCAGTCCTCCGGCCGGTCGAGCGGATGGAGCCTGCCGTCCATGTCGGCGATGGCGTCGGCGCCGAAGCCGGGCAGGCCCAGCCGCTTGGCCAGCGCGATCAGGAAGGTTTCCATCTGCACATGCAGCCCGTCGGGCAGCGCCTGCGTGCGCGGCTCCACCACCGGCCAGCGCGCGGTGCTGGTCTTGGTCGGCACGCCGCCCCAGGGCGACGCCCAGCCCCAGGTCTCGTACAGCACGGTGTCGGGGACGATGTAGTCGGCGAAGGCGGAGGATTCGTTGATGAACGGATCGATGGAGACGATCAGCGGCAGCGTCTTCGGATCCTTCAGCGCCGCCTCGGCCGCGGCACGCACACCGGGGATGCCGTAGACCGGGTTGCTGTTCCACAGGAACAGGGCCTTCAGTCGATAGGGATAGCCGTCGGCGAGACCGCTGGTCAGATACTCGGTGGTCAGCTGCGGCGCGGCCGGATACCACGGCGCCTTGGCCGGATAGGGTTTGCCGGCTGCCTTGTTGCGGGCAAACTCGCTGGATTTCTCGTAAGCGACCGGACGGCTGATCGGGATGCCGGACGGCTTCACCGCGCCGGGGAAGCTGGCCAGCTTGTAGCGCGGGCCGTCCTGTTCGTCCGGGAAACGGCCGCCGCCGAAGATGCTGCCGCCCTTCCAGTTCAGGTTGCCGATCAGCGTGTTCAGGGTGACGACGCCGAAGGCGTTGTAGAAGCCGTTGCCGGCCATCATGCCGCCATGGGCGTTGGCGGCGGCCTTCTTGCCGTGGCTGGTGAATTCCCGCGCCAGACCGGCGATGATGTCGGCGGGGATGCCGCAGGCGTCGGCATAACCGCGCAGCTCCATCCGCATCGCCTCCTCGCGCAGCAGGGTCAGGCTGGTCTTGACCGCGATATCGCCGGCCGGCGTCGCCACCGCGCCGTCATGGAACAGTACCGCCGGACCACCCAGCGCATCATGCGCCACCGGCTTGCCCTCCGGATCGAGCACGACGAAGGCGTCCTTCTCGCCATAGCGCTCCTTCTCGTCCAGCTCGACCCAGCCCATGTCGGAAGCGCGCAGCATCCGGCCGTCGCGCAGGTGGCCCTTCTGCCGGATCACCAGATGTGTGGCGTTGCACCATCCGGCCTCGCCTGCCGCCGTGGCGGCCTTGGCGTTGGGCTGGGACAGATAGCGGCTGTCGATGCGGTCGTTCTCGAACATCCAGCGCATCATGCCCATCACCAGCGCACCGTCGGTGCCGGGGCGGATCGGGATCCAGTTCGACCGCTCTCCGGCCGCCCGGTTGTCGGCGTTGGTCAGAACCGGGTCGACCACCACGTAATTCAGCACGCCGTCGGTGCGCCCCTTGGCGACCAGCATGGCCTGCCGCTTGAACGGGTTGCCGGCGTTGGAGGGCGCGGTGCCGATGAACAGCACGAATTCGGCATTCTGCAGGTCGGGCTTGGCGTGCGGCATCGCCTTCAGGTCGCCGAACACCGCGCCGGAGCCGGAGCGATAGGCGCCGCCGCAATAGGCGCCATGGCCGGCATAATTGATGGTGCCCAGCGCCTTGTTGAAGAAGCGCCGCACGAAGGCGTCCCGCCCGTCATTGACGGAGGCCAGCAGCGCCACTTGGTTGACCTTCGGCCCCAGTTCGGGCGAGGCGGGGTCGATGGGGGTCTTGAGGTCGCGCAAGGCGCGCAAGCCCTCCACCGGCCCCTCGCCGAACAGGTCGCCGCCCTCGGCGATCTCCTCCACCAGCTTGTCGAACGAAATCGGCTCCCATTGCCCGGAGCCGCGTGGGCCGACGCGCTTCATCGGCGTGGCGATGCGGAAGGGGGAGGTCAGCATCTCCAGCGCCGCGTTGCCGCGCCCACAGGCGGTGGAGCGGCCCTGCAGCCCCTTCTCGTCCAGCCGCGACAGCGAGCGGAAACTCTCCTCGATGGGGGTGGCATAGGGCAGGAACGGGTCGGTGGACAGCGGGCTGTAGGGGTTGCCGGCCACCCGCAGCACGCGGTTCCGCTCCACATCCACCCGCACGCGGACGCCGCACAGCGTGGTGCAGCCCAGACAGGCGACGTTGGCGACGATCTGGCCCGGCGTCGGCTCCACGGCGCCGGTCGCCGGATCGATGCGGAATTCGGGTTTCCGCGCGTTGCCGCTGATGGTGTCGTCGGGCCGCTCGCCGGCCCAGGCGCCCTTGACCAGCTTGCGGCCGGTCTCCGAGAAGCCGCCGGCGAAGGCGGCCAGCGCGCCGCCCGCGGCGGTGGAGGTCAGGATGTGGCGACGGGTGATGGACATGGTGGACACTCCGGTCTTCGCGAGCGGGGCTCAAGCGCGGATTGAATTTTGTCGGGCCGGCTATTCGGCGGCGGTCAGGTGGCCACCGGGATGGCCGGAGGCATCGGCGGGACGGCCGGCGGCAGGAACGGGCGAGACCGGCAGCAGCGCCGTCATCAGGATCAGCAGGAACAGCCACAGCCCCGCGGTGCCGACGATGCCCATCAGCCCGTCCGGGCCGGCCGGCAGCGCGTAGTCGTAGAAGCCCGCCCCGGTTTTCGGCACCGACTGGCCGCCGATGAACACGGTCCAGCGGAACATCCAGGCGCTGTGTACGGCGATCAGCCCGGTCAGCAGCCCGGTGCCGGCCGGGCGGGCAATGGCGATGACGAAGGGCACCACCGTCGCGGCCACCGCCCAGATGGCGGTCACCCGCCACGCCTCCGACCCGGCCACACTGTCCAGCGCCGCCGCATGCCCTGCATCCAGCCCCGACAGGCCGAGCGCCAGCCACAGACCGCCGCACAGCATCACCGCGGCCAGCACAGCGGCGAGCAGCCGGTTGCCGAGTACCTCAACGGCGCGGTCGGCGGTGCCGACGACGCGGTTGAGGATCAGCACCAGCCCGATGGCGCCGGCCAGCGCCGTGGTCAGGAACTGCACCGGCAGGAAGGGCGTGTGCCACAACGGACGGGCCTTCACCACCGCCACCTCGACGCCGGTGTAGAGCGCCACCAGCGCCGCCCCGGCCAGCACGAACAGCCCGGCGGCACGGATCAGCCGGTCGTCACGGCCACCGCCCAGCGCCGCCAGCCGGTACAGCCCGGCAAGACGGCTGTCGACCCGGCCATGCGCCTGTAACTCCTCGCGCAGGCAGGCCCAGCCATAGACCAGCAGGCCGGCGATGTAGAACGGGATGAACAGCGATCCCCACCACATCCAGGAGGTCGGCCGGAACACCACGTAGAAGTGCCAGAAGCGGCCGGGTTGGTGCAGGTCGGACAGAAGGGCCACCGGCGCCGCCAGCCCGCAGGTCAGCGCCACGATCAAGGCGAGCCGCCCCAGCGGGCGCCAGCCGTCACGGGCGAAGGCGTAGCCGGGCAGGCTGAGCAGCAGGCCGCCGACCGACAGACCGATCAGGAAGAAATACTGCACGGCCCAGGGAAGCCACGCGACCTCGCGGGTCACGTTGATGACTTCGACGATGTGCGTGTCCATCATGCATGCTCCTTATCGGCATGCGGCGCCGGCCGCCACAGGGTCGGTGTGCCGTCCACCTTGCCCTGCATCTTGGGATCGAGGCCGATGTAGAAGACCCGCGGCTGAGTCCCCATCTCGGGCTTCAGCACCTTGGGGTTCTGCTCGCGCACCAGCTTCGACACCGTGCTGTCGGGGTCCTTCAGGTCACCGAAGATGCGGGCGCCGCCGACGCAGGTCTCGACGCAGGCGGGCAGCAGCCCGGCTTCCACGCGATGGACGCAGAAGGTGCATTTGTCGGCGGTCTGGGTTTCGTGATTGATGAAGCGGGCGTCGTAGGGGCAGGCCTGGACGCAATAGGCACAGCCGACGCACACCGAATTGTCGACGACCACGATTCCGTCCCGCCGCTGATAGGTGGCGCCGGTCGGACAGACCGGAATGCAGGGCGGATCCTCGCAATGGTTGCACAGGCGCGGCAGCATGGTGGAGCCGGCCCGGCCCTGCTCCGTCACCTCGTAGGTGGAGACGATGGTGCGGAAACTGTTTTCCGGAACGTCGTTCTCCATGATGCAGGCGACCGTACAGGCCTGGCAGCCGACGCATTTGCGCACATCGACGACCATGGCCCAGCGGTGCGCCGCGTCACCGGTCGCCGAAACGGCGCCGGCGTCAGCGGGTACGGCCGCCAGCGTGGCGGCGCCGACGGTCGCGGCTCCGGCGCCCAGGCAGAAGTTGCGTCGTGATCGGTCCATGGCAGGCTCTCCCGGCACCCATTCCCAGCCCGCAAAGGATGCGGGCCGATCTCAGGGCCAAGGATAGCCAGGGGCACCGCGGCGCCCCATTGCGGTGTTCCCCACACTTCTTAGGGTTTTCCCCCGCGACGCCAAGCCGCAGGCTGCTATTCCGCTTCCAGCAAAAGGCGGGTCAGGTCGGCGACCGACGTGACCTCCAGCTTGTCCATCACATTGTGGCGGTGGACCTCGACCGTCTTCATCGACAGGTTGATCTCGGCGGCGATGACCTTGTTGGGCTTCCCCGCGACCACCAGCGCCGCCACCTGCCGTTCGCGCGGGGTCAGCCGGCCGATCAGCGCGCGGACGGCACGCTTGCGCTCCGCCGCCTCCCAGGCGCGCCGCGACTTCTCCAACGCCTCATGCACGCGGTCGAGCAGGAGTTGGTCGTTGAATGGCTTCTCAATGAAATCGACCGCCCCGGCCCGCAGCGCCCGCACCGCCATCGGCACGTCGGCATGGCCGGTGACCACCACCACGGAGAGCAGCGACCCCGCCCGCGCCAGCGTGTCCTGCAGTTCCAGCCCGCTCATGCCCGGCATGCGGACATCGGTGACGAGGCAGCCCGCCCGGTCGGGTTTGAGCGCCCGCAGGAACTCCTCCGCCGAGGCGAAGCTCTGCACCTCCAGCCCCAGCGAGCCGATCAGCCAACCCAGCGAATGACGCATCGCCGGATCGTCGTCCACCACATAGACGGTGCGCGGCGGGGCCGAACTCTCCGCATCATGGCTCATGGGTTTTCCTGCTCCTGTGCCGCCGGCAGGACGAAGCGCATCTCCACGCCGCCGCCGGGATTGTCCGCGGCCCACAGATGGCCGCCATGGGATTCCAGGATGGTCCGGCAGATCGACAGGCCCAGGCCCATCCCCTCCGGCTTGGTGGTGAAGAAGGGGTCGAACAGCCGCTCCCGTGCCTCCGCACTCAGGCCATGACCACAGTCGGCCACCGTTACCCTCACCCGCCCCTCGCCGTCGAGCCCGGTGCGTACGGAGATCCCATCGGCCGGCGGGCAACCCTCCATCGCGTCCAGCCCGTTCTTCATCAGGTTGAGGACGACCTGCTCGATCTGCACCGCATCGGCGGCGACACGCGGCAGCCTTTCGGCCAGATCGAGCGTCACCGCGATACCGGCGCTGCGCGCCCGGTCGGCGCACAGGGCGGCGGCGGCGCGGACGGCGTCGTTGATGTCCACCGGTTCGATCTGCGGCGCGCGCTTGCGCACGAAGTTGCGGATGCGGGCGATGATGTGGGCGGCGCGGTCGGCCTGATCGGCGATGGCGCGGGTGGCGTCGGCCAATTCGGCGGGCCGGCCGGTGCCGGCCTCCAGCCGGCGGGTGCAGCCGCGCGCATAATTGGCGATGGCACCCAGCGGCTGGTTCAGCTCATGCGCGAGGTTGCTGGCCATTTCCCCCAGGATCGACAGCCGGGCGACATGGTCGATCTCGCGCTGGCGTTCGCGGGCATTCTCCTCGGCGCGGCGACGCTCCGCCATTTCGCGGACAAGATCGCGGTTGAGGGCCCGCAGTTCCGCGGTGCGGACCTTGATGAGATGCTCCACCCGCAGCGAATGGATCGTCCACCACAAGAGCGCCAACGCCGCCAGAGCCAGCCAATGCCAGTTCTCGCGCGCCAGATCGACCAGCGAGACCTCGCGCAGCGAGCGGTAGGGACCGATGCGCAAGGCGCGGAACAAGGCATGGACCGGCTGGTAATCGCGCGGCACCGCCCAGCCCTGGTAACCGCCGGCCTGTGCTGCGGGATGGTCCGGCGGCATCTGGAACAGGGCGACCACCGCCTGCTTCGCCAGTCCTTCCGGCGTGCCGGCGAGACGGGCCAGCGGCCAGTCGGGATAAAGGTCGGTGGAATGGGCGCAGGCGAATTCGGGCGCGGTCCGGGAGCCGAGGACGCGGAAGGCCGCCGGGTCGATCCGCCCCTCCGCCGCCAGTTCCTCCAGCACGCAGGCGCGCAGCACGCCGGCGTCCACCGTCCCGTCGCGCACCGCGAAGGCGACGCGGTCCACCGGGAAGCCGGAAAAGCGCAGGTCCTTCAGGTCGCGGAAGGGATCGACCCCGGCATCCAGCAGTTCCCCCCAGGCAACCTGGAAACCGCCGAAAGCATCGGGGTCGATGGCCATCAAAGTCCGGCCGCGAAGGTCGCGCAGATCCTTCAGGTCGCGGCGGTCGGAACGCACGATGATGGCCGAGCCGATGGCGTTGCCGGAGGACCGGCCGGACTGCAGGGTGGCGATGCGGGTGACGCCGTACCGCGCCTCCAGATCGACATAGTTGCCGGTGTTGGTCAGGATCAGGTCCACCGTCCGGTTCTGCACGGCGGCGTCCATCCCGGCGAGGTCGAGCGCCACCATCTCCGCCCCGCGGCCGGGGAAATGATCGCCGAGATAGCGGATCGTCGGTTCCCACACCGCCGCCGCATGCTCCTCCCCCCGATAGGCGAGCACGCCGACCCGGACCGGCGGCTCGGCAGCCCATCCGTGCGACGACAGCAGCAGCAGGAAAGCGAACAGCAGACGGGCGACCATGGTGGCTGATCTTGCAAGGGCGTTCAGCCCTTTAGCGCGTCCGCCGCCCCGGCACAAGGCGGCGCGCAGTCGCTGTGCCGCGCGGGTGCGATGCGCAAGCCCAAATCGAACGCCGTAAGAAATGGACGAACGCCCTCCTCCCCTGAGGGAAGAGGGCGCTTCGCATAGTCATGCCATACGTGACGATCAGGACGCCGGCATTTCGCCGGTGACCCAGTAATCCACGCGCTGCTTGTGCTTGGCGATGTAGTCGTCGATCGCCTTCTCATAAGAGCTGTTGTCGGCCTCCAGCATGATCGCCTGCAGCTCGTCCAGCGGCAGATACATGCGCGTCAGGAACTCGGCCACCTTCGGATAATCCTGGTAGAAGTTCTTGCGGGCCATGACATGGACACGCTCCAGCCCGCCCAGCACGCCTTCCGGATCCTCCAGATAGCGCAGCTTCCACTTGGCGAACATCCAGTGCGGGCTCCAGGCGGTCACGACGATCCATTCGTCGCGCCGGATCGCGCGGCCGAGAGCCGCCGTCATCGCCGCACCGCTGGCCGACACCAGATTGTAGTCCTTCAGGCCGTACTTCTCGACCGCCTTCTCGGAGGCCTGCATCAGGCCGGCACCGGGGTCGATGCCCTGGATCTTGCCGTCCAGCTTCTTGCGCACCTCCGGCTTCGCCAGATCGGCGATGGTGCGGACCTGATCGGCCGGGACATAGTCCGGAACCGCCCAACCCAGGCGGGCGCGGGTGTAGAGGATGCCGAGCGGCACGATGTCGTCGCCGACCTTCTCAAGGTAGGAGCCGTGCGTCGTCGGCAGCCAGGACATCATCATGAAGTCCAGATCGCCCTTGCTGAGGCCCTGATACTGCAGGCCGATGTCGGCCAGCACCAGCTCGACCGGCTGGTGCAGCCGGTCCTCGATCAGGCGCTTCGCAAGCTTGGTCACCGCCTCCGCGTCGGACCAGGCGGTCCAGCCGATGCGGACCGGCTCCTTCTTGTCGGCGGCGAGAACGGGCGACGCCAGCGTTGCGGTCCCGACGACCGCGGCAGCGGCGACCGCCAGCATTTTCAGAAACGTACGTCGCATAAGGCTTGTCCTTTTTGGTGTCTTTTTCTTGTTTGGGTGGGGCGACCAGGAGGTCAGCCCGCTTCGATGGCTCCATCCGCAGGGCCGGATTTCTCGGTGCCGGCCTTTCGCCGGGCCGCCAGGGCGGACCAGGGGAACAGGGACTTCCGATCCTCGGGCTTGCGGCTGCCGAAACTCTGGGTGATGCGGTCGAGCAGGACGGCGAGGATCACCACCGCCAGCCCGCCTTCGAAACCCTGGCCGATGTCGAGCCGCTGGATGCCGCGCAACACCTCGTTGCCGAGGCCGCCCGCGCCGATCATCGACGCGATGACCACCATCGACAGCGACAGCATGATCGTCTGGTTGATGCCGGCCATGATCGACGGCAGGGCCGTCGGCATCTGCACCCTGACCAGAAGCTGGCGCGGCGTGCAGCCGAAGGCGAGACCGGCCTCCACCAGTTCGTGCGGCACCTGCCGGATGCCGAGGCTGGTCAGGCGCACGACCGGCGGCATGGAAAAGATGATCGTCGCGATGGTGCCGGGAACCCGGCCAAGCCCGAACAGCATCGCCGCCGGGATCAGGTAGACGAAGGCCGGCATCGTCTGCATCAGGTCGAGCGCCGGGCGCACCACCGCTTCGATCCGGTCATTGCGCGCCGACCAGATGCCCACCGGGATTCCCAGGATCAGCGCCACTGTGGTCGCGGTCAGCACCAGCGCCAATGTGTCGACCATCTGGTCCCACATGCCGAGCCCGGCGACGACCAGCAGCGACAGCGCCGCGAACAGCCCGAACCGCCAGCCGACCCGCCACAGCCCGATCAGCACCACCAGCCCGGCCAGGACCACGCCGGGCAGCGAGGTCAGGGCGGTCTGCACGCCGTCGGCAACGGCGCCGATCGCCACATCGATGCCGTCGAACAGCCATTGCGCATGGTCCAGCAGGAACAGCACGACCGCTTCGGCCCAATCTCCGAAAGGAAGTTTGAAATCCATCGGTCAGCGGCTCCGTCCAAGGGTTTCCAGATAGGCGGTCTTGGAGATCGCCCCGACATAGGCACCCTGCCCGTTCACCACCGGCAGGGGGCAGGCGCTGGATGCGACGCGCGGCAGAACCTCCTCCATCGGCAGATCGTCGGCGATCGGCTCGATCCCCGGCAGCAGCGCGTCGTCCAGGGTGGTGGAGCCGTTGCCGCGCTCGATGGCCGACATCAGGCTCTCCACTGACACCACGCCGTGGAACCGGCGGCGCGCGTCCTGGACATAGCCGAACTCGCGGTCACGCTCGCGCAACTGCCGCACGGCGGCGCGCGGGCCGTCGCCGGTATGACGGGTCAGCGTCACCTGATCGCGCCGGGCGATGTCGCCGGCCGTCAGGATCTTGGTGACGTCGATGTTGCGGAAGAAGGAGCGGACATAGTCGTTGGCCGGCTGCTTCAGGATCTCGTCCGGACGCCCGACCTGCACGATCCGGCCGCCCTCCATGATCGCCAACCGGTTGCCGATGCGGATCGCCTCGTCGAGATCATGGCTGATGAAGACGATGGTGCGCTGCCGTTCGGCCTGAAGCCGCAGCAGTTCGTCCTGCATTTCCGAACGGATCAGCGGGTCCAGTGCGGAAAAGGCTTCGTCCATCAGCAGGACCGATGGCTCGTTGGCAAGCGCGCGGGCCAGCCCGACACGCTGCTGCATGCCGCCGGACAGCTGGTTCGGCCAGCTCTCCGCATAGGCGCCGAGGCCGACCGCCTCCAGCGCCGCCTGCGCCTTGTCTCGACGGGTCCGCAGATCCTCGCCGGCGATCTCGAGCCCGAAGGCGGCGTTCTGCCAGACGCGCATGTGCGGCATCAGGGCGAAGGACTGGAACACCATGCCGAGGTCGCGGCGCCGCAAGTCGGTCAGTTCCGCCCGCGACAGCTTGGTGATGTCGCGCCCGTCGATCAGGACTTCACCGGCGGTGGGGTCGATCAGGCGGTTGAGCATGCGGACCAGCGTGGACTTGCCGGAACCGGAGAGACCCATCACGACGAAGATTTCGCCGGCCTCGATCTCCAGACTGGCGTCCTGCACGCCGACGGACTGGCCCGTCCGTTTGAAAATCTCCTCTTTGGAATGGCCGGCTTTCAACAGATCGAGCGCCTGCCGGGGGTGGTTTCCAAAGATCTTCGTAACGCCTTTTACGGCGATTTTTGCGGTCATGCGCTGATGCCTCCGGTTTGGCAAGACGCGAACGGCACCGGACCCTGTCGGGGCCGGTTCTGGGATGCAGCCTTCGTGGAAGCAGGAGCGTGCCGCGGATCGAGGGGCACGCGAGAGGGATTTCAGTCCGCAGCCGGTTTCGGCACCCTGCGGCAGGACAACCAGCCCATCGCAGTCACGGCGAACATTTTTCCCGCATAACGACTGTGTTTACTGCACTTGCTTAGAATACAGAAGGCTTACAAATCACAATAAAACTATAGCTCTATAACTTCGTCATAACTTGTTCTCCGCGTTCTGCGCCATTATGACGCATTATTGATTTTCTGTCCGCGCCGCTCACGCAGGTCTGTGGGATCGAGCCCCCACCGCGGAGCCAAGGCTAACAAGATCTATCTTGGATTTGAAGCCTTTTTTGCCACAGCTGGATTTCCTCCCTTTCCGATAGGGAAAAAACAACGTGCTTTAGGATCTATTTCCTTGCTCCAAATCCGCAGTAATTCTGCCTTCGGCGGCGCCTCGCACGGACCAAAAATCCGAGCCAGGATGCTGTTTGAAATCCGGCATCGGCGAACGATGAGTGAGGGCGCCAACACCGCGGAAACCGGGAAGATTTGAATTGTGCGAAGCGGCTTTAAGAGGCTGGCGCCTCGCGGCTGGTCCGTCCGTTCGATACCGTCGCAAACAAAACGAGCAATTGCCGCGAAGCCAACCGCCCTCCCGATGGATTTGGGAAAATGATCATTCAGCAAGGCCGCGCCATTGGCGCCTTCTGTGCGTGCAAAATGTTGGTGCTGACGGCCTCCAAAGGGACGAGATGACGAAGGAAAAAGGCCCCGATGTCGGCAGGAATCCGCTCGTGCCGGGAATTGCTGCTCGCGGATGGGTGTACTGACTGCGGCAAGAAGCCGCTCAGCAGCGCGCTGATGCGACCGCCGGCCTTCCAACCGGCGGAGAGGCCAAGAACCACTGGCACGATCGGCACCGCCCTCAGCCGGGCGGACACGGTGCCGGAGATCGGTAAGGCGATGTACGGCCTTGCCCTGACCATCGGCTTGACTGGTTGGAGCGGTGTGCGTCGTGCCGAAGGGCGGGAGTATCCGACGGTCGTACCGGGAGCCGAGTGCTCTACGCTGTGCCCGAGACACCTCGACTCGATTGCACGGACCGTTCGCGTCGATGGCGCGTTATCGAATACAGCAACAGGGAGACAGACATGGCCGAGGCCAACATCAACGACCGCACAAGCTTCGAACAGGCTTACGATCGGCACTCCTTCGAACAGGACGCGGCCTCCAACGCGCGCAGCGACACGACGATCGTTCACGGCGTGACCATCCTCTCCGCCCCGGATGCCGAAGGGCGGGTGGAACTGTCCCGTACCTCTCAACATGTGGGGGAGGGCAACCCGGAGGGCGATCCAATCTTCGTCGCTGCCTTTCGGCTCAATGACACCGCCGCTGTGAACGCTGACACCTATGCCGGGTCTGTCGAGCCGGCTGCCGCAGCACGGGGCGATGCCACAGACGACTACAGGGCCTTCATCGACCAACTTCTGGACACGGCCAGCACGGCGCGGTTCAAGCCCGACATCGGCCGGGGAGAAGAGCGGCTCAAGGGCTTTCACGGCGGCTGAGCATCTGCGGAGTGCTGAACAGCAAAACGCCCCGGCTCTGATGAACCGGGGCGTTTCTGAATTGATGAAGATGCAAGCTTGTGCTTATGGATTAGCGTCTCTTGAGCCTGAGTGACCTGGCGGCGACCTACTCTCCCACGTCTTAAGACGCAGTACCATTGGCGCGGAGGCTTTTCACGGCCGAGTTCGGGATGGGATCGGGTGTTTGACACCTCGCCATGACCACCAGGTCACCAAGGCTCAAGACCGACGCTTATCCGAAAGCTTCGCTTGTTCAGTGCAAGTGAGGGAGGATGTATCGAACTGCGGTGCGTGCTGTCAAGCTTGCTGTTTTGAGCAGGCTTGCTGCTGCGCATGGCGCGGTTTGTGGGGGTGAGATCAAGCCGATCGAGCGATTAGTAAGGCTTAGCTTCAGGCATTGCTGCCCGTCCACATGCCTCCTATCGACGTGATGGTCTGTCACGGCTCTCAAGGGAGCTCTGGTTTAGAGGTGGGTTTCCCGCTTAGATGCTTTCAGCGGTTATCCCGTCCATACTTAGCTACCCGGCCATGCCACTGGCGTGACAACCGGTGCACCAGAGGTATGTCCATCCCGGTCCTCTCGTACTAGGGACAGATCCTCGCAAAACTCCGACACCCACGGCAGATAGGGACCGAACTGTCTCACGACGTTCTAAACCCAGCTCACGTACCACTTTAATCGGCGAACAGCCGAACCCTTGGGACCTGCTCCAGCCCCAGGATGTGATGAGCCGACATCGAGGTGCCAAACGACTCCGTCGATATGGACTCTTGGGAGTCATCAGCCTGTTA
>NZ_CP118488.1:0-472500 GCF_051124815.1 Azospirillum sp. B2RO_4 | reverse complement strand
AGCCCGGATTGAAGACAGCGTCGTTCGGACCATAGGCACGGCCGTTGGCGGCGACGTTGCCGTCCATCGTCAGCCTGCCGGGGCTGAGAAGCTTCCAGTACTGGTTGATCGGCATATCGCCGGCCGCAAGGTTGTGGATCACCATGTTGTCATGCGGGCGCGCCTCGGCACCGGCCTTCGGCACCCATTCCAGGCGGATGAACGCGTCCTCCGGACGGCTGGCGACACCGAAGTTGTTTTCCAGCAGATTGTCGTCGCCGCCATGGACATAGATGCCGGCCCAGGCGAAGCCCTTCACGAAATTGTCGCGCACCACGACGCCGCTGGTCAGATCGTCGAGCGAGATGCCCCATCCCTTGTGATCGGTCAGCCAGTTGCCTATGATGTCCGTGGCAAGGCCGCCGGTGTCGATCACCTCATTGCCGCGGATGACCGAGCCCATGTTCTGGGCGGAGCGGCCCAGCATCTCGATGCCGCCACCGTCGGCGGTTTCCTGCCCGACATGATGGATCTTGTTGAACTCCACAATGTTCTTGTGGTTCAGCTGGCCGTCGTCCCACTCCTTGAACGACACGCCGTAACGCGGTGCATCGGTGATGTCGTTGTGGCTGACCAGCGTGTTGCTGCTGCCGACCCCGCCGATGCCGGCGCCGCCCTTGGTGATCTGGCCGATATGCTCGATGGTGTTGGCGTAGATGCGGTTGCCGTTGGCGGCGTGGATCATCGAAACGCCGTTGTTGCCGAGCTGCTCCATATGATTGCCGGCGATGCGGCTGTCGTCGGTGCCGTCGAGCGAGACGGCGGTCCCGACATTGACGAAATGATTGCCACCGACCGAGTTGCCGTGCCCACCCTGCATCGACAGCGCAGAGCCGTCATAACGTGTGTCGGAAAAGGTCAGACCTTCGAAGCTGACGTTGCTGGCATTGCTGGTCTTGATCAGCGAGCCGAGCCGGGCGACGACCACGCCGTCCGACTGGAAGCTGCCGGCATGTTCCGGCTTCACCACCAGCTTGCCGTCGCCAGCGCGCCAGCCGAATTCACCGGCGTCGCGGATCAGCGAGGCGTCGTTCATCATCCGATAGGTCCCACCGGTGCGCAGCCCATAGGAGGCCGCGTCGTCGAGGGTCACCGTGTGGTGATACTGGTCGATCGACTTCACATGCGAGATGTCGTCCTTCAGCCTTTCGGTGTCGAAGGTCTGAACGACCAGCCCGGCATGGGGCTTCAGACCCGAGGGGATGTCGCCGGCGGAAAAATTGAAGCTGGTCTTGCTGGCACCGGTGGACTCGGCCTTCAGCACATGCCAGCCGCTGGTCGCGGCACGGGCCGGATCGAAATCGCCGGTCTGCGCCGCATGCTGACGGACGCCGCCGATGCTGACGTCCAGGCCGTTGGCGGAGGATAGCTTGGCGGAATAAAGCCCTTTGCCCTCATAGGTGAAGCCGGTCACCCGCTCCCCACCGCTCAGCACCGGCGTCTCGCTCTTGTAGGCGAGGAAGCTGTGGCCGTCGTCATGGGAGTCGAGTGTCAGCGTCTTGTTCAGGCGATAGGTGCCGCCACGAACATAGGTGGTGTCGATATCGCTTGCCCGCATGGCGTCCCGCGCCTTCTCGAGGCTGGCGAAGGGACCGTCGGTGCCGGCGGCGTTGGGAGCGGCGAGCCGCCCGGACCAGCTGTCATTGCCCTTGGTGGACACGAAAAAAGCGGCCTGGTCGGTGGTCGTCATAAGTCAATCCTCCGTTCTGATGGAGGCATGAGTCGAATTTTTTAGTTAAAAATTTATTTACAGCTTAAGTACCTCCGATGGACAGGTTAGAACTACAAGATCGGCAATTTGTATCCTGATACCGCACCTGAATTTCGTGGTGTTATTGTCCGATTTTGTTTGTGAACCTGGGCCATCGTAAGAGGCTTGGATCTGTACTGATCTGCTCGCGCAATGCGGGCATGGGTGGAAGCCGAGGCGGTTCCGGCATTTGCGGTACTGTTACAGGCCATCACCGCACTGGCCATTTTCTGGAATTTTATGATAAGCTTGCCACCGCCGGGGTCTTGTTCTTGGTCATACAGCGGTGCCGCGCCCAGTTCAGCGTCAGGGCCGCCCTCCCCCGGCTACAGGACGTGAAAGGGACCTGTCTTGAGCGAAGAGTTGAAGAACGTCACCGCGACGAGCGTCACCGCGACGGTAAAGTGGTTCAAACCGGAAAAGGGTTTTGGGTTCGTCCGCCTCGCCGATGGCTCCGGAGAGGCTTTCTTGCACGCTTCGGTCCTGGCCGCCGCCTCGCTGCCCAACCCGGTCGAGGGCACGACGGTCGTCTGCGATCTGGCCCAGGGTGCCAAGGGACCCCAGGTCGTCGCCATTCACTCCGCCACGCCGCCGGAAACCCCGCCGGCCCCGCGCGCCCGCAACCAGCGCCCGCCGCGCGCCACCGCCTCGGCTGCCCAACCGATGGGCCAGCCCCCCGGCATGGGTGCACAGCCCGACGAAGGCGGCGAGGGCTTCGCCCGTCCGCCGAAGCCGCCGCGTGAACGGCGTGAGCGTCAGGCCGAGCCCGCGGGCCCGGCCACGATGGCCTACGGCACGGTGCGCTGGTACAATCTGGACAGCCAGTCCGGCCTGATCGAGCCGTGGGAAGATGGCGCGACCGTCTATTTCGACCGTGCAACCCTGCGCCAGTCGGGCCTGGACATCGTCGCCGACGGCGAGGACGTCCGTTATCTGGCCGTCGGGTCGGAGGATGCGCCGGTCGCCCAGCGGGTCGAGCTGATCTGATCATGGGGTTTGCATAGGACTGCCGTCACGCTTCGGACTCAGGCGAGCCGGAGCCGACGGGATTGGTCTGGCCACAAGGCAGTTGTTGCGAACACCATTGCATCGCCGTGTCCGGCAGCCTGTCGAAAGCTGCCGGACATGGGATCCTGATCCGGACTATTGTTTGCTGCAGAAGGTCAGGGCTATATATGGGGCCCCGATTGCACTCTCGTCGGAAAAATCCGAGAAACTGGCTTCATGTGGAGCGGCAAAGTTGTGATGCCCGCCGCTTTGCTTGAGGCCGGCATTGTTGTAGTCGAGCGTGCCTGCGAAATGGTGTTTGTGCTTTCGCTCCTCGCCCACGCTCAAAGCTGTGCCGCCAAAATTCGATGGTCCGAATGCATTGCTTGGCAAGCCGACCAAGTAACGCCCGCGAGCCGATTCGAAAGACTGCCAGTTCGATGGGCAACTGGTAGCGTCGAAGAAGGTGGCGACGCCCGCAATGACGGGCGAACTGTCGCCGTCGTCCGTCTTCTTGCAGACCAGATAAGAAACGGCGGGTAGAAGGGCGGTCGGCGGACTGCTTGTTGCCTGTTCGGACTTCACCGGCTGCGGCGCCGCACGCTGCTTTCTCGACCCACTATTCTCCTGACGCTGGACATTGCCGGGATTGACGGTGGTTCCGGCGGTATGGCTATGCTTGCCGGCAGCATCGACGCCGCCAAGCGGCGTACCGATCATGGCAGCGACACCGCCACCGCTCGGCACCGGCAACAGGAAGCGCCCATTGGCATTGTCGTAAGACGACCAGCCGCTGGGACAGGACTTAGCGAAATAAGCGATCGTACCTTTCGGCAAACCATCGGCTGCATGAGCTGCCATAGCGGCCGAAACCAGAAAACAAGCACCGATCGCCGAAGCAATTTGACAGTATTTCATTTCGACCTCCTCAATTCACTTTGCAAACAAGCATTTGCGTATATGGAAGATCACCACCTGAAGCATCGAATCCGATAGTCGATGATTTTTGCCCACTCGTCCCGGTATCACGGATTCCACCGGCAGACTTTAAGCTGTTCGATCCTACGTTGAACGTAAATGTTGCAGCATGGGTGTGAGATGGGGGGCTCTGGTCTTTCATCGTCTCTGCGGAGTTCGCAATTCCGATGCTGGAAGGCTGCGAGGTCCCAAGAATCAGGCGGCCGCTGGCATCGTCAACCCGGCTGCTGCCCGATGGGCATATCGCACCGGAGGTGAAGAAGAAGACCATTCCACTCGGCATCCCTTGTGCCTTGACGGTCGCCGGAAGTGTAACCGCAGCCGCAAGCAAGAGGCATGGCAATACTATTTTCACGATATTATCCGTCCAGAAAATGGTTGATAGGAGAGATTTATGTTCTTCCTTGCAACCATATCCGTCAATACAAATTCGGACCCGATATAGTAAACTGCAAATACATACGATTGACTGTCGTGATCTGCGCTGATCCCTTCTCTTCTTTCCTAGTGATCGGCAAGGGAAGGGGAGAATTGCGGATGTACCGGAGCGGAGCGTCCGCCTTGATCCCGCCCGCCGCATCTTGATGGAGGCGCTGATCGCGGCGCCGATACCGTGACCCCCCCAGATCGACATCATGGTGACGCGCCCAGCACCGCAGTACTGCGGAACTTTTACCGGAGTTCGCAGGAGCAGGTTTGGGATAGGTACAAGCGGTATTGGCCGTGACGTTCAGGCATCCGCTGCGGCGCCGGCACGGGATGATCGTGCAAGCGGGCGGCGCGGGGACAGCCTTGTGTTCGGATCGAAATCGCGAAGCTTCAGAATCGCGTCGAGAGGGTGAAGAAGGCGCGCGGGGCGCGGTCCTGCGTGCTGAACGGCGTGGTGATGAAGGGTTTCGCCACTTCCACGCCGGCGTCGATGCGCCGGAACACGCCGAAGCGCAGGCCGACGCCGGCGGAGGCGAGCGACCGGCGGCCGTGGCGCGTGCCGCCCTCGTAATTGTAGACCGCACCATAATCGCCGAAGCCGTAGGCGACCGCATAATCCAGCCCCTCCTCCTGGGCCGGCAGAATGTATTGCAGCTCCGCCCGGCCGGCGAATCCGCTGTCTCCAGTGATCTCCGACGGGTCGAAGGCGCGGCCATACTGTTTGCCGCCAAGGCCGTATTCCTCTGACGACAGCAGTTGGTCGGGGCTGTATTGCGCCTCGCCGGAGAGGGCGAGGACCAGTGAATCGGTCAGCGGCTGGTTGCGCTGGGCCGAGACCAGCAGCTTGCGAAAATCGCTGCGGCCGCCGCTGCGGGTCAGGTTGGCGCTGCCGGATTCCGTGGCGTTCAGGATGTCCAGGCCCTTGGACAGTTCCGCCGTCAGCAGGTTCGACCCGCCCCAGCCGTCGGCGAAATCGTAAGCGACGTTGGCGGCGACGATGCGCAGCCGGTCCTGCGACAGCTTATCCCCCAGCGCATCGGTGCGGCTGTCGCGGATGGTGAAACTGAGGCCGGCGCGCAAGGTCTCCGTCCGCCTGCGGATGAAGGGATGCGAAACCGCCACGCGGCCGGAGGTGGTCAGGCTGTAGAGGTCGAGCGGACGCACGCTGTCGCCGGGTTGCGACCAGGAGCGGCGGACGCCATACTCCACCGTCGTGCCCTCGGCATCCACCGGCACCAGTTGTCCGACGTCGAAGAAGCGCAGTTCGCGGATCTGCGGGGTGACGATGCCCTGGGCGGTGGTGCGCTCGAACAGGCCGAGCTGGTCCTCGACGCTGGCGACGCCGGTCAACTGGAAGGGACCGATCGAGCGGGTGCCGCGGTTGTCGAGCGACAGGAAGCCGTTGAAGGGCGTGCGCTCCAACGCCAGCGTCAGGCGCGAGGCGCCGGGGGTGTCGGGCGACGCCTCCAGCACCGTCTTCACCGCGACGCCGGGCAAATCGTCGGCCAACAGGACGTAACGCTCCATGTCCGCCATGCGCAGCGGGCGGGAGGCCTTGATCTTCTCCCCCATCCGCCGCAGCAGGCCGAGCCGGTCGGTCGCCTCGCCCTGGACGACAACCTCGTCGACATAGCCCTCCACCACCTGCAGACGGACGACGCCGTCGCGGATGCGCTGGGCCGGCACCACCGCCTGGGACAGCACATAGCCGTCGTTGCGGTAGCGGGCGGTGATGGCGTCGCGGATGGCGTAGAGGTCGGCCAGGGTGATCGGCTTGCCCAGCTTGTCGCGCCACAGGGCGGCCAGGCTGTCGCGGTCGTAGACGCTGTTGCCGTCGATGCGGACCTCACTCAGCGTCAGGGTGATGCGTTCCGCATCACGGGGCGGCGGCGCCTTTTCCGGCGCCGGCATCTCGATCTCCGGCGAGGATTGCGGCACGGCCGGCCGTTCGAAACGCTGCTCCAGACGGTTGGGATCGAGCGAGGGCGGCAAAACCGGCGGCACCGTCTGCGCCAGTGCCGGCAGCGGGGCGGCGACGCCGGCCAGCAGCAGGGCGGACAGGCGGGCGAGCCGATGCAGGCGTCGGGGCATGGGGGTGGGCATGGCGGTTCGCGACACGGCTTATCGTCGTCCGGCTATTTGTCGGTGAGGGCGGTGACGCCGGCCCAGTCCGGCTCGGGCGTCAGGCCGATGCGCTTTTCCGCCTTGTGCAACATCGCCAGGGCGGCGCCGTCGGCGGCGACCAGGGCGCGGAAGCCGGCGGCGGCGGCCTCGAACCGGCCGGCGCGCCAGTGGTCGAGGGCAGTTGCGTAGGCGGCGCGCTGGGCGCGCTCCTCCGGATCGGCGCGGCGGGCATCGGACAGCGGCTCGAACACCTCGACGGGCTCGCTGCGGCCGACGACCTGCACGATGTCGAGCGCACGGAAGGCCTCCGGGTCGCCGTGGTGGCGCATCGTCTCGCCGCTGACCATCAGGACGGTGTTGTAGTATTTGTTGGCGCCTTCCAAGCGGGACGCCAGGTTCACCGTGTCGCCCATCACCGTGTAGTTGAAGCGGCGGGGCGAGCCGATGTTGCCGATCAGCGCCGGCCCGGTGGCGATGCCGATGCGGTTGGAGCCGCGCCCGCTGGCCGTCGCCAGCAGGGTCGGGTCGTCCGCCATCGCCTGACGCATCGCCAGCGCTGCGGCCACCGCGGCGCGGGCATGGTTGTCGATGGCATAGGGGGCGCCGAACACCGCCAGCACGGCGTCGCCGATGTATTTGTCGACGAAGCCGCCATGCGCCTCGATGATGTCGGTCATCACCGTGAAATAGCGGTTCAGAACGGCGACCAGGGCTTCCGGCTCCATCCCCTCCGACATCTTGGTGAAGCCGGCGATGTCGCAGAACAGGATCGACAGGTCGCGCTCCTCGCCACCCAGGCTGGGCGACTGGCCCGACGCGATCATGTCGTCGATCAGCGATCCCGGCAGATAGAGCTTGAAGGCGTTGCGGATGTGCCTCTGGTCGCGGTCCAGCACGGCGAAGCGCAGACCCAGCGCCAGCGGGAAGACCAGCAGCGCCGCAAGCGCCGCCTGAAGATAGGGCAGGACCAATCCGCCCTGAAAGGCCTCCACCGCCACGCCGCTCCACCCCGCCAGCAGCAGGAGCAGGCCGAATGCCGCCACCGGCGGCCGGGTCGCCAGCGTCACCACGGCGGCCAGCCCCGCCAGCAGCAGGACCAGGGCCACGGCGGCCGGCCGGCCGGTCTCTGCCAGCGCATCGTGCGCCATCAGGTTGGAAATGGCGGCGGCATGGATGTAGACGCCGGGGATGCTGTCGCGGGTGCGGCCGGCGACGTACAGCTCGCTCATCACCGGCAGGGCGCAGCGTTCGGGAAGATTCATCCCCTCCGGCTTGGTGACCCAGCGGTTGGAGGAGAGCTTGCGGTCCTCCACGTCCAGCACGGTGCCGACCATCACCGCCTTGCCCTTGAAGTGGCTGGCGAAAAAGTCGGTCTTGCCGGCCTCGGCGCAGGCATACAGGTCGGCCAGCGAATAGGTCGGGATGGCGCCGGCAGCCGTCGCGTGGTTGACCAGCAGCCGGTTGCCCTCCCCGCCCGGAATCCGGTAGCCGGCCAGCGTGGCGGAGCCGTCGGCTCCCCGCTCCAGCGGCGCCTTCAGCGCGCGCGACGCCACCTCCACCGCCATGCCCGGCTCGGCCTTCGGCTTGCCGTCGGGACCGGCCACGGTCAGCGTCAGCGGCACGCGGCGCAGCACGCCGTCGGGATCCTCGACCAGATTGACCGAGCGGACGTTGTTGACCCCGGCGGCGATCATATAGCCGCGGTAGGGCATCAGCGGATCGCTCTGATGCTGCACCTTGGCCAGCACCAGCCGCCCTTCCTTGCCGCCGCGACGTAACGTCAGCAGGTAATCGCGCTCGAATCCGGGGATCAGCGTCTCGACGGAGGTCGGGTGGACGAGGTCGAGGCCGATGGCCGCCGCACCGCCGTCCAGCATGGCGCCGAGGACGGTGCCCAGCCGCGGCCCCCACAGCGCCTGCGGCGTGCCGGCGAAGGGCGGGCGGCGATAGGTCTCCTCGTCGATGCCGACCACCACCACCGGCGACGGATCGGGCGCCGGCCGGGGGCCATGCAGCCGCTCCCGCAGCCAATAGAGGCTGTCGATCGACGGCCCCTGCAGCGACGGCGAGGCGGCCAGCACCAGAAATGATGCCACGACCGGCGCCACCGCGCCGAGCAGGACCAGCCGGACGCGCCGGGGCAGCCTCATCCTGTTCAACGGTCGCGCCCGCCGCTCAGAAGCGGATCAGGCGGCCGAGCGCCGGACCGCCGCCGGCCGCGGCCTTCTCGTCGATCTTCACGATGTAGGACTTCTGCCCGGCGGAAACCTTGTAGAGGCCGCCCGGCTCCAGCCCATTGCCCTTCTTGGCGGTGTCCAGCGTGGTGCCGGGCACATTGACCGTGGTCAGCGCGATGCCCTGCACGTCCAGCCGGTCGATGGTGACGGGGCCAGGGGCCGACAGGATCAGCACCGGATGGGTCTTGAACAGGGTCAGGTCCGGCTTGGGCAGCGGCGCCTTCATGCCCGGCAGGGCGATGGGGGCGCTGCGGAAGACGGTCACCCCCGCCTTGCCCGCCTCGTTGGAGGCCAGCAGCAGCTTGCCGCCGTCGCAGGGCAGCGTGTGGCGGTCGATGCTGCCGCCCTCCACCGCCGACTCGCGGGCGCCGACCGTCACCGAGCCGCCGGTGATCGTCTCGTTCACGCAGGATTCCAGATAGCTCAGCGTCAGCGTCTGGCCCGCCTTCAGCGCCACGGTGCGGCCAGCCGCCAGGTAATCCATCGGCTGCACGCCGTCGACGCCGTCGGACACATCCTCAACCAACGCGGTGGGAGATCCTGCGGCCGGCGCCGGATCGGCGGCGAGCGCCGGCAGCGAGGCCGCCAGCAGAAGCAGGGACCCCGCGGCGATGGAACGGAGGGGCATCTGGAACGCGACGGACATGAAAAGCGGCCTCCCGGTCAGTGCAGGGGGATGTACCCCATGCGGACGGATTCAATTTGGCTGCTTACCCTTTAACGAAGTTACCGAGTTACTTCAAATCCAATACGTCGGTCGCCGACGAGGTCACGGGCCGGCCGACAGTACAACCGCGCCACTCGGCCGACACCCGATTGTCAAGAAAGTGAAATAACCCCGCCACACCGGCGTCATGACCACAGGCTAATATACACGTCCCGCGCGTGGCGGCCCTGCGGGCTGCGGCGGACGGACCGGACATCATTGGAGCGTCGCGACCGAACATGGGCACCGAACACATCGTCCGCTCCTTCGCGCAGGAATTGCAGCGCCTGTCCAACCTCGTCACCCAGATGGGCGGCGTGGCGGAGGCGCAGGTCGAGGCCGCGGTGAAGGCGGTGACCCGCCGCGACGTCGGGCTCGCCTCGCAGGTGATGCAGGCCGATGCCCGGCTCGACGCCTATGAGCGCGACATCGACGCGGAGGCGGTGCGGCTGCTTGCCCTGCGCCAGCCGATGGCCCAGGATCTGCGCGAGATCGTCTCCGCCCTGAAGGTCTCCGCCGATTTGGAGCGGATCGGCGACTATGCCGCCAACATCGCCAAACGGTCGCTGGCGCTGGCCCAGGTGCCGGTGGTGCGGCCGGCCGCCGGCATCCCGCGCATGGGCCGGCTGGTCGAGGCGATCCTGAAAGAGGTGCTCGACGCCTATATCGAACGCGACGTCGACAAGGCCATCGCCGCCTGGGAGCGCGACGAGGAACTGGACGACCTCTACACCAGCCTGTTCCGCGAGGTCCTGACCTATATGATGGAGGATCCGCGCAACATCACGCCCTGCACGCATCTGCTGTTCATGGCGAAGAACCTGGAGCGCATCGGCGACCACGCCACCAACATCGCCGAGATCATCCATTTCCTGGTGGTCGGCTCGCCGCTGACCGTGCTGCGCCCGAAGAACGACGGCAGCAGCTTTGCCGTGGTGTCGCCGGCCGCTCCGGACATCGACCTGCCGCTGCCCCCCGACCTGGACGACGCCGGCCCGGCCGACGCCGGCTGACCTCGGTTGCCAACAATCGCCCTCTCCCGGGGCGGGAGAGGGAGACACCCGCCCCCCTTTTTCTGCCCATCCGCCGCGACGAATCCGCCCGCGCAGGGGAGATACCGTCCCCTTGCGGGGCTTTTCCGTTTGCATGCGGCGCGGGTGTCGGGTATTAGCCCGCCCCGTGTGCCCGACATTCGCCGCGGCATCCCTGTCCCTGCCTGCAACGAGACACGCTGGTCATGCCCGCCGACGCACTGAGCTCCGCCCTGCTTCCCGCCGGACTGCACGACGTGCTGCCGTCCGAAGCGGCGCATGAGGCGGCGGCCGTCGAACGCCTGCTGGCGGAATTCGCCGCGCAGGGTTACCGCCGCGTCGATCCGCCCCTGGTGGAGTTCGAAGAGAACCTGCTCTCCGGCCCCGGCGCCGCGATGTCCAAGCAGACCTTCCGGCTGATGGACCCGCATTCGCAGCGCATGATGGCGGTCCGCGCCGACATCACCCCGCAGATCGCCCGCATCGCCACCACCCGCCTGAAGAACGAAGCGCGGCCGCTGCGCCTGTGCTACGCCGGGCAGGTGCTGCGGGTGAAGGGATCGCAGCTGCGCCCCGAACGCCAGTTCACCCAGGTCGGCGTCGAGCTGATCGGCGCCCTTGAGGCGGAGGCTGACGCCGAGGTGGTGCTGCTGGCCGTCCAGGCGCTGACCGCCATCGGCGTCCCGCACCTGTCGGTCGACCTCTGCGTGCCGACCATGGTCTCGCGCATCTGCGCCGGCCTCGGCCTGGGCGAGGATGAAATCCGCCAGCTGCGCGCCGCGCTGGACCGCAAGGACTCGGCCGCGGTAGCGGCCGTCGGCGGCCCGGCGGCCAAGCTGCTCGAAACGCTGATGGACGCCTCCGGTCCCGCCGACCGCGCCATGCAGGCGCTGGCCGCCCTGCCGCTGCCGGAAGGGGCCGAGAAGGACCGCCGCCGGCTGACCGACACGCTGGCCCTGCTGCGCGCGGCGATGCCCGACCTGACGGTGACCATCGATCTGGTGGAACATCGCGGCTTCGAATATCAGACCGGCCTCAGCTTCACCCTGTTCTCCCGCGCGGCGGGGGAACTGGGCCAGGGCGGACGCTACCGCGCCGGCGCCCAAGGGGAAGACCGCGGGGAGCCGGCGACCGGCTTCACGCTCTATATGGACACGCTTCTGCGCGCGGTTCCCGCGGCCAAGGCCCCCGGCCGGGTCTATGTGCCGCATGGCAGCGGCTGGGAGACGGCGCGCAGGCTGCGGGCCGACGGATGGGTGACGGTTGCCGGGCTCGCCCCGGTGGCCGATGCGGCCGCGGAAGCCAAACGGCTCCAGTGCGGCCATTGGCTGGCCGGCGGTGACGTCAAGCCGGCCGGATAAGCTTGGGTTCGATGAGCTTGGGTTTAGGGTGAACGGACCCCCACGCCGCGCGGATGGTGCCCTGCGGTGGATCGGGCGGTCGAGCGGTTCCTTTTGAAGTTTTGCGGAGACGAGAGATGGCCAACGTTGCGGTGGTCGGCGCCCAGTGGGGCGACGAGGGCAAGGGCAAGATCGTCGACTGGCTGTCCAGCCGGGCCGATGTGGTGGTGCGCTTCCAGGGCGGTCACAACGCCGGCCACACGCTGGTGATCAACGGCGTCGAATACAAGCTGAGCCTGCTGCCGTCCGGCGTGGTGCGCCAGAGCAAGCTGTCGGTCATCGGCAACGGCGTCGTCTTCGACCCGTGGGCCTTCATCCGCGAAGTCAACGCGATCAAGGAAAAGGGCGTCTCCGTCACCCCGGAAAACCTGATCGTCGCCGAAAACGTGCCGCTGATCCTGCCGGTGCACAGCGCGCTGGACAAGGCGCGGGAAGAGGCCAAGGGCGCCGGCAAGATCGGCACCACCGGCCGCGGCATCGGCCCGGCCTATGAGGACAAGGTCGCCCGCCGCGCCATCCGCCTGTGCGACCTGACCGACGACGCCGTGCTGGTGGAGAAGGTCGACGCCCTGCTCGCCCACCACAACGCGCTGTTCCGCGCGCTGGGTGCGCCGGAGATGACCCCGGCCGACATCCTCGACCCGCTGCGCGAGATCGCGCCGCAGGTCCTGCCCTACGCCGCCGTCGTCTGGAAGCAGTTGGACGAACTGCGCCGCGCCGGCAAGCGCATCCTGTTCGAAGGCGCCCAGGGCACGATGCTGGACATCGACCACGGCACCTATCCGTACGTCACCTCCTCCAACACGGTGGCCGGCAACGCCGCCGCCGGCAGCGGCATGGGTCCGCGCGCCGTCGGCTATGTGCTTGGCATCTGCAAGGCCTACACCACCCGCGTCGGCTCCGGCCCCTTCCCGACCGAGTTGCTGGACGACATCGGCGAACTGATCGGCCAGAAGGGCAAGGAGTTCGGCGTGGTCACCGGACGCAAGCGCCGCTGCGGCTGGTTCGACGCCGTCATGGTCCGCCAGGCGGTCAAGACCGGCGGCATCGACGGCATCGCGCTCACCAAGCTGGACGTGTTGGACGGCTTCGACGAGATCAAGGTCTGCGTCGGCTACAAGCTGGACGGCAAGGAGATCGACTATTACCCGTCGAACGCCGGTTCCCAGGCCCGCGTCGAGCCGATCTACGAGACCTTCGAAGGCTGGAAGGACACCACCCGCGGCGCCCGCTCCTGGGCGGAGCTGCCGGCCCAGGCCGTCAAGTATGTCCGCCACATCGAGGAACTGATCCAGGCCCCGGTCGCCCTGCTGTCGACCAGCCCGGAACGCGACGACACCATCCTGATGACGGACCCCTTCGCCGACTGATACGGCGAGGAGTTCATAAGAAAAAAAGGGCCGGCACCTCGCCGGCCCTTTTCGTTTCCACCAACCGACAGGAAACGACTTCCTCGGCCGTCATTCCCGCGAAGGCGGGAATCCAGCCGCCACAGCGGCTCATCCGCAAAGTTTCCTGGATCCCCGCCTTCGCGGGGATGACGCAAAGTCGTTTTCCTTCCAGTGGCTTAGCCGCCAGCTCACACCGAGCGGCTCAGCCCGCCATCGACCCGGATGTTCTGGCCGGTGATGTAGCCGGCGCCCGGCGAGGCCAGGAAGGCCACCGTCGCCGCGATCTCATCGCTGCTGCCGTAACGCTGCATCGGCACGCTCTGGCGCCGTTCCTCCGTCGCCGGCAGGCTGTCGATCCAGCCCGGCAGGACGTTGTTCATCCGCACATTGTCCGCCGCATACTGGTCGGCGAAGAGCTTGGTATAGGCGGCCAGCCCGGCCCGCGCGACGGCGGAGGTCGGGAACATCGCGCTCGGCTCGAACGCCCAGGCGGTGGAGATGTTGACGATGGAGCCCGCCTTCTGCGCCACCATGATCGGTGCCACCAGCCGAACCGCCCGCACGACGTTGAGGAAATAGACCTCGATCCCGCGGTGCCAGTCCTCGTCGCTGATCTCCAGCAGGGGACCGCGCGGTCCATGGCCGGCGCTGTTGACCAGCGCGTCGATGCGGCCCCAGCGCTGCATCGTCGCATCGACCAGCCGCTTCAAATCGTCGTTGGATTGGTTCGACCCGGTTACCCCGATGCCGCCCAGTTCCGCGGCCAGCGCCTCGCCCTTGCCGGAGGAGGACAGGATCGCGACCTTGAACCCGTCGGCCGCCAGCCGACGCGCCGAGGCCGCCCCCATGCCACTGCCCCCGGCCGTGATGACGGCCACCTTCTCTTCAGACATGCCGAACCCTCCCTTACCAATGGTTGGGCCAACCATACGGGAGGCCCACCCGCCGTCTCAAATGCGAATTCAAATGGGGCGGCAAGCGGGACGGTCAGATGTCGAAGTTGGCGGCGATGCTGCCGGTGGACTGGCGGTGGCGCAGGGCGTCGGCCAGCGTCCGGTTGTCGAGCACGGAGGCGGTTGCGTCGCGGACCTGCAGCATCAGCCAGCGCACAGAGCAGGTCTCCGTATCGATGCAATCCTCGCAGGGCTTGAAGGAGCCCTTGCTGGCGCAGGGAAGCGGGGCAAGGTGGCCGTCGATCAGGCGAATCACTTCGCCGAAGGTGATCTGGGCGGCGGGGCGGGCCAGCCGGTAGCCGCCGCTCTTGCCGCGCTTGGCGAACAGGATGCCTTCCTTGCGCAGCTCGACCAGGATCGCTTCCAGGAACTTGCGCGGGATGTTCTCGCGCTCGGCGATGTCGGCGATCAGGATCAGGTCGCCGGTGTCCTTCTCCGCCAGCATGATGAGGGCACGCAACGCATATTTGGCTTTCTGCGACAGCATTCCGGCGGAATCCGTTTTATTGCGGCGACGGTGGTTGGTCCGCCCCGATCTAAAGCTTCGGTGGTTAACATTTCGTACCGGCGCGGTATTCCACCCAAAAGCGCATTCCCGCCGGACGCCCGGACCTTAGCCAGTTTCTCCGGCCAATGCGACCGGCTTTGCGCGAATGGTTTGCGGCATCCGGCGCGGGCGCGCTAAGGTCGCCCTGCCCATGGGGTCATTTCATCATTTTCCCGCAGAGCCGAAGGTCAGGACATGCAGTACGCCATCGTTCCGGTCACCCCGTTCCAGCAGAACTGCACGGTGCTCTGGTGCCCCGAGACGATGAAGGGCGCCGCCATCGATCCGGGCGGCGACCTGGACCGCATCCTGGCCGCGGCGAAGGCGAAGGGCGTGACGCTGGAGAAGATCCTCGTCACCCACGGCCACATCGACCATGCCGGCGCCGTCGCCGATCTGGCCGACAAGCTGTCGCTGCCGATCGAGGGGCCGCACCGCGACGACCAGTTCTGGATCGACGGCATGCCGATGCAGAGCCAGATGTTCGGCTTCCCGCCGGTCCGTTCCTTCACGCCCGGCCGCTGGCTGGAGGAAGGCGACACGGTGACCGTCGGCAACCAGACGCTGGAGGTCCGCCACTGCCCCGGCCACACCCCCGGCCATGTCGTGTTCATCCACCGTCCGTCGAAGCTGGCCATCGTCGGCGACGTGCTGTTCCAGGGCTCGATCGGCCGCACCGACTTCCCCAAGGGCAACTACGCCGACCTGATCGCCTCGATCCGCGACAAGCTGTTCCCCTACGGCGACGACATCGCCTTCATCCCCGGCCATGGCCCGATGTCGAATTTCGGGGAAGAGCGGCTGTACAATCCGTTTTTGAACGATTGATTGAACTGCGTTGCCCCCTCCCCATCCCTCCCCCGCTCTCGGCCGGCCGAAGGCCGGTCCGATCGAGGGAGAGGGGGTAGGACGCTTGTCAGCGTGGCTAAATTGTCAGGACGGCGGCAGTCCCCTCTCCCGCCGAAGGCGGGGGAGGGTTAGGGAGGGGGCAAACCGCCCCAACAACTCCCCTCAATCCACCATCGGATCGTCGCCCAGCAGCAGGTCGATGCGGCGGCGCAGGCTGATGAGTTCGCGGCGCTGCATGTCGTCGACATAGGCGCGGTGCTCGCGCGGGTCGCCCAGCCGGGCGGTCGCGCGGCGCAGCGCGTCGAGAAAGCGGCCGACCGCCGACATGGTGCGCAGCGACGGTTCCTTGGCGGCGTCCTTGCGGCTGCGGGCAGCCTGCACCGTCCCATCGCCCGCCTTCACCTGCTCCCACAGCGCCATCTGCTCGTCCAGATCCTTGATCCAGGCGATCTCGATCAGGGTTGAGCGCGAGACGTCGTGATGGGCGGCCGCATATTCCTGCTTGATCGATTCCGGCAGGCTGTTCAGCCGCAGGGTATGGCTGACGTTGCTCTGGCTCTTGCCGATGATGCGGCCGAGCTGTTCCTGGGTATAGCCGAAGCGGTCGATCAGGCGGGACAGCGCTTCCGCCAATTCCAGCGCATCGAGATCGACGCGCTGCACATTCTCCACCAGCGTCAGCTCGTCCGGATTGCCGGAGGTGACCAGCGCGTAAATGGTCGCCAGCCCCAGCATTTCATGGGCCCGCAGCCGCCGTTCGCCGGCGACCAGCCGATGGCCGCCCACGACCTCCTGCACCAGGATCGGCTGCTTCAGCCCGTAATGCGCAATCGAGTCGGCGAGACTCTGCATCTCCTGCGGGTCGAAATGGCGGCGCGGCATGCCCGGATTGCGCATCACCCGTGCGACGTCGAGTTCCAGCAGCCGGGGCGGCTTGCCCGTATCGTCGAACAGATCCGAATGATCGGGTGCGAGCGTCGGCATGTCCTGTTCCGGTCCCCTGGTCCCCTGTCCGTCCGGCGTCCTTCCGGTTCCGCAACGGTGCCCGGCGGTCACGGCCCTGTCAACGGTCCAGTGGAAGAAAAGGAGAACATTGCCGCTGCGGTTCGCCGGAGCGGGCATGACCCGGTCCACTCCCACCATTCCGGCTAAGCCGTTGGGTGATGCCCAATCGAAATACTCGGTGAAAAGGATCCGTCACCGCGCCGTCACCGTTTTGTTAAACGATCATTCAAAATCCATTCGGCTGGCGCAATGAAACGTAACTCAGTAGAAAGGGTTTAAGCAGAGCCGAGGAATTGATCCGGCGTCTGTTGGGAGGTCGGTCGATGTCACTTGCTGAACGCAAGCTTTTTGTCGAGCGCTGGATTCGCTCACCCCTTAAGGTCGCGTCGGTAACTCCAAGCGGTCCTGAACTGTGCCGGGCCATGGCGAAGGCCGCCCAATGCGATCCCGGTCGCCGCGTTGTGGAATTGGGGCCGGGCACCGGTCCGGTCACCTCCGCGCTGCTGGCCAACGGCGTCACTCCCGACAATCTGCTGATGGTCGAACTCGACCCCGCCTTCGCCGACCATCTGTCGATCCTGCACCCCAACGCCACGGTTGTGCGCGGCGACGCCACGCGGGTCCACCGCATCGTCCAGGCCCATGGCTGGGAGACCTGCGACGCGGTGGTGTCGGGCCTGCCGCTGATCGCCATGCCGCTGTCGGTCCAGGCCCGGATCGTGCGCGGCGCCTTTTCTGTGCTGGCGCAGGACGGCGTTTTCGTGCAATTCACCTATGGTCCCTTCGCCCCGGTGAATCCGGAACTGATCCGGCGGCTGCGGCTGAAGCCGCGGCGCCATGCCTGGATCGCCCGGAACCTGCCGCCGGCGTCGGTCTGGACCTTCCGCCGGCTGCCCTGACGACGAGTCATTTTGACCGCTGACACTGTTTTGCATGAGGCGCGCGCCCTGATCGACGCGCGCCGTTACCGCCCCGCCCTGCGCCTGCTGCGCGGCGAGGCCCTTCCCCACGGGCTGGCCAACGGACTTGAGCAACTCCACTTGCTCGGCCTGGCCCATCTCGGCCATCGCGACGCCCCGGCGGCCATCGCCTGCCTGCGCCGCGTCCTGGCCGACCGGCCGGACGATCCGGAGCTGCTGTCGGCCCTGGCCCGGTCCCATCAGGCCGACAACGCCCCCTTTCCCGCCGTCCGCTGGTTCGAGCGCGCGGCGCGCGTCACGCCCGGCAATGCCGCCCTCACCGCATCCCTCGCCGGCGCCCTGCGCCGCGATGCCCGCTATGTCGACGCGCTGGCTCTGGCCCGGACGGCGATCCGCGGTGGCGACCTCTCGCCCGACATCCGCTATGAGGCGGCGATGGCCGCGGCCTACCTCGGCGAGGATGCGGAGTCGCTGGCCCATTTCGACGCCCTGCTCGCCGACGATCCCGAGCATGCCGCCGCCTGGTTCGGCAGCCATGCCCAGGCCCTGCACCACCATGGCCCCGAGGAAGCCCTGCGCCGCCTGCGCCGCGCCACCCGCTGCGGCGGCGCCAACGGCAAATACTGGGGCTATCTCGCCGCCACCCTGCGGCTGCTGGGCCGCAGCGCGGAGGCCGATGCCGTCGAGGATGCCGAGATCGGCGACAATCCGAAGCGCCGGCCGCTTCCCGACGGCGCCAGGGCGCTGCTGCCGAAGCTCTCCTCCGACTTCCGCCTGTTCGGCAACAGCGGCCGGCTGCTGCGCCACGCGCTGGCCTGCGCCGGGACTTCCGGTCTGGTGCTGGAATTCGGTGTGCGGCGCGGCACCTCGCTCGACCACATCGCCGATGTCGCCGGGCAGGAGGTCCACGGCTTCGATTCGTTCGAGGGCCTGCCGGAGGGCTGGGTCAACTCCCCCCGCGGCGTGCTGACCACCGGCAGCCAGCTGCCGCCGGTGCGTGACAACGCCCACCTGCATGTGGGCTGGTTCGAGGACAGCCTGCCGCCTTTCCTCGCCGCCCATCCCGGGCCGGTGCGCTTCGTCAATGTCGACAGCGACATCTACGCCTCGGCCCGCACCGTTCTGACCGCGCTGGCCGACCGGGTGCGGCCGGGGACCGTCATCGTCTTCGACGAGTATATCGGCAACCGAAGCTGGCGAGACGACGAGTACCGGGCATTCCAGGAATTCGCTGCCGAGAACACGGTAAGGTACGAGTATTTCGCGGCCAGCCCCTACACTAAACAAGTGGCGTTAATAATCATATAATTGCGTACGTGACTTTTGTCAAAGGAAGCTTTAATCATTTTCTAGTTTTGTTCTGTGCTCGGTTAATTTTTATTTAGCCGTCAATATGTTGTGCTTTATCAATCATTGACTGCAGCTAGATATTGATATATTCTTTCGGTTAGTAATAATTAAAAGTAGTTCAAGGCTTTGCGCATTTTTCGCTTTGTCCGTCCGGAGAAGTTGTCTAATCTGCCACCTATGCACTTCCGTCGTCTCGCATTCGCAACTGCCTTGAACTTTTAATTGTAATAGGACTCCGCCATGTTTGGATGGGACATTTCTAATATTGGATTCCTGCGTCCGGAGCCTCGGACGACAGGTAGAACGGAATCGGAAAGATTTCTCTCGCAAATTTGTCAGAAGACATTTTTGAGCCTTTGGAGTTTCCCGAACCCATATACTGATCGAGGAAAATCGCTAAAGAATGAAAATGGCAAGGAACTCTGCGATCTTCTTGTTGTATTTGGAAAACATGTTATAATTTTTTCGGATAAATCGTGCTCGTTTCCTGATACAGGAAACTTAGACTTGGATTGGTCGCGTTGGTTTAAGCGAGCTATAAAGAAGTCTTCCGATCAACTATATGGGGCAGAACGCTGGATATTAGATCACCCAGATAGAATTTTTTCAGATCCAAATTGCAGCAAGAGGCTTCCTCTTCAACTCCCCCCGCCAAATCAGATTATTTTCCATCGTATCGTGATTGCACTCGGAGCGAAATCCAGAGCTGAGTCCCATTTCGGAAGCGGAAGTAATGGCAGCCTTATATTAAACAACTACATCAAAGATGAAGATCACATTAAAAATGAATTTCAGCTTTATTGTCCATTCTCTGTCGGGATAATCAACAGTAAAAAAGGGTTTGTGCACGTATTTGATGATATTACAACGTCATTAATTATCAATGAACTTGATACTATCAGCGACTTTGTTGAATATCTGTCAGAAAAGGAAATGCTTTTCAAGAGAGATGTCCCTTTGTGTGTATGTGGAGAAGAAAATCTTCTGGGCTTTTACATGCGTCATAGGCATGAAGGAGGCTTTAATTCATTTTTTTCAGGAGAGCTTGGGAAGATAGCAAGAGATTGCTCGATTGTAATTCCGGAGAATGAGTGGGAAAGTTACAAAGCAACATCCATTAGCCACATAATTGACGCCTTAAAGGAAAAGAGCAAATTTTGGGATGAACTTATAGAGCATGTCACTCAATGTATATTCGATGGTTCAATTAATAATATACAAGAAGATAATCTTCAATATCATGAGCAAAACTTAAGGTTTCTTGCGCAGGAGCCCAGGTTATCTAGAGCACAATTATCCCAGGCAATACAATACAAGATCTCCACCACCCCACGTGACAAGAGATCAGGAATGGTATTGTCTTCATCAAACAAAAGCATTGGATTTGTATTTCTAGTGTGCCCGCGGATAATTAATGGTCGCTTCGTTGAAGACTATGACGAGTACAGGGAAGAAAGAAGAAAGGCCTTAGAGATATATTGCGTCGTCGCTAAATCAAAGTCCAAGATATTCAAGTATATAGTTGGAATTGCTGTTGACCCTTTGAATTCAGGAGGGCGGTCAGAGGATATAATGACCTTTGATTTCACAGACTGGAATGCGGATCAGGAAAAACAAGCTAAAAAAATTTCCAAAATCCATGGAATTCTTAGCACCCACCGAACAGTTGGTTTTGGGGACATGTACCGAAAAGAAATAGAAAAGGAATGGCAGAAATCTACGTTAGGAGAAAGTTACAACTCTATGACACGTGCGCAAAGGCGATCTCTAAAAGCTCGAGCACGCAAGAAGAAAAAATTTACTTGATCGTCGCTCCAGCATTTCTTGCAAATTATCTTTATATGCAATATCCAACTTTATTGGCAAAGACGTTTCGCAATGCGTTAGCTCAAGCCGGTCGTTGATTCACTCTAATCTTTAAGCCCCCGCCTTAATCGAAGGCGGGGGCTTAGTCCTATAAAGCTAGCCTCATCAAACTCTATCCGCCGCCTTCACCTGACGGCGGCGCGCATGCAGGACCGGCTCGGTGTAGCCGTTCGGCTGGACGCGGCCCTTGAACACCAGATCGCACGCCGCCTGGAAGGCGATGCTGCCGTCGAAGTTGCCGGCCATCGGCTTGTACAGCGGGTCGCCGGCATTCTGCTTGTCGACGACGGCGGCCATGCGCTTCATGACTTCCATCACCTGCGCCTCGGTGCAGATGCCGTGATGCAGCCAGTTGGCGATGTGCTGGCTGGAGATGCGCAGGGTGGCGCGGTCTTCCATCAGCCCAACGTCATGGATGTCCGGCACCTTGGAGCAGCCGACGCCCTGGTCGATCCAGCGCACCACATAGCCGAGGATGCCCTGGGCGTTGTTCTCCAGCTCCTGCCGGATCTCGTCCTCCGACCAGTTGGGGCGGTCGGCGAGCGGGATGGTCAGGATGTCGGACAGGGCAGCGGCCTGCCGCTTGGCAAGCTGGTCCTGCACCTCGGCCACGTTCACGGCGTGATAATGGGTGGCGTGCAGGGTGGCGGCGGTCGGCGACGGGACCCAGGCGGTGTTGGCGCCGGCCTTCGGGTGCCCGATCTTGGCGACCAGCATGTCGGCCATCAGGTCGGGCATCGCCCACATGCCCTTGCCGATCTGGGCGCGGCCCTTCAGCCCGGCGCGCAGGCCGACATCGACATTGTTGTCCTCATAGGCCGAGATCCACTTGGTGGCCTTCATCGCCGCCTTGCGGACGACCGGGCCGGCCTCCATCGAGGTGTGGATCTCGTCGCCGGTGCGGTCCAGGAAGCCGGTGTTGATGAACACCACGCGGTCCTTGGCGGCGCGGATGCACTCCTTGAGGTTGACGCTGGTGCGGCGCTCCTCGTCCATGATGCCGACCTTGAGGGTGTTGCGGGCCATGCCCAGCAGGTCCTCGACACGGCCGAACAGCTCGTCGGCGAAGGCGACCTCTTCCGGCCCGTGCATCTTCGGCTTCACGATGTAGACCGAGCCGGCGCGGCTGTTGCGCAGACCACCCTCGGCCTTCAGATCGTGCAGCGCGATCAACGAAGTGAACACGCCGTCGAGGATGCCTTCCGGCGCCTCGCTGCCGTCGGACAGCTTGACCATGTCGATGGTCATCAGGTGGCCGACGTTGCGGACCAGCAGCAGGCTGCGGCCATGCAGGGTGACGCTGCCGGTCGGCGTGGTGTAGACGCGGTCGGGGTTCAGCTTGCGGACGACGGTCTTGTCGCCCTTGGGGAAGCTGGCCTCCAGCGTGCCCTTCATCAGGCCCAGCCAGTTGCGGTAGGCGACGACCTTGTCCTCCGCATCCACGGCGGCGACGGAATCCTCGCAGTCCTGGATGGTCGACAACGCCGCTTCCAGCACCACGTCGGCGACGCCGGCCGCGTCGTCCTTGCCGATCACGCTGTTGCGGTCGATGCGGATTTCGATGTGGGTGCCGTTCTGGACCAGCAGCACCGCCGACGGCGCCGACGCCTCGCCCTGCCAGCCGACGAAGGCGGCCTTGTCCTTCAGGCCGGTCTTGCCGCCGCTCTTCAGCGTCACCGCCAGCGTGTCGCCCTCGACCGCGTAAGCAGTGGCGTCGGCATGGCTGCTCTCGGCCAGCGGAACGCTGTCGTCCAGGAACTTGCGGGCCCAGGCGATCACCTGCGCGCCGCGGGCGGCATCATAGCCGCCGGCCGCCGGGGTGCCGGGAATGGCATCGGTGCCGTACAGCGCATCGTACAGGCTGCCCCAGCGCGCGTTGGCGGCGTTCAGGGCATAGCGGGCGTTGGTGATGGGCACCACCAGCTGCGGGCCGGCGAGATAGGCGATTTCCGGATCGACATTGCCGGTGCCGACGGCGAAGTCGCCGCCCTCCGGCACCAGATAGCCGATCTCGCGCAGGAAGGATTCGTATTCGGCCTGATCGAAGACCTTGCCGCGGCGGGCGGTGTGCCACGCGTCGATCTGTTCCTGCAGGCTGTCGCGCTTGTCGAGCAGAGCCTTGTTGCGCGGCGCCAGCTCGTGCAGGAGCTGGTCGAGGCCGGTCCAGAGACGGTCGGCGTCGACACCGGTCCCCGGCAGCGCCTCGTCATTGATGAAGTCGTACAGCGGTTGGGCGATTTCGAGGCCGCCACGGCGGATCCAGTTGCTCATCTCGTTGCGTGTCCCATTCTCTTGCGCTCGGTTCGCAGACTCCTCTCCGGGAGTCTTGGTTCATCGGTTATCGCGTCTTCCGATTGACCCGGTCAACACAATGTCGCACCGCAGCGTATGGAGAAATGGTAGCAGGCGGCCTATGCCGCTCAGCCGCGGTCAGGCCAGCAGATTCAGCGCCGCGGCCGGCTGAGCGCCCGAATCGGCGGCCCCCGAACCGGCGGCCGACAACAAGACCGGCATCGCCGCGCTCTCCGCATCGCTGCCGAGCAATCCGGCCACACCAAGCTCCTTGCTGGACCCGAACGCTGCGGCGCGCAGAGCGTTGACCTCCTTCTGTGCCGCTTCCACCATCTTGTCGTCGGCCTTGAAGCCCTCCCGCCGCTCACGCCGACGCTTTTCCGACTCATCCAGCATATTGGCTGCCTTGGCCTCGCCGATGATGCGCTTGGAGGTGGCGAGCACCCCTTCCACCCGCTGGCCGAAGGCGTCCGCCTCGCGATAGCGCGACATCTTCATGGCGTTGTCGGACATCAGCTGCTGGATCATCGCGCTGCGGCCGCCGGTGCCGGCGGTGGCGTTGGATGCAGGATCGGCCGCCGCCAACCCGCCGCCGCCCAAACCGCCCCCACCCAAACCGGACAGCACATCCTCCACCAGCCGTGCGATGTCGTCGGGCAGCGTCCCGACCTGCGCCGCCATCCCGGCCGCACTGTCCGCCTCCGCTCCGGCGTCGGCCGCCATCAGATCGGCGGCACCTTCCGCCGTGGATCCATCCCCCGTCGAAATGCCGATGGTCAGCGTCACTTCGGTCTGCTGCAGGGTCAGGCTGGTGGTGCTGCGGGTGATCGTCGTCTCCGACGACAGCATTGATCCGCCGGTGGCGGCACTGGCATCACCCGGAAGCCCCATCTCGGCCGCGGCCTTGATGCCCGCGCCATATTCCTTGGCGGCACGCCCGGCCTCCCGTGCCAGCAGCGCCGCCTCCCGCGCCAGGGACGCCAGCTTCTGCGGATCGCCCTGGGCGAAGCGCATCGCCAGCTTCAGCTGTTCGATCTTGCGTTCGACCTGCTCCAGCCGGGCGGCGGCAGCCTCCTTGGGCCCGCCGACCCGCCTCGCTTCCTCCAGCGCGGCCTTGGCGGAGGCATGGTCGCTCTGCCACTTGGCGAGCGGCTGGGTCAGCGCCTGAGCCCGCTCCGCCTTTTGGGTGAGCTGCCCATGGCCGTCCTTCGCCTGAAGGTCCTTTTCCCACGGCTTCTTCGCCTGCTGCAGCCGAAAAAGTCCGGCCTGTCCGTCGGCCACCACGCTGAAAACGCTCATGCCGCCACCCTCCGGCCGGGCCGCACCAGGATATTCCCGGCAAAGTTTAGCACATTGGTGGTGACTGTCCATTTCGCGCATCGCCTGCGTGGAACCCCGAAGGCTTGGCTGGTGTTTCCCTTCCCGACACCCGATTCCGCAACGGGCGGTTTGATGCCGCTGGCGCGGAGCCGCGGAATACCGGAATTCCCGAGGAGGAAAGACAAGATGCCGAACCGCGACATGACCGGCACCGGCGGATCGAACCCGGCCGGCTCCACCACCGGAAGTTCGACTGCCGGCAGCTCCACCAACGGCAACACAATGTCGGGCGGACGCAGCGGCGTCGAGGATATCAAGCAGACCGTCAACCGCGCCGCCGACGAAGCGATGGCCACCGGTCGGGAGACGCTGGGCAATGCCCAGGGCCGCATCCGCTCGCTGCTGGAACAGCAGACCGGCCGCGCCGCCGACCAGTTGGGCGGGGTCGCCAACGCCCTGCACAAGGCCGCCGAGCAGTTGAACGAGGAGAACGGCGGCGTTGTCGCCGATTACGCCGAGCAGGCGGCCAGCCGCGTCGAGCGGGTCGCCGACATGCTGCGCGACGCCAATGTCGACGACATCGTCGGCGAGGTCGAGGGCTTCGCCCGCCGCCAGCCCGAGGTGTTCATCGGCGCTGCCTTCGCCGTCGGCTTCCTTGCCGCGCGCTTCATCAAAAGCTCCGGCGAGCGGCGGATGCATCGCGCCTCGACGTCGCTGCGCGGGAATAGCCACCCGTCGCAGTCCGTGCGCACAGCGCGCGGTTCGGCCTACGATGCCAGTCGCGGCTCCGGCCCCAGCCGCGGCATGGCCGGCGGCATCGGCGAGCCCGTCAGCCGATCCATCCCGTCGCGCAGCGCTGATACCCCGACCACCGGCACCTCCAGCGTCAACACCGGCAACCTGACCGGACGTATGGAGTCGGAGCGCGCGTCGGAGCGGCTGGGTGAGCCGAATCCGTCGGCCGGCCGCATCGGCATGCCGCTGTCCACCGCCCCGGCCTCCGTCACCGGCCGCGGCACCGGGCCCTCGCCCGACACGGCGCTCGGCACCAGCACGGTCGGTACCCCCGGCGGCACTTCCGGGACGACCGGCAGTGCCGGCAGCACGATGAACTCCGGCACCACCGGCGGCGTCGGCACGCCGGGCGGGACCTCCTCCACCTCCAAGCCGCAGGGACAGCGTCCATGAGCGCCGCCGAGAACCGCTATGACGAGCCGCGGGATCCGCGGCAGGACCGGCCGCTCGCCGGCCTGTTCGCCGATCTCGCCCGCGAATCCGCCAACCTTGCCCGATCCGAGATCGCGCTGGCGAAGGCCGAGCTGACCGACAAGGCCTCCGAGGCGGCCGGCGGCGTGGCCTTCATCGCCGTCGGCGGACTGATCGCCTTCGCCGGCGTGCTGGTCCTGCTTGCCTCCGCGGTTCTCGGCCTGTCCAACGTCCTGGCCCCGTGGCTGTCCGCGCTGATCGTCGGCGTGGTGGTTCTGCTGGTCGGCAGCATCCTGGCCTATGTCGGCAAGAACCGGCTGAGCCCCGCCAACCTGCGCCCCCGCCGCACGATCAACACGCTGGACGAGGACAAGCGCTGGGCCAAGTCCCAGCTTGCCCGCTGAGGGGCCGGCCGATGACGGACGACGTTCGTAATCCGCAGGATCTCGACGCCCTGGAGGGCGACATCCGCGCCAGCCGCGCGCGCATCGGCGGCACCGTCGAGGCGCTGCGCGACCGCAGCTCCCGTCTGCGCGACAGATTGGCTCGGTGGTCTCCCCAATCCCTGATGGAGAATTCCATGAAGCACACCTATTCGCCCTCGCAACCGTCCGACCGCTATGAGAGCGGCCAGACCGTCCATCATCGGCAGTCGCAGTCCCGCCCGTCGGGCTCGGTTCTGGACAGCATGACCAGCAATCCGATCCCGCTGGCCCTCGTCGGCATCGGGCTCGGCTGGCTCGCCCTGTCCAGCACCGGCTATGACCGCCGCATCGCCCGGTCCAGCACCGTCCGCAACGCCCGCCACCGCATGGGCGACGCCGTGGATTACGCCCGCGAATCGCTGAGCGACGCCACCGACAGCGTCCGCCACGCCGCCAGCTCCGCCTATGACAGCGCCTCGGGCGCGGTCGGCTCCGCCTACGACAGCGCGTCGGGCACCGTCAAGGGCGTGATGGGCGGTTCGCACAACGACGATGTGACTGGCGGTGGCGATATCCATACCCCGCGCCAGTCGCAGAGCTACGCCAGCCGCGGCATGTCGCGCCTGTCCTCCATGGCGCCGTCGCGCGAACACCTGCGCCACCGCGCGCATGACATGTCGACCGGCTTCTGGGACCTCGTGGAGGATCACCCCATCGTCGCCGGCGCCATGGGCGTGGCGCTGGGTGCCGCCATCGGCGCCGCCCTGCCGGGCACCCGCTACGAGAAGCAGTGGGTCGGCGACTATGCCGACGAGGCGACCGAGCGCGCCAAGACCATCGCCATGGACGCGCTGGACCGCGGCACCCGCGCCGCCCAGGCGGCCGCGGACACGGTGGTCGAGTCGGTGAAGGAAGACCTGCACGATGTCGTGTCGGACGCCACCGACGCCGCCCGCGCGGAAGTGAAGAAGCCCGGCTGACCACCAGCCCGGACTTCGCCGGACCAACCCCGCGCCCCACCGGCGCGGGGTTTTCCGCATTCGGGGCATGGCTCAATCTGCGGCAAACCGCCGCACCACCCCTCGCCGACGGCAGCTTCGCTGTAGCGTGGTGACGGGAGCGGCGCTATAACCAAGCAGCGTTGGCGGGTATTGCCGGCGCATCAGCCATGCACGCTCGCCAACCGGCAGAAACCCTGCATTTTAATCGACAAACGCCCCTTGCCCCCCGGAGCAATCAGGACTAAATTGGTCCTGTATTCGAAACCGGGGTGAAACGGGGTGCGGGCATGATCCGGCTGAGCAAGCTGACCGACTATGCCATCGTCGTGTTGAGCGAGATGGCGCGCCAGGTCGGCGCGGTCCACACCGTCGCCCATCTGGCCGACCGCACCGGCGTTCCCGCCCCCACCGTCGCCAAGCTGATGAAGGCGATGACGCCGGCGGGGCTCACTACCTCGCAACGCGGCGCCGCCGGCGGTTATGCGCTGAGCCGGGCGGCCGATGCAATCTCCATCGCGGAAATCATCACGGCGCTCGACGGTCCCATCGCGCTGACCGCCTGCGTCGACGGTGCCGACAGCCAATGCGGGGTGGAGCAACTTTGCCCCATGCGCGGCGGTTGGGAAAAGGTGAACCGCGCCATTCGCGGCGCGCTGGAGGAGGTGACGCTGGCCGACATGATGGCCCCGATCACCTTCCCGGCGCCGTCGGCCGCAACGACTTCCACAGCCGCCCAGCCGGCCCGCCCTGCGCACTGAACGGCGCGAACCGAACAGCATTCTTGAGAAGGACGAGGCAAAGCCATGGCCGCCCAACCGGAAACCGTCGAGCAGGTCCGCGCCGTCACGGAGCAGAAGTACAAGTACGGCTTCACGACCGACATCGAATCCGACGTCGCGCCCAAGGGCCTGAACGAGGACATCGTCCGCTTCATCTCCGCCAAGAAGGAGGAGCCGGAGTGGCTGCTGGAATGGCGCCTGAAGGCTTTCCGCGTCTGGCAGACGATGGAGGAGCCGCAGTGGGCCGCCGTCAGCTTCCCGCCCATCGACTATCAGGACGCGCATTACTATGCCGCGCCGAAGAAGAAGGCCGGGCCGAAGTCGCTGGACGAGGTCGATCCCGAACTGCTGAAGACCTACGAGAAGCTGGGCATCCCGCTGCGTGAGCAGGAGATCCTGGCCGGCGTCGAGGGGTCGGAGGGCAAGAGCCCGGCGATCGCCGTGGACGCCGTGTTCGACAGCGTGTCCGTCGCCACCACCTTCAAGGCGAAGCTGGAGGAGATGGGCATCATCTTCTGCGCGATCTCCGAGGCGGTGCAGAAGCACCCGGATCTCGTGAAGAAGTATCTCGGCTCGGTGGTGCCCTACACCGACAACTATTATGCGACGCTGAATTGCGCGGTCTTCACCGACGGCAGCTTCGTCTACATCCCCAAGGGCGTGCGCTGCCCGATGGAGCTGTCGACCTATTTCCGCATCAACCAGGCCAACACCGGCCAGTTCGAGCGGACGCTGATCATCGCCGACGAGGGCGCCTACGTCAGCTATCTGGAAGGCTGCACCGCGCCCCAGCGCGACGAGAACCAGCTGCACGCCGCCGTGGTCGAACTGGTGGCGCTGGACGACGCGACCATCAAGTACTCGACGGTCCAGAACTGGTATCCGGGGAATGCCGAAGGCGTCGGCGGCATCTACAACTTCGTCACCAAGCGGGGCGCCTGCCGCGGCAGGAACTCCAAAATCTCCTGGACGCAGGTCGAAACCGGCTCGGCGATCACCTGGAAGTATCCGAGCTGCATCCTGCAGGGCGACAATTCGGTGGGCGAGTTCTATTCGGTCGCCATCACCAACAACTTCCAGCAGGCCGATACCGGCACCAAGATGATCCACATTGGCAAGAACACCCGGTCGACCATCGTGTCCAAGGGCATCTCGGCCGGCAAGGCGCAGCAGACCTACCGCGGGCTGGTGAAGATCCTGCCCAGAGCGGAAGGCGCGCGCAACCACACCCAGTGCGACAGCCTGCTGATCGGCGACAAGTGCGGCGCCCACACGGTCCCCTACATCGAGAGCCGCAACCGTTCCGCCCGCATCGAGCATGAGGCGACGACGGCGAAGATCAGCGAGGACCAACTCTTCTACTGCCGCCAGCGCGGCATCTCGGAGGAGGACGCGGTGTCCCTGATCGTCAACGGCTTCTGCAAGGAGGTCCTGAAGGAACTCCCCATGGAATTCGCCGTGGAGGCGCAGAAGCTGGTGGGCATCAGCCTGGAAGGCAGCGTGGGCTAGGAAAGCTGCAGTCCATGGGAGCGTCATCCCCGCGAAGGCGGGGATGACGGGTAGTGGAGAGAAGGGGTTATCGGGATGGAGGAGCGGTTCTTCGTCTACATCCTGGCAAGCCAAAGAAATGGAACCTTGTATGTCGGTGTCACGTCGAACCTCGGACGCCGGATGATGGAACACCGGGATGGCATCATTCCGGGCTTTACGGAGCGATATGGTGTGAAGCGCCTTGTCTATCTGGAGCCCTATGCCACTGCCGAGGAGGCCATCACACGCGAGAAGAGGCTGAAGAAGTGGAACCGGGACTGGAAGATCCGTCTGATCGAGGAACACAACCCTGACTGGGCGGATCTTTATGAGAGGTTGAACGCATAGGCGAGTTCCTGATTAGGCCACGTCATCCCCGCGAAGGCGGGGATCCAGACTTGGGCCAGGATGCACTCACCGGGACGCCTGGATCCCCGCCTTCGCGGGGATGACGTCCGACCAAATGATGGTGTGGATTTAGCAAGAGAACGCTCGGAACCGGACGTGCCGGCGGCCTGAAGAAGACAACGAGGCGAAGACGATGATCGAAATCAAGAACCTGCACGCCACCGTGGACGGCAAGGAAATCCTCAAGGGCGTCGACCTGACCATCCGCCCGGGCGAAGTCCATGCCATCATGGGGCCGAACGGCGCCGGCAAGAGCACGATGTCCTACGTCCTGGCCGGCCGCGACGGCTACGAGGTCACGGAAGGCTCGGTCACCTATTACGGCAAGGACCTGCTGGCGATGGAGCCGGAAGAGCGGGCGGCGGAGGGCGTCTTCCTGGCCTTCCAGTATCCGGTCGAAATCCCCGGCGTCGGCAACACCACCTTCCTCAAGACCGCGATCAACGCCATCCGCAAATATCGCGGCGAGAAGGAGCTGGACGCCATGCAGTTCCTGAAGCTGATCCGCGAGAAGACCAAGGCGCTCGGCATGAGCGACGAGATGCTGAAGCGCGCGGTCAATGTCGGCTTCTCCGGCGGTGAGAAGAAGCGGAACGAGACGCTGCAGATGGCGGTGCTGGAGCCGAAATTCGCCATCCTCGACGAGACCGACAGCGGCCTCGACATCGACGCGCTGAAGATCGTGGCCGAGGGCGTCAATGCCCTGCGCTCGCCCGACCGCTCGATGCTGGTCATCACCCACTATCAGCGCCTGCTCGACTACATCGTTCCCGACCATGTCCATGTGCTGGCCGCCGGCCGCATCGTGAAGTCGGGCGGCAAGGAACTGGCGCTGGAGCTTGAAAAGAACGGCTACCGCGACTTCGGCGCGAGCGAGGCGGCGTGATGACGGCGCAGCACCCCTCCCCCCTTCACCCGATGACCTACTCGACGCGCGGCGCCGATCCGGCGACGGCGCCGGCCTTCCTGGCGCCGCTCGACCAGATGGGCTCCGGCCTGCCCGGCAGCGGGCTGTCCTGGCTGAACGAGCTGCGCACCGCCGGGCGTGAGCGCTTCGCCGCCGTCGGCCTGCCGACGATCAGGAACGAGAGCTGGCGCTACACCAACCTGCGCGATCTCGCCAAGCTGACCTTCCAGCCGGCCGCTCCCGCCGCCGCCGCGATCGACCTGCTGCCGACCGTGCGGGCCGAGGGGCAGGACGGCCCGCGCATGGTCTTCGTCGACGGCCGCTTCCGCGCCGACCTGTCGTCGGTCGACGGGCTGCCGCCGCGTGTCGATCTGCTGAGCCTCGACGCCGCGCTGACCACCCATTCCGGCCTGCTGGCCGACCACCTCGGCCGCCTCGCGGCGGCAGACGACCGTCCGCTGGTGGCGCTGAACAGCGCCTACCTCGCCGACGGCGCGGTCCTGCATGTGCCGGCGAACGTCCAGGTCGACCGGCCCATCGAGCTTGTCTTCGTTTCCGTCGGTTCGGAATCGCAGGCGACCACCTGCCATCCGCGCATGCTGCTGATCGCCGAGGCCGGGTCGAAGGCGGTGGTGGTCGAACACCATGTCGGCCGCGGCGCCGGCACCACGCTGTCGAACCACGTCACCGAGGTGTTCGTCGGCGAAGGCGCCACCCTGCACCATTACAAGTCGCAGCGTGAGGGCACCGGCGCCATCCACCTGTCGCACATCGCGGCGACGGTGGCGACCGGCGGCTGCTACGACAACTTCATCCTGACGACGGGCGCGAAGCTGTCGCGCAACGAAGTGGTCAGCCGCCTCGACGGCACCGAGGCGCGGACGCATGTCAGCGGCGGCTATCTGGTGCGCGGCACCCAGCATGCCGACACCACCACGCTGATCGTCCACGCCCAGCCCAACGGCACCAGCCGCGAGGTCTACAAGGGCGTCATCGACGACACGGCGCGCGCGGTGTTCCAGGGCAAGATCACCGTCTGCCCGGACGCGCAGAAGACCGACGGCTATCAGCTGAACCGCGCCCTGCTGCTGTCCGACGGCGCCGAGATCGACAGCAAGCCGGAACTGGAAATCCATGCCGACGACGTGAAGTGCAGCCACGGCTGCACGGCGGGCGAGCTGGACGACGACGCTCTTTTCTACCTGCGCGCCCGCGGCATCGACCGCGACACCGCCCAAGGTCTGCTGATCGGCGCATTCCTGTCGGAATCCCTTGAGGAGATCGCCGAGGAGTCGATCCGCGACGCCTTCCAGGGAATCATCGCCGGCTGGCTGGAGGAGCAGAAGTAACCATGTCCGATGCCATCCTGAACCAAGCCTACGACGTGCAGCGGGTGCGGGAGGATTTCCCCATCCTCGCCCGCAACGTCCACGCCAGGAAGGGAAAGCCCGGCAAGCCGCTGGTCTATCTGGACAGCGGGGCGTCCGCCCAGAAGCCGCGTCAGGTCATCCAGGCCATGACCCGCTTTCTGGAGGAGGACTATTCCAACATCCATCGCGGCGTCCATTTCCTGTCGCAGACCGCCACCGACCAGTTCGAGGCGGTACGTGCCAAGGTCGCGCGCTTCCTGAACGCGCCCAGCGACCGCTGCATCGTCTTCACCCGCAGTTCGACCGAGGCGATCAACCTCGTGGCCAGCAGCTATGGCCGGACCTTCCTCAACGAAGGCGACGAGGTCATCCTGTCGATCATGGAGCACCACGCGAACATCGTTCCGTGGCAGCTGCTCCAAGCCGAGAAGAAGATCGTCATCAAGGTCGTGCCCTGCGACGAGGACGGCGTCCTCGACATGGACGCCTACAAGGATCTGCTGTCCGACCGCACGAAGCTGGTGGCGATCACCCATTGCTCCAACGTGCTGGGAACCGTCACCCCGGCCAAGACCATTGCCAGGCTGGCGCATGAGCGCGGCGTCCCGGTGCTGTTCGACGGCAGCCAGGCGGTGGTGCATGGCACGGTGGACGTGCAGGACATCGACGCCGATTTCTACGTCTTCACCGCGCACAAGCTCTATGGACCGACCGGTCTCGGCGTGCTGTACGGCAAGTACGACCTGCTGAAGAAGATGCCCCCCTACCAGGGCGGCGGCGACATGATTGAAAGCGTCAGCTTCGAAGGCACCACCTTCAAGGCGCCGCCGTCGCGCTTCGAGGCCGGCACGCCGCCGATCACCGAGGTCATCGGTCTGGGTGCGGCCATCGACTATGTCGAGGCTCTCGGCCGCGACGCCATCGCCGCGCACGAGCACGACCTGCTGCAATACGCCACCCAGCAGCTGTCGCAGATCGACGGGCTGCGCATCGTCGGCACCGCGCCCGGCAAGGGACCGATCATCTCCTTCGCGCTGGAGGGCGTCCATCCGCACGACGTCGGCACCATCGTCGACCAGTATGGCGTCGCCGTGCGCGTCGGCCGCCATTGCGCCGAGCCGCTGGCCGAGCGGTTCGACGTCGGACCGACCGTCCGCGCCTCTTTCGGCCTGTACAACACCCGGGAGGAAGCCGACGCCCTCGTCCAGTCCCTCCAGGCGGTCAAGGAGTTCTTCGGAGCATGATGGACGATCTGCGCGAGCTGTATCAGGAAGTGATCCTGGACCACGGCAAGAATCCCCGCAACTTCCGCCATCCCGACGACGCCAATCGCGAGGCGAAGGGCGAGAACCCGATGTGCGGCGACCGCTTCATGGTCTATCTGACCCTGAAGGACGGGGTGGTGGACGACGTGGCCTTCCAGGGCCGCGGCTGCGCCATCTCCACCGCCAGCGCCTCGATGATGACGGAGCTGGTGCGCGGCAAGAGCGCGGCCGAGGCGGAAAAGCTGTTCCACGCCTTCCACGAGCTGTGCACCCAGGACGAGCCCGACATCCCCGAGGGTGTCGATGACGAGACCATGGAAAAGCTGATGGTGATGTCCGGCGTGCGCCAGTTCCCGGTGCGGGTGAAGTGCGCGACGCTGGCTTGGCACGCGATGAACGCCGCGCTCCATGGCGAGGCTGCGGCCTCCAGCGACCAGTTTTGAGGGAAGGGGGATCGAAATGCCCGATGAAACCCTGACGCAGCGCCCGATTGCCCCGAACCCGGCCGAGGCCGAGGCGCAGTTGAAGGCCCAGACCGCGAGCGAACCCCGGGCGACCGAGGACTCCGAGTCCAAGGACTTCGCGCCGATGCCGAAGCCGCCCGAGGGTTACGACCCGCGGGAGGAGATCATGGATCGCGTCGTGGCGGCCATCAAGACCTGCTACGACCCCGAAATCCCGGTCGATATCTGGGAACTGGGCCTGATCTACCGTGTGGACATGGATGGCCAGCACAATGTCGAGATTGATATGACGCTGACCAGCCCCATGTGTCCGGTGGCCGGCGAACTGCCCGAGCAGGTGCGTCAGGCCGTGCTGGGCGTCGAGGACGTCAACGAGGTCAAGATCGAGCTGGTGTGGGAGCCCCCGTGGCACCAGGGCATGATGTCCGAGGAAGCCCGCCTGCAACTGGATATGTTCTGAGCCGTATTAGGAGACCGTCACCATGGCCCGTTCCCTGCCCAAGGCGCTCACGATCACCGACGCCGCCGCGGAGCGCGTCAAGGCGCTGATGTCCAAGGCCACCGACGACATGGTCGGCCTGCGCATCGGCGTGAAGGCGCGCGGCTGCTCCGGCCTCAGCTACGACGTTCAGTATGCCAAGGAGAAGATGAAGTTCGACGAGGTGGTGGAGGACAAGGGCGTCACCATCCTGATCGACCCGGCCGCCGTTATGTTCCTGATCGGCAGCGAGATGGACTACGTCGACGACAAGTTCCAGACCGGCTTCGTCTTCAAGAACCCCAACGAGAAGGGCCGCTGCGGCTGCGGCGAGAGCTTCCACGTTTGAACAGCCTTAAGGGGACAGGAGACAGTGCCCTCTCCCCCCCGGGGAGAGGGTTAGGGTGAGGGGGGCGCGAGGCGAGGTTTTTCAAGAGTCGCTCACCGCCCGGTCCTCACAGAATCCACCCGATGCGTCCCCCTCACCCCGACCCTCTCCCCAGGGGGGAGAGGGAGAGTTGAGAGGGAAATCCAATACCCCCTCACGACATCGGATTGGCCGGCTTCGGCATCTCCGGCAGCGGGATGAACTCGCCGTCGTCCAGATCCGGCAGCTTCATCCGGCCGGCCCGCCAGTCGGCCTTGGCCTGTTCGATGCGCTCCTTCGACGACGACACGAAGTTCCAGTCGATGAAGCGCTGACCCAGCGGTTCGCCGCCGATCGCCATCACGATGGACTGCGTAACGGCGGTCAGCAGCGCCGGCTGGCCGGGGGCGAAGACGATCATCCGACCGGCTTCGACACGCTGACCCTCGGCCTCCACACTTCCCGCCACCACATAGGCCGCGCGCTCCCATTCGTCTTCCGGCAAGGACACGCGGACACCGGGGGCGAGGTCCCAGTGGATGTAGAACAGCGGCGAATGGGTCTTCACCCCCGCCTTGGCGCCGAAGGCATCGCCCGCCACCAGCCGGCCGCGGACACCGCCCTCCTCGAAGACCGGCAGGTCGCCGGTGCCGTAATGCGTGAAGGCCGGATCGGTTTCCTCGTCCGCCTCGGGCAGGGCGACCCAGGCCTGAATGCCGTGCATCCGCCCGCCTTCCATCCGGGCGCGCTCGAAGCGTTCGGAATGGGTGATGCCGCGCCCGGCGGTCATCCAGTTGACCTCCCCCGGCCGGATCGCCTGTTCCGAGCCCACGCTGTCGCGGTGCATGATCTCGCCCTCGAACAGGTAGGTGACGGTCGATAGTCCAATGTGCGGGTGGGGGCGCACGTCGACGTCGCGGGGAAGGCCCGGCTCGAAGTCGACCGGCCCCATATGGTCGAAGAAGACGAAGGGGCCGACCATCCGCCGCTGAACGAAGGGCAGGATCCGCCCCACTTCGAATCCGCCAAGGCTCTTTCGGCGCTGCTCGATCACCAGCTCCAGCATGGGTCTTCCTCCCGACGATCGGTGTTTCGTGTTCAGGCGTTCGGATCGCGCGGCACGGTCTGGATCACCTCGAACCCCTCGAATTCCGGCGGCCCGACATACAGCGGCTTGCGGGCGCCGGCATTGCCATGGGCATTGCGGAAGGCCTCCGACCGCGTCCAGTCCTGGAAGGCGGCTTCCGACTCCCACACGGTGTGGGAGGAATAGAGCCGGTACTCCTCGCGGTCGGGGCCGCGCAGCATGTGGAACTCGACGAAGCCCGGCACCTTGTGCAGATGGACCTCGCGGTTCAGCCAGACCGCCTCGAACTCCTGCTCGGCCCCGTGGCGCACCTTGAAACGGTTCATCGCGATGAACATGCGGTTTCCTTCCCGATTGCCCTTCCCAATTGGTCGACAGGCCCGACCCGGTCGAGGATAAGGGCGGAATCCTCCACCGGCAATCGGCCTGTCGCCGCTCCCCCATATGGCCGACCGGCACCGGATCGACGACATGCGGCCACCGCCGGACAAACGTCATTAATCTTTATCTTACAGTCGCTTGCAGAGGATTTTCTCTGCCGCGCCCACACGCCTTCACCGGCTGGGATAGAATGCGCTCCCCCTCCCCTACCCAGAAGGCCGCCCGCATGCACCACATCCGCCAAGACCCGACCTCCCCCGCCGATCCGGGCGGATGGAACATTGAACAGTCGCCTCAGGGATGTTTCACGGTGTTTCAAACTTCCCGAAAGGCCGAAGGCGACGGAGCATGGACTGCCAATACCGTTAAGCTCTAATATACGCAAAAGGGGTATAAGCACCGCGAGCCGGGCGACAGACCAAGCGGCCAGGGGGGACGGAATGACTTCAACAGGTCCAGCGAACATGGGGGCGCTGCAGGGTCGCACGAAGCCGCCCGGCGCCATCGCAACGCTCATCATCCTCTCCATTCCTTTCCTGCTGGTCCTGCAGGCCGCACGCCTACCCGGTGCGATGGAAATCGCGCATTACCTGCCGCTGCACAGCTTCTTCGAAACCTTCGCCATCGCCGTCGCCGCCCTGATCTTTGCCATCGGCTGGCATTCCCACACGTCCGACACCCCGCCCGCCCTGCTGGCCTTGTCCGCCGGATTCCTCGGGGTGGCGCTGCTCGATTTCGGTCATCTGCTGTCCTATGCCGGGATGCCCGATTTCGTGACGCCGTCGGGGCCGGAAAAGGCCATCGCCTTCTGGCTCGGCGCCCGGGCGATGGCGGCGGTTTCCCTGCTGATGGCGGCAACCCTGCCGTGGCGTCCGGGATCGGCGGCGCTGCGCTATCCGCTGATCGGCGGGGTGCTGCTGGCGACCGCCGCGGCGTTCGTCGCCATATTGTGGTACCCGGACCTGCTGCCGCGCACCTATCTGCCCGGCGAAGGGCTGACGCCGCTGAAGGTGGCGGCCGAATATGCGCTGGTATTTCTCTATGCCGGCGCCGCCCTGATTTTCCACCGCCGCCGGCGCGAGACACAGACGCTGGACGTCCCTCGCCTGGTCATCGCCGCCGTCGCCATCGCCATCAGCGAGATGTGCTTCACGCTCTATCTCAGCGTCTACGACCTCGCCAATGTGGCCGGACACATCTACAAGGTCATCGGCTACTGGTACCTGTACCGGGCCGTCTTCGTCACCGCCGTGCACCACCCGTATGACGCCCTGCACAGCTCCCAAAGCGAACTGTGGCGGGAGAAGGAACAGGCGCGCGTCACACTGCTGTCGATCGGCGACGGGTTGATCGCCACCGACACCGCCGGCCGCGTTTCCCTGATGAACCCGGTGGCGGAACGCCTGACCGGCTGGACGGTGGCCGAAGCGGTCGGCCGCCCGGTTGCCGAGGTGTTCGACATCGAGAATGCCGAGACGGGACAGCGGGTGCCGGTGCCGGTCCAGCAGGTGCTGGAGAACGGCCAGATGGTCGGGCTCGCCAACCACACGGTGCTGGTGGCACGCGGCGGCGTCCGCAGCCACATCGCCGACATGGCCTCTCCCATCCGCGACCGCGACGGCACGCTGCACGGCGTCGTCATGGTCTTTCAGGACGTGACCGAGACCTATGCCAGCCGAGAGGCGCTGAAGGACAGCCTGTCGCTGAACACCGGCATCCTGGAGAGCGCGGCCTGCGGCATCATCGCCACCACGCTGGACGGCGTCGTCCGCGTCTTCAACCGCGAGGCGGAGCGCATCTTCGGCTATCCGGCCGAAGAGATGGTCGGCACCACCGACCTGCCGCGCCTGTATGACCGGGACGAGCTGCGCGCCCATGCCGACGCTCTCGCCGCGGAACTCGGCCGGCCGGTGCGTGCGGGTTTCGAAGCACTGGTCGCCCGCACCTGCGACAGCGGCCGGCCCGAGCCCGGCGAATGGACCGGGCTGCGCAGGGACGGCGCCCGCATATCCGTTTCCACCCTGACCAGCATGCTGCGCGACAGCGGCGGCTCGGTACGCGGCTACCTGACCGTGGTGATGGACGTCACCGAACGGAAGCGGGCGGAGCGGCAGATCGAAAATCTCGCTTTCTACGACCCGCTGACCAACCTGCCGAACCGCCGCCTGCTGCTGGAACAGCTTGACGGCCATCTGCGGGTGGCGCGCCAGACCGGCCGCTATGGCGCGCTGATGTTCCTCGACCTCGACGACTTCAAGGGACTGAACGATGCCCGCGGCCACATCGTCGGCGACATGCTGCTGCGCGAGCTGGCGGCGCGGCTGAACGCCACCCTGCGCAAGGGCGATCTGGTCAGCCGGCTGAGCGGCGACGAGTTCGTCATCCTGCTGCCCGACCTGGGTGCGGCGGCGGACGAGGCGGCGGAGATTGCCCGGCGGGTGGCGGAAAAGCTGCGGCTGGCGGTGGCCCAGCCCTTCCAACTCGACCGCTGCGAACACAGCATCTTCGCCAGCATCGGCCTGACGGTCTTCCCCAAGACGCCGGACGAGTCGGTGGAGGACCTGCTGAAACAGGCGGACACCGCCATGTATGCCGCCAAGGACGGCGGACGGAACACCATCCGCGACTATGACCCAGCCATGCTGGTGGATGCCCAGGCCCGTCTGCTGCTGCAGCAGGATCTGCGCAAGGCGGTCGATGCCGGGGAGTTCACCCTGTTCCTGCAGCCGCAGACCCGGGCCGACGGCACGCTGGTCGCGGCGGAGGCGCTGATCCGCTGGCAGCATCCGCAACGCGGCTTCGTCGCCCCCGGCGCCTTCATCGCGGTGGCGGAGGAGTCCGGCCTGATCCTGCCGCTGGGCGACTGGATCCTGATGGAGGCCTGCCACGTGCTGCGCCGGCTGGCCGATGCCGGCAGCGACTGCCACCTGTCGGTCAACATCAGCCCGCGCCAGTTCCGTCAGCAGACTTTCTGCGCCGGCGTCATCGGCGCCCTGCGCGCCACCCGCACCGATCCGCGTCGCCTGACGCTGGAGATCACCGAGGGCATCGCCGTCGGCGACTGCGCCGACACCGTCGCCAAGATGTCGGAGTTGGCAGCCTTCGGGATTTCCTTCTCGCTGGATGATTTCGGCACCGGCTTCTCGTCGCTGTCCTATCTGAAGCGGCTGCCGGTGGGAGAGATCAAGATCGACCGCTCCTTCGTTCAGGATGTCGACCGCAACAGCCACAATGCCGTTCTGGTGGAGACGATGCTGTCGATTTCCAGCCGGCTCGGCCTGAAGGCGGTGGCGGAGGGGGTGGAGACGGCAGCCGAACGGGACTTCCTGGAAGACCGCGGCTGCACGATCTTCCAGGGATATTACTTCGACCGGCCGATGCCGGTTGAAGACTTCATCCGCAAATACGTGACAACACCGGAACTCACAGGCAAAGAAGAGCCGGCCCATGCCTGAGAGCGGGCCGGCTCCAGACCATCGTTACTTCTGGGCAATCATCTTGGGCTGACCGTTGCTCCAGACATACATGACGTAGTTCGGCTTGACGATGTCACCCTTCTTGTCGAATTCGATCTGGCCGACGACGGTGTCGAAGCTGTTGGCATGCAGGGTCTTCGCCAGCTTGCCGCTGTCGGCGCTGCCGGACTTCTGCAGACCCTCGGCGATGACCTGGACCGCGGCGTAGCTGTAGAAGGCGAAGTTGCCCGGTTCCGGCAGACCAGCCTTCTTGAAGGAGGCGATCAGTTCCTGCGCCTTGGGATCGCTGGCCGCCGACGGGCTGTCGGTGTAGAGCGTGCCCTCGCCGGCCGGACCGGTGATCGACCAGTATTCCTGGTTGTTCAGGCCGTCGCCGGCGATGAACTGCGGCTTCAGCCCCTGCTCCTGCGCCTGACGGACGATCAGACCCAGTTCCGGATGGTAACCGCCGTAATAGACGGCATCGATGTTCTTGTCCTTCAGGCTGGTGATCAGCGCCGAGAAGTCCTTCTCACCGGCCGTGACCGAACCGCGATAGGCGACCTTTCCGCCGGCCTTCTCCAGTGTCTCCACCACAACGTCGGCCAGCCCCTTGCCATAGGCCTGCTTGTCGTCCAGGACCGCGATGTTCTTGCCCTTGAAGTGCTGGGCAAGATAGTTGCCGGCAACCACGCCCTGCTGGTCGTCACGACCGCAGACGCGGAAGATGGTCGGATAGCCCTTGGCGGTCAGCAGCGGGTTAGTGGCGGTTGGGCTGACCATCACCACGCCCTCCTCCTGATAGACATCGGCCGCCGGGATGCTGGCGCCGGAGCAGAGATGGCCGACCACGGCCGTGACCTGATCGCGCACGAACTGGTTGGCAACAGCCACCGCCTGCCGCGGGTCGCAGGCATCGTCGCCCACCTTCAGCACCAGCTTCTGGCCCAGCACGCCGCCCTTGGCGTTGATGTCCGCGACCGCCTGCTTGGCGCCATACACCGACTGCTCGCCCAGCGCAGCCACAGGTCCCGTGGTCGCCGTGCCGAGTCCGATCACGATGTCGGCCTGCGCCGTGCCGAAGCCGGCCAGCAGCGCCGTCGCGCTGACGAAGGAAAGGACGGTGAGACGCATGGTTGGTTCTCCCAGGATTGCTGTTTTGTAGGGGACCATGTCCGCCGGTCCCGGCATGTTTCCTTTTCTGACCGATACGACAGGATTTTGAAAGCGCGATCATGGGTTTCGCAGCGCTCCGAAGGAAGCCGCGACCGTTCGCCGCCACCACAAATGTCCCACTATTTGGAATCATACAAAATTATTTGACACACTTCGATACGTGCGCCAGCATCGGAGAAATCAATGGTAGTCAAACAAACCATGAGCACGGCGATGGCAGCGACGGAGCAGGAGGCTGACGCCGCAAAGACCCAGGGCACCGGAACGCAGACCCTGCTGCGCGGACTTGCGCTGCTGGAATGCGTGGCGGCAGGCATCGGCGATGTGAAGGGGATCGCAGCGCGGCTCGGCACCCCGCGCAGCACCACCAACCGCATGCTCTCCAGTCTGGTGGCGGAGGGGTATCTCCACCACATCCCCTACAAGGGTTATCTGCTGGGTCCCAAACTGATCCAACTCGGCATGAAGGCGCTGGAGCAGCGTCCGCTGGTCGCCATCGCCCGCCCGCACATCGAGGCCTTGGCCGAGACCACCGGCGACACCGTCCATCTCGGCGTCGAGGAGAATGGCGAGGTGTTCTACCTCGACAAGATTCCCGGTACCCGCGGGCTGGAAATGCGGTCCCGCACTGGACAGCGCATGCCGCTCGCCTCGACCGGACTGGGCAAGGCGCTGATGCTGGGGATGCCGCCGGCGCGATGGCAGGCGCTCCATGCGCTGACCTGCCCGGCAGAGTCGCCAGTCGGCCGGCCGCGTCCGGCCGACTGGCCGGTGTTCCAGGAACAGTTGACCCGATACGTCGCCCAGGGTTGGGCGATGGATCTGGAAGAGAACGAACTCGGCATCCGCTGCGTCGCCGCACCGGTGCGTGACGGCCGGAATCTGGTGGTGGCGGCGGTCAGCGTCGCCAGCGCCGTCCCCTACATGCCCGAAGTCCGCATGACGACGCTGGGACCGCTGGTCCGCGCGACGGCCGAGGCAATATCCAAGGATCTGGGATGGACCACACCGTGACCTCCTCTGCCGGAACGACCACCCACCGCCCTGCGCTGATCGCGCTGGATTGGGGCACGTCGAGCCTGCGTGGCTTCCTGCTGGACGGCTCCGCCCGCATTCTGGCGGAGCGGTCGAACGGGCACGGCATCCAGAACTTGCCGCAGCCCGGCGCCGCGGGTTTCGATGCGGCACTGACCGGACTGTGCGGCGATTGGCTGGACGCCCATCCTGCCCTGCCGGTGGTGGCCGGCGGCATGGTCGGCAGCGCCCAGGGTTGGGTCGAGGCGCCCTATGTCACCACGCCGGCCGACGCGACGACGCTGGCCGACAAGGCGGCATGGGTCGAGACGGCGGCCGGCCGCGGGATCCTGATCGCGCCGGGCGTCCTGCACGATCCCGACGGCACCGTTTCCGACAAGGCGATTCCCGACGTGATGCGGGGTGAAGAGATCCAGATCGCCGGCGCGCTGGCCGAGAATGCCGGTTGGGCACGCAATGCCTGCGTCGCAATGCCCGGCACCCATTCAAAGTGGGTCCAGGTCGCCGACGGCCGCATCGCCGGCTTTTCCACCTACATGACGGGCGAACTGTTCGCGGTCCTGAAATCCCACTCGCTGCTCGGCCGCCTGATGCCGGCCGGGGTCGACGCGACGCCGGAGGATGAGGAGGCGGCCTTCTCCATCGGCATACGGGCCGCGCAATCGGCCGGGCCGGGCGACCTGCCGCATCAGCTGTTCGCCACCCGCACGCTGGGGCTGACCAAACGCCTGCCGTCGGAAGCGCTGGCCCACTACCTGTCGGGCCTGCTGATCGGGCACGAGTTGCGCTCCGGACTGGCTCTTCTGGCGGGAATGCCGGCCGGCACGCCGCTGCTGCTGATCGGCGATCCAGCGCTTTGCCACCGCTACAGCCGCGGCCTTGCCGCCTTCGGCGCCACGCCCGCCGCACAACTTGGCAACACCGCACCTCGTGGCCTGTTCCAGTTCGCCGCCGCGGCCGGACTTCTGACCTCCGCATCCGCCACGCCCTCCAGCATCAAGAGCGCACCATGACAGAGCTTTCGCTTACCGCCCGCGCCGATGCCGCCTTCGCCGCCCTGCCGCTGGTCGCGATCCTGCGCGGCCTCACCCCGGTGGAGGCTGTGCCTGCGGCCAATGCGCTCTATGACGCCGGCTTCCGGTTGATCGAGGTGCCGCTGAACTCGCCCGATCCGTTCGACAGCATCGAGGCCATCCGCCGCGCCCTGCCGCGGGATGCTCTGGTCGGGGCCGGGACGGTCCTGGCGCTGGATCAGGTCGACCGGTTGGCCGCCATCGGCGCCGATCTGGTGGTGATGCCACACGCGGACACCGCGGTCATCCGCGCCGCCAAGTCGCGGTCGATGATCTGCGTTCCCGGCATCGCCACGGCGACGGAGGCTTTCGCGGCGCTCGCCGCCGGCGCCGATGCGTTGAAGCTGTTCCCGGCGGAGCAGATCACCCCGACGGTGGTGAAGGCTCTGCGCGCGGTGGTTCCGCACAGCGTGCGGCTGCTCCCCGTCGGCGGCATCACGCCCGATACCATGCAGCCCTATCGCGCGGCGGGTGCGGCCGGCTTCGGCCTTGGCTCCGCCCTCTACAGCCCCGGCCTGCCGGTGACGGACCTGGCCGACCGCGCCGCCCGCTTCGCCCAGGCTTGGGCGGAGGGGACCGCCGGCCGCTGACTTCGCTTTCCATTTTCACCACCCAACGACCGGCGTACACGCCGGCGCACCACAGAGGGAATCCCATGAAGGTCACCACTCGCCTTTCCCGCCGTGCACTGACGGTCGGCCTGTCCGCGGGCGTGCTGATCGCCGCCAGCGCGACCCTGCCCGGTACGGCATTTGCCGCCGACTATCCGACGAAGCCGATCGAGCTGATCGTCCCTTACGCGGCAGGCGGCGGCACCGACCTTGTCGCCCGCGCCTTCGCCGACGCGGCGAAGAAGCACCTGCCGCAACCGATCGGCGTGGTCAACAAGACCGGTGGCGGCGGTGCCGTCGGCCTAACCGAGATCATGGCCGCCCGTCCCGACGGCTATAAGATCGGCATGGGCACGGTCGAGATCACCCTGCTGCCGCATATGGGCGTCGCCCGCTTCACTGTGGACGATTTCACCCCGGTCGCCCGCCTGAACGCGGAGCCGAGCGCGATCACCGTCAAGGCCGACTCACCCTGGAAGACCTTCGAGGAGTTCCTGGACTACGCCAAGACCAACCCCGGCAAGGTGCGCATCGGCAACTCCGGGACCGGCGCCATCTGGCACCTTGCGGCCGAAGCGCTGGCGGATAAGACCGGCACCACCTTCAACCATGTGCCCTTCGACGGCGCCAATCCGGCCGTGACCTCGCTGCTGGGCGGCCATATCGAGGCAGTTTCGGTCAGCCCGGCCGAGGTGTCGAGCCAGCTCGCCGCCGGCCAGCTGCGCATGCTGGCCGTCATGGCCGACCAGCGCCAGAAGGCCTTCCCCGACGTGCCCACGCTGAAGGAGAAGGGCATCGACCTGACCGTCGCCACTTGGCGCGGCATCGTCGTGCCGAAGAAGACCCCGGCCGCGGTCGTCGAAACCCTGCGCACCGCCAGCAAGGCAGCCGCTGAGGACCAGGGCTTCCGCGACCAGCTTGCCAAGATGAACCTGACCTGGGCCTATGCCGATGGCCCCGAGTTCGGTCAGGTCATGCAGAAGGACAACGCCTTCTTCAAGGGCATGATGACCAAGCTTGGCATGGCGAAGTAACGCCTGACCGAACAGGCCCCGGCGGCGTGCCGCCGGGGTCGCCTTGTCGGTTGAGGAGACCGGACCATGAGCAACCCGCCCGCCGGGAGCGAACGCCCCGGCTCCAGCGATGAATCCAGCGACGCCATACCCTTGACGACGAAGATCGCGAATCTGGTGATCTCCGTGGTGCTGATCGCGATCGCCGCGTCGGCCATCGTCGCGACCTCCGACTTTCCGAAAAGCATGCTCGCCGCCGATGTCGGCGCCGCGCGCTTCCCGATCATTCATTCCGGCGCGCTGATCCTGCTGTGCCTGATCCTGATCGCCAATACGCTGCGCGCCCCCACCGCCCCCGCCGCCGATGGGCAGACGCGGGTCGGCATTGCCGGCTATGCCGGTGTCGCGCTGGGCATGCTGGCGACCGCCGCCTGCATCGCAGCGATGGAGCATGTCGGCTATGGCCCGGCCACCGCCGTCTACATGGCGGTCATCATGGCGTTGATGGGACAGCGCAGCCCGGTCTGGAATCCGGTGCTCGCGGTCGGAGTGACCGCGCTGATCTATGGCGTCTTCCATTATGTGCTGCAGGTGCCGCTGCCGGTGGGGAGCCTGTTCGAATGACCCCCGTTCCCCACTCCGTCGCCACCCCCTGCCCGGTGGGAGACAGCCGCCATGCATGAACTCGACCTTCTGATGGGCGGCTTCGCCACGCTGGCCTCCAACCCGCTGGCTTTGCTGCTCGCCCTCGTCGGCGTGGCGCTGGGCATCGTCATCGGTGCCCTGCCCGGCCTGACCGCGACCATGGGCGTTGCCATCCTGCTACCCTTCACCTTCGGCATGGACCCGGTATCCGGTCTGCTGATGATTTCCGGCGTCTTCTTCGGCGGCGTCTATGGCGGGTCGGTGACGGCGATCCTGCTGCGCATTCCCGGCACCCCCGCGGCGGCGGCCACGGCGATGGACGGGTTCGAACTGACCAGGAAAGGCATGGCCGGGGTGGCGCTCGGCACGGCGACGCTGTCCTCCTTCCTGGGCGGAACCGCCAGCATCATCGTGCTGATCTTCATGGCCCCGATCCTGGCCGGCTTCGCCCTTGAGTTCAGTGCGCCGGAGAGCTTCGCGCTGGCCGTCTTCGGGTTGAGCATCATCGCCAGCATCTCCGGCCGCTCGGTCATCAAGGGCCTGATCGCCGGCTTCCTGGGGCTGCTGATCGCGACCGTCGGCATGGACCCGATGGACGGATTTCCCCGCTTCACCGGTGGCTATACCGAGCTGTTCAACGTCCCCTTCATCCCCGTGATGATCGGCCTGTTCGCCGCGGCCGAAGCCTTCAAGACGCTGGAGGATCCGAAGGTCCGCCTGGGCATGGCGGCGGCGTTGGGCCGCATCCTGCCGGATTGGCCGACCTTCCGCCGGATCCTCGGCACGGTGGCGCGTTCCTCCGGCCTCGGCATCGTGATCGGCATCATTCCGGGCGCCGGCGCCGATATCGCCGCCTATGTCGCCTATAACGAGGCCAAGCGGTTCAGCCGGACGCCGGAGAATTTCGGCAAGGGCGAATTGGCCGGTGTCGCCGCGTGCGAAGCCGGTGCCAACGGCTGCACCGGCGGCGCGCTGCTGACCATGCTGACGCTGGGCATTCCGGGCGATGCGGTGACCGCGGTGATGCTCGGCGCCCTGACGCTGCAGGGATTGCAGCCTGGACCGCTGCTGTTGAAGGACCATGCGGATCTGGTGTTCACCCTGTTTGCCGGCATGCTGTTCTGTTACCTCGCCATGCTGGTGGTCGGGCTGGCCTCCCTGCGCTTCATGGGCCGGGTCCTGCAGATGCCGAAGTCGGTGCTGACGCCGGTGATCCTGGTCCTCTGCATTGTCGGCACCTATGCCATCAACAACAGCCTGTTCGACATCGGGATCATGCTGGCGGCGGGTGTTGCGGGATACTTCATGCAGAAGTGGGACTTCCCGGCGTCCCCGGTGGTGCTGGCACTGATCATGGGGCCGATGGCGGAGGCCAATTTCCGGCGGGCGCTGTCGCTGTCGGGAGGAAGCTATGACTTCCTCTACACCCGTCCGATCACCGTCGTGCTGCTGTCGGTCGCCATCCTGACCCTGCTGCTGCCGCTGGTGAAGCGCTGGCGCGCGCACCGGGTGGAGAGCCGCCGGCCCGGCGCCGCCGGTCCCCTGAATCAAGCCTGACAATAAGGAACCTTTTCATGTTCGACGATCTGAAGGGCCGCCGCGTCCTCATCACCGGCTCGACGCAGGGGATCGGGCTGGCCGCGGCCCGGGCATTCGCCCGCTGCGGCGCCAAGGTCGGCATCAACGGCCGTAAGGCGCCGGCCGATCTCGGCTCCACCCTGGCCGCGATGGAGCAGGCAGGCGGCGAGGCGGCCTTCTTCGCCGGCGACCTGAGCGACAGCGCCACCTGCAAGGCGGTGGTGGATGCCTTCGTCGAGCGGTTCGGCGGCATCGACGTGCTGATCAACAATGCCGGCGGGCTGGTTGCCCGCAAGCCGCTGGAGGAGATCGACGACGAGTTCTTCGACGCAGTGACCGACCTCAACGCCCGTTCCGCGCTGATGACCACCAAGCACGCCCTGCCCCATCTGCGGCAGTCGGCGAAGGACAGCGGGCAGACCGCATCGGTGATCCTGGTCGGATCGGTCGCCGGATACACCGGCGGCGGGCCGGGCGCCGGGCTGTATGGGGCGGCCAAGGCGTGGCTGCACAACATCCAGAAGAACTGGGTCGCCTTCCACACCAAGGAGGGCATCCGCTTCAACACGGTGTCGCCGGGTACCTTCGATACCGCTTTCCATGCCGACAAGGACGAAGCCGCCAAGGCCCGCATATCGACCGGGATCCCGATGGGCCGCTTCGGCAAGCCGGAGGAATGCGCGCCGACCTTCCTGTTCTTCGCCTCCCACGCCTGCTCGGGCTACATCACCGGGCAAATCCTGGACGTGAACGGCGGCCAGTTCATGCCGTAAGTCACACCGACGTTTCAAAAGCACTCACCAAAAGAAAACCCCGCCGGAGCGATCCGGCGGGGTTTTCTATCTTTGTCGCTCTATACGGCTATTACGCCGGCACGGCGACCTTGTCCGCGACTTCCTGGAAAGCCGGGATCTGGTCGAAGTTCATGTAGCGGTAGACGTCGGCAGCGGCCTTGTTCACCACGCCGACCTGGGCCAGATACTCCTCGTTGGTCGGGATCTTGCCCAGCAGCGCCGCGACGGCAGCCAGTTCGGCCGACGACAGGTAGACGCGGGTGTCGATGCCCAGACGGTTCGGGAAGTTGCGGGTCGAGGTCGAGATGGCGGTAGACCCCTTGCGGACCTGCGCCTGGTTGCCCATGCACAGCGAGCAGCCCGGCATCTCCATGCGGGCGCCGGCCTTGCCGAGAGTGGCGTAATAGCCTTCCTCGGTCAGCATCATCGCGTCCATCTTCGTCGGCGGGGCGATCCACAGGCGGGTCGGGATGTCCGACTTGCCGTTCAGGATCTTCCCCGCGGCGCGGAAGTGGCCGATGTTGGTCATGCAGGAACCGATGAACACCTCGTCGATCTTGTCGCCGGCGACCTCGGACAGCGTCTTCACGTCGTCCGGGTCGTTCGGGCAGGCCAGGATCGGCTCCTTGATGTCGGCCAGATCGATCTCGATCACCGCGGCATACTCGGCGTCGGCATCGGGCTTCAGCAACTGCGGATCGGCGATCCACGCCTCCATCGCCTTGATGCGGCGCTCCAGGGTGCGCGCGTCGGCGTACCCGTTGGCGATCATCCACTTCATCAGCGTGATGTTGGAGGTCATGTACTCGATGATCGGCTCCTTGCTGAGCTGCACGGTGCAGCCAGCCGCCGAACGCTCGGCCGAGGCGTCGGACAGCTCGAACGCCTGCTCGACCTTCAGATCCGGCAGACCCTCGATCTCCAGAACGCGGCCGGAGAAGATGTTCTTCTTGCCCTTCTTCTCGACCGTCAGCAGGCCGGCCTTGATCGCGTAGAGCGGGATGGCGTTGACGAGGTCACGCAGGGTGACGCCCGGCTGCATTTCGCCCTTGAAACGGACCAGCACCGATTCCGGCATGTCCAGCGGCATGACGCCGGTGGCGGCGGCGAAAGCGACCAGACCGGAACCGGCCGGGAAGCTGATGCCGATCGGGAAGCGGGTGTGGCTGTCGCCGCCGGTGCCGACGGTGTCCGGCAGCAGCAGGCGGTTCAGCCAGGAGTGGATGACGCCGTCGCCCGGACGCAGCGCGACGCCGCCGCGGGTGGAGATGAAGTCCGGCAGCTCGTGGTGCATCTTCACGTCCACCAGCTTCGGATAAGCGGCGGTGTGGCAGAAGGACTGCATCACGAGGTCGGCCGAGAAGCCCAGGCAGGCCAGGTCCTTCAGCTCGTCGCGGGTCATCGGGCCGGTGGTGTCCTGCGACCCGACCGTGGTCATCTTCGGCTCGCAATAGGTGCCCGGACGGACGCCCTTGCCTTCCGGCAGGCCACAGGCGCGGCCGACCATCTTCTGGGCAAGCGTGAAGCCCTTGCCGGTGTCGGCCGGGGCGGCCGGCTGGCGGAACAGGGTCGACGGGGCCAGACCCAGCGCCTCGCGGGCGCGGGCGGTCAGGCCACGGCCGATGATCAGCGGGATACGGCCGCCGGCACGCACCTCGTCGAAGATCACTTCCGACTTCACGGTGAACTCGGCGATGACCTCGCCGTTCTTCAGCGCCTTGCCTTCATACGGGCGCAGCTCGATGACGTCGCCCATCTCCATCTGGTTGACGTCCAGCTCGATGGGCAGGGCGCCGGCGTCTTCCATGGTGTTGTAGAAGATCGGGGCGATCTTGGTGCCCAGGCAGACGCCGCCGAAGCGCTTGTTCGGAACGAACGGAATGTCCTCGCCCGTGAACCACAGCACCGAGTTGGTGGCGGACTTGCGCGAGGAGCCGGTGCCGACCACGTCGCCGACATAGGCGATCAGGTTGCCCTTCTGCTTCAGCGCTTCCAACTGCTTGGTCGGGCCGCGCTGGCCCGGCTCGTCGGCCTCGATGCCCGGACGCGGGTTCTTCAGCATCGCCAGCGCGTGCAGCGGGATGTCCGGGCGGCTCCAGGCATCGGGGGCCGGCGACAGGTCGTCGGTGTTGGTCTCGCCCGACACCTTGAAGACGGTCAGGGTCATCGACGCCGGGACTTCCGGACGCGAGGTGAACCACTCGGCATCGGCCCAGGACTGCAGCACCGCCTTGGCGTTGGCGTTGCCCTTGTCGGCCAGCTCCTTGACGTCGTGGAAGAAGTCGAAGACCAGCAGGGTCTTCTTCAGGCCTTCCGCGGCGGCGGCGCCGCATTCGGCGTCCGACAGCAGGTCGATCAGCGGCTGGACGTTGAAGCCGCCGAGCATGGTGCCCAGCAGTTCGGTGGCCTTGACCTTGGAGATCAGCGGCGAGCTGTCGTTGCCCTTGGCGACGGCGGCCAGGAAGCCGGCCTTGACGCGGGCGGCATCGTCGACGCCGGCCGGAACGCGGTGGGTGATGAGGTCGAGGAGGAAGGCCTCCTCGCCCGCCGGCGGGGCCTTCAGCAGGTCGATCAGCTCCGACGTCTGCTTCGCGGTGAGGGGCAGGGCCGGGATTCCGAGGGCGGCGCGTTCGGCCGCGTGCTGGCGATAGGCTTCGAGCACGGCAGGGTTCCTCATAAATGAAAGGCCGGCCCTTGGATGGGAACCGTGAGACGGCCCGCTTGAACTCAGGTCGGGTTTATATGCCCGCTTAAATGAAAGTGCAAGGGGGCGCCCCGCTTACGTGAAGCGGGCAGGTCGAAGCAGCCATTCTTTTTGCACTGGTATTACCGGCGCTTGGTATGACCACTTTGCCAACCCCGCTTTACTTCAACGCGGCGGCCTGCTCCGGCGTCAGCAGGACGATGCCGTCCTCGTCGGCGAACAGGATGTCGCCGGGGCGGACCGCCGCACCGGGCAGTTCGACCGGCACATCGACCAGCCCCTGGTCGCGGCGGGTGGAGGCGCGCGGGATCGACGCCAGCGCCTTGATGCCGAGCGGCAGGGTCGCCAGTTCGGCCACGTCGCGGACGCAGCCCCAGATCACCACACCGGCCCAGCCGTTCTTGACGGCCGATGCGGCGATCATGTCGCCCATCAGGGCACAGCGCAGGCTGCCGGCGCCATCGACCACCAGGACGCGGCCGGCGCCGGGGGTGGCGAGCAGTTCCTTCACGCGGGAATTGTCCTCCAGGCACTTCACGGTGACGACCTCGCCGGTGAAGCGGGTGACGGCGCCGAAGTCGCGGAAGCCCGGCAGGACATAGCGGGCATCGTCCTTGAAACGGTCGAACAGGTCGCAGGTCGGGGTGAAGGCGGTGGCGGTCTGATCGGTGCTCATCTGATCGGTGCTTATCTGATCGGTGCTCATGGGGGCTTGCTCCGCAGCGTGAACGGTGCAGGGACTTTCTCCCGTCACCTCTTGCGCCAAAGGCGGGCGGGAGGCAAGGGCGGCGCACCGCGACGGCGGCAGGTCGGCGAACATGACGCAGGAGGCTTGCCGAACGTGCAGTCGACGCCACCCTGGCCGGCGCCCATATTTCCGGAAAGACGAATAGAAACCGTGGTGTCCTCCATGAACACGCCGAAGATTGCCGCCGCTGGCGCGGCCGGTGCGCTGACCCTTCTGGTCTCGGCCTGCGCCGCCGTCATCTCCCCCCCGCCGGTGGCGCAGCCCGACCCGGCGGTGCTGAGCGCGCTGGAACGCTACTCCGCGGGCGAGTGCAACCCGCAGACCGCGGCGGTGCTGACGGGGATGCATGTTCCGGCCGGCGATATCCGCGGCCTGAGTTACGGCCTCTACCGCGACGAATTCCGCGACGCCATCGTCCGCTGGGACGCCTGGGTCTATCTGAAGGACCAGCCCGGCTCCCTGGTGGTCACGCTGGACGAGGATTGCCGTCCGATCCAGGTCTACGCCCGCGGCGGGGCGACGCTGCCGGGCAGCCGGTGAGGCTACCACTCGACAGGGTGGACGGCCGGGCGGATGGAACAGCGTGGAACAGGATCCCGGCTGTCGTTCCATGTTGCAACGCTCCGCCCTTCCGATGGGAAGAACGTCGGGTGGATGGAACGTCGTGAAACATGATTCCTGCCGCTGTTCCATCTGACCGGCCTCCGCATGCGGGTGGGAACCGCCGGATTTTACAGGACTTTCGTCCTTTCTGGCGTATTTGTTGAAAGGGACGCTGCCTGCGGCCCTGCCCCATGAACCTCTGACCTGTCTTAACTATCGCCGGTCCGTGCCGACACCGTTTCAGACACGGCCTCCGAAACATGGGCGTCCACGGCGCGGTCGTGGCGTTTCAGCCGTTCCTGCAACGTGTCGCCCATGCGCAGGGCCACGGCGATCGACAGGATGTCGCCCAGCACCAGATGGGCGATGCGGACGGTCATCGGCGAATGGATGTCGAAATCGTCGGCGATGTCGGCGACCAGGCTGACCGTCGCCATCTCCGCCAGCGGCGAGCCGGAGCGGGTCAGCGCCACAACGTCGGCGCCGGCCTTGCGGGCGTTCCGCACCGCGTCGAGGATGTCGCGGGTGCGGCCGGTGCTGGACACCGCGATCACCGCATCGCCCTTCGCCAGCGTCAGGGCGGAGGCGAAATAGACGTGGGAGTCGGTGTAGGCGACCGTCGGCATGCCCAGCCGGAAGAACTTGCGCTGGATATCCTCCGCCACCGTGCCGGAATTGCCGGAGCCGTAGAACTCGATACGCCGCGCCGCGGCCAGGACATCGGCGGCGCGGTCCACCGCCTCGGCCGGCAGATTGTTGCGCACCTGCATCAGCGTGGCGATGGTGCGGTCGAACAGCTTGCCGGCCAGAACCGACCCCGGCACCGTCCCGGCTATCCCGCCGTCGGCCTCCAGTCCCAGACCCGCGGACAGGTCCTGGTGCAGGAAGGGCATGCCGCCGGCGATGTCCTGCGCCAGCTTGATCTTGAACTCCCGGAAGCCGCGGCAGCCGAGAGCCGCGCAGAAACGCGCCACCGTCGGCTCGCTCACCCCGACCCGGTCGGCCAGTTCGGCCATCGACAGGTTGATGACGTCGCCGGGATGGGCCATCGCATAGTCGGCAAGCTTGCGTTCCGAAGGCCGGATCTGGTCGCGGACGGCGGCGATTCTCGCCAGCATTTGGGGGCTCTCCCTTCTGATTGCGGGTCAGCCTAGCACATGTAGCAAAGCTACATATACAGCGCTGCGAACGACCGATTCCGTCGCCCGGCAGCGGCGTCCTTTCCGAGCCTTTCCAACCCGCTGAGCCTTGCCCTGCGACAAAATGTCGAGCCGGTTTGCCTTGTCCGGATGCCCGTCCGAGAGTATGTAGTAAAACTACAGAACGGGCGCAAACCACGGCATCCATCCTTGGCATCCGCCGTCCACCGCCCGGCCTGAAAATATGACGTGTATCAACGAATCCGGCGCCCATTGCGCCTATGCTTCCAATCGCCCCGCCGGTTCGCGGGCACCACGAGACTGCCGACACGGCCTATGATCCGCGCCGACGTCTGAATCTCTGAGGAGTCATCATGGACACCCTGCTGATGGACGGACTTGCCCAGACTACGGAGCAGCAGTCCGCCGCCGACCCCTGGCGCGGTTTCGCCCCGGGCGTCTGGCGCCGCTCGGTCGACGTCCGCGATTTCATCCAGCGCAACCTGTGCCCCTATGAAGGCGACGCCGGCTTCGTCGCCGGTCCCACCGCCCGCACCACCGCGCTGTTCGCCAAGGTCACCGACCTGCTGAAGCAGGAACGCGCCGCCAAGGGCGGCGTTCTGGACGCCGACACCGAAGTCTTCGCCTCCATCACCTCACATGCCGCCGGCTATATCGACCGCGAGCTTGAGGTCATCGTCGGCCTGCAGACCGACAAGCCGCTGAAGCGCGCGATCATGCCGTTCGGCGGCTGGCGCATGGTCAAGACCGGGCTGGAGGCCTACGGCTACACCCCGTCGCCCAAGCTGGAGGAGGTGTTCCCGTCGCTGCGCAAGACGCACAATGACGGCGTGTTCGATGTCTACACGCCCGAGATGCTGCGCTGCCGCAAGTCCGGTGTCATCACCGGCCTGCCCGACGCCTATGGCCGTGGCCGCATCATCGGCGACTATCGCCGGCTGGCGCTCTACGGCGCCGATTTCCTGATCAAGGACAAGAAGACCCAGCTCGCCTCGCTGGAGGTCAGCCGGATCGACGAGGACGTCCTGCGCCTGCGCGAGGAGATCTCCGAACAGATCCGCGCGCTGAAGGAGTTGGTCGAGATGGCCGCCTCCTACGGCTTCGACGTCAAGCGGCCGGCCGCGACGGCGCGGGAAGCGGTGCAGTGGACCTATCTGGCCTATCTCGCCGCGGTGAAGGAAGCCAACGGTGCGGCGATGTCGCTGGGCCGCGTGTCCAGCTTCCTCGACATCTACATCGAGCGGGATCTGCGCGACGGCGTCATCACCGAGGCGGAAGCCCAGGAGATGATCGACCATTTCGTGATGAAGCTGCGCATGGTCCGTTTCCTGCGCACGCCGGAATATGACCAGCTGTTCTCGGGCGACCCGACCTGGGTCACGGAATGCCTGGGCGGCATGGGGCTGGACGGCCGGACGCTGGTCAGCAAGACCAACTTCCGCATGCTGCAGACCCTGCACAACCTGGGTCCGGCGCCGGAACCGAACCTGACGGTCCTGTGGTCGGAGAAGCTGCCGGACGGCTTCAAGCGCTTCTGCGCCGACACCTCGATCAAGACCTGCTCGGTCCAGTACGAGAACGACGACCTGATGCGCGGCTATTGGGGCGACGATTACGGCATCGCCTGCTGCGTGTCGGCGATGCGCATCGGCAAGCAGATGCAGTTCTTCGGTGCCCGCGCCAATCTGGCCAAGACGCTGATGTACGCCATCAACGGCGGCAAGGACGAGGTTTCGGGCGAGCAGATCGGCCCTGCCTTCGCCCCGATCACCGGCGACGTGCTGGACTATGACGAAGTCATGGCCCGCTTCGAGCCGATGATGGAGTGGCTGGCCAAGGTCTATATGAACGCGCTGAACGCCATCCACTACATGCACGACAAGTACATGTACGAGCGGATGGAGATGGCGCTGCACGACCGCGACATCCTGCGCACCATGGCCTGCGGCATCGCCGGCCTGAGCGTGGTGGCGGACAGCCTGTCGGCGATCAAGCATGCCAAGGTGAAGGTCATCCGCGACGCCAGCGGCCTCGCCACCGACTTCGAGATCGAAGGCGACTATCCGGCCTTCGGCAACAACGACGCCCGGGTGGATGACATCGCGGTGTGGGCGGTCGAGCGCTTCATGACGGCGCTGCGCAAGCAGAAGCCCTACCGGAACGCGATGCCGACGCAATCGGTGCTGACGATCACGTCGAACGTCGTCTACGGCAAGAAGACCGGCAACACGCCGGACGGCCGCAAGGCCGGCCAGCCCTTTGCGCCGGGTGCCAACCCGATGCATGGGCGGGACCGGAAGGGCGCCATCGCGTCGATGGCCAGCGTGGCGAAGCTGCCCTATTCGCACGCGCAGGACGGCATCAGCTACACCTTCACCATCGTCCCCGGCGCTCTCGGCCGGACGGAAGACGAGCGGGTGAGCAATCTGGTCGGCATGCTGGACGGCTATGCCCACCAGGGCGGCCACCACATCAACGTCAACGTCTTCGACCGCGAAACGCTGCTGCACGCCATGGACCATCCGGAGCTGTATCCGCAGCTGACCATCCGGGTGTCCGGTTACGCGGTGAACTTCATCAAGCTGACGCGCGAGCAGCAGCTGGATGTCATCAGCCGGACGTTCCACGACAAGCATTGAGGGGGTTCCCTCCTGCCCCCAGGCGAAAATCCCCTCTCCCCGGGGGGAGAGGGTTAGGGTGAGGGGGGCGCGCGGCGAGGATTCTCAAGAAAGTACGGCATGTGCATCCCCCTCACCCCGGCCCTCTCCCCGGGGGGGAGAGGGGGATTCTGTGCGCAAAGAGTTTTGAAATCGGACCCTGACTTATGACACCCCCCCTCCCCCAAGCACGCCCCGGCCCGGTTTCCGGCTGGATCCATTCGGTCGAGACCGGCGGCACGGTGGATGGGCCGGGAATCCGCTATGTGCTGTTCATGTCGGGTTGCCCGCTGCGCTGCCTGTACTGCCACAATCCCGACACCCAGCACATGCATGACGGGACGCGGACGACCTCGACCGAAGTCCTCGAAGACATCGCGCTCTATGCGGAATTTCTGAAACGCGCCCATGGTGGGCTGACGCTGAGCGGCGGCGAACCGCTGGTGCAGCCGGAATTCGCCGCCGCCATCCTGCGCGGGGCGAAGGCGCTGGGCATGCACACCGCGCTCGACACCTCCGGCTTCCTCGGCAACCATGCCGACGACCATCTGCTGGAGGACGTCGATCTCGTCCTTCTCGACATCAAGGCGTTTTCCGAAAAGACCTACCGCCACCTGACCGGCGTTCCGCTGCGCCCGACGCTGGAGTTCGCCGAACGGCTGGCCGGAATGAACAAGCGCATCTGGCTGCGCTATGTGCTGGTCCCCAACCTGACCGACGACGCGGCCGAGATCGACGGGCTGGCGGAGTTCGTCGCCGGGCTGGGCGTGGTCGACCGGGTCGACGTGCTGCCCTTCCACAAGATGGGCGAGCATAAGTGGAAGGCATTGGGGCGCAAATACACGCTGACCGACACCGAACCGCCCTCGCGCGAACTGGTGGAGCGGGTGCGGGGGCAGTTCCAGGCGCGGGGGCTGCGGGCGGATTGAACCCGCAGCCGTCCTGCCGTGATTACGCCGGGCGGATCGCCTGGGCGAAGGTGAAGAGCATGGTCGGATCGACCGCCTTCTTCACCTGGGACAGCTTGGCGAGGTTCTCGCCGTAATAGGCCCGCTGCCAGTCGGCCAGCGACGGGTCGGGAAAGTTCTGGAAGGCGCCCTGCGCCCTGGTGCGGCGGTTGACGTCGTCATAGAAGCGCTGCTGCCACTCCAGCGCCTGCTCGATCAGCAGGACGGAATCCGTCGGCCGCCACCAGTTGGCCTCGACCGTGAACAGCCAGTCATAGCCGCGGTGGACATAGGCGGTCTCGGTCGGGCCGACGCGGTTGATGGCGCCGCCGACCTGGAAGAACTTGAAAGACACCGGCATTGATGTGGCAGGCATCTTCGCCGCCCAGTCGAACATCGCGGCGATCGCCTCGTCGCCGATGTCCGCCGCCTTCATGTAGCTGGATTTTTCCTGGTAGTAGTAGGGGAAGGTCGTTTCGGTCAGGAAGTCCTGACCCGTCCAGTAGGGAACATTTTCTTCGATCTGCGACTGGCTCTTGTCGATCAATTCCCAGGTGGATTTGAAGATGTCTTTCAGCGTCAGGTTGGATTTGTGCAGCTGGCCGAGGATCGACAGCTTGAGCGGCGCGTTCGCGCAACGCTGCTGCCAGCTGGGAATGGTGACGCTGATCTTGCTGCCGAACTCGTCGGGGGCCGCCGCCAGTTCGGTCAGCAGGAGCTTCAGAACCTTCGGCAGATCCTTGGACCAGACCAGATTGAACACCGTCACCGGCTCCGCCGGGCGGGTCTCCAGGGTGAAGGAGGTGTTGATGCCGAAATTGCCGCCGGCACCGCCGCGGCAGGCCCAATAGAGCGCGGATTCGGTGGTGGCATCGGCCTTGACGTGGCTGCCGTCGGCCGTCACCAACTCCGTCGCGCGCAGCAGGTCGGACGCCATGCCGAACTTGCGCATGTTGAAACCGATGCCGCCGCCGAGCAGGAAGCCGGCCGCACCGACCGAATCGCAGCGCCCGTGCGTGATGGTGCGGCCCAGCCGCTCCATCTGCTTGTAGACGTTGGAGTTCAGCGTGCCGCCCAGCACCCGGACCAGCCCGTCGGAGCCCGCCACCGGCTCAGCCCCCGCCATCAGCGTCATGTCGACCAGCAGGCCGGGCGTGGTGGAGAAGCCGGCGTAATTGTGCCCGCCGGAGCGCACGGCGAAGGGCATGGCCTGCTCCTTCACCCACTTGATGCAGGCCTGGACGTCGGTCGCGCTGGCGCAGCGGGCGATGCCGGCCGGCAGGGTGGCGCCGTAGCGCAGGTTGTTGGGGCGGCAGACATCGGCGAAGAACGGATCCTCCGGCCGCAGCACCCCGCCCTTCACCGCCTTCGCCAGATCGGACCAGGCCGACGGCGGCGGGCAAAGCCCCCCGCCCGCCTCCGCCGCCAGCGCGGAGCCCGGCATCAGCCGGACCGCGGCGGCCGCACCGGCGAAACGGCCGGCACCGACAAGGAAATTGCGGCGGGATGACTGCAGTCCGAGCAGCATGAGCCTGTCCACCCTGGGTCAATGGTTGTGTTTGTTGATGGTCATTATCCGAATGATAACAAACATCGTCAACCAAACACGCCCATGGGGTGAACTGACCTTCTCTACCCGTTCCTGAGCGGACGGGTGCTGCCGCGGATCACCAGCTCGCAGTCCAGGTTGTGGTGCTTCGGCGTCACGCGGACTCCATCCAATGCCGCCAGGATCTGGGTGGCGCTGAGCCGGCCGATCTCGCGCTGGGGCGGGCGGACGGTGGTCAGCGGCGGCGGGCAGGAGTTGCTGAAGGGCAGATCGCCGAAGCCCACCACCGCCAGATCGTCGGGCACGCGCAGGTCGCGGCGGGTGACCTCGAACAGCACGCCCAGCGCCAGCGCGTCGTTGGAACACACCACGCCGTCGATGTCGGGATGGCGGGTCAGGATCTCGTCGATCAGCCAACGGCCGACCTCCGTCGTCGCGGCGTCGGGGACGGTGAAGTCGATGGGTTCGTGCAGGCCGCGGCGCATCACCTCCGCCTCATAGCCGTCGGTGCGGCTGCGCACGCGCAGGTCCTGGCTGGCGGCGGCGCCGATATAGGCGACCTTGCGGCTGCCCTGGTCGTAGAGGTGGCTGGTCTGCAGGCGGCCGACCTCGAAATGCGAGAAGCCGACGCTGATGTTGACCGCTTCGCCGGGATGGCCGGGCATGTCCCACATCTCCACCACCGGCACGCCGCAGGAGGCCAGCATGGCGCGGGTCCGTTCGGTGTGGTGGAAACCGGTCACCACCATCGCCGCCGGCGACCAGGCGAGGAAGGCGCGGATCAGGCTTTCCTCCTCCTCCGGACTGAACTCGCTGACGCCCAGCAGGGTCTGGTAATGCGCGGCCTGGAACATGCCCTGGAGCGTGTTGTAGGTCTCGGCGAAGAAGGAGTTCAGGATCGACGGCAGGATGACGCCGACGGTGCGGCTGCGCGCGGCGGCGAGGCTACCAGCGACCAGATTGGGCACATAACCCATCTCGTCGATCACCCGCGCGATGCGTTCGGCGAGGTGGCGCGACACCGATTCCGGCCGGCGGAGAAAGAGCGAGACGGTGCTGGGCGACACGTCGGCGGCGGCGGCCACGTCGGTCATCGTCACCCGCTGGGTGCCGCGGCGCGTCCGCTTCCGTGTTTCGATCGTCTGCATCGTCGGTCTTCCTCACGCATCAGGGGGCCTTGCGCTTCCCGGGGGCCGGTCAGTGCCGCGTCGGCAACTCGGCGAGCGCAAGGACGGCCAGGGACTCGATCGCGTCGTGAACGAGCTGGTAGGCGGCCTCGATCCGGCAGAGCGCACGGTCGCATTCGTCGTCATCGTCGCGCGTCTCCTGCCGGACGGCCCGGAACAGGGTCAGCGCTTCGCGGCCGATGATCCTATGGCAGGCCTGCAGACCGCAATCCTCTTGCAGCGCGAGCGGGATATGCAGCAGGCGATGGCGCAGCACGGCCGCATCAAGTTCCAGTTCGGCGATCCGCCGGGTCAGAATGGGTGTCATCGATGTCATGCCCGGCGGGGCGCATCCGGATGGACACGCCCCGCCTCCCTGTCACGGCAGCCGGATCAGCCGGCAACCAGTTCCGCCATGGCGGCCTTCATGCCCTTCGCCTCGATGGCGGCGAGGCTGTCGGCCACCCGCGCGGCAAGGCCGGGGATGGCGGTCAGGTCCTCCTTCCACAGGCGCGCGTCGGACAGGACGGCGTCGACCAGGGCCTTTGGATCATCTGCGTTGGCGGCCCAGGCGGCGCTCATGGCGGCGACCACGTCGGCATTGTCGCTGATCGGGTAGGACCCGGCCGCGCGTTCGCCGGTATAGGCGCCGTCGATGATAAAGCCGCGGTAGAAGCGCAGCAATGCCGCCAGCGAGAAGGACAGGCCGGCCGGGGCCGAGCCGTTGCGGACGACCGCATCCTTCAGGCTGGGCAGGACGCGCACCTGCCACTTCGACACCGAGTTCAGCGTGATCGAGATCAACTCATGCCGGATATAGGGGTTGCCGAACCGCTCCATGATGGTGCGGGCGTAGTCCTGGCGCTCCGCCTCCGGCAGCGGGACGTAGGGGACGATCTCCTCGAACATGACTTTGTTCAGGTAGGCGGAGACGGTCGGGTCGTCCATCATCGACTTGACGGTGTCGAGACCGGCGCAATAGGCGGCCAGCGCGCTGGCGGTGTGGGCGCCGTTCAGGATGCGGACCTTGCGGGTGCGGTAGGGCTGCAGGTCGTCGGTCCACACCACGTTGAGGCCGGCCTTGTGCAGCGGCAGTTCGTCGGCCAGATGGGCCGGACCTTCGATCACCCAGACATGGAAGGGCTCGGCGGCGACGGCCAGCTTGTCCTCGTAGCCCCACTTGGCGCCGAGGGCGGCTGCCTCGTCCTTCGGATAGCCGGGGACGATGCGGTCGACCAGCGTGTTCAGGAAGTGATTGTGCGTCTCCACCCAGTCGGCGAAGCCGGGTTCCAGGCCCCAGCGCTTGGCGTGGGCCAGCACGATGCGCTTCAGGTTGGTGCCGTTGGCCTCGATCAGCTCGCAGGGCAGGAAGACCAGACCGCTGTCGGCGGTGCCGCCCAACGCCGTGTAACGGGCGTGCAGCAGGGCCGCGACCTTGGCCGGGAAGCTGTCCGGACAGGCGCCGGGGGCATAGGCCTCCTCGCGGTCGGCGATGCCGGCCTCGGTGGTGTTGGAGACGAAGAAGCGGAGCGCCGGGGACGAGGCCAACTCGACCATGCGCGCCCAGTCGGCGTAGGGGTTCAGCGCTTCCGAGACGCAGGAGACGACCCGGCGGGATTCGACCTCCCGCCCGTTCTCGATGCCGCGCAGCAGGACGGTGTAGAGGTTGTCCTGCGCCTTCAGCAGCGGGGCGATGCCCTGGTCCAGCGGCTGGGCGATGGCGACACCGGCTTTGGTCAGCCCCTGGCCGTTGGCGACATCGACCATCCAATCGACGAAGCCGCGCAGGAAATTGCCGTCGCCGACCTGGAGGATGGTCACGGGCAGGGTCGGAGCGCCATCGGTGTGGGCGACGTCGAACGCGCCACCGGCAAGCTGGTCACGGGTCAGGGAACGCATGACTTGGCATCCTTACGGGAGCTGAAGATCGGGGCCCGGTGCATCGGAGGCAGGCGCGGGCGGTGGGTTAAATATACTAATATATTAATGAGTGGGGCAAGGGGAAAAGGTTGCGGCATTGTGGTTGGAGGTGGTTGAGCGGATGCCCCCTCCCCATCCCTCCCCCGCCCTCGGCCGGCCAGGGGCCGGTCCGATCGCGGGAGAGGGGGTTAGGACGCTTGGCGGAGAGGTTTCTGCGCGAAGCTGCTGCAGTCCCCTCTCCCTCGAAGAGGGGGAGGGTTAGGGAGGGGGCAATCGAAGCCGACGCCCTACTCCTTGAACCCCGCCATATGCTCGAACAGGTGGCGCTTGCGGCGGATCTCCGCCTCGGCCTCGTCCAGCAGCGCGTGGTAGCGCTCGGGGTTGGCACGCTCCACCGCGCTGAAGCGGGACTCGCCGGCCATGAAGGCGGCGAGGCCGGCGGAGGGGGCGCCGCTGTCCAGTTGCAGGGCGGTCTTGCCGTCGGCAAGCCGGCGAGGGTCGCGGCGGTAGAGCGACCAGTGGCCGCTCTCCACCGCCAGCTTCTGGTGCTCCAGCCCGTGCGACAGCTCGTAGCCATGGGCGACGCAATGGCTATAGGCGAGGACCAGCGACGGGCCGTGGTAGGACTCGGCCTCCATCAGGGCGTTCAGCGTGTGGCTGTCGCGGGCGCCGAAGGCGGTGCGGGCGACATAGACATGGTCGTAGGCCATCGCCATCAGCCCCAGATCCTTCTTGGCCGCCGACCGGCCGGCGGTGGCGAACTTGGCCGAGGCGCCGATGGGGGTGGCCTTGGACTGCTGACCGCCGGTGTTGGAATAGACCTCCGTGTCCATCACCAGGATGTTCACGTCGCGGCCCGAGGCCAGCGCGTGGTCCAGCCCGCCATAGCCGATGTCGTAGGCCCAGCCGTCGCCGCCGATGATCCACACGCATTTGCGGACCAGATAGTCGGCCAGCCGTTCCAGCCGGCGGGCGAGCGGGTCCTTCAGCGACGCGAGTTGCGCCATCAGGGTGGCAACGCGGGTCCGCTGGGCGGCGATGCCGGCGGAGTCATGCTGGTCGGCCTCCAGCAATGCGGTCACCAGTCCGGGTTCCAGTTGGGCCGACAGCAGCGCCAGCGTGTCGCGCGCCTGTTCGGCCATGCCGTCGATGGCGACGCGCAGGCCGAGACCGAACTCCGCATTGTCCTCGAACAGCGAGTTTGCCCAGGCCGGGCCGTGGCCGCTGGCGTCGGTGGTGTAGGGGGTGGTCGGCAGATTGCCGCCGAAGATCGACGAGCAGCCGGTGGCGTTCGCCATCACCATGCGGTCGCCGAACAGCTGGGTCAGCATCTTGATGTAGGGCGTCTCACCACAGCCGGCGCAGGCGCCGGAGAACTCGAACAGGGGTTCGAGAAGCTGGCTGTGCTTGACGGTGACCGGCACCGACTCGCGCGGGATGGCAGGCAGGCTGCGGAAGAAGTCGAAGGCCTCCTGCTGGCCGGCCAGCGCCTGGACCGGGCGCATCTCCAGCGCCTTGCGGCCGCCCTTTTCCTTTTCTGGGCCATCTTTCTCTTCCGCCGGACAGACGGCGACGCAGAGCGTGCAGCCGGTGCAGTCGGCGGGCGAGGCCTGCAAGCGATAACGCCCGCCGGGGAATTCGCGACCCTTGTAGGGGATGGTCTCGAAGCCGGCGGGCGCATCGGCCAGCGCCGATTCCGGTACCACGGTGGCGCGGATGGCGGCATGCGGGCAGACCAGCACGCACTTGTTGCATTCGATGCAGAGGTCGGCGTTCCAGCCCGGCGCCTCCGCCGCGATGTTGCGGTGCTCATATTTGGAGGTGCCGGTCGGCCATGTGCCGTCCACCGGGAAAGCGGACACCGGCAGCCGGTCGCCATGGCCGGCGATCATCATGCCGGTGACGCGCTTGACGAAATCGGGAGCCGTTTCGGGAACGGGGGCCGGGCGGTCGTGGTCGGCGGTGACATGGTCGGGCACCGGAATGGCGCGCAGATGGGTCAGCGCCTGATCGACGGCGGCGATGTTGCGCGCCACCACCTCCCCGCCACGGCGGGCGTAGGTCTTGGCGATGGCCGCCTTGATCTCGGCGATGGCGTCCTCGACCGGCATCACGCCGGACAGTTTGAAGAAGCAGGTCTGCATGATGGTGTTGACGCGGCGGCCGAGCCCGACCTCGCGCGCCACCGCGCCGGCGTCGATGGCGTGCAGCGACAGCCTGCGTTCAATGCAGAGGCGCTGCACCTCCGCCGGCAGGGCATCCCACACCTGCTGCGGCGTGCCGGGGGCGTTCAGCAGGATGGTGGCGCCGGGGGCGGCCATCTCCACCACCTCCACCCGCTCCATCAGCGGAAGATGGTGGCAGGCGACGAACTGGGCCCGGCCGATCAGGTAGGGCGCGCGGATCGGGTCCTTGGAGAAGCGCAGGTGCGAGACGGTGGTCGAGCCTGACTTGCGGCTGTCATAGACGAAATAGGCCTGGGCGTGGCCGCCGGTTCGGGACTGGATGATCTTGAGCGAGTTCTTGTTGGCGCCCACCGTGCCGTCGGCGCCGAGGCCGAAGAAGACGGCGCGGGACACGCCCGGCTCCTCCACGCCCCAACTCGCATCCCAGGGGATCGAGTGGTGCGTGACGTCGTCGGTGATGCCGATGGTGAAGCGACGCTTCGGACGGTCGCGGCCAAGTTCGTCGAACACCGCCTTCGCCATGGCGGGGGTGAATTCCTTGGACGACAGGCCGTAGCGGCCGGCGATCACCACGGGGTCAATGGCGGACGGGTCGGCGGCGCGGGCCTCCGCCAGGGCGGCGACCACGTCGAGATAGAGCGGGTCGGCGACCGCCCCCGGCTCCTTGGTGCGGTCGAGCACGGCGATGCGGCGCACGGTCGGCGGCAGGGCGGCGACGAAATCGGCGATGGCGAAGGGGCGGAACAGGCGGACGGTCAGGCAGCCGACGCGTTCCCCCTCCCCCACCAGCCGGTCGACCGCGCCGTTGCAGGTCTCGGCCCCAGACCCCATGACGATGACCACCCGCTCCGCCTGCGGATGGCCGTGATAGTCGAACAGGTGGTAGACGCGGCCGGTGCGGGCGGCGAGCTGGTCCATCATTTCCTGCACGATGGCCGGACAGGACTCGTACCAGGGGTTGGCGGCCTCGCGGGCCTGGAAGAAGACGTCGGGATTCTGCGCCGTGCCGCGGACGACGGGATGGTCGGGCGTCAGGCCGCGGCGGCGGTGGGCGTCGACGCAAGCATCCTCGATCAGGGCGCGCAGATCCTCGTCGGCAAGAGGCTCGACGCAGTTGAATTCATGCGAGGTGCGGAAACCGTCGAAGAAATGCAGGAAGGGCACGCGCGCCCGCAGGGTGGCGGCATGGGCGACCAGCGCCAGATCGTGGGCCTCCTGCACATTGGCCGAGGCCAGCATGGCGAAACCGGTCTGGCGGCAGGCCATCACGTCGGAATGGTCGCCGAAGATCGACAGCGCATGAGTCGCCAGCGTGCGCGCCGCGACATGCATGCAGAAGGGCGTCAGCTCTCCGGCGATCTTGTACATGTTGGGAATCATCAGCAGCAGGCCCTGCGACGCGGTGAAGGTCGTCGCCAGCGCGCCCGCCTGCAACGCGCCGTGGACCGCACCGGCGGCACCGCCCTCCGACTGCATCTCCACTACCTGGGGCACGGCACCCCACAGATTGGGCCGGCGCGCCGAGGACCATTCGTCGGCGAATTCCCCCATCGGCGAACTGGGCGTTATGGGGTAGATCGCGATGACGTCGCTGGCTCGGTAAGCCACCGAGGCCGCCGCCTCGTTGCCGTCCATGATGCGGATGGCGGCGGCCGGCCGGGATGAGGCGGTGGAGGTTGGGCTCTGGGTCATGCCGGAAAAATCCTCTCTGCTGGCGACGGTCGTCTCCATGGCCACGTCTTCGATGACGGGACGGCTCTTTGAAAAGCCGGCGGAAAACGGCTGTCGACCAGGGGGAATGGTCCATCCGGAGCGGGCCGGACACATTGACCCGCGTCAGTCGGACCCGGAATTTCCGGGCGACGCCGTTCTGCGCTGCACAAGCGTCTGATATATTACTTTTGCAAGGAAGAGCCCACATTGTCGCAGTGCAGCATTTGGTGAAAGCTCAGCGTTGCCGCGCGATGGCGGGCGGTCGATGGGGGTAAACAGGCCGCAGGGAACGGCGCAAGGCGGACGCAGCCCGTTGATCCAGGTCATTTATCGCAATCCGGCGCTGTGGCTTCCTACATGCGGATGCGCCGGGCCGAACGGCTTGGCCTTAAGAATTCGAACAGAAGAACAGGCATCTCAACCCGTAATTTGGTTGCATCGCAGCAAGGAAGCGCCGGCCGACAACCGGCGTGATTATGCTGCAAATGCGAAGAAATCAGCGCACCGCACCATCGCCCTGCGACATTTTCGCAAGGGCAGACGGCGGACCCGGAAAACCACTTGCGACGCACACTGATATATTAATATAACTCCACCAGCGATGCTCCCGCGCCTCTTGAAACGGAGCGGAAGCGACCCCGTCGCCCGGCACCGAGCACCCGCCGGCAAGGCATCCCGCCCGAGGATCGCCGCCTTAGGGCCCGTACGTGCGCACCGGCGCCTGCCGTGGCAGGCATGTGAGGAAAACATGAACAAGATCCGTGGTTTGCGGTGGCAAATCCTTGCCCTGATGATGCTCGGCACCGTGGTCAACTACATCGACCGCAACACGCTGGGCATCCTGGCGCCGACCCTGAAAGAACAGCTCCACTTCTCGACCGAGCAGTACTCCTTCATCGTCAGCGCCTTTCAGCTCTGTTACAGCCTGATGCAGCCGGTCGCCGGTTACATCACCGATCTGGTCGGACTGAAGCTCGGCTATGCGATGTTCGCCGGCATCTGGGGCCTCGCCGCCGCCGCGCATGCACTGGCCGGCAGTTGGCAGTCGATGGCCTTCTTCCGCGGCCTGCTGGGCGTCAGCGAGGCGGCGGCGATGCCGTCGGGCGTGAAGACCTCCACCCTGTGGTTCCCGGCCAAGGAGCGCTCCATCGCCACCGGCTGGTTCAACACCGGCAGCTCGATCGGCGCGATGATCGCCCCGCCCTTCGTCATCTGGCTGTCGCTGACCTATGGCTGGCAGGAGGCCTTCCTCGTCACCGGTCTGCTGGGCGTCGGCATGTCGGCCCTGTGGTACACGCTGTACCGCAACCCGGAGAACCATCCGCGCCTGACCAGGGAAGAGCACGACTATATCCTGGAAGGCCAGGCGCATGTCGAGCTGCCGAAGCCGTCGGTGAAGCGCGTGCTGGGCAAGGGCAAGTTCTGGAGCATCGCCGCCGCCCGTTTCCTGACCGAGCCGGCCTGGCAGACCTTCAGCTTCTGGATCCCGTTGTACATGGTCTCCACCCGCGGCATGGACATCAAGCAGTTCGCCCTGTTCGCCTGGCTGCCCTTCCTGGCCGGTGACATCGGCTGCATCCTCAGCGGTTACCTGTCGCCCTTCTTCGTCAAGCGCTTCCGGATGTCGCTGGTCAATTCCCGCATCGCCGGCGTCGGCGTGGGGGCGGTGTGCATGGTCGGCCCGGCCCTGATCAGCTTCACCGTCAGCCCGATCGCCGCCATCTTCCTGTTCTCGCTCGGCGCCTTCGCCCACCAGATGCTGTCCAGCCTGCTCTATGCCCTGGTCACCGACACCTTCGAGAAGCAGGACGTCGCCACGGCGACCGGTTTCGGCGGCATGGCCGGCTATATGGGCGGCATGATCTTCTCGCTGATCATCGGCCAGCTCGCCACCACCATCGGGTACGAGCCGCTGTTCGCCTGTCTGACCGTGTTCGACCTGACCGCCTTCGCCATCATCGCCCTGGTGCTGGGCCAGCGCGGGGGCAAGCCCGCCGCCGCCATGCCGAACGCCACGGCCGGCGCCGATTGACGACCCATCCGGTTCCGATCTTCGCATTCACCGCGATCGAGACGCCCTCCGGCACTGCGCCGGGGGGCGTCTCGCATTTGACCAAACCGAAGGAGCCGATGGACAGAAAAGCTGACCGCGATGCGGCGAAGTCGCTTGCCACGCGGATGAGATATTAGTATATTAGAGCCGTACCGCTGGATGCGCCGTGGGTTGACCCGGCACAACTTGTTGGACGTTCCTCTCGGACTTCAGAGCCGCCGGTGTTGCCGACGGCTCTTTTTTTGTCCGCATGCCGCTCAGTTGAACAGGAAGGACTGGCTGTCGATCTCGAACGCGGGGGCGGCGCGGTCAGGCTGGGCGGAGACGGCGGCGGCAGCGGCAACCGACAGCAACGAGGCCAGCGCGAAGGCCGAAGCGATCAGGGCGCGGGCGATGGTGTGGTGCGCGGCGGGCTTATGGGAGGACATGCGACGGCTCCTTTTTTGGGATTGCAATGCCTGGGATTGCGATGATCTCGCGTCGGGGAGCGGCGTCGGCGTCATCGGCAAACCCATGCTGCCACCGTCGCGCCCCAGTGATACGCGCCGATCCCGCATGTCCTTCATGATGATGCTGCACTGCATTATAGCGCTGTGACTGTGCATGATGCAGACTGCGGAAGATGATCGCAGCGCTCCGATCCCGTCTGCAAGCAGTGCACTGCTCGGCTACTAGACGCAGGCCGGAGTTTTACTGAGCAAGTCCGCGGCGCCCGCCGACTTCGTCCAGATGAGTCAGCATGTCGGCCGGATCCTCATAGACGCGCAACGCGCCTGACCGTTCAAGTTCCTCCCGGCCATAGCCGCCGGACAGCAGGCCGATGCCGAGCGCGCGCGCCCGCTTGGCGGCGATCATATCCCAGATGCTGTCGCCGACCACGAAGGCGCTGGTGATGTCGACGCCGATGCGCGCGGCGGCGGCCAGGAACAGGTCGGGGTCGGGCTTGGCATATTCGACCTCGTCGCGGGTAATGACCGCGGCCTTCGACGGATCGACGCCCAGCTTTTCCAGCGCCGGCCGCGCCGTCTCCATCCGGCCGCTGGTGGCGATGGCCCAGGGGATGTTCAGCTCCGTCAGAGTGTCCAGCAGACCGCGCGCGCCGGGCAGCGGCACGACACCGGAGGCCAGCCGCTTGTAGGCCTGGGTATGACGATGGCGCAGCCGGTCGAGCAGACCCTGGTCGATGGCGAGGCCGGTCTCGCGCAGCAGCATGTTGGTGAACAGCCCGCCGCTCATGCCGATCTTGCGGTGGATGCGCCAGACCGACAGGGCGATGCCCTCCTCGTCCAGCGCCTCCTTCCAGGCCAGCACATGCTGGTACACCGTATCGGTCAGCGTGCCGTCCAGGTCGAACAGGAAGGCGTTGGTCACGTGGGGATAGCCGGTCATGGGCCTGGTCCGCAGGTTGTGGGGGCGGGTCGATTTCGACAGGACCAGACGTGGGGCCGACCGACGCGTTTCGCCAAGGATTTGCGGAGGACGGCGATGGATTTTCCTCAACGATAATCCACGCGAACTTTGACCATAGTTCCACCACGCGCACGCGAAGACTGGCGCTTCCGCTGGCGCGTTGACTTCGCTACAGTCCACGCCCAAGCTTGCCGCCGGTATGTTCGGCGCAATGCCGGTAGGGAGAGAACAGCGTGGCGGAGAGGCCGGAGCATGGCGACGCTTGGTCGACGGACGACGATCTGATCACATTGCTGGATCAGGTCAGCCGGCTTGTCTATGGCATCAGCTTCACCGAAGGGCTTTTCCCGGCGCAATGGGTGGCGCTGCGCTATTTCCATGACGCGCCGGAGCCGGCGCGCACCCTGACCGCGCTGGCCCGGTTCCAGCGGATCCATCTGGCACCGGTGTCGCGCACCGTCTCCACCCTGGTGGACAAAGGGTTTCTGGCCCGCCGTCCACATCCCGGATTCAAGCGCGGCTGGCTGTTCGACCTGACGGACGAGGGACGGGCCCTGCTGGACCGCGATCCCCTGCGCCAGTCGCTGACCCCGCCGCTCGCCGCCATGGCGGAGGATGAACGGGCGATGCTGGGCCGCCTGATGAAGCGGATCATCACCCACATGCAGGCGGGCACCGCGACCGCGGAGGACGGCGCGCCGGTCGCCTGACCGCCCCGCCCCACTCCGCTGTCCCCCATCTCTCCGGTCAGAACGTCAGCCGTTCGATGTTCTGCATCACCAGCTGGTGATGGTTCTGGTCCTCCAGCGTGACGGTCGTTTCCTGGGTGAAGGTCAGGCCGTGGCCCGACGGGTCCATGGTGAAGGCGTGCCCGTCCAACTGCTGGAGCCAGTTGGTGCCGGCATTGGCGACGAAGGCGCCGACCTCCACCACATCGGTCCAGCCCACACCGCCGTCGATGGTCAGGTTGCCGTCGCGCGGGGCGAAGATGAACAGGTCGTCGCCGGCCCCGCCGGACATGCCGGTCGTGCCGCTTCCGGCATGCAGGATGTCGGCACCGCTGCTGCCGGTCATCGTCGCATCGGCCGAGACCAACACCTGCACCGCCAGCGGATCGCTGGACAGCCCCTGATCGTCGCTGACCGTGACCTCCAGCGTCCGGGCGCCGCCGCCATTCGGGCTGAGCGCCAGATGCTGGAGGATGTCGGTGTAGGTCGCGGTGGAGGCGTTGCCCGACAGGGACAGCTGATGGGTGCTGTCGTCCCAGCTGACCTCGATCCCCGTGCCCGACACCGTCCTGCGGCCGGTCGACGGGTCGGTGTCGATGGTGAGGCTGTCGAGGTTCAGCGCGTCGCCAGTCTGCGATCCGGCGGCGATGCGGATCGACATGCCGGACATGACGCTGCTGTCCACATCGGCAATCGTCGCGTCGGCGGCAACCGCCGGATGGTCGGTCGCGTCCGCGGCGATGACGGTGGTGGCGTGGGCGGCGGCCAGGGTCGGCTTGTCGTTCACCGGATCGACGGTGACGCTGAGCGTCTGCGTCACCGCAGCGGTGTCGGTGCCGTCCTGGGCGGTCACGGTGACCGACAGGTCGACCGTGCCATGGGCGTTGGCCGGCGGGGTGTAGGTCAGGCCGGCCAGATCCGACGTGGCGAGTGTCCAGCTGCCGTCGCCGTTGTGGGTGCCGTGGTTCAGGCTGGCGCCGTCGGGCATTCCGGTGATCCGCACCGACAGCGTCTCCGACCCGTCGCTGTCGGTGGAGGCGGCGGTGATCGTCAGCGCGATCGCCGTGTCCTCGTTGCCGTGCACGGCGGGGGTGTCCAGCGTCGGCGTGTCGGCGACCGGGGTCACCGTCACCGCCAGCGCGCGGTTGGTGGTCGCCGGCGTGGCGGCGCCGTCCGTCGAGGTGGCGGTGACCGACAGGGTGAAGCTGCTGCCGCTGTCGTGGGCCGGCGTGATCGCAAGGCCCGCCAACTGGGCCGGCGTCAGCGTGATCGAGCCGTTGACGATTGTCAGAGTGTCGCCCGCCGTGTTCGACAGGGTGGCACCGGTCGGGATGTCGGCGATGGTGACGGTCAGCGTCTCCGACGCATCGGTCAGGGCCGGGGTGATCGACAGGGCGACCGTGCCGTCTTCCGCCACCGACGCCGGATCGACATGCAAGGTCGGCGCGTCGGACAGGGCGCGGACGGTGACCGGCAGTTGCGCCGTGACGGAGGCCGGGGCGGCGGAACCGTCGGTCGAGGTCGCGGTGACGGTCAGGGTGAAGTCACCGTCATCGTTCGACGGCGGCGTGATCGTCAGGCCGGCAAGCTGGGCCTGGGTCAGCGTCCAGGTCCCGTCGCTGTTGTGCGTCCCGGCGCTGAGCGTCGCACCGGCCGGAACGCCGGCGATGGTGATGCTCAGCAGCTCCGAGCTGTCGGTCAGGGCCGATGTGATGGTCAGCGGGATCGCCGCATCCTCGTCGCCGGTCGCAGCGGACACGGTCAGGGTCGGGGCGTCGGACACCGGGTTGACCGTCACCGGCAGGGTCGAGGTGACCGAAACCGGGCTGGCGCTGCCGTCCCTGGCGGTGGCGGTGACGGTCAGGCTGAAATCACCGTCGTCGTTCGACGGCGGCGTGATCGCCAGACCGGCGAGCTGGCCGGGATTGAGGGTGATGGACCCGCCCGTGACGGTCAGCGTGTCGCCCGCCGTGTTGGACAGATGGGCGCCGGCCGGAATGCCGGCGATGGTGACGGTCAGCGTCTCCGACCCGTCGAGGTCGGTCAGGGCCGGGGTGATCGTCAGCGCGATGGCGCTGTCCTCGTCGCCGGTCGCGGCGGTGACGGACAGGGTCGGCGTGTCGGTGACCGGAGTGACCGTGACGGGCAGCGACGCGCTGGTGCTGACCGGCGTGGCGGTGCCGTCGGTGGCGGTCGCCGTTACGGTCAGGGTGAAGTCGTCGCCCTTGTTGGGCGGCGGCGTGATCGCCAGTCCGGTCCATTGACCGGCGTTCAGCGTGATCGACCCGGCCGTGACCGTCAGCACGTCGCCCGCCGCGTTGGACAGGTGCGCGCCGTCCGGAATGCCGGCGATGGTGACCGTCAGCGTCTCCGACCCGTCGAGATCGGTCAGGGCCGGATTGATCGCCAGCGAGATAGCCGTGTCCTCGTTGCCGCCGGCGGCGGTGACGGACAGGGTCGGCATGTCCGACACGGCGTTCAGCGTGATCGGCACGGTGACGACGGTGGTCGCCGTGCTGCCGTTGGATTCGATGCTGATGGCGGTGACGGTCAGGCTGATCGGCGCATCGCTGTTGGCCGGCGGCGTCAGGCTCAGGCCGTTGAGCTGGGCCGGAGTCAGGGTCCAGCTGCCGTCGGCGTTGTGGGTGCCGGCCGACAGCAGCGCGCCGGTCGGCACGCCGGTGATGGTCAGCAGCCCCAGCCGCTCCGACCCGTCGGTGTCGGCCAGCGCCACGGCGAGGTTCAGCGGGACGGCGGTGTCCTCGGTGCCGGTGATCGGCGCCCAGGTCAGGATGGGCTGGTCGGCGACCGGATCGACGCTGACCCGGAACAGCTGGCTGGTGGTGGCCGTGGCACCGCCGACGGTTTCCGTCGTCGTCGCGGTCAGCGTGAGGTTGAAGTCGGTGCCGGCATTGGCGGGCGGCTGAAGCTTCAGGCCCGACAACTGCGCCGCGGTCAGGCTGACCGAACCGGCGGTCGGCGTCAGGTGATTGCCGTTGGCATCGACCAGATAGGCGCCGGTCGGCAGGCCGGACAGGGTGACGGCCATCGTCTCCGACCCGTCGGTGTCGACCAGCGCCGCCGTCAGGTTCAGCGCGATCAGCGAATCCTCGCTGCCGGACGCGTTGGCGACGATGACGGTGGGGGCGTCGGTGACCGGCGTTACAGTGACATGGATGTTGGCGGTGGTGCTCGCCGTGTCCTTGTTGGAGCTTTCCAGGCTGGTGGCGGTCAGCGTCAGGTCCATGCCGCCCGAATAGTTGCGCGGCGGCGTGACGGTCAGGCCGGCCAGCTCCGACGGCTTCAGGGTCCAGGACCCGTCGCCGTTGTTGGAGCCGTGGTTCAGCACCGCGCCCTCGGGCAGGCCAGACAGGATGACGGCCATCGTCTCCGACCCGTCGGTGTCGACGAGGCTGGCCGACACGTCCAGGGCGATGGGCGTGTCCTCCGCGCCGGTCGCGTCATGGACGGTGACGTCGGGGGCGTCGGCGACGGCGGTGTAGGTGACCGACAGCGTCTTGGTCGACCAGGCGGGCGTGGCGGAGCCGTCCTGGGCGGCCGCCTCGACCGTCAGGGTCACCGTGCCGGCATAGTTGGCCGGCGGCGCCAGCGTCAGCGCCGCGCGATCCGACGCGGACAGGCCGGAAAGGTCGTAGACTCCGTTGCCGAGCGAGGTGCCGGCCGACAGGGTGAAGCCGGCCGGGACCGTCACACGCAGCGCGGTGATCACCTCGCCTGTGCCGACCAGATCGGTGACGGCGGCGGAGATGGACAGGCTGGCGGCGTGATCCTCCTGCGCGGTGACGGAGCTGGCGCTGATGGCCGGGGCGTCGCTGACCGGCGCCACCTCGACCGCCAGGGTCTGCGTCGTGGTCGCCCGGTCGGCGTTGCTGCTCTCGCGCGCGACCGCCGTCACCGTCAGCTGGAAGGTCCCGCTGGCGTCGTGCGGCGGGGTGAACTTCAGCCCGGACAGCTGGTCGGGGGTCAGCACCCATTTCCCGGTGGCGGAGTCCAGATAGCCGGCCGACAGCGAGGCGCCGGACGGCACCCCGTCGATGACGATGCTGGCCAGGACCTCCGACCCGTCGGTGTCGGCCAGCGCGGCGGTGATGTCCAGCGCGATGGCGGTGTCCTCGTTGCCGGAAGCCGCCTGCACGGTCAAAAGCGGGCTGTCGGCAACGGCGGTGACGGTCACCGCCTGGGTCAGGCTGGTGTGGGTGTTGCCGGAGTTGGTGACCACATCGATGCCGAGGGTGAAGTCGGCGTCGCTGTTGGAGGGTGGCGTCAGCGACAGACCGGCCAGCTGGGCCGGCGTCAGGGTGATCGAGCCGTTGGCGATGGTCAGCGTGTCGCCGGCCGTGTTGGTCAGGACGGCGCCGGTCGGGATACCGGACAGGGTGACGGAACTGACGCCGCTCCAGTCCTGCAGGCCGGTGTCGAGATGCAGGGCGACGACGCTGTCCTCCGCCGTCGTGACGGCGGACGGGCGGTCGCTGCCGACGCCGGTCGCCGGATCGGGAGACGTGCCGCCGGTGCCACCGCCGGTGGACCCTCCACCGGTCGAGCCGCCGCCAGTCGAACCACCCCCAGTGGACCCCCCTCCCGTGGAGCCTCCTCCGGTCGAGCCGCCACCCGTGGACCCGCCGCCCGTCGAGGCGGTGGTGGTCCAGCTAAGCACGAAGCTGTCGGACACGCTGGTGTTGCGGTCGCCCTCGCTCTCGATGCTGTAGGGGTTGACCGTCAGTGTGACGCTGGCCGTGTCGACGCTGCCGGACACGCTGTGCGTGATGCCGGTGGCATTGGCATCCTTGACCGTCAGCTTCAGGCCGCCTTCGGACAGTGCCGCGGTATAATCGTCCGCGGTCAGCGTCCAGGTGCCGTTGCCGTTGTCGAGGCCGCGCGACAGCACCGTGCCCTTCGGCACGCCGGAGATGGTGACCGCCAGCTTTTCGGAACCGTCGGTGTCGGCCAGGAAGGCGTTCAGGTCGATAACGAGGCCGTCCGGCACGCCGGTCGTCGTCTGGTCGTCGACATGGTAGGCCTCGACCGCGCCGTTCGCCCCGTGCGACATCGGCGCGTCGGCCACGGCGGTGACTGTCACGGTCGGGGTATAGGTCTTGGTCAGGCTGTCGGTGCCGTCCACCGCCGTCACCTTGACGGTGATGGTGAAGTCGTCGGCGTTGTTGGCCGGCACGTTCAGCCGCAGGTTCCCGAGCTTGGCCGGATCGACGGTCCAGCTGCCGTCATGGTTGTCGGTCAGCGCGCCGGCATCCGTGCTGGTCAGGGTGACCCAGGCCGGCAGGCCGGAGATGACGATGGAGGAGATGTGCTCCGACCCGTCGCTGTCGCCGGTCAGGGCGGAGATGGTCAGCGGGATGCCGCCGACGGCGTCCTCCAGACCGCTGGCGCCGATGGAGACGACCGGCTCGTCCGCCTTGGGATCGACGGTGACGGTCAGGTCGCGGGTGTCCTTCAGCGTGCCGCCGGAGGTCACGCCGTTCACCGTGATGATCGGTGCGCCGTTGCTGTCGGTGGTGATGACGTCCACCTTCAGCGTGATCGTGCCGGCGAAGTCCTGCTTGGTCGTCAGGGTCAGTTCGTTGCGATACTCCACATCGACCGACCAGCGGCCGTTGCCGAGATAGACCAGCCCGCCCTCATGCCCCGCTGCCAGCGACAGCCAGGAACCGGCAGGCAGGTTGCTGACGACCAGCGACAGGCGCTCCGACCCGTCATCGTCGACCATCACCAGATCGCCGAGCCGCAGGTTGATCGCCGTGTCCTCGTTGCCCTGGGCGGTGAGCGTGCCGTTGGGCGTCACCACGTCGGCCACGCCCTGCACCTCGACATGGACGGTCATCGGTATCGCGTCTGCGATGGAGCCGTTGGCGCTTTCCGTCGCCCGCGCGGTGAAGGTCAGGTCGAAGCCGGTGTTGGAGTTGGCCGGCGGGGTGATGGTCAGGCCGCTCAGGTCGGCCTGGGTCAGCACCCACTTGCCGAGTCCGGCATCGTAGTGGCCATGGTTCAGCGTCGCCCCGGCCGGCACGCCGCCGACCAGGATGCTGAGGGTTTCCGACCCGTCGCGGTCGGTCAGGGCCGCCACCACCGACAGCGGGATGGCGGTATCCTCGCGCCCCACCGCGTCGGAGGCCGACAGCACCGGCGTGTCGGCGACCGCGTTGACGGTGATCGCCAGCGGCTGCTGCGCCGAGGTGGCGGTGGTCGTTCCCTCCACCGAGGTGGCGGTGATCTGAAGCGTCACCGTGCCGGAATAGTTCAGCGGCGGCGTGAAGCTGAGGCCGGTCAGCTGACCCGGAGTCAGGGTCCAGCTGCCGTCGGCATTGTGGGTGCCGGCCGACAGGGTCGCCCCCTCGGGCACGCCGGTGATGGTGATGTGGTCCAGCGTCTCCCCGGTCACATCGGACAGGTGGGCGTCGATGGTCAGCGGGATGGCGCTGTCCTCGTTGCCGGTCGCGGCCGTGGGGATGACGATGGGGGCGTCGGCGACGCCGGTGACGGTCACCGACAGGGTCGCCGGCGCCGACACGGCGGTCGAGCCGTTCTCCTGCTCCACCGAGGTCGCGGTGACGCTGAGGGTGATGGTGCCGGAGAAGTCGTGCGGCGGCGTCAGGCGCAGGTTCGGCACGTCGGCCGCCTCGACCTTCCAGGTCTTGCTGCCGTCGCCCTGGGTGCTGAGAACGGTGCCGAAATTCAGGCTGGCCCCGTCCGGGACGCCGGAGATGGTGACGTAGCCGATGCTCTCAGACCCGTCGGTGTCGGTCAGGGCCGGGGTGATCGACAGCGCGACGGAGGTGTCCTCAGCGGTCGCGGCGGCGGCGGCGGTCACGGTCGGCGCATCGGCCACCGCGTCGACGGTGATGGTGCCCGTCGCCGTCTGCGTGCCGCGCGCCGTGCCGGCGCTGGTGCTGTCGATGGTCCCGACCGTCAGCGTATAATTGAGGTCGGCGTCGGAGTTGTGGGCGGTGACGACCGTCAACCCCTGGACCGTCCAGGTCCCCGCCGTACCGCCGGCCGCCAGCGCCGTGGTCGGGATCGTCCAGCTGTAGTTGCCGGAGACATCGGGACCGCTGCGGGTCAGTTCCACGCCATTCACGTACAGCTTGGCGCCGGCCACGTCCTGCTGCGAGGAGGCCATGGTCAGGGTGACGCTCTCCACCCGTTCTGGGCTGGCGGCGTCGACGTCGCTCAGCGTGATGGTCGGGGCGAGCGCGATGCCGCCGGCCGCGTCCTCGTCGCCGCGCGCGTTCATCGTGGTGATGGCGATGGCGTCGGCCTGCGGGGTGACCTGAATCGTCTGGGTGGCGGTGGAGGTGCCGCCATAGGCGTCGGTCACCGTGAAGGAGAAGGTCTCCGTGCCGCTGAAATCGGCGTCCGGGGTATAGGTGAAGGTGCCGTCGGCGTTCACCACCAGCGTGCCGTGGTCCAGACGCACCGGCTGGCCGTTGTCGCCGGGCCCCTTGTAGGTCAGCGTGTCGTCGGTGCGGCCGTTGAGCGTGTCCTGGTCGGTGGCGCCCAGCCGGCCGTTGACCGCGACATCCTCACGGGTGGAGGTGCTGTCCGCCGTCGCGGTGGGCGCATAGTTCAGCGCCGTGCGGACATCGACCGGCTGGCCGTCGACATAGAGTTCCAGCTTCTCGAAATCAGCCACCTTGATGCCGAGCGCGCTTAGGGTGGCGGCCTTCGAGACATCGGTGTCGTTGGTCGCGGCGTTGGGATCGGCGGCAGCGGCCTCGATCCGGTTGCGAAGGGTGCGCAGGTCGGCCAGGATCGATGCATTCGACAGCTGCGAACCGGTCAGCATCACCCGGAAGGTGTCGATGCCGGCATCGCCGTCCTGAAGTTCCGGGTTGGACGAGGTTCCGCCGTCGGTGCCGACGGTGAAGATCGACAGATCGTCGCCGGCCCCGCCATGGATGGTGTCGCGGCCGGCGCCGCCGGTGATGGTGTCGTTGCCGCCGCCGCCGAGCAGCACGTTGCCGCCGCTGTTGCCGGTGATGACATCGTCGAAGGCCGAGCCGGTGACATTCTCCAGATTGCGCAGGACATCGTTGCCCTCGCCGGTGCCGACCCCGGTCGCCAGGTTCGCGTTCACCGCTGTGGCAGAGTCCGCATAGGTGACGGTGTCGTTGCCGGCCCCGCCGTCGATGGTGTCGTTGCCGAGGCCGCCGGCCAGCAGATCGCTGTCGGCGCCGCCGTCCAGGCTGTCGTCGCCCGCCCCGCCGATCAGCGTGTCGTTGCCGGCCCCGCCGATGATGGTGTCGTTGCCGTCGCCGCCCTCCAGGCTGTCGTTGCCCTTGGGCGTGTTGGTGAACTGGATGGTCAGGGTCTGGGGCGTGCTGTCGGCGGTGCTGCCGTTCTCCCGCTCTTCCGAGGTGGTGACCACGGTCAGGGTGATGGGGGTGTTGCTGTCCCCCTCCTTGGCGGTCAGGGTCAGGCCGGACAGTTGGGCCTGGGTCAGCGTCCAGGTGCCGTCGGCGTTGCGGGTGCCGGCGCTGAGAACCGCATCGGCCGGAACGCCGGAGATCGTCACCCTGGAGATCGACTCCGAGCCGTCGACGTCCGTCACGGCGGGGGTGATGGTCAGGGCGGTGGTGAAGATGCCGGTGCCGTCGCCATAGATCACGTCGTCACCGGCGCCGCCCCGGATGGTGTCGTTGCCGGCGCCGCCCGACAGCGTGTCGTTGCCGGCGGTGCCGGTCAGCGTGTCGTTCTGGCCGCTCGCAAGGTTGTAGGTGACGGGCGTCACGGAGAGCGTCGGCGTGTCGGCCACCGCCACCACGGTAACGGCCAGCGTCGCCTGGACGGAGACCGGGGAAAGCCCGCGGTCGGTGGCCGTGGCGGTGACGGTCAGCGTGAAGTCGACGTCGCTGTCGTGCGGCGGCGTAATGGTCAGGCCGGACAGCTGGGCCTGGGTCAGCGTCCAGGTGCCGTCGGCATTGTGGGTGCCGGCGCTGAGCGTCGCGCCGGTGGGAACGCCGGCGATGGTGATGCTCAGGGCTTCCGAACCGTCCAGATCGGTCAGGGCGGACCGGATGTCCAGCGCGATGGCGGTGTCTTCGTTGCCGCTCGCGGCGGTGACGGTCAGCGTCGGGGTATCGGTCACCGGATCGACGGTGACGTGCAGGGTCCGGCTCCTGGTCGCTTCGGCGGCGACGCCGTCCTTGGCGACGGCGGTGACGGTCAGGTCGAAATCGACGTCGCTGTTCGACGGCGGCGTGATCGTCAGGCCGGCAAGCTGATCCTTGGTCAGCGTGATCGAGCCGCCGGTGACCGTCAGCGTGCCGTTCAGCGTGTTGGAGAGCGTGGCGCCGGTGGGGATGCCGGTGATCCGGATGCTCAGCGTCTCGGACCCGTCCGTGTCGGTCAGCGCCGGATTGATCGACAACGCGATGGCGGTGTCTTCGTTGCCCTGCGCGGCGGTGACGGTCAGCGTCGGGGTGTCGCTCACCGGATCGACGGTGACGCGCAGGGTCTCGCTCTTGCTCGCTTCGGCGGCGACGCCGTCCTTGGCGATGGCGGTGACGGTCAGGTCGAAATCGACGTCGCTGTTCGACGGCGGCGTGATCGTCAGACCGGCCAGTTGAGCCTTGGTCAGCGTGATCGAGCCGTTGGTGACCGTCAGCACGTCGCCCGCCGTGTTTCCAAGCGTGGCGCCGGAGGGGATGCCGGTGATCCGGATGCTCAGCGATTCCGAGCCGTCGGTGTCGGTCAGCGCCGGATTGATCGCCAGCGCGATGGCGGTGTCTTCGTTGCCCTGCGCAGCGGTGACGGTCAGCGTCGGCATGTCGGTGACCGGATCGACAGTGACGTGCAGGGTTTCGCTCTTGGTCGCCGCAGCGGCGACGCCGTCCTTGGCGATGGCGGTCACCGTCAGGTCGAAATCGACATCGCTGTTCGACGGCGGCGTGATGGTCAGGCCGGACAGCTGCGCCGGGGTCAGAGTCCAGGTGCCGTCGGCATTGTGAGTGCCGGCGCTGAGAACCGCACCGGTCGGAACGCCTGCGATGACGATGCTCAGCGTTTCGGAGCCATCGGTGTCGGTCAGGGCCGGGCTGATCGTCAGCGCGATTGCGGTGTCTTCGTCGCCGCGGGCGCTGGTAACGCTCAGCGTCGGGGTGTCCGACACCGGATTGACGGTCACCGGCAGCGTCTGGGTCACCGATACCGCGTCGGCAGTGCCGTCCTTGGCTGTAGCGGTCACGGTCAGGGTGAAATCGACGTCGCTGTTCGACGGCGGCGTGACGGTCAGGCCAGCAAGCTGATCCTTGGTCAGCGTGATCGAACCGTTGGTGACCGTCAGCACGTCGCCCGCCGTGTTGCCGAGGGTCGCACCGGCGGGGATGCCGCTGATGGTGATGCTCAGCGATTCCGAGCCGTCGGTGTCGGTCAGCGCCGGGCTGATCGCCAGCGCGATGGCGGTGTCTTCATTGCCGGTGGCTGCGGTGACGGTCAGCGTCGGCGTGTCGGTCACCGGATCGACGGTGACGCGAAGGGTCTCGCTCTTGGTCGCTTCGACGGCGACGCCGTCCTTGGCGATGGCGGTGACGGTCAGGGTGAAGTCAACGTCGCTGTTCGACGGCGGCGTGATGGTCAGCCCGGTCAACTGGGCCGGGGTCAGGGTCCAGGTGCCATCGGCGTTGTGGGTACCGGCGCTGAGGGTCGCGCCGGTGGGTACGCCGGAAATGACGATGCTCAACGCCTCCGAGCCGTCAGTGTCGGTCAGCGCGGGGCTGATCGTCAGCGCGATGGCGGTGTCTTCGTTGCCCTGCGCGGCAGTGACGGTCAGCGTCGGCATGTCGGTCACCGGATCGACGGTGACGTGCAGGGTCTCGCTCTTGGTCGCCGCTGTGGCGACGCCGTCCTTGGCGATGGCGGTCACCGTCAGGTCGAAATCGACATCGCTGTTCGACGGCGGCGTGATCGTCAGGCCGGACAGCTGGGCCGGAGTGAGAGTCCAGGTGCCGTCGGCATTGTGCGTGCCGGCGCTGAGCGTCGCGCCAGTGGGAACGCCGGAGATGACGATGCTCAACGATTCCGACCCGTCGGTGTCGGTCAACGCGGGGCTGATCGTCAGAGCAATCGCGGTGTCTTCATTGCCGCGGGCGCTGGTAACCGAGAGCGTCGGCGTGTCGCTCACCGGATCGACGGTGACGCGCAGGGTCTCGCTCTTGCTCGCTTCGGCGGCGACGCCGTCCTTGGCGATGGCGGTGACGGTCAAGTCGAAATCGACGTCGCTGTTCGACGGCGGCGTGATCGTCAGGCCGGACAGCTGGGCCGGAGTGAGAGTCCAGGTGCCGTCGGCATTGTGCGTGCCGGCGCTGAGCGTCGCCCCGGTAGGAACGCCGGAGATGACGATGCTCAACGATTCAGAACCGTCGGTATCGGTCAGGGCCGGGCTGATCGTCAGAGCAATCGCGGTGTCTTCGTCGCCGCGGGCGCTGGTGACGCTCAGCGTCGGGGTGTCGGTCACCGGATCGACGGTGACGCGCAGGATCTCGCTCTTGGTCGCCTCGACGGCAACGCCGTCCTTGGCGATGGCGGTGACGGTCAGGTCGAAATCGACATCGCTGTTCGACGGCGGCGTGATCGTCAGGCCGGACAACTGGGCCGGAGTGAGAGTCCAGGTGCCGTCGGCATTGTGGGTGCCGGCGCTGAGAACCGCACCGGTGGGAACGCCGGAGATGACGATACTCAGCGCCTCGGACCCGTCGGTGTCGGTCAGCGCCGGGTTAATCGTCAGGGCGATGGCGGTGTCTTCGTTGCCACGCGCGCCGGTGACGCTCAGCGTCGGCATGTCGGACACCGGATCGACGGTGACGCGCAGGGTCTCGCTCTTGGTCGCCTCGGTGGCGACGCCGTCCTTGGCGATGGCGGTCACCGTCAGGTCGAAATCGACATCGCTGTTCGACGGCGGCGTGATGGTCAGGCCGGACAGCTGCGCCGGGGTCAGGGTCCAGGTGCCGTCGGCGTTGTGGGTGCCGGCGCTGAGAACCGCACCGGTGGGAACGCCGGAGATGACGATGCTCAGCGCTTCGGAGCCATCGGTGTCGGTCAGGGCCGGACTGATCGTCAGGGCGATTGCGGTGTCTTCGTCGCCGCGGGCGCTGGTAACGCTCAGCGTCGGGGTGTCCGACACCGGATTGACGGTCACCGGCAGCGACTGGGTCACCGATACCGCGTCGGCAGTGCCGTCCTTGGCTGTCGCGGTCACGGTCAGGGTGAAATCGACGTCGCTGTTCGACGGCGGTGTGACGGTCAGGCCGGCAAGCTGATTCTTGGTCAGCGTGATCGAACCGCCGGTGACCGTCAGCACGTCGCCCGCCGTGTTGCCGAGGGTCGCACCGGCAGGGATGCCGCTGATGGTGATGCTCAGCGATTCCGAGCCGTCGGTGTCGGTCAGCGCCGGGTTGATCGCCAGCGCGATGGCGGTGTCTTCGTTGCCCTGCGCGGCAGTGACGGTCAGCGTCGGCGTGTCGGTGACCGGATCGACGGTGACGCGAAGGGTCTCGCTCTTGGTCGCTTCGACGGCAACGCCGTCCTTGGCGATGGCGGTCACCGTCAGGTCGAAATCGACATCGCTGTTCGACGGCGGCGTGATCGTGAGACCGGTCAACTGGGCCGGGGTCAGGGTCCAGGTGCCGTCGGCGTTGTGGGTACCGGCGCTGAGTGTCGCGCCAGTCGGAACGCCGGAAATGACGATGCTCAACGATTCCGACCCGTCGGTGTCGGTCAACGCGGGGCTGATCGTCAGGGCGATGGCGGTGTCTTCGTTGCCGCGGGCGCTGGTGACACTCAGCGTCGGCATGTCGGTCACCGGATCGACGGTGACGTGCAGGGTCTCGCTCTTGGTCGCCTCGGTGGCAACGCCGTCCTTGGCGATGGCGGTCACCGTCAGGTCGAAATCGACGTCGCTGTTCGACGGCGGCGTGATGGTCAGCCCGGCCAGTTGGGCCGGGGTCAGGGTCCAGGTGCCGTCGGCATTGTGCGTGCCGGCGCTGAGGGTCGCTCCGGTAGGAACGCCGGCAATGACGATGCTCAGCGTCTCCGAGCCGTCGGTGTCGGTCAGGGCCGGGCTGATCGTCAGAGCAATCGCGGTGTCTTCATTGCCGCGGGCGCTGGTAACGCTCAGCGTCGGGGTGTCGGTCACCGGATCGACGGTGACGTGCAGGGTCTCGCTCTTGGTTGCCTCTGCAGCGACGCCATCCTTGGCGATGGCGGTCACCGTCAGGTCGAAATCGACATCGCTGTTCGACGGCGGCGTGATCGTCAGACCGGCGAGTTGAGCCTTGGTCAGCGTGATCGAGCCGTTGGTGACCGTCAGCACGTCGCCCGCCGTGTTTCCAAGCGTGGCGCCGGAGGGGATGCCGGTGATCCGGATGCTCAGCGTCTCGGACCCGTCCGTGTCGGTCAGCGCCGGGTTGATCGTCAGGGCAATGGCGGTGTCTTCGTTGCCACGCGCGCTGGTGACGCTCAGCGTCGGGGTGTCGGTCACCGGATCGACGGTGACGCGCAGGGTCTCGCTCTTGGTCGCCTCGGTGGCGACGCCGTCCTTGGCGATGGCGGTCACCGTCAGGTCGAAATCGACATCGCTGTTCGACGGCGGCGTGATGGTCAGACCGGTCAGCTGCGCCGGAGTCAGGGTCCAGGTGCCGTCGGCGTTGTGGGTGCCGGCGCTGAGAACCGCACCGGTGGGAACGCCGGCGATGACGATGCTCAGCGCTTCCGACCCGTCGGTGTCGGTCAGCGCCGGGCTGATCGTCAGCGCGATGGCGGTGTCTTCATTGCCCTGCGCGGCGCTGACGCTCAGCGTCGGGGTGTCCGACACCGGATTGACGGTCACCGGCAGCGACTGGGTCACCGATACCGCGTCGGCAGTGCCGTCCTTGGCCGTCGCGGTCACGGTCAGGGTGAAATCGACGTCGCTGTTCGACGGCGGTGTGACGGTCAGGCCGGCAAGCTGATTCTTGGTCAGCGTGATCGAACCGCCGGTGACGGTCAGCACGTCGCCCGCCGTGTTGCCGAGGGTCGCACCGGCGGGGATGCCGCTGATGGTGATGCTCAGCGATTCCGAACCGTCGGTGTCGGTCAGCGCCGGACTGATCGCCAGCGCGATGGCGGTGTCTTCATTGCCGGTGGCTGCGGTGACGGTCAGCGTCGGGGTATCGGTTACCGGATCGACGGTGACGCGAAGGGTCTCGCTCTTGGTCGCTTCGACGGCGACGCCGTCCTTGGCGATGGCGGTGACGGTCAGGGTGAAGTCCACGTCGCTGTTCGACGGCGGCGTGATCGTCAGGCCAGCAAGCTGGGCCGGAGTCAGGGTCCAGGTCCCGTCGGCGTTGTGGGTGCCGGCGCTGAGCGTCGCCCCGACCGGAACGCCGGAGATGGAGATCGTCAGCGCCTCCGACCCGTCGGTGTCGGTCAGGGCCGGGCTGATGGTCAGCGGGATGGCTGTGTCTTCGTTGCCCCGGGCATCGCTGACGGCGAGGGTCGGCGTGTCCGACACCGGATTGACGGTGACCAGCAAGGGTGCGCTGGTGCTTGCCGCACCGGCATCGCCGTCCTTGCTGGTAGCCGTGACGGTGAGGGTGAAGTCCTCGTCGCTGTTCTGCGGCGGGGTGATCTTCAGGCCGGCCAGCTGGGCCGGCGTCAGGGTGATCGAGCCGCCGGTGATGGTCAGCGCCTCGCCCGCCGTGTTGGTCAGAACCGCCCCGTCCGGAATCCCGGCGATGGTGATGCTCAGGGTCTCAGATCCATCCGTGTCCGTCAGGGCCGGATCGATCGTCAGGGCGATGGCGGTGTCCTCGTCGCCTGCCGCCGCCTGGACGGTGAGCGTCGGCGTGTCGGACACCGGCGCGACGGCCACGGCCAGCGTCTGGGTCACCGACACCGGGTCGGCGGTGCCGTCCTTGGCGGTGGCGGTGACGGTCAGGGTGAAGTCCACGTCGCTGTTCTGCGGCGGCGTGATCGTCAGGCCGGCGAGCTGGGCCGGGGTCAGAGTCCAGGTGCCGTCGGCATTGTGGGTGCCGGCGCTGAGCGTCGCGCCGCCCGGCATGCCGCTGATGGTGATGCTCAGCGACTCCGAACCGTCGAGGTCGGTCAGCGCCGGGCTGATCGTCAGCGGAATGGCGGTGTCTTCGCTGCCGGACGCGGCGCCGACCGTCAGCGTCGGCGTGTCGGTCACCGGGGTCACCGTGACAACCAGCGGCATGCTGGTGCTGGCCGGTGCGGCGGTGCCGTCCCGGCTGGTCGCGGTGACGGTCAGGGTGAAGTCCGCGTCGCTGTTCAGCGGCGGCGTGATCGCCAGCCCGGCCAGCTGGGCCGGCGTCAGGGTGATCGAGCCGCCGGAGATCGTCAGCGTCTCGCCGGCCGCGTTGGTCAGCACCGCCCCGTCCGGGATGCCGCCGATGGTGACGCTCAGCGTCTCCGACCCGTCGGTGTCGGTCAGGGCCGGGCTGATCGTCAGCGGGATCGCCGTATCCTCCGCCCCCGTCACCGCCGCGACGCTGAGCGTCGGCGTGTCGGAAACCGGATTGACGGTGACCGGCAGCGTCGCGGTGACGCTGTTGGGGGTGGCGCTGCCGTCGGTGCTGGTGGCGGTCACGGTCAGGGAGAAGCTGTCGCCGCTGTCGGGCGGCGGGGTCAGCGTCAGGCCGGGAATCTGCGAGGAGGTCAGCACGATGCTGCCGTTCACCACCGTCAGCACCGCGCCGGATGCGTCGCGCAGCACCGCACCGTCCGGGATGCCGGACAGGGTGACGGTCAGCACCTCCGTCCCGCCGGTATCGGTCAGGGCGGCGGCGATGTTCAGGGCGATGGCCGTGTCCTCGTCGCCCGACACGCCGTTCACCGTCAGGCTGGGCGTGTCGGACACCGCTGCCGGCGTGGCCGCGGCGGTAAGGTCGGGCGTGGCGGCGGCGTCCAGGAAGGTGACGGGGTCGGCAGTGGGGACGGTCCCGTCGTCGATCACCTGCTCCGGCGTCTCGGGCACCGGGATGTCCGGCAGCGCGGCGGCGAGTTCGTTGTAGGTGGTCGTCGTGCGTGCGTTGGACAGCAGCTCCGCCCGCTCCGCCGCGCTGCCGTTGGCCTCGCGGCTCTCCCCCTCCGACGGGCCCGAGCCTTCGGGGCCGGCCGGCCCGGAGCCGCGGGTGCCTTCGGTGCGCAGGACATCGCCGTTCAGCAGCAGCGCGTTAAGCGAGCGGTCGGTGGCGACCGCAACCGACTCGCCGACGACTTCGCCGGTCTGCACCGCGCCGCCGACCATCAGGTCCTCGGCGCCGCGATAGTCGGTCTGGACATAGCCCAGCGTGTCGTCGGGCCGCTGCAGTTGGACTGCGCTCGCCTCGTGGATGACGCCGCCCAGCCTGGTGCCGTCGACCTGCTGCAGGAGGGTCAGATCGTCCAGGATCTGTCGATCGTCGACCGCCGGGACTTTGCCTTCAACCGCTTCCTCAGCCATCGGACCGCTCCATAAGAGGGATGCGAACTTGCATCACGCCACTCGTCACGACCCTAGGTTCTAGCGCTCTAACTTGCTTGTGATAAGAAACTTCCTGTGATGAGTTTCAACATCTTAGACGATGAAGCATCCCCCGCACCCCCCTTGCGGCGACGATGCGATACTGAAGGAACCCGTTGGAATCACTTTGTTTCTTTCCCCTTTCACGCAGGATCGGAAGGGGTGGGCGTAACACATTTTGTCACTCGGTTGCCTTTTGTTGCTATTCGCGGATTTACCTATCACTAGCAATTGTGGTGTTGATTAGCACCGGGTTAACCCTGTGAACAGGTTGGTCGTCTTGCAGTCCGCAGCCCCGTCCACCATCCGCACCGCACCGCGCACCGCCGCGGCCAAGGCGTCCTCCGGCAGCGACCGGGCGGCCGAAAAGGCTGCCCGGCGCCTGCTGTCCGGCATGCTGGGGCCGCGGCGCGACCGCGCGATGCTGGTCCTGGCATCCTTTGCGCTGAACATCTTCGCGCTGGCCCTGCCGGTCACGCTGCTGCACGTCTATGACCGCATCCTGCCGAACGAGTCCTACGGCACCATGCTCCTGCTGGGCATCGGCTGCGGCGCGGCGGCGGTCATGGAGGCGATCCTGCGGGTCGCGCGCTCGGCGCTGACCACCTGGATGGGCGCCAGGATCGAACATCGGTCGAGCGCATCGCTGATCGACCGGCTGATGCACATGCCGCTGAACGCCTTTTCCCAACAGGGGATCGGCACCCATTTCGAGGTCTATCGCGCCATCAAGATGGTGCGGGAATTCTACTCGGGCCAGGCGCTGCAGTCGGCCATCGACATCCCCTTCGCCGTCCTCTACCTGGGGCTGATCGCCCTGCTGGCCGGCTGGCTGGCGGTGATCCCGGTGGCGGTGCTGGCGCTGTTCCTGATCGTCGGCGCCGTGCTGGGCCGGCGCATGCGCCGGGCGCTGGAAAGCCGCCACACGATGGAGGAGCGGCGCCTGAACTTCATCAGCGAGGTGCTGGCCGGCGTCCATACGGTGAAGGGGCTGGGGGCGGAGGCCGGTCTGCTGCGCCGCCATGAACGCCTGCAGCAGGGCTGCAGCGAGGAGGATTTCGCCGTCGCACGGCTCAGCGGCTCCGCCTCCGTCGTCGCCGCCACGCTGGCGCAGGCGACGATGATGCTGGTGGTGATCGTCGGCAGCGTGTCGGTGATCGACGGGGCGATGACAACCGGCGTGCTCACCGCCTGCTCGATGCTGGCCGGACGCTGCGTGCAGCCGGTGCAGGCGCTGTTCGACCGCTGGGTCCGTTACCAGTCGGTATCGCTGGCCCTGCGCCGCATCGGCCATGTCCTGCTGGAGGTCGGCATCGACGGGGCCGCGGCACAGCCGCAAGGAGACGGCAAGTCCGGCAGCGAGGTCGCCACGGCGCTGGCCCCCGGCTCCATCGAGATGGACAAGGTCCGCTTCGCCTACGACCGCGGGCCGGAAATCCTAAGCGACCTGTCGCTGAGCGTCGGGCCGGGCGAGTTCCTGGGCGTGGTGGCGACCAACAGTTCGGGCAAGACCACCCTGCTGCGCCTGATCCTGGGCGTGCTACGGCCGAGTTCGGGCGAGGTGCGGGTCGGCGTGCGCGCCCTGACCGACGCCGATGCGATGATCGGCATCGGCGGCGTCGTCTATGTCGGCGAGCATCCGGAGCTGTTCAAAGGCACCATCCTGCAGAACCTGACCCTGTTCGATCCCGGCCGGGCCGATCTGGCGATGGAGGTCTGCCGCCGCCTGGGCCTCGACCGCCGAATCGCCAGCCTGCCGCAGGGCTATGAGACCATCGTCGGCGACGCCTCGCAGGAGGCGCTGCCGCGCGGCGCCCGCCAGCTGATCTGCCTTGCCCGCGCGCTGGTGCGCGAGCCGGCGGTGCTGCTGCTGGACGAGCCGAACTCCTCCCTCGACGTCGAGTCCGACAAGGCGTTCCGCCGCGCGCTGGACGAGCTGCGCGGCAGCGTCACCATCCTGCTAGTCACCAGCCGTCCGTCGCTGCTGTCGCTGGCCGACCGGGTGGTGCAGATCGTCGACGGCCGTGCCGTCACCCGCAATCCGGATGCCGGAAGCGCCGGCGGCCAGCCGGTCCTCGTCGCCGCCGCCGCGACTACTACGGACGAGGCGGAGGCCAAAGCCGACGCGGAGCCGATCCGCGCCGCCCATGACGACGGCGACATCCTGCGCCGCCGGCTGGCGGAGGCGTCGGCCGTGGGCGCCTGCATGGTCCCGCTGCTGGACGCGCTGGGCTGGCGCGGCGCGCCGCAGACACTGGCGGAGGCCCTGCCCCACTTCTCCGAGGTGCAGACGGTGGAGGAGCTGTGCGACGTGCTCCAGCGCCTGCATTTCGAGGGGCGCAGCCTGCGCTTCGACCTCGGCCGGCCGGAGCCGTCGCTGCTGCCCTGCCTGTTCCGCGCCCGCGACGGCGGCATCTACACGCTGCTGTCCGCGGACGCCGACGGCGTCACCGCCTTCAGCGGACGGTCGCGCGAGACGGTGATGCTGAATTTCGGCAAGGGCACCGCCTATGTCTTCACCCCGCTGGAGGCGGCTGCCGGCGCCGGCAGCCAGAACTGGGTCGGCACCGTCATCCATGCCTATCTGCCCCTGCTGTGGGCGGTTCTGGGACTGAGCGCGGTCATCAACCTGCTGTCCGTCGCCGCCCCGCTCTTCACCATGGCGATCTACGACAAGGTCATCGGCACAGGTTCCTACGACACGCTGGAGACCATCGCCGTCGGCGCGTTCCTGGTGATCGCCGGCGATTTCGCCCTGCGCCAGATCCGCGGCCGGGCGCTGGCCCATGCCGGGTCGCGCATCGCCCGCAGCATCAGCAACGCCACCATCGAACGCATCCTGATGCTGCCGGTGGGGTTGAGCGAGCGCGCCGCCATCGGCACGCAGATCGCCCGGGTGAAGGATCTGGAATCGATCCGCGACTTCATCAGCCAGGGGCAGGTCGCGGCCCTGTTCGACGTGCCCTTCGCCCTGTTCTATCTGGGGGTGATGGCCGTGCTGGGCGGGCCGCTGGCGCTGGTGCCGCTGGCCGCCGTGCTGGTGACCGCCGCCATCGGCGCCGCCGTCCACCCGATGGTGCGCGCCCGCACCGGCACCACCGCGCGCGCCGACACCGAGCGGCAGGAATTCTTCGTCGAGATGGTCGCCAAGATGCCGGCGCTGCGCGCCATCGGCGGGCTGGCCCATTGGCGCGACCGTTATGACCGGCTGTCCGCCCGCACCGCGCGGTCGGGCCACACCGCCGCCAACCTGTCGGCGACCCACGCGGCGCTGGCCGGGCTGGTGGTGCCGGTCGCCGGGCTCGCCACCGTCGGCGTCGGCGCCATGCAGGTCTTCGCCGGCACCATGACGCCGGGCGCGCTGATGGCGTCGATGATGCTGCTGTGGCGGGTGATGGTGCCGCTGCAGACCGCCGTCTCCATGCTGCCGCGCATCGAGCAGCTGCGCGCCAACGCCCGCCAGATCAACGGCCTGATGAGCATCCGGCCGGAGCGCGAGCCGCGCTGCGCCACCCTGCAGCCGCGCCGGCTGAAGGGCGAAGTCTCCTTCTCCCGCGTGTCGCTGCGCTACCGCAACGATGCAGACCCGGCGCTGGTCGGCGTGAGCTTCACCGTCAAGCCGGGGCAGATCGTCGCCATCGTCGGGTCGGACGGTGCCGGCAAGTCGTCGCTGCTGAAGGTGATGCTGGGGCTCTATGCGCCGCAGGCCGGCAATGTGCGGATCGACGGCGTCGACATCCGCCAGATGGACCCGGTCGACCTGCGCAAGTCGGTCGGCTATGTGCCGCAGGCCAGCTCGCTGTTCTACGGCACCATCGCCCAGAACCTGCGCTTCGCCGACCAGACCGCCGACGAGGCCGAGTTGCGCTGGGCGCTGTCGCTGGCCGGCGCCCTGGACGAGGTGGAGGCGCTGCCGCGCGGCCTGGACACCCGCATCGGCGACAACCAGTCGCTGCGCCTGTCGCCCAGCCTGACGCAGAAGATCTGCCTGGCCCGCGCCTATATCCGCCGGCCGCGCATCCTGCTGCTGGACGAACCGGCCAGCCGGCTGGATTTCGAAGGCGACAAGGCCCTGCACGCCGCGCTGGCCGCGCTGCGCGGCCACAGCACCATCTTCCTGGTCACCCACCGGCCGAGCCACCTGACGCTGGCCGACACGGTGCTGACCATGGATGCCGGCATGATCGCCCCCGCCAACCCGGCCGGCGGTCTGCCCGGCCCCCGCCCTGTTGGTCCGGGCGGTGGCGGCAGCAGCGTCGCCAACGGCATTGCCGGGGCGCTGCTGGGCGGGATCGGGCTGCAACGCCCGCCCGGCGTCGCCGCCACGCCGCAACGCTGACCCGTTTCGCTCCTTACTTTGCGCTTTCCCCCTCCTTTCCGCTTTCAGTGTGATCCGCAGATGGCCGCTTCAGACCTCGCCCGCCCCACCGGCAAATCGCTCAGCGCCGACGACGCGACGCTGTCGCTGGTCCGTGCGACCATCGTCGTGCTGGTCCTGCTGCTGGCGGCATTGCTGACCTGGGCCACGCTGATGCCGGTCAAGGAGGCCGTCGTCACCGCCGGACAGGTGGTGCCGTCCGGCAATTCCCAGGTCGTCCAGCATCTGGAGGGTGGCATCGTGTCGGCCATCCTGGTCAAGGAGGGCGATCTGGTCGAGGCCGGCCAGCCGCTGATCGTCTTCGACCCCAAGCAGGTCCAGGCCGAGCGCGAGCAGATGAATGCCCGCCTGCTGACGCTGGAGCTGCGGGCGGAGCGGCTGCGCGCCTTCGCCGCCGGGCGGGAGCCGGACTTCATCCGCGCCGCCGGACCCGGCACGCCGCAGGCGGAGGCCCAGAAGGAGGCGCAGATCGCCGACCAGCGCCTGATCTACGACACCCAGCGCAAGGCCCGCGACACCGCCATCGCCGTGCTGCAGGCCCAGGTGTCGCAGCGCGAGGCCGAGCTGGCGCTGTATGAGGGGCAGCTCGCCAACATCAAGGACCAGATCACCTTCATCACCGGATCGGTCGACATCCGCAACAGGCTGGAATCCATGGGCCTGTCGTCGAAGCTGCAGTCGCTGGAAACCCAGCGCGAGCAGTCGCGGCTGATGGGCGAGCAGCGGCGGATCGAGGGCCAGATCATCGCCACCCAACAGGCGATCACCGAGGCCGGCAACCGCATCCTCGACCAGTCGGCCAAGCTGTCGCAGGACGCCGTGACCGAGATGGGCACCGTCACCGCCGAGATCGCCCAGCTGCGCGAGGCCCGCGCCAAGCTGGACGACCGCGCCGAACGGCTGACCGTGCCGTCGCCGGTGCGCGGGCTGGTGCAGGACCTGCGCATCAACACCATCGGCGCCGTGGTGCCGGAAGGCGGCGTCCTAATGCAGATCGTTCCGGTCGACCACGACATGACGGTCGAGGCGCATGTCACCCCGCGCGACGTCGGCCATCTCCAGGTCGGGCAGGAGGCGACGGTCAAGGTGCTGACCTACGACTTCGCCCGCTACGGCGCCATCACCGGCACGCTGCAGCGCATCTCCGCCTCCACCTTCCTGGACGAGCAGAAACGCCCCTACTACAAGGCGGTCGTGGCGCTCAGCCGCAACCATGTCGGCCGCGACGACGTCGAGCACCCGGTCCTGCCCGGCATGACCACCCAGGTGGAGTTGCCCACGGGCGAGCGGTCGCTGCTGGAATATCTGCTGAAGCCGATCTACTTCGCCCTGTCCGACAGCTTCAACGAACGGTGAGGAGTCCCCTCTCCCCCCCGGGGAGAGGGTTAGGGTGAGGGGGAGGCGCGGCGAGGATTTTTGGAGTAGTCACGCGGTGCATCCCCCTCACCCCGACCCTCTCCCCAGGGGGGAGAGGGAGATTGGCCACCCTCCCCCCACAAACGCAAAAAGGCCGCCGGTCCTGGCTAGGACGGGCGGCCGATGGATAGCGCGAGTGGTCAGTAGGCGCCGAGCGACCGGGCCGCGGCGGCGAATTCCTCGGCCAGCCAGCCTTCGCGCTCGATCAGGTGGCCCATCAGACGCTTCAGCGCCGCCTCGCACACCGCGGCGCGCTCGCCATCGGGCAGGCCCGCCACGGTCAGACGGGCGACGAAGTCGTCCACGACCTGTTCGGCCTTCCGGGTGTCGACTTCGGTCATGACGGGGAACAACCTGGGGTTGGTGTCGGCGAGTTTCTGCGGAATCATCGGGGCGCCTTAATGCTGGACGCGTGGCCTTCCCGAATAATGGGTCTACGACCGACAGGTGTGAAGATGCGATTTAGCGCTTAAATGAAATAAATTTAGGCTGCATTTGATACATCTCGTTTCATCTGTCGCCGACCGGTGGCGAAAAGCGGCAAGCCGCGGGCATCCTACGGCCCCGACACAGCTCGACAGAATATGTCACGACATACCAGTAGCAATCATTGGTGCCTGTACCTAAAATTACCGCGTCTCAGCAGCGCCCGTGAACGCCATGGCCGGCCGCCCCAACCGCAGCGCCTCCCTTCAGACCGTGCCGCTCCACGCGGTGGAACCGGATCCGGCAGCCGTCAGCCTCGACAAGGTCAAGGCGATCCTGGCTCCGCTGGACCGGGCGCAGAAGTCCAAGCTGTTCGAACTGGTGCAGGCCGGCCATCTGGAAGACGACCAGATGACGGTGGAGGTCGGCCGGCTGATCGTCGCAATGCTGAACGGCCCGCGCACCGAACATGCCCGGCGCATCTGGACCGGCTGGTTCGACCCGGTGATGCTGCGCACCGATGCGCTGATGCTGGCGGAAAGCCGGCCGCCGGGCTGCATGCATGTGGTCGACGCCAGCGCGTGGTGGTTCGCCCTGCTGCCGCATCTGCGCGACCTTGCCGGTCGGGTCCAGTCCGACATCGCCGACCGGGCTACCGAACATCCGCTCGATGCCGTCCTCGCCTCCCCCGCCGCGGCGGATTGGGCGGAGGAGCTTCGCGTGAGTTCGCTGGAGGTTCTGCGCCGGCGCGGCGCGGCCGGGCCGCTGCTGGCGACCGCCAACGCCGAGCGGATCACCCTGCTGCGCAAGCGCGGGCTGACCGGGGTGGCGCCGCTGTCGTTCGGCGATCTGGCGATGCTGGACGCCATGCTGGAGCATGCGCCGCTGTGGAAGGGCGCCGTCCGTCCGCGCGACACCATCGGCGTCCTGCACATGGTGTCGGAGATGGCCGGGCGCGGCGCGGCCACGGGCGGCGGCGCGGAGGGTGCGATGCAGTACGCCCTGGCCCTGCTGAACGGATCGCGCGATCCCGATCAGGCGCTTGCGCTCCATGGCCTGTCGCCCAACCCGGCCCTGGTCGAGGCGGCGGTCGGTCATGTGCAGTTCGCCTGGCAATGCCTGCGCCAGAAGCTGGAGGATTTGCATCTCGGCCGCCCCGCCCCGCCGCAGCTGACCGCCGGCGAGACGGTGGACCGCCTGCAGGAGCGCGCCTTCCGCTGGTACGACGCGCTGCAGGGCTTCGGCGTCGAGCGCGGCGGGCGCAACTGGGCGGCGGTGTCAGCCGCCGTCGGCCGGGTGACCGGACTGGTGGAGGGAGAGGTGGTGCCGGTGCTGAGCCACCGCCTGCTGACGCTGAACGCCAGCAGCACCGCCCGACCGCTGATCGAGCCGGTACGCTTCATCAACGGCTTCAACCACCGGCTTCGCCGCCGCGGCATCGCCGCCTCGACCAACCCCTGGCTGACGGCGATCGGTGAGCATCTGGCCGGCCTGTTCCGCCAGATCGGCGCCTATGGCCGCGAGGATGCGCTGTCGGCGATGGCCGAACTGTGCGAACTGGCGGAAGAGACCGGCTATCCCATCGAGGTGACGGCCATCGACAAGACGCTGCTGGGCATCGCCGAGCGGGCGCTGCGCGACGGCCGCGAACTGAATGCCGGCGAAAGCAAGTTGATCGACCGTGTCGTCACCGTCGCGACCGAGGAACGCCGCCGCTGCCGCTGGTGGGTTTCGGGCGAGCTTGTCAGCCTGCTGGACGCCGCCCAGCAGCGCGGCATCGGCCCGACACCGCAATAGACGAGCCCGTTCAGGACGGCAGCTTGATCCCCGCCTTGATGGTGGCCAGCGCCAGCTGGGTGCGGTTGCGCACGCCCAGCCGCTGCATCACCGACCGCAGATGCACCTTGATGGTGCCCTCCAGCACGCCGAGCGCGCGGGCGATCTCCTTGTTGGACCGACCTTCCAGCAGAAGGCACAGCACCTCGCGCTGGCGTTCGGTCAGACCGCCGACCAATTCGCTTTCGCTGCGCACGGGAGCCGCATCGGCCGTCAGCGCGATGCGGACCCGCTTCCCGTTGGGCGGCGTGGGCGGAGCCGGGGCGAAGATGCCGCCCTCCAGCACGATGGCAAGCGCCTGGTCGAGCACCGCCGCTTCGCAGCCCTTGTTGACGAAGCCGCGGGCACCGGCTCGGATGCAGGAGGCAATGACGTTGCCGTCGGTCGCCCCGGAGACGACGATCAGCGGCACGTCGCCGGCGGCCTCCAGCATGTCGGTCAGGCCGCTGTGCTCGTCGCTGTCGCCCATCTGCAGGTCATAGAGGATGGCGGTGAGGTCCGGTTCCGACCGCGCCTTGCGCATGGCCTCGGCCAGCGATCCGGCCTCTACGATCACGACGTCCTCATAGCGCTGCCGCAAGGCCAGGGTCAGGCCGTAGCGGACCAGCGCATGATCGTCGACGATCAGGAACTTGAGGGGATCGTCGGACGGAATCCGGCGGTCAGACACCATGTTCAGCTCTGCGGAGCCATGGCCGTGCTGCGCGTGATGATCCACGTTTGTTCCTCTTCATCGATCAATGATACCAGCTCTCGCCGGTTAAGCGGCTCGTAAGCAAAACTTTAGTTCCAAGCCACTGCCGCGATGAACTTTCCATGCGGTTATCCATAGGGTGCATGGGGATAAGAGGTCAGCGAACCGAAGGTGGCAGATCGGCTATTGTACGCTTTCCCCCATCCTTGAACCTCAACCTCCGCGTTTGCCCACGGACTTGCCCCGATTGGCAGCAACCGATGGGGCAAGCGGCACCGTAATCGAAAAGACCGAGCCCCGATCCGGCCAGGACCGCAAGCCGATCTCGTGGTCGAGCTGGCGGGCCAACCGCGCGACGATGGCGAGGCCAAGACCGACCCCGCGCCGCTGGTCGCGGTTGCGGTTGCCGAGTTGCCGGAACTCCTCGAAAATGAAGGTCTGGCTGCGCTCGTCGATGCCGGGCCCGGTGTCCCAGACCTCGATCCGCAAGCTGCTGCGCCCTTTTCCGTCGCGGCAACGGCGGCCGCCCAGCAGGATCGAGCCGGAGTTGGTGTATTTCAGCGCGTTCGCCAGGAGGTTCCGCAGGATCCGCTCCAGAAGCTGCGCGTCGCTGAGCACCACCGCCCTGCAGGGCACGACGCGGAAGCGCAGCCCGCGCATTTCCGCCTGGATCGTGAACTCTCCCTCGATCGCCTCCAGCATGTCGCGCATCGGCAGGGACTCGATCATCGGGTCCAGCGCACCGGCATCCAGCCGCGCGGTGTCCAGCATGCCGTCCAGCAGGGTGCGGATCGACAGGTGCGCGGCCAGAAGTCCGCCCAGGATCGGTTGATCCCCGTCGCCCATCCGATGGCGCAGCACGTCCAGGAACAGCCCCATCGACATCACCGGCTGGCGCAGGTCATGGCTGGCCGAACCCAGAAGCTGCAGCTTGTCGGCGTCGGAGGCGCGTAGACGCTGCAGTTCCTCGTTCGAGCGGGCGAGATGGGCGTTGGCCTCCTCCACCTGTTCCAGCGAGAGGCGCAGTTCCTCGTCCATGGCGCGCAGCTCTTCCAGGGAGGCCTGAAGTTCGGTGTCGGACCGGTCGAACTCCTGGTTGCTGTGGTCCAACGCATTTTCCCGCAGCGACAGCCTTTCCTGCACCGCATCCAATTGCGCCAGCGTTTCCCGGTATCGTCCGTTTGCGGTTCGCAGTTCCTTGCGCAGTTGCGCGATGGTCTCGTTTGCCTCCTGCTGGCGCCGTTCCAGATCCTCGACCAGCGTCTGCGCCTGTTCAAGCTCGTCGTAGAGCCGCTGGACTGCGGAGGGAGAGCAGTCCTCCTTCAGGTCGCCGGCCACGCAGATGAAATGCTCGGTTTCGCCACTGGGGCCGATCAGCGGGGTGATGACCAGGGCACACAGATATTCGCTGCCGTCCTTCCGCCGGTTGACCAAGGTGCCCCGCGCATATTCCCCCTCCAGCAGGTCCCGCTTGATGGCGGCGGCCACCACCTTGTCGGTGCGGGGACAATGCATGAAACGGGGGGAGCGGCCGATCACCTCGTCGGCGCGATAGCCGGTCAGACGGGTGAAGGCGCGGTTGACATAGCGGATGGTCGGACCCGGTGCGGCGAGGTTCAGGTCGGTGACGATGACGGCATGATCCAGCCGGTCCCAAATCGGTTGGACGATCAGCGGCTTTGCCTTCGGTTCCTTCAGACCATGCGCGTCCGACATGCCAACACGATCCTTTTCGCGATCAGCCCGTTTCGGGGTCAGCGATCCACGGTGCACAACGCCGGGTGATTGCAACGATACTTAGTTCACAATGTTAACTGTCCTGATGCAATGCCGTCACGGCCATATAACTTCTGACAAATGCATCCGGTATTCAGGTGCCGTCGGAACCGCAGCGGGGTACCACAGCCCAAAGTTTCGATTACTGGGATACCGCTTTCGTGCGATTGTCGTCTATGCCGATGCGCTGGCGCTTCGCGACGTCGTGGGCGATCGCCACCAGGATCGGCGGATCCTCCTGGCCGAAATACTGCATGCACATTTCGACCTGCCTTGGCGGCTTGTTGCTGCTCTCGATCGTTGTCTCAATGACGATTTCCGCCTTCTCGCCCGACAGCAGCGGGGCGACCAACCGGGTGAAGGCGTCGGCATCGATCTCCGGCATCAGGTCATGTAGGGCGATCTGGCGGAGAAGGTCCAGAGAATAGCCCAGCTTCTCCTCCGCACCCTTATTGACCAGATGGAAATGGAAGGTGGTGGGATCGAGGAAATAGATCTCGTTCAGCGACTGCCCGACGATACGGCCCAGATAGCGGATGAAGGCGTCGGACCGTCGACGCTCGGTGACATCCTCCACGATCAGGATGACGCCGCGCGGCTGCCGGCTGTCGTACAGCAGCGGCGACAGGCGGATGCGACAGTCGATCCGGCGTCCGCGCCGGTCCATCGCCTCCATCTCCATCGCTTCGACCGGCATCTGCGTCGTCAGCGCATCATGCAGCGAATCGCGCAGCCGCTGCACCGGCAAACCGATGTCGAGATCGAGGAAGGATCCGCCGGTCACCTCCTCGTTGCGCAGACCCCAGACATTCTCGCACCAGCGGTTCCACGACTGGACCAGCAGATTGTCGTCCAGCACGATGATGCCGACATCGATGCTGCGCAGGACCGATTCAGAATAGCGCCGGTACTCGCCCGCCTCGTCGCTCTGGCGCCGCATTTCCTCGTTGGTGACCTCAAGCTCCTCGTTGGTCGAGCGCAACTCCTCGTTTATGGTCTCCAGTTCCTCGTTGGTGGACTGGAGTTCCTCGTTTGTCGTCTCCAACTCCTCATTGGTCGACTGCAACTCTTCATTGGTGGTCTCCAGTTCCTCGTTGGAGGATTGAAGTTCTTCGATGGTGGTCTCCAGGCTTTCCTGCGCCACCTCGACCTCCTGCTGGAGCATGAAGAGGCGGCTGGTGTCCTGGAAGCTCAGCAGAGAGCCGAAGGTCTTGCCGTCGCGGCCGAACAGGGGTGAGATCTCGATGGTCAGCCGCATCGGTTCTCTGCCCGGACCACTGAAAGGCTGATGGTCGATGCGGACCACGCGCCCGCTGTTGCGCACCTCCTCGATCTGGCTGCGCAGTTCGGTCGGGCGGTAGGAAATGGTCAGATCGTGGAACGGACGGCCGATGTCCGACTCCTCGACCTCGAACAGTCGGCGGGCCAGCAGATTGGCGAAGATCAGCTGACCGTCGGCGCTGACCGCCATATAGGCCGTCGAACTGCCGTCGACGATGCTTTCCAGCAGGCGGATGTGCTGGCTGTTGCGTCCGTTGGGCTGGTCGGCGGCCAGTGTCAGGCTGCCGCCGGAGGTGCGGTGCCATTCCTGCGGCACCTTGGTGAAGATGCGGCTTTTCAGGTTCACCGCCTCGAACATGCGGGACCGGGCCAGCTGGGTTTCCGCCTTGCCCAGGAACAGGATGCCGTCATTGACCAGGGCATAATGAAGGCGCGGCAGGACGATGGCCTGGGTGTCCGCCTCCAGATAGATCAGCAGGTTGCGGCAGACCAGCAGGTCGATGCGGGAGATCGGCGCATCGCTGACCACATTGTGGCGGCCGAAGATCACGCATTTGCGCAGTTCGCGCTGAAAGACGTAATGGTTGCCGGTCCGCTCGAAATAGCGTTGCAGCAGCGGTTCCGGCACCGATTCCACGTCGCGCGGGGAATAGGTGGCGTGGCGCGCGGTGTTCAGGGCGTCGTCGTCCAGATCGGTCGCGTAAATCTTGACCCGCCGGCAGAATTCCGTGCTGCCGAGATGCTCGGCGAACAGCATCGCCAGCGAATAGGGCTCCTCCCCCGAGGCGCAGCCGACGCTCCAGATCCGGATCGGCGCCTTTTCCCCCTTGCGTTCGATGATCTGGGGAACGACCTCGCGGCGCAGCACCTCCCACGCCTCCTTGTCGCGGAAGAAGGAGGTGACGTTGATCAGAACGGTGTTCAGAAGTTCGATGAATTCCTGCGGATGTGCCTCCAGGAAGGCATGATAGGCGTTGAAATTGTCGCAGCCCACCTCTTCCATCCGGCGCCGGATACGCCGTTCCAGGCTGGTCCGCTTGTAGCCGCGGAAGTCGATGCCGCGACTTTCCTGTATGTGACGGATCAGATTGGAAAAATCATTGTCCGGATCATCGTTGCCGTTGGTCATCGCTTCAATCTTCGCCATATCGAACATAGCATAGACGGCAATCTACAGTTTGCTCAAGCGGCATGACGTCGTAGCTCCCATTTATTGGAGCGTTCGGATGGAAGTGGAAATTTTTGGCTCAGCATTGCGACGCATCAGGCTTCTGGCTGTTCACGTTCCATGGACAAGCGCGATATTCTCGTGATCGGCGCATCGGCCGGCGGACTTTCGGCCCTGACCCGGCTGTTCGGCGGCATGCCGAAAGATTGCGTGCCGACGGTGTTCGTCGTCCTGCACATTTCGCCCAACGCCAAAAGCATGCTGCCGCGGCTGCTGGAGCGGGCCCACTGGCTGCCCGCCTTCCATCCCGCCGACGGCGAACCGATCCGACCCGGTCACATCCATCTGGCGTCGCCCGACCATCACCTGCTCGTCCATCACGACCACGTGCTGGTGCGCCGCGGCCCGCGGGAGAACCGCACCCGTCCAGCCGTGGATCCGCTGTTCCGCTCCGCCGGCATCGCCTTCGGCAGCCGGGTCGTCGGCGTCGTGCTGACGGGAATGCTCGACGACGGCGCTTCCGGCCTGCGCGCCATCCACCGCTGCGGCGGTCTCTGCGTCGTCCAGGATCCGGGGGAGGCAGAGTGGCCGAGCATGCCTGAAAGCGCCATCGCGCGCGCGCCGGTCGACCATGTGCTGCCGATCGATGACATGCCGGCGCTGCTGTGCCGGCTGGCGGCGGAGCCGGCAGGCACCAGCCCGCCGGTTCCCTTCGACATCGCCGCGGAGGCCCAAATCGCGGAACAGGAGTTCACCACAGTGTCCGACGACACCAAGTCGGTGGGCAAACCGACCACCCTCTCCTGCCCGGACTGCGGCGGCGGACTTTCGGCGATCCAGGACGGCCCGGTGCTGCGTTTCCGCTGTCAGGTCGGCCATGCTTTCAGTCCAGACAGCATGGAGGAGGTGCAGGCCGAGGTGATGGAAAAGGTGCTGTGGGTCGCCCTGCGCACCCATGAGGACCGGGTGGAGCTGTTCAACCGCATGGCCAGCTACGCCCATGAGCACAATCAGATGAATCTGGTCGCGAAATGGGAATCACAGATGCAGGAGGCACGGCAGACCGCCGACCTGCTGCGGAAGGTGCTGTCAGACCCGAGGGTCCGGCAGAGCAGCGGACAGGGCGAGGGCTGAGCGGGGGCGATGCACGCGGCTCCGCTGCGAGGGAACTGGATGATCATGGCGCGGTTGGACAGGGGACCGGCGGGGCACCCGCCCCGGACGCTAATTCCCAGAGATATCGAATGAGCCGCCCCATGAGCATCGATGGACTGTCGGACGACAACGACACCCCGCATTACGACGGCCCGGCCGGCGGCTGGGGGTCGGTCAAATCCATGGCCCGCATCATGGGGGAGGAGCGGCCGTCGGCCGCCGTGCTGGAGACGCTGCGCCGGCAGAACAAGCCCGGCGGCTTCATGTGCGTGTCCTGCGCCTGGGCCAAGCCGGCCAAGCCCCACACCTTCGAGTTCTGCGAGAACGGCGCCAAGGCGACGATCTGGGAACTGACCAGCCGGCGCTGCACGCCCGACTTCTTCGCCGAGCATACGGTCACCGAACTGAAGGGCTGGAAGGATTACGACCTGGAGCAGCAGGGGCGGTTGACCCATCCCATGCGCTATGACCGGGCGAGCGACCGCTACGTGCCTTGCGGCTGGGACGAGGCCTTCGCCGCCATCGGGGCGGAACTGCGCGCCATCGACCCGGAACAGGCGGTGTTCTATTCGTCGGGCCGCGCCAGCCTGGAGACCTCCTATCTCTATGCGCTTTTCGCGCGGCTCTACGGGCACAATAACCTGCCGGACAGCTCCAACATGTGCCACGAGACGACATCGGTCGGGCTGAAGAAGGTCATCGGATCGCCGGTCGGCACCTGCGTGCTGGACGATTTCGACAGCTGCAACGCCATCTTCTTCTTCGGCCAGAACACCGGGTCGAACAGCCCCCGCCTGCTCCACCCGCTGCAGGAGGCGGTCAAGCGCGGGGCCAAGATCGTCACCTTCAACCCCGTGCGGGAAAAGGGGCTGGAGAGCTTCCGCAACCCGCAAAGCCCGCTGGAGATGCTGACCGGCAAGGATACGCAGATCTCCACCCTGTATTTCCAGGTGAAGGCCGGCGGCGACATCGCGGCGATCACCGGCCTGATCAAGCATGTGCTGGCGGCCGAGGAGGAACGGCAGAGGGAGGGCAAGCATGTCCTCGACCAGGACTTCATCGCCCGGCACACCATCGGCTTCGAGGAGATGAAGGCGCGGGTGAACGCCATCGGCTGGAAGCAGATCGAAGAGGAATCCGGCCTGACGCGCGCCGATCTGAAACAGGCCGCCGACATCTATGTCGAGGCCGACCGCTCGATCGCCATGTACGGCATGGGCCTGACCCAGCAGGTACACGGGTCGGAGACGTTGGGCGCGCTGGTCAATCTGTGGCTGCTGAAGGGCAACATCGGCCGTGACGGCGCCGGCATTTCCCCGGTGCGCGGCCATTCCAACGTCCAGGGCCAGCGCACCGTCGGCATCTCCGAAAAGCCGGAACTGGTGCCGCTCGACCGGCTGGCCGACCAGTTCGGCTTCGAGCCGCCGCGCAAGGAGGGGCTGACCACCGTCAAGGCCTGCGAGAAGATCCTGTCGGGCGAGGTGAAGGCCTTCATCGGGCTCGGCGGCAACTTCGTCCGCGCGATCCCCGAGCGCGAGCGGATGGAGGCGGCCTGGACGCGCATGCGCCTGACCGTGCAGATCGCCACCAAGCTGAACCGCAGCCACCTGATCAATGGCGAGGTGGCCTATCTGCTGCCCTGTCTCGGCCGGTCGGAGGAGGATGTGCAGGAGAGCGGCGCGCAGGCGGTGACGATGGAGGACAGCCTGAGCTGCATCCACGGCTCGCTCGGCAACAACACGCCGGCCAGCCCGCATCTCAAGTCGGAGGTCGCCATCGTCGCCGGCATGGCGAAGGCGACCCTGTCGCCGAACCCGAAGGTGACGTGGGACGCGTGGGTGGGCGATTACGGCCGCATCCGCGCGCTGATCGAGGAGACCTATCCCGACCAGTTCCACCGCTTCAACGAGCGGGTCTTCACCCCCGGCGGCTTCTACCGCGGCAACCCGGCGCGCGAGCGGATCTGGAAGACCGAGTCCGGCAAGGCCCACTTCACCCCGCCGGGCCGCCTGCGTGCCATCGGCTTCGAGGATGCGCCGGGCCGCTGGCGGCTGATGACGATGCGGTCGAACGACCAGTTCAACACGACGATCTACGGCTATTCCGACCGCCTGCGCGGCATCGAGGGCACCCGCGACGTGCTGCTGATGAACCCGCTGGACATCGCCGCCGCCGGCCTGCAGGAGGGTCAGGTTGTCGCGCTGGCGAGCGATGCCGGCGACGATGTCGACCGCCGGGTGGGCGGGCTGACGGTGACGCCCTTCCACCTGCCGCGCGGCTGCGTCGGGGCGTACTACCCGGAGATGAACCCGCTGATCCCGCTATGGTATCACGACGAGGCGTCGAAGACGCCGGCGGCGAAGGGGGTGCCGGTGCGGATCGTGGCGGATGGGGTGGGGGGCTGAAGCTTCAGTGGGATGCCCGCCAATTATCGCCAATCCTACAACCTATGCCACCAGAGAATGCCATGGAACTCCTGGACACTCTCGGCGGCCATAGTGCCAGTCGAGGTCGGGTTGCCTGAATGCACCACTAAAGTAGATGGATCGGCAAGCACCACAGCACCCAAGCAAAATGAAGATAAAAACTACACGCAAACGGTACCGTTTAGTCCAACGGGTTATACAATATAGGCAAATATCTCTAGGGCTCCGAGTCGCTCCAACAAGAGTAGTATTTCAATCAATTCTCAAATATTATTCAATATGAGATCCGTTTCTATAAATATTAATCTGATTAGAAACAGATTTCTCTGAATTCTAAAATTCTCTGCAAGAAAGATCGAATTCATGATAAATTCTAAATCGCTGCACACAGTGAAGAAAAATATCGAAAATCATCTGCAGCCTTCATCAATAGAGATTTTCTCTGCATACTTACGTACTCAGCAAAAGCCCGAGCCTGGCAATTTACTTGCTTCTGTGGATTGAATTCGATGTCGGTGAAGCCGTCGTAAAGCACCTTTTCTTTGATCCATTCATTATGCGGCAGCAACGCACGGATATACAACCAATCATAGAACGCGTTCTTGGGCCAAAGCGGAAAATTTTGACCAAGAAAGCGAAAGCCAATCAAATCCCCTTTGCCATTCTCTCTGATAAATCTTTTGGCATCACGTGGAGGCATATCCATTATCTCAAGAAATGGTCCAGATTCTCGAAATTCTTTTGCACTCTGATATACACTTTCCAGGGGAAGCATCCTTCCTTCAACATTTATCTTTAAGCTGAATGCGCTCAACCTTCTGCCCAATTCAATCTCAGATTTAGTGGAAATTTCAAGCAGGCGACCTATACCGGACCTCCTTGCCGCATCATGCAATGCGGACACATTTTTCTTCTTTTGGGTTTCAGAAAAGCCTGGAGCCCACGTAAATTCAAAGTTTCGTTCCTCCACCAAAAGCGGTCCATCTTCAACAGGAAGAAAAACTGGGCGAACGGCCATCACCCCCCCCAGGAAATAAGTGCGGATGGGACTATATCTGGCACGAGCAACTCCATCTTTTCTGCTTTTTGCAAACGAGCCTGTATTGCCGCATCGCTCCAATTTGTTCTAGAATAAATGACATCAAGGTCCATATGCGGAATTGCATCTGAAAGATGCATGATTTTTGTATCGTTTGCATTGGCAACACCAAACGCAACCTTGACGCCAGCTATGCGTAGAACATTCGCACTAATTCGAAGGTACCTTGGCGAAGGCAATCTCCCTTGCTGGTAAGCGATATGCTTCATTGGATGGTTATTGGTAAAGCACAGACTGACATATTTGGAAATTCCTCGATGTTCGTCAAGCTGATGGCTAAGTGCATTTCCACCCGTGGCCGCCGGCCACCACCCCTGTAGTCGCATCTGTGCCTTAGACAGTAGACCCTTTTCTTTGATCGTCTGCAAATTGGAAGCATCAGTAAAGTGATAGAGGCAACGATGTTGTGAACTAGCATTGATACGCGCGATCAAATCATTAATGCTCACTTCAACCTCCCCCTCAATAGTCCGGATACCGTACCCTCCAAAGGGGAAAAGAGCAATAAATTACACCTATAAGGTACAATAGAATGCATTTGCGCGCGTGTATGACGGCTACGCACCGACTCAAGCTTAACTTTCTGGTTCATCAGCGTTCAATTTTCGCATTAGAACCAGTAAGATAGAGAGTTTCCCTCAGTGCGCCTCTTCCCAATTGTCCCCAATCCCCGCCTCGGCCACCAGCGGAACCCCGAGGTGGGCAGCGCCCTCCATCACCCCGCGCACGATCCGCGCGGCGTCCTCCGCCTCCGCTTCCGGCACCTCGAACAGCAATTCGTCGTGCACTTGCAGCAGCATCCGCGCGTTGCTGCCCGCAGCGGCCAGTGCCCCCGGCATGCGGTTCATCGCGCGCTTCATGATGTCGGCGGCCGTGCCCTGGATCGGGGCGTTGATCGCCTGACGCTCGGCGAAGGCTCGGCGGGCGGCGTTCTTTTCCTGGATGCCGGGCATGTAGCAGCGGCGGCCGAACAGAGTCACCACATAGCCGTGCTGACGAGCGAAGGCCTTGGTCGCCTCCATCCACACCTTCAATTCGTGGAAGCGCTCCAGATAGGTCTTGATGAAGGCGTTGGCCTCCCCCGGCGCGATGCCGAGCTGGCGGCCGAGGCCGAAGCCGGAGATGCCGTAGATGATGCCGAAGTTGATCGCCTTGGCCTTGCGGCGGATGTCCGGCGTCATCTGCTCCAGCGGGATGCCGAAGACCTGGGCGGCGGTGGCGGCGTGAATGTCCAGCCCGTCGCGGAAGGCGTCCTTCAACGCCTGGATGTTCGCCATCTCCGCCACCAGACGCAGCTCGATCTGCGAATAGTCGACGCTCAGCAGCTTGTGGCCGGGGGATGCCACGAAGGCGCGGCGGATCTTCTTGCCCTCCTCCGTCCGCACCGGGATGTTCTGCAGGTTGGGGTCGGTGGAGGACAGGCGGCCGGTGTTGGTCGCCGCCAGCGCGAAGGCGGTGTGGACGCGGCCGGTGACCGGCGAGATCTTCTCCTGCAGCGCGTCGGTATAGGTGCTTTTCAGCTTGGCGAGCTGGCGCCAGTCGAGCACGCGCTGGGCGATGGTGTGGCCCTGCTCCGCCAGTTCCTCCAGCACGCTGCTGTCGGTGGAATAGGCGCCGGTCTTGCCCTTCTTGCCGGTGCCGAGCTTCAGCGTGTCGAACAGGATCTCGCCAAGCTGCTTGGGCGAGCCGATGTTGAAGGTCTGGCCGGCCAGGGCGTGGACGTCCTTCTCGATCTCGGCGAGGCGGACGGACAGGCTCTGCGACAGGTCGGACAGCGCCTTCTTGTCGATGTGGACGCCGGCGCGCTCCATGTCCGCCACCACCGGGACCAGCGGACGGTCGAGAGTCTCGTACACTGTGACCATGCGGTCGTCGACCAGCCGCGGCTTCAGCAGCGTCCACAGGCGCAGCGTGATGTCGGCGTCCTCGGCGGCATAGGCCAGTGCCTTGTCCAGCGGCACGCGGTCGAAGGTGATCTGGTTCTTGCCGGTGCCGCAGACCTCCTTGAAGGGGATCGGCGTGTAGGCGAGGTGCAACTCCGCCAACTCATCCATGCCGTGGCCGTGGGACCCGCCCTCCAGCACGTAGGAGATCAGCATGCTGTCGTCGATCGGCGAGACCTTGATGCCGTTGCGGGCGAACAGCTGGTGGTCGAACTTGAAGTTGTGCCCGACTTTGAGGACCGACGGATCCTCCAGCACGTCCTTCAGGATCGCCATCGCCTCGTCGGTCGGGATCTGCTTGGGCGGCGGCGGGGCGTCGAAATCAAGCTGGCCGGCGGCGGCGGTCGAGGCGCCATGGGCGAGCGGGATGTAGCAGGCGATACCGGGCTCGGTGGACAGCGAGACGCCGACCAGCGTGGCGGTGGCCGGGGTCAGGCTGTCGGTCTCGGTGTCGACCGCCAGCACGCCGGTCTCGCGCGCCCGCTCGACCCAGCGGCGCAGCGCGTCGGCGTCCTGCACCAGCTCATAGCGAACCTCCGGCACATGCAGCACCGTCTTGCGGGCCGGGCGGTCTTCGTCGACCGTGCTTGCGGCGGCAGCCGGAGAGCTTGCGGCGGGAGTGGCGGCCGAACCGGGGGAGGCGGGAGCGCCGCCGGCCCCGTCGGCGATGCGGCCGTCCTTCTGCATCTCCATCTCGACGCGGGAGACGATGCTGCGGAATCCCTGGGCCTTCAGGAAGTCGATCAGACGCTGATGGTCAGGTTCGCGCACCCGCAGCTCGTCCAGCGGCTTGGGCGGCGGCACCTGATCGTCCAGCAGGACCAGACGGCGGGAGATGCGGGCGAGATCGGCGAACTCGATCAGCTTCTGGCGGCGGGCCGGCTGCTTGATCTTCTCGGCGTTCGCCAGCAGGGCTTCCAGGTCGCCGTACTCGGTGATCAGTTGGGCGGCGGTCTTCACGCCGATGCCGGGCACGCCGGGGACATTGTCGACGCTGTCGCCGGCCAGCGCCTGCACATCCACCACCTTGTCCGGCGGCACGCCGAATTTCTCGAACACCTCGTCGGGGCCGATGGTCTTGTTCTTCATCGGATCGAACATGCCGACGCCGGGACGGACCAGTTGCATCAGGTCCTTGTCCGACGACACGATGGTAACCGGGCGGCCGGCCTCCTGCGCCAGACGGGCGTAGGTGGCGATCAGGTCGTCGGCCTCGAAGCCCTCCAGCTCCAGGCAGGGCAGGCAGAAGGCCTCCGTCGCCTCACGGATCAAGGCGAACTGCGGCTTCAGCTCCTCCGGCGGTTCCGGGCGGTGGGCCTTGTAGTCGGGATAGAACTCGTTGCGGAAATTCAGCCGCTTGCTGTCGAAGACCACCGCCACGGCTTCCGCCTTGGCATCCGCCAGCAGCTTCAGCAGCATGTTGGAGAATCCGAGCACCGCGTTGACCGGCGTGCCGTCCGGCCGCGTCAGCATCGGCAGCGCGTGGAAGGCGCGGAAGATGAAGCCCGACCCGTCGACCAGATACAGGCCGCTGCCATCGCCGCCCGACGTGGTGCCGCCGGTGGTGGCCTTGGCTTCGGTCGCGGCGTTCTCGGAGGCGGTGGCTTCAGTCATGGTGGTCTCTCGTCCCTTCCTTGCGGGCGCTACCATCGCCGAAGGAGGGCCGGGAGTCGAGTGCCGAGACCGGGGTAGAATGCCCTCAGCCGGCGCTGTCCTCCACCGCACTGGTCACCACCGGGCCGACGAAGGCATAGCCGACGCCGTGCACCGCCTGGACCGGCAGGGCGCAGCCGCTGCGCTCCTCCACCTTGATGCGCAGGCGGCGGACCAGCGAGTCGATGGAACGGCTGTAGGGGTCCCAGTCGCGGCCCGTCAGCGCCAGGGAAATGTCCTGACGGCTCACCGCCTCGCCGGGCGCGGTGACCAGCAGCGAGAGGAACTTGTACTCCGTCGCGGTCAGCGGAACGGCAGCGCCGGTCGGCGGCTGGATGCGCCATTCGATGTCGTCGAACAGCCACGCCTTGCGCGGGTCCGCGCCCGGTGCGCCGGCGGCGGCGGGAGACGGCTGGGCCTGTTCCGCGGCGGGCGGCGACTCGGCGCCCTTCTGCATCCGGCGCATCAGCGCCTTGACCTGCGCCTCCACCTCGCGGAAATCGACCGGCTTGACCAGATAGACGTCGGCGCCAAGCTCCAGCCCGATGACGCGGTCGATCAGGCTGGAGCGCGCCGTCAGCATGATGATGGCGGCCGGCGAGCCGGCACGGATGCGGCGGGCGACCGAAAAGCCATCCTCATCCGGCAGGTTGATGTCGAGCACGATCACGTCGGCCGGCCCTGCCTCCAGCAGCCGGTCCAGTTCCGCACCGCGCGACGCACCCCGCACCTCGAAGCCGCAACGGTCGAGATATTCGACAAGATCGTCACGAAGGTCGGCTTCGTCCTCGACCACAATGATCCGGGCCACGACGCCTCACGCCCCCATTCACATTCGTATGAGGTTATCTTAAACGCCTGAGCGGGTTACGCAAACCCTATCGGACGACTGGAATGAACGAGGCCGCGCAACATCGGTTCCAACGCTTTACCTATTGGGCAGGTAGCGGTCGCCGACCGTCGCGGCATAGCGGGCAACCCACTCGCGGTCGATGGCGTCGATGCGGCCCTTCGCCTTCAGCTCGGCAAAGCAGCGGTCGAAGTCGGCGCGCAGCGATTCGTCACGGAAGACCACGCTGTAGGGCGTCGGCGGGAAGATGGCGGTGAATAGCACCGGCTGAGCCGGGTCGAACGGCAGCCCGCCGGCCGATTTCGCCTTTTCCTGAAGCTGACGGTTGTACTCGGCGAAGATCAGGCCGTCGGCCAGCACCGCGTCCACCCGGCCGGCGAACAGCAGGTTGGAATGCACCATCTGGTCGGCGCGCTCGCGGAAATCGCCGAAGCTGGGGATCGCGGCGCGCAGGCCCGGCAGCACGTCCGGCGCGCCGGAAAAGGTAATGACCCGCTTGCCCGCCAGATCGGCCAGCGACCGCACCGTCAGCCCGCTGCTTTTCAGCACCGAAGCGCCGTTCCGGTAGAGGATATAGGGGACGGAGCGGAACCCCGGCATTTCCATTCCCGCCGGCACGGTGGTAACGGCATCGACCTGCCCGCCCGCCTGGACGCCGTCGCGGTAATCGTTCCAATGGCGGCCGAACGGGACAACCTTGAAGTGCGCCTCATGTCCGCAGGCGGCCAGGGTCTCCTTGATGATGGACGCCTCGCGCCCGGTGCCGTCGGCGGTCATCATCGGCGGCAGTTCCGGCGCCAGGATCGTCACCGGTCGGGCCGCCGCGGGCAGAGCCGCGGAGACGATGCCGATGAAAAGACCAAGGCAGGCCGCAAGGTTCCCCGCGGCGGCGAATGCACGAACACCGAACGCCATCCTTCGCACTCCGTCCTTGCCAAGCTCGGATCAGGTCCGCCGCAACCGCCGCGACCAGCCCGGAGGCCGTCCGTCCCGGAAAGTAGCATGGACGACGGCGCGTCCGTCCACGGAAATTCCCGCGTCCGACAAAGGCTTCGACGACTTGACCGGGGCGTATGTTACAGTTCGTCGCATTTGGTTGGGATTGGTCGCCGGCCGTTGCCGGTCGTTCCCATTTTTCCGGCCACTCCGACAATGAACACCCCTTTGCCAAATGTTATTTCAGGACTGAGTAATTCGATCGTGCTATGGATAGGCTCAACGGCCACTCGCATGATCCCCGCCGGCTGGCTCGATGACTGTCGGCACGTTGCACGCGAGGGTGGATTTACTGATGGAAATGGGACTACCGCATCCCCGGACCTCCGGGCCCGGGGTGGCATGAAACCCGCCATGAACGCAAAGGCCCCGATCGGCCGGGTCAGGAGGATGTGGATGAGCGTCACAGGATGGGACGACACCGAATCCTATACGCTTCGCGGCGCCGGCCCCCGCGGATCGGGTGACGAGGTCACCCGCACCGGCGGATCCTCCCTGCTGACTCGCGTCATTCTGATGATCGTCGGCTGCACGCTGCTGGTCGGGCTGATCGCCATGGGCGTGTCGTCCGTGCTGGTCGGCCGGCAGCAGCGCGACGCGCTGACCCACCGCGCGACGCTGGTCGGCACGCTGCAGGCCTCGGCCATGGGGCAGGCGGTTTGGGAGTTCGACACCCGCGCCGTCGAGGCGATGATCCGCGGCCTGATGGCCGAGGATCCGGCGGTGCGCAGCGTCAAGGTGTGGGCGGCGACCGGCGGGCGCGGCAGCCATGGCGAACCGCTGGTGGAGCTGGACCGGCCGGCGGGGCGGGCCGAACTGGCGACCGTCGAACGCAAGATCCACATGTCCGACAGCAACGGCGAGCGCACGATGGTCGGCCTGCTGCGCATGACCTATTCGCTGGAGGAGGCGGAAAGCGCCACCATGACCGCGCTGGCGCCGATGGCCGGTCTGGTCTTCTTCTCGCTGCTGGCCGTCATCGGCATGATCAGCGTGCTGCTGAACCGGCTGGTTCTGGCGCCGCTCGCCCGGCTGACCCGGTCGGCCGGGGCCATCGCCGCCGGCGATTACCGCGTGCGCCTGCGCAACAGCCGCTCCGACGAGATCGGTCAGCTGACCGTCGCTTTCAACCATATGGCGGAAACCGTCCACGACTATACCGAGCGGCTGGAACAGCGCGTCGCCGAACGGACGGAGGAACTGCGGCAGTCCAACGAGCAGCTGGCGGTGGTCAACCGGCAGGTGATGGACAGCATCCAGTATGCCAGCCTTCTGCAATCGGCCATCCTGCCCGACGAGCGCGAAATGGCGCGGCGGCTGGAGGGCTTGTGCGTGCTGTGGCGGCCGCGCGACGTGGTGGGCGGCGATTTCCACATCTTCCGCGAATTCGAGGACGGCGGCTTCCTGATCGGCGTCGCCGACTGTTCCGGCCATGGCGTGCCGGGCGCCTTCATGACGATGACGGTGTCGGCCATCCTGGACCATGTGCTGTCGGAAACGCCGGACAGTGATCCGGCGGCGATCCTGGGCGGGCTGAACCGCATGGTGCGCGCAGCGCTGGCCCGTGGGCGCGACAACCCGCGCTTCGACAACGGGCTGGACATCGGGCTGTGCCTGGTGCGGCCGGACCAGGGCGACCTGCTGTTCGCCGGCGGCCGGATCGGCCTGCACATCGTCGATGCCGGCGCGGACAAGGTCGCCGAGGTCAAAGGCGACGCGCAGAGCCTGGGCTATCGCCGTTCCGACATCGGCCACCGCTTCGCCACCCACCGGGTGGAGCTGGCGCCGGGCCGCAGCTTCTACCTGACCACCGACGGCTTCCTCGACCAGGCGGGCGGCGCCCGCGGCTTCGGCTTCGGCAACCGGCGCTTCAGCACCATGCTGCTGGAGCACGCGACGATCCCGATGGCAGAGCGCCGGACGGCGTTCGCGCAGGCCCTGGCCGAGCATCAGGGCGAGCGGGCCCAGCGCGACGACATCACGCTGGTCGGCTTCACCGTTTCCCCGACCAATTCGGCGCCGGCCATGGTAACGCTTGCCGACGCATCCTCATCCCACCCCGTCCACCCGTAAGGCAGGTCGTCAAGGTACGATGAAAGGCAACGAACTCTTCAACCTGCAGGAGCTGCTGTCGCGGCAGAAGCTGCTGATCTGCTTCAGCGGCCCCTTCAGCCACAGCGTCATCGAGGAGCTGGGCAAGGCCGTCCGCAACCACCTGGAAAATGAGCGGATCGAGAAGTCGGCGATCATGGACGTCTTCTCCGTCTATGTGGAGCAGGCGCAGAACGTCCGCAACTACACGGCGTCGCGCGAAGCGCTGGGCCGGCCGATCCCGGCCAACAGCGGCATCGTCGTGATTGGCAAGGACGGCGACCATTACGTCGTCAGCTCCGGCAATCTGGTGGAGGCGGACGACGTTCCCGGCCTGTCGGCGATGCTGGAGAAGCTGCGCGGGCTGGACAAGGCCGGCCTCAAGGCGGTCTACAAGGAACAGTCGCGCAAGCCGCGCGAACCGGGCGCCAGCGGCGCCGGCCTGGGGCTGATCGACATGGCGCGCAAGGCCACCCGGCCGCTGGAATATTCGCTGCGCGCCGTGGACGACGCCTATTTCTTCTTCAGCCTTGAAGTCCAGCTATAAGAAATCACGGAACACGCATAATGGACAGTTTGCGGATCGAGGCAACCTCCTGCTCGCCCCTGATCGATTTCGATCCGGCGGCCGGGCTGCTGCGCATCGAAGGCGAATCCTATCCGGAGAATTCCTTCGACTTCTATGCGCCGGTGTTCAGCTGGCTGGAGGAGTATCTGAAGGCCCCCTCCCAGGCGGTGGTGCTGGACATCGGGCTGAGCTATCTCAACACGAGCAGCATCAAATGCATGATCGACGTGCTGGAGATGCTGGACGGCGCCCACCAGAACGGGCAGACGGTGTCGGTGCGCTGGCATTACGACAGCGACAACGACCGTGCGCTCGACATGGCCGAGGAATTCGCCGAGGACGTGTCGCTGCCTTTCGAAATTCTGGCGCACTGATAGCGCACTGAGCACCCGGGATGACGATGCGGTCGCAGGAACAGGAGCTTCGTCAGTGGGTTCAGCGGCTGGCCGAGGATCCGGCCAATGCCGACAACCCGCTGCTGGCGGAATTCCAGACGCTGGCGGAACGGCACGGCAAGCTTTTGCGCCAGTTCCGCAAGATCGCCAAGATCAGCGACCGCCTTCAGACCGAGACCAAGGAAATGGCGCTCCAGCAGCGCCAGTTCGTGCTGATGGTCAGCCACGAATTCCGCACGCCGCTGGCGATCATCGACAGCGCCTCGCAGATGCTGGAGCTTGAGCCGAAGCTGCCGGCTTCGGCGATGCCGCGGGTGGGCAAGATCCGCAACGCGGTCCAGCGGATGCTGCACCTGATCGAACGCTGCCTGACCAACGACCGGCTGGGCACTGCGGCGGCGCGGCCGATGGCCTTCGACCTCGCGGCGATGCTGACCGCGCTGGTGGGGGAGGTGGGGGCGTCGGCCTGCGGCCACCGGGTCGAGCTGCATGGCGCCGACCGCCCGCTCCCGATCCCCGGCGACCGCGACCTTTTGGCAATTGTGTTTTCCAACCTGCTGGAGAACGCTGTCAAATACTCGCCGAACGGGGGGACGATCCGTGTCGACCTCTCATCCGGCGAGGGCCAGGTCACGGTGGGAATCACAGACGAGGGAATCGGCGTCAATGCGGCCGACGCGGCCCGGCTGTTCGACAAGTATTTCCGTGCGTCCAATGCCGCAGGGACGACCGGTGCCGGCCTGGGGCTCCACCTTGCCCGCTGCATCGTGGACAATCACGGCGGCGGCATCTCGATGACGAGCGAGCTGGGGCGGGGATCGGCCTTTACCGTCCGGCTGCCGGTGCCGCGGGCCGAGGTCCGGGCAACCGCGGCGGCTCCGGTGGCGGGAGAGGCGTCGTGACCGGCGATCGGAAATCCGCCGGCACCGGGCTTGAGGGCGCGACGGTGACGGGTTTGCCCAGACGCTGGGCCTTGCGGCGGGGAACGGTGGGCATGATGCTGCAGGAACAGAAGATCCAGGACTGGCTCGCCCGCCTTGCGGAGAACCCGGATTACGCCGACCATCCGCTGATGAGGGAATTCCGCGCGCTCGCCGACGACCATCTGAAGCTGATGCGGCAGCTGACCAAGATCGCCAAGATCAGCGATCGCATGCAGACCGACACCCGCCAGATGGCGCGGGCGCTGCACGCCGCCTCTCAGACCGATCCGCTGACCGACCTGCCCAACCGCCGCCAGATGATCGAACGGCTGGAGGCGGAGCTGTGCCGTGTCGGCCGCAACGGCGGCTGCTTCGCGCTGATCATGCTGGACATCGACCATTTCAAGGATGTGAACGACGCCTTCGGCCATGCCGCAGGCGACCATGTTCTGGTTGAAGTCGCCGGCCTGCTGCGGCGGAACCTGCGCGGGCACGATTTGTGCGCCCGCTGGGGCGGCGAGGAGTTCCTGATCCTGTTGCCCGACACCGATCAGGTCCAGGCCGAAGCGGTGGCGGAAAAGCTGCGAGACATCATCGCCCGCCATCCCATCGCGTATCAGGAACACGACATCGCCGTCACCCTGAGCCTGGGCGTCGCCGCCTATCGCGAGGGGCGGACGGCCGATGCCTGCATCCAGGCGGCCGACGATGCGCTGTACATCGCCAAGCGCGCCGGACGGAACAGGTGGGCCGCGGCGGCCTGACTAAGGCTGCGGAAAAGTTGGCTCGGGAGCCGGGGCCGCAACCACGCCGATATTCAATTCCTCCAACTGCGCCAGGGCGCCGGCCATGTCGGTGGCGACCAGATTGGCGTCGGTCTCGGCACTGGCGCGCTCCGGGACCTCGGCTTCCGGATGGGCGCTCCACAGGCAGAGCAGGATCGGCACGCGCGGGCCGAAATGCAGGCGCAGGCGGCGCAGCATCCGCCGGCAATGGCCGAGAGCCGAGGGATTGAGAGAGGACAGCACCACCGCATCCACACCCGCGGTGCCGAGGCTGGCGATGGCGCGCGACGACGCCTTCTCGCAGGGGACGACATCGGCATGGGTACCGCGGCCGATCAGCAGATAGGCGAGAACCCCGGCCGCCGCTTCGTCCAGATTGTTGCGGGCAGCGACGCAGAGAACGCGCCGCGCCGGGTCGGCGGTTACGGCTGTCTCGCTCAGCTCGTCCAGCAGGCTCGCCATGCCCTCCGCCACCGCCTGCCGGCCATCCGGGTTCAGGCTGCCGCGCTGGCGGTCCTGCTCGGCCAGCGACAGGGCGGGAAGCAGCAGGCCGTCGGCCAGTTCGACCGGGCTGCAGGCGCCGAGCCGCTCCTCGGCAAGCTCCGTCGCCTCGGTGGGGTCCCGGGCCAGCAGGCGCTGGTACACCTTCGCCTCGTCGGGCAGGACGGGGCGGTCGCCCAGCATCACCTCAAGGAAATGCAGCTGCGGCACATGGCGCCCCAGCACGACAAGGCACACCGTCAGCGGCGTCGCCAGCAGCAGCCCGACGGGTCCCCACAGCGTCGTCCACACCACCGCCGCGACGATGATGGCGAGTGAGGACAGGCCGGTCGCCGTGCCGTAGAGCCAGGGCTCCACCACATTGTTGGAGAACAGCTCCACCGCCACGAACAGGGCGATGCACAGCAGCGGCAGGGTCCAGCCGGTGTCGACCGCGAAGGACAGCAGGATCGGAAAGGCCGACGCAATCACCGGCCCCAGGAACGGGATGAAGCGAAGGGCCGTCGCCAGCAACCCCCACAGCAGCGGGTTCGGCACGCCCAGCAGCCACAGCCCGACGCCGATGGGAATGCCGTAGGTGACGTTCACCACCACCTGCATCAGCAGATAGCGGCTGACCCGCTCGCCGGCGTCGTTCATCGCCTCCGTCGTGCGGCTGAGATCGCCGGACCCGACCAGACGGATCAGGCGGTCGCGCAGATCCTCCCGCTTCAGCAGCATGAAGATGGTGAAGACCAGCACCATGCCGGCGGTGGCGATGGGCGTCATCGCCGGGCCGAGAACCCGGCTGGCGAGGTCGAACACGCCGGTGTCGGACTGGTCGATGCGCACGGGCACGGGTTCGCGGCGCGGCGGGGTGGCGGAGCCGGCCTGCGGAGAGGTGGGCGCGGCCGTGGAACCTTGCTGCTCGGCCGGCGCGTTGCCGGTTGCGTTCTCCAGTTCCTGCTTGAGATCGCGGAAGGCTTCGGTCGCCTGCTTGATGGCGCCGCGGTCGCCGGTCGAGGCGGTGGCGCTGCGCAGGGATTCGATCTTGGTGTGGATGTTGCGCTGATAGGTCGGCAGATTGTCGGCCAGATCGCCGAGTTGGCTGCCGACCACCGCGCCGAAGCCGATGATGGCGAGGAACAGCAGAACCACCACCGCCAGCACCGACGGCACCCGGCCGAGGCGCCAGCGCTCCAGCCGGCTGACGATGGGCGTCAGCACGAAGCCGAGCAGCACCGCCAGCGCGATCGGCATCAGGATGTCCGCCGCCAGATACAGCGTCACCACGATCAGCGTGATGATGAGCAGGATGGTCTGGGTGGAGACGGGCGGAGCGGCCTTCGTCACCGCGATTGGGCGTGCCTGCAGCCGGCGGGCGGTGTCCTCGGCCATGATCGTCGGGCTTTCCGGAAGGGTGAATGCCCGACAGGAACACCGGCCGTGCCGCCACGTTCCCTACCGCCGCGCTTCCAGGAGGCACGGGCAATTCGCGGGCAAGACACCGATCCGGTAAGGGCGCTGGACAAGGCGTGTTTCGGTGGCATCTTCGGCACGGGGACGCGGGCAATCACGGTGGACAGGGGACGCGACGACCATGCGCTGGTTCATTCTTGCCATCCTGTTCATTGCCCGCACCTGCATGGCGCTGGAATTCCAGATGCTTGGCGCTCTGATGCCATTTGCGCGACTGGATTTGAACAGCGACTATGCCGCCATGGGCCAGCTGATGGGGCTGTTCATGCTGCCGGGGATCGTGATGGCCCTGCCGGCCGGCATGCTGAGCAGCCGGTTCGGGTTGAAGCGGCTGGCGGTTTTCAGCCTGCTCCTGCTGGCCGGAGGCAGCGCTCTGTTTTCGGTCAGCCACGATTACGGCACCGCCCTGGCCGGGCGCCTGCTCGGCGGGGCCGGCAACGCGGTGCTCAGCGTGCTGGTGTCGGCGATGGTGGCCGAATGGTTCCGCGACCGCGAGCTGTCGACGGCGCTGTCCATCGTGTTCATCAGCTGGCAGTTCGGGCTGGCCGTCGCGCTGGCGCTTTTCCCGGCGATCGCGGAGGCTGCATCCTGGCGGTGGGCCTGCCATCTGACGACGCTGGTCTGCCTGACGGTGGCGGTTCTGGTCGGGCTGACCTACCGCTCACCGTCCGGCACCGTCGTCGCAAGGCGGAGCATGCCGAGCCTGCGCCTGATCCTCCGGCGGCAGAGCATCCTTCCCACGCTCGCCGGCATCATCTGGACCGCCTACAATGTCGGACAGGTGATTTTCCTGACCTATGCGCCCGCCCTGCTGGCCTCCACCGGCATGTCGGTGACCGAGGCGTCGGGCACCGTCAGTTTGACCGTGTGGGTGACCATGGCCACCATGCCGCTGGGTGGGCTGCTGACCGACCGTTTCCGCTGGCCGCTGCTGCCGGTTGCAGTCGGATCGCTGGGTGCCGCGGCGGCGGGGACCGCCTTCAGCCTGGGGGCGCCGCCGGTGGCGAGCTGCATCATCGCCGGCCTGTTCCTTGGCCTGCCGGCCGGCGGCATCCTGGCCCTGCCCGCCCGGCATGCCGACCCGGCCGACACAGCCTGGTCGCTTGGCTGGTTCATGACCGTCTTCTATATCCTGATGACCCTGATCCAGATGATGGCCGGTCTGATCCGCGACCGGACCGGCAGCGACCTCGTCACAGTCGAGTTCGGCTGTGCGCTGCTGGCGCTCGTCGCCATCGGACTGATCCCGTTCGAACTGGCGCGCCGCGCCTTGCGGCCGTCTCCCGCCATCGCGGCCTGAGCCGCCGGATATTCTATGGAAGCGGCTGCCGTTGCGTGATGCAGTGGCGGACTTCACTGAAGCTAATCTGTTGATTGGGGAGGATCGATCCGACCATTTTGTCAGTTCGCAACATTGTGCCGGCACGAGATCGGAACCGGAACAGCCACGGATACCCGTTTGCCGGCATGATTGTCAGCACCCGCATGGCCGAGATGGGATCGGCGGCATCAGACGCATCGGACGATAGATGGGTCATCGTGGGATCATAGTGGTCGATCTTCCACATGATCCGCCTGTCTCGCACTGTCATGGTCGCGCAATTGGGCCTGTATGCCCCTCTCCTCTACATCCCCGCAGACTTTATAATAAAGAAGCTCTTTGCTTTGCCTTCCGGCGACCCCCTTATTGATGACCAATGGGCGGAATGGAAGGTAATTTGCTTCTCCTCCCTCGCAGCAAATCACCTGCCCCTTCCTCGATTTAACCCATCTGGCAAGCTCTGTGTAATCCAACATTGCAGCTGACCAAGCGTAGCCAAGTTTCCCTTGATTCTGGTATGGCGGATCAATAAACCAAGTCGCCTCCTCAGCTGGCGCCGAGCTGTAGTCACCACATACAATTTTCCAATGCTTGACTTTATGAAGATTTTCGGCCATGTGACGTTTACTTATTTCCCAATTTCTAATCAAAACCGGGGTTGCCTTGATCGTTTTGTAAGCGAACGCCATCTTGGTGACAGCATGTATAATATGAAGGAATTCGGTTGATTTCTCGCCGACGGTCAAATCGGGAAGAGCCGATATCTTCTCAGGAGTGGCTTCACCAATAAGCCAATGCCAGATGTCTGCAACGCGTTTATCCTTCTCAATCAGGAATATCTCCTTTTCCCAATTGCTTCCGAGAAGGCTGTAAGCGGCCGATCCGGCAAAAGGTTCTATAATCTTGTCGTAGATTGGCTTCGGGTAATGCTTGGCCGTTTGCTTTTTTCTGCCAAAGTAGTAAAACATTGCCGGCGCTCACTCACATAAATTCAAACTGCCGATTGGACTGGAAATCGCATCCAAGTTTATCACCGTACTTTTCAATGTACATAGGATTGCGATGAACAGCAACCCATCCTGCACCCATTTTCTTTTTTCCTGAACCTAACATACAATTGATTTTTGTATTTCTTCCGGAAGTTCCGCTGATTTACAAACAATACTTTAATTGTATTTCAGTCGAGCAAAACACGCCCGTTATTGCAGATCAGTTCATGCCGTTCTCTTGCCACAGATCAAAAAAGCCCCACACCAACCCAATAAGCTCTTTGACATACCGATAGCGCGCTTGCCATGTTATAATTGCAATCTGTCTTGTTCTGGGTTCCACAGCTCAGAGTTTTGCACCAGCTTCCACATTCCCAATAGTAGTCTATACCTCGATGCCCTCTGGACATTCCTTCTGTTGAAAATGGTTCATGACACCTCGAAAGCGCGGATCGATTCCAGGGGATATAAGCGCGTGCCAACTGCCTCCAGTAGAATGGGCTCGTTCAAGCGATTGAAGATTTCGAAGGCGGTGAGTAGGGCTGCATGGCAGTGGTAAACCTACTGGAGCGAATTCCGATCATTCTGGTTCATAGCCAGCGGCAGCGAAATAGGATCGGCAATCCCCGGATGTGACGGCGTTGATGGGCGCGCCTCTACGACAGCGGTGTGAATGTCGGTGGTCCTGAGGCTTTGCCGGACGTGGCGGCATGTGCCGGGCACGTAGGCACGCACCTGCCAGAACAGGTTCTTGCTATCGCGCCAGATCAAGAGCCCGTCCCCAATCTCCTTGCACACCGCCAGCGTTGCCGCCTCGCCTTCTGACATCAAGACCCCGCAACAAGGTCGCAACAGGGCACTTCAGCCTTGCTTCTGTAAAATTCCATTATTTTCACTATTTTATGAAGCGGCCGGCTGCTGCTGGGTGATGCAGTGGATGCCCCCGCCCCCTCGAACGATGTCGAGGGCCGCGATCTGCACCACCTCGCGGTCGGGAAAGGCTTTGCGAACGACGCGGTAGGCTTCGTCGTCGGCCGGATCCTCGAAGGCCGGCATCACGATGCCGCCGTTGGCGATGTAGAGGTTGGTGTATGACAGGGTCAGGCGCACCCCGTTCACGTCGCGGCGGGCCGGTTGCTGGATCGGGATGACCTCAAGTTCGCGGCCCTTCGCGTCGCGGGCGCGCTTCAGCCGGTCGAGATTGTCCTGGAAGATCTTGAAATTGGGATCGCCGGGATCGTCGGTGGTGATCGCCATCACCACACCGGGGCGCACGAACAGCGCAATCTCGTCGATGTGGCCGTCGGTCTCGTCGTCCTGATAGCCCTGCCCCAGCCAGATCACCGTCTCGACGCCGAGATGGTGCTTCAACTGCCGCTCGATCTCCTCGCGCGACAGGCCGGGATTGCGGTTGGGGTTGAGCAGGCATTGCTCGGTGGTGATCAGCGTCCCCTCCCCGTCCACATGGAAGGAGCCGCCCTCCATCACCAGCGGCGCGGAAAAGCAGGGAAGCTTGAGGTGGTCGAGGATCAGGCGGCCGACCTGCTGGTCCTTCTCGCAGCCCTCGTAATTGCCGCCCCAGGCGTTGAAGCCCCAATGGACGCCGGCCAGCCCGCCCTTGCCGTCGATGACGAAGCTGGGGCCGGTGTCGCGGATCCAGGAATCGCTGATGGGCAGCGGCAGAATCTGGACGCCGGCACCGCAGGCGAGCGAGGCCTCCGCCACATCCGCCGGGTCGCACACCATCGTCACCGGCTCGAAGCGGGAGATGGCCTGCGCGACCTCGGCGTAGGCGTCGCACGCGGCGTCGAAGGCACCCTCCGGCCAGGTTTCCGGCCGGCACGGCCACGCCATCCAGCAGCCGCTGTGGCGCGCCCATTCGCCGGGCATGTGGAAGCCTTGGCCCGTCGGCATCGGGGCGTTCGGTGTCGTCATGCGTCGATCCCCCTACCCTTTTTAAAAGTCCCTGCCCGTCGCGACGGCCGCGTGACCCGAATTGCCGGGCCTCAAAACCGCAAGACCGGGACATTTTCCGTCCCGATCCACCCTAACCACGGGAATGCGCGTTTGGCAATCGCGTCCACGGCAGCGGGCACTTGGCCTTATGGCAGAGGAACTTTTGAACGGACGCGACATCGTGTCGCGTCGGCATGCCGGGAGGGGGGCCGGCATGTAGGCCGTCGGCGGCCGATCAGGCGCGGGACGGCGGGCGCAGGGCGCGACGGGCGGTGACCGTACGGGTGGTCGAATAAGCACTGGAAACGGGACTGAAGAATCCGAGTCTCAACAAGGGGAACCACAGGAGCGCGCGCATGGCACGGCCTCTTTCGCTGTTGCAGATAGCTTCAACATAGCAAAAGAAGCAGGCAATTGCCATCCACGGCGGCAGAATTCTCCCCTGCGCGGATGGAGGGTATACTGGTTAAGATCTGTGGACCGGCCGGGCTATGGCGTCCGGCCGGTCCATGAACCTCCATCAGCCGTTCTGGATCGCCATCTGCTCGTCGCGTTTGCGCTGGCGTTCCTGGCGGGCCATGACGATGCTGGCGACGAAGATGCCGGTCGCCACCACCAGCACCATCAGGGTCGCCAGCGCGTTGATCTGCGGGCTGATGCCGAACTTCACGCTGGAGAAGATCACCATCGGCAGCGTCGTCGATCCGGGACCGGAAACGAAGCTCGCCACCACCACGTCGTCCAGCGACAGGGTGAAGGCCAGCAGCCAGCCGGCGACCAGCGCCGGGGCGATCAACGGCAGGGTGATGACGAAGAACACCTTGGCCGGGCGGGCGCCCAGATCCATCGCCGCCTCCTCCAGGCTGCCGTCCATGCCGGCCAGACGCGACTGGATGACCACCGCGACATACGACATGGTGAAGGTGGTGTGGGCGATGGTGATGGTGGTGACGCCGCGCCCGTCGGGCCAACCCACCCACTGCTCCATCGCCACAAACAGCAGCAGCAGCGACAGGCCGGTGATGACCTCCGGCATGACCAGCGGCGCGGTGATCATGCCGCCGAACAGCGTCCGGCCACGGAACCGCCCGAAGCGGGTCAGCGCGAGCCCGGCGCAGGTGCCCAGCAGCACCGCCAGCGTCGCCGACACCGCCGCCACCTGGAAGGACAGCAGGGCGGCGTCGAGCAACGTGTCGTTGTGGATCAGCTCCGCATACCATTTGGTCGAGAAGCCGGCCCACACCGTCACCAGCCGCGACTCGTTGAAGCTGTAGACGATCAGCAGCGCGATGGGGACATAGAGGAAGGCGTAGCCGAACAACAGCGCCCAGGACAGGAATCCGAACCGTTTCATCGCCCGGCCTCCGCCTGTTTGCCCTGCACATGCTGGAAGATCATGATCGGCACCACCAGGACCAGAAGCAGGGCAATGGCGACGGCCGACGCCACCGGCCAGTCGCGGTTGGCGAAGAACTCGTTCCACAGCACGCGGCCGATCATCAGCGTGTCGGGGCCGCCCAGCAGCTCCGGCGTCACGAACTCGCCCACCGCCGGAATGAAGACCAGCAGCGAGCCGGCGACGATGCCCGGCAGCGACAGCGGCAGCGTGATCTGCAGGAAGGACTTGAAGGGACGGGAGCCGAGATCGGCCGCCGCCTCCAGCAGGCTGGGGTCCATCTTCTCCAGGGTCGAATAGAGCGGCAGCACCATGAAGGGCAGATAGCAGTAGGTCATGCCGATATAGACCGCCCAGTCGGAATAGAGGATCTCCACCGGGCCGCTGGTGATGCCCGCCCATTCCAACAGATTGCTGATGACGCCGTTGCCCTTGAGGATGCCGATCCAGGCATAGATGCGGATCAGGAAGCTGGTCCAGAAAGGCAGGATCACCAGCATCATCAGCGGTCCGCGCCGCGCCGGATCGGCCTTCGCGATGGCGTAGGCCATGGGATAGCCGATCAGCAGGCAGAACAGCGTGGTGACCGCCGCGATCTTCAGCGAGTTCAGATAGGCCAGGATGTAGAGATCGTCTCCGCCCAGCCGGAAATAGTTGCTGATGTTCAGCAGGATCTGCAGCTTGGAGGTGCCGGCATCCTCGTCGGTCAGCCACTCCACCAGCGAGGAATAGGGCGGCTGGGCGATGATCGATTCGGAGAAGCTGATGCCGAAGACGATCAGGAAGGGCACCAGGAAGAACAGCATCAGCCAAAGATAGGGGACGGCGACGACCACGCCGCGGCCCCACAGACCGATCCGGCTGAGGCCGGAAACGAGGGCGGAGACGACCGCCCTCATTGGGTCAGCACCACGCCGGCGAAGGGGCGCCAGGTCAGGGTCACCTCGTCCTCCCACGTGATCGGCATTTCGGTGCGGCGCGTGACATTGGGGGCGGTGACGCGCACCGTCTTGCCGGTCGGCAACTGCACCAGATAGATCGACACGTCGCCGAGATAGGCGATCTCGCGCACGATACCGGTGGTCCGGTTACGGCCATCACCATCCGCGACCGGATCCTTGGACAGGGCGATCTTCTCCGGCCGGATGGCGACCGAGACGGGGGAGCCGGCCGGCGCCGGGGTGGCGTGGGCGATCAGCAGGTCGCAGCCCGCCTCCTCCGACGAGACGATGACCTGATCGCCGTCGGTCGACACCACGCGGCCGTCGAACATGTTGATGGAGCCGATGAACTCCGCCACGAAGCGGGTGTGGGGATATTCGTAGATCTCGGTCGGCGTGCCCACCTGCGCGATGACGCCGTGATTCATCACGGCGATGCGCGAGGACATGGTCATCGCCTCTTCCTGGTCGTGGGTGACGACGATGAAGGTGACGCCCAGCTTTTCCTGGATGTTGACCAGTTCGAACTGCGTGCGTTCGCGCAGCTTCTTGTCGAGCGCGCCCAGCGGCTCGTCCAGCAGCAGCAGCTTCGGCCGCTTGACCAGCGAACGGGCGAGCGCCACGCGCTGACGCTGGCCGCCCGACAGCTGGTGCGGACGGCGCTTGCCGAAGGCCGACAGCTGGACCATCCCCAGCATCTCCGCCACGCGGTCGCGGATTTCCGCCTTTGCCACCCCGTCCTGTTTCAGGCCGAAGGCGACGTTCTGCTCCACCGTCATGTGCGGGAACAGGGCGTATGACTGGAACATCATGTTGACCGGCCGCTCATAGGGCGGGATGCCGGCCATATCGACGCCGTCGATGAAGATCTTGCCTTCGGTCGGCTGCTCGAACCCCGCCAGCATGCGCAGCAGCGTGGTCTTGCCGGAGCCCGACCCGCCGAGCAGGGCGAAGAACTCGTTGCGGTAGATCGACAGGCTGACCTCGTCCACCGCGACGAAGTCGCCGAAGGTCTTCGTCACCTTTTCGATTCGGACATACGGCGTCTGGCCCGCGTCCTGCCACGGTTCCAGACGGGTGGGTTTGCGAATCGGCTGACCGGCCATCCGGGTTCCTCTTTCATGACGACGCCCCGGCCGCTCCCCATCGCTGGGGACCGGCCGGGGCGGGCCAGCGCCACAAATCGGCGCCTCGCGGGGGACGGCTTACTTGCCGGTCTTGACCTTGGTCCACACGCGGGTGCGGGCGCGGTCGGTGGTCTGCTTGATCTGCTTCAGCGAGAACAGCTTCAGCTTGCTATCGGCCGGCAGGAAGATGCCCGGGTTGGACTTGATGTCGTCCGACACCATCGGCAGAGAGGCCGGCACGGCGTTGGCGTAGCTGACCTTGTTGGAGATTTTCGCCATGTTGGCCGGGTCGAGCACGAAGTTGATGAAGTCGTACGCACCCTGCTTGTTCGGCGCATCGGCCGGGACCGCCAGCGTGTCCCACCAGACCTGCACGCCTTCCTTCGGCGTGATGTATTCGACCTTGGCGCTCTTGGCCTCCTCGGCGCGGGCGGCGCCCTGGATGGCGTCGCCGTTGTAGGCCATCACGACGCAGGCGTCGCCGCCGGCCAGGATGTTGATGTTCTCACCCGTGACGAACCGCTTGATGTAGGGGCGGACCGCCATCAACGTCTTTTCGACCTTCTCCAGATCCTCCTTCTTCTCGGAGTTCGGATCGAGGCCGAGGTAATTCAGCACCGACGGGATGACGTCGATGGCTGAATCCATGACGGTGATGCCGCAGGCCGAGACCTTCTTCGCCACTTCCGGCTTGAAGATCAGGTCCCAGCTGTCGAGCGGGACGTCGGGGGCGACGGCCTTGATCTTTTCCGGGATGATGGCGATGCCGACGGTGCCGCCGAGATAGGGCACGGCGTACTTGTTGCCGGGGTCCGAGTTCTCCAGCAGCTTCAGGACCTTCGGGTCGACGTTCTTGTAGTTGGGGATCTTCGACTTGTCGAGCGGACCCACAACCTTGGCCTGGATCAGGCGGGAGAGCGTCGGCTCGGCGGTCGGCACGATCACGTCATAGCCGGACTTGCCGACGAGCACCTTCTGCTCCAGCAGCTCCAGGCTGTCGTACAGGTCGACCTTCGTCTCAGCGCCCGTGGCCTTGGTGAAGTCGTCGAGGGTCGTCTCACCCAGATAGTCGTTCCAGATGTAGATGTTGACCGGCTTCTTGGCCTGGGCCATCGCCGGGCCGGCGATGGCAATCGCCGCGACCGCGCCGATGAGGCTGAGAGCGAGTTTTTTCATGATTTGCCCCGACCTGTTCGTGAGTGTTGCGGGCGCCGCCACATCCCAACGGCATACCCAGCTCGCGGGCGCTATTGCACCCACGGCCGGGCATGTTGTCAACGGTTTGGGTCGAGGTCGGAAGCCGGTTTCCGGGCGGCGGCCATCTGTCCGAAGCCTTGCCCGATCAACCGGCTATCCGGGGAGGGTCGCCGCGGTTTCTTTCCGCGCCCGGGCTTCGTCCAGCAGGCGCTGGGTCTCGCGGATCAGGGCGCGGCGACGCGCGCTGTCGATCTCGTGCTGCGCCGCCGCCGCCGCGACGTCGGCACCGCAATGGGGGCAGTCGGTCTCGTGCGGCCAGATATACTGGTTGCAGCCGCGGCAGAGCGTCAGGCTGGGCGGCACAACGCCGCCTTCGGGGGAGCGTTCATAGGTGTGGCGATGCACCTTTGCCGGGTCGCGCTCCGGCAGGCCGGGGGATTCGGCGCCGGGGATCGGCTCGGTGATGAGCGCGAACTCGCCGATGGCGAAGGCCTCCTGCGGGGCGTCCTTGATCTTCACCACCCGCTCGCGCAGACCATGCCTGGCGAGGTCGAGCACGCGGTAATGGCAGTAGGGGTTGTTGCCCCGCTTGCCCAGCAGCGATTCGGAAGTCCAGGTGCAGCCGGCGCGGCAGATGTCGGCGTAATAGCAGGTGCGGCAATAGCCCCACAGCTCGTCCACCGAGCGCAGGCGGCCGAACTGCATCCGGTCGGCATGACGCCAGATATCCTCCACGCTCATCTCGCGGATATTGCCGGCGGCATAGAGGGAGGTCGCCAGCGACGGACAGCCCTTCAGGGTGCCGTCCGCCTCGATGCCGATGCCGATCTGCCCGGCGGCACAACCGGACCAGTGCATCCGGTCGTCGCCCAGGCCGCGCCAGATATGCTCGTAGGGACCGTAATAGCCGACATTGTTGCCGACCACCATCAGCAGCCCGCGGTCCAGCCCCTCGCGGTAGAGGCGGGCCAGCAGCGGCATGACATCGAGAAGGCGGTGGGGCTGCAGCAGCAGGTCGGGGTTGTCGACGGCGTTGCCCATGGCGACGGTGAACTGAATCTGCCAGTGGGTGGCCCCGGCCTCGATGATCCGGTTCATCAGCTCCGGCAGATGGTCGGGGGTTTCGGGGCCGATCTGGGTGTTGACGGACACCGCCAGCCCGCGCTCCTTGGCGCGGCGGAGGGCGCTCATCGCCTGATCGTAGGAGCCGGGAACGCCGCGCACCCGGTCGTGCAGGTCGGGCAGACCGTCGATCGAGACGCCGATGGCCTGGAGCCCGGCCTCCACCGCCTCGTCCAGCCGGCGGTCGGTCAGGTTGCGGCCACCGGTCTGCACGGCGGTCCTGATGCCGTGGCTGCGGCAGCGCCGGATGATCTCCACCCAGTCCTTGCGCAGATAGGCCTCGCCGCCGATCAGCGAAATCTCGCGGGTGCCGAGTGCGGCCAGACGGTCGACGAGGTCCAGAGCCTCCTCGGTGCTCAGCTCATCCGGGCGCGGCCGGCCGGCGCGCGATCCGCAATGCTGGCATTTCAGGTTGCAGGCGAGCGTGGTTTCCCAGACCACCAGGACCGGGACCAGTTTGCGGAAATCGTCTTCGTCGCAATAGCGGGCCGGTACGGATGCCTGCTGATCCGGGGAGCGGGCCGAAAGGTCGGGACTGGGAAGCGGCTGGTCCATGGTTCCGGAATCTTCCTCGCAATGGCATTGGCTCTGAATATCGGCGGCGCGGTGCCGCCGGGGTGCGGGCGGCATGGACGCCGCACCCCGGCCGCCGCACCCGGCCGAAGCCGATCAGCCGTTCGCCTCGGCCTTGGCGATCTCGACCTTCAGGAGCTGCAGCAGCGCCGGAACGTCGCCGTAGGTGGCGAGATGCTGCTCGGCCTCGGCCGCGACCTGCTTCATCGTCGCCAGATCGCCGCCGGCGATGGCTTCGGTCATGGTGGCCATGTACATCGGACGGAAGGGGGCAAGGGTCGAATCGGTCATCTGTCGGTTCCTCAGCTTGGAATGGCGGGATTGTTGGAAATCGGTCGATCGGAAATCACGAGGCGGGGCAAGCCCGGCCGGATCAGGAACCGGCTTCGGCCTTGGCGATCTCGACCTTCAGCAGGTTGAGGACGCCGGCGACGTCACCGTGTTCGGCGAGATGCTGTTCGGCGGCCGCAGCCACCTCCTTCATCTTCGCCAGATCGCCGCTGACGATGGCGTCGGAAATCGCCACGCCATAAGGCTTGATGGAGCGCATGGGTGCTTCGGACATGGGGAGACTGCTCCGCAGGAAAAATGGAAAGGCGACTGCGCGCCGGATCAGCCGTTCGCCTCGGCCTTCGCGATCTCGACCTTCAGCATCTGGAGCATCGAGGCGACGTCGCCATGCTGGGCGAGGTGCGTCTCGGCCGCCGCCGCGGCCTCCTTCATCTTGGACAGGTCGCCGCTGGCGATCGCCTCGGTCATGGCGCCGCCGTAGAGCATGCGAATGGGAGCGGTGGACATCCGGTGGTCTCCTTCAAGAGATGATTGGCAAGACATGATTGGAGAAATGCGCTTTGCATGCGCAGCCTGATGCCGATGTTTAAAACTGACGAAATTCCCGAATGAACGAACGGCAGCTGAAAATCGGCAAATATATGAAACGCCATGAAACGGGATTTACAAATCTAAAAGCTATCGGTTGTCAGTTTTCATGCTATCGTGTGAATACTGAACTTCATTTCCAGAAAGCTATATCCACGCTCCGGCAGAGGTCAATTGTTAATTTGTTATTTTTAATTTTGTTTTTGAAAGAATGCTTTTGTAACTGATTATTTTGCATCGGCGAGTATGCGACTCACGCTCCGTCCGGTGCCGGGCCATGGGACGTCATCAATACTTAGCGCAAAAGAAAAGGGACGCCGCACCATCGGTACGGCGTCCCTGCTTCAGCGCAAGACGGTGCCAGAGGACTGGCTTCGGCCTTGGCGATTTCGATCTTCAAGATTTAGGCGGCAGGAGGGAGGCCGGTCGCGACCGCATGGGGCGAAAATCCCATGCGTTGAGTGTCGCGACCGGCGAAGAGAGTCCCCTTCCCAGGCGACGGCCAACTGGCCGGCGCCCGGACTCCCTGTCGTTGAAATTGCATGCGCTTGTATTTTCACTCGCGAATATGCCGTCAGTTATATCCACTCACTTAATCCGGTCAATGCAGGAATCGTGACATTTGGTTTTAAGATTGAAAGAGTCCGTGTCGAATTTTGTTTCCATATAGGGGTATTCACCAAGACGCCGGCAGTCTCAGAGCAGCAGCATTTGTGCAGCGCACAAAGAAGGCGCCGCGACTTCTGCCGCGGCGCCTTCATCATCTCCAACCGGCTGTGGCCGGGACCTTGGGTGCGGGGTTTCCCTGGGAACTTCAGCTCTGCGCGGTCAGCACAACGCCCAGCACCACCAGCAGGGTGCCGATGACGCGGGTCAGGCTCATGGACTCGCCCAGCAGCAGGACGCCGAGCGCCAGCGTGACCAGGAAGCCCAACCCGACGAAGGGATAGGCCATGGTGACCTCGACCTTCGCCAGCACCGCCAGCCACACCACCATGCCCAGCCCATAGCAGGCGAGCCCGGTCAGGATATGGGGCGTGGCGACGACGGACAGGGCGATCTGCCCGGCCTCCCCCCGCGCCAGCGCAGTCGACACCGCCGGACTGGACATGCCGATCTTCAGCGAGATCTGCGCGATGGCGGACAGGGTGACGCTCAGCAGGATCAATCCGACGACGGCGATGGGCATGGGGACTCCCGGATAAAGGCGGACGGAGAAGGGGGCCATGGGATGGGGCCGGCGGCTCAGGTCCGGCCGAAGAGGAGGGCGGCGCCGCAGACCGCGCCGATGGCGAGGCTCCACTTGTCGCGGGCGGCGAACACCACCGGATCGTCATGCATCAGCCCGCGGTGGGTCTGCAGCCACACCCGCCCGATCCAGAAGAGCAGAAGCGGGCAGATGATCCACAGCGCCTGCGGCTGGTCATAGACGCGTCCGACCTCCGGGCTGTTGATGTAGAGCGCCATCACCAGCACCGAGAGGAAGCCGGCCGACACGCCGATGGATTGCAGGACCGGCATGTCGGCGGTCACATAGCCGCGCCCCTCCGCCTGCTCCAGCCCGAGCTTCACCATGCTGTCCATCTCGGAATAGCGCTTCACCATGGCGAGGCTGAGGAACAGGAACATCGAGAAGGCCAGCAGCCAGAAGGACGGGACGATGGCGGTCGCCGTGGCGCCGCCCAGCACCCGCAGCGAATACAGCCCGGCCAGCAGCATCACGTCCCAGATCACCCGGTTCTTGGCGAACAGATTGTAGAACAGCGACGACGCGGCGTAGGTCGCCAGCGCCGCCAGGAACAGCGGCGGCAGGGCCACCAGCGACAGGACGAGGCTGGCCAGCAGCAGGCCGGGGATCAGCGTCAGGCCGAGGTCGAGCGGCAGGTCGCCGGCGGCGAAGGGGCGGCGGCGCTTGCGCGGGTGCCGCCGGTCGGCCGGCAGGTCCAGCAGGTCGTTCAGCACATAGATGCTCGACGCGCACAGCCCGAAGGCGAGGAAGGCGCCCGCCGCCTGCAGGGTTGGCCCGACCTCGCCCAGCTTCTGGCCGGCCAGAAGCGGCACGAAGACCAGCAGGTTCTTCAGCCACTGATGCAGGCGCAGCGCCTTGAGGATCAGCAGCAGGCGCGGCCGGCGCGGCGTCGTTATGGTCTCCAGCGGGCAGAGGGTGGCGGCATGGCGCAGCACGGCGGCCGGCGCATTCACCGCGATGCCGCGGCGGGCGCCGCGCCAGATCGCATAGTCGGCCTCGTCGTTGCCCATGTAATCGAAGACGCCGGACGGCACCTGCGCGCGGATCGCCTCGTATTTGCGCTCGCTCTTCAGGTTGACGCCGTCGTTGCTGGCCAGCACCTGATCGAACAGGCCGAGATGGCGGGCGATGGCGTCGGCATAGCGGTGGTGGGCGGCGGTGGCCAGCACCAGCCGGCGCCCGCGCTTGCGCTCGGCCTCCAGCCGTTCCAGGACGGCGGGGTTGTAGACGAGGCCGGTCGGGTCGATGTCGACGCGGCGGGCCAGTTCCGCCTTCAGCCGCGCCTTGCCGCCGGCCAGCCAGACCGGCACGAGCAGCGCCGCCCAGGGCCGGGCCTTGATCAGGCCGAACAGCGATTCATAGAGAAGGTCGGTCTTCAGCAGCGTGCCGTCGAGATCGACGAACAGCGGCGGCTCCTCCGCTGCGGGCGGCGGGACCGGCGTTTCGGCCGCGGCGGCGCGGGGAAGCGCGACGCTGGTCGCGGTCAGGCCGGGAGCGCCCGCATGCGGTACGTGGTCCCTGCGGTCGCCGGCCTCCGCCCCGCCCCAAACCAGGGTGGCGCGGTCATGCCGGCCGGCCAGCACGATGGTCAGCCCCAGCAGCATCAGGGTGGCGAAGAACAGGTAGGATTGCAGGACGTTCAGCGGCGTGTCGGCCAGTGCGTTGACCGGCCAGAACAGCAGGTTGCCGGCCAGGAAATAGGCTACGGCCAGCAGCGCCGCCGCCCCGGCCGGACGCCGCAGGCCGGGCTCCAGCAGGATCAGGAAGGCCAGCGCAAAGGCCGGCAGCAGGATGCCGTAATGATGCACCCAGGCGACCGGCGAGCCGACGGTGAAGCAGATGCCGGCGACGACGAAGGGCAGGATCCGCTCGGCGCCCCGGTCGCGCCGGCGCCACAGCAGTCCGAGGGCGACGAAGACGAGGCCGGAAATCTGCGTGGCGATGTGGACCGCCGGATGGTAGGGGGCGAAGGCCTCCGCCGACCAGTCGAGGTTGTTGCCGTTGTGCAGCAGGCGGTTGACCAGCCCGTTGACGGTCTGGTTGACGTGATAGCTCTCGCCATGGCGGCCGATGAACAGCAGCACGTCGAGGTAATCGACCATCGGGGCAAAGCCGTAGAACAGGGTCGCCAGCACCACGCCCGGCACCACCACGGCCGCCCAGCCCGCCGCCATCCGCCAGTCGCCGCGCAGGGCCGCCCAGGCGAGGAACAGCGACATCTGCGGCTTCATCAGCGTCGAAGCGCCGAGCAGGGCGCCGCACAACGCGCGCCGGTCACGCAACAGGGCGATGCAGGCGAAGACGAAGGCGGCGTTCAGCCAGACCTGCACCTGCCCCAGCGAGAAGGCCTTCAGAACCGGGTAGAAGCACAGGGTGGCGACGAAGCCGAAGCCGCCGAGCAGCAGCTGGGTCATGCGGTCGTCGCGGGCACCCGGAACGCGCAATCGGGCGGCCATCTCCAGCACCAGGATCGCCATGCCGGCCGCGGTCGCCAGCACGAACAGCAGATTGACCCGCTCGAAGGCCACGAGGTTCAGCACCCCCAGCGCCTTCATCGCCTCCAGCGGCAGCAGCGAGGTCACCGGATACTGGAACTTGATGTGCTGCTGGAAGAATACCCCCTCATAGACATTCTCGCCGGGCCGCTCGTGCAGCCAGCTGAGCGCCGCGATCATCGGATCCCAGCTGTCGACCGGGATCAGGTCCTGGTTTTCCAGCACGAACAGGTTCTGGATATCGGTCAGGTTGCTGGCATGGCCGCCACGGTGCAGCGCCAGCCCGAGCAGCCCCGTCGTCAGCACGATGAACAGCGACGCCAGGATGATGCTGCGTTGGACCCAGCCAACGCTGTGGAGGCCGGTCCGAAGGGACGGGATCGCTGGTTGCATGCTCATGCTTGGCCATCCATCGGTTGCCCATCGATTGCGTCGAGACGGTGCCCCTGTGACGCCCGCCTGGATTATCCATTGGGGCAATCAAAGGCGCAGGGCGCCGGCGGGGGTCGCCGTCTCCGCGAAAAACGGTCAGGTGTGTCGACTATTTTCAAAGGAGATAACAAAGTGCAGTGACGCTTAAACGTCATGGGTCGAAACACCATGCGGCGCCCGCATCTCCTTCCGCCTCCTCTGACTGGATCGAAAATACACTGCGACTTTGCTGCGAAAGTCTTCGATTTCGTGTTCCGGCGGCCATAAGCGGATTAACGCCGGCTTTGAAATTTCCGGCTGTGTCGACACGGCCGGTCGGCGCGGTCGTGGCAGAAGACGACGGCCGGCGATCGATCGGGGTGGGACCGTTGACGTGTCGGAGTAGGACAGGCGGCGGTCGACGCCAGTTGGCCGGTCTTCCCGGCCGAACTTGCGGAATTCCGTGACTGACCGGCGCACGAACGGGGTGCCGTCCGGCGCGATCCGCTGAGCGCCGGGCGGGGGCCGGACTGACGGACCCCGCGCAGGAATAGGGAACCAAATGCGTAAAAGGGCGGCCGACGGATGTCTCCGCTGGCCGCCCCTTTGTTCGTCAACCTACGATGTCAGACGTTCAACAGCAGGTTTTCCCGTTCCCAGGAGCTGATGACGCGGTTGTAGGCCTCATACTCCGCCTCCTTCACGCAGGCGACGGCCTCGATGAAGCGTTCGCCGAGGATTTCCTTCAGCGGTTTGCAGGCGTTGAACTTGGTCAGCGCCTCCGACTGGTGGCGCGGCAGGGTGAAGGCGAGCCGGTAGGCGGAGCCCTTGATCGGGTCGTTCGGCTCCAGCCCCTGGATCATGCCGATATAGCCGCAGGCCAGCGACGCGGCGATGGCGAGATAGGGGTTGGCGTCGGCGCCGGCCACCCGGTTCTCCACCCGGCGGGCGTCGGGCTGGGAGACGGGAACGCGCAGGCCGGTGGTGCGGTTGTCGCGGCCCCAATGCACGTTGATCGGCGCGTCGGAGTTGGGGACCAGCCGGCGGTAGCTGTTGACGTTGGGCGCCAGCAGCGGCATCGCATAGGGCAGGTATTTCTGCAGCCCGGCGATGTGCGACATGAACAGGGCGCTGTCGGTGCCGTCGGGGTTGGCGAACAGGTTGCGGCCGCTGTCGGTGTCGACCACGGACTGGTGGATGTGCATGGCGCTGCCCGGTTCGCCCTGCATCGGCTTCGCCATGAAGGTGGCGTAGATGTTGTGGCGTATCGCCGCCTCGCGCGCCGTGCGCTTGAACAGGAAGGCCTGGTCGGCCAGCTCCAGCGCGTCGCCGTGGTTGAAGTTGATCTCGATCTGGGCGGCGCCGGCCTCGTGGGTCAGGGTGTCGATGTCGATGTCCTGCTTCTCGCAGAAATCATAGACCGCCTCGAAGATCGGGTCGAATTCGTTGACGGCGTCGATGCCGAAGGCCTGCCGCCCGCTTTCCATCCGGCCGTTGCGCCCGACCGGCGGAACCAGCGGGTAATCGGGGTCCTTGTTGACCTGGACCAGGAAAAATTCCAGCTCCGGCGCCACCAGCGGTTTCCAGCCACGCTCCTCGTAGAGCGACAGCACGCGCTTCAGCACATGGCGGGGAGAGACGTCGACCGGCTTGCCGTCGGCATAGACGCAGTCGGTGATGACCTGGGCCGTCGGCTCGTTGTACCAGGGGACGAAGCGGATCGTGCGTTCGTCCGGGATCATATAGATGTCGGAATTCTCGTCCGAGGTGATGTCCTCGTCGTCGGGGAACTCACCGGTCACGGTCTGGACGAAGATCGCCTCGGGCAGGCGCAGGCCGCGGTCGCGCAGGATGCGGAGGAACTTCTCGGCGGGGACGATCTTTCCCCGCGCGATGCCCGACATGTCGGGCACAAGGCATTCGACTTCGGTAATGCGGTTCTTCTTGATGAAGTCTTCCATAAAACCCATGGGTATGGCGGACCGCTCCGGGCGATGGGCAGCCCCCTCCGTGCTGTGAACGACAGCGACACTATGACGCCGTTCCGGCGGGACGCGCCAGAGGCTTCCGCATGATGCTTTGGTGAAACATCTGCCTTTCCGTTGACCTCCCCCATCGGCTGGGCCTTAACTGCCGCCATGCCGAAAGCCACATACCTGAACAGCTGGTACGCGGCCTCCGCCGCGCCCCGTGCCGACCGCCCGACCCTGGAGGGGGAAGCCGCCTGCGACGTCTGCATCGTCGGCGGCGGCTACACCGGCCTGACCGCGGCGTTGGAACTGGCGGAACGCGGATTCGACGTCGTCCTGCTGGAGGCGGAGCGCTGCGGCTGGGGGGCGTCGGGCCGCAACGGCGGACAGATCATCACCGGCTACAACAAGCCGATGGCGGCCATCGAGAGCTGGATCGGCAAGGAGGACGCCCGCCGCCTGTGGGAATTCGGCGAGGAGGCCAAGGCCCAGCTGGCCGAACGGGTGGAGCGCCACGCCATCGCCTGCGACCTGACCTGGGGCTTCGCCTATGCCGCGCTGAAGCCGCGCCACATGCAGGATGTCGCCGCCCTGGAACGCGAGATGCGCGACGACTACGGCTATGACCGGGTGCAGCGGCTCGACCGCGCCGGCATCCGTGCCCATGTCGGCAGCGACGCCTATATCGGCGGCCTGCTGGACGAGGGCAGCGGTCATTTGCACCCGCTGAACTACGCTCTCGGCCTCGCCCGCGCCGCCGATGCCGCCGGGGTGCGCATCTTCGAGAACAGCCGCGTCCTCGCCATGGACAGCGGCGCCGCGCCCTGGGTCCGCACCGAACGCGGCAGGGTGACGGCGAAGCACCTGATCCTGGCCGGCAACGCCTATCTCGGCCGCCTTGCGCCGGCGCTGGACCGCAAGATCATGCCGGTCGCCACCTACATGATCGCCACCGAACCGCTGGGCGAGGAGCGGGCGCGCGCCCTGCTGCCGACCAACATCGCGGTGTCGGACATGAAGTTCTCGCTGAATTACTTCCGCCGCTCCGCCGACCACCGGCTGCTGTTCGGCGGCGGCGTCAGCTATTCGGGCGTGGACGCGCCGGGGCTGAAGCAGGCGATGCGGCTGAAGATGCTGGCGATCTATCCGGAGCTGAAGGACGCCCGCGTCGAGTATTTCTGGGGCGGGCGGGTCGCCATCACCATGAACCGCATGCCGCATCTGGGCCGGCTGTCGCCGACGACGCTGTACGCCCACGGCTATTCCGGCCATGGCGTGGCGCTGGCCGGCATGGCCGGGCGGCTGATGGCGGAGACGGTGAGCGGCACCGCCGAACGCTTCGACGTGTTCGCCCGCATCCCCCATATGCCGTTCCCCGGCGGGCGGCGATTCCGCACGCCGGCGCTGGTGCTCGCAATGATGTGGTTCCGTCTGCGCGATCTGCTGTAGGCTGCGCAAGCAATCGACAGCCCCCTCCTCCGGCCTTTGAGTCCCCTCCCCGCCCATGACCGACACCTCCAGCAGCGACGAGACCACCCCCTCCTCGGAAGCCGTCCCGGAGACGGACACCAATCCGGACGCTGCCCCCGACTCCGGCATCGCCGAAAAGGCCGCGCAGGAGAATGTTCTGGTCCAGCCGATGCGGGACACGCATTTCGATTTCCAGCACAAGGTCTTCAGCCTGCCCGGCGCCTTCTTCTGCCAGGAGCCGAACAGCAAGGAACCGGTGCTGAACATCCTGCTGGGCGACCTGAAGGCGGCGCTGGCCTTTCCCACCCTGATGGAGTCCTTCCAGATCGAGGACGGCACCCACGACGCCCGCCTGCTGGAGATCATCGAACAGGGGCTGGCCTTCGTGAAGCAGATCCGGCCGGGCGAGGAAATTCCGGGCGAATTGCTGGACGGCCGCGCCTCCTGGTCGGTGGAGGACAGGCACCGCATCACCGCCAAAGGGCGGCTGACCATGCAGATCGTCTCCTCCTTCACCGGCAACGAGATCATCGTTTCCGACCAGTCGCAACTGGAACAGCTGTTGGATGATCCGCAGACACACGAGAAGATGAAGGCGGCCTTCGCCAAGATCGCCGAGCGGCTGAAGCTGACCACCAACGCCGAACAGTATCTGACCGACCGCATCGACGATCTGGCGCAGGAGCTGTCCTACATCGAGGCGCTGCGCGACCGCTTCAGGCACATCCGGCGCATCGATCAGGCGATGGCGAAGCTGGCCACCATCTATCGCACCGACCGGACCTTCTGCAGCGAGCTGAACCGCATGCAGGGGCTGATCCGCAAGCCGCTGCGCGAATACGACATGATCTTCGATCAGGCCGACGCCCAGACCGGCGACATCGTCGGCGCGCTGCGCAACTTCCACCCCACCGTCCAGTTCATCCGCAAGATCCGCGACGATCTGCGCGCCAAGTTGCTGGAATGGGAGGAACTGCTGCAGGGCTGGGACGAAATCACGATGGAACGCTCGCCCAAGGTGGAGGCGTTGCAGAAGCAGACCTACCGGTTCCTGGCAAGCCGCTACATCGAAACGACGGTGTGGAAGCGGGGCGGATAAACGAAAGGGGCGCCGCCAGCCGGCGACGCCCCCTCCATCACTTCAAACGCAAGACTTACCAGCTCTTCGCGCGGGCCGCCGGCTTGCCGTTGCCGTGGGCTTCACGGCGGGCATGAGCATGGTCCGGGCGCGAGTCGCCGCGGTGGTTGTCGTTGCGGGCATAGTCCGGACGCGGGCCGCGCGGGGCGTGCGGACCCTTGGACTCGCCGTTGCGGTGCCACGGCTTGCCGCCGCCACCCGGACGGCCGTTGCGGCCGGCCGGACGGCCGGCGCCACCGGTGGTGAAGGGACGCGTCGGCTCCAGGCCGGGCACCACATGCACCTCAAGCGTCGCCTTCGTGTAGCGCTCGATACGGACCAGGGTCTCGCGGTCGGCGCGGGCGGCGAAGGAGATCGCAACGCCCGAGGCGCCGGCGCGGCCGGTGCGGCCGATGCGGTGGACATAGTCCTCCGCCGAGCGCGGCAGGTCGAAGTTGATGACGTGGGTGATGTCGCGCACGTCGATGCCGCGGGCGGCGACGTCGGTGGCGACCAGCAGGCGGACCTGACCGGTGCGCAGACGCTGGAGCGTGCGGTTGCGCTTGGTCTGGTCCATGTCGCCGTGCAGGGCGGCGGCGGCATGGCCGGCGGCGCTCAGCTCCTCGGCCAGCGTGTCCGCATCACGCTTGGTGGCGGCGAAGATGATCGCCTTGCCGACCTCTTCCTGGGCGGCGAAATGCTGCAGCAGGCGGCGCTTGTGGTCGAGGTCGTCGGCATGGTGCAGACGCTGTTCCACGTTGATCGCGGTCGCCTGGCTCTCGACGGCCACGCGCTCCGGATTGCGCAGCAGGTTGCCGGCCAGATGCGCCATGCGGCGGTCCAGCGTGGCGGTGAACAGCAGGGTCTGGCGCGTCGGCGGGCAGCACTTGGCGATGGTCTCGACATCGTCGAGGAAGCCCATGTCCAGCATGCGGTCGGCCTCGTCGAGGATCAGCACCTCGACCTCGTCCAGCGCGATGCGGCGGCGGGCAACGTGGTCCAGCAGGCGGCCCGGGGTGCAGACCAGAACGTCGACCGGGCGCGACAGCAGGCGCAGCTGCTCGCGGTAGGGCATGCCGCCGACCACGTCCACGATGTTCAGCTTCATGAACTTCGCGTACTTGCGGGCGGCGTCGGTGACCTGCTTGGCCAGCTCGCGGGTCGGGGCCAGAACCAGCACGCGCGGGGTGGCGGCGCCGTTCAGCGGCAGCTCGGCGGTGCGGGTCAGCGCCGGCAGCATGAAGGCGGCGGTCTTGCCGGTGCCGGTTTCGGCGGTGGCGAGGATGTCGCGGCCCTGCAGCGCCGGCGGAATGGCGGCAAGCTGGACCGGGGTCGGGGTGGTGTATTCGAACGCCTCGAGGGCCTTCAGGACGAGCGGGTGCAGGCCGAGTTCGGAAAACGTCAAGTCGTAACAACCTTCTCAAAGCAACACGGCACGGCCCCGCGCGCCCCGATGGCGGGCGTGGGACATACCGGCGGACTCGCCGGGAGGAGGTCGATAGAGGGAGAGGCGTCTATCCGATGCAGCGGCCAGAGCGTCCCTAGAACCCTGGGACGTTTGCCCCCAAGGGGGCTGCCGTTGCGCAATCAGCGCGTCTCGCTCAAGAGACGCGCGAGCCTCCAGCGATCAAGACGCCCTACATAGGCTATTGCGCTGCACAAGACAAGTCCCATCGCAGAACGAGCCCCGCGTGCGTCACTTGACGACCATGCGTTCGATGTAGATGTCGCGGATCAGGCCGGTCCCCGCCTCGCGGTTGACGGCGTCCCTGATGCGCCCCTTCAGGAAGGCGGCCGAGCCGGGGCCGGTCAGGATTTCGCTGTCGGTTTGGCCGACGGTCTGGAACAGGCGGTCGGCGATGCGGTCCTGGTAGCGCAGGACGCGGTCGGGCTCGATTTTCGGCGCCAGCACCAGCGAGACCTGCATCTCCACCGCCCGCGACGCGCCGAGGGGCACCTCCATGGCCGGCAACTGCGCCAGCCGCGGTTTCGGCCCCATCCGCGCCTCGATCCGCCGCTGTTCAAGGATGCGGTCCACCGCGATGCCGCCGCCATAGGCCAGCCCGGCCAGTGTCAGCAGCGAGATCAGGACGACGATCAGCAGGCGGGTGGGATGCGCCGCCTCCGGGTGGGGTTCGTGGCGCACCGACAGTTCGTCGCGCACCCGGTCGGGCGGCGGGGTCGGGTACGGCGTTCCGTGCAGCGTGCGATGCGTGGCCATGGTCGGCCTCATCCGGAGCGGCGGGGGCATCAGTGAGCGTAGTGCGGCGGGGGTTAAGATTCGGTGGAGGGCGGCTGCCCGACGCCCCTCACCGCACGCAGTCCGCCAGCCCGTCCCGCCGCACCACCGCCATCCGCCGCTCGATCACCCCCGCCCGGCGGGCGACATAAGGGCCGGGGCGGGACGGCGACCAGTTGCGCGGGTTGGGCAGCACCACCGCCAGCAGCGCCGCTTCGCGCCGGGTCAGGGCCGCCGCGGATTTGTGGAAATGATGCCGCGCCGCGGCTTCGGCGCCATAGACGCCGTCGTCCCACTCCACGATGTTCAGATAGACCTCCAGAATGCGGCGCTTGCTCCACAGGCTTTCGATCAGCAGGGTGAACCAAGCCTCCGCCCCTTTGCGGGTCCAGCTGCGGTCGGGCCAGAGGAAGGCGTTCTTGGCGGTCTGCTGGCTGATCGTGCTGCCGCCGCGCAGGCGCTTGCCCTCCTCATTGTCCTCGAAGGCATCCTCGATGGCCGCCCAGTCGAAGCCGCCATGGCCGCAGAAGCCGGTGTCCTCCGACGCGATCACCGCCTCTGCCAGGGCCGGCGAGATGCGCTCCAGCGGTTCCCAGTCGCGCGACAGGCCGGAGCCGCCCAGCGCCCGGATCAGCATCAGCGGCGTGGCCGGCGGCGGCACGAAGCGGTAGACCGCCGCCCACAGAATGGTGAAGGCCATCAGCCCCGCCGCCCCGATCAGCGCCCAGCGCAGCAGTTTCCGCATAAGGTCCCGTCTCCGCTCGGCTCCGCAGGACTTCCCTCAATGGGGGTGAAGCGGCGGGCCGTCAACATCCGGCACTCGCTTTGCGGCCTGCCGCCGCCATATAGTGCCGCCGATGGACCTGACCGCCGACCCCACCCCGCTCCACAGCCTTGACGATGCGCCCGCCATGGTGGCCGGCGCGCGCCGCGTCGTGTCGCTGACCCTCGACGGCGAGGTGGAGGAGCTGTCGCTGGCCGCCGCCGCGTCGAAGGTACGCCACCAGCCGCCGCTGGTCTGCCATGCCCGCGCCTTCGCCCGCCGGCTGGGGATCGACGGCTTCCCGGCCTTCGACGTGCTGGAACTGTTCGCCTTCGTCCACCCCGCCCGCTTTTGCGTCCCCACCCCGCGCGGCATCGCCGAGGCGCTGGACCTGCCCACCCCCGACGGCCACGAGGCGGAGGCGCTGGCCCTGCAGCGCGCCGTGCGCCGCCTGCTGGGCGATCTCGGCGCCGCCGGACGCGAGGAGTCCTCCGACCCCGTCGCCTTCGCCTGGGAGATGGGGCGCGCCGGCTGGCCTTGGGCGTCGGCCGTGCTGGCCGCGCTCGGGAAGCCCGACGGACCGGAGAAGGGTGCCGCGCGCTCCGGCCTGCGCGTCTGGACCCGCATCAAGGAGTGGGAGGAGGGCGCGCCCCCGCCGCCGCCCGCGCAGAATCCTGTCGATCCGGACGAGGCGCGCCGCCGCCTCGCCGCCATGCTGTCCGCCAATGTGCCGGGCAAGGTGGCGGAGCCGCGGCCGCAGCAGGCCGATTACTCCAGCGCGGTGTCGGCCGCCTTCGCCCCGCGCCAGCTTCCCGACACCCCGAATGTCGTGCTGGCGGAGGCCGGGACCGGCGTCGGCAAGACGCTGGGCTATCTGGCGCCCGCAACCGTGTGGGCGGAGAAGAATGGCGGGACGGTGTGGATTTCCACCTACACCCGCAACCTCCAGCACCAGATCGACGCGGAACTGGACCGGCTCTATGCCGACCCGGCGACCAAGGCGCGCAAGGTGGTTCTGCGCAAGGGGCGCGAGAACTACCTGTGCCTGCTGAACCTGGAAGAGGCGGTGCGCGCCATGCCCTTCCAGCCGCACAACGCCATCGGCGTCGGGCTGATGGCGCGCTGGGCGGCGGCGACGCGCGACGGCGACATGACCGGCGGCGACTTTCCCGGCTGGCTGGTCGACATCGCCGGACGCGGCCCGACCATGGGGCTGGCCGACCGCCGCGGCGAATGCATCTATTCCGCCTGCGACCATTACGCCCGCTGCTATGTCGAGAAGAGCATACGCCGCGCCCGCCGGGCCGACATCGTCATCGCCAACCACGCGCTGGTGATGGTGCAGGCGGCTCTCGGCGGCGGCGAGGAGCCGACTCTGCCCAGCCGCTATGTCTTCGACGAGGGGCACCATGTCTTCGACGCCGCCGACAGCGCCTTCGCCGGCCACTTGACCTGCCGCGAGACGCAGGAACTGCGGCGCTGGCTGCTGGGCGCCGAGGAGACCGGCCGCAGCCGCGCCCGCGGCCTGAAGCGCCGGTTGGAGGACATCGTCGCCGGCGACGAGGAGGCCCTGCGCCATCTCGACGACATCCTGATGGGAGCCCGCGTCCTGCCCGGCGACGGCTGGTCAGCGCGTCTGGCCGCCGACAACCCGCAGGGGCCGACCGAGCGCTTCCTGCTGCTGGCCCGCCAGCAGGTCTATGCCCGCACCGCCGGCCAGGGCGGCCCCTACAGCCTGGAGGCAGACAAGGCCTATCCGGTGGACGGGCTGCTGGATGCCGCGGCGGAGCTGGAACAGGCGCTGGTCCGCCTGTCGGAACCGGTGGAGGCGCTGGCCCGTCGGCTGGCCCAGCGTCTGGAGGACGAGAGCGCCGAACTCGATTCCGACCAGCGCCGCCGCATCGACGCGCTGTCGCGCAGCCTGCACCGCCGCGGCACCCTGACGGTGGAGGCGTGGCGCGCCATGCTGCGCACCCTGCCGACCGAGACACCGTCGCATTTCGTCGACTGGTTCGCGGTGGAGCGGATCGACGGCCGCGACGTCGATGTCGGGCTGTACCGCCACTGGGTCGACCCGACGGTTCCCTTCGCCGAGGCGCTGGCCGGTCCCGCCCATGGGCTGGTGGTGACTTCCGCCACGCTGACCGACGGCACCGGCGACATCGGCCAGGACTGGCGCGCTGCGGAGGACCGCTGCGGCGCCACCCACCTGCCGGCCCCGGCGATCCGGGCGCAGGTCCCCTCCCCCTTCGACTACCCGAACCGCACCCGCGTCTTCGTGGTCAACGACGTGCGCAAGGACGATCTGGGGCAGGTATCGGCGGCCTACAAGTCGCTGTTCCTGGCGGCGGGCGGCGGCGGGCTCGGCCTGTTCACCGCGATCAGCCGCCTGCGCGCGGTGCGCGACCGCATCGCCGAGCCGCTGGATCAGGTCGGCATCCCGCTCTACGCCCAGCATGTCGATCCGCTCGACGTGTCCACCCTGATCGACATCTTCCGCAACGAGGAGCACGCCTGCCTGCTCGGCACCGATGCGGTGCGCGACGGGGTGGACGTTCCGGGCCGCTCGCTTCGCCTGATCGTCTTCGACCGCGTGCCCTGGCCGCGCCCCGACATCCTGCACCGCGCCCGCCGCGACGCCTTCGGCCGCCGCCGCTACGAGGACATGATCACCCGCCTGCGCCTGAAGCAGGCCTTCGGCCGCCTGGTCCGCCGCGCCGACGACACCGGCGTTTTCGTCCTGCTCGACCCGATGATGCCGAGCCGGCTGGCCGGCGCCTTCCCCGAGGGGGTGGAGATGCGGCGCGTCGGGTTGAAGCAGGCGGTGGAGGAGACGGCGGAGTTCCTGCGGGGGTGGTGAGGCGTAAGCTCACCCCCCGGGCGCATACACCGCCAGCAGCGCCGACAGCGTCACCACGCTCAGCACCGTCGAGACCAGGATCGCCGAGGAGGTGCGCTCGACGTAGGTCTGGTACTGGCTCGCCACCACGAAGGTGAGCGCGCCGGTCGGCAAGGCTGCCAGGATCACCGCGCTGCCGGTCCAGAAGGGGTCCATCGGGAACAGGGTCTGCGTCAGCACCCAGGCCAGCGCCGGGTGGACCAGCAACTTCAGCGCGCTGATCCATCCCGCCTCGGCCAGTCCGGCGGTCAGGCGTTGCGAGGCCAGGAACAAGCCGATGGCGAACAGCGCGCAGGGACCGGCGGGGGAGCCCATCAGTTCGCAGAAGGTGGCGATCGGCTTCGGCACCGCCACGCCGGGCAGCAGCGCCGACCAGGCGAGGCCGGCGGCGGTGGACAGGATCAGCGGGTTCTTCGCCAGCGCCCGGCCGACGTCGCGCAGCGCCTTGCCCAGCCCGCCGCCGTGGCTGTTGGCGAACTCCATCCAGATCACGGCGATGCCGACCATGATGGCGCTCATGATGACGGTCGCCAGGATGGTGGGGGCGAGATGGTCCGGGCCGAAGGCGGCCAGGAACAGCGGGATTCCCATGTAGCCGGTGTTGGAAAAGGCCGAGTTCAGCCCCTGCATGCACTGGATCTGCGTGCGTTCCCGGTACAGCAGGCGGCCGATGATCGCGCCCAGCGCGTAGACCAGCAGCATCGACCCCAGGAAGGCGCCGATGAAGGGGCCGTTGAAGATCTCGGGGATCGACCGCCGCGCCGTGCCCAGGAACAGCACCGGCGGCAGCGCCATCCAATAGACGAACTTGTTCAGCGCCTCCGACGAGGCGGCGCCGAGCAGCTTCGACTTCCCGGACAGGAATCCGGCCAGAATGATGGCGAATACGGGAAATGCGACATTGAGGACGACGTTCATGGTGCGCGACAATAGGCAGACCCAACCGTCGCGTCGAGCGGCCGACCTCTCCGCGCCGAGCATGGCACCCTTGACGCCGCGCAGGCGGCGTTCGAGATTGCCAACCCGACTTGCGACCACTCCCCAGGGGAGACCGCTTCATGAGAAAGCCGACCGACGCCATGATCGACCACCACAGCGCGCTCATCTACATCATGGTCCTGGTGTCCGCCTGCGACGGCGACATGACCGACCCTGAACTGGAAGCCATCGGCGAGAATGTGCGCTACCTCCCGATCTTCAAGGACTACAGCGGCGATCAGGTGATGGCCGCGACGCGCGAATGCACCGCCATGCTGTCGGACAACGACGGGCTGGACACGGTGCTGACCATCGTCGAGCAGGCGCTTCCGCCGAAGCTGCGCGAGACCGCCTATGCTGTGGCCTGCGACATCGCCGCCGCCGATCCCAAGGCCTCGCAGGAGGAGTTGCGGATGCTGGAGCTGATCCGTCACCGGCTGGGAGTCGACCGGCTGTGCGCAGCCGCCATCGAACGCGGCGCCCGCGCCCGCCACATGCGCCTGTGACCGTCTTCCTTTTTTTCTGAAAGCACCGACATGACCGAAGAGACCCTCCGCCCCGACCTCGCCGGCCAGCGCATCGGCTTCATCGGGCTCGGCCTGATGGGCAAGCCGATGGCCCGCGCGCTCGCCCGTGCCGGCGCGGAGCTGGTGGTGACCAGCCGCAGCCCCGGCCCGGTCGCCGAGATGGCGGCGGAAGGCATGATCGCCGCCACCGGCCCCGCCGCCGTCGCCGGGCAGGCCGGAACCATCGTCCTGATGCTGACCGACACCGCGGCGGTGGAAGCGGTGGCGGCGGCTCTGCTGCCGGTCCTGCGCCCCGGCCATCTGGTGATCGACATGGGCACCACCGCCGTCGCCGCTACCCGCGCGCTGGCGGAGCGGGTCGCCGCCACCGGTGCGGAGTGGCTCGACGCTCCCGTCTCCGGCGGGACGGTGGCGGCCGAGGGGGCGATCCTGACCATCATGGCCGGCGGGACCGAGACCGCCTTCGCCCGCGCCCTGCCGGTGCTGCAGGCGATGGGCCGCCGCATCACCCATGTCGGGGCCAGCGGCGCCGGCCAGATCGCCAAATCCGCCAATCAGGTCATCGTCGCCCTGACCATCGGCGCTGTGGCCGAAGCCCTGGCGCTTGCAAAAGCGGCCGGCGCCGATCCGGCCAAGGTGCGCGACGCCATCCGCGGCGGCTTCGCGGAATCCCGCATCCTCGACCTGCATGGCGGCCGCATGGTCAGCGGCGACTTCACCCCGGGCGGCCGCGTCACCACCCAGGTCAAGGATCTGCGGCAGGCGGAGGAACTGGCCCAGCAGTCCGGCATCGACCTGCCGACTCTCGGCCTGTCGCTTGAACTGTTCGAGATGCTTGTCGACCAGGGCGACGGCGGGCTGGACCATTCCGCCCTCTACCGCCTGTTCGCGCGCTGATCCCGGAAGGCGGAGCATAACGCTCCGCCATTCCCGTCCATTGCGGCGGAGAGCCGCTTTGCGTAAGTTTCTTGTCAAAACGGTTGAGGATACGCGCCGCATCGTCCATTCTCCCGGCTTTCCACAGGGCGGCAAAACACTGCCGGTCCTTATGTCTCTACAGGTCAGGCGGCGATGACGGGCGAGCGCATCTATCTCTACGACACCACGCTGCGCGACGGGGCGCAGACCCAGGATGTGGATTTCTCGGTCGCCGACAAGATCGCGATTGCCAAGGACCTCGACCGGCTGGGCATCGACTACATCGAAGGCGGCTGGCCGGGCGCCAACCCGACCGACGACCAGTTCTTCGCCGAGGCGCCGGAGCTGACCCGCGCCACCTTCACCGCCTTCGGCATGACCCGCCGCCCCGGCCGCAGCGCCGCCAACGACCCGCAGCTGACGGCGCTGGCGCAGTCGCGCGCCAAGGCGGTGTGCATGGTCGGCAAGACCTGGGATTTCCATGTCGACGTCGCGCTGAACATCCCGCGCGAGGAAAATCTCGACCTGATCCGCGACAGCATCGCCGCGCTGCACGCCGCCAAGGGCGAGGCGCTGTTCGACGCGGAGCATTTCTTCGACGGCTACAAGCGCAACCCGGCCTATGCGGTCTCCTGCATCAAGGCGGCCTTTGATGCCGGGGCGCGCTGGATCGTGCTGTGCGACACCAACGGCGGCACCCTGCCGCACGAGGTCGACGCCATCGTCCGCGAGGTGGTGGAGAGGCACGGAATCCCCGGCGACCATCTCGGCATCCACTGCCACAACGACACCGAGAACGCCGTCGCCAATTCGCTGGCGGCGGTGCGGGCCGGCGCCCGCATGATCCAGGGCACCATCAACGGTCTGGGCGAGCGCTGCGGCAACGCGAACCTCGTCTCGCTGATCCCGACGCTGATGCTGAAGCTGGGCTACGAGACCGGCATCCGGCGCGAGGATCTGCCACTGCTGACCCAGCTGAGCCGCGCCTTCGACGACCGGCTGAACCGCGCCCCCAACCGCCACGCCGCTTACGTCGGCGCGAGCGCCTTCGCCCACAAGGGCGGGCTGCATGTCTCGGCGGTGGAGAAGGACCCGTCCTCCTACGAGCATGTGGCGCCGGAGGCCATCGGCAACCGCCGCCAGATCGTCATGTCCGACCAGGCCGGCCGGTCCAACCTGATCGTGCGGCTGCGCGACATCGGCATGGCGGTGGACGCCAATGACGACCGGCTTGCCGGCCTGCTCGATCTGGTGAAGCAGCGCGACAGCGACGGCTATGCCTACGACACGGCGGAGGCCAGCTTCGAGCTTCTGGTCCGTCGCGAGCTGGGCGAGGTGCCGCGCTTCTTCGAACTGCTGCGCTTCCACGTCACCGACGAGCGCCGCTACAACGCCGTCGGCAAGATGGTGGTGGAATCGGAGGCAGTGGTGCGCGTGCGCGTCGGCGAGTCCGTGCGGATGGAGGTGGCGGACGGCAACGGTCCGGTGCATGCGCTGGACGTCGCCATGCGCAAGGCGCTGGAGCCGGTCTATCCGGCGCTGGCCAAGGTCAGCCTGTCCGACTACCGCGTCCGCATCCTGGCGGCCAAGGACGGCACCGGCGCCATGCCGCGCGTGCTGATCCGCAGTGCCCGTACCGATGGAACAGAATGGTCGACGCTGGGGGTGTCCACCAACATCATCGAGGCGTCGATGGAGGCGCTGGTGGACAGCTACGTCTACGCGCTGATGAAGAGCGACGCGAAGCCGGTGTGAGGGAATCTGCCCTCTCCCGCCCCGGGAGAGGGAGGGGACCCACGAAGTGGGGAGGGTGAGGGGGCGGCCAAGCATCCCGAACCGCATGGTTCCTTGGATCACCCCTCACCCTTCCCACCGCTGCGCGGCGGGCCCCTTCCCTCTCCCGGGGCGGGAGAGGGAGCCTTACGGACTTCCCACCACGGCGATGTTCTGTTAGCTAAAGCGGTTTCGGGGCGCTCGCATTCACGCGGGGTCGGCTCCGGTCATCAGCGCCCGTATTGCCGCGGGTCCGCTCTCGGAGGAACATCGCCATGCTCTGGCTCGCCGCCTATATCGGCAGCATTCTTGCCATCAACTATGCCTTCAGCCTGTTTCCGCACCTGGATCTGGTCTGGTCCTGCTGGGCCGGCCTGATCTTCATCCTGCGCGACATGGTGCAGGTGCGCTTCGGCCATTGGGCGCTCGCCGCCATGCTCAGCGGCACCGTGCTGTCCTATCTGCTGACCGATCCGTTCGTCGCCACCGCCAGCGTCGTCGCCTTCGCGGTGTCGGAAATGATCGACTGGGCGGTCTTCACCATCACCCGTCGTCCGCTGCGGGACCGGCTGTGGATCAGCGCCGCCCTGTCGGTGCCGGTCGACACCGCCATCTTCTTCGGCATGCTGGACGTCTGGGACCCCGCCGTGTGGGCCGCCAGCTTCGCGTCGAAGCTGCTGGGCGTGTCGGTGGTCTGGCTGCTGATGCGCACGCGCGACGGCCGGATGCCGGTCACGGCGTAACCAGCCCCCCTCGCCCTCTTCCGCGTTCCATGGCGGAAGGGGGCAAGGCGTCTCACGCCACCCCGCGCAATTCCTCGGCACGGCTGAGATCGACGCTGACCAGCTGCGACACGCCGCGTTCCACCATCGTCACGCCGAACAGGCGGTCCACCCGCGCCATGGTCAGGCGGTGGTGGGTGATGATGAGAAAGCGGGTGTCGCCCTGCTTCGCGATGTCCTCGACCAGATCGCAGAAGCGGCCGACATTCGCCTCGTCCAGCGGGGCGTCGACCTCGTCGAGCACGCAGATCGGCGCCGGGTTCGACCGGAAGACGGCGAACAGCAGCGACAGCGCCGTCAGCGCCTGCTCGCCGCCCGACAGCAATGAGAGAACCTGCAGTTTCTTGCCCGGCGGGCTGGCGTAGATCTCCAGACCTGCATTCAGCGGATCCTCGGCGTTGACCAGCTCCAGATAAGCCTTGCCGCCACCGAACAGGCGGGTGAACAGCTCCTGGAAGTCGCGGTTCACCACGTCGAAGCTGGCGACCAGACGCTCGCGCGCCTCGCGGTTCAGGCTGGAGATGCCCTGGCGCAGGCGGGCGATGGCGGCGGTCAAATCCTCGCGCTCGCCATGCAGTCCGGTGATCTGGGCTTCCAGCTCCTCCGCCTCGATCTCGGCGCGCAGATTGACCGGCCCCATGTTCTCGCGTTCGCGGGTCAGCTTGTCGAGACGTGCCTCCACCGCGACCGCATCCGGCATCGGTTCGGCGGGGTCGAGGTCGGCGGCGGCGCGGGTGTCCTCCGGCCGGCAGTCCAGCCGCTCGGCAATCCGTTCCGTCAGGGTGCGTTCCTGCTGCTGGGCGGCCGAGACCGCGGCTTCGGCGCGGGCGCGGGCCTCGCGGCCATCGGCCAGCGCTGCTTCGGCGTCGTGCAGGGCCTGCTCGGTCCCGGCCAGCCGGGATTCGGCCTCCGCCAGCGCGTCGGCGGCGCGTTTGCGGTCGCGCTCGGCCATGGCGATGCGGTCGAGAAGCTCCTGGCGTTCCGCCGCGATCGCGGCCGGTCGGCCGGACAGCGCGGCGATCTCGCCCTCCGCCTCTGCTGAGCGCTGGCGCAGTTCGGCGACGCGACCACCGGCTCCGGCGGAGCGTGTGTCCCAGGACGCGGTTTCGGACTGGATGGCGGCAAGACGCTGGCGGCGCGCCTGCGCCTCGCGGGTCAGGCGGTCGAGCGCATTCTGCCGCTCGGCCAGAACGGCGCGGCGCTCGGCCAGTGCGGCGCGCTGGTCGTTCACCCGCTCCCGCCCTTCGCGCGGGTCAGGCAGCGACTCCAGCAGCTCCAACGCCTCGTCCCGGCGGGCGGCGGCCTCAAACTCGTCGGCGGCAAGCCGCTCCACCGCCTCCACCAGGGCGGCGAGACGGGAGGACGCGGCGTCGGCCTCGCGCGCCAGCTTGGCATGGCGGTCGCGGGCGGCGTTCAGCGCGGCGAAGCCCTCGCGCACGGCGTCGCGGGCGCGGCGGTCGGCCTGGGCGGCTGCCTCCACCGCCAGTTTGGCGGCGTCGAGCGCCTCGCGCGCCAACTCGACCTGTTCCTCGGCAAGCTCCAGTTCGCCGCGCAGTTCGGCCAGCCGGTTGCGCTGCTTCAGCCGGATGGCCGCAGCGGTCGGGGCGCCGGCCTGGACGGTCAGCCCGTCCCAACGCCACGCCCCGCCGTCGCGGCTGACCAGCACCTGCCCCGGCGCCAGCGTCGCGGCCAGCACCACCCCCGCACCGGCATCGGTGACCACGCCGATATGGGCGAGCGCGCGGGCGGCGGCCGGCGGACCCTGCACATGGTTCGACAGCGGCTCCGCCCCTGTGGGCAGCGGCGCCACCGACTCATAGGCGGGCAGCATCCGCCAATGCACCGGCGCCGCCATGTCCAGCGGAGCGGTCAGCGCATCGCCGAGCGCGGCGGCGAGCGCCCCCTCATAGCCGGGCGACACCGTCACCGCATCGACCAGCGGCGGAAACTGTCCACCCGCCCCGGCCTCCAGCAGTTCGGCCAACGCCCGTTCCTCGGCGCGCAGCTTGGCACAGGCGCTATCGGCGGCGGACAGCGCCTCACGGGCGCGGGACTGCGCCGGCTCGGCCTCCACCTTCGCCAGTTCGGCGGCCTCGGCGGCGTCGCGGGCCTGCTCCAGCCGCTGTTCGGCCAGCTCGACCGCCAGCTCTGCCTCCGACAGGTCGGCGCGGGCGGCGATCTCCGCCTCCAGGGCGGCGCGCTGGGCCTGCTGTTCGGCCAGCCGCTTGGCGAGGCCGGCGGCGCGGGTTTCCAGCTCGGCGGCCTGACGCTGGGTGGCGGCGCGGCGGGCCTCGTCGGTGGCGACCGCCTCTGTCAGGCGGGTCAGTTCGCGGTCGAGCGCATCGACCTGCTCGCGCGCTTCGGCCAGCGCCTCGGCGGCGGCCTCTTCCAGCATCTCCTCGTCGGATTGCGCCGCGATCAGTCGGTCGCGTTCGGCCATCAGCCGGGCCAGCGCCTCGCCAGCATCGGCGGCCAGCGCCTCCTCGCGGCCGAGGTCGCCGGCGATCTGACGCAATCGGGCCTCCAGCATGCGCTGCTGGTCGGCGACGCGCTTTTCCTCGGCGTCGAGCTGTTCGCGGGCGATCACCAGCCTTTGCAGGGCGGATGCCGCCCGCGCCTCGTCCTGGCGCTTGTCGGGCAGGCCGGCGGCGGCCTCGGTGCGGCGGGCGGCCAGCTGGTTGACGGCCAGCATGCGGTCGCGCACCTCGGCCTCGGCGGTCGCGAAGGCGGCATGGGCGCGGGTGCGCTCCTCCTGCGCGGCGAGCCAGCGCAGGTGCCACAGCACGGCCTCCGCCTTGCGGATCTGGTCGGACAGGTTGCGGTAGCGGGCCGCCTGCCGCGCCTGTTTCTTCAGGCTCTGCAGCTGGGTGTCCATCGCCCCGATCACGTCGTCGAGGCGGGTCAGGTTGGTTTCCGCCGCCTTCAGCCGCAGTTCGGCCTCGTGCCGGCGGGAATGCAGGCCGGTGATGCCGGCGGCCTCCTCCAACAGGGCGCGGCGGTCCTGCGGCTTGGCCGAGATGATCTGCGCCACCTTGCCCTGGCTGACCAGCGCCGGGGAGCTCGCTCCCGACGCGTTGTCGGCGAACAGCAGCTGGACGTCGCGCGCCCGCACCAGCTTGCCGTTGATGCGGTAGTCGGAGCCGGAGCCGCGCTCGATCCGGCGGGTGATCTCCAACTCGTCATGGTCGTTGAATCCGGCCGGGGCGGTGCGCGACCGGTTGTCGACCGCCAGCGTCACTTCGCCCAGATTGCGGGCCGGCCGGCTGGAGGTGCCGCCGAAGATGACGTCGTCCATGTCGTCGCCGCGCATGCGCTTGGCCGACGTCTCGCCCATCACCCAGCGCAGCGCCTCCACCAGATTGGACTTGCCGCAGCCGTTGGGACCGACGATGCCGGTCATGCCGGGTTCGATGACCAGATCCGTGGCATCGACGAAAGACTTGAAACCCGACAGGCGGAGACGCGTGAACTGCACTGGGAAAGAACCTTTGGTGTACTGGGCTTTGATGTGCGGGAACTGGACAAGTCTTGCCCCCTCCCCGACCCTCCCCCGCTCTCGCGGGAGAGGGAGTTGAGTACAAGTGCGGCGGAGTTCCCTCTCCCGCGAGAGCGGGGGAGGGTTAGGGAGGGGGCATTACTGACAAAGACCTTCCAAACTGCCTTACTTCAACAGCTTGTCGATCGCCTTGGAGAACTCCTCGAACGACTGGGCGCCTTCGATGCGGGCCTTGCCGTCGTTCAGGATGAAGGTCGGGGTGGCTTCGACCTTGTACTGGTTCTGGCCGGTCAGGCGGCTGCCCAGGATGGCGTCGGCCAGCTCCTTGTTGGCGAAGCAGGCGTCGATGGTCTCCTGGCTCATGCCGGCCAGCTTGCCGTATTGGGCCAGCGCCTTGGTCGGGTCGGCGGCCCGGCTCCAGGTCGACTGGCTCTTGAACAGCACGTCGGTCAGCGGATAGTAGCGCTCGGCCGGCGCGCAGTGGGCCAGCATGCTGGCGGTCAGCGCCGCCTGGTCGAAGGGGAAGTCGCGGAAGATCAGCTTCACCTTGCCGGTGTCGATGTAGGCTTCCTTGATCTTCGGCAGGATGTCGGTGTGGAAATGGGCGCAGTGCGGGCAGGTCATCGACGAATAGTCGAGGATCGTCACCGGCGCCTTGGGGTCGCCCATGACGCGGTCGGTCATCATTTCCGACACCGGCGGCAGGGTGGCGGCGGCGCTGGCGGCCGACGGGGCCGTCACGGCGGTGCCGATGGCGGCGGTGAAGCCGATGGCCAGAAGGCCGGCCAGTCCGAAGTCCCTGCGTCCCAAAATTTTGCGGTTCACTTTGCCCTCGTTCCTACCAGATGTTGACGTATAGACAATGAGGCCCCGGCGCGTCCAGCAGGCCGGCTACCGCGCCGCCCGTTTCGGCCGTGCCATCAGCGAGCGGCCGAAGCGTTCCAGGGTGGCGCGCAATTCCTCGTCCTCGATGGCCGCGGTGGTGGTGGTGATGCCGATCTCCTCGTCCATCGTCAGGGCGCGCGGGCGCACCACCGGCGACGGCGTGGACGGCAGGGCCGCGTGGATCAGCTTGATCTTCGCCACCGCGCGATAGCCGAAGAAGCTGTTGATGCGCTCGATGATCTGCGGTTCCAGATGCTGCAGTTCCAGCGCGATGGCGCCCATGGCGCGGATGTGAAGGGTCGCCTCCTCGCGCTTGCCGCGGGGGAAGCTGAGCTTGTCGGGGGCAGTGCGCAGCGACAGCTGGTGGCCGACGATGGACGGCCAGTCGGTGATCAGCGCGCCGAAGGCAAGTCCGCGCTTGCCCAGCACCTTGCCGGCGACCTCCGGAACGGATTGGCCGATGCGACGCGGTCCGGTCATGCTCTGCGATCACTCCTGTGCGGCCCCGGCTGAGGCACCGGTTCCGGGTCATGTGGGATGCCGGCACCCTAGCGCAAGCGTGGGCCGATGCCCAGCTTCCGACCAGAGACCGGACCGGCTCCCTTCCCCAGACGCTCCGGACCCTCTATTTCTTCCCATCATGATTCCAGATTCCACCGAGGCCGCCCGGCGGCTGTTGTCCTGGTACGACCGCCACCGCCGCGACCTGCCCTGGCGCGCCAAGCCGGACGAGACCGCCGATCCCTATCGGGTCTGGCTGTCGGAGATCATGCTGCAGCAGACGACCGTCCCCGCCGCAGCACCCTATTTCCGCAACTTCACCGAACGCTGGCCGACCGTGCGCGATCTCGCGGATGCGCCGCTGGACGATCTGCTGGTGGCCTGGGCCGGGCTCGGCTACTACGCCCGGGCGCGCAACCTGCACAAATGCGCCCGCGTGGTGGCGGGCCAGCATGGCGGCCGCTTCCCGGACAACGAGGCGGCTCTGCTGGAACTGCCGGGCATCGGCGCCTACACCGCGGCAGCCATCACCGCCATCGCCTTCGGCCGCAAGGCCACCGTGGTGGACGGCAATGTCGAGCGGGTGATCGCCCGCATCTTCGCGGTGGAGGAGCCGCTACCGAACGCCAAGCCGAGCTTACGCCGGCTGGCCGCCACCCTGACTCCGGAGTTCCGCCCCGGCGACTATGCCCAGGCGATGATGGACCTCGGCGCCACCATCTGCACCCCGCGCAAGCCGAAATGCATGCTGTGCCCGTGGGCGGACTATTGCGAGGCGCGCGCCGCCGGCATCGCCGAAAGCCTGCCGCGCAAGGCCGCCAAGGCGGAGAAGCCGACCCGGCGAGGCGTCGCCTATTGGCTGCTGAACCCCGACGGCGCCGTCCTGCTGCGCCGCCGGGCGGAGGAAGGGCTGCTGGGCGGCATGGCGGAGGTGCCATCGACCGCCTGGGGACCGGATTTGCCCGGCGAGGCGGCGGTGGCGGCGCAGCAGCCCCTGCCCGCCCGCTGGCGCCGGCTGCCCGGTCTGGTCCGCCATACATTCACCCATTTTCACCTGGAGCTTGAGGTGGTCGTGGCGCAGGCCGGGACCGATTGGCCGCAGGCCGACGGCACCTGGGTGCCGGTCGACCGGCTGGGCGACCATGCCCTGCCGTCGGTGATGGTGAAGGTGGTGCGCCACGCCCTTTCCAATGCGTGAGGAGGGATGGCGCAGGATGGAGTGCCGATAGGAATGCTGCGTGCCGTGATCGCCGTGATGGTCCTCCTGCTGGCCCTGTGCGGCGAGGCGCTGGCCGCGCCAGCCGAGAAATCTCCGGAGAAGAAGGCAGGGGTGGCGCTGGTGCTGGCGCTCGACGGCTCCGCTTCCATCACCACCGGCGACCTGGAGTTCCAGTTGCAGGGCCATGCCGCCGCCTTCCGCGATCCGGCGGTGGCCGAGGCGCTGGCCTCGGCCGGGACGCGGGTGACGCTGGCGGCCTATTCGGGGCCGAACAGCCTGCGGGTGCTGATCCCCTGGACCGTGCTGGACAAGCCGGAGGATGCCGGGCGCTTCGCCGACCGGATCGACGCCCTGCCCCGCGGCTTCCAGGGCGACTCGACGGCGCTCGGCAGCGCCATCATCGAGGCGGCGAAGCTGTTCGACCATGGCGGCAAGGCGCCGAGGCAGGTGATCGATCTGGTTTCCAACGGCTTTTCCAACAGCGGGATCGATCCGGCCGACGCGCGCGACCGGGTGACGAAGCGCGGAATCATCGTCAATGGCCTCGCCATCCTCGACGAATTCCCCTGGCTGGAGGAGTATTTCGACGAGAGCGTGATCGGTGGGCCGGGCAGCTTCGTGAAGAGCGCCATGGACAAGGACAGCTTCGTCGCCGCCCTGCGGCAGAAGCTGATCCTTGAAATGGTGGCCCTGCCGGATCACATGCCGAACCAAAGCGCTGCCACGCCTTAGGCGGCCCATAAGAATGCAAGAGGAGCGGGACGAGTGGAGCGCGTCGATTTTCTGGTGGTCGGGGCCGGCATCGCCGGGGCGTCCGCCGCCTATGAGCTGGCCGCACAGGGCTGGGTGCTGGTGCTGGAACGCGAATCGCAGCCCGGCTATCACTCGACCGGCCGTTCGGCGGCGCTCTACACCCAGACCTACGGCCCGGCGCCGATCCGTGCCCTGACGGTGGCGAGCTGGGATTTCTACACCAACCCGCCCGCCGGCTTTACCGAGCACGCGATGCTGACCCCGCGCGGCGTGATGATCATCGGGCGCGAGGACGAGATCGACCGGCTGGATGCCGAGTACGAGCAGGGCCGGCGGCTCACCCCCTCGGTGGAGCGGTACGACCGCGAACAGGTGCTGGCGCGCGCCCCCTTCCTGCGCCCGGACTATGTCGCCGGCGGCGTCTGGGAACCGGATGCCCGCGACATCGACGTGCATGCCCTGCACCAGGGTTACCTGCGCGGTCTGAAGGCGCGCGGCGGCCGGGTGGTGACTGATGCCGAGGTGCGGGCGCTCACCCGACAGGACGGGCTGTGGGTGGCGGAAACGAGCGTTGGCAGCTTCGCCGCGCCGGTGGTGGTGAATGCCGCCGGCGCTTGGGCGGACGAACTGGCGAAGCTGGCCGGAGTCGCCACCATCGGGCTGGTGCCGAAGCGGCGCACCGCCATCACCTTCGATCCGGTGTTCGAGGATCCGGCCGACAAGACCGGGCTGGACGGCTGGCCGATGGTGTCGGACGTGGCCGAGACCTTCTATGTGAAGCCGGATGCCGGCCGGCTGCTGGCCTCTCCCGCCGACCAGACGCCGATCGAGCCCTGCGACGTGCAGCCGGAGGACATCGACGTCGCCGTCACGGTGGACCGGCTGGAACAAGCGTCGCGCTTCACCGTTCGGAGATTGGCCCACCGTTGGGCCGGCCTGCGCAGCTTCGTCGCCGACAAGGTGCCGGTGGTCGGTTTCGCGCCGGATGCGGAGGGATTCTTCTGGCTGGCGGGCCAGGGCGGCTACGGCATCCAGACCGCGCCGGCCATGGGCCGGACGGCGGCGGGGCTCGCCACCGGCCGCGGCCTGCCGGAGGATGTGCGGGCGCTGGGCGTGACCGAGTCGGACCTGTCACCGGCCAGGAAGCGATAGACCGGTTCAAGCCGTGGGACGGAGGAGGCGTGCGATGTTTGTGCGTCTGGAATCAGTTGGACGTCTGGCATCACAAGGGTATGCGGCGAGGAAGGTTCTCGGCGTTGCGGCACTGGCCGCCGCCGGGGCGCTCGGCGGCTGCGCCAACCCCGCGGCGGACGAGGCGCTGGTGGCGCAGACCGCGCTGATCGGCATGCCCAAGGCGACGCTGCTGTCCTGCGCCGGGGTGCCGGAACGGCAGGCGACCGTCGACAACCGCGAGTTCTTCACCTACCGCAGCTCCCGCATCGTCTCCTACCCCAGCACGCCGCCGCTCGGCTATTACGGCGGCTGGGGATGGCCCAGCTACGGTTACGGCTATGGCTGGCCGTCATATGGTTATGAAGTCAACAGCTTCGACTGTGAAGCAACCTTCAGTTTGAGAAACGGTGTGGTCGAGCGCGTCGTGTATGGCGGCGCCAGCGGCGGGTCCACGCGACTTGGTCAATGCTATGCCATCGTCCAGAACTGCATGGCGCTGATTCCGCAGCGGACAATCAAACCAAGTCCTTGATTTCCTTGTCCATGCGACAACTCGTCACTGTTGCATAGCTGCTGCATGGGACGTTGATCGGTTGTACACCCCCTAGTACCCTTACACGGTGTCTGGTAATAGCTCCATCGGCTGATGCCACAGAACAGCAACAACGCATTGCCTGGAGCAGACCCCATGACCATCCTGTCGCGCGCCGCCGCCGCCCTGCTGGCGACCTCGGCCCTCGTCGCCATCGCTTCCCCGTCGCTCGCTCAGGACTTCAAGGGCAAGTCGGCCGGCGACATCGTCATCCGTGCGCGCGGCCTGGCCGTGCTGCCGCAGGAAAAGGGCACGATCCACAACAACACGCTGGGTGACATCGGGTCGGCCAAGGTCGGCAACGACTATATCCCCGAAGTCGACTTCACCTACTTCTTCACCGACAACATCGCCGCCGAGCTGATCGCCGGCACCAGCCGTCACCGCGTGAAGGGCAACCTGATCGCCGCCGCCGGCGGCGTCACCGAAATCGGCAAGGTGTCGCTGCTGCCGCCGACCCTGACGGTGCAGTACCACTTCATGCCGAAGGAGCGCATCAGCCCGTACGTCGGCGCCGGTGTCAACTACACGCTGTTCTACAACGAGGACGCGGCCGAGAGCCCGAACTCCGCCGGCCTGCGCATCACCGACACCAACTACAAGAACCGCTTCGGCTGGGCCCTGCAGGCCGGTGTCGACGTCGCCCTGACCGGCAACTGGTCGCTGAACATCGACGTCAAGAAGGTCTTCCTGAAGACCGACGTGACCGCCAACGCCCGCCTGGGCACCGCCGTCCTGCCGGTCTCCTCGAAGGTCACGCTGGACCCGTGGCTGGTCGGCGTCGGCGTCGGCTACCGCTTCTAAGACCGGTTTCCGGGATCAGTTCCGGACATCGGAAAGGACGGCCTCCCCCATCCGGGGGAGGTCGTCTTTTTCTTTTTACCATCCGTCTTGCAGATTGTACGGTTATCCCCATGATTCCCCTACGGGGATCAATGGAAGGGAGGCCGTACCGCCATGCATGTTGCAGCCGTATTGAAGCGCAAGGGCAACCGGATCGTCTCCGCCGCGCCGGGCGACAGCGTTGCCGCCGTCACCCGCCTGCTGACCGAGCACAGGATCGGCGCCGTGCTGGTGACGGATGACGACGGGCAGCCGGTCGGCATTCTGTCGGAACGCGACGTGGTGCGAGCCGTCGCCCGTGATGGTGCCGGCGCGCTGGATCGGCCGGCGGCCGACCTGATGACGCGGGAGTTGATCACCGGCACCCCCACCGACACCGTCGCCGACATGATGGCGGTGATGACCCAGCGGCGCATCCGCCATGTGCCGATCATCGAGGCCGGCCGGGTCGTCGGCGTGATCAGCATCGGTGACGTGGTGAAGGCCCGCATCGACGACGCCGAGTTGGAGGTCGAATCGCTGCGGGGCTATGTCGCCGGCATGGGATAAGGACAGGGGGTAAGGCGATCCACGCGGCCTGAAACGCGAAAGGACCTGCCGGAGCGCTCCGGCGGGTCCTTTCATTTTGCTCGGGAAGAGCGGTGTCAGGCCGAATGCGACTGCGGGAAGGCCATCGCCGCCTGGGTGCGGTTGCGAACACCCAGCGACTTGAAGATCGCCGTCATGTGGATCTTCACCGTCCCTTCGGACAGGCCCAACTCGTGAGCGATCTGCTTGTTCGACTTGCCCTCGCGCAGGCGGTCCAGCACCTCGCGCTGACGCTGGGTCAGCAGTTGCTCCAGCTGCGGATCGGTCGGCGGGATCACGCCGCCAGCACCGCGCTGGTCAGGCTCCACCCCTTCGCGCAGGACCGTCGCCGGCACATAGACGCCGCCCGAGAAGATCAGGTCGAGCGCGCTCAGCATGATCTTCACGCTGGAGGATTTCGGGATGTAGCCGGCGGCGCCGTTCTCCAGCGCCTCCCGCACGTCGGCCTGTGCCTCCGACGCGGACACGACCACGACCTTGGCGTTCGGCTGACGATCGCGCAGCATGCCGATGCCTGAGAAGCCGGGCCAGCCGGGCATGCGCAGGTCGGTCAGCACAAGGTCATAGGCCTCATCCTTCGACGCCGCCATATCCAGAAGCTCGTCGAAATTGCTAGCCTCCGCAAAGGTAGCATTATCGCGAAGCTGCTCAAGCAGACGGCGAAGACCTTCCCGGAACAGGACGTGATCATCACCGATCAGGATCTTCATCGCTCAAACTCCCGAACCATGCCTGCCCCTCCGAAAGACGCCCTAAGGGCTTGAGAAAAGGAGGGGGCTGTCGCCACCCGCATATTCCCTAAAATCCAAAGGATATAGCAGGCACCGGCCGAACGTAATCTCTATTGAGATGTAACACGCAGGGACGAGAGGCGACAACCGGAAATTAACTTTTGTCACCGCTCCGACGGCCTAGCGGACAGAGGCAACACTTCCCAGGAGTGATATTTCTAAAGCGCTATGACAATTTTAGATCAATGTGCGAATGCACCGCTGGATCTTGAAATAAATAAAAAAACGCCGGCCGGTGCCGTTCTCGGGCACCGCACCGGCGTTGTAGTCGCGCGCCCCGGAGGACGATAGGACGCGGATCGGCAGGTCTGTTAGAACGCGGCCTCTTCCAGTTCCATCAGCGGCTTGGCGCCGGCGGCGATGGTGATGAACAGGCTGTTCGTCTGCGGCAGCAGCTTGGTCATATAGAAACGGGCGGTCTTGATCTTGGCCTCATAGAAGGCGGCGTTGCCCTCCCCGGCCGCGAGCTTGGCCTGCGCCTTCTCCACCATGGTCAGCCAGCTCCAGCCCAGCGCCACCAGACCGAACAGGCGCAGGTAATCGCTGGCGGCGGCACCGGCCTCCTCCGGATCCTTCAGGCCCTTCTGGGCGATCAGGGCGGTGGCCTGCTGCAGCTTGGCGAAGGCCTTGGCCAGCGGCATCACGAATTCGCCCAACTCGTCCTTCTCCATCGCCGCCTCGATGTCGCGGCCGACGGGATGGAAGAAGTGGCGCAGCAGGCGGCCCATGTCCTGCGGCAGCTTGCGGCCGACGAGGTCGAGCGCCTGGATGCCGTTGGTGCCCTCATAGATCTGGCAGATGCGGGCGTCGCGGACATACTGCTCGACGCCGGTCTCCCAGATGAAGCCATGGCCGCCATGGACCTGCACCGCGATGTTGGCCGACTCGAAGCCGATGTCGGTGAACAGCGCCTTGACGATCGGCGTCATCAGCTGGACGAACTCGTCGGCGTCGCGGCGGGTGCGGGCGTCCGCGTGCTTTTCCGCCACGTCGAGTTTGTAGGCCGTCAGGGCACCCAGCGCGCGCGCACCTTCGGTGAAGGCGCGGGCGGTCAGCAGGTTCTTGCGCACGTCCGGGTGGACGATGATCTGGTCGGCCGGCTTGTCCGGCGCCTTCACCCCCGACAGCGACCGGCCCTGGAGCCGTTCGCGGGCGTAGTTGACGGCGTTCTGGTACGACACCTCGGACAGCCCCAGCCCCTGGATGCCCACGGCCAGACGGGCCGCGTTCATCATCACGAACATGGCGCGCATGCCCTTGTGCGGCTCGCCCACCAGCCAGCCGGTGGCATCCTCGAAGTTCATGACGCAGGTCGAGGACGCCTTGATGCCCATCTTGTGCTCGATGGAGCCGCAGGCGACGCCGTTGCGCGCCCCCGGCGTGCCGTCGTCCTTCGGCATGAACTTCGGCACCAGGAACAGGCTGATGCCGCGGGTCCCGGCCGGCGCATCCGGCAGGCGGGCCAGCACCAGATGCAGGATGTTCTCGGTCAGGTCATGCTCGCCGGCCGAGATGAAGATCTTGGTGCCGGTGATCTTGAACGACCCGTCCTCCGCCGGCACCGCCTTGGTGCGGATGATGCCGAGGTCGGTGCCGCAATGCGGCTCGGTCAGGCACATGGTGCCGGACCAGGTGCCGTCGACCAGCTTGGGCAGGAAACGCTGCTTCAGCTCGTCCGAGCCGTACATCGCCAGCGCGTTGTAGGCGCCGAGCGACAGGCCGGGATACATGCCGAAGCTGAGATTGGCGGAGCAGATGAACTCCTCCAGCATGATGTTGACCAGCTTCGGCAGCCCCTGACCGCCATAGGCCGGGTCGCAGGCCAGACCCTGCCAGCCGGCTTCGATGTAGGTGGTATAAGCCTCCTTGAAGCCCTTCGGCGTGCGGACCTCGCCATTCTCGAAATGGCAGCCTTCGCCGTCGCCGGACTGGTTCAGCGGGAACAGCACCTCCTCGCACAGTTTGGCGCCTTCCTCCAGCACCTGACCGACGAGTTCCGGCGTGGCGTCCTCATAGCCCGGCAGGGCCGACAGCTTGTCCAGGCCGACGATCTCGTCCAGGACGAAGCGCACATCCTCAAGCGGAGCCTTGTAGATCGGCATCTCTCGTTCCTCCCCCTCAGTTCCGCAGCGGCTTGCCGGTGAGCAGCATGTGCTCGATCCGGTCGATGGTGCCGCCGGTGCGCACCAGCCCCATGAACGCCTCGCGCTCCAGCCGCAGGACATGGTCCTCGCCGACCGGCTTGGAGATGTCGGCCTCCTCGCCGCCGCTCAGCACCTCCGCCAGCGCCGCGCAGACCACCTTGTCGTGCGGCGTGACCTTGCCCTGCAGGGCGAAGCCTTCCACCGCCAGCTCCATCGCCGCCTTGGCGCTGGAGCCGGGCAGGACATAGGCCGTGCTCTTTTCCGGCGGGGTGTAATCGGCCGCCAGTTCCAGCGCCTTGGCCTTGGCGTCGGCCAGCAGGCGGTCGCGGTTCATGGTGATGCCGTCGGTGGCGCGGAAATACAGCAGCTCCTTGGCCTCGGCCGCCGACTTGGCGACGGTGGCGGTGCTGATGATCTCGAAGGCCTTGGCGATGCCGGGCATCGGCCCGCGCGGCGCCTTCGGGTTGGCCTGATGGCGTGCCAGCATCTCGGTGCAGCCGCCCCAGGCGGGGATCAGGCCGACGCCGACCTCGACCAGACCGACATAGGTCTCGGCATGGGCCTGGACATGGTCAGAATGCAGCAGGATCTCGCAGCCGCCGCCCAAGGCCATGCCGCTGGGCGCCGCCACCACCGGGAAGGGGGCGTATTTCAGCGCGCGGTAGGTGCGCTGGCCGCCCTCCACCATCTCCTCGATCTGCGGCCACAGGCCGATGTTCAGCGCGAAGAGGGCGAGGCCCAGATTGGCGCCGACCGAGAAATTGTCGGCCTCGTTGTGGATGACCAGGGCCTTCCAGTCGCCTTTGCCGTCGCCGATCAGGCGCATCGCCTTCTCGTAGGCGGCCATGATGTCGGCGTCGACCGCGTTCATCTTGCTGGTGAACTCGACGCACAGCACGCCGTCGCCGATGTCCCACAGGCTGGCCGAGCCGTTCTTCCACACCGGCTTGCCGGCGGCGCGCTTGATGTCCGACAGCAGCAGGACGCCGTCCGGACGCACGACGGTGTCATAGATGCCGGCGGTGGTCAGGTGCTGGAGCTTGCCGCCCTCGACCCGATAGAAGGGGCGGCCGGCGGCCGTCTCGACCAACGCCGGGACCGGGATACCTTCGGAGCGGCACAGCTCGGCGAACCAGTCGGTGCCCAGCCGGTCGATCAGTTCGAACGGACCCTGCTTCCAGTTGTAGCCGAGGCGCATGCCCTCATCGACGGCAACGATGCTGTCGGCGATCTCCGGCACCAGGCTGGCGGCATAGGCCAGCGTCTGCGCCAGGACGCGGCGGGCGAACCGGCCGCCCTTGTCCGGGTGCTCGCACAGCTTGCGCAGGTCGCGGCCGGCGGCGGACACGCTGTCCAGCCGGGCCTTCTCCGACGGGGCGTACTCGCCGGTCTGGAGATCGACCGACTCCTTCACCTTGCCGCCACCGGCCTTGTTGATGCGGTAGAAGCCGCCCTTGCCCTTGCGGCCGGTATAGCCCTCCGCGATCATCTTCGTGATGACCGGGTGCTCGCGCATCTGGCCGCGGTAGGCGTCGTTCGCCGGCAGGGTCGCCGACATGCTCTTGGCGATGTGCGGCATCAGGTCCAGCCCGACGAGGTCCATCAGACCGAAGACGCCGGTCTTGGGGATGCCCATCGGACGGCCGCCGACGGCGTCCGCCTCCTCGACCGTCAGCCCAAGATCGACCGCGGCATTCACCGCCGCCTGAATCCAGAAGACGCCGATGCGGTTGGCGATGAAGCCCGGCGTGTCCTTGCAATGGACCACACCCTTGCCGAGCCGGCGATCGCCGACGTCGGCGATGGCGGCCAGGGCGTCGGGACGCGTCTGGGCGCCGCCGACGATCTCCAGCAGCCGCATGTAGCGCGGCGGGTTGAAGAAGTGGGTGATCAGGAAGTCCTTGGCGAACTGCTCGCTCTGCCCCTCCGTCAGCACCGCCAGCGGGATGGTGGAGGTGTTGGACGACACCACCGAGCCCGCCTTGCGCACCGGGTCGATGCGCTTGTAGAGGTCGGCCTTGATCGCCGGGTTCTCGACGATGGCCTCGACGATCCAGTCGACGTCGGCCAGCAGGTTCAGGTCATCCTCCAGATTGCCGGGCGTGATCAGCTTGGCATTCCTGGGATGCATGAAGGGGGCCGGATCGGTCTTCAGCATCTTGGCCACGGCGCCCTTGGCGATGGCGCTGCGGTCGGCCCCCTCCTTGGCAGGGATGTCGAGCAGGATGCAGGGGATGCCGGCATTGGCGAAATGGGCGGCGATGCCGGCGCCCATCACGCCCGCACCGATCACGGCGGCGCGTTCGATCTTCATGGTCGTTTCCTCCCCGATCCCGTTGGTCAGACCGCTTCCAGGATGGTGGCGATGCCCTGACCGCCGCCGATGCACTGGGTGGCCAGCGCGAACTGCTTGCCTTCGCGCTTCAGCAGGGCCGCGGCCTTGCCGGTGATGCGGGCGCCGGTGGCCCCCAGCGGGTGGCCAAGCGCCAGCGCGCCGCCGTCCGGGTTGATGCGGGACGGGTCGATGTCGAGATCGCGCATGCAGGCGATGGCCTGGGACGAGAAGGCCTCGTTGATCTCGATGATGTCGATGTCGTTGATCGACAGACCGGCACGGGCCAGCGCCTTGCGGGTGGCCGGAACCGGACCCAGCCCCATCAGTTCCGGCGCGCAGCCGGCGACGGCGACCGAGCGGATCTTCGCCAGGATCGGCAGGCCGTTGGCGCGGGCATACTCCTCCGTCGTCACCAGAACGACCGAAGCGCCATCGGTCAGCGGCGAGGAGGTGCCGGCGGTCACCGTGCCGTCGGCGATGAAGGCGGGCTTCAGGCCAGACAACCCTTCGGCGGTGGTGCCGGGACGGATGCAGCCGTCCTTGTCGACCAGACCGGCCGGGGTCTGGATGCCGACGATCTCGTCGGCCAAGCGGCCGGATCCTTGCGCCTCCGCCGCCTTGGCGTGGGACGCGACGGCCAGCGCCTCCTGCTCGGCGCGGGAGATCGCGTATTTGCGGGCGACATTCTCCGCGGTGATGCCCATGGAGCAGTAGGCTTCGGGATAGGAGGCCTTCAGCGCCGGGTTCGGCATCGGGTTGAAGCCCATGATCGGCACGCGGGTCATCGACTCGACGCCGCCGCAGACGAACACCTCGCCGGCGCCCATCTGGATGGCGCCCGCCGCCTGGTGGATCGACTGCATGGAGGAGCCGCAATAGCGGTTGACCGTGGTGGCCGCAGCGGTCTGCGGCAGCTTGGCCAGGAAGGAGATGCTGCGGGCGACGTTCAGCCCCTGCTCGCCCTCGGGGAAGGAGCAGCCGACGATCACATCCTCGATGTCGTCGGTCTTCAGGCCGGTGCGCTCCACCAGCGCCGCGATGACGCGGGCCAGCAGATCGTCGGGGCGGACCTTGGTCAGCTCGCCCTTGTGGGCGAAGGCGAAGGGCGAACGGGCATAACCGGCGATGACGACCGACTTCATGAGTGCTTCTCCTCCATGTCCTGCGTCTCCGTGATGCCGTTGCGGCGAAGATGCTCGGAGATCTGGGTGTCGATGGTGCACAGCTCCGCCAGCGTCTGTTTGACGTCGGCAAGCTGCTGTTCAAGCGCGGAAATCCGGCGGCGCGCGATCGTGCGCATGTAGCGCATCTGTTCGATCTGGGCGTCGTCGGTGTCGTAGAGGTTCAGGAAATCCTTGATCTCGGCCAGGCTGAAGCCCAGCCGCTTGCCCCGGCAGATCAGCGCCAGACGGGCGCGGTCGCGATGGCCATAGATACGGGCGCCTCCAGGGGCACTGCCGATCCGCTCGGGAGACAGCAGTCCCTCATCCTCGTAATGGCGGATGGTGCGGTGGGTCAGACCGAACTCCCCGGCAAATTCGCCGATGGCAAGGCGCGGTTCGCAGCCATGGCCGTTCGGCCTGCCGCCCTCCTCCGCTTCCATCGAACCGATTCTGCCCGAAACCCGATCCAAGCTGCCCGCTCCCTTCCCTGACGTTGACGTAAAGGTAAGGTTGATGCCGCGCGCTGTCAACCGACTTGTTGACCATGCGAACCAATCCGGCGAACCGGGCGCCGCAAACTGTTTAGCCACCAACTGGTGCGGCGCGCCCGCGCAGTGACAGGATGCCACGCCCCGGCACGGGTGGCGGTTATGGCAGGCTTTGCAGCGAGCGCGCGCATCGGTCCATCTCCCCTGTCGATATGGGGATGGAATGCGGCGCCGGACAGACGGCCAGAAGGCCGCGGCAAGTTTCAAGGTTTCGGGTGGATCGGGATAGGGTACGGGAGACAACCCATGTCGGCGCGCGCCATCGTATCGCTGGGCGTCTGGATACTGGCCATGGTGCTGATCGGCACGATGACCGTGGGCCTTGCATTGGCCTTCTACCTGCTGCTGACCCTGTGCTTCGCGCTGGTGGTCGCGGCCCTGACCCTGCACTCCCGTCGGCGGGAGAACCAGCGGGGAGAGCAGAGTTACCTTTAAGCTTCAGGTTTCAGGTCGCAGCAGAATCACTCCGGCAGCACGCGCAGCCGGGATGCGGCGGTGCGGGCGGACAGGTGGGGGCGCTGCAGGTCCTGGACCTGGGCTCCGGGCACCGCGAAGTCGCCGGGGGTCACGGCGCGGACCAGATAGACCAGCCGGAAGCGGGGCGCCGCCTTCGGCAGGTCGACCGCAGCGAGGAAGCGGTCGTCGCGGAACTCGACATTGCGCACCGCCGACAGATCGCCCAGCCAGGACAGCTTGCCGAGCTGGCCGCTGTTGGCGAGGCGGACATTCTCGATCTCGAAGCCGGCCGGCAGCGGATCGCTGACCAGCACCGAATGGTCGAGCGGATCGCCGACCTCGCCCTCCAGCGTCACCACCAGCAGGTCGTTGTGGCGGATGCCGGCCGGATCGACCGGACGGCCGGCCATGTCGAACAGGCGGCGGCGGATGGTCATCCCCTGCTCCTCCGCGCCGGCCGGCTGGTCGGGCACGCCGGCGACCGACACCGTCTGCCGGACCTCGCCGCCGAGGTTGCGGATGGCGGGCGGAGCAGCCGGATCGATGGGCAGGATCTGCGGCTTGGCGTTCTCCACCGTCTGGTCGCCGATGGCGAGCTTCATCGGGGCGGCGCGGTCGATCAGCGCCTTTGCCGCCAGCAGCAGCCAGGACTGCTCCTGCGGGTTGGTGGTGCGGACGGCGGCGAAGGTCTTGGCCACCCGCTCGCCCGCCTGGAAGATGCGGTCGCGGTCCACCGCGCCGCTTTCGGCCATCAGCACCACCACGCCGGCCTCGTCGCGCAGGGAGGAACCCTGGTCGCGCAGGCTGGCGGTCACCATGCGGGCGCCGGTCAGCTTGGAGAAGGCGTCCGTCGCCCCCGGCTGGTCGCCCAGCATGGCGGTGGCGGCGGCGATCTGCGCCCGGCCGAAGTCGGTCTGCAGCCGGTCCCAGTAGTTCTCGCGGAAATAGCGCACGGCGCCGGCGTCGATCATCTTCGCCCGCGCCAGCACATAGAGCGCATAGGCGCGGCCCGGCAGGTCGGCGGTCTCCACCCAGGCGTTGTCGATGGCCTGCTTCAGCCAGTCCAGACCCTTGCGATAGGGCTGGTCGGGGATGCGGTAGCCGGCGGCCTTGGCCCGACCCAGCACATCGACGGCGTAGGCGGTCAGCCACGGGTCCAACTCGCCCTTCGGCGACCATGCGGCGAAGGCGCCGTCGATGCGCTGGAAGGTCAGCAGCCGGTCGACGCTGCGCTGGACGCGGGCCTTGATGCGGTCCTCCGGCGCGATGCCTAGACCGGCGGCGACGTCGCTCATCGACAGCAGCGGCAGGATGCGGCTGGCGGTCTGCTCCGCCCCGCCCGGTGCAGCGCGGTCCAGCGCGAAGAGAAGACCCGCCACGTCGAGGTCCGGCAGGGGGGCGACGACCGCGCCGACCGACAGGGTTTCCGGCCGCAGGCCGGAGGTGATGTCGGCGGGAATGGTTAGGCTCTTGTCGGTCGGCAATGCGGCGGTGTTGCGGCGCGCCACCGGTGGCATGGCAGGACGGACGGTGACGTCCCAGCGGCGGGTGACGCGGACGCCCTCCGGACCGGTGACGTCGAGCGTGACATGGCCCGGCCCGACCGCGGTGGCGGTCAGCACCCGGCCGGCGGTCGCCCGCTTGCCGCGCGCCAGCTTCGGCACGGCCAGCTCGTTGCCGGATTCTGACTGAACGATGGCGACGGCGCCCTCGGCGGTCAGGGTCATGGTGTAGTCGCCGGACGGTCCGTTCAGGTTGTCGAGCGACAGCAGGACCTGCGCCGAGTCGCCGGGGGCGAGGAAGCGCGGCAGCACGGCGTCGGCAACCACGGGGTCGCGGACCAGCATCTGGCTTTCGGCATGGCCGATCCGCCCCTCGCTCCAGGCGACGGCCATCAGGCGCAGGCGCCCCTGGAAATCCGGAAGGTCGAAGGGAACGGAGACCTTGCCGTCGGCCCCGACGGTCTGGATGCCGGAATAGAGCGAGACCACCCGTTCCGACTTCGGCGGGACCAGCCCGGCGATCTGGCGCAGGCGCGGCGTCGGCTGGGCCGGCGGACGGGCGGCGTCCAGGCTGGCCGGGTCGATCAGGCGGCCGTAGGAGTCGCGCAGTTCCACCCTGAGCGGACGCTTGCGCAGATAATGGCGGGCCGGATCGGGCGAGGGCTGGTCGGTCAGCTGCATCACCGATTCGTCGACGGCGGCGAGCGTGACGAAAGCCTGTTTGCCCGCGGCGACGCCGTCCACCGTGATGTCGGCGGTCATGGCACGGCGCGGCTCCGTCTCCGCCGGGGCGGAAAGGCGGACGTCGAGGGTGCGCGGGGCCTTGTCCATCGCCAGCCACGCGAGGCCGACGGCGCGGCGCGGCGGCTTCTTCGACTGCGGGTCGGAGGTGGCGAAGGCGGTCGCCAGCACATGGGCGCCGCTGGTCCAGCCCTGCCCGACCGGGATTTCTAGGAACGCGCCCTGGGTGCCGATGGCGCGGGTGACGGCATAGGAGACGCCGCGGTCGGCCACGGCGACCAGAACCTGACTGTCATAGGGCGGCTTGACGAAGACCCAGGCGCTTTCCCCGGCGCGGTAGGCCGGCATCATCACCGAGACATCGACGGAATCGGGCCGCTCGCCGGCGGTCGGGGTCATCCACCAGCCGGCGGCGAAGCGGAAACTGCTGGCGACGCCGGTCTTGGGATCGAACACCTCCAGCCGGTAACGCCCCGCGGTCACCGGGGTTTCGACCGAAACGGGCGCGCCGGCCTGGGCCGACAGCGAACCGCCGGTCACCCGCTGGTCCTTCACCGTGACCTTGTAGTCCCAGCGGCCGTTGGCCTCGTACCAGGAGTAGTCATACTCCTCCTCGAACAGCTCGTAGGAGAGATCGGCGTGGTCTGTCGGCTTTCCGTCCGGGCCGACGGCGATGACGTCGAATCCGGCGGTCGCCCCCTCCGGCACGCCATCGCCTTCGAAGCGCGGCTTGATGCCGATGGCGAAGGACTGGTGGCGCACCGGCAGCACGAAGTCGCGGCCGACCGGACGGCCGCCGAGGTCGAACAGGGTGGCGCGCACCACCGCCTCCAGCGGGCGGGTGCTGTCGGGCGGGCGCGGCAGCTTGACCTTCAGGCGGGCCGAGCCGTTGGAATCGGTGATGAAGCCCGGCAGGTCGGCGCGGGCCGGCTTCACGTCTTCCTGCACCAGACCGAAATGATAGCCCGGCAGGTTGGGATAGGGGTTGGCGGCGGCGCGCAGCGTCACCGTCAGTTCGCCCGGCAAACCGGACGCCGGCGCGCCGTAGAGATAGTGGCTGTCGAGCGCGATGTCGGCCTCGCCGTCGGAGGCCAGCACCGTCGTCGGGGAGGCAAGCGCCACGTCCAGACGCGGCGGCACGAAATCCTCCAGCAGGAACTCGGCCTTGCCGATGGCCGGGCCGTCCGGCTCGGCATGGGCGGTGACGATCCAGTTGCCGGGATAGGCGTTCATCGGCAGGTCGATGCGGGTGGCATAGCCGCCGGCCCCGCTGTCGGTCAGGCCGCGCCGCTCCACCTCGAAACCGTCGGGGCGCAGGACGCGGATGGTCAGCTGCTTGCCGGCGGGCGGCGGGTTCAGGTCGGCGTCGCGCAGCAGCGCGGTCAGCTGCACCGTCTCACCCGGCCGGTAGATGCCGCGCTCGGTATAGAGATAGGCGTCGAGGCCGCCGGCGACCGGGCGGACCACGGTGGCGGGCTTGTCCTGCGTGTCGGCCGGCGGGGCGCCGCCGGCGGTCAGGTCGAGAACGGCGAAGTCGCCGTCGCCGCGCGCGGCGAACAGCGCCTGCACCGGCTCCGCCCCGGCGGCACGCAGGGCCGCGAGATCGAAGCGGCCCAGCCCATCCTCGCCGGTCTGGACGCGGCCCAGCTCGGTGCCGTTGCGGGCGACCAGACGCAGTTCCACCCCGGCAGCCGGCGCGGCGCTCTGCACCGAGCGGGCGAAGACCACCAGCGAATCCTCGCCGAGGATGGTGTTGAGGCCGAGGTCGGAGACGACGAACCACTGGGTCGCCTTGCGGTCCCAGCCGCCCGGCTTGATCTCGTCCGCGCCGGCGACGGCGACATAGACGCCCGGCTCCAGCTTGCCCAGCACGGCGTCGATCGGGAAGGCGGTGGTGACGGTACGGTTCGGCTGGTTGCCGATGCCGATCTCGCCGCGCCACACCTCCTGGCCCGACTTGTCCAGGATCTCGCCGATGTCGTAGTCGGTCATCTGCTGGGTGATGCGGCCGAAATAGATCTTCTCGACCAGCGCGCGGTCGGCGATCCGCAGCACCTGCAGCTTCGCCCGGTCCAGGTTGATCGAGCGCAGCGGCAGGCCGTCGGCCCCCACGCGCGGCAGGATGTAGCCGGCGCCACGGAAGGCGAGCGAGGGCTTGCGGTTGGGAACCTGCACCTCGCGGGTGTCGGCCGCCGGCAGCCGCTTGCCGTCGGCGCCGGGAAGCCCGTCCTTCAGCGTGACGCGGTAGGTCTCGCCATGGTGCAGCCCCTCCACGCAGAGGGTGCGGTCGCGAGCGATGGCGGCGCCGTCCACCGCCGGCTCCACCGCCACGTAATCGCGGTAGTTGACGGCGCGCGAGCGCTCCAGCCGGTCGGTGAAGGTGAAGCAGGCCTGGGGCGTATCGCGCTCCGCCACCACCTCGACGCTGGAGACGCCGAAGGGCACCGGCTCGGCCGGCGGGTCGGCGGCGAGGGTCTGGGAGGCGGTGAACGTGCCGGAGCACGCGACAAGAACGGCACAGACACGCGCCAGCGCACGCAACATTCTGGACAGGCCCCAATTCCGCGGGTGGGTCCGGAAGCACGCGGCCGGGGACAGCCCTGGCGTCGGCTCGGACCTGGACAAAACCGGCGCGGAGTATGCCCAAGCGGCGGGGGTTTCGCCATGGCTTTGCGGCACCGCCGCGAAGATCGCCTTGGTTGCGGGCCGGATCGGCAACGGACCTGCGGATCAGGCCGCGAATTCCAGGGTGATCTGGCTGCCCTGGCCGGGGCGGCTGTCGATGCGGAGGCTGCCGCCATGCGCCTCGATCAGCGACTTGACGATGGGCAGACCGAGACCGGTGCCGCGGCCGGGGTGGGTGGTGAGGGCAGAGGTCTGGCCGAAGGGGATGGAGGCCTGGCGCAGTTCCTCCGCCGTCATGCCGATGCCGTTGTCGGTGACGCGGACGATGCAGCGGCCATGGACCCCGCGCCCGACGCTGACCAGCACGCGCCCATTCTCCGGAGTGAATTTCAGGGCGTTGCCCAGCAGGTTCAGCAGCATCTGCTTCAGCGCCCGCTCGTCCGCCCGCACCAGGGTCGGGGCCGGCGGGCGGTTGATCTCCAGCCGGATCGACTTCTGTTCCGCCTGGGGGGTGACGATGCGGATGGCCCATTCGGCGGCGGTGACGGGATCGACATCCTCCATCAGCAGGGCGAACTTGCCGGCCTGGAGCCGCGACAGATCCAGGATGTCGTCGATCAGCGTCAGCAGATGCTGGCCGGAGGCGTGGATGTCGCCGGCATAGTCGGCATAGCGGTCGCCGGCATCATGCCCGAACATCCGGTCCTTGATGATCTCGGAAAAGCCGATGATGGCGTTCAGCGGCGTCCGCAGTTCGTGGCTGACGCGGGCCAGGAAATCGCGGTTGACCGCCAGCGCCTCCGCCAGCCGTTCGGCGTTGCGGTGCTGGACCAGCAGCAGGGCGGCGACCAGCAGGACCGAGACGCTGAGCAAAGCGGCGATGATCCGCATCTGTCCGCGGAAGCCGGCGACCGCGGCGTCGATGTCCTTCACGGCAACGCCGGCGACGAGGATCAGCGGATAGCCCTCCACCGGGCGGTAGGCGTAGGCGCGGCGGACATGGTCGGCGATGCTGTCTTGCCAGAATACGCCGGTGGGCGACCGCCGCGCCGTTTCCCACAGGGCCGAGGCGGAGCCGTCCAGTCCGACCGCATCGCGCCCGTCCTTGGAGCCGCGGGCGCGAATGATCCTGTCCAGCCCGATCAGGGTCACCACCCCGTTTCGGCCGACATCGGCCTGCCGGTAGAAGCCGGACAGGTAATCCGGGTCGATGTTTGCGATCACCACTCCGGCGAAGCCGCCCGCCGCATCGTCCAGCCGGCGGGAAAGCCGCAGCAACGGCTGGCCGGTCGCCGCCCCGGCGAAGGGCGTACCGACATTCATCAGCCCCCGCCCCTCCCCCCGGTGAAAGGCGAGCAGGCCGTCATCATTCAGCCGGTCGGGCGGACCGATTATACCGCTGCGGAACAACTGGGCACCGTCGGGCCCGAACACCGAGACGTGATGGATCAGGGCGGTGTCATAGAGCCCGTCGTCGACGATGCGGCGGGCGCGGGCCAGCCCGCCATCGGCATAGCGCTCGGCGAAGGAGCGGAGCGTGGTGTCGACGTCGTGCAGGGTGCGGCTGGTGCTGCTTTCATAGGCGCGGGCCGTCGCCTCGGCATTCGCCAGCGCCTCCTGCGTCTGGGTTGCCAGCATGGAGGAGGCCATCAGGGCATAGCCGGCCCATATCCCGGCGAGCGCCAGGACGGCGGCCGCCAGGATGCCGGCCCGGAAGGATGGAGTCCGGATGGCTGGCAACCGAAGGGTCGGGAGACGTGGCATGCCCTGCGCTCCGCCGTTCCACCGCTCCCCCGCCGGTTCGCTGCAGCGGGCGACGATCGGGCGGGGAAGGACCAATCATCGCGCCAACAGGTTAAAACTTGCCAAACACCCGGATAATCCGCATGGGCAACTTTACTGCGCGTAAAGCTTTATTCGCTTACGAAGCGTTTCCGCAGCCGGCCGATGGCCTCATCCAGCACTTCATCGCGTTTGGAGAAGCAGAAGCGGACGACATTGGTCGGCGCATTCTCCACGAAGAAGGCGCTGACCGGGATGGCGGCGACCTTCGCCTCCGCTACCAGCCAGCGGCAGAAGGCCTGATCGTCGCCGTCGAAGCCGAAGCGGGAGATGTCGGCGGCGACGAAATAGGTGCCGGCGCTGGGCAGCACGTCGAAGCCGACCGAGGCGAGGCCGGCCGACAGCCGGTCGCGCTTGGCCTGCAGCCCGGCGGCAAGCCCGGTGAAATAGGCCTCCTCCTTGCCCAGCCCGAAGGCGACGGCGGTCTGCAGGTTCGGCGGGGTGGTGAAGGTCAGGAATTGGTGGGCCTTTGCCACCGGCTGCAGCAGGTGCGGGGCGGCTGTGACATAGCCGACCTTCCAGCCGGTCAGCGAGAAGGTCTTGCCGGCCGAGCCGATCTTCAGACAGCGGTCGCGCATGCCCGGCAGGGTCATCAGCGGGATGTGGCGGCGGCCGTCGAAGACGATGTGCTCGTACACCTCGTCGCAGACCGCCAGCGCGTCGTGGCGCTGCACGAATTCGGCGATCAGCTCCAGCTCCGCCCGATCGAAGACCTTGGCGGCGGGGTTCAGCGGGTCGTTGATCAACACCAGCTTGGTGCGGGGGGAGAAGGCGGCTTCCAGATCGGCGCGGCTGAAGCTCCAGTCCGGCGCCTTCAGCGACACGAAGCGCGGCACGCCGCCGGCCAGCCGGACGATCGGCAGGTAGCTGTCGTACATCGGCTGGAACAGCACCACCTCGTCGCCCGGATCGATCAGGCCGAGCAGGCAGGCGGTCAGCGCTTCGGTCGCACCGGAGGTGACCATCGTCTCGGTCTTCCAGTCGATGTCGAGGCCATAGAAGCGGCTGGCGTGGGCGGCCAGCGCCTGACGCAGCTCGGGCGTGCCCATCATCGACGGGTACTGGTTCCACCCGTTGAGCAGGGCGTCGGCCGCGGTCTGCAGCACGTCCGCCGGCCCGCGGTCGTCGGGGAACCCCTGGCCCAGGTTGATCGCGCCATGGTCCTCCGACAAACGGGACATGACCTCGAAAATGGTGGTGCCATAGCTGGACAGCAGCGCGTTGCCCGACTTCACCGGAAGACCTCCTCATGCGAACGGACGCACAAGATGGATGCTGCGGGGCGACGCTGTCCAGTGCCCGCTTCCGCAGGGCAGGCGGTCGTCGGCGGACCGCTGAATCGTTTGCGCTCGGACGGAGCAATGAAGACGGCGATGGTATGGCTGTTGCATACTCAGGTAGGTTTCCGTCCCAAGGAGTGAAATTCCGATGTCATTGTATTCCCGCTGCCGCGGCGCCGCCCTGTCGGCCCTGTTCCTGTTCGGGCTGGCTGGTCCCCTGCAGGCCGCGGAGCCGGTCAAGGTCAAGGTGTTCGTCGGCTCGATGTTCGAGATCGGCAAGAACACCGGGGACCGAGCCGGCGAGTTCCAGCACTGGTACGAGCGCTACTGGCAAACGGCCGAGCCGATCACGGTGAAGGGCGCGTTGAACCCGGTCTACTGCAACGCCGACGGCGTGTGCGGGTCGGTGCTGGGCATGGGCAAGGTCAGCTCCTCCGCCTCGATGCAGGCGATCCTGCTGAATCCGCAGTTCGACCTGTCGCAAGCCTATTTTCTGGTCACCGGCGTGGCCGGCACCCCGCCGTCGCGCGGCACCATCGGCGAAGTGAACTGGGCGACCTGGGTGGTCGACTATGACCTGGGCCACCGCTGGGCGCCGGAGGAAGGCAAGCCGGGCGAGCCGACCTTCATGCCGCGCAAGGGCTATGAGGCGGTGCGGCTGTTCCCGATGAACCCGGCGCTGGTGTCCTGGGCCATGCGCCTGACCGCCGACACGCCGCTGAAGGACAGCGACTCCGCCCGTGCCTACCGCAAGCGCTATCCGCAGGAAGCCGCGCAACGTGCTCCTTTTGTGGGCACCGGCACGCACATGACCGGCGACACCTTCTTCCACGGTCCCGGCATGTCGGCCCAGGCTCAGTACATCGCCAAGCTCTACGGTGCGGACGACTACGTCATCACCGAGATGGAGGCGGCGGCGATCACCCTGGTCATCAAGCGGCTGCAAGGCTCCGACCGGGTGATGAGCCTGCGCGGCGCCGTCAATTTCGACCAGGGCAACCCGAACGAGACGACGCTCCAGCATCTCGACCCGAAACCCGGCGAGACCGCCGGCGGCTTCGCCGAGACGGTGGAGAATGTGGAACTCGTCGGCTCGCGCATGGTCGACCACATCGTCGGCCATTGGGACCAGTGGAAGGACGGTGTCCCGGCCCTCACGGCACAGTGATCTGACGCACCGCAAGCACCGTCCGGCTGACCCGCCCGCCCGTCCGGCGCGGGCAGGTCAGCCGCCGTTCATCTTGCGCAGGCGGCGGGCGCGCAGCTTCTGGCGGATGCGCTCGATCGGGCTGAACATGCGGGGATAGCGGCGCTTCGACCGCACGAACAGGCGGCGGGCGTCGGCGGAGTTGCGCAGCACCAGCACGCCGCCCAGCAGCATCACCGGCAGCCCGCCCGGCCCGGGCAAGGGAGCGATCAGCAGGCCGAGCAGGATGATGGTGCATCCGGCGCCGATCAGGGCCAGCTGACGCACGCGCGCGAAAGACAGCGTCTGGGCGGTATCGGGGGGACTCATCTGCGGTTCGCCGGGCTCCATGCTTTCCATTGGCCTGCATATGGGCCGGGGGAGGCGTGTCGAAAAGGCCCCCTCCTCTTTGCGGAGTTCGGCGATCTCAATGCAGCGTGCGCGCCGGTTCCGACAGGGCACTGCGCAGACGCGCGGGGTCGAGGCGGCTGAGGGCGGCGTCGCGTTCGTCGGGCTTGGGTTCCCAGCCGAATTCGCGGATCAGCTGGTCACGGGCGGCGACGGCGCGGCGGGACAGATGGGTGCATTTGTCTTCAGCCGCCCCCTGGCGCGGCGGGGGGCAGCGGCGGTCGGCGCAGCTTTCCAGCATCAGGCGGATCATCCGCTCGCGCTTGGCGGCGTCGACATAGCCCATCTGGTCGAAATAGAGCTTGGTGAAAGCCAGTTCGGTGACACGGGCCGGGGTCTTGCGGTCGCCGACCATCACCGCCGCCACCACCTCAACGCAGCGGCCGGCGAAATGCGGCAGCGGCGCCGTGCCGTCGTCGGCCCGGTCCAGCAGGCTGCTCGGCAGATCGACCAGCCGGCCGGTCACGTCCTTCACCAGATAGCGGCGCCACACCGACATCTCCGCCTCCCGTCAGGCTCAAGCCCCATGGATAAGCCTACACCAGACGGAGGGAAGACGGAACCGGTCGTGCGCTACACGATGTCGTGAGCGGACGTGATCGTCAGCGCGGCACCAGCGGCCAGAACAGGGCGATGGCGGTGGTGCCGATCACCACCACCATGATCGACAAGGGCAGGCCGAGCCGCCAGTAATCGCCGAAGCGGTAGCCGCCGGGGCCCATCACCAGCGTATTGCACTGGTGGCCGATGGGGGTGAGGAAGTCGCAGCCGGCCCCGATGGCCACCGCCATCAGGAAGGCGTCGGGCCGGAGCCCGAGATGGGTGGCGAGGCTGGCGCCGATCGGCGCCATCACCAGCACGGTCGCGGCGTTGTTCAGGAAGGGCGTCACCGCCATCGCCGCCACCATGATCATGGCGAGCGAGCCGATGGGCGGCAGCCCCTGCGACGCCTCCGACAGGAAGCCGGCGATCAGTTCGGTCCCGCCGGTGGTGCGCAAGGTCTCGCTGACCGGGATCAGCGATCCCAACAGGACCAGGATCGGCCATTCGATGGCCTCATAGGCCTCGCGCAGGCTGACAACCTTCAGCGCGGTCATCGCCACCGCCGCCCCGAAGAAGCCGATGGCGACCGGAACCATCCCGGTGGCGACCAGGATGACGGTCAGGCCCAGCACCGCCACCGCCGCCGCCCGCTTCGGCGTGCGGCCGATGCCGAGGTTCCGCTCGGCCAGCGGCAGGCAGCCCAGCTCGGCCAGCGTGTCGGCCACGGCGGCCTGACGGCATTGCAGCACCACCAGATCGCCCGACTGCAGGCGGACGCGGCGCAGGCGCTGGCGGATCGGACGGCCGCGCCGGCTGATCGCCAGCAGGTTGGCGCCGAATCGCTCGCGCAGGTTCACCTCCTCGATGCTGTGGCCGATCATGGCGGAGCGCTGCTCCACCACCGCCTCGACCACGGCGATGTCGTCCTTCTGCTCGACCTCCTCCTGGTCCTTGTCGTGCATCATGCGCAGGCCGGCGCGCTTGACCAGTTCGGCCAGCGCCGCGGTGTCGCCCTCCAGCACCAGGATGTCGCCGGCGAACAGCACCCAATGGCCCGACGGGACATAGCGGCGGTAATTCTCGCGCACAATGGCGGCGACGGTCACCTCGTTCTCGCCGAAATGCTCCAGTTCCGCCACGGTACGGCCGACGAACTGCGACCCGGCCGGCAGCCGCGCCTCCGCCGTATAGTCGTCGATGTTGAAGGCGGGACCCGCCCCCGCGGCCCTGCCCTTCGGCAGCAGCCGGTATCCGACCGACAGGAAGGCGACGCCGAACACCGCGATCACCAGACCGACCGGCGTGAAATCGAACATGTGGAAGGGCTGGCCCGTCATCTCCGCCCGGACGCGCGAGACGATGATGTTGGGCGAGGTGCCGACCAGTGTCATCAGGCCGCCCAGCAGCGAGCCGAAGGCCATCGGCATCAGCAGCAACGACACCGGCGTGCCGCTCCGCCGCGCCACCTGCAGGGCGATCGGCATGAAGATGGCGAGCGCGCCGATGTTCTTGACGATGGCCGACAGCATGGTCACCGCCCCGGCCAGCACCGCCACTTGGGTCCAGACGCTGGTCATGCGCGTGGTCAGCGGACGCATCGCCGCCTCCACCACGCCCGACCGGCCGACGGCGGCGCTGACCACCAGGGCCGAGCCGACGATGATGACGATGTCGTCGGAGAAGCCCTGGAAGGCCTCCTTTGCCGGCACGATTCCCGCGGCGACCGAGGTCAGCAGTGCCAGCATGCCGACGAGGTCGTAGCGCAGCCGGTCCCAGATCAGCAGCGCGATCACCGCGCCGATGATGCCGAAGGATAACATCTGGTCGATGGTCATGGGCAGGGACGGCGTCCTTCCTGGCCTGTACGGTGGCCGGATCGGACAGGATGGATGCGGATTTGCGTCCGGTCAGCGCGCCGATCCCGACGCCTTCCCTTCCCCGCGGCCATTGCCCGACTTGCCGGACGCCTGCCCTCCCTTCTCGGGAGAGCGGGCGTCCCGCACCAGCCGGCCACACTGTGGCTGCTCATCACTGCCTGGGTCAAGGAAGGGAAGCACGCTGGCCAGCGGCGTCAGCAGCACGCCCAGCGCCACCGCCGCCGCGCCGCGCGCCGCCGACTCGGTGGGATCGACGCCGATGTCGGGGTTGCCCAGCGTCCCGCCGACCAGCACCGGGACATGGGTGGCGAAGACCTGCGGCGATTTGGCGTCGCCGACGATCCGAAGATCCAGCGCCTCGTTGCGCAGGCTGATCCGGCCCTTGCCGGTGACCAGGGTTTCCGGCGTGTCGAGCACCAGCGCCTGGACCTGGGCGATGCCGTTCTCCACCGACATGTTGCCGACCAGACAGTTGAAGGGCATCGGTTTCGACCCGGAAATGGCGACGCCAAGCGTTTCCAGGATGTTGGTCTTCAGCCCCTTGACCGCGAGGCTGGTGACCCGGCCGCCGTCCACCGCGACCCCGATCTTGCCGTCGGAGGTCGCCAGCAGGTCGGCCACCGTCTTTCCGGTGCCGGCAAGCTGGATGCGGCCGGCCACCGTGCCGCCGATCTGCCCGGCCAGCGCGGTCTCGCTGAAGAAGGTCGACAGCTTCATGGCGCGGATGTCCAGGTTGGTGCGCATCGCCGGCACCTTGCGGCTGCCGTCCACCTCCACCGTTCCGGCGATCCGCCCGCCGCCGATTCCCAGCGACAGCGGATCGAAGCGAAGGTCGCCGGCGTTCAGCCGCACCCGCATGTCGAGGTCGTCGAGCGGCGCGAAGGGCGCCTCCACCCGCTTGCCGCGCAGGCGGACGTCCATGTCGGTGTTGCGCAGCTTTTCCACCGGAATCGGCGTGGCCGGAATCACCCCGCCCTTGCCGCGGGTCGGATAGTCGTCCGTGCCGCGGGGAGAGGCGCCGACCAGACCGGCGAGATCCTGCGCCGCCAGCCGCTTGGAGGTGAGGTCGGCCTTCACCAGCGGCCGCTCGCCACCGGTCTTGACCGACAGGTCGCCGGCCAGGTCGCTTTCGCCGACCTTGCCCGCCATGTCGCGGAAGGCCCACAGGTCGCCCTCGCGCGACAGATGGCCGTCGATGGAATAGGGCCGGGTCTTCGGCGTCGGGATGCCGACGATGGGGAAGATTTCCGCCATGTCGGGACCGCTGAGCGCGACCGACAGGTCGACGCCCTGCATCTTTACCGGTTCGGCGATGGAACCTTCGATGTGGCCCTTGGTCTTGCCGACCGCGGCGTCGATCTTCAACGGATAGGGCTTGGGATCGTCGCGCAGATACAGCAGCGAGCCGCCGGTCGCCGCCAGGGTGAAGGGTTTGCCGGCGAAGCTGCCCTTGCCCTTCAGTTCCACCGTGTCGTCGTCGTTGCCGCCGGTCGCGGTGTTGATGGAGTTGTCGATGTCGATGTCGCTGGTGGGGTCGCGGTAGCGAATCTGGCCGTCGGCGATCGCCAGCCGCTCGATCACCGGGATGTCGCCGCGGTTGTCGGGGGTCGCGGCCTGCTTCGCCACCTCCTTCTCCGCGTTGGGCGGGCCGAAGTTCCAGTTGGCCTCGCCCTTCTCGTTTTTCTCCAGGATCAGCTTCGGTCCCTGGAATTTCAGTTCCGGCAGTTCCCAGTCGCCGCGCAGCAGCGGCCAGGGGCGCAGCGTGGCGTCGAGCACCTTGATCTCCGCCATGGTCTTGTCCTGCGCCCAATCGGCATTGGCGACGCGCAGCCCTTCCAGATGGATGCGGATCGGATTGCCGAGATGGACGCGCAGGTCGCCGTCGATGGCGACCTCGCGGTTCAGCGCGGACGAGGCATGGCGGGCGACAAAGCCGCGGGCATCGTTCCAGTCGAACAGCAGCAGCACCGCGCCGACCGCGACGACGACGAGACCGACGAGGCCGAGCAGCCCATAGCCGATCCATTTGAACACCGACCCCGCCCCCGCCGCCATGCCGCCGTCCCTCCGCGCACGTCCCTGATGTGGACAACGGATGAGGGGGCGGATCGGTGGAGGCGGGAGGTGGGGAGTACCGCAAGAGATCCGCGCATACCGCCCGAAGGTGATATATTTCCGTTGAAGCTTATATTGGATTTAACGCAAAATTCAGCATCGCGGCGCCGTAATCGTTCGACCATCAGGTTCCACCATTTTCAGCAGCCACGACCGCGGACACGATGCGTTCCCTTACCAACTTCGCCCCCTCCACCTTCGAGGAACGCGGTGCCGCGGTGGCCTTCACCACGCCGGTCCTGGCCCAGACGCGCGTGCGCAAGGACAGCCGCGACCAGCTGGAGGTGCTGGTGCCCAACCTGTCGGAAGGGCGCGGCGTCTATGTGGTGCCGTGGAAGTCGCTGCCGCTGGCCTTCCCGATGACGGTGCACGACCGGATGCTGCACGAGCTGATCGCCAAGGCCGAGGGCTGTTCGCCCGACGACATCCGCAAGGCGGTGCTGGAGGCGGCGCGCTGCGGGCTGGCCGGCGGCGGGGCGGTGGCGGCGGCCGAGGCGGCGCTGAGCGACGACGAGGAGCAGCGCCTTCTCATCAACTATCAGCTGATCGTCGAGGCGCTGAAGGCGGTCGGGCTGGAATCGACGGAGATCCTGCGTGTCGGCCTGACCTCCGCCGAGGGGCAGAAGCTGACGCGCGACCTGATGATGAAGGCGGCGCAGCGACTGGCGCTGGAGCCGACCGAGCTGTATGGCCGCATCGCCGAACTGGCGGTGCTGATGGAGTCGATCGGGCTGGCCAGCTCGCCCAAGCCGGCGCGGCTGCGGCGGCTGATGCGCGACCTGCAGGGCTTCCGCGACAGCATGACCGACTGGGCGACCGACAACGTGTCGGAAGCGGCCCCCATCGGCGGCTTCTGCGCCGAGGTGGCGGAACACACGGTCAACCATGCCCGCAACGTCATCGGCCAGCTCGATCAGGCGATGGCGTCGTTCGAGACCCTGCTGCGCCAGTGGGAGACCAAGCGGGCGCTGATCCGCAAGGCGTCGAGCCGGCTGTCCTGGCTGCTCGACGGCTGGGAATACTTGATCCTGCTGTGGAACGACGCGCAGACCCAGGACCGCCACAGCCAGGACATGGCCGTCCACGACATCTTCCGCGTCATCCCGCTGCTGCCGAAGGACGAGGGCCGCGCCGACCAGTCGATGATGGCGGACAAGCTGATCAACAGCCACAAGCGCTCCGTACGCGCCTATGTCGACTGGCGCAGCGGCCAGCTTGACGTCGATCTGGTCATGCGGATCGAGACGATCAAAGGGAAGGCCGCCTGACGATGGAGATGAGGGATCTGGTCGCGCTGGGCGACAAGCTGATGGACATCGACGAGGCCAAGTTCCGCCAGGTGGTCGGCCTGCTGGAACAGATGAACGACCATCCCGACATCCAGCGCACCATCGCCGTCATCCGCCCCCGGCTGGTGGAACTGCGGCTGAGCCGCCGGCCGACGCTGAAGCGCCTGTTCTGCGACCCGTTCGAGGATTTGTTCGAAGCGCTGGGCAAGGCCGACCCGGTGCCGCTGAGCGTGATCGAGCGGTCGCTGATGAACAGCCTGTGGCCGCTGGTCGAGGCGGAGATCGGCAAGGACCGGCTGCGCGCCTACCGCCCCGCCCTGGAGGAGGGCCCGGAGCGCAAGGCACTGTGCGAGGCGTTCTGGACCGAATGCGCGGCGGCGGTGGCGAAGATCGCCGAAGGGGCGGTGGCGGGGCATTTCAGCGAGCCGCTGGACCTGCGGATGAACCCCAACCGGACGCGGGCGCTGGCCGACATCGCCGTCATCCTGTCCATCGCGCCCGAGGTGGCGGAGCTGAAGGCGGCGCTGTCGCCCAAGCCGGTGCCGAAGCTGCACGCCGACCATATCGAGGCGATCCAGACCGTCGGCCGGCGGCTGTCCCGCGTGCGGCCGGACGCGCTGAAGATCTACGTGCTGCTGGCCGCGTCGCGGCTGACCAACCCGTCGGCGCTGCTGAGCGGGCTGTGGGACATGGATCTGGGGCAGAAATCGACCGACCGCGCCGCGCTGTTCATGTCGCTGAGCGGCACGGTCGTCGCCCAGATCGAGGACCGCTCGCGGGCCGGGCAGAGCGCGGAGAATGCAGACCGCATGGCGGTGGCCGATCTGGCGCTCGACCTCGTCGCCACCCTGGACGCCACCCGCGCGGCGATGGAGCAGAGCCGCAACAAGGAGTTCGACCAGCGGCTGAAACAGGTCCGCAACTCCGTCCATTCCATGGTGAAGTCCCAGGTGCTGCAGGATGCCGACGCCGGCATCGTCGCGGCCATCGGCGCGCTGGACGGCGGCGGCGACCTCCGCGAGGGCCGCGCCCAGCTGGCCCAGGCGGAGAATCACGCGCGGGCGCTGCGCAAATGCGCGACCATCGCCGATTCTCTGGGGCTGCGCGGCGAGCTGCGGGAGATGACGCAGAAGACCACCGCCTCGCTGACGGAACGGGCGCAGAAGGAACTGGCCGGCCCCGCCGGCAACGCCCGCAGCGGCTATACCGCCATCCGCATGATCGAGCTGATTGCCGGGCCGGCGGAAGCGAATAAGATCATGGACGGGATCATGAACGGCGGCCGGCGGTGACCATGCCGGCGCCTTTCGGCTTAGAGGAAGCGGTGATGGGATCGGGATACACCGGGTGGGAACTGCCGGCCGACGAGCGCGGGCGCCTGCTGGCCCTGGTCCCGCCACGCTATGAACGGCTGGTCGCCGACCACGTGACCCTGCAGTTCGGCGCCGGCCCGCAGGACCCTCTGCCCACCGCCACGCTGGCCGAGGTGATCGGCTGCGCCGACGACGGCGAGGGGGTGCAGACGCTGGTCGTCGCCATCGACGGCACCAGCGACCGGCCGGACGGCTCCACCTACCACATCACATGGTCGCTGGCGGACGGACGCCGGCCGGTCGAGTCCAACGACGTCATCCGCGACTATGGCTGGCGCCCGCTGGACCCGCTGACGGTCAGGCTGGTGCCGCGGTATTTCGCGCTGTGAGAGGGGTGCCTCACGGCACCTCCGTCACCCCTTCGGACACCACGCCGCGTTTCACACGCTGTTCGCGGTAAACGATGAACAGGCCGCTGCCGATAATCAGGGCCGCCCCCACCCCCATGCGGATGGTCGGCGCCGTACCCCAGACGGCGAGGTCGAGCACCACCGCCCACAGGATCGACACATACTGGAACGGCACCACCACCGCGGCCGGGCTGAGCTGCAGCGAGCGGTTCATCATGGCGTGGCCGGCCAGCGCCGAGACGCCCAGCAGCCCCAGCAGGAAGAAGCCCAGCCAGCCCGGCGCTTGCCACGACCAGGGCAGCGCCGCCCCGCCGATCAGGACGCCGCCGACCATCTGGTTGCCGACCAGCGTCAGGCTGGAAGAGGAGCGCAGGACGCGGGTGGAGATCACGCCGCCGGAGAAGATGAAGGCACCGACCAGCGCCACCAACGACGGCAGCAGGTCGAAGCGGCCGGTCGGGTTCAGCACGATGACGACGCCGACGAAGCCGACCAGAACCGCCAACCAGCGGCGCCAGCCAACGCTTTCCCGCAGGACCAGCACCGACAGCGCGGTGACGATCAGCGGCGCCGCCATGTAGATGGTCATCACGTCCGCCAGCGGCAGATAGGCGACCGCCCAATAGAAGCAGGAGATGTCCACCGTCATCATGACGACGCGCAGCACGTGCAGCGGCAGCCGGTCGACGGCGAAGACCGCAGCCACACCCTCGCGCAGGATCATCGGCGCCAGCACCGCCAGCCCGAACAGGCTGCGCACGGCGATCATCATGGCGACCGGATGATCGGCCACCAGCCATTTGCCGAGCGCGTCGTTCAGCGTGAACAGCGTCATGCCGCCCAGCATCATCAGGATGCCGAGACGGGTGTCGGTCGCGGGGGCCGCGGTCATGGAGGGATCCGGGGTTGGTTGAGGGCGGATTTTGAAAGCCACAGGCCGTGGCCTGCAAATGAGCCGGTTGCGGGGTCGGCATATTGCGGGATTGGCGATCGAACGCAACCCCTCCGCAGATGGCGGGAGCAATGACGAATGTGTGCTGGCGCACGCCGGCCGCCGCCGCTTCGCCCAATCGCCGGGCAAGGAGCAACTCTCGCTCCACGGCGAAACCAAATGCTGCCGCCACCGTGAAACAAGATGACTTTAGTTGCGAAACTTCCGGTCGAATTTATGGATTATAGATTCGAAATCTGGATATCTTTATTACCAATAGAATTTAAAAATGAACATTGCTCATAGATCCAATAGAAAATTAACTAACCACCTTAAGGAAACTCATATATCTGTTTTTAACAGCGCTTTAATTTTATTGGAATTATAGGTTCCAAATGCCGGCAACAGAGAACTATGTTGTCATTTTAGTTTTTTCTGTTGCTGCCTTAAGATGCAAAACACCCAACGCACTCTTGCTCGTATGGGTCGGGAGAGAAAGAGACAATGTTCAACCTTGCAAATCTGTCGATCTCCAAGAAGATTTCAGGCGCATTCGCATCTATGGTTGCAATCGCCTTGGCCGTCGCTTTCTCCAGCTATTCGAAGCTTTCGTTTATCGAGACGTCGAGCGGTTGGACGACCCACACCTACGAGGTGCTCGAAGAGGTCTCCAGGATCCTGGGATCCGTGGTGAACCAGGAAACCGGCGTCCGCGGTTATCTGATCGCCGGCGACGATAAGTTCCTGGAGCCCTATCGGGAGGGCCAGCGCCGCTATGCGGAGTCCCTTGCCAAGGCGAAGCGGCTGACGGCGGACAACCCGACACAGCAGGCACGCTTCGCCGAAGTCGATCACTTTTACCGGACGTGGTTGACCACGGTCGTCGAGAAGGAGATCGAATTGATGGCCAAGCCTGAAACCCGCGAGCAGGCGCGCGCACTGGAAGCCTCCGGCGCGGGGAAATCGGCGATAGATGGCCTACGCGGCAAAATCGCGGAGATCGACAAGATGGAGCGCGATCTGCTCATCAAACGCGCCGTCGATCAAGCTGAAGCCTTCTCCACCTCCTACACCGTCAATTTTGCCGGCGGCGGAGTCATGATCATCCTCGCCATGGCGGCCGGCGTACTGCTGTCGCGCGGCATCGCCACGCCGATCCGCGGCATGACCACCGTCATGGGACGGCTGGCCGCCGGCGACAACGGCGTGCAGATCGAGGGGCAGGAGCGTCGCGACGAGATCGGCGCCATGGCGCAAGCCGTCGAAGTGTTCAAGCGGAACGCCATCGAGAATGCCCGCCTGGAGGCCGAGCAGGAGCAATTGAAAGCGAAGGCGGAGGCGGACCGCAAGGCATCCATGGCGGCGCTGGCCCGGAGTTTCGAAGCCAGCGTCAAAGGCGTGGTGGAAAGCGTCGCCACGGCATCGGGCAACATGCAGTCGGTCGCCACGACGATGGTCGGAACGGCAGAGCAGACCAGCCATCAGGCCAGCGCCTCCGCCGCCGCCGCCGAACAGACCTCGGCCAACGTCCAGACCGTTGCCGCCGCCACCGAAGAGATGTCGGCATCCTTGCTTGAAATCTCCAAGCAGGTCAGCACCTCGTCGCAGATCTCCGCCCAGGCGGTCAAGGATGCGGAACGGACCAACGACACCGTCGCCGGTCTGGCCAACGCCGCACAGAAGATCGGCGAAGTGGTGACGCTGATCCAGAGCATCGCCGGCCAGACCAACCTGCTGGCCCTGAACGCCACCATCGAGGCGGCACGGGCGGGCGACGCCGGCAAGGGCTTCGCCGTGGTCGCTTCGGAGGTGAAGAATCTCGCCACCCAGACCGCCCGCGCGACCGACGAGATCGCAGCGCAGATCGCGACGATGCAGGCGGTGACCACCGAAGCCGTCGACGCGATCAAGGGGATCGGTGCAACGATCACGCAGATGAGCGGGATCGCCACCGCGATCGCCTCGGCGGTCGAGGAGCAGAACGCGGCGACCGGAGAAATCTCGCGCAACGTGACCCAGGCGGCCTCCGGCACCATGGAGGTCTCCACCAACGTCATCGAGGTGCAGAAGGCCGCCAGCCTCAGCGGCAGCATGGCGGGTCAGGTTCTGGACGCCGCCGGAGAGCTGTCGCGCGAAGCCAGGACGCTCAGCTCCGCGGTCGACGAGTTCCTCCGAGGCGTTCGCGCGGCCTGACGGACGCGTCGTTCCTTCTGTTGTGGGGAAAGGTCTGCCCCGTGCACGGACCTTTTCCCACCCCACCTTTGGGTAGAGCCGCGTCGCACACCATCGAAAATGCCGCTCTACCCGATGACGGGAAGCCTGTTCGTCGCCTTCATCTCACGCAGAGATAGGTTCGAGCGGATGCTGGCGACGCCCGGAAGCTTCCTCAGGACCTTGTCCACGAAGCTGCTGTAATCGTCGAGATCGCGCGCGACGACGATCAGCAGGAAATCCGCCTCCCCGGTGGTGTTGTGGCAGGCCAGCACATAGGGGCAGGCCTGGATGACCGCCTCGAACGCCGCGGTCACCTCCTCGCCATGCTGGGTGCAGACGATCTGCACGAAGGCCATCAACCCGAAGCCCAGCTTCCGGCGGTCGAGCACCGCCTGATAGCCCTTGATGACCCCGCTGTCCTCCAGACGCTTCTGACGACGCCAGCAGGACGCCTCGCTCAGTGCCAGTTGCTCGGCGAGCTTGGCATTGGACAGCCGGCCATCCTGCTGCAGCCGGTCCACGATCGCAGCATCCATTTTATCGAGCGCGTCCATGGCGGGGGCTTCCTGCAGGAATTAGGGCGTGTCGTCAGTTGAGCCAGATGACAGCCGACACGAGGTAAACAGCCGCCAAAAAAGTGCTGGCAAGCTTGTCGTATCGAGTGGCAATGGCTCGGAAGCCCTTCATCTTGTTGAAGAATCGCTCGACGAGATTACGTTCGCGGTACAAGGCGAAATCGGTATCGCGGGCGATCAGCCGATTCGCCTTGGACGGGATGACGGGGACGATGTCGCGCTCCTTCAAGGCGTCGATCAAGGCGTCGCCATCATAGGCCTTGTCGGCGATGAGGGCCTGCGGCTCGACCGCGTCGAGCAGAGGGGCGGCTTGGCTGAAGTCAGAGGCCTGACCGGGGGTCAGGGAGATCGCCACCGGGTTGCCCAAGGCGTCCACGATGGCATGGATCTTCGTCGTCAGCCCCCCTCGTGATCGGCCGATGGCTTGGCAGGCGCCCCCTTTTTTCGCGCCCCGGCGCTGTGCTGGTGGGCGCGGACGATGGTCGCGTCGAGCATCATGTACTCGTTGTCGCCATCCTCGGCCAGGGCCTTGAAAAGGCGCTCGAACACCCCGCTCTCGCACCAGCGGCGGTAGCGGCGGTGGGTGTTCTTCCAATCCCCGAACCGGGTGGGCAGGTCGCGCCAGGGAATGCCAGCCCGGTAACGGTACAGCACCGCCTCGACAAACAGCCGGTTGTCCTTCGCCGTCCCCCCGACATGGCCCGCCCGCCCCGGCAGAAAAGCCTGGACCCGATCCCACTGGTCGTCGCGCAAAGCATAGCGTCGCATCCGTCGGCCCTCCCGTCAGCCGACCTTCTATGAATCACGCATTCCTACCGCTGGGAATCCCATAACTGACGACACGCCCTAGGGCAATCGCGAAAGATCCCTTCATATCTCCGGACCGCCGCGTCTTCAATTGAAAGCCAATTTCAGCGGCTTGGCCGTAGAATGGCGGGGCAATCCAGCAGGAGAATCCCGATGAAAGCGGTGGTCTACGAGGCATTTTCCGCACCACCCCAAATCATGACCGTGCCCGATCCGACGCCGGAGCCGCATGGCGTCGTCGTCAAGGTGATGGCGACCGGGGTTTGCCGCAGCGACTGGCATGGCTGGGTCGGCCACGACACCGACATCCGGCTTCCGCATATACCCGGCCATGAGCTGGCCGGCATCGTCGAGGCGGTCGGCAAGGACGTGACGAAATGGAAGGCCGGCGACCGGGTGACGGTTCCGTTCGTCGGCGGCTGCGGCAGCTGTCCCGAATGCCATTCCGGCAATCATCAGGTCTGCGACCGGCAGTTCCAGCCCGGCTTCACCCATTGGGGGTCTTTCGCCCAATATGTCGGCCTGCATCAGGCGGACATCAATCTGGTCGGGCTGCCGGAGACGATGGACTTCACCACCGCCGCCAGCCTCGGCTGCCGCTTCGTGACCTCGTTCCGCGCGGTCATCGACCAGGGCAAGGCGTCCGCCGGCCAGTGGGTGGCGGTTCACGGCTGCGGCGGTGTCGGCCTGTCGGCGATCATGATCGCCAACGCGGTGGGCGCCAATGTCGTCGCCATCGACATTTCGGAGGACAAGCTCGCCCTGGCCCGAGCGCTGGGCGCGGTCGCGACGGTGAACGCGTCCGAGGTCGGGGAGGTCGCCGAAGCGGTCATCGAGATCACGCGGGGTGGCGTTCATGTCTCGCTCGACGCGCTGGGCCATCCCACCACCTGCTTCAATTCGATCAGCAACCTGCGCAAGCGGGGCAAGCATGTGCAGGTCGGCCTGATGCTGGCGGAGAACAGCACGCCGGCCATCCCGATGAGCCGCGTCATCGCCAACGAGCTGGAGATTCTCGGCAGCCACGGCATGCAGGCTCACCGCTACGACGCGATGCTGGAGATGATGCGGTCCGGCAAGCTGGCGCCGGAGAAGCTGATCGGCCGGACGATCACGCTGGAACAGTCCATTGACGCGCTGATGAATATGGACAGGTTCGAGGGCACCGGCGTCACCGTGGTGACGGAGTTCTGACGACAAAGCCGGAAAGCGTAAGCTTTCCGGCTCCACAGTCCTGCGATCAGATCACGCCCTTTTCACGCAGGGCTGCGATGTCGGCCTCGCCCAGCCCGAGGGACTCCGCCAGCACCGTGTCGGTGTGCTGGCCCAGCGTCGGCGGGGCGGTGTCGTGCACCAGCGGGGTGCCGCTGTAGCGGATCGGGCTCGCCACCGTCGGCACGCTGCCCTGGGTCGGGTGCGGCAGATCCTGGTGGATGTTGCGGGCCTTCACCTGCGGGTCCTCGAACACCGCGGTCAGGTCGTTGATCGGGCCGCAGGGCACGCCGACCTCTTCCAGCGCGCTCAGCCAGTCGTGGCTGTCGCGGGTGCGGATCAGTTCCTCCAGCAGCGCCACCAACTCCTTGCGGTTGGCGACGCGGGCCGGGTTGGTGGCGTAGCGTTCATCCCGAGCCAGTTCGGGACGGCCGGCGACGGCGCAGAACTTGGCGAACTGGCCGTCGTTGCCGACCGCCAGGATGATGTAGCCGTCGCGGGTGGCGAAGGCCTGATAGGGCACGATGTTGGGATGGGCGTTGCCGAGCCGCTGCGGCGCCTTGCCGCCGACCAGGCAGTTCATCGCCTGATTGGCCAGCACCGCCACCTGAACGTCGAGCAGGGCGAGGTCAACCTGCTGCCCCTCGCCGGTGCGGTCGCGGTGGGCGAGAGCGCCCATGATGCCGATGGTGGCATAGAGGCCGGTGAAGATGTCGGTCACCGCGACGCCGACCTTGACCGGGCCGCCACCCGGCTCGCCATCGGGCTGGCCGGTGATGCTCATCAGCCCGCCCATGCCCTGGATCATGAAGTCGTAGCCGGCGCGGTTGCGGTACGGCCCGGTCTGGCCGAAGCCGGTAATCGAGCAATAGACCAGCCGCGGATTGACCGCCTTCAGGCTGTCATAGTCGAGGCCGTATTTGACCAGCCCGCCGACCTTGAAATTCTCGATGACGACATCGGCCTGGGCGGCGAGCTTGCGGACAAGCTCCTGGCCCTCCGGCCGTTCGAAGTCGATGGTGATGGAGCGCTTGCCGCGGTTGGTCGACAGGAAATAGGCCGACTGGTCGCCGGCCCAGGGCGGACCCCAGGCGCGGGTGTCGTCGCCGGCACCCGGCCGTTCCACCTTGATCACGTCGGCGCCCAGATCGGCCAGCGTCTGCGCCGACCACGGCCCGGCCAGCACGCGCGACAGCTCCAGCACCCGGATGTGCGACAAGGGTCCGGCCAAGGTGTGTTCCTCCTGATTTATTGGCACTCCCCCGCCCTTGAGTCCCCTCTCTCCCCTGGGGAGAGGGAAGGGGCCCAAGCGAAGCTTGGGAAGGGTGAGGGGGACGCATGGCGAGGATTTACAAGAATCGCGGAGCGCCGGCACTATCACCGGCGCTCCGCAACGCATCCCCCTCACCCTAACCCTCTCCCCGGGGGGGAGAGGGGATATGGGGGTGGGAGAGGTTACGCCGACACCAGTTCTTCCAGCGAACGCTCGATGATGTCCAGGCCTTCGTCGACCAGGGCATCCGAGGCGGTCAGCGGGACCAGGACGCGGATGACGTTGGCGTAGGTGCCGCAGGACAGCAGGATCAGGCCCTTTTCCGCCGCCTTGGCGACCAGCGCCTTGGTCAGGTCGGCCGCCGGCTCCTTGGTCTCGCGGTCGGTCACCAGCTCCATGGCGACCATGGCGCCCAGGTTGCGGACGTCGCCGATCACCGACAGGCTGTTGCGCTGGGCCATGGTGCGGAAGCGGCCGGCGATGCGCTCGCCAAGCTTCTCGGCGCGCTCGATCAGCTTCTCTTCCTCGATCACGTCGATGACGGCCAGCGCGGCGGTGGTCGCCAGCGGGCTGCCGGCATAGGTGCCGCCCAGGCCGCCGGGGATCGGGGCATCCATCAGCGCCGCCTTGCCGGTCAGCGCCGACAGCGGGAAGCCGCCGGCCAGGCTCTTCGCCATGGTGACGAGGTCCGGCTCGATCCCGGCATGCTCGACGGCGAACATCTTGCCGGTGCGGGCGAAGCCGGTCTGGATCTCGTCGACGATCATCACGATGCCGTGCTTGTCGCAAACCGCGCGGATCGCCTGCAGGAAGGACGGCGAAGCGATGTTGAAGCCGCCCTCGCCCTGCACCGGTTCGATGATGATGGCGGCGACGCGGGCCGGATCGACGTCGGACTTGAACAGGTTCTCCAGCGCCTTCAGGCTCTCCGCCTCGCTGATGCCGCGATAGGCGTTGGGGAAGGGCACATGGAAGATCTCGGCCGGGAAGGGACCGAAGCCGACCTTGTAGGGCACGACCTTGCCGGTCAGGCCCATGGTCAGCAGCGTGCGGCCATGGAAGCCGCCGGAGAAGGCGACGACGCCGGGACGGCCGGTGGCGGCGCGGGCGACCTTGACGGCGTTCTCGACCGCCTCGGCGCCGGTGGTGAAGAAGGCGGTCTTCTTCGGCGTCGGGCCGGGGACCAGCGCGTTCAGCTTCTCCGCCAGCTCGACGAAGCTGTCATAGGGCGTGACCATCGCGCAGGTGTGGGTGAAACGCTCCAGCTGCGCCTTCACCGCCTCCATCACCTTCGGGTGACGGTGGCCGGTGTTCAGCACGGCGATGCCGCCGGCGAAGTCGATGAAGCGCTTGCCCTCGATGTCCCACATCTCGGCGTTTTCAGCACGGTCGATGTAGAAGGGCATGCCGGCGGAAATGCCACGGGAGACGGCGGCCTCGCGACGGGCGACGAAGGACTGGTTGGTGCTCATGGTCTTCTTTCCTTTGACTTTCCCGTGGGGCTGGTCAGGCGCCGAGGCCGACGCAGAGATATTTGACTTCCATGAAATCATCGAGGCCGTACTTGGAGCCTTCGCGGCCGATGCCCGACTCCTTGACGCCGCCGAAGGGGGCGACTTCGGTCGAGATGATGCCTTCGTTGATGCCGACGATGCCGTATTCCAGCTTTTCCGCCACGCGCCAGACGCGGCCGATGTCGCGGCTGTAGAAATAGGCGGCGAGACCGAATTCGGTGTCGTTCGCCATGCGGATGGCGTCCTCTTCTGTCTCGAACTTGAACAGCGGGGCGACCGGGCCGAAGATCTCCTCGCGGGCGACGCGCATCTCGGTGGTGATGCCGGTCAGGATCGTCGGCTCGAAGAAGGTGCCGCCCAGCTCGTGACGCTTGCCGCCGAGCGCGACCTTGGCGCCCTTCTCCAGCGCGTCGCCCATCAGCTCTTCCACCTTGGCGATGGCGTCGGCGTTGATCAGCGGACCCTGGGTGACGCCCGGCTCGGCGCCGTTGCCGACCTTCAGCGCCTTGACCGCCTCGGCCAGCTTGGCCGCGAAGGCGTCATAGACGCCGGCCTGCACCAGCAGGCGGTTGGCACAGACGCAGGTCTGCCCGGCGTTGCGGTACTTCGACGCCATGGCGCCCTTGACCGCCTCGTCCAGGTCGGCGTCGTCGAAGACGATGAAGGGGGCGTTGCCGCCCAGCTCCAGCGACACCTTCTTGACCGTGCTGGCGGCCTGCCGCATCAGCAGCTTGCCGATCTCGGTCGAGCCGGTGAAGCTGACCTTGCGGACGATCGGGCTGTGGGTCAGCTCATGGCCGATGGCGGCCGGGTCGCGGCCCATCACGATGTTGAAGACACCGGCCGGCATGCCGGCGCGCTCGGCCAGCTCGGCCAGCGCCAGCGCCGACAGCGGGGTGTCCTCAGCCGGCTTGACCACCACGGTGCAGCCGGCGGCGAGAGCCGGGGCGCATTTGCGGGTGATCATGGCGTTCGGGAAGTTCCACGGCGTGATCGCGGCGACGACACCGATGGCCTCCTTCAGCACGACGATGCGCTTGTTGGCGGCGAAGCTGGGGATGACGTCGCCGTAGGCGCGCTTGCCCTCCTCCGCGAACCACTCGATGAAGGAGGCGCCATAGACCACTTCGCCGCGTGCTTCGGCCAGAGGCTTGCCCTGCTCGGCGGTCATCAGTTGGGCCAGATCCTCCTGCGCCGCGAGGATCAGGTCGTACCAGCGGCGCAGGATGGCCGCGCGCTCCTTGGCGGTCTTGGCCTTCCACGCCGGCAGGGCGGCGTTGGCGGCATCGATCGCCTCGCGCGTCTCGGCGGCGCCCATGTCGGACACCTCGGCGATGACGGCGCCGGTGGCGGGGTTGGTGACCGGGAAGCACTTCCCGGAATCGGCCGCGCGCCACGCACCGTTCACGTAGCCCTTGGTTCGGAGAAGGCCCTGGTCGTTCAGCGACAGCATGTTCGATCCGCCCTGGATGAGGATTGTGGAACCGTCCGGCCGCACCCGGTGGAAATGTCCTTTCTAATCAAGGATTTCCTGCGCGGGGGCCTGGACCTTGGACAGAAGCCTACCATGTTTAATAAATTAAACAACCCCTGTTTAGCTGTTCATATTCTGATGACGGGGTTGCGCGAATGGGCTATTGCCTAGACGGGTGTGGAGCAGGAGTCCGGTGATGGAATTCGATGTCGGCGCAAGGTTGAAGCAGATCCGCGAACAGCATGGGCTGTCTCAGCGGGCGCTCGCCCAGCGGGCCGGAGTGACGAACGGCACGATCTCCCTGATCGAGCAGAACCGCAGCAGTCCGTCGGTGTCGTCGCTGCGCAAGGTGCTTCAGGGCATCCCGATGACGTTGGCCGAATTCTTCTCCTCCGACGATCTGCCGCCGCCCGAGCAGATTTTCTTCAAGGGCAACGAGCTGATCGAATTGGCCGGCGAGCTGAAGGGCACGGTCGGCCAGGTTTCCTTCCGTCAGGTCGGCGACCTGCGCAGCCGCAACCTGCAAATCCTCCACGAACGTTACGCCCCCGGCGCCGACACCGGCCGCACCATGCTGCAGCACGAATCCGAAGAAGGCGGCATCGTCATCAAGGGACAGATCGAGCTGACGGTGGGCGACCGCAAACAGCTTCTCGGCCCCGGCGACGCCTATTTCTTCGACAGCCGCGTGCCCCATCGGTTCCGCAACATCGGCGAGGTGGAGTGCGAGTTGATCAGCGCCTGCACGCCGCCGTATCTGTGAGCGGCGGCACCGCCGGATCAGAGCAGCTTGACCACCGCGGTTGCGATGCCCAGCAGCCCGGCAATCGCGGTAAGCTGCCATGCCATCATCTTGCCGAACCAGATTTTCAGGTCCCGCTCCATGATCTGAACATCGCCGCGTACCATGCTGCCCAATGCGGCGATGTCGGCCTTCGTCGCGATTTCCTGGCTCGTCGCCTCGGCGAAAGCCTCCGCCGCAGCGCGCGCCTGCTCCACCGTGAAGCCGCCGGCTTGCAGTTTCGTGGCAAAGCGCAGGGTGTCGAACGGCACTGCGGACATCGCGATCCCTCGTCAAAGCAATCGCTGGAAAGATAGGGCAGAGCGGCCGGACTTTCCACCGCAGCGATGCCGCAGCCGCTCCGATCATCCCTACCTTACGTTCCCCTTCAGCCGCTCGTTGCGGCGGCGCAGGATTTCCAGCGTCGACAGCATGAAGACCGAGATCACCGTCAGCACCACCGCCACCGCGGTGATGGTCGGGCTGATGTTCTCGCGGATGCCGCTGAACATCTCACGCGGCAGGGTGCGCTGCTCGGGCCCCGCGAGGAACAGCACCGTCACCACCTCGTCGAAACTGGTGGCGAAGGCAAACAGCGCGCCCGACGCCAGACCCGGCAGGATCAGCGGCAGGATCACCTTGCGGAAGGTCAGCAGCGGCGGCGCCCCGAGCGAGGCGGCGGCGCGCGCCAGTGTCATGTCGAAGCTCTGCAGCGTCGCCGACACGGTGATGACGACGAAGGGCGTCGCCAGCGCGGTGTGGACCAGGATCAGGCCGAGATAGTTGCCGGTCAGCCCAAGCGGCGCGAAGAAGAAATAGACGCCGACCGCGGTGATGACCACCGGAACCACCATCGGCGACAGCACGACGGCCAGGATCAGCGGCTTCCACTTGCTCTTCCACTGGGCGAGACCAAGCGAGGCGAGCGTGCCCAGCGCCATCGACAGCATCGCCGACGATATGCCGATGATGAAGCTGTTCTTCAGCGAATTCATCCAGCGCGCCGAGTTGAGAAATTCCTCGTACCAGCGCAGCGACAGGCCGGGCAGCGGATAGGTCAGGTAGGTGCTGGAACTGAAGGACAGCGGCACGATCGCCAGGATCGGCGCCATCAGGAAGATGAACACCAGCGTGGAGGCGACGATCGTGCCGATCCAGGCGATGCGCTGGCTGGCGGTCTGGGGGGAATGGTTCGCGCTCAATTCTTCAGACCTCCCGTCGTCTGGCGGCCGAGCGCCAGCTTGCCGTAGAGCAGCGCCAGCACCAGCGTGGAGAGCAGCAGAACCGCACCCAGCGCCGAGGCAAGGCCCCAGTTGACCGTTTCCGTGGTGTAGAAGGCGATGAAGGACGAAATCATCTGGTCGGCGGCCCCACCGACCAGCGCCGGCGTGATGTAGTAGCCGATGGCCAGGATGAAGACGAGCAGGCAACCGGCGCCGATGCCGGGAATGGTCTGCGGCAGGTAGATGCGCAGGAAGGCGGTGGCCGGCGGCGCGCCGAGCGAGGCGGCGGCCCGCATGTAGGCCGGCGAGATGCCGCGCATGACGCTGTAGAGCGGCAGGATCATGAAGGGCAGCAGCACATGGGTCATCGCCATGTAGACGCCGAAGCGGTTGTAGATCAGCCGCAGCGGCTCGTCGATGATGCCCAGCCATTCCAGCGAGCCGTTGACGATGCCCTCGCTCTGCAGGATGACGATCCAGGCGCAGGTGCGCACCAGCAGCGAAGTCCAGAAGGGCAGCAGGACGAAGATCATCAGCAGGTTCGACCGGCCGGTCGGCAGGTTCGCCAGCAGATAGGCCACCGGGAAGCCCAGGATCAGGCAGAGCGCCGTGACGCCGAAGCCGATCTCGAAGGTGCGCATGAACACCTCGCGGTAGATCGACTGGTCCGCCGGGGCATGCACGATGGCGCCGTCGGCATTGCGGGTCAGATCGACCGCCGCCAGCAGGTAGTAGCTGGTGACCGGGCCGCTGGCGCTCTTGATCGCAGTCCAGCTCTCGCGCTCGCCCCAGGCCGGGTTGATGCCGATCAGGGTTTCCTTGGCGGTGCCGGGAGCCGGCTGCTCCTTCAGCTTGCGGCCGGTGGAAAGCAGCGTGGTGCGATAGCCGTTGACGATGTAGTTCAGCCGCTTGGCGGCGACGGCCAGCGTGCCGGCATCATACGCGGCGCGGACGTCGGCGGCGAGCGCGGCATAGGCCGCCTCGTCGGGCAGGCCCTGGCCGTTCCAATGCTCCAGCGCCGCGACGGTCTGCGGCATCGCCTGCGGCACCTCCCAGTCGTCCACCGACTTCCAGATCATGCCGGCGAGCGGCACGACGAAGGTGAACAGCAGGAAGGCCAGCAGCGGCAGCACCAGGCCCAGCGCACGGAACTGCCGGGCCCGCTCGGCCCGTTTCAATCGACGCTTCAACGGCACGTCGGCGCCGGCAACGAAGGCGGCTGTCATCGGCATTGTCCTGTTGAGAAGACGCAGTGGGTGCTTGCGCACCATCCCCTCTCCCCCCCGGGGAGAGGGTCAGGGTGAGGGGGACGCAAGGCGTCCGGTCACCGAAGGGCGGGAAATGATCCGCCGGAAAGTATATGGGGAAGCACATTTTGGCCCGATGCGTGCCGCGGTGCGTCCCCCTCACCCCGACCCTCTCCCCGCTTTCGGCGGACCGGAGGTCCGCCTGTCGCGTCAGCGCAAACGAAGTTTGCGCGTGAGCGGGGGGAGAGGGGGAGGAGGTGCTCTTTCGTAAAGCTAAAGCTTACTTCGCCGCCCACTTGTTGAAGCGTTCGGTCAGGCGGTCGATGTTCTCCAGCCAGAAATCGGTGTTGATCTCGATCGCGTTCTTCATGTTGTCCGGCGCGGTCGGCAGGTCGGCCAGCACCGCCTTCGGCAGCAGCGACGGGGCCTTCTTGTTCGACGTGCCGTAGGCGATGCCTTCGGACAGCTTGGCCTGGTTCTCCGCCTTGCCGACGAAGTTCAGGAACTTGTAGGCGGCGTCCTGGTTCGGGCTGCCCTTCAGGATCACCCAGCTGTCGATGGTGTAGAGCGCGCCGTTCCACACCATGCCGAAGTTCTTCTTCTCGTTCTTGTTGGCGGCGTCGATGCGGCCGTTGTAGACCGAGGTCATCGCCACTTCGCCCGAAGCCAGCAGCTGCGGCGGCTGGGCGCCGGCCTTCCACCAGACGATGTCGTTCTTGATGGTGTCGAGCTTCTTGAAGGCGCGGTCGATGCCGGCATCGGTGCCCAGCACCTTGTAGACGTCCGCCGGAGCGACGCCGTCGGCCATCAGCGCGATCTCCAGCGTGGTCTTGGCGCCCTGGCGCAGGCCGCGCTTGCCCGGATACTTCTTGGTGTCGAAGAAATCGGCCCAGCTCTTCGGCGCGTCCTTCAGCTTGTCCTTGTCGTAGCCGAGGACAAAGTCATAGACGATGGCGCCGACGCCGCAGGGGTTGACCGTGGAGGGCAGATAGATGTCCTCGCCGCCGATCTTGGAATAGTTCAGCTTCTCGTACAGGCCTTCGTCGCAGCCCAGCGCCAGTTCCTCGCTCTCGACCTGCACGACGTCCCAGGTGGAGGCGCCGCCCTGGACCTTGGCGCGCAGGACGCCGACGCCGCCGTCCCAGGATTCGTCGTTCATCGGCGTGCCGGTCTCCTTGAACGGACCGAAATACACCTTCTTCTGGACGTCCTGATAGGCGCCGCCCCACGACACGACGGTGAGGTCGCGGGCGCTTGCGGCCGAAGCCAGGGCCGTGAGGGCGGTGAAGGTCGCAGCGAAACCGAGAGCCACCTTAATCTTCGACATGATTCCCCGTCCTTATTCGTCGTGGTTGTTGTTGCTGAGAGGCATCCTGGCGCCGAGGAACCACGTCCTCAGACCGGATCGAGCGCCCGGCAGTCCTCCGGGCGGAACGCGATGTAGACATCCTGGCCCGGCGCCAGGCCGGCATAGGAGCCGGCCGGCAGCTTGACCATGAATTCCGGGTTGGCCGGCGTGCTCAGCACCGCCAGCGTGTGGTCGCCGAGATAGATCAGGTCGGTCAGCGTCGCCGGCAGCCGGTTCATGCCGCTGTCGCCGCTGTCGCCGGTTTCGATGGCGACACGCTCCGGCCGCAGCGACAGCGAGGTCCGGTTGCCGGCGCCGCCGATGTTCACCGCCTGCGCCACCACCGAACCGCCGGCATCCAGCGCGACCCGCGCCCAGCCCTGTTCGATATTTTCGACAACGCCGCTCAGGACATTGTTCTCGCCGATGAAGTTGGCGACGAAGCTGTTCACCGGCCGCTCGTACAGCGCATCGGGCCGGTCGATCTGCTGGACGATGCCGTCGTTGAAGACCGCGATGCGGTCGGACATCGTCAGCGCCTCCCCCTGGTCATGGGTGACGTAGACGACGGTCAGGCCCATCGTCTCGTGCAGGCGCTTGATCTCCAGCTGCATATGCTCGCGCAGGCGCTTGTCGAGCGCGCCCAGCGGCTCGTCCATCAGCACCAGCGCCGGATTGAAGACCAGGGCACGGGCAAGCGCAACGCGCTGCTGCTGGCCGCCGGAGAGCTGGCCTGGATGGCGGCCGGCGAGGTTGCCGAGCTTGATCATGTCGAGCGCCGCGGCCACCCGCTCCTTCACCTCCGCCTTCGGAACGCCGCGCACCGACAGCGGGAAGGCGACGTTTTCCTCGATCGTCAGGTGGGGGAACAGGGCGTAGTTCTGGAAGACCATGCCGATGTCGCGCTTGTGCGGCGGCGTGTTCTTGATCGGCCGGTCGCCGATGAAGATGTCGCCATGGGTCGGCACCTCGAACCCGGCCAGCATCATCAGCGTGGTGGTCTTGCCCGACCCCGACGGCCCCAGCAGCGTCAGGAATTCGCCCTTGCGAATGTCGAGATCGAGGCTTTTCACCACGAGATGCTCGCCATCGTAGGTCTTTTGCACCCCGGAAAAGCGCACCAGGGTATCTGTCGTCGCGATCATCCCGCCGTCCATCCGTCCGCTCCCGTCACAGGCGACCTGGATCCGGGTACGCCACCCCGGCCCGGTCCGTCTTTCTGACCCTGACGGTACCACGCGTTTAAGAAAATAGACAAGAGGAATGACTATGTCGTGATCAATTCAACAGTTTGCCGAAATTTTGTGCAACTGCGAAGGCGATGCCCACACTTAGACCGGCAGTGTGCTCCATTCGCGTGCGATTGAGAAGGCCGATGATCGAGTTCGCGGACATACGGCGGCGTGAAAATCAGTGTTTTCCGCGAAAGGGGAGGCGAATCGCCGCAGGCGACCCACCTCCCCCTGCCCGACTCAGCGCTGCGCCGACTGGCTGTAGACGAAGCTGTCGAAGCCGTTCTCGGCAACGCGGAACCACAGCCGCTCCTGCTCCAGGAAGGGCTTCCAGCCGTCATAGACCTTCTTGAAGCGCGGGTTGCTGGCGGCGAGCTTGTCGTAAAATTCGAACGCCGCCTTCTCGCAGGCCTGCATCATGTCGCGCGGGAAGGGGCGCAAGATGGCGCCGCCGCCGACCAGCCGCTTCAGCGCCGAGGCGTTCAGCGTGTCGTACTTGGCGATCATCCAGGCGTTGGCCTCCCAGCAGGCCTGTTCGAGAATGGTCTGGTAGGATTTCGGCAGCTGTTCCCAGGCCTGCATGTTGAACATCAGCGGGATCTGGGCCGAGCCCTCCCACCAGCCGGGGTAGTAGTAATATTTGGCGACCTTGTAGAAGCCCAGCTTCTCGTCGTCATAGGGGCCGACGAACTCCGCCGCGTCGATGGTGCCGCGTTCCAGCGCCGGATAGATGTCGCCGCCGCCAAGCTGCTGCGGCACCAGCCCGAAGGGCGTCAGGATCTGGCCGACCAGACCGCCGATGCGCATCTTCAGGCCGTTCAGATCGTCCAGGCTCTTGATTTCCTTGCGGAACCAGCCGCCCATCTGGGCGCCGGTGTTGCCGGCGGGGATGTGGTGGATGTTGTAATCCTTGAACACCTCCCGCATCAGCTCCAGCCCGCCGCCATGCATCATCCAGGCGATGTGCTGGCGCGTATTCAGGCCGAAGGGCATGGCGGTGTCGAAGCAGAAGGTCGGATCTTTGCCGACATAGAAATAGGCCGCCGACTGGCCGCACTCGACCGTGCCGTTCTGCACCGCGTCCAGCACCTGCAGCGCCGGGACGATCTCGCCCGCCGCAAAGGTGCGGATCTGGAACTTGCCGTCGGTGGCGTCGGACACCCGCTTCGCGATGAACTCCGCCGCGCCATAGATGGTGTCGAGGCTCTTGGGATAGCTCGACGCCATGCGCCACTTGATCTCCGGCTGGGAGGTCTGGGCGATGGCCGGAGCCGCGATGGTCGCGGCGGTTCCGGCGGCGGCAAGGCCGACACCGGCGCTGGAGAGGAACGCACGCCGTTTCATGATGAGGATTCTTCCCGACTGTATGGTTCGTTGGGCTGACATGATAGCGCAACCAACCATTTGGGGAATCCCCCTTCCGCCGGGGCAGCGCGGAATGTGAGGAAGTCTTGCGGCAAAAACGAAAAATCCAGCCACATTGGGCTGGATCTTCGGCGACGCAGCATTATTTGTTGTTTCGATCGCCTTTCAGGCGTTTCCTCCCTAAACTCGGGCCGCGGCTGTATAGCTAGCGGCCTTTTCTCTTTTACGCAATATGCTGAAAGTCAGCTTCGCAAACTTTTTTGGCTGACGTACGTCCGGGACGTGCCGAACGCCGTGCAACCTTCCCTTTTACATTGTAAATGCATCGCTACGGTTCCGCTTGACCCTTTATAAAGGGCTGGGATGATACAGTGTCTGCACTGATCGTCCCCCACCCGGCTTGTCCGGGTTCGTTTGATAAGGATCTCGCCACGATGTCGCCCCTTGGACAGGCAAGCGGCAGGACCGCAGCGGCCCACAGCATTCCGGGCCGCGGTCCGCGCCGGGCCATCGGCCTGCAGGTGACGGTGGCCGTCATCCTGGTGCTGCTGCTGCTCGGGTCGACGCTGGTGAAGGGGTTGGTCGTCGGCAACGGCGCCGCCGACGCGCTGGCGAAAGAGATCGGCAATTCGATGACCGGGCTGGCGCAGTCGCTCGCCCGGCAGCTCGATTCGACCATGTGGGCGCGCGCCAACCAGATCGCCGCGCTGTCGCGGATCGATGCGCTGAAGGACCCGGCGGTGGCGCAATCGACCATCGACGAGCTGAAGCGCCGCGATCCGACCATCGCCTGGATCGGCATGACCAACGCGGAAGGCCGGGTGGTGGCCGCCGCCAACGGGCTGCTGCTGGGAGCGGACATCTCCAGCCGGCCGGTCCATCAGGAAGGCATGAAGGGCCTGTTCGTCGGCGACGTGCACGAGGCGGTGGCCCTGCGCGGCAAGGTGCCGTACCTCACGGGCGAAACACCGAAATTCGTCGACGTGTCGGCCCCGCTGCAGAAGGCGGACGGCACCGTGGTCGGCGTGCTGGCCGCCCATTACAGCTGGGAATGGGCCCACGCCTCAATCCGGCAGCTGATCGAACCCCTGTCCGACCGCAAGGGGCTGACGCTCTATATCCTGTCGGCCGACGGCACGGTTCTGATCGGTCCCGATTCGGCGGTCGGCAAGCCGCTGCCGGTGCCGGCGGTGACCGCCAAGCTGCATGACGGCTGGAGCAGCGGGGTCTGGCCCGACGGCGTGACCTATGTCACCGGCGTGGCCCACGGCAAGGGGCTGCACGATTACGCCGGGCTGGGCTGGACGGTCGTCGCCCGCCAGCCGGCCGACATCGTCTTCGCCGAGACCAACCGCCTGCGGATGACGATCATCGGCTCCGGCGCGGTGCTGGCGCTGACCTTCAGCGTGATCGGCTGGTTCGCCGCCGGACGCATCGCCCGGCCGCTGGGCGCCATCGCCGGCGCAGCCGAGCGCATCGGCAAGGGCGAGCGCGGCGTGGCGATCCCCGAGGTCGGCGGCGCGGCGGAGATCCGCCGGCTGTCGGTGGCGCTGCGGGAGATGGTGGACAGCCTGACCAACAAGGACGCCGCCCTGATGCGGCTGGAGGACATCGCCTACGAGGACCGGCTGACGGCCTTGCCCAACCGGCGCTACTTCGAACAGTATGTCGAGGCGTCGACCGGCGGCGGCGGCGGATCGGCGACGGTGATGTACATCGACCTGGACGGCTTCAAGCCGGTGAACGACCGGCTGGGCCACGATGCCGGCGACGCCGTGCTGCGCCAGATCGGCGGCCGGCTGGCCAGCATCTTCCGCGACGACGACGTGGTCGCCCGGCTGGGCGGCGACGAGTTCGCCGCCGTGCTTCCCCGCCGCGCCGGCCGCCCGGCTCCCGACACCGGGGAACTGGCGTCCCGCATCATCGCCGCCGTCAACGAACCGGTGTCGTTCAACGGCGAGATGGTCCGCGTCGGCTGTTCCATCGGCATCGCCTCCTGGCCGGAGGACGACAGCGACATGGCGACGGTGATGCGCCATGCCGACGCCGCGCTCTACAAGGCCAAGCGCGACGGCCGCAACCGCGCGGTGCGCTGGGTGCGGGCGGTGGTGGGGGTCTAACGTCCCTCGAGCCCCCGCACCATGTCGTTCATGAAGCCCAGCTTTTCGATCACCGACGCGGACAGGATGAAGGGGTAGAGATCCGGCTGGCCCATGCTGCGGTTCAGGCTGTTCACCGCGTAGGTCAGCGGCAGCCAGAGGTCGATCAGATCCTCGATCCGCCGGGCCTTGTGGGGGTTGAAGTCGACCTCCGCCTCCAGTTCCGCGCCTTCGGTGATGCGCGGGCGCACCCGCAGGCCGAAGGCGCGGGCGGTTTCCAGCGTGTCGACGATGTGCAGGAAATGCGCCCAGGTTTCGGCGAAATCCTCCCACGGGTGGGCGGTGGCATAGGTGCTGACGAAGTTCGCCTGCCAGTCGGGCGGAGCACCCTCGGCATAGTGCCGCTTCAGCGCCTCGCCGTAATCCTGCCGCTCGTCCCCGAACACGGCGCGGAAGCGTTCGAGCAGCGCCGGATCGTCGCGCACCAGACGGTCCCAGATGTAGTGGCCGCTCTCGTGGCGGAAATGGCCGAGCAGCGTGCGGTAGGGCTCGCCCATCTCGGTTCGGCGCTTCTCGCGCTCGGCGTCGTCGGCCTCAGCGACGTTGATGGTGATCAGGCCGTTGGCATGGCCGGTCAGCACCGGCGTGACCGTGCCGTCGGCGGCGACCGCGTCGGACAGGAAATCGAAGGCAAGCCCCTCCTCCGGGTTCTCGGTCCGGGTCTGCAGGGGCAGCTTCAGGTTGGTCAGCGTGTAGAACAGGTGGTGCTTCGCCAGTTCCAGCTTGCGCCAGCGCGTCAGGTTGTCGGTGTCGGACAGGTCGGGAATGGTGCGGTTGTGCCGGCAGGCGGCGCAGTGGGTGTCGGCGGAGTCGGCCGGCAGCATCCAGTTGCAGGCGTTCAGTTCCGCGTTCGCACAGAGTTTGTAAAGCGGTTCGGTGGTGGCGAGCGCGCTCCACACCCCGTCATGGTCGGTGGGGTCGAGCGCCGACAGGGTCCCCACATCCGGCAGATAGCCGAGCCGATGGCCGCAGCGCTCGCACAGCGTGTTCTCGAAATAGAGCGGCTGGTGGCAGTTCTGGCATTCGAAGAGTTTCATGGCGGGGGATCCGGGAGAGATCCCCCTCTCCCCGGGGGGAGAGGGGGATCAGGAGATGGGTCAGGTCGGCTTTTTGGCAGAGGCCTCGGGCTTCGCTTCCGGCTTGGACGGCGCTGTTCCGGCGATGGCCTTCACCGTCTCCTTCACCTCCTTCACCTCCGCCGGCTTCTCCTCTTCCGTGGCCTCCTCGCCGTAGGAGGTCACCGGGGTCGGGCTTTCGGCGACGCTGCGGAGCGCGCGGGTGGCGCGGCGCAGCGCGAAGGAGGTCTTGCCGTCCGGCTCCAGGGCCAGCAGCAGCAACGACCGGCCGGTGACGATGTAGCCCTCGCCGGTGTTGACGCGCGGCACCTCGTCGGGATCGGTCAGGTTGGTGTCGACCAGACAGCGCCAGACGCTGCCGCCGGTCACCTCCGGCAGGGTGAACTCCACAACGTCATGGTGGGCGTTGATGACCAGCAGCAGGGTGGAATCCATCGCCGGGCGCTTGATGCCGCTGGCCTGCCCGCGGCCGTCCAGCAGCATGCCCAGGCAACGGGCGTTGCCGTCGTGCCAATGGCTCTCGTCCATCTCGTCGCCGGCGGGGGTCAGCCAGGTGACGTCCTTCACGTCGAACTCGGCATTGTATTCGCCGGACAGGAAACGGCCGCGTCGAAGCATGGGGAAGGACTGGCGCACCGCGACGACGCGGCGGACGAACTCGATCAGCGACTGGTCGTCCTCGTCGATGCCGTCCCAGTTCAGCCACGCCGTCTCGTTGTCCTGGCAATAGGCGTTGTTGTTGCCGTGCTGGGTGTTGCCGAACTCGTCGCCGGCCAGCAGCATCGGCGAGCCCTGCGACAGCAGCAGCGTCGCCAGCATGTTTCGCTTCTGGCGCTCGCGCAGCGCCTTGATCTCCGGATCGTCGGTCGGACCCTCCACCCCATGGTTCCAGGACAGGTTGTGGGAGTGACCGTCGTTGTTGCCCTCGCCGTTCGCCTCGTTGTGCTTGTCGTTGTAGGAGACCAGGTCGTTCAGCGTGTAGCCGTCATGGGCGGTGATGAAGTTCACGCTGGCCCAGGGCTTGCGCCCGCGCTTGTTGAAGAGGTCGGCCGAGCCGCACAGCCGAGGCGCCACCTCCGGCAACTTGCCCTCGTCGCCCTTCCAGAAGGCACGGACGGTGTCGCGGTAGCGGTCGTTCCACTCCGCCCAGCCCGGCGGGAAATTGCCGACCTGATAGCCGCCGGGGCCGCAGTCCCACGGCTCGGCGATCAGCTTGACGCTGTTGAGGATCGGGTCCTGCAGGCAGCTGTCGAGGAAGCCGCCGCCCTCGTCGAAGCCGTAGGGTTCGCGGCCGAGGATGGTGGCGAGGTCGAAGCGGAAGCCGTCGACATGCATTTCGGTCGCCCAGTAGCGGAGCGAATCGGTGACCATCTGCAGCACGCGCGGGTGGCTGAGATTGACCGTGTTCCCGGTCCCCGTCTCGTTGATGTAGTAACGCTGCTGGTCCGGCAGCAGGCGGTAGTAGGAGGCGTTGTCGATGCCCTTGAAGGACAGGGTCGGACCGCGCTCGTTGCCCTCGGCCGTGTGGTTGTAGACGACGTCGAGGATCACCTCCAGCCCGGCATTGTGGAGATGGGCGACCATCTCCTTGAATTCCTTGATGGCGTTGCCCGACGCGGCATAGCGCGGCTCCGGCGCGAAGAAGCCGATGGAATTATAGCCCCAGTAGTTCGCCAGCCCCTTGTCGACCAGATGCTGGTCCTGGACGAAGGCATGGACCGGCAGCAGTTCCACCGAGGTGACGCCGAGCGACTTGATGTAGTCGACCACCTCCTTCACCGCCATGCCGCCATAGGTGCCGCGCAGGGTGTCGGGCACGGCAGGGTGCAGCTTGGTGAAGCCCTTCACATGGGTTTCGTAGAAGATGGTGCGGTCCCAGGCGGTGCCGGGCTTGTGGTCGCGGCCCCAGGTGAAGGCCGGGTCGATCACCTTGCATTTCGGCATGAAGGGCGCGCTGTCGCGCTCGTCATAGGTCAGGTCGTCGCCCGATTCCATCACATAGCCGAAATGGGCCGGATTCCAGCGGATCTCGCCGACCAGTTCCTTGGCGTAGGGATCGAGCAGCAGCTTGTTCGGGTTGAAGCGGTGACCGTTCTCCGGCTCATAGGGGCCGTACACGCGGTAGCCGTAGAGCAGTCCGGGACGGGCGTCCGGCAAATAGCCGTGCCAGATTTCGTTGGTGAATTCGGGAAGCTCGATGCGCTCAAGCTCCTCCTCGCCGCTTTCATCGAACAGACACAGTTCGACCTTCGTCGCGTTGGCGGAAAACAGGGCGAAGTTGACGCCCAGTCCATCCCATGTCGCGCCCAGCGGAAAGGGCAATCCTTCACCGAGCCTGGTCGCTTGCCTCAGGATATTTGCCATGATCGCCCGTTTCTCCGCCTGTATCGAAAGTCGAACCCACCCCCTGAACAGTGAGGAGAGCGGGCGGAGCCTACAACCCGGCCGATGGTCGCTTGTTCCGTCCGCTCGTCAGTCATCCTTTCGGGGTAGGGCGGGCTCCGTGCCGGCCGGCAGGTCGCGGCGCAGCAGGTCCGCCAGTTCGCCCAAGCCCCGGTCGCGCGGGTCGCTGGCGCGCCAGACCAGACCGATGACGCGGCCGGGCGGACGCGGACCCTCGAAGGGGCGGTACTCCACCAGCCCGCCGACGGTGGCGGCACGGCCGTCCTCTCCCTTGGCCGCCCCCTTGGCCGCCAGGATCGGCATCAGCGTGCAGCCGGCCCCCGCCGCCACCATGTGGCGCAGCGTTTCCAGCCCGGTGGCGTGGACGCCGCCGCCCCGCGCGCTGAGGCCGCAGGCGGCCAGCGCCTGATCGCGCAGGCAATGCCCCTCCTCCAGCAGCAGAAGCTCCGCCGGGTCGAGGTCGTTCAGCGACAGGTTGGGCGCGCCACACAGGCGGTGGCCGGCGGGATGGGCGAGCAGAAAGGGTTCGAAGAACAGCGGTTCCGCCGTCAGCCCGTCGCCTTCCACCGGCAGGGCCAGCAGCACGGCGTCGAGCCGGCCGTCGCGCAGTTCCTCCAGCAGGCTATCGGTGCGGCCTTCCGACAGGATCAGGGTCAGGTCGGGCCAGGTGGAGCGCAGCACCGGCAGGATGTGGGGAAACAGGTAGGGGCCGAGCGTGTGGATCGCCGCCAGCCTCAGCCGGCCGGTCAGCGCCCCGTCCGAGCCGTCGGCCAGCGCCAGCAGTCGTCGCGCCTCCTCCAGCACGGTGCGGGCCTGGGCGACGATGGTTTCGCCACGCGGGGTCAGCAGCACCTTGCGGCTGGTGCGTTCGAACAAGGCGAGGCCGAGCGATTCCTCCAGCTTGCGAATCTGGGCGCTCAGCGAGGGCTGGCTGACGGCGCAGCGTTCGGCGGCGCGGCCGAAATGGCGCAGCTCCGCGACGGCGACGACATATTCCAGGTCACGCAGGGACAGGCCGGAGAGATTCATAGACGATGCCTATTGGTGCATTTCCTTCCATGTCTTGGATATATCGTTCAAGACGCCGGATAACCAGGGGCGAGACAATGACGCCGCTTCAGGCGACACCGCCCCAAAGAGGATGACCCGGATGAGCACCCTGACCACCAGCTTCGGCCAGCCCGTTCCCGACAACCAGAATTCGCTGAGCGCCGGGCCGCGCGGTCCGCTGCTGCTGCAGGATTTCCACCTGATCGAGAAGCTGGCCCACTTCAACCGCGAACGCATTCCGGAGCGCGTGGTGCACGCCAAGGGTGCCGGCGCCTACGGCACCTTCCGCGTCACCCGCGACGTGACGCACTGGACCAAGGCCGCCTTCCTGTCGACGGTGGGTAAGGAGACCGGGGTGTTCCTGCGCTTCTCCACCGTCGGCGGCGAGAAGGGCTCCGCCGATGCCGAGCGCGACCCGCGCGGCTTCGCGGTGAAGTTCTACACGGAAGAGGGCAATTACGATCTGGTCGGCAACAACACGCCGGTGTTCTTCCTGCGCGATCCGCTGAAGTTCCCGGACTTCATCCACACCCAGAAGCGCAACCCGGCCACCAACCTGAAGGATCCCATCGCGATGTGGGACTTCTTCTCGCTGTCGCCGGAAACGATGCACCAGCTGACCATCCTGTTCAGCGACCGCGGCACGCCGCGCAGCCATCGCCACATGGACGGCTTCAGCAGCCACACCTTCTCGTGGATCAACGCGGCGAACGAGCGTTTCTGGGTCAAGTACCACTTCAAGACCCGCCAGGGCATCGAGAACTTCACCGCCGAGCAGGCGACGGTGATGGGCGGCATCGACCCCGACCACGCCACCCGCGACCTGTACGCCTCGATCGAGGACGGCGACTTCCCGGCCTGGACCGTCTCGGTGCAGATCATGCCGGAGGCCGAGGCCGACGCCTACCGCATCAATCCGTTCGATCTGACCAAGGTGTGGCCGCATGGCGACTACCCGCTGATCGAGATCGGCGAGCTGGTGCTGAACCGCAATCCGGAGAACTTCTTCGCCGAGACCGAACAGGCCGCCTTCAGCCCGGCCAGCGTGGTGCCCGGCATCTCCTTCAGCCCTGACAAGATGCTGCAGGGCCGGCTGTTCGCCTATGCCGACGCCCACCGCTACCGGCTGGGCGGCAACTATGCGCAGATCCCCGTGAACAAGCCGCAGGGCTGCCCGGTCCACAATTACCAGCGCGACGGCGCCATGCGGGTGGACGGCAACGGCGGCGGCCGGCCGAACTACGAGCCGAACAGCTTCGGCGGCCCGGCCCAGACCGGGATTGCCGCTGAGCCGCCGCTGCGCATCAGCGGCGACGCCGCCCACTATGACCACCGCGAGGGCAACGACGATTACGCCCAGGCCGGCGCGCTGTTCCGCCTGATCGGCGCGGAGGCTCAAGCCCGCCTGATGGACAACATCGCCGGCAGCCTGGGCAAGGTGCCGCTGTTCATCCAGCAGCGCCAGCTGAAGCACTTCCTGGCCGCCGACCCCGCCTATGGCGAGGGTATCGCCAAGCGGCTGGGCCTGACCGTGGCGCAGGCCGCGGAGTGAGGTGAGGTTCCCGGTCCTTCCGCTGGAATGCGGAGGGGCCGGCTTCGAGATGCCGCGCCCATCCCCCTGGGCGTCGGCATGACTGCCGGCATCCAGCCGCGCATTCCCCCGACCGACTTGCGGCCCTCTTCCCGGCGACGGGGAGGGGGCTTTTTCGTCGCGATCCCGCCCTCTCCCCCACCCGAATGGTGTGGTCTCCGCATGGGGGCAGACAAATCCTGTCGAGCCGTCCTAAAGTCCGCCTTCAGCGCGACAGCTTCGATGACGGAATGGGACGGGACCGCGACACCGATAAATCCAGCAGCGAACGATCCACCAGCGCGCTGACCGGCAAGGGGCTCGATACCCTGCTGGCGGCGGCGGAGACGCTGCCGCATGCGCCGGAGGATGCGTGGCGGCTCGACCTCTTGCGGGTGGCTCTGCGCATCGCCCGCTCCACCGAGGATCCGGCCGACCTGGAACGCGCCAACCTCGCCTTCAAGGCGTTGCCGCGCCGGCTGCGCAACCCGCTGGTCGACCGTGCCGCGATGCTGGCCCGGCGCGAGGCGGAACGCGCCCAGATGACCGAGGAGCCGGAGGAGGAGCCGAAAGCCGGCGGCCTGCTGGGCGGGCTGTTCGGGCGCGGCGGCGGTCGGCCCAGCCGCAAGACCGCCAAGGAACGGCTGATGCGCGAACTCGCCACCCGGCGCGACCCCGACGACGATCGCGAGAGCTGATCGCCCTCAAGACCCGACCCCTTATTCCCGGCAGGGGAAATCCCGGCATAGGCCGCGCCGGACGGCAGATACCCGGACGGCCGCTTGTCCATCCGAAGGACTGAAGGCCCCTCCCCTCCCGCGCTCTCCGGCCGCGTCGAAGGTCACAGCTGGGACGGTTTACGCCGGGCCGGGAATGTGCAAAGGTCTCTACCTCCAAATCGGGCTTATCCTAAAGTTGAACTGAACGATGACCGGGGGTTCCGTGCGTCGCCTGAAGCCGTTGCTGACCTGCGCCGCCCTGACTGCCCTGCTGAGCGCCTGCGCCAGCGGGGGAGGCTCACATCGCGTCGCCTCGCCTGAGGAAATCGACGCGCATATCGCGGAAGCCTCCAAGCGGTTCGACATGCCGGAGCTGTGGATCCGCGAGGTCATCCGCCAGGAGAGCGGCGGGCGCACCACCGTCAACGGCAAGCCCATCGTCAGCAAGGCCGGCGCCATGGGGCTGATGCAGGTGATGCCGGCGACCTACGACGAAATGCGGCGCAAGCACAATCTGGGCTCCGACCCCTTCGATCCGCATGACAACATCATCGCCGGCACCGCCTACCTGCGCGAGATGTACAACCTGTTCGGCGCGCCGGGCTTTCTCGGCGCCTACAACTGCGGTCCCGGCTGCTACGGCGACTATCTGGCCGGCAAGCGCGGCCTGCCGGGCGAGACGCGCCGCTACATCGCGTCGGTCGGGCCGCGTCTGAACCGCACCCCGGCCCCCAACGGCGCCGACATCGTGCTGGTCAGCGCGCCGTCCACCGATTCGCCGCCGGATTACGGCTCCCCCTACGCCCGGCCGTCCTCCTCCTATTCGGCACCCGCCTACACGCCGCCCGCCAGCAGCCGCCCGGCGGCAGCCCGGCCGCCGATCGCGGTGGCGGCGTTGCCAGCTCCGACGCCCAGCCCGGCACCGGCGGTGCGGGTGGTGGCGCCCGACACCTCGACTCCGGATGCGCCGGCGCCGCGTCCGGTGGCGACGATGAGCGGGGCGGCGACCGCCGGCGGCGGGGTGTGGACGGTACAGCTCGGCGCCTTCCGCTCGCCCGACGACAGCCAGCGGGTGATCGACCGCGCCCGCAGCTCGTTGCCGGTGCTATCGCGTTCGCAGCGGATCGTCCAGGCTGTGGATACACAGACCGGGCCGCTCTACCGCGCCCGCCTGTCCGGCCTGTCGCAGCAGGACGCGGCCAGCGCCTGCAGCGGGCTGGTCACCATCGGCATGGCCTGCTTCGTGGTGGCGCCGGGGGCCTGAGCGCCCGCTCGCGGCCCCCTCATGTCATGGCTCGCCGAAGGAAGACGTCCTTCGGTTGGTTTGCCGCCGGACAGCCTCCGGCGCTATGCTGACGGCTGGTCGGCAGTGTGGAGCGTCGGGACATGCGGCGGGAGAGGGGTTTGGACGAGACGGTCCGGCGCTTCCTGGACCGCAGCCTCAGCGTCAATGTCGCCACCAGCGACAGCAACGCCCGCCCGCTGGTGGCCAGAGCCGTGGCGGCGCGGGTGTCGCCGGGCATGTCGCCGGGCGGCGAACGCCTGACCGTGCTGATCGACGGGCGCGCCAACGCCGCCCTGGTCGCCGCCGTCGCCGAGACCGGGCGGCTGGCCGTGGTCTTCACCGAGCCCAGCACCCACCGGTCCATCCAGATCAAGGACGATTGCGCCTCCGTGGCCATTCCGACGGCGGAAGAGGCGGCGCTGCCCGGCCCCTACATCGACGGCTTCATCGCCGAACTGGCCGGGATGGGATTCACCGACTCCTTCGTCCGGGCGGTGATGGCGTTCGACCCGGCCGATCTGGTTGCGCTGCATCTGGACCCCGCCGACGTCTTCGACCAGACGCCGGGGCCGAAGGCCGGCGAGCGGATCCCGGCATGAGCGGCCCGCTGCCCCACCCCCTGCCCCACGGCACTCTTACCCTGGACGCCATCCGGACCTGCCTGGAGGGCGTGATCCCCGGCACCATCGCCACGGCGGACGCCGAGGGAACGCCCAACGTGTCGCAACTGTCGCAGGTCCATTACGTCGATCCCGGCCACATCGCCCTGTCCTATCAGTTCTTCAACAAGACCCGCGCCAACATCCTGGCCAATCCGGACGCGCAGCTGGAGGTGATAGACCCGGCCACCGGGGCGCAATACCGGCTGCGGCTGGCCTATCTGCGCACGGAGACCGAGGGGCCGCTGTTCGAGAGCATGAAGGCGAAGCTGTCGGGAATCGCCTCCCATGTCGGGATGGCGGAGGTGTTTCGTCTGCGCGGCGCCGACCTGTTCCGGGTGGTGGAGATCGAGGCGGTCCCCGGCGGCTGTCCCCTGCCCGCTCCGATCCGGCCGCGCAGCCTGCTGTCGGCGGTCCGGCGCGCCTGCGAGGGGTTGCGCGGCGCCGCCGACCTGTCCGACCTGCTCGACCGCGCCATCACCGCCTTGCGCGACCTGTTCGGGGTGGAACATGCGCTGATCCTGCTGCCCGACGCCGCCAGCGGCCGGCTGTTCACCGTCGCGGCGCTGGGCTACGAGGCCTCAAGCCGCGGCAGCGGCATCGGGTGGGAGGTGGCGCCCGGCGACGGCGTCATCGGGGTGGCGGCGCGCGAGCGGGTGCCGATCCGCATCACCCACATGACCACCGACGTCGCCTACAGCATGGCGATGCGGGAGGGGACGGCAGAGGGCATCACCCGCGAGATCCCCTTCCCCGGCCTGGACCGGCCGCACAGCCAGCTGGCGGTGCCGATCCCGGCGCATCCAGGGGCGTGCGGCGAACTGGCCGGCGTGCTGTTCGTGGAGAGCGCGCAGGAGATGCGCTTCACCTATGACGACGAGGATGCGCTGGCGACGCTGGCCGCACAGTTGGGGGCGCTGATGCTCGGCCTGCCGCCGGCCCATGGCGCGGAGGTCGAAGAGGTGCCGGTCCCGGTTGCCGGTCCACCGGCGGCAGGCGCCCCAGCCATCGGCACCCCGATCACCGTGCGCCATTACGCGTGCGACGACAGCGTCTTCCTCGACCATGATTACCTGATCAAGGGGGTGGCCGGCGCCATCCTGTGGAAGCTGGTGCGCGACCACACCGCGCTGGGCCGCACCGACTTCACCAACCGCGAACTGCGGCTGGCGCCCGACATCCCGCTGCCCGATTTCGCCGAGAATCTGGAAGCGCGGCTGATCCTGCTGCAGCGGCGGCTGGCCGACCGCGGCGGCTGCCTGCGCATCGAGAAGACCGGCAGGGGCCGTTTCCGCCTTGTGGTGGAGAAGCCCCTGCGGTTGGAAGAGATGAGTTGAGAGAGCCGCGAGAGGCGGATTACCCCTCGCTGACGCGGCGGCAGCGGCGCTTCATCAGGGCCAGCGCCTCTTCCGCCCGGTCGCCGGTCAGGTCGAAGCCGCGCTCGTCCAGCAGCACGCCGTCGGAGTTGTAGGCGCGCACCTGCAGGCCCTCCGGCGTCTGCTCGGCCGTCACGTCGAGGATGCCGTCGCCGGTCTCGTTGCCGGCGATGTCGAGAAAGTCGTTGACCTCGTCGAAGCTGGCCGCGACGTCATCCGGCCAGACGCCTTCGGCGGTGAAGTCCAGCAGGTCGCTCAAGCCCCCAACCGGCTCGCAACGCTTCACCCGCGGGTCGGCGGCGGCCACCGCCTCGGCGAAGGCGGCCATCGACTGGCGGATGCGCTCCTGCTCGATGGGGTCGATCTCCAGCTCCTCGCCCTCGCCGCCGAAGCCGAGATTCAGGGGATCGGGCATCGCCTCGCCCTCCTGCTCGGCATCCTCCTCGATCACCAGACCGACGACGCCGACGAGGCGGGTGCCGATGTCGTCGGGGGCGGCGACCAGATCCTGCTCGCGCACGAAGGACTCGGCTGCCTCGGGGGAGTCGATCAGGCGGCGCAGCAGGGTGCGGCGGTCGGCGGCCTCCAGGTAGGACAGCGGTTCCGGATCGAGCCACAGCGGCAGCAGCCGCATGTCGGCCGCCTTTTCCAGAAGCCCGGCCGAATCGAGCGCGCGTTCGATGGCGTCGACCGACGGCGGCTCGTCCAGCCGGCCGTCGACCTCCAGCGCCACCCAGAACAGGGTCGACAGGGTGGGGTCGCCATGCTCGTCGGTGCTCTGCGCCGTTTCCGAGAAGGCCTCGACCTCGTCCATGAAGTCGTAGCCTTCCTCCTCGCGCAGCTTGCCCAGGGCGGCTTCGATCACGCCCTGGCGGTTGCCGTCCAGCACCTCGTCCAGCAGGGCGCCGAAACGTTCGTCGTTGTTGCGCCACAGCCGGACCAGCCGGTCGGCCGGCGTCCCGCTGAACTGGCCGCCCTTGCCGTTGACTCCGTCCTTCTTCGCCATGATGCGCCCGTTCCTTTCTGATTCGCTCGTCCGGTCGGCGTGACCATAGGAGCGCCGCGCCGTCCTGTCGACCGCGATATGGTGACGCTTTACCCGACGGATGGTGGTGCCCGGCCGCGCCCGCGGCAGCGACGATTGGCCCCTTCCACCCGGACGGGAAAGGGGTAGGATTCGGGTGTTCCACTTTCGGAACTCCATTCGGGTGATCCGCCATGGCCGAACGTCCGGTTTTTCCCAAGGATTTCCTGTGGGGCGCGTCCACCTCCGCCTATCAGATCGAGGGCGGGGCCGAGGCCGACGGGCGGGCGCCCAGCATCTGGGACAGCTTTTGCAAGCTGAAGGGCCGGGTCGACAATGGCGAGACCGGCGACGTCGCCTGCGACCATTACCACCTGATGCCGCAGGACGTGGACCTGATGGCGGATCTGGGCTTGCAGGCCTACCGCTTCTCCGTCTCCTGGCCGCGGGTGCTGCCACGTGGGCGGGGGGCGCCGAACGAAAAGGGATTGGACTTCTATGATCGCCTGATCGACCGGCTGCTGGAGAAGGGGATCGAGCCCTGGCTGTGCCTCTATCACTGGGACCTGCCGCAGGCCTTGCAGGATCTGGGCGGCTGGGGCACGCGGGACGGCGTGGGCTGGTTCGAGGATTACGCGGCGCTGTGCGCCCGGCGCTATGGCGACCGGGTGAAGCGCTGGGCCACCTTCAACGAGTTCTCGGTCTTCACCCTGTTCGGCTGGGCCTTCGGCTGGGGAGCGCCCAGCATCGCCGACCGCGCCACCCATTTGAAGGTGATCCACCACGTCAACCTCGCCCATGGCGCCGGGGTGGATGTGCTGCGGGCGCTGGTGCCGGGGGCGTCCATCGGCGCGGTCCACAGCGTACAACCGATGCGGCCGGAGACCGACAAGCCGGAGGATGTCGAGGCGGCGGCCCTGTTCGACGAGCATTGGAACCGCGCCTTCCCCGATGCGCAGTTGCTGGCCCACTACCCGCGCCGCATCGCCGAGGCCATCGAGCCGTACGTCCAGCCCGGCGACATGGCGCGCATCGCCCGGCCGCTGGACTGGTTCGGGCTGAACCATTACGCCCCGGTCTATGGCCGCCGGGACGACAGCCTGATCTGGGGCTTCGGCTTCGGCTCGCCGCCGCCGGGGATGAAGCGGACGGCCATCGATTGGCCCTATGACCCCGGCTGTTTCCGCGAGACGCTTGTCGACCTGACCCGCCGCTACCGCCTGCCGATCTACGTCACCGAGAACGGCTATGGCACCAAGGCGGCCGAGACGCCGGACGCCGAGGGCCGCGTGGTGGATACGGAGCGGCTGTCCTACCTCCAGGCCTACATCGCCGCGATGGCGGAGGCGAAGCGGCTGGGCGCCGACGTGCGCGGCTATTTCGTCTGGTCGCTGCTGGACAATTTCGAATGGGGCGGCGGCTACGGCACGCGGTTCGGCATCGTCCGGGTCGATTTCGAAACCCAGGCGCGGATCCCGAAAGAGTCCGCGCGCTGGTATTCCGAGCTGATCCGGGGGGCGTGAGTGTAATCAGCGACCAATCCCCTCTCCCCCCCGGGGAGAGGGTTAGGGTGAGGGGGGAGCGCGGCGAGGATTCTTGGGAAGGCACGCAATGCATCCCCCTCACCCCGCCCCTCTCCCCGGGGGGGAGAGGGAGAATCAAGCCCCCCGCTTACTTCAAAAACGGCAGGTTCAGCCCCTGCTCCTTCGCACACTCGATGGCGATGTCATAGCCGGCGTCGGCGTGGCGCATCACGCCGGTGGCGGGGTCGTTCCACAGCACGCGCTCGATCCGCTTGGCCGCCGCGTCGCTGCCGTCGCAGACGATGACCATGCCGGAATGCTGGGAGAAGCCCATGCCGACGCCGCCGCCATGGTGCAGGCTGACCCAGGTCGCCCCGCTGGCGGTGTTCAGCAGCGCGTTCAGCAGCGGCCAGTCCGACACGGCGTCGGAGCCGTCCTGCATCGCTTCGGTCTCGCGGTTCGGGCTGGCGACCGAGCCGCTGTCGAGATGGTCGCGGCCGATGACGATGGGCGCCTTCAGTTCGCCCGACTTCACCATCTCGTTGAAGGCGAGGCCGAGGCGGTGGCGCTGCCCCAGCCCCACCCAGCAGATGCGCGCCGGCAGGCCCTGGAACTGGATGCGTTTGGCCGCCATGTCGAGCCAGTTGTGCAGGTGCGGATCGTCGGGGATCAGCTCCTTCACCTTGGCGTCGGTCTTGCGGATGTCCTCCGGATCGCCGGACAGCGCCGCCCAACGGAACGGGCCGATGCCGCGGCAGAACAGCGGACGGATATAGGCGGGAACGAAGCCGGGGAAGTCGAAGGCGTTCTCCAGCCCCTCCTCCTTCGCCATCTGGCGGATGTTGTTGCCGTAATCGACGGTCGGGATGCCCATGGCGTGGAAGGCCAGCATCGCCTCCACCTGCACCCGCATCGACTTGCGGGCGGCGGCGGCAACGGCGGCCGGCTGGCTTTCGCGGGCGGTCTCCCACTCCTCCAGGGTCCAGCCCTGCGGCAGGTAGCCGTTCACCGGATCATGGGCGGAGGTCTGGTCGGTGACGATGTGCGGCCGGGCCTTGATGTCGGTAGCGGCGCGGCGCGCCAGTTCGGGGAAGACGTCGGCGGCGTTGCCGAGCAGGCCGACGGAAATCGCCTCACCCTTGGCGCAGGCCTCGTTGATCCAGGCCAGCGCCTCGTCCAGGTCGGCGGTGTGGCGGTCGAGATAGCCGGTGCGGATGCGCATCTCGATGCTGCTGGGGCGGCATTCGACGGCCAGCATGCAGGCGCCGGCCATGGTCGCGGCCAGCGGCTGCGCCCCGCCCATGCCGCCCAGGCCGCCGGTCAGGATCCATTTGCCCTTCAGGTCGCCGTTGTAATGCTGGCGCCCGGCCTCGACGAAGGTCTCGTAGGTGCCCTGGACGATGCCCTGGCTGCCGATGTAGATCCAGCTGCCGGCGGTCATCTGGCCGTACATCGCCAGACCCTTGCGGTCCAGCTCGTTGAAGTGCTCCCAGGTCGCCCAGCGCGGCACGAGGTTGGAGTTGGCGATCAACACGCGCGGCGCATCGGCATGGGTGCGGAAGACGCCGACCGGCTTGCCCGACTGCACCAGCAGCGTCTCGTCGTCGTTCAGCGTCTTCAGCGCCGAGACGATGCGGTCGAAGCTCTCCCAGTCGCGGGCGGCGCGTCCGATGCCGCCATAGACGACCAGTTCCTGCGGCCGTTCGGCCACGTCGGGGTCGAGGTTGTTCATCAGCATGCGCATCGGCGCCTCGGCGAGCCAGCTCTTGCAGCTCAGTTCGGGGCCGTGCGGGGCACGGATGACGCGCTGGTTGTCGAGGCGGGATGACATGGGGGGTGGCTCCTGGTGGGAGGGACGTGCATGTGTTGTTGACTCTTGCCCCCACCCCAACCCTCCCCCGCTGGGCGGGGGAGGGAGCAAGCGCTTGTACGGGAGGGGGGCGGTAGTCCCTCCCCCGCCCAGCGGGGGAGGTTAGGTGGGGGTCTAACTCCTCAAGGCGGCGGCAGCTGGAAACGCGCCCCCAGCCGATACCGGCTGCCGGGATGCACCAGCATCGCCACCGTGACGACGCGGCCCTGCACCCAGGTGCGGCGGGTAACCCGCAGGCAGGGCTCGGTGACGGGGATGTCGAGCAGGCGGGCGATCTCCGGCGTCGGCGACACCGCTTCGATGACGTGCTCCACCTGCGGCGCGGATTCCAGCCGGATCAGGTACTCGCCCGGCGTCTGGCGGGTGAAGTCCTGGTCCAGATAGTCGGGCGCGACCGACGGGTTGACCCAGCGTTCCTCCAGTTGCACCGGCACGTCGCTCTCGCTGTGGACGACGACGGAGTGGAACAGCTTGGCGCCGACCGGCAGGTTGAAGCGGCGGGCCAGACCGGCATCGGCGGCAACCGCGAGCAATCGCTCCACCCGGCAGGAATGGACGTTGCCACGCTCGGCGATCTCGTCGGCGATGCTGCGCAGTTCCACCACGTCGGTGCTGGGCGGCCGTTCGGCAACGAAGGTGCCCAGCCCCTGCACGCGGGTCAGCAGCCCTTCGTCGGTCAGGTCGCGCAGCGCGCGGTGGACCGTCATGCGGCTGACCGAAAACTCCTCCAGCAGCTTGTGCTCCGACGGAATCTGGAAGCCTTCGGGCCAGTCGCCGGAGCTGATCCGGCGGCGGATGGCCTCCTTGATCTGGGCGTAGCGCGGCTGGGCGGTGGAAATGACGTCGCTCATGCGGCCTCCAGGCGGGGCTTGCGGACCACGCCGCCATTGACCACCGCCATGCAGGGGTTGAGGCCGATGGCATAGGCCAGTTCCGCCGGATGCTCGATGCGCCAGAGCGCCAGATCGGCGCGCTTGTCCCGAGCGATCACGCCGCGGTCGGTCAGGCCAAGCGCCCTCGCCGCATTGCGGGTGATGCCGGCCAGCGCCTCCGCCGGGGTCAGGCGGAAGAAGGTGCAGCCCATCGACAGCATCAGCAGCAGCGACGTCACCGGCGACGTGCCGGGGTTGTTGTCGGTGGACAGCGCCATCGGCACCCCATGTCGGCGCAGCAGGTCGATCGGCGGCAGCTTGGTCTCGCGCAGGGCGTAGAAGGCGCCGGGCAGCAGCACCGCCACCGTTCCGGCCTGCGCCATGGCGGCGACGCCGTCCTCGTCCAGATGTTCGATATGGTCCGCCGACAGCCCCCCGAACTCCGCCACCAATCGGGCGCCGCCGAGGTTGCTCAATTGCTCGGCATGCAGCTTCACCGGCAGGCCGAGCCGCTTCGCCGTCTCGAACACGCGGCGGGTCTGGGCGACGGAGAAGCCGATGCCCTCGCAGAAGGCGTCCACCGCATCGGCGAGGCCCGCTTCGGCGATGGCCGGCAGCGTCTCGGTGCAGATGCGGTCGATGTAGCCGTCGGGGTTGCCCTTGAATTCGGGCGGCAGGGCGTGGGCGCCAAGATAGGTGGTGCGGACCTCCACCGGGCGGACCTGGGCCAGCCGGCGGGCGACGCAGAGCATGCGCGTCTCGGTTTCGGTGTCGAGGCCGTAGCCGGACTTCACCTCCACCGTCGTCACGCCTTCGGCCAGCAGGCTGTCCAGCCGCGGCAGGGTGGCGGCCAGCAACTGGTCCTCGCCGGCGGCGCGGGTGGCGGTGACGGTGGACAGGATGCCGCCGCCGGCCCGCGCGATCTCCTCATAGCTGGCGCCGTTCAGCCGCATCTCGAACTCGCGGGCGCGGTTGCCGCCATAGACGAGGTGGGTGTGGCAGTCGACCAAGCCGGGGGTCATCCAGCCGCCCCGGCCGGAATGGACCTCGGTCGCCAGCGCGTTCGGCGCGTCGGTAAGATCGGCGCGCGGCCCGACATAAGCGATGCGGCCATCCTTGATGCCGACCGCCGCGTCGGCGATGGCGGCATAGCCGTCCCCGTCGTTCATCGTCGCGACGGACAGGTCGATCCACAGGGAATCCCACGGCGCGCTGGTCGGCATCTTCGGCTCCTTCCTACTCGGTCCAGTCCCCTCTCCCCCCCGGGGAGAGGGTTAGGGTGAGGGGGACGCGTGGCGGCCCTTTACCAAAAATCCTTCCTGTGCATCCCCCTCACCCCGACCCTCTCCCCGGGGGGGAGAGGGAGATTGCCGCCGGGCGTAGAGAAACGCGCTGTCGAAGGAAGGCTCTTGGCAGCAGGTTGCCTATACTTGTATAGTGTTGTCTATAATAGCGAGGGCGCCCTCATGAGCAACCTGTTTTTTGCCTCGGCGCTGCTGCCGGACGGCTGGGCGGAGGATGTGCTGGTCACGACGGACGAGCGCGGCCGGATCGTCTCGGCGACGCCCGGTGCCGCCTGCCCGGCCGGTGCGGAGCGCTTCGCCGGGGCGGCGGTCGCCGGCATCGCCAACCTGCATTCCCATGCCCACCAGCGCGCCATCGCCGGGATGGGCGAAAGCTCCGGCGAGGGCTCCGACAGCTTCTGGAGCTGGCGCGAGGTGATGTACCGCGCGCTCGACCGCATGGGGCCGGAGGAGTTCGAGGCGGTCGCCGCACAGCTCTATGTGGAGACGCTGAAGGCCGGCTTCACCGCCGTCGCCGAATTCCATTACCTGCACCATGACCGCGACGGGCGCCCATACGCCGACCCGGCGGAGATGAGCCATCGCGCCGTCGCCGCCGCGCGGACGGCCGGGCTGCCGATCACGCTGCTGCCGGTGCTCTACAATTCGTCCGGCTTCGGCGGCACGCCGCCGACCGCCGGACAACGCCGCTTCATCCATGACGGGGCAGGGTTCGCGCGGCTGACCGAGGCCCTGCGCCGCACCTATGGCGAAGCCGACGACGTGCAACTCGGCATCGCCCCGCACTCGCTGCGTGCCGTGCCGGACGGGTTGCTGACCGAGACCGTTGCCGCCAACCCGCAAGGCCCCATCCACATCCACATCGCCGAGCAGCGCCGGGAGGTGGAGGATTGCCTCGCCCACCATGGCCGCCGTCCGGTGGAGCACCTGCTGGAGACCCAGCCGGTCGGTGGCCGCTGGTGCCTGATCCACGCCACCCATATGACCGAGGGCGAGGTGGCCGGCGTGGCCGCCAGCGGCGCCGTCGCCGGCCTGTGCCCGACCACCGAGGCCAATCTGGGCGACGGCTTTTTCGCCGCCGAATCCTACATGGCGCAGGGCGGGCGCTGGGGCATCGGCTCGGACAGCCACATCTCCGTCAGCCCGGTGGAGGATCTGCGCTGGCTGGAATACGGCACGCGCCTGACCGGCGAGCGGCGCACCGTGCTGGCCGGCGGCCCCCGCCGTTCCACCGCGCGCCGGCTGGTGGAGGATGCCCAGGCCGGCGGCGTGCAGGCCACCGGATTCGAGGCTGGGCGTATCGCCGCCGGACTGCGTGCCGACCTCGTCGTGCTCGACACCGACCACCCGCTGCTGGCGGCGCGCAAGGGCGATGCGCTGCTCGACAGCTGGATCTTTGCCGGCAACGCCCCCCTCGTGCGTGACGTGGTGATCGCCGGACGCGCAATCGTCCGCGACCGCCGCCACCCGCGCGAGGAGGAGATCGCCGACCGCTTCAAAAAGACACTTGGGAGACTTCTGGGATGAGCGAGAGCATCACTCTGGTTCCGGGCGCGCTGTCGCTCGACACGCTGCGCAGCATCTATCGCGGCCGTCCGGCCTTGACGCTCGACCCGGCGGCCTATCCGCGGATGGAGCGCTCCCGCGCCTTGATCGACAAGATCGCCGGCGGCGACGAGGCGGTCTATGGCGTCAACACCGGCTTCGGCAAGCTGGCCCACACCCACATCGCGGCGTCGGATCTGGAGACGCTCCAGCGCAACCTGATCCTGTCGCACGCCACCGGCGTCGGCGCTCCGCTGGCCGATGGCGTGGTGCGGCTGATCCTGGTCATCAAGGCGGTCAGCCTCGCCGTCGGCGCCTCCGGCGTCCGCCCGGCGCTGGTCGATGCGCTGCTGAAGCTCTATGAGGCCGACGTGCTGCCGGTGGTGCCGGGCAAGGGCTCCGTCGGCGCGTCGGGCGATCTGGCGCCGCTGGCCCATCTGTGCGGCGTGCTGCTCGGCATCGGCCATGTCCGGGTGAAGGGCGAAACCCTGCCGGCGGAGGAAGGGCTGCGCATCGCTGGCCTGCCGGTGTTCGACCTGAAGGCCAAGGAAGGCCTGGCGCTGATCAACGGCACCCAGGTGTCGACCGGTCTGGCGCTTGCCGGCCTGTTCGAGATCGAGCGCACCTTCAAGGCGGCGCTGGTCGCCGGTGCGCTGTCGGTCGAGGCGGTCAAGGGCAGCCACCGTCCGTTCGACGCCCGCATCAGCGCGCTGCGCGGCCAGCCCGGCCAGATCGCCGTCGCCGCCGCCTTCCGCGACGTGCTGGCCGGCAGCGAGCTGAACGCCAGCCACCAGGGCCCCGACTGCCACCGGGTGCAGGACCCCTACAGCCTGCGCTGCCAGCCGCAGGTGATGGGCGCGGTTCTGGACCAGATGCGGCAGGCGGCGCGCACGCTGGTGATCGAGGCCAACGGCGTTACCGACAACCCGCTGGTTCTGGTCGACACCGGCGAGGTGCTGTCCGGCGGCAATTTCCATGCAGAGCCGGTGGCGATGGCCGCCGACCAGCTCGCCATCGCCGCGTCGGAGATCGGCGCGCTCGCCGAGCGCCGCATCGCCATGCTGATCGACACCACCATCAGCGGCCTGCCGCCCTTCCTGGTCGCCGAGCCGGGGCTGAATTCCGGCTTCATGATCGCCCATGTCACCGCCGCGGCGCTGGCGTCGGAGAACAAGTCGTTGGCCCACCCCGCCAGTGTCGACAGCCTGCCGACCTCCGCCAACCAGGAGGACCATGTCAGCATGGCGACCTTCGCGGCGCGCCGTCTGGGCGACATCGCCGGCAACGTCGCCGACATCGTCGGTATAGAGCTTTTGGCCGCGATTCAGGGTCTGGAGTTCCATCGCCCGTTGAAGACCGCCGACCGGCTGGAGCAGGCCATCGCCGCCATCCGCGCCGAGGTGCCGCGCTATGAGGTCGACCGCTACTTCGCCCCGGATCTGGCCGCCATCGGCGCCCTGGTGCGCAACGGTGCGCTTGACCATCTGATGCCGGTGGAACTGGAGACCGCATGATGACGGATAAAATCTTCGAACTGGTGCAGGGCGACGGGCCGCTGATCATCAGCATGCCCCATTGCGGCACCGAGCTTTCCCCCGGACTGGCCGAACGCCTGACGGAGGAGGCGCTGACCCTCCGCGACACCGACTGGCACATCCCGCGCCTGTACGGCTTTGCGAAAGATATGGGGGCAACGCTGCTGAGCGCGCGCTATTCGCGCTATGTCGTCGACCTCAACCGGGCATCGACGGGCGAGAGCCTGTATCCCGGTCAGGCGACCACCGGCCTGTGCCCGGATGTGCTGTTCGACGGCACACCGCTCTACCGCGACGGGCAGGCGCCCGACGCGGCGGAGGTGGCGCAGCGGGTGGAGGGCTATTGGCAGCCCTATCACGGTGCGCTGGCAGCGGAACTGGCGCGGGTGAAGGCCCGGCACGGCTTCGCCCTGCTCTTCGACGCCCACTCTATCCGCAGCCATGTGCCGCGGCTGTTCGACGGGCGGTTGCCCGACCTGAATCTGGGCACCGCACGCGGCACCAGCGCCGACCCCGCCCTGATCGCCCGCGTCGTCGCAGCGATGGAAAGTGCGTCGGCGGCGGAGGGGCTGACCTGTGTCGCCGACGGCCGCTTCGTCGGCGGCCACATCACCCGCCGGTACGGCCGGCCGGCGGACGGCGTCCACGCCGTCCAGATGGAACTGGCACAGGACCGCTACATGGACGAGGAGGCGCCGCCCTTCGCCTATCTGCCCGACCGGGCGGAGCGGTTGCAGAGGGTGCTGACGGCGGTGCTGGACGCCTTCGCCGGCTGGCGGCCGGCGCAGGGCTGATCCTTTTGTACCGGTTTTGGGGCGGCGCCGTTGGCCGGAGCCGTCCCAAAGCGAGTGTCATCGCTCCAATTCGTCACCCGTCTGGGGCGGCCGGTCCGGCACCCGCTCCAAAAATGACCGCAGGCCCGCACCCGTTGCGGCGCCGGCACGGGCTTTCAGGAAGGAGGCAGCCGTTTCGACGGCACCGACCTTCTCGGCCACAGCCGCAGCGATCCACTGGTTCAGTGATACGCCATCCTCGCGGGCCAGCCGGGCGGCGGCATCCTTGACGGATGCGGGCAGCTTGAGGGGATAGGTCGCCTTGCTCATATCGCTGCTCCTCGCAGGAACTCCGCCGGCCTGAGAACCGGGATGCCAAACCGCGGTGCCGCACTGGCAAAGTCCCGAACATTATGGGTTACCAGCACGTCTGCCCGGCCATTGACCGCCGCCTCCAGCACCATTTCGTCGGCAGGATCGGAAAGTTGGGGCCGCCATGTGAAACGCACGTCAACCGGCTCCAGAACTGCTGCCAATTCGCTTAGCAGACCATCCAGATTCGCCCCGCTCAGTCCGTGAACCTCACACTGTTCAGGCCGCTTCAACACCGCCTCGTACTCCAGGAACAGGGCTGTGGTCACCAATGCAGTGAACTGTCGATCGGCAAGAAGGCTCAGCACCGCAAATGAGGCGCCCCGCCGACTCCGCAAGCCTGCGGTCAGAATGTTGGTGTCGAGGACAGCTCTCTTCATTCCGGTGATTATGGGTGGATCCCTTACGGAGGGCAATGCAGATGATATCCTATGGGATGTCCTGTCGAGAGTGGAGCGTCGTTCAGGCAGACAGGCTCAGGGAACCGCCGCCGCTCGCCCCGCGTTCCTCTGAGGCGCCCATGTTGCGGCGCAGAAGGCAGAGGACCGGCGTTGAGCGACATCATCGAACAGACTGCGATCGAGAATCCGGGCGGCGGCATCGGCTATGGCGGAAACCCGGTTCCCGCCATCCTTCAGCCGACACTGACCGCCGTCGATGCGCTCGACGCGCAGGTCCACGAAATCGTCACCTGCGATCCCGGTCCGGTGGGCCATGCGCTGGCAACCGCGGGCCATTACGTCATAAAGCGGCATGTGCTGATCCCCGGCTTCGCCATCGCCGGCATCGTCGGGCTGCTGAGCGGTCACGCGGATCTGCGCCGCGCCGGCAGCGTCGGCGTCGCCGGGCTGGTGGTGACCGCGACCGCCAGCCGCTCGATCAAGCGCTATGTGAAGCGTCGTCGCCCGGATGAATGCCCCCCGCGCCGCAAGCCGGGGTGGCGCATCAGCGCGCGGTCGCTGCCGTCCGGACATGCGGCAAGCGCCTTTGCCGCGGCGACGGCGCTCGCCACCGTCAGCCGGTCGCCGGCCCAAAGCCTGATGATCTACGGAACGGCGGCGGCACTCGCCGGCGGACGGGTGGTCCGGAACCGGCATTGGACGTCCGACGTGCTGGCCGGCGCCCTGCTGGGAACGGCGGTGACGTTGCTGGCGCGGCGTCTTCTGGCGCGCTAACGCTATTTCTTCGGCAGCGGCAACGCGGCCTGCGCCGGCTTGGCCGGATCGGCGAGCCGCTTGGCGCGCTTGGTGCGCACCTCCGCCGCCTCTCCCGCCTTCAGAGGCACGAAGCCGTCGGGACGCATGGCGTTGCCGACGATCTGCTTCAGCAGGTCGATGTTGGTGGTCTGGACCCGGCGACCGCGGCGGACCTGATCCAGGAACTTCTGCGACGGGGTCAGCACATAGTCGATGGCGTCGATGCGCTTGCCGACCTTGGTGTATTCCTTGTCGGCGACGTCGAGGATCCCCTCCTCCACCAGCGCGTCGACGGCGGATGTCACCACGCGCAGCGTATCACGGCGGCGCGACCACTCGTTCATGCCGCTGTTCTTGATGATCTCGTCAGCACTGATCGAGATTGGCTTCGCCTCGTCGTCGGCGGTGTCGTATTCGATCGACAGGCGGTTGTAGAGCCAGCGCGACACCGGCGACTTCAGCTTCATCAGCCAAGCGTAGGAGACCGGCTTGAACTCCAGGTCGCGGATGGCGGCGGAGACCAGCGGGTTGAATTCCAGATAGGTCTCCTCGACCCCGCCATCCTCATCAACCAGATCCGGGCGCGATCGGATTGCCAGCACCGGGAAGGCAGTGGATTCCAGCAGGTTCTGCCCGCGGCTCTTCTTGCCCGGCTCGGCGCTGCCGCCGGTGGAGATGATGATGCGCGACCGCGCCAGGATGGTCAGGGATTCGCGGATGTCCTGGATCGACAGGGTGTGGTTGACCGCCCGCAGTTCGCGCTGGATCTCGTAGAGGCTGAAGCGCATCTGCACCTTGTCGCGGTTCTCGCCGGTCAGCGACAGGCGCGAACGGTCCATGGCAAGGCGGCGGACGACCTGCTCCACCACCTGCTCGCGCTCCGACGGGAAGATCTCGACTTCGACCAGATCCGGCCCGGCGCCGGGGGCACGGTCGTCCCTCTTCGCGGTGCTGAGCCGGTCGATACGGGCGGGCTGGACGGTCAGGCGGTAGTTACGGCCACGGAAGGCGAACTCGCGCCGCACCGACTTGATGAAGTTGTCCTTGGTAACCAGCTCGCCCTTGTCCTTGGCGGCCTTTTCCTTGTCGTTGTCGCGGGAGACGAAGACGAAGCGCGGCGCCAGATCGTAGAGCGCGATCAGGTGTGATTGCGAACGGTCTTCCAGCTCGAACAGTATGAGCTGCGCGGCGCTGGTCGGGGCCATCTTGGTCATGAACGTCTCCGGATGTCGGGAGTAACCATGGCGCGGCGGCCCCGCCGGTGCAACAGAACGCGGAGAAATTACCGCATCCGGGATGGAGCGACAGCCCGCGCATATGGCGCCGTACCCCGCGATGATGGAGCAACGGCCCGCGGTTATGGAGCGACAGCCCGCGATTGGGCCGCAAAGCCGGTCTTGCCGGGGTGCGTGACCGCGACTCCTTGAAGAATCGGGGAGAATCGGCGCCGGCGGACGGCAGGCGCGCCGGGTGGAACCGCGGGCTGCCGCTCCATGAGAGGTGGGGACGGTTGCGGGAGGGGCCGAATTGCTCGCGTTTCAAGCCATCCGCGGTCAATCGCGGGCTGTTGCTCCAGCATCGCGGGCATTTGGTGGGCGGCAAATCGCGGGCAAAGGCTTCAGGAGCGCGGGCAAAGGCATCAGGATTCCGATTCGGAGAGGAACCGCGAGCCGATGCTCCATGGTCGCGGGCAGGGGCTTTACGGTCGCGGGCTGTCGCTCAGCAAGCGCGGGCTGCCGCTCCATGGGGTGGTCATGGAGCAGCTGCCCGCGATTCGACTCTGCCATCAACCGCTTCGAATCCTCTGAACCAAAGGTGACGGCCAGACATGCGGCCGTCCATGCGTCCGATCTTGCGCGGATGGCGCGGAGGAGTATCGCCACAGATGACTGACAGCAGCACGAACCCGAACCGCTGGGGCCGGATCCCGGCCTGGTGGCTCGACCACCCCGACCTAGACGCCGACGGCCTTGCCGTGCTGGCGGCGCTCAGCACCTACGCCGACGAGGCGGGGGTGTGCTGGCCGTCGCAGGCGACGCTGGCGGACAAGCTGAAGCGCAGCCGACCGACCGTCAACCGGATCCTGGGCCGGCTTGAGGCGCTCGGGCTGGTCGGCATCGAACACCGCCGCTCGACCAACGGTGGCCGGCTGAGCTGTCGCTATCGGCTGGCGCTGATCGCCGAGAACGCGGCGGACGAGAAGGCCGGTGATGGTGCAGGGGTGGACACCCCCGCTGACTCAACGGCGGACTCCCCCTGTTCAGCAGCGAGTCACAAACAGCCTGAACCAGAACAGATTCCTGACACGCTCCACCGGCGTGCGGACGTGGGGACGACGCAGGTCGCCGAGCCGGTTCCGCAGGACTGGACGCCGCCGACCGCAGATCGCGAGTGGGCGGCGGGGCGCTTTCCCGATCTGGACGTCGATGGACATGCCGAGCGCTTCGTCCAGCAATGCCGGGCTCATGGCTATCGCTACCGCGATCCGGCCGCAGCGTGGCGGTCCTGGCTGTTGCAGGACGCCGGGAGTATGGCGCCACAGCCCGCGGCAACCATCCGCGGATCGGGCAACCGCGGTGCGCGCGCCGCTTCCCGCCCATCGACATCCGCCGCTACATCCGCCGGAGCATCCGCCGCGGCCGCCAATGCGGAGCAGCGCCTGTCGGCTTGGGCCAGCGTCGCCGCGCGTCTGAACGCCGGCCAATCGGCCACTCCCGCCAATCCCTGGGGAATCGCATGAGCAACCTGCACCCGTTCCCGGCGACTCCCGCCGCTCCGCCCAGCCTGCCGCTGCCCTTCGATCCGGCGATGGCCCCGTCCTTGCGGAGCCGCATGCTGCGCGAGGCGCTGCCGGAGCCGCTGCAACGGCTGCTCGACCGCGGACAGGTCGGGCGCCACAGCCGCTTCACCGAAGACGGCTTCGCCGACGTCGTGGAGGATTGGACGCCGCCCGACGGGGTGACGCAGCGTCATGCCGCACTGGCCCGGCGGGCGCTTGCGGAAATCGACGAAACCATCCTGGCGCCGGCGCCGGCCAACCATCTGCTGGGCCGCGTGCTGGCGCTGCTCAGCCACTTTCCGGCCAAGGCGACGACACCGGAGGTGGAGCAATTGCTCGCGATGGACTGGGCGGACGATCTGGGCGAGTTTCCTGCCTGGGCCATCGATCAGGCGGCACGTCGCTGGCGCCGGACCCGCAAATGGCGGCCGAGCATCGCCGAGATCCGCGCGTTGTGCGAGGAGGCCTGCGCCGCCGAACGGGCTTTGGCCGAGCGGTTGCGGGCAATCGCGATGGCCGGGGAGCGGACCGGAGAGTTGGGCGGTGGACGCGCCGCGGTGCGACCGGTGCTGGCGTCGGCGATGCGTCGTATGCGATGATGGCAGCGATTTCTGTCTTAACTTGCGCATCTGTGGCAGGGGCGACACCCTGTACCGGCGGTGCGAAGCTAAGACATGTCTTAGATTTGCGCCACGGGCGGGCTTTGGTAAAAGGGGCCGACAGCCGATGGCGATAAGGGGCATGGGAATGAGCAACGACACGGGACACGGGCCGGTGAAGCGCTTGCTGGTCAATGGCCCGAAGGGCGGGATCGGCAAGACGACGCTGAGCCGCAACATCGCGGTGGCGGCGGCGCTCGACGGCTGCGCGGTGGCGACGCTGGATCTCGATCCGCAGCGCAGCCTGACCAAGTGGTTCGCCAAGCGTCCGGACGGCATGGCGTCCATCACCCATTTCGAAGCGGGCATGACGCCGACCGACATCCGGGCGGCGCTGGACGGCATCGCGGGCTTCGACCTGCTGGTGATCGACACGCCACCGTCGATCGAGGACCATCCGGAGGAGTTCAAGCTGCTGGCGCTGTCCTCCGACCTGATCGTTGTGCCGACCGGGCAGAGCGACGATGACCTGGATTCCGTCCGGCCCTGGATGCGCTTCGTCCGCCGCTATGGCAAGAACGCTGCCTTCGTCATGAACCGCGTCAAGCCGCGCACCCGCGGCTTCACCGAGGCGCAACGCAAGCTGCTTGGCGATGGCCGGATCTGCCCGGTCGAGGTGCCGGACTATGAGGACATCCAGTTCACCGCCGGCCGCGGTCTCGGCCTGCTGGAGCTGAAGGGGGGCAAGGGGGCCGAGCATGTCGCCGGCGTCTGGGCCTTCGTCCGCCATGAACTGGAGCTGGCGCAATGAGCGGGTTCAAACAGGTTTCCAAGGCCCAGGCACGCCGCCACATCGCGGTGGACGAGCGGATCGAGCGCATGTCGGAAGCGACGGTCGACCTCGTCCGGCGCGAGGAGTTCGTCCAGGAAATCTCCACCCTCTGGCGCAGCGCGCAGGAGAAGTTCCTGCTGATCGGCCGCTATCTGGTCCAGGCGCGGGCCCGGCTGCCGCATGGCGAGTTCCAGGCGATGGTCGAGAACGAACTGCCTTTCGGCTATCAGGTCGCCTATCAGCTGCGCATGGTGGCGGAGGCGGTGGACAGCGGACGCCTGCCGGGACCGAAGCTGCCGCCGAGCTATGCCACCGTCTATCAGCTCGCCACGCTCACCAGCGAGCAACTGCGGCTGGCCGATCAGCGCAACCTGATCCGGCCCGACGTCACCCGGCCGGAGATCGTGCGCTTCAAGCGCGACCTGCGGAACAAGGCCATCGACCATGTCAGCCGCCGCGAGGCTCTGGAGGCCGAGCGTGACCGGTTGCGCGAGCGGCTGGCGGTGCTGGAGGCGGAACTGGCGACGCTGGCCGACGAGGATTGAGGGCAGCCGGCGATGACGGTGCGGCATGCGAGGATCCGGAACGGGGATGGGTGAGGCATGCTGGACCTGAAATCGCTGGAGACCTTCATATGGACGATGCGGCTCGGCGGGTTTCGCCGGGCGGCGGAGCGGTTGAACACCACCCAGCCCGCCGTCTCCGCCCGCATCGCCCAGCTTCAGGACGAGTTGGGCGTGGTGCTGTTCGAGCGCGTCGGCCGGCGGGTGGCGCCGACGCCGCAGGCGATGGTCCTGCTGACCTATGCCGAGAAGATGATGGCTCTGCGGTCGGAGCTGCTGACCGCGGTGGCGGACCGCAGCGCCATCCGCGGCGTCATCAGACTGGGCGTGGCTGAGACGGTGGTCCACACATGGCTGAGCCAGCTGATCGAGCGGCTGAACGCCCTCTACCCCGCCGTGTCACTGGAGATCGAGGTGGAAACCTCACCCAGTCTGCGCGACGCGCTCGCCCGGCATGAGCTGGATGTGGCGGTGATGCTGGCCTCCTACACCGACGTGCGGTTCAGGGCGATCCCGGTCGGCAATTACCCGCTGGGCTGGGTGGCGAGCCCGGCACTGTCGCTGCCGGCGGAGCCGGTGTCGCTGGCCGATCTGGCGGCTTGGCCGATCATCACCTTCTCTCGCACCACCCAGCCCTATGGCGTGATCCGGGAGATGTTCTCATCCATCGGCCTGCCGGTGCGGATGTTTGGCAACAGCTCGCTGGCCAGCGTCGTGCGGATGGCGGTGGATGCGGTCGGCGTCAGCGTGATCCCCACCGTCATCGTCCAGCGCGAACTGGCGGAGGGACGGCTGCGGCTGATCCGGTCGCAGGCGACCCTGCCCGGCATGACCTTCTGTGCCGCCCATTCCGCCACGGCGGAGAACCATATGGCGTCGGTGGTCGCGGATCTGGCGGCCGAGGTCGCTGCTCATTACGAGGCGACCACCGGCAACGAGGCGCCCCGCGCCGCCGAGTGACCCGCGCGCATTAGCAAGCGATTGATCGTCGCTGTTTATCAATCCAGATCAAAACATACGATTGGACGGACCCAAGACTGTTCGTGTCATCATCCTGTCAGAGGCGCACCAAACAGCCGCAAAGGCACGCGCCGCAAGCCACCAAGGCACTGAACAGAGGAGATTCACGATGCGGTTCGCGGCAGCGATCACCGAACCCACCCGCACGCCCGATTTCCAGGCGAACGCCAACGCCAAGGTTCCCACCCGCCGGCAGACGATCAAGCGCCTGCTGGCCGCGGCGGCCCTGCTGACCACGACCGCGCTGACCGGCATCGGCTTCGGCACCGCGTCGGCCCATGCCGAAGACGAGATCCGCATCGGCGTGATCTATCCGCTGACCGGTGCTGCCGCCTCCACCGGCGTGGAACTGAAGGCCGCCGCCGAACTGGCCGCCGCCATCATCAACAAGGAAATCCCCGCCCCGCCGGGTCTGGTCGCCGGAATCGGCCTGCCGCACCTGCACGGCGCCAAGATCAAGCTGATCTTCGGCGACCATCAGGGCAACCCGCAGGTCGGCGCCACCGAGGCGGAGCGTCTGATCACCAGCGAGAAGGTCGTGGCGCTGACCGGCGCCTATTTTTCCAACGTCACCGCCACCGCCAGCCAGGTCGCCGAACGCTATGGCGTGCCCTTCCTGAACGGCGAGTCCTCGTCGGCCTCGCTGACCCAGCGCAAGTTCAAATGGTTCTTCCGCACCACCCCGCATGACGACCTGTTCGTCGGCAACTTCTTCACCTTCCTGCACGACATGGAGAAGAAGACCGGCGACAAGCTGCGCAGCGTCGCGTTGTTCAACGAGAACACGCTGTGGGGCAACGAGACGACCAAGCTGCAGGTGAAGCTGGCCGAGGAGCAGGGCTTCACCATCGCCGAGAAGATCCTCTACCCGGCTAAGACGACGCAGATGACGTCGGAGGTGCAGCGGATCAAGGCCGCCGCCCCGGCGGTCATCATGCAGTCCAGCTATCTCGGCGACGCCATCCTGTCGATGAAGACCTACAAGGAACTCGGCTTCTCGCCCAAGATGCTGCTGGCCAACGACGCCGGCTTCAACGACAGCGAGTTCCTGAAGACCATGGGCAAGGATGGCGAGTTCGTCATCAGCCGCGAGGTCTGGGCGCTCGATCAGGCCGAGCGCAACCCGCTGATCAAACAGGTCAACGACCTGATGCACCAGCGCTCCGGCGTGAACTTCAACGGCAACTCCGCCCGCGCCTTCACCGGCATCGCCGTGCTGGCCGACGCGCTGGACCGTGCCGGCTCGACCAAGCCCGACGCGATCCGCGAGGCGCTTCAGAAGACCGACATCCCGGCCAGCGGCCTCATCATGCCGTGGAAGGGCGTCAAGTTCGACGCCAACGGCCAGAACGAACTGGGCCAGGGCATCATCGTCCAGGTCCAGGGCGGCCAGTATGTGACGGTGTGGCCGTTCGACGTGGCGACCAAGCCGGTCGTCTACCCGATGCCGGCCTGGGACGGACGCTGACCCGGCGCTTTTTTCATTGGAGCTTTGGCTGGTAGACATCCGGCCCGCCAAAGCTCCTCCGGCCCACCCTGACCGCAAAAGGGGCGCGGCAATGACCGCAGACATTCTCATCCAAGTGCTCGTCTCGGGCCTGCTGATCGGGCTGATCTATGCCCTGGTTGCGGTGGGCCTGACGCTGATCTTCGGCGTGATGGACATCGTCAATTTCGCCCATGGCGAATTCCTGATGCTGGGCATGTATGCCAGCTTCTGGGCCTTCGCCCTCTTCGCCATCGACCCCATCGTGGCGCTTCCCCTGACCGCCCTGCTGCTGTTCGCGGTGGGCGTCATCGTCTACCAGACGGTGATCCGCCGCATCCTGAAGGCGCCGATGCTGTCGCAAATCTTTGCGACCTTCGGTCTGATGATCCTGCTGCGCGGTCTGGCGCAGTTCTTCTGGAAGCCGGACCACCGGCTGATCCCGCACAGCCTGGTCAGCGGCAACATCGCGCTCGGTCCCGTCCAGTTCGGCCTGCCGCAGTTCGTGGCGGCGCTGGGGGCGGTCGGCGTCACCGGCGCCCTGTGGATGTTCCTGCACCGCACCCGGCTCGGCACCGCGCTGGAGGCCACCGCCATCGACCGTGAGGCGGCCACCCTGATGGGCATCGACGGGCAGAAGATGTTCGCGCTTGCCTGGGGCATCGGCGCCGCCTGCGCCGGTCTGGCCGGCGGGCTGATCGCCACCTTCTTCCCGATCTTCCCCGAGGTGGGATCCAACTTCATCCTGATCGCCTTCGTGGTGGTCGTGCTGGGCGGCTTCGGCAGCGTCACCGGCGCCTTCCTGGCCGGCATCATCGTCGGACTGATCGAGGTGCTTGGCGGATTCCTGATCGGCCCGGAATACAAGACCGCCATCGTGCTGTCGCTGCTGCTGGTCGTGCTGCTGGTGCGTCCGCGCGGCCTGCTGGGGAAAGCCTGATGACGACCGGAACCAACTTCTCACGTAAAGCGATGGGCACCGGCGCCCTGCTGGCGCTTGCCGCCGTCCTGCCGCTGGCGATCACCGAGCCGTCGCAGCAGAATTTCCTGATCCTGATCCTGATGGGCGCCCAGATGGGCGTCGCCTGGAACATCGTCGGCGGCTATGCCGGTCAGGTCTCGCTCGGCCATGCGGTGTTTTACGGCATCGGCGCCTACACCTCGACCATGCTGCTGACGACTCTGGGGCTGACGCCCTGGATCGGCGCCCTGGCCGGCGGGCTGGTGGCGGCATTGTTCGCGCTGGTCATGGGCTGGCCCTGCTTCCGGCTGAAGGGGCATTATTTCGCCATGGCGACCATCGCGGTGGCGGAGATCATGCAGATCCTGGTCACCAACAGCGACTTCCTGGAGGGCGCCGTCGGCCTCTATCTGCCGATGGACCGCAGCGGCTGGGGCTGGCTGATCTTCCTGTCCAAGCTGCCCTACTACTACATCATCCTCGGCCTGCTGGTGCTGACGGTGCTGGTGTCCTGGGCGATCGAGCGCAGCCACATCGGCTATTATTTCCGCGCCATCAAGGACGAGCCGGAGGCCGCCCGCGCTCTCGGCGTCAGCCTGACCCGCTACAAGCTGATCGCGCTGTCGGTGTCGGCGTTCCTGACCGCGATGGGCGGTAGCTTCTACGCCCAGAAGGAGATGTTCATCGACCCGGGCTCCGTCTTCGCCGGGACAATCTCCATCAAGATTGCGCTGATCGCCATCCTGGGCGGGGTGGGCCGGCTGACCGGGCCGGTGCTGGGCGCCGTCATCCTCATCACCATCGAGGAATACAGCCGCACCCTGTTCGGCAGCACCGGCTCCGGCACCGACATGATCATCTACGCCGCCATGATCATCCTGGTCGCCGTGTTCAGCCCGTCCGGCGTGCTGGGCCTGCTGGGCGACCTGCGCCGCCACCTTCCGGGGGCAAAGCATGATCCGGTGAAGGCCGGGAAGTTGGAGGTCCGCCCGTGAACACCGCTCCCCTGCTTGCCGTCGACGGCCTGGGCAAGGCCTTCGACGGACTGGTCGCCAACCGCGACATCAGCTTCATCGTCCATCATGGCGAGATCATCGGGCTGATCGGCCCGAACGGCGCCGGCAAGACCACGCTGTTCAACTGTCTCGCCGGCTTCCACACCCCCACCACCGGCCGCATCGCCTTCGAGGGGCACGACATCACCGGCTCGACGCCGGAGGCCGCGGCGGCGCTTGGCATCGCCCGTACCTTTCAGATCGTCCGCGTCTTCCAGTCGATGACCGCGCTGGAGAACGTCATGGTCGGCGCCATGCTGCGCAACAAGCGGGTGGCCGAAGCCCGCGACCGGGCCGAAGAGGAACTGGCCTTCGTCGGCCTGTCGCACCGGGCGGACACTCCGGCGTCCGACCTGACGGTGTCGGAACAGAAGCGGCTGGAGGTCGCCCGCGCGCTCGCCACCGAACCGAAGCTGATCCTGCTGGACGAGGTGATGGCCGGACTGAACCCGACCGAGGTGCGGGAGGCATCGCAACTGGTCCACCGCATCCACCAGCGCGGCATCGCCAGCATCATCGTCGAACATGTGATGGAGGGCATCATGCCCATCGCCCACCGGATGCTTGTGCTGGATTATGGTGCCAAGATCGCCGACGGCACACCGGCCGAGATTGCCGAGAACCCGGCGGTGATCGCCGCCTATCTGGGGGAGTGAGACGATGCTCCAACCGACGCTGTCCGAACCCGTCCGCCCCGTGGTCGTCGCACCGCCGGGCGAGGCGATGCTGCAGGTCCGCAACATCCAGTCCAGCTACCGCCGGGTACCGGCCATCCGCGACATCAGCCTGACCCTGAAGCGGGGCGAGATCGTCGCGCTGGTCGGCGGCAACGGCAACGGCAAGTCCACCACGCTGCGCGCCGTCGCCGGACTGAACGCTCTCGATGGCGGGTCGGTGCTGCTGAAGGGCCAGGACATCTCCGCCGTGCCAGCCCATGAGCGGGTGAAGCGCGGGCTGGTGCTGGTGCCGGAAGGGCGCCGACTGTTCCCCCGCCTGACCGTGGAACAGAACCTGATGCTGGGCGGCTTCACCACCAGCGATGCGGCAAAACGCGAGGAAACGCTCCAATTCGCCTACGACACCTTCACCGTGCTGGGCGAGCGGCGGAAACAGCAGGCCGGCACCCTGTCGGGCGGCGAACAGCAGATGCTGGCGATGTGCCGCGGGCTGATGAGCCAGCCGGATCTGCTGATGCTGGACGAGCCGTCCTGGGGCGTCGCGCCCAAGCTGGTGACCCGCATCTTCGAGACCATCCAGCTGATCCGCCGCCGCGGCATCACCGTGCTGCTGGTCGAGCAGAACGTCCACCGCGCGCTGGAGATCGCCGACCGCGGCTATGTCATCCAGACCGGCCGCGTCGTGATGGAAGGCAGCGGCCAGGACCTGCTGGGCAACGACGAGGTGCGGCAGGCGTATCTGGGCATGTGAGGGGGCGGAGTTAGACCCCCACCTAACCTCCCCCGCTGAGCGGGGGAGGGACTGCCGCCAGTCTCCCGAACAAGCACCTAACCCCCTCCCCCGCCCAGCGGGGGAGGGTCGGGGTGGGGGCAAGGCGAAGCCAAAACCTCCACACACACACCAACCCCCGGACCATCCACATGAGCAATCCCCTTTTCCCCGCCGCCGCCGAACGCCTGCGCATCCGCAGCGGCGCCGTCAGCGGCCAGACCGCCGGGCTTGCCCCCGGCCATGTCCAGGCGAACCTCGCCATCCTGCCGGCGGATTGGGCCGGCGACTTCCTGCGCTTCTGCCAGGCGAACCCGCGGCCCTGCCCACTGCTGGCGGTGTCGGAGGTCGGCGATCCGCGCCTGCCGACTCTCGGCCACGACATCGACATCCGCACCGACGTGCCGCGCTACCGCGTCTATCGCGACGGCGTGCTGGCGGACGGGCCGACCGACATCACCGACCTGTGGCAGGATGACTTCGTCGCCTTCCTGATCGGCTGCTCCTTCTCGTTCGAGGAGGCGCTGCTGGCCGACGGGCTGCCGGTGCGGCACATCGCGATGAACCGTAATGTGCCGATGTACGAGACCAACATCGCCTGCACCCCCGCCGGCCGCTTCCGCGGCAACATGGTGGTGTCGATGCGGCCGATGGTGCCGAAGGACGCCATCCGCGCCATCCAGATCACCTCGCGCTTCCCGTCGGTGCATGGCGCGCCGGTGCATTTCGGCGACCCGGCCGCCATCGGCATCCGCGACATCGCCGATCCCGAACATGGCGAGGCGGTTCCCATCGAGCCCGGCGAGGTGCCGGTCTTCTGGGCCTGCGGGGTGACGCCACAGGTCGCGATCCGCAATGCCCGTCCGCCGATCGCCATCACCCACAGCCCCGGCGCCATGCTGATCACCGACCTGCTGAACACGCACCTGTCGGTGCTCTGACCACTCCGTCTCCCTTCCAAATTTCCTGCAACACCGGCCGCTGCGCGGGCATTCCGCCTTGCGCGGCAACAGTGGAGGCTTGCCCGATGCCGCGTCCGTTCTCCTCCCGCCTGCTGTCCTCGTCCATTCTCGCTGCCGGCCTGCTGGCAGCTGCGGCGCCGGCCTCGGCCGACCAACTGCGCATGGTGGCGCTCAGCTTTCCGCCGCTGATCTATGATGACGGCGGCAAGCCGGCCGGCATCGCCTACGACATCGTGACGGAGGCGATGAAGGCCGCCGGACATTCCGTGACGGTGGAGATCATGCCGTGGGCGCGGGCACTGGACACCGTGCGCGAGGGCGGGGCGGATGCCATCTTCACCGCTTACAAGACGCCGGAGCGCGAGCAGTTCCTGAACTACTCCACCCAGGTGCTGGTGCCGCAGGTGGTGTCGCTGTTCGTGGCGAAGGACAGCCCGGTCAGCTTCGACGGCGACCTGTCCAAGCTGGCCGACCGCAAGTTCGGCGTGGTCAACCAGATCAGCTACGGCTCCATCGTCGACGACGCGATCAAGACCGGCGTGCTGCCTGCGGTGGAGAAGTCCAACGACAGCGACAGCAACGTGAAGAAGCTGGTCTCCGGCCGCTTCGACGTGATGCCGAGCAACCGCTATGTCGCGCAGTATTTCCTGAAGCAGGCCGGCGCGCTGGACAAGGTGAAGGAACTGAGCCCGGCGGTGCAGGACATCCCCAGCTACATCGCCTTCACCAAGGCGCGCGACACCACAAAGCTGCGCGACGACTTCGACAAGGGGGTCGCGGCGATGAAGGCCAGCGGCGCCTATCAGCAGATCCTGGACAAATACGCCCGCTGAAGATCGCCCGCTGACCGGCGGGCGCCTTCCCTCCTTCGACCAGACTTCGAGAAGCCGCCATGAGCGTGACCACTTCGTTTCCGGCCCCCGTTCTGCGGGCGGCCGGGGACAGCGCCCTGATCGTCGAGTTGGGCGACGGCATCGCCCAGGACCTGAACGCCGCCGTCCACCGGCTCGACCGCCGCATCGCCGTCGCCGCCCTTCCCGGCATCGTGGAGACGGTACCAACATACCGCTCGCTCCTGGTGCAGTTCGATCCGGCGGTGACGGCGGCGGAGCCGCTGGGGCAAGCCTTGCTGGGACTGGCGGCGGATCTGACCCAGGCGGCGTCGGAACCGCAATTGCGCTGGATCGTGCCGGTCTCCTTCGGCGGTGCCCACGGCGAGGATCTGGACGATGTGGCGCGCCGGTCGGGCCTGAGCGCCGAGGAGGTGGTGCGACTGCACTGCACCGCCGACTACCGCGTCTATATGCTGGGCTTTTCCCCCGGCTTCGCCTATCTCGGCGGATTGCCGGAGGTGCTGCACCAGCCGCGGCGCGAGAACCCGCGCATGGTCACCCCGGCGGGCAGCGTCATGCAGGGCGGGGCGCAGGCGGCGATCTCCCCCATCGCCATGCCCAGCGGCTGGCACCTGTTGGGCCGTACCCCGGCGAGGACCTTCGATCTCAAGAGGGATCCGCCCTTCCTGCTGGCACCCGGCGACCGCATCCGCTTCACCGCCATCAGCGCCGCCGAGTTCGACCGGCTGGAGGCAATCAGCGGCTACCTGCCCGACTGTGAGACGGTGACCGCACCCGCCGCCCTGCTGCAGGGAGCCGCCGCATGACCAGCCATCTGCGCATCGTGGCCGCAGGTCCCAGCTCCACCATCCAGGATCGCGGGCGGGTCGGGTATCAGCGCTATGGCGTTTCGGTCGCCGGTGCGGCCGATCCGCTGCTGCATGCCGTCGCCAACGCCCTGGTCGGCAACCGGCCGGGGGAGGGGGCGGTGGAGTTCACCCTGGCCGGCGACAGCGTGGTGGTGGAGGGCGGGCCGGTGCGCGTAGCCGTCGCCGCCGATGTGGAGTTGACGGTCGATGGCGATCCGGCACCGGCCTGGACCAGCCTTCGCCTGACCGATGGGCAGACCCTGCGCATCGGTGCCTTGCGCAGCGGCATGCGCGGCTATTGGGCGGTGGAGGGCGGCTTCGCCCTTCAGCCGGTTCTGGGCAGCGTCTCCACCCACATACGCAGCCGTATGGGTGGGCAGGACGGCGGCGCGCTGAAGGCCGGCGACCGGCTGCCGCTGGCCCTGGATCAGGCGGCGGATCGGGGAGAGCGCTGCCTCGACCCGTCGCTGTTGCCGGCGCGCGGCGGGCGGCTGCGCGTCATGCTGGGTCCGCAGCAGGATTACTTCACCCCGGCCGGCATCGAAGCCTTCCTGGAAGAGGACTATACCGTCAGCCACGAGGCCGACCGCATGGGCTGCCGGATGGACGGCCCGGTGATCGAACACGCCCGCGGCTTCAACATCACCTCGGACGGCATTCCCTTGGGGGCGGTGCAGGTGCCGGGCACCGGGCGGCCCATCGTGCTGCTGGCCGACCGGCAGACCACCGGCGGCTATCCCAAGATCGCCTGCGTCGTCGGGCCGGACGTCGCGGCGCTGGCACAGATGCGACCGGGCGAGCGGCTGCGCTTCACCGCCGTCGATGCGGCGGAGGCCGGACGCATCCAGGCCCGCCACCGCGAGATGGTGGACGGCCTGCCGGCGCTGCTGCAATCGGCCGGCGGCTTCGCTCTGTACGACAGCGGCCGGCTGCTCGGCTTCAACCTGATCGGCGGCGCCGTCACCGGCTGGGACTGATTCCGCTTTCCTTCCGTCACCCACAATGGAGGTCTCCCGATGCTGCAGCGTGTGGGCCGTACCCTTGCCATGCGTGTCGTCGTTCCCATCGCCCTGATGGTCACGGTCATCAGCGCGACCGGCATAGCCGCCGTCGTCACCGTCAACCGCGAGGATGCCCGCACCGCGTTGGAGGACCGGGCCGCCGTCACCGTCCGCGTCATCGCCGGCGGGCTGGCCGAGCCGTTGTGGAACGTCGATGCCGAATCCGCCGCGGCGCAACTGGCGGCGCTGTCCAACGATCCCGACTATCTCGGCAGCCGGGTGCTCGATCCCAAGGGACAGCTCTTCGCCAAGAGCGGCGACGTGTCGGACGGCGACCCGTCGGTGCTGGTCCGCCGCGCCGACATCCAGCGCAAAAACGGCGCGCGCGTCGATACGCTCGGCACGGTGGAAATCCACCTTTCACCGCGCCGGGCGGAGGCCCAGGCGCGGGAGCGGGCATGGCTTTTGGCCGGCGGTGGGCTGGCGGCGCTGGTGGCGCTGTGCGGCGTGCTGTTCCTGATGGTGCGCGGCGCCACCCGGCCCATCGTCCGGCTGACCGGGGTGATGACGCGGCTGGCCGCGGGCGACGGGGCGGTCGATGTGCCGTCGCTCGACCGTCGCGACGAGATCGGCCGCATAGCCGCCGCCGTCCAGGTGTTCAAGGAACAAGGTGCAGCCAAGCAGCGGCTGGAGGCCGAACAGGTCGCGATGCGCCGGCAGGCCGAGGCGGAGCGGCATGCCGCCATCGCCGCGGTCGCCGACGATTTCGAACGGCGCGTCGGCAGCGTACTGGGCGATGTGCTGCGCACCACCGACGGCATGGGCGCCGCCACCCGCGACCTTGCCGATGTGGCGGAACACAACGGTCAGGTCAGCAGGCAGGCCGCCGGTAACGCCGCTGCGGTGAATTCCTCTGTCGACGGCATGGCCGCCGCGGTGGACGAACTGGTGGCCTCGATCCGCGAGATCTCGGCCCAGGCGCAGCATTCGCAATCCATCGCCGATGAGGCCTCGCGCCGGGCCACCCGCGCGACGGAGCAGGTGGCGGGGCTGGTCCAGGCCTCCGACCGGGTGTCGGCGGTGGTGACGCTGATCCATGCCATCGCCAAGCAGACCAACCTGCTGGCCCTGAACGCCACCATCGAAGCGGCGCGCGCCGGGGAGGCCGGCAAGGGCTTCGCCGTGGTGGCCGGCGAGGTGAAGGCGCTGGCGACCCAGACCGCCAAGGCCACCGAGGACATCGAGACGCAGATCCGCGCCATCCAGGGCTCCACCGGCTCCGCCGCCGACGAGATCGTCGAGATCGCCCGCGTGGTGGAAAGCCTCAGCCAGATCAGCGCCTCCATCGCCGCGGCGGTGGAGGAGCAGAATGCCGCGACGGCGGAGATCGGCCGCGGCGTTGCTGAGGCGGCGCAGGGGGTGCGCGCCCTGCTGGGTGACGTCAACGCCACCTCCGACGTGGCGGGGCAGACCGGCGCCGCGTCCAACCAGCTGGACGGCGCCGCCGGCATGCTGGCGGAGCAGATGGGGGCGATGCGCAGCGAGGTTGCCGGCTTCATCCATTCCCTGCGACAGTCGGAGGCGGCGTGAGAACGCCCGACAGCTTCGTTTGACTGACTTGAGAGAAACGCCATGCCGAGCATCGATCTGAATTGCGACATGGGGGAGGGGTACGGCGCCTGGACCATGGGCGACGACCGGGCGATGCTGGACATCGTCACCTCCGCCAACATCGCTTGCGGCTTTCATGCCGGCGATCCCACCATCATGGCCGACACCGCCCGGCTGGCGGGGGAGAAGGGGGTGCGCATCGGCGCCCATCCCGGCTTCGAGGACCGCCCCGGCTTCGGCCGTCGGGTGATCCGCGGCATAACCACCACCGAGGTCGAACGGCTGGTCGCCTATCAGGTGGGGGCGCTCCAGGCCTGTGCCGCGCTGTCGGGTCAGCGGGTGACCCATGTGAAGCCGCACGGCGCGCTCTACAACATGGCGGCGGTGGAGCCGGATCTGGCCGGCGCCATCGCCCGCGCGGTCAAGGCGGTGGACCCCGCCCTGCTGTTCGTCGTCCCGCCGCTGAGCGCCATGGAGCGCGCCGGGCAGGATGTGGGGCTGCGCGTGGCGCGCGAGGCTTTCGCCGACCGCACCTATGAGGATGACGGCACCCTGACGCCGCGGACTGTGGCCGGATCGGTGATCCACGACCCGGATCTGGCCGCCGCGCGGGTGGTGCGGATGGTGCTGGACGGGGCGGTGGAAAGCCGCCACGGCACCCGGCTGCCGATCGTCGCCGACACCATCTGCGTCCATGGCGACACGCCGACCGCGGTGGCGATGGCGGCGACGGTGCGCCGCGCGCTGGAAGAGGCGGGGGTGGTGGTGCGGGCGGTGGGGAGCGTTTGATTTCCTGCAGGTCTTTGCCCCCTCCCTAACCCTCCCCCGCTCTCAGCGGACCTATGGTCCGCCTGCCGCGTCAGCACAAAGCGGAGCTTTGTGCGAGAGCTGCGCGGGAGAGGGGACTGCCGCCGCTCCTTTGCGTTGGTTCTGCAAGCGTCCAACCCCCTCTCCCACCGAAGGTGGGGGAGGGATGGGGAGGGGGCAGCCAATGCCCGCACCCTCCCGTAATACGCGAACCGCCGCCCATCTTTGCATCGCAACATGCAAAGATCAGGTCACAGTTTTGTCAGAATTTTAGACGAACATCCCCCAAACGAGAAAGGATACACAGGGCCGTGTCGACCGATGTGGATAGTCGATCCTCGGCCAAACAGCACAGGTCTTACCCATGCAACGACGAATTTCCATGCCTATTCTGGCGGCAGTGGCGATTTTTTCGGCCGGTGAGGCGTATGCTGACATTCTCTACCAAAAGGGTAGTGTTGCAGATCAGCGACATTTCTTGCAGGTCGATATCTCATGGGGGGAGCTGGAGATCGGGCAGACCGACAGCGCCCGCAACCGTCTGGTGGGATCGTCGATCCTGCCGCCCTCCTATGGGGCCGGTAACAGTGCGGCAAAGCTGACCTACTACACCCCGCCGTTGCGAGGGTTCGAGGTGGGGGCCAGCTATACGCCGATGCCCCGCGGCAACGGCGACATGCCCGATCCGCGTGAGGCGATGCATCTGGTGGAGGCGGCGGTGCGCAAGACCATGCAGCTCGGCACCATCAGCACCCGGCTGACCGCCGGCACCAGCCGGGCGCGGGTGCGCAGCGACAGCCGGCGGCTGCCGCGCCAGACCTGGATGGTCGGCACCCAACTGGCCTGGAAGAGCGTGACCCTGAACGGCGACCTCCGCCAGCAGGAGGAGGCGGACGGTGCCTCGCTCCGCAGCCTGAACGCGGCGCTTGCCTATGGCAGCGACGACCTGACCCTGTCGCTGCGGGTGCGGCGGACGGTTCCTTACGAAGGCGTCGCCGGCGGCCATTACCTCGCCGACCTGACCTACCACATCACGCCGCGCTGGCAGGTGATGGCCGACACCGACATCGATACCAGTGCCGATTCCCTGGCCGCCGTGGTGAAGGTCGGCGCCCGGCTGCTGTTTTAGCGGCGGAATGGGCGGGGGGAATAACAACTCCCCCCGCCTTGACGGGGGACGAGCCGTTCAGTTTGCCGCGAAGCAATAGATCAGCCCGGCGCCGCCGGTGCCCTTCAGCGCGTCCTGGCTGCAGCCGCCGCGCGAGGCGTGCGAGGAGTTCCAGGACTTCGCCGGCGGTTCCTCGTTCAGGCCCATGCGGTCATGGTGGCCAAGCATGGCGGCGCCCTCGGTGCCGCTCTTCGTCCAATTGCCGCAGGTCATGTCCTGGCCGGCGGGGAAGGCGGTGCCGTCCGGTTGCGACCCGGTCAGGATGTCGTGCGTGTTGGGCTGGTCGCCGCGGCCGTTGACCATCTCACCCTTCTCGTTCAACGCGGTCTGCTTGGTCAGGGCGTTGGTCCCGTGCAGTTCTTCGACCGAGCGGGCGATCACCTCGCCCTTGGCGTTCTGCCAGGGGCCCTTGCCGATGCGGTCGCGCGCGTTGACCGCCGGCTGGCCGTCGGCGGCCTGGGTGCTGAGATAGGCCCGCCAAGTGCGGTTGCCGGCGCCCGCAGCTTCGGCCAGCTGCTGGCAATGCCGGTCGGCACCGCTCAGCCCGCCGAGATCGGCTCCCTTGCCGCTGCCGACGCTGGTGACGAAGAAGGTCATGGCGGACGGGCCGGCCTGCTGCGCCGCCGCAACCCCTGGGATCGCCAGCAGGACGGCGGCCGCCGCCGCGATGCGGACGCTTGCACTGATCATGGGTTTCCTCCGTTGCTGCTTGATTTATGGCCGCGATGGACCTTGCTGGCAGAGCCAGTTGGATGAAGACGCTTGGGCCGGGCGATTCATTCCCCTGCTTTCGCCGAACCCAGCACGGTGGCCAGCCGGTCGGCCGCCTCGTCCACCTCCGCTGCCGTGGTGCCGCGGCCGATGCCGAAACGCAGGCTGGCATGGGCATCCATCACCGAGAGGCCGATCGCCAGCAGGACATGCGATGCCTCGCTCGCGCCGCTGTGGCAGGCGGAGCCGGTGGCGACGGCAAGTTCCGGCAGATCCAGCAGCCGGTCGGCGGCGTCGATGCCGGGAATTGTGACGTTCAGGCAGCCGGCCAGTCCTTCCGCATCGCCATTGCGGCGGATGCCGGGCAGGTGCCTTTGCAGCCTTTGCCACAGCCGGTCGCGCAGGTTGCCGATGCGCCGGGCATCCTCCTCCCGCCGTTCGAGTGCCAGCCGGCAGGCGGCGCCCAGCCCGACGCAGAGCGGCGTCGGCAAGGTTCCGCCCCTCAGGCCCCGCTGCTGCCCGCCGCCGGGAGAGGGCGGCACAGGACGGAAGGGCCGGCGGACGATCAGCGCGCCGATCCCCATCGGTCCATAGAGCTTGTGCCCGGACAGGCTGAGACCGTGGATCCCCAGCGCCACCATGTCGAGGGCGCGGGTGCCCAGGATCTGCACCGCGTCGCTGTGCATCGTCGCGCCATGGCGGGCCGCCACCGCCGCCAGTTCGGCCAGCGGCTGGACCGTCCCGACCTCGTTGTTGGCGGCCATCACCGAGACCAAAGCCGGTTTCGGCAACTCGCTCAGGACGTTGTCCAGGGCCGCGGGATCGACCCGGCCGCCGAAATCGACCGGCAGGACCGCCACCGCATGGCCGCGACGCCGCAGTTCCGGCAGGCAGCCCAGCACGCTGGCATGCTCCACCGCCGACACGACGCAGCCGCCGCCCGCCGGGACGCCGCCCAGCAGCGCCAGCGTGTTGGCCTCGGTGGCGCCGGAGGTGAAGACCACCTCGCCCGGCTGCGCACCGACCAGCGCCGCGACCTCCGCCCGCGCCTGTGCGATGGCGTCGCCGGCACGCCAGCCGGCCGGGTGGGCTGCATGCGGGTTACCGACGGCATCCGCGCGCATCCAGGGCAGCATCGCCTCAAGAACCTGCGGATCGAGCGGCGTCGAGGCCAGATGGTCGAGATAGATCATGCCGGCCACTATCGCGCCATCGGCGGCGGAAGGGGAGAGGGGCCGTCGTTACTGCGACGGTTGGTCCGGCCGCTCCGCCGGCCGTTCCGCCGATTGGGCGGCGTTGCTGCCGCTGACGCGCCAGACGGCGTTGCCGACATCGTCGGCGACCAGCAGCGCACCCTTGTTGTCCAGCGTGACGCCGACCGGGCGGCCCTGCGCCTTGCCGTCCTTGTCGAGGAATCCGGCCAGCACGTCGACCGGGTCGCCCGCCGGCTTGCCGTTCTGGAAGGGCACGAAGATCACCTTGTAGCCGCTGGCCGGCTCACGGTTCCACGATCCGTGCTGGCCGATGAAGGCGCCCTGCTGCAGGTTCGGCGGCAACTCGCCCTGGTGCGAGAAGGTGAAGCCGAGCGAGGCGGTGTGCGGACCCAGCGCGTAGTCGGGCGGGATCGCCTTGGCGACGAGGTCGGGACGTTGCGGCTCCACCCGCTGGTCGACATGCTGGCCGTAATAGCTGTAGGGCCAGCCGTAGAAGCCGCCGTCCTTCACCGAGGTCATGTAGTCGGGAACGAGGTCGCTGCCGATCTCGTCACGCTCGTTGACGGAGGTCCACAGCTCGCCGGTCACGGGGTTCCAGTCCATGCCGTTCGGGTTGCGCAGACCGGATGCGAAGATGCGGTGCGCCCCGGTCTTCAGGTCGATTTCCCAGATGGCGGCGCGGCCCTGCTCCGCCTCCATCCCGTTCTCGCCGACATTGCTGTTGGACCCGACGGTGGCGTAGAGCTTGCCGCCGTCGCGGCTGGCGATGATGTTCTTGGTCCAATGGTGGTTGATCGGCCCGGCCGGCAGGTCGACGACCTTGACCGGCTTGGCCGTGATCTTGGTGTCGCCTTCCTTGTAGGGCACCTTCACCACCGCGTCGGTGTTGGCGATGTAGAGGTCGTTGCCGACCAGCGCCATGCCGAAGGGAGAATACAGCCCCTGCAGGAAGGGTTCGCGGACATCGGCCTTGCCGTCGCCGTCGGTGTCGCGCAGCAGGGTGATGCGGTCGGCGCTGGGCGTCTTGGCGCCGGCCTTCCCCATCACCAGCCCCATCACCCAGCCCTTGATCCCTTTGCCGTCCTCCGGCTTCGGCGGGGCGTTGGTCTCCGCCACCAGGATGTCGCCGTTGGGCAGAGCCAGCAGCCAGCGCGGATGGTCCAGCCCGGTGGCGAAGGGGGTGACGCTCAATCCCTGGGCGGCGGCCGGCTGCGCGCCCTGCGGCCAGCCGATGGCGTCGGCGATGTTGACCGTGGGGATCAGCGAGGAATTCGGTTCCGGCAGGGTCGGGTTGGGACCGGTGCCGGCCGACACCGGCAGCGTCGCCTGATCGCCGCAGCCGGCGAGCGACAGGACCGCGACCGTCGCGGAAAGCATGAGGGCTGGCCGTATGGTGCTGTGCATGCGCCGAAATCCCGCGTCTGTGGGCCTGGAGGGAGTACCCACGGTCAACGGCAGGGCGGAGGTGTTGGTTCCGCTCTTTGGTTCCGTTGCGAACGTCAGTGCGGCCGGGCGAGCGCCCGCAGTTCCCCCGCCAGGGCGGCGGCCAGCCGGTTGCCGTCGCACAGCGGGCCGGCGGCCATGCGGCCACGCAGGGTTCGGCGCAGTTCCGCCAGCCGCTGGGGATCGGACGCCCAGGCGACGGCGCGCTCCACATAATCGGCCGGGTCGGCGGCGATGCAGCCTTCCACCTCCGCCACGGTCAGGAAGGCCAGCGAGTGGCGGCTGGAGAAGGTATCCCCCGGCAATGTGACGACCGGCACCCCCATCCACATCGTCTCCAGCGTCGTGGTGCTGCCGGAGAATGGGAAGGGGTCGAGCGCCACATCGACCGACGCGCACCAGCGCATGTGGTCCAGGCTGCTGGTGGCGCCCACCATCGTCACCCGGCCGGGGTCGATGCCGGCGGCGGCCAGCCGGCCGCGCCACAGATCGGCGGTGACGGGGCAGGACAGCGCCTTGGTCTTCATCAGCAGGCGCCCGTCCGGCACCCGCCGCAGGATGGCCGCCCAGGCCGCCAGCACGCCGTCGTTCAGCTTGGTCAGGATGTTGAAGCTGCCGAAGGTGACCGGCCCGCCCGACAGGCAGGGCGGCGGCGTCAGCGGAAGCTCCGTATCGTCACCGGGCGGGTCGTAGGCGATGAAGGCATCGGGCATGCGCAGCACCCGCTCCGCATAGAAGGCCTCCATGCCCTCCGGAACATGATGGCGGTCGGCGACCAGCGCATCCATGGCGGCGAGCCCGGTGGTCGCCATATAGCCGGACCATGCGACCTGCACCGGCACCGGCTTGCGCGCGAAGACGCCGGGCCGGCCGCGGGCGTTGTGACCGGCAAGGTCGATCAGCACGTCCGGCCGGTCATGGCGGATCCGGCTCGCCACCTCGGCATCCGGCAGCCCGGCGACCGCGGTCCAGCGTGCCGCCACCTTGCGGAAGCGGCCGGTCACGTCGTCGGACTCGGTCTGGTTGGCGTAGAGCAGCAGGCGGATGTCGTGGGCGGGCAGCGCCTCCACCGTGCGGACGGCGAACAGGCCGGCAGGGTGGCGGCGGAAATCGCCGGACAGGATGGCGACGGTCAGCGGTCCCTTGGCGGCGTTAGTCTTTCCGGCAGCCGCTTTGCCTGGCTTGACCCAGCGCCCGCGATGGGGCGCGCCATGAACGCGGTCCCAGTCCCGATGCGCCTCCAGCACCGCCGCCGCCGTCACCCCCGGCCGGAACAGCAGCAGATAGGCCTGGTTGGAGCGCACATCGGCCAGTGCGGGATCGAGCGCCAGCGCCCGCCGGTTGCCCAATTCCGCCGCGTCGAGCAGCCCCTGGCCCTGCCGCACCAGCGCGAGGTTGGCATGCGCCTCCGCCAGTGCCGGGTTCAGCGCCAGCGCGGCGCGGTAGGCCTCGGCTGCCGCGCCCAGCCGGTCGGCGCGCTGGCGCACCTCACCCAGCCGCAGCAGGCAGTCGGCCAGATCCGGGCGGGCGCTCACGGCATGGCGGGCGGCACTCTCCGCGCCGTCGCGGTCGCCCAGCGCCAGACGGGCGGCGGCGAGGTTGGACAGGGCCGGGGCATGATCGGGGCGCAACGCCAGCGCGCGGGCCAATGCCGCCGCCGCGTCCCGCGGCCGGTCCTGCGCCAGCAGCAGGCCGCCGCGGTTGGCATGTGCCTCGACGAAGGTCGGATCGTCGGCCAGGGCGGCGCGATAGGCGTCGTCAGCGTCGGCCTGCTGGCCGAGGGCGGCCAGCACGTTGCCCAGGTTGAAGCGGGCGCGGGCATAGCCGGGGCGCCGCGCCGCCGCCTGCCGGAAGGCAGTCGCCGCCTCGTCCAGCCGTCCGAGCGCCTCCAGCGCGTTGCCCAGATTGTAGAGCGCCTGGGCGAATTCCGGCCGCAGGCGCACCGCCTGCCGGTGGGCCGCCACCGCCTCCTCCAGCCGGCCGAGGGCCTTCAGCGCGCTGCCGAGATTGTCGTGATAGTCGGCGACCCGGTGGTTGTGCTGGATGGCGCCGCGGATCAGGGTGACGGCACGGTCGGGCTGGCCCGACTGCAGATGGACGACCCCCAGCAGGTGGGCGGCGTCGCCATGGCCGGGCATGGCGTCGAGCACGGCATGGTAGAGGGCCGCCGCCTGGGCCAGCCGGCCGGCCTGATGATGCGCCACCGCGGCAGCCATCGCTTCCTGGATCGTCGCCATGACGACCGTCATACCGGTTGGCGGGGTCCGGTGCCAGCCCTTTCCCGGCATGCTGTGCCGATGCGCAATGCGGGTTGGATGGCAGCGGATGGACCGCCCGTATCGCCGCCGCCGGTTTTCAACACTTGACCCGGCGGGCCGGGGCGGTCAGCTTGCCGGCCTTATACAGATCTCGGCCGATCTCCATGAACCGACTGCAACGGTACCTGTTCCGCAACCTGCTGATCGCCACGCTCTATTCGACCGCCGGCCTGACGCTGACCATCTGGCTCAGCCAGTCGCTGCGCCTGATCGAGATCGTGGTCAGCGCCGGCGCGCCGATGGGCATGTTCCTGTGGCTGCTGCTGCTGACCGTGCCGACCTTCCTCGGCATCGTGCTGCCGCTGGCGCTGGTCGGGGCCATCCTGTTCACCTACAACAAGATGGCGACGGACAGCGAGCTGGTGGTGATGCGCGCGGCCGGCGTCGGTCCCTTCTCGCTGTCGAAGCCGGCGCTGGTGCTGGCGGTGGGGGTGATGGCCGTCGTCTTCCTCCTGAACGTCTGGATCACCCCGGCCGCCCACCGCGAGCTGGTGCGGATGGAATACACGGTGCGCAGCGACTATTCGCAGCTGTTCCTGCGCGAGGGCGTGTTCAACGAGGTCGGCGACCGTTTCAGCGTCTTCCTGCGCGACCGCGACGCCGACGGCAACCTGCACAAGGTGCTGATCCATGACGGCCGCCAGCCGGACAAGCCGGTGACGATCATGGGCGACCGCGCGGTGATGCAGACCGGGCCGGAGGGCACGCGCTTCGTCGTCTATGACGGCAACCGGCAGGAACTGGACCGCAAGACCAACCGGCTGTCGCAGCTGTTCTTCGACCGCTATGCCGTGGACCTGAAGGCGGTGGCGCCCCAGGCGGCGGAGCGCTGGCCCGACGCCCGCGAACGCACCACGGCGGAGCTGATGGACGGCAACGTCCCGGCCCAGGACGACCGCATGCGCCGTGGCCTGATCGCGGAGCTGCACCACCGCTTCTCCTCGCCGCTGCTGGCCCTGACCTATGCGCTGGTGGCGCTGTCGGCGCTGCTGTCGGGCGAGTTCAACCGGCGCGGCCAGTCGTCCCGCGTCACCATCGCCGTGCTGCTGGTGATGGGGCTGCAGGCGGCGGCGCTGGGGCTGACCAGCCTGGCCGGCAAGGCGACCGTCTTCGTGCCGCTGATGTACGCCATGCCGCTGGTGGCGCTGCTGCCGGCCCTGTGGGTGATGTCGCGCGGCCTCAGCCTGCGGCCGGGGCGGCGGAACGGCGCGCCGGATGGGGCCACTTCCGGACATGATGCGGCGGCCGGGCGGGCGTCATGAGCCGCATCCTCTTCATCACCTCCAACCGGCTGGGCGACGCGGTGCTGTCGACCGGGCTGCTCGACCATCTGACCCGGACCTATCCGGGCGCGCGGCTGACCATCGCCTGCGGGCCGCTGCCGGCGCCGCTGTTCCGCGCCGTGCCGGGGCTGGAGCGGCTGATCCCGCTGGCCAAGCGCTCCTACGCCCGGCATTGGCTGCGGCTGTGGCTGGAGTGCGTCGGCACGCGCTGGGATCTGGTGGTCGATCTGCGCAACTCGGCGGTCGGGCGGCTGGTGCCGGCCCGGCGCCGTGCCTTCCACGCCAAGGCCGTCCGCCCGATGCACAAGGTGGAGGAGAATGCCGCCGTGCTGGGCCTGTCGCCGCCGCCGGCCCCGCGCCTGTGGATCGACGCGGCGGCCCGCGAGCAGGCCGACGCCCTGATCCCCGCCGGCACCGGTCCCTTCCTCGCCATCGGGCCGACGGCCAACTGGCTGGGCAAGGAATGGCCGGCCGACCGTTTCGCCCGGCTGGCCCTGCGCCTGACGGGGGAGGGCGGGCCGCTGGCCGGCGCGCGGGTGGCGGTGCTGGCTGCCCCGCCGGAGCGCGAACGGGCGCGGCCGGTGCTGGACGCGCTGGGACCGAAGGCCATCGACCTGACCGGCCGCACCGATCCGATGGCCGCCGCCGCCTGCCTGGAGCGGGCGGCGCTCTATGTCGGCAACGACAGCGGGCTGATGCACATCGCGGCGGCGGCGGGGGTGCCGACCGTCGGGCTGTTCGGCCCCGGCTATCCCGCCATCTATGGTCCCTGGGGGCCGCGCGGCCGGGTGGTGACCGGCAGCGTGCCGCAGTCGGACCTGCTGGCCCGCGTCGCCGCCGACCCCGACGACCGCGGCCTGATGGACGGCATCGGCGAGGATCGGGTGGTGGAAGCCGCAATTGAACTCCTGTCCGAAACGCATAGGGCTTGTGACCAGTTTGCGGCACGGGCCTGCGGACCGGCCGAAGTACCCCCGTTGCGTTGACAAAGCCCGTCGGATAACCGACACTTCCGCGACGAAGCAAAAGGGGCAGGTCCGCCCCACCGGATGGGTTTTCCCCCGAGGGTTTGGAATGAAGCCGACTCCCACCTACGCCAACAAGCCGACCTCGGACAATCCGCGCGACGTCGAGGCTTGGGCCCTGGCGGAAGCGGCGCGCCGTATCATCGCCGCCAGCCATGCCAAGGACGAAAAGGCCTACCGCGAGGCTCTTCAGCTGAATCAGCGCCTGTGGACGATCTTCCAGGCGGCGATCACCGAAGAGGATTGCGGCCATCCGCCGGAGGTCCGTACGAACATCGCGGCCCTGTCGCTGCTGGTCGACCGCGAGACGACGAACCGCTTGGTCGACCTGGATTTCGGCAAGATCGACACGCTGGTCAACATCAACCGCAACGTCGCCAGCGGCCTGACCGCCCAGGGCCAGTTCATCGCCGCCCAGCAGGCGACCCAGCCGCATCCGGGCACGCCGCAGGCCGCCGCTCCGCAGGCGCCTGCCGCCCAGCCCGCTCCCGCCGCCGCCCCGGCTCCGGGCCAGCCGCCCGCCGGCATGCGTCCGGCCGTGCCGCCGCGCCCGATGACGGCTCCCGATGCTGCGCCGGTCAACCGCGAGTCCCTGCGCATTTCGATCTGAGCGGTATTGTGATTTAGAAAAGGGGCCGGCGCTCCGATGGGGTGCCGGCCTTTTTGCTTATTTCCATACTTCTGAAGCATCAGAGCCTTTTTCAGCCGTCATCCCCGCGAAGGCGGGGATCCAGGCTTCCGGCTCAAGTATTCGATGCGACTGGATTCCCGCCTTCGCGGGAATGACGGCCGAGGAGGGGGCGGGAACCGCCCTCACTCCGCCGGAACCTCGCGTTCCAGCTCCTCCAGCCAGATGCGGGCGTTGCCATCCGAAGGCGCGCGCCAGTCGCCGCGCGGCGACAGCGACCCGCCGGCCGACACCTTCGGGCCGTTGGGCATGGCGGAGCGCTTGAACTGGCTGAAACCGAAGAAGCGGCGCAGGAACACGCGCAGCCAGTCGCGGATCTCGGCCGGGCTGTAGGCGCGGCGCTTCTCCAAAGGATAGCCCTCCGGCCAGTCGCCCTTGGCGACGTCGCCCCAGGCGTGGCGGGCCAGGAAGGCGATCTTGGACGGGCGGAAGCCGTAGCGCAGCACATAGAACAGGTTGAAATCCTGCAGGTCATACGGCCCGACCACGGATTCGGAGCTTTGCAGCGCCTTGTCCGACCCGGCCGGCACCAGTTCCGGCGAGATCTCCGTCTTCAGGATGGCGTCGAGCGTCTCCGACACCTCCTGCTGGAACTGGCCGGTGCGGCCGACCCAGCGGATCAGATGCTGGATCAGCGTCTTCGGCACGCCGGCGTTGACGTTGTAGTGGGACATCTGGTCGCCGACGCCATAGGTGCACCAGCCCAGCGCCAGTTCGGACAGGTCGCCGGTGCCGAGCACGAGGCCGTTGTTGTGGTTGGCGAGGCGGAACAGGTAATCGGTGCGCAGGCCGGCCTGCACATTCTCGAAGGTCACGTCATACACCGCCTCGCCGCGGGCGAAGGGATGCTCCATGTCCTTCAGCATCTGGTTGGCGGCCGGCCGGATGTCGAGTTCCTTGGCCGTCACCCCCAGCGCCGTCATCAGCCGCCAGGCGTTGGACTTGGTGCCCTCGCTGGTGCCGAAGCCGGGCATGGTGTAGGCGAGGATGCCGGTGCGCGGCAGGCCCAACCGGTCCATGGCGCGGGCGGCAACGATCAGGGCGTGGGTGCTGTCCAGCCCGCCCGACACGCCGATCACCACCGTGCCGATGCCGGTGGCGCGCAGCCGCTGCACCAATCCCGCAACCTGGATGTTGTAGGCCTCGTAGCAGTCCTGCTCCAGCCGTTCGGCGGCGGCCGGAACGAAGGGCAGGCGCGGCACCACGCGCAGCAGCCCGACATCCTCCTCCGGCGCGTCGAGCCGGAAGGCGACGGTGCGGAAGCCGCCGGCAGCAGCCCCGTGCATGCGACGGTTGTCGTCGAAGGTGCCCTGGCGCAGCCGTTCCTGGCGCAGCAGGTCGAGATCGACGTCGGCGACCGCCATCTGGGCGCCGTCGGGAAACCGGTCGGTCTCCGCCAGCATCTCGCCATTCTCGAAGATAGAGGTCTGGCCGTCCCAGGCGAGATCGGTGGTCGATTCGCCGGTCCCCGCCGACGAATAGAGATAGGCGGCGAGGCAGCGCGCCGACTGCGACTTCGCCAGCAGGCGGCGGGTGTCGGACTTGCCGATGGTGATGTTGCTGGCCGACAGGTTGGCCAGCACGGTGGCGCCGGCCAGGGCGGCCATGGTGCTGGGCGGCGCCGGGACCCACAGATCCTCGCAGATCTCGGCATGGACGACCAGACCGGGCTGGTCCTCGGCGGAGAACAGCAGGTCGGGGCCGAAGGGGGCGGTCAGGTCGCCGATGCGGATCGTCCCGCCTTCGGTGCCGGCGCCGGAGGCGAACTGCCGGCGTTCGTAGAATTCCCGATAGTTCGGCAGATGCTGCTTCGGCACCACGCCCAGCAGCTCGCCGCGTTGGATCGCCACCGCCGTGTTGTAGAGCCGCCCGTCATACAGCAGCGGCGCGCCGACCAGCAGCAGCGGCATCAGCCCGGTCGAAGCCTGGACCAGATCGAGGATCGCCTGTTCCACCGCGTCGATCAGCGGGTCCTGCATCAGCAGATCGTCGATGGCATAGCCGGACAGCGCCAGTTCGGGGAACAGCGCCACCGCCACCGATTTGTCGTGGCAGGCGCGCGCGGCCTCCAGCACGGCGGCGGCGTTGGCCGCCGGATCGGCCGGGGTGCAGCGCGTGGTGCAGGCTGCCACCCGCGCGAATCCGTGGCGATAGATCGAGGTGAAGCTCATGACCCGTTCCTGCTGCCTTGGCAATCCCGTGACGCTCCCGGATGCGGCGTCCCGGATGTGGTGCCTGGGAAGCAAACATAGCAGGAATTTCGCGCGCGTCAGGTCTCCCGTCCCGGTCACCGCCCGCTTTCCGGCCGCTCGGACGGGATCGGCCGGCCTTTGGCAAAAAATACTTCAGACACGATACATTCGTTATAAAACCAAAGTTAAATCGATACCTCGCCGGACGCAATCCAGTTAAAATGTTGAAGCTGCAGGACGAAGCCCTACGACAGCCAAGTTGACCAAATCAATTGCGGCGGATATAGCGAAGGGCTCGCTTGCACCGAGAACCGGCAGCCGACGCCAGAAGGACTTGTTTATCGCCGTGTCAACGGAATCATCGGTCACGCAACCCGACGTGAACACAACAGCGCCGCAAGAGGACGCTGCGGTTGCGGCCCAGCCGACGGAAGACGGCGTTGCGCCGGAACAAGGCTGCTGCATCGTCGGCATCGGTGCCTCTGCCGGCGGGCTGGAGGCATTGCAGCGCTTCTTCGACGCGGTGCCGGGCGACAGCGACCTCGCCTATGTCGTGGTCCAGCACCTGTCGCCGGTGCACAAGAGCCTGATGGTCGACCTGCTCGCCAAGCATACCGAGATGGAGGTGGTGCAGGCGACCGACGGCGTGCCGGTCCAGCGCAACACGGTCTATCTGCTGCCGCCGGGCAAGCACCTGAGCATAGAGGACGGCCGCCTGCGGCTGACCACCAAGGATGCCGGCAGCGGCATGAGCCTGCCGATCGACATCTTCCTGACCGCGCTCGCCCGCGACCAGGGCTCTCGCGCCATCGGCCTGATCCTGTCGGGCACCGGGTCGGACGGCACGCGCGGGCTGATGGCGATCAAGTCGGCCGGCGGCTTCACCGCGGTCCAGCAGCCGGAGACGGCGCAGTTCGACGGCATGCCGCGCAGCGCGCTCGCCACCGGGCAGATCGACGCCGCCCTGCCGCCGGAGGACCTGCCGGCCCGGCTGATCGAGCATGCGCGCAAGGCGTTGACCCGCGCCCGTCCGATGCCCGCCCGGCAGCGTCGCGATGAGGGCGACGATCCGCTGGCCCAGATCATCGCGGTCATCCGCTCCGTCACCGGCGTCGATTTCTCGCATTACAAGCTGGCGACGCTGCTGCGGCGGATCGAACGGCGCATGCAGGGCGCCGGGCTGGAGTCGATGGAGGAATATGCCGCCCTGCTGCGGCGGAACAGCGCCGAAACGGTCAATCTCTACAAGGAGATGCTGATCGGCGTCACCCGCTTCTTCCGCGACGAGTCGGCCTTCCGCGTCCTGGCCGACCGGGTGATCCCCGGCCTGCTCGCCAACCGCAGTCCGACCGACATGATCCGCGTCTGGGTCTGCGGCTGCGCCAGCGGGGAGGAGGCCTATTCTATCGCCATCCTGTTCGCCGAGGCGCAGGAACGGCTGGGCCGCAGCTTCGACGTCAAGATCTTCGCCACCGACATCGACCAGGACAGCATCGAGGTGGCGAGCCTGGGCGAATATCCCCGATCCATCGCCGAAGACGTGTCGCAGGAACGGCTCGCCCGCTTCTTCACCGCGCGCGGCGAGAGCTATGTGGTGTCGCGCGACATCCGCCGCATGGTGGTGTTCGCCGCCCACAACATCATGCGCGACCCGCCCTTTACCAAGATCGACCTGCTGAGCTGCCGCAACCTGCTGATCTATATGGACCAGCCGCTGCAGCGCAAGGTGCTCAGCCTGTTCCAGTACGCGCTGCGCCAGGGCGGATTCCTGTTCCTTGGCACCAGCGAGACGCTGGGCGACCTGCAGGGCGATTTCCACACGGTCGACAGCCGCAACAAGGTCTTCCAGAGCCTGCGTGCCGGGTCGTTCCGGCTGTCGCGGCTGCTGGTGCCGACGGTGGCGGCCCCGCTGGCCCGCCATGGCGACGACGGCGGATCTCACGCGATGGAGGAGGGGGCCGCCATCGACGAGGCGATGGCCGCGCTGATGAAGGCCTATGTGCCGCCTTGCCTGCTGGTCAACGAACAGATGACCATCATGCATGTGTTCGGCGACGCGTCGTCCCTGCTGAAGGTGCCGGCGGGCGAGGCGACGCTGAACGTGCTGAAGATGCTGCCGTCTTCGGTCGCCATGGTGACGGGCACCGCGCTGAACCGCGCCTTCCGCTCCGGCGAGGAGTTCGCACTGTCCAACATCCCGGTGAAGGACCGCGAGGGGGTGGCGGCGATCAGCCTGCGCGTCCAGCCCTATGTCGCGCGCAAGACCGGGCGGCGATTCGCGCTGGTGGTGCTGGACCGCGCCAATATGCTGCCGCTATCGGTGCCGGATTCCGACTTCGACCTGAATGCCGACGCCGCCGAGCGCATCCGCGGGCTGGAGCAGGAACTGCTGTCGCGCGGCGAGAATCTGCAGGCGACCATCGAGGAACTGGAAACCGCCAACGAGGAACTGCAGGCGACCAACGAAGAACTGCTGGCCTCCAACGAAGAGCTGCAGAGCACAAACGAGGAACTTCAGTCGGTCAACGAGGAGCTTTACTCCGTCAACGCCGAATATCAGGCGAAGGTGGAGGAGCTGACGGAGATCACCAACGACCTCGACAATCTGCTGCGTTCGACCGAGATCGGCACGGTGTTCCTCGACACCGATTTCGTCATCCGCCGCTTCACGCCGGCGGCGGCCGGCTTCATCAACATCATCCCGCGCGACATCGGCCGGTCCATCGCGCATCTGTCGACCAACATCGACTATCCCGACTTCCTCGCCGACATCCGCAAGGTGTTCGCCGGGCAGGAACCGGTGGAGCGCCATGTCCGCGTCCATGACGGCCGCTGGGTGCTGACGCGGATCCTGCCCTACCTGACCGACAAGAATCAGGTCGGCGGCGTGGTGGTGACCTTCGTCGATGTGACCGACACCAAACTGGCGGAAGAGCGGCTGCAGAATGTGCTGGACAGCCTGCCGGAGCATATCGCCGTCACCGACCGCGATGGCCGGATCGTCATGGTGAACGCCGCCTGGCGCGGCTTCGCCCAGCGCAATGGCGCCCCGGCGGTCGAGCGCTGCGGCGTCGGCACCAACTATCTGGAGGTCTGCCTGACCCCGGAGTTGCGGGAGTCCGACGGCATCGGCCGTGCGGTGCATGACGGGCTGCGCCGCATCCTGGACGGCGAGGCCGACGATTTCACCATCGAATATCCCTGCCATTCGCCCGACGAACGGCGCTGGTTTCTGATGCACGCCACCCGCCTGAACGACCGTGACGGCGGCATCGTCGTCAGCCACATCAACATCACCAACCGCAGGCTGATGGAATTGCAGCTCGACGGAAACGGGAACGGGAACGGCGCCGCGAAGGGCGACAGGGGGGCTGAATGACCGAGGAGTCTTCCGGCCGCCTGCGCCGCCGCGCCGAAACCATCCTCAGCCGCGGCAACTTCGAAGCGGCGGACATCACCGCCAACTCGATGAAGGAACTGCTGCACGAGCTGTATGTCCATCAGGCCGAGCTGGAAATCCAGAACGAGGAACTGCGCGGCGCCCAGCAGGCGCTGGAGGCGTCGCGCCTGCAATATCTGCAGCTTTTTCAATCGGTGCCGCTCGCCTGTCTGGCGGTGAATGCCGCCGGCATCGTCGGCGAGGCCAACAGCGCTGCCGAACGGCAGTTCGGCCTGCCGATGCTGCGGCTGAAGGGCCGACCTCTGACGCTTCTGGTCGACAGCCTCGACCATGGCCGTCTGTTCACCGCGCTCGGCCGCCTGCGCGACGGCGGCGAGTGGGTCCGGCAGGAGTTCCGCTATCTCGGGCCGCAGGGCACGATCATCGATGGGCTGACCGACGCCCGCCGGGTGACGCTGGACGACAGCGACCGCGGCGATGTGCTGTTGACCATCACCGACCTGACCGAACGCAATGCCTGGCTGCGCGAGGTGCAGCAGGCCCGCGACGATGCCGAGCGGGCGCGCGCCGACTATCACCACATCCTGCAATCGGTCGGCGACGGCATCCTGGGGGTGGACGCCGATGGCCGCATCCGCTTCGTCAACGCCGCGGCGACGACGATGACCGGCCATCTCGACCTCGACCTGATCGGCCGGCCGCCGTCGGACCTGCTGGCCGGTCCGGCGCCGGAGACGGAGGCGGGCTTGACCGGCGGCCAAGGCGACATTGCCCAGGCCGGCGGGGCGGCCCGCGCGCTGGCGCTGTCGCTGACCGACGGCCGGCCCCGCCGCGTCGCCTGCGAAAGGCTGCGCCGCGAGGATGGCGGCACGCTGCTGGTGGAAATCTCCATCTCGCCGATGCTGGCGTCGGGCAAGCGGCTGGCGCCGATGGCGGATCGCATCCAGGGCGCCGTCGTCGCCTTCCGCGACGTCACCGCCCGGCGGTCGGCGGAAGCGGCGCTGAACCTCAGCGAGCGGCGGCATCGGGTGCTGGTGCAGTCGCTGCACGACGCGCTGGCGATGACCGCCGCCGACGGCGGCAACCTGCTTGCGAACGCCATGGCGGAGCGGCTGCTGGACGGGCCGGCCCGCGCGCTGCTCGACCCTACGGCATCGGCCATTGACGCGGCGGACGGGCAAGCGGTCCAGACCACCGCCGGCCGCCGCTTCATCGACGCCAACGGCAACCGCCTGCACGGACTTCCCCCTGCGGCGGAGGCGGTGCGCAGCGGCAAGCCGGTGGTGGAACGCATCATCGGCGTGGTCGAGGGAGGGGAGGCGACCGCCCCCACCCGATGGCTGCGGGTGTCGAGCCATCCCGTCGCCGATCAGACCGGCGGGGTGGAGGCCGTGGTGTCCAGCGTCGCCGACATCACCGCGGTGAAGGCGCTGGAGCGTGACCTGAACGTGGCGCTGGACGCCCGCGAACGCTTCCTGGCGGCGGCGAGCCATGACCTGCGCCAGCCGGTGCAGGCGTTGCTGCTGCTGTCCGACCTGCTGCTGAGGGAAAGTCTTCCCGCCGGGGCGCGGCGGATGGCGGAGCAGATCCAGTCGTCGCTCGGCGGGTTGGGCGGCATGCTGGACGGGATGCTCGACATCTCGAAGCTGGAGGCCGGGCTGGTCGCCCCCCATCCGGAGACGGTCGACATCGCCGCCCTGCTGGCCCGGCTGCATGGCGAATTCTCAGCACTGGGCGAAAAGGGCGGGCAGAGGCTGCGTCTGGTGGCCCCGCCGCTGACGATGCGGACCGATCCGGGACTGCTGGAGCGGGTGCTGCGCAACCTGCTGACCAATGCGCTGCGCTACGCCCCCGGCGGCCGGGTGCTGCTCGGCGCCCGGCGGCGCGGCGACCGCCTGCAGATCGAGGTGTGGGACAACGGGATCGGCATCGCCGACCAGCATATCGGCCGCATCTTCCAGGACTTCTTCCAGGTCGGCAACGCCGCCCGCAACCGGCGGGAAGGTCTGGGGCTGGGGCTGAGCATCGCCCGGCGGCTGGTCACGATGCTGGGCGGCGACATCGACGTGACCTCCTCGCTCGGCCGCGGCAGCCGCTTCACGGTCAGCCTGCCGCTGACGGAGCGCGAGGTGGAGAGCGGGGAGAGGGCCGATGCCGGCGGAAGCGTCGGTGGCAGCATGACCGGCGGCGGCACGGACCGGCTGGTCATGCTGGTGGAGGACGACGCCGTCATCCGCATGGCGCTGGTCCTGATGCTGGAGGATTGGGGCTATCGCGTGATGGAGGCCGGCAGCGGGGCTGAGGCGGAGCAGCTTCTGGACAGCCTGATCGACGCGGGCGACCGGCCCGACCTGATCCTTGCCGACTATCGTTTGCCGGAAGGAACCACCGGGCTGATGGTGATGGACATGGTCCGCCGCCGCCTGGCGCGCGACGTTCCCGGTGTTCTGCTGACCGGCGACACCTCGGCCGACCGTCTTCGCGAAGCGGCCGGCGCGCAGTGCGCGCTGCTGCACAAGCCGATCCAGCCCGCCCGCCTGCAGGATACCCTGGCTTCGGCGCTGGGCGGATGACGGTGGTGCCCTGTCATGTTGCGGGTAGTCCCGATGCCCTTTTTCCAGTTTGGCTGCTTTTGACTCACGTCAATGCCGCCCCTGCGGGAAGATACAGACTGTCCGATCGAAGGATCAGGCGGTCTTCGGCGTGAAGCGGGAACAGGCCATGGCGATCGACACGGAAGCCAGCTTGGCGCGGAGGCAGGTCCGCGCCCGTGCCGCCAGAGTGTCGGCGGTGCTGTTCGGCGGCCTGTTCGTCGGCTTTCTGCTACTCGTCGTCGTCTTTGTCGAATATCGCCGGGCCATCGACTGGGTCGACCACACGCACAAGGTCATTTCCACGGTCGAGGACTTGCAATCCGGCTTGGCCGATGCCGAATCCAGCCAGCGCGGCTATCTGCTGTCGCAGGACCGCGACCAACTCGCCTTCTACGAGGAGGGGGTGGCGCGCAGCCGGGCGCTGCTGGACCGTCTCGGCTCCCTGACCGCCGACAACCCGGTCCAGCAGGACAAGGTGAAAGCCCTGCGCGCGCTGACCGCCGACCGTCTCGACCGGATGGCCGAGGTCCTGCGGCAGGTCGAGGATGCGGGCATCGGGCGGGCGTTCGACATGGCGCGGGAGGGTACGGGCGCCGGCATGATGACCGAGATCCGGCGGACGACCGCCGCCATGCGGGCGGAGGAGGGCCAACTGCTCGCCCGGCGGAGCCGCCAGGCCACCATCCTCGAACTGCTGATGATCGGCTATGGGCTGCTGTTCGTGACGGTGGCCGGCTGGCGCGGCTATACGACCGTCCGGCGGCTGGAGCGGGATTATCAGGCCGAATGGGCGGAGGGACAGGCGCTGGCCGCGGCGCTGCAGGAGAACCGCATCCTGCTGGACGAGGTGAACCACCGGGTCAAGAACTCGCTGCAGATCGTCGCCAATCTGCTGCGGACCCAGGCGCTCCGCCATCGCAGCGGGGAGGTGCGGGAGGAACTGCTGGAGAGCAGCGGCCGGGTGCTGGCGATCGCCGAGGTTCATCGCCGCCTTTACGGCGAAGGTGCGGTGTATGACACCGTCGAGTTGTCGGACCTCATCCGCAGCATCGCCGAGAACGCGATACCGGCCAGCGGCGGTGGCGGGGGCGAGCCGGCGATGAACGTGGCGGTGGGCACGCCACTGGCGGCGCCGGTCGACACTGCGGTCCCGGTGGCGCTGATCGTCAACGAGTTGCTGACCAACAGCTACAAGCACGCCTTCCCCGATGGGCGAACCGGCACCGTCAGGCTGGACATGGAGGTGGCGGGGGACGAGGTTCGCATCGACGTCGCCGACGACGGCATCGGCCTGCCTGACGAGGTCGCTGGCACCGGCGGCGGTGGCTTCGGGCTCAATACGGTCCGCAATCTGACGCGGCAGATCAGGGGGCGGCTGGAGATCGAACGTTTGACTCCGGGCACGCGCTTCCTTTTAACTTTCCCCCTTGTAGCCGGGAACGCCAACCCGGGCGTGAGGCCTCAGGACATCGTGCAAAAGTTACAAGAAAAACAATGAAGATATTGATCATAGAAGACGAATATATCATCGCCGAGGGCGTGGCGCTGACGCTTCAGTCCGCCGGCCACGAGGTGACGGGCATTGCGGAGGATCTGCCCTCGGCCCTCGCCCTGGCCGGGACGGAGACCCCCGACATGGCCTTCGTCGACATCAAGCTGGCCAACGGATCGAACGGGCTGGACGTCGCCCGCGAACTGAAGGCGATGGGGATCCCGTGCGTCTTCGCCACCGGCAACCCGCCCAGCAAGGCCCAGGCCGGCGGCGTCGGGCTGGGCTATATCGTCAAGCCCTTCTCGCCGCGCGTCCTGGTGCAGACCGCCGCCTTCGTCTCCCGGCTGCTGTCGCCCTGCGCCCCGTCCATGGCGGCGCCCAGCGGGTTCGTCACCCTCTGAGATGCGCTTTTTTCAAAAGCCGGTGAAGCGGGTGAACCCTTCGGCCGGTTCGCGCTCGGTCGGGAAGTTGTTTTCCGGGGCCGACCAGTCGGCGAAGCCCAGCGCCATGCCGCTGGCGATGATTTCCGTGTCGGGCAGCCCCAGATGGCGGGCGGTGATGGCGTGACGGTAGCAGAAGGCCGCCTGCGGGCAGGTCTCCAGCCCGAAGCCGCGGGCGACGATCATGACATTCTGCATGAACATGCCGAGGTCGAGCCAGGCGCCCTTGCCCATGTCGCGGTCGATGGAGAAGAACAGCCCGACCGGCGCCCCGAAGAACAGCCAGTTGCGGCCATGCTGGCGCGCCATCCGTTCGCGGTCGCCCTTGCCGATGCCGATCGAGCCGTAGAGCGCCCAGCCCACCGCGCGGCGGCGGCCGAGATAGGGCTCCCGCCAGCTTTCCGGGTAATAGGGATATTCCGGCACCTCCGGCTCCCCCGCCTCATGGGCGGCCAGCAGCTCCGCCGACAGGGCGGCGCGCGCCTCCCCGGCGATGGCATGGACCTTCCAGGGCTGGATGTTGGAACCGCTGGGCGCGCGGGCGGCGAGGTCGAGGATGCGCAGCACCGTCTCCCGCTCCACCGGCGTCGGCAGGAAGGCGCGGATGCTGCGCCGGCCGGCGACGGCATCGAGTACAGAGAGGGGAGGGGCGCCGCTCATCCCGCCACCTCCACGGTCGGCTCGTGCCGGACCCGGAAGTTGACGGAGCGGCCGATGAAGCATTTCTCCGCGGCCTCGTGGTGCAGGGCGAGCGCCCTGTCGGCGTCCGATCCCGGCGCCAGCGTCACCCGCGGCCGCAGCACGACGCTGGTGAACTGGCCGGCGCCGTCGGCTTCCTCCTCCATCACCCCCTCGGCCTCGTCGCTGTAGGCGGTGACGACGATCCCGGCGACCGAACAGAGATGCAGGTACCAGAGCTGGTGGCAGGAGGACAGGGCGCCGACCAGCATCTCCTCCGGGTTCCAGCGCGCCGGATCGCCCCGGAAGGCCGGGTCGGAGGTCGCGGGAATCGCCGGCTTGGTGCCGGCGGTCAGCTCGTGGTCGCGGCTGTAGGCCTTGTAGGCCGAGGTCCCGGTGCCGAGATTGCCGGTCCAGCCCAGCCGGACGGCATAGCGGTGTTGCCTGTGCGCCATGAACTTCCCCCCTCCTACTGCATCACGATCATCAGAAGCGCCGGCAGCCCGACGAAGGCCATGGCGGTGGAGCACAGCACCATGCCGGCCACATCCTCCGGCGAATTGCCGTAGCGCAGCGCCCAAAGATAATTGAAGACCGCCACCGGCATGGAGCTTTGCACCAGCACCACGCCGCGCGTCGTCCCGGCCAGCCCCATCGCCCAGGACACCAGCAGCCCCATGGCGAAGCCCACGGTCAGCCGGAAGGCCGACATCGACAGCGCCCGCACCGCCCCCGACAGCCGCAGCTTCGACAGCGCCACCCCCAGCGAGAACAGCATCAGCGGCACGGCGCAGTTGCCCAGCAGCGTGGTGGTGTTGCCGATCCACACCGGCAGCGGCAGCCCGGCCAGCTGGATCGCCACCGCCAGCGCCACCGCGTAGATCGTCGGCGTGCGCGCCATCTGCCCCAGATCGAACCGCCCGGCGGCCAGCGCCGGCCCCAGCGTGAACTGGCCGACCGCCATCACCGCATAGAACAGGACCGCAAGGCTGAGTCCGTGCTCGCCGAAGGCGAACAGGCAGACCGGCAGGCCGAGGTTGCCGGCGTTGGGAAAGGCCATCGCCGGGATATAGACCCGCAGCGACAGCCCGCTCGCCAGCAGCACGGGCACCGACGCCAGCGCGGTCAGCGCCATGCAGGCGGTCGCCGCCAGCGCCATCTCCCCCATCACGTCGGCCGACAGGTGCAGCCGGGTCAGGGCGGAGAAGACTAGGCAGGGCGACGACACGTTGATCGCGAAGGTGGTGATGAAGGCGCTGTCGTAGGGAAGCTTTCGGCGGGTCCAGCCATAGCCCAGCGCCGCCACCAGGAAGACCGGGGCCAGCACCGCGAAGGCGTCGGACAGAAGGGCGGACGTGGGCATGGAGACCGGAATGGACCTGTGCTGAGATCGATTGGTGGGCGAATTGTCGGCCACCATGGCGGCATTCCCGCGCCGCGTCATCCCCCCAAGCCCAAGCCGCCGCGCAAGGCAGCCGCGCAAAGGATCAGTTTGCGCGGTGGCGGGATCCATTCCGAGTCGCGACGCCGTGGGCGGGCATTGGCGGCTTCCGTCACGGCCGGCAGGCGCGTCGTGGAGGCCCGGCCCCGGCAAACATGGCTTTTGAGCAATCTTTATCACGAGTCAGTAACGATTTGTAACGAAGCTTGAGCGATAAGGGGGCACCCACTAAGGTGGAATGGCCTCATTCCGCGGATCCGCATGACAACCTCGTCCGGCGCCAAGACCGTTGTTCGTCCTCTGAACAATAAGGCGCAGCTAGCCAAACGACAGTCGAACTTGAAGAGTCGCCGGTTCTCGCTGCGGTCGGTTTTGCTCTGGATTCTGTTGTTGCTGTCGGCAGGTTTGTTTCTTGCGCTGGCGGCCCTGCCCGTCGGAAGATTTGCCAGCGCCGCGATTTCCGCCGGCGTTGTTGCCGCGGCCTTCGTGCTGGGGCGCTTCGCCCAACGCTTCTGGCATGCCCGCACGCTGACCGTGCTGCTGCTGGCCTTCGTCACCTTCCGCTATTTCTTCTGGCGGCTGACCGGCACGATGCCGCCGGTGGACGATCTGGTGAACTTCATTCCCGGCGTGACTCTGTTCGCGGCCGAAGCGCTGTCCTTCGTGCTGTTCCTGACCTCGCTGTTCGTCATCATCGACCCCGTCGCCCGCGAACCGTCGGCGCCGACGGGCGACCCCGCCCTCTGGCCCAGCGTCGATGTCTATATCCCCTCCTACAACGAGGAGCCGGAGCTGCTGGAGACGACGCTGGCCGCCGCGGTCTGCATCGACTACCCGCGCGACAAGCTGCACGTCTATCTGCTGGACGACGGCGGCACCGACCAGAAGCTGGCCCACGCCAACCCGGAGCAGGCCGCCGCGGCGAAGGAGCGGCGGGAGACGTTGCAGGCGCTGTGCGAACGGCTGCAGGTCACCTACATGACCCGGCCGCGCAACGAGCATGCAAAGGCCGGCAACATCAACCATGCCTTTCACAAGACATCGGGCGACCTGCTGCTGATCCTGGACGCCGACCATGTGCCGACGGTTGGCATCCTCAAGGCGACGGTGGGATTCTTCCAGCAGGATTCCGGCCTGTTCCTGGTCCAGACGCCGCATTTCTTCGTCAATCCCGACCCGGTCGAATACAACCTCGGCACCTTCGAGCGGATGCCGAGCGAGAACGAGATGTTCTATTACTCGATCCAGCCGGGGCTCGACCGCTGGAACGGCTCCTTCTTCTGCGGGTCCGCCGCCATTCTGCGCCGCGCGGCGCTGGAGGAGGTCGGCGGTTTCAGCGGCGACACGGTGACGGAGGATTGCGAGACGGCGCTGGAGCTGCATTCGCGCGGCTGGCGCAGTGTCTATCTGCCGCGCCCGCTGATCGCCGGGCTGCAGCCGGAAACCTTCGACAGCTTCATCGCCCAGCGCTCGCGCTGGACCCAGGGCATGATCCAGCTGTTCCTGCTGAAGAATCCGCTGTTCAAGCGCGGCCTGACCATCTCTCAGCGGCTCTGCTACACCAGCACAATGCTCTACTGGTTCTTCTGGTTCTGGCGGCCGATCTTCTTGCTGTCGCCGCTGTGCTACGCCCTGTTCGGGCTGGAAATCTACCGCATCAACCTGCCGGACTTCGCCTGCTTCGTCCTGCCGCACGTCTTCGCCGCCGCCTTCCTGTCGCAGTTCCTGCATGGCCGGATGCGGTGGCCGCTGTTCTCGGAGCTGTACGAGTATCTGCAGTCCTTCCACGTCTCCCGCGCCGCGCTGGCGACCATGATCCGGCCGCGCGACCCGGTGTTCAAGGTGACCGCCAAGGGCCAGTCGGTGGACGAGGACGGCTTCTCGCCGCTCGCCACCCCGTTCATCGTCACCACGCTGCTGCTGGCCGCCGGTCTGGCCGCCTGCGCCTGGCGCTATTCGATCTTCCCGGAACACCGTGCCGCCATCGTGCCGGTGGCGGTCTGGTGTTCGCTGAGCTTCCTGCTGGCGCTGGGCGGCCTCGCCGTCGTCTACGAGCGCAAGCGCGTCCGCCGGCAGGAGCGTTTCACCGTCGACCGCACGGCGGCACTGAGGTTCGAGGACGGCACCAGCATCGACCTGACGGTCGCCGACGTTTCGGCCGGCGGCGTCGGACTGATCGTCGATCCGAAATGGCGCGACCTGCTGGCCCAGCCCGACCGGACGCCGGTCCTGACCATCGCCGCGACGGAGACGGAGGCGGCGACCACCACCGGCGTGCGAATCTTCCGCATCGAGATGCGCGGCGGCGAGCTGGCGGTGGGCGCCGGATTCGCCCCGCGCGATCGCCAGGATATCGTGGAGATGGCGCGCTTCGTCTTCGGCAACAGCGTCGGCTGGGACATCTTCCTCGACCGCAAGCGGGTTGCCGCGCCGACCTTCTTCGGCGGGCTGCTGTTCTTCGCCACGCGGGTGGTGCCGCGGCTGGGGCATGTGCTGCTGGCCCTGCCCGGCGCGCTGCGGCGCATCCTGACCTTCCAGGCTCCGTAACGGCGATGGCGGGCATGCGCGATCATACCGGCCTGCACCGGGCCTGCTGGACCGTGCTGGCGCTGCTGTCCCTGTGGACCGGCTGGGCGCAGCCGGCGCTCGCGGCCGACAAGCGGGTGATCCCGCTGTCGAACCTGCGCGACGACCAGCCGGAGGTCACCCTCAACGGTGAGACGGAGACGGTGGTCCTGCGTGCCGTCCTGCCGCCGGTGGTCGGGCTGACCTCCGCCGTGCTGGCGCTGACCTACGAGAACGGCATCGATATCCTGCCCGAGAAGGGGGCGATGTCGGTCTTCATCAACGGCTCGCCGGTGGCCGACCTGCCGCTCGCCGCCTTCCGGGGACCGGTCAACGCCTCCATCACCCTGCCGGGCAGCCTGATCCGTCCCGGCGAGAACCAGATCGTCTTCCAGACCAGCGCCCAGCATCGCGCCATCTGCACGGTTCGCGGCACCTACGACCTGTGGGCGCGGATCAATCTGGCGGCGTCTTCGCTGACCCTGCTGTCCGACGGCGGTGTGCCGGAGCCGGATCTCGCGATGATGCGCCAGCTGCTGGCCGCCGCCGACCGGGCGCGCGAACCGCTGGCGATCCTCTATCCCGGCAGCGACATCGACGCCGACCATCTCGGCTGGGGCGCCATGGTGGCGCAGTCCTATGGCCTGCTGCTGGGCGACCGGACCCCGCGCGTGGTGGCGGTGCCGGTGCCGTCCAGGCCCGCCGGTGGCGCGGCGCCGACGCTGGAAAGCCTGCCGCTGCCCGGCGGCAAGAACATCCTGATCGGCACCCGCGACCGCATCGCCCCGATCCTGGGGGAGGCGCGGGCCGCCGCCGTCACCGGCCCGTTCCTGGCGGTCTATCCGCTGCCGGCCGCGGCCGACGGCACCGGCGGCGGCTTCGTCGCCGTCGCCTCCGGCCGCACGCCGCAGGAGGTCGATCAGGCGGTGATGCGGCTGTCCGACGTCAGCCGGCCACTGCCGACCCAGAGCGCGACGATCGTCACCGACGCGACAGCCCCCGCCGCCCCGCCGCCCCCACCGGCGCAGGCGGAGGGACGCTACCGCCTGTCGGAGCTGGGCTTCCAGACGGTGCAGCACAGCGGCTACCGCTACACCGGCCATTTCGGCCTGACGCTGCCGGCCGGCTTCGCCCCGGTCAGCGACCGTTCCATCCTGTTCCACGTCAATGCGGCCTTCGAAGGCAATCTCGGCCCCGGTGCGGTGCTGAATGTCCGGGTGAACGGCAAGTCGGCCGGCGCCATGGAGGTCGACAAGCGGTCCAGCGGCGTCATCGAGAATGGCGAGATGCCGCTGGCGATGGCGCTGTTCCGCCCCGGCCCCAACCTGATCGAGGTGGAGGCGGAACTGCCGCCGGCCGGCGGCACCGACTGCGTCTTCGCGGTGCGGCGCCCGACCTTCACCCTGCTGGACAGCTCCAGCATCGAGATTCCCGGCTTCGCCCGTCTGGTCACCCTGCCCAACCTGCGCGGCTTCGCCAACACCGCCTATCCCTATGGCGGCATCGCCGGGGGCGAGTCGGCGCCGCCCTTCGATCTGGTGGTCGTCGGGCGCGACCCCGCCTGGTCCGGCGCCGCCTGGAGCCTGACCGCCAAGCTGGCGCAGCGCGCGGGCGACCTGATGGCGGTGGTGCCCTACACCGGCTGGGACGGCGCGCCGAACGACAACGCGTTGATCGTCGGCCCGGTCGCGGCGCTGCCGCAGGCGGTCTTCGCCACCGCGCCGCTTCCCGCCGACCGTCTGGCCGGACTGCTGGAGGCGGGATCGCTGATCGCCCAGGCCAAGGCGCGGGGCGAGCCGATGGCGGCGGCCGACCGTCGCGCCCTTGCGGACCGTCTGCGGCTGGGCTGGTCCGGCAATGCCGCCCGCACCGGGACCGCGCGGCCGGGTTCCGTGCAGCAGCCGCTTGGGCAGATGTCCATGGTGGGATCGGCGATGGCGGCGGACGGCGGAACGGCGAACCGCTGGCAGCGGATGGCCGGCGATGCCAAGGAACCGGCCGCCGGGCACGGCTGGGTGCCCGACTGGGCGCGGCGGATCATGGCCGGGGCGGCGCGCTATATCAACCACTGGGCGGTGGAGGATGCGCCGGTCGACGTCGTCGCGCTGACCGAGACCGCCGAGACGCTGCCGGAGGCGGCCCTGCTGCAATACCGGGCTCCCGGCAACGATCCGCTGACCTGGACCCTGCTGACAGCCTCCGATCCGCGGGCCATCGACCGCGCCATGCGCAGCCTTGGAGAGGCCGGGCTTTGGGACAAGCTGCGCGGCGGCGGGGCGCTGTGGAGCAGCGCGGCGCCGGCCGTCACCACGCTGGAGGCGTCGCGCCCCTATCAGATCATTCTCAATCCCTTTGACATCGGCAACCTGATCCTGATTCTGGCCCGCAACCTGTCGCAGCGGATCGAGGTTTTGTTCGCCCTGCTGCTGGGGACGGCGGTGGTGCTGACGGTCAGCATGCGCCTGCTGCTGAAGGGCGGGCACCATGAGCGTAGTGGGGGCGAATCCAGTGGAGAGGACGTGAGCGGATGATGACGGCATCGCGGCGCGACCTGCTGATCGGATCGGCCGCCCTCGGGCTGGCGGCGGCCTTGCCGGGAAACCTGCGCGCGGCGCCCTTCGACGGGGCGGCGTGGCGCCGCTATGCCGAGCGGTTCCTGCTGCCGGAAGGGCGCATCGTCGACACCGGCAACAAGGGCATCAGCCATTCCGAAGGGCAGGGCTACGGCATGCTGCTGGCGGTGGCGGCGGGCGACCGCGCCGCCTTCGACCGGCTGTGGGGCTGGACCCAGCGCGTGCTGATGGTGCGCGACGACGGGCTGGCCGCCTGGCGCTGGACGCCCGACGGCGGGGTCACCGACCGCAACAATGCGTCGGACGGCGACATGCTGATCGCCTGGGCGCTGCTGCGCGCCGCCGAGGTCTGGCAGGCGGAGTCCTACCGGACCGCCGCCGGCGCCATCGTCAAGGCTCTGGCCTCCGGGCTGCTGGTGGAGCAGGCCGGGCTGACCGTGCTGCTGCCGGGGCGCGACGGCTTCCGTAAGGGCGAGACGCTGGTCCTCAATCCCAGCTACTGGATCTTCCCGGCCATCCGCGCCTTCGCCGCCCTGCCCGGCGGAGAGCGCTGGGGCAAGCTGTCGGATGCCGGGCTGGTGCTGCTGTCGAAGGCGCGTTTCGGCGGGTTCCAGCTGCCGCCCGACTGGATGACGCTGGACGCCGCCGGGACGGTGGGCATCGCCGACGGCTTCAAGAAGCAGTACGGCTACGACGCCGTGCGGGTGCCGCTCTATCTGGCGTGGGACGGCTATCGCGATCCCTATTATTTCCGCCCCTACGCCAGCCTGGTCGCGAAGTTCGGCGGCACGGCGGTCCCCGCCACCGTCTCCCTGCCGGGCGGCACCACCACGCAGGTGGCGGCGTCGGTCGGCATGCTGGCGGTCTACCGGCTGGCCTGCCGTCTTGCAGGGGCGGGGGACCCTGTGACGGTGCCGCCCTTGGCGCCCGACGAAGATTATTACTCCACCACCTTGGCCCACCTGTCCGCGCTGGCGGCGCAAAGCCTGGGGATCGATCCGTGACCCGTCCTGTCCTCCTTTCCGCCCTTCTTCTCGCCGGCATCGCCGCCACCGGTGCCGGAACCGGCGCCTGGGCGCAGTCGAACGGCGGCGCCCGCGCGCTGGCCCCCGGCGTGAAGGTGGAGGTGGCGCCGGCTCCGGGCAGCGGCTCCGCCCCCGCCGCCGGCAAGGTGGACGAGACGGCGCTGCGCTATTACGCCCGCATCGGCGACGGCGAGCGGCTGGAGGCGGAGATCGCCCGGCTGCGCGCGCTCGATCCCGGCTGGGAACCGCCCAAGGATCTGTTCGCGCCGCAGCCGACCACCCCTGGTGTTGATGAAACGCCGTTCTGGAACCTGATGTCCGCCGGCAAGGTGGCGGAGGCGCGGGCCGCCATCGCCGAGCAGCGGCGCAAGTCGCCTTCCTGGCAGCCCTCGGACAAGCTGCTGCAGGAACTCGATACCGCCGAGAGCGCCGGCCGCATCCGCTCGGCCAGCGACACCAAGCGCTGGCAGGACGTGGTCGATGCCGCCGCCGCCCATCCGGAGGCGGTGGCCTGCAACCGGCTGGACAATGCGTGGCGGCTGGCCGAAGCCTATGCCGAGCTGAAGCAGGCCGACCGCGCCTTCGACACCTACCGGACCATCGTCAGCACCTGCCCCAAGGCGAAGGAGCGACGCGACACCATCTTCAAGGCGTCCCGCCATCTCAGCCCGGAGCAGCTGCGCGAACTGACCGCGCTGGGCGCCACCGCCAACCCGGCGAAGGGGGAGGATTACTCCACCGTCCGCACCGCGGAGGCCGAGCTTGAGACCGGCCGGCTGCTGGAGCGTCTCGGCGCCGCCAGTTCGGGGGCCAAGCCCGGCGCCCTGTCGGCCGCCGACCTGTCGCGCATCCAGGGCATCGTCCGCGACAAGCAGGACGCCGACGGCGCCATCGCGCTCGGCTGGTATTTCCAGAAGCAGAAGAACTTTGCCGAAGCGCAGAGCTGGTTCTCGCAGGCCAATGGCTGGGCGCCGTCCGACAAGGCGGCGGAAGGGCTGGTGCTGGCATACAACGGCCTGGGCGAGAAGGCGCAGGCTCGCGCCGCAGCATCGCCCTGGAAGGGCAAGTCGAGCCGGATCGATCAGGCGCTGAAGGCGGTGGACCCGCCGCGCGGGGCCGGCGGTGGCCGCAGCGGCCCGCAGGGGCCGAGCGAGCTTGACCGGGCGCTGGCCCGCCAGGACTTCGCCGCCTGCCTCAGCATCATCCGCAGCAGCATCGCCAAGAGCGGCCCGACCGCCGCCCTTCTGCAGCAGCGCGGCTGGTGCCTGCTGGAGATGAAGCGCCCGTCGGAGGCCGAGGCCGCCTTCGCCGAGGCGCAGGCGATGGCCGCGCGTGAACCGGCGAAGGGCGGCCAATCCGCCGGAGCGGGGGGACGCACCCCGGCAGCGGCCGGCCTGCCGCAGAAGGCGACGCCGGCGCAGGAGAACGCCTATGGTCAGGCGGTGGCGCGGCTGGCCACCGGCGACACCGTCGGCCTGACCCGCGACCTGCCGCGCGCCAACATGACCCCGGCGCAGAAGGCGGAGATCCGCGCGTCGCTGATGGCGACGGAGGCGAACCGGGCGCTGGAGGACAAGCGCTACAACGACGTGCTGCGCCTGCTCGACGCGCGGAAGGAGCTGACGCCGGAGCCGCGGAACCTCGGCATCCTACGCGGCTGGGCGCTCTACAACCTGATGCGCTTCGACGAGGCCTATGCCCAGTTCAAGTCCGTCGACGACCGGCTGAGCACCGAGGAATCGCGCGAAGGCGTCAGCATCACCTGGAAGACCATTTACCATGACTGGTAAGGGCATGACTGGTAAGGGAGCCCCGATGCCCGAGATTACGATTTCCGGTTCTCCGATTTCCGCTATGGCCCGGACGGGCCGCAGGCGCGCGGCGATGCTGGCGGCTTTGGCGGCGGCGACGCTGCTGACCTCCGGCTGTGCCGGCTGGGTTCGCGACAACCTGACCATGGCGCCCGCCCCCTGGCGGCGCGTCCAGCCGGCGGCGCTGCCGGTGACCCTGCCGGACAGCCGCGACTTCCCCATCGTCGCCGCCCGCATGCGCGACACCGGCGCCGTCTACAAATCCTACATCGTGGTGCTGGGCAACCCGACGGTCCTGCCGGGCGAGAACCGCCTGACCATCGACGTGCAGACCCTGCCCGACAGCCTGTTCGGCGCCCTGGTCCAGCCGCCGCGCGTCTTCCCGGTGCCGCTCTACACCATGGAAACGCTGCTGGCGACGACCAAGCGCGAGTTCCCCGGGATGACGGTCAAGGTCGCCGACGCCGCCCGCCGCAACCGCTACGGCGACTACGACTATGTCACCGCCCAGGATGGGGAAAACAGCTGCGTCCTGGCGTGGCAGCTGATCACCGACCACAAGCGGATGCTGCCGGAACGGATCGAGGCGGTGCGTCTGGAATACCGGGCCTGCGGCGTCGGCTCCAACATCCGCGCCATGCTCGCCCCCTTCGACGGACTGTCGCTGACCCTGCCGGAAACGGTGCTGGAGGCGCAGGATCTGGGCGGGATGTAGCCCAAAGATCCACTTTCCGACGATAGACCCCACACCGGAAGTCCGCCCGCCATGACCACCGTATCCGAAGCGTTGCGCATGGCCGTCGGGCTGCATCAGGGCAACCGTCTGGCCGAGGCGGCGGACATCTACCGGAAGATCATCCAGGCGGCCCCCGAGGTCGCCGATGCGTGGCACCTGCTGGGCGTGCTGCACCACCAGTCCGGCCAGTCCGCGGAGGCCGTGCGGCTGATCGGCGAGGCGATCCGGCGCGATCCCCTCTGCGCCGCCTATCACGACAATCTCGGATCGGCGCTGCGGGCAGCAGGTCAGGCGGATCGGGCCGTCGCTCGTCACCGGATAGCGACCGCCATCGATCCGGGGTGGGTCAAGCCCTTCGGCAATCTGGCCGGCGCCTTGACCGATCTGGGTGACGGCGCCGGTGCCGCCGGGGTGCTGCGCCGGGCCTTGCGGCTGGCGCCCGAGTCCGACGCCTATCTGCTGCGGCTCGGCGATTGCCTCTATGCCCAGGAGCGGACGGCGGAGGCGGAGGAGTGTTACCGGAGGCTGGACGCCCTTCAGCCCGGCCGCGCCGACTGCCTGTACCGGCTGGGCCTGTGTCGGCTGGCGGCAAGCCGGCTGATGGCGGCGGTGCTCGCCACCGCCGGAAAGACGGTCGATCGCGTTGCCCTGGGGGAGGCGGTCGCCGCCTTCGCCGACGCCGCGGGCGGTGGACATGCCGATGCCGGCAAGAACCTGTTCGGCACGGCGGTTGTGGCGATCCAGACCGGGGTGATGGACGACGCGATGCTGGCCCGCATCGCCGCCGCGGCGCGCCGCCGGCTGATGGTGGAGCCGCGGGACAGCGTCGCCCTGTCGGTTGTGTGCTATCGCCTCTATCGCCGGGGTCGGCTCGACCTCGCCGGCCGCTATTGCCGCAAATACGCCCGCCATTGGACGCCGCAGGACATCGCCGCCGATTTCGAGATGCTGTTGTGGTCGATGGTGCGGAGCGAGCCGGCCTTCTTCGACCGTCTGGCCGCCGAGCCGCCGGTATGCTTCACCCGTGCCGGCCGCCGCATGCGGGTCCCGCCGCAGGCCGTCGGCCGGCCGATCCTGCTGGTGGGCTGCGACGACGGCTATTGGCGCCGCTTCGGCGCCGGCTTCCTCGCCACCCGTCTGGAGAAGGCCCCGTCCTGCGCCCTGCATGTCCATGTCGTCAACCCCTCGGACGACACCGAGGAGGAGCTGATGCGGCTGGCGGGCGACGGCGATTTTCCGTTGTCCGTCTCCTTCGAGACCATCGACCTCGCCGTGCTGCCGGAGCCGGTGCGGCTGACCTATTTCGCCTCCGCCCGTTTCGCGGTGACACAGCAGCTTCTGCGCCAGGGGGCCGGGCCGGTGATCCAGGTCGATGTGGATGCGCTGCTGCTCGCCGATCCGGGGCTTGCGATGGCCGAGTGGCAGGATTGGGACGTGGCGGTGATGCAGGACCGGCGGGGCCGTGGGCCCACCCGCGATTTCCTCGCCGGTTTCCTCGCCTTCAACCGGACGCCGGCGGCCCAGCGCTACCTCGACCTCGTCGTCGCCTATATCGGCCGGCATTTCGACGAGGACCGGGCCTTCTGGGGGCTGGATCAGGCGGCCCCCTACTGCACATACGACCATCTGGTCCGCGGCGGCGGGGCGCCGGCCCTGATCCGCTTCGACTTCGAAGCCTTCCCCTTCCTGCACTTCCTGGAGAAGTGAGGCTGCGTCACGCAGCTTGCGCCGGCCGCTCGCGCAGCCGCTGCTCCAGCGCCCGCCAGCGCGGCTCGACTGCCTCCAGCGCCCGATGCTTGACCGGACCGAAGCCGCGGATCTCCTGCGGCAGTGCCGCCAGTTCTATCGCGGTGGCGAGACGGTCGGCCGACAGCCGCTCGGCGATCTCCGCCACCGTGGCCTCGTAGCGGGCGATCAGGGCGCGTTCCATCTTCCGCTCTGCCGTGTAGCCGAACGGGTCGAGCGCCGTGCCGCGCAGCCTCTTCATCGCCGCCAAACCGCGGAACACCGGCAGGATCCAGGCGCCCAGCGCCATCTTGCGCGGCTCGCCATAGCCGTTGGTGTCGCGCGACAGCAGGGGCGGGGCGAGGTGGAAGACCGGCTTCCAGTCGCCCTCGAACCGCTCATCCAGGCTTTTGCGGAAGGCCGGGTCGCTGTGCAGGCGGGCCACCTCATACTCGTCCTTGTAGGCCATCAGCTTGAACGCGCTGCGCGCCACCGCCTCCGCCAGCGCGGTCGAACCGGGGGCGACGCGGGCTTCCGCCTGTCGCGCCCGCTCCACCAGCGCGCGGTAGCGGTCGGCATAGGCGCGGTCCTGATAGTCGGCCAGGAAGGCGGCCCGGCGCTCGACGATGGTGGCGAGGTCAGTCGAGGGGGCTTCCTCCTCCGCGCCCAGGGTCGCCAGCAGGTCCGGCCGATGCGCGGCGAGGCGGCCGAAGGCGAAGGCGCGCAGGTTGGCGGGGACGCCGGTGCCGTTCAGCTCGATGGCGCGGGTCAGCGCCTCCAGCCCGACCGGCAGCAGCCCCTTCTGGAAGGCGACGCCCATCAGGAAGACGTTGGCGAGGATGCTGTCGCCGAACAAAGCGGTGACCACCCGGTTGGCGTCCACCACCTCCACCCGGTCGGGTCCGGCGGCGCGGCGGAGGCTCCGCAGCAGCCCGCCGGCGTCGGGCAGCTTGCTGCCGTCGCGGGTGAAGGCGCCGGTCGGGGCGACATGGGCGTTCGCCACCACTCGCGTCCGGCCCAGCCGCACCGTCTTCAGCGCGTCGGGAGAGGCGGCGACCACCGTGTCGCAAGCCAGCACCAGCTGCGCCTGCTTCGGGTCGATCCGCGCCTGGTTCAGGCGCGCCGCGTCGCCGGCCACGCGGAGGTAGCTGTAGACCGCGCCGCCCTTCTGCGCGAAGCCCATGAAGTCGAGCACGGAGGACGCCTTGCCCTCCAGATGGGCGGCCATCGCCAGCACCGCGCCGACGGTGACGACGCCGGTGCCGCCGACACCGACAATCAGGATTTCGGCCGGATCATTTGTGGTGGAGTAATGCGGCAGCGGCAATGCCGCCAGATCGTCGGCGAAGCGGGCGGCGACCTTGTCGGGGTTCGGCTTGCGCAAGGACCCGCCCATCACCGAGACGAAGCTGGGGCAGAAGCCGTCGGCGCAGGAGTAATCCTTGTTGCAACTGGACTGGTCGATCTGCCGCTTCACGCCGAACTCGGTCTGCTTCGGCTGCACCGACAGACAGTTCGACTTCTTGCCGCAATCGCCGCAGCCTTCGCAGACCAGATCGTTGATGACCATCCGCCGCACCGGGTCGGCCAGGGTGCCGCGCTTGCGCCGGCGGCGCTTCTCGGCGGCGCAGGTCTGTTCATAGACGATGGCGGTCACACCGGGGATTTCGCGCATCTCGCGCTGGACGGCGTCCAACTCCTCGCGGTGATGCACGGTGGTGAAGGGGGCGAGACCGCTGCGGCTGTCGTATTTCTCCGGCGCGTCGCTGACCACGGCGATGCGGGTGATTCCCTCCGCCGCCAGCTGGCGGGTGATGGCGTCGACGGAGATCGGGCCGTCCACCGGCTGGCCGCCGGTCATGGCGACGGCGTCATTGAACAGGATCTTGTAGGTGATGTTGACCTTGGCGGCCACCGCCTGCCGGATCGCCAGCAGGCCGGAATGGAAATAGGTGCCCTCGCCCAGATTCTGGAAGATGTGCGGGCGCTTGCTGTAGCGCGACTGCCCGATCCAGCTGACGCCCTCGCCCCCCATCTGGCTGAGGCCGACCGTATCGCGGTCCATCCACGACGCCATGAAATGGCAGCCGATGCCGGCCATCGCCTTGCTGCCCTCCGGCACCTTGGTCGAGCTGTTGTGCGGGCAGCCGGAGCAGAAATAGGGCGTGCGCGGCAGGGCAGGGGCGGCGGGCGCCTCGCCCGGCAGCAGTTCCGCCAGACGATTGGTGAAGTCACGCTCAGGGAAGCGGTGGCGGATGCGTTCCACCAGCGCCTTGGCGACGATCCAGGGGCGAAGCTCGCCGGTGGCGGGCAGAAGCGGGGCACCGAACTCGTCGGTCTTGCCGACCACGGCGCGCGGGCGCTCGCCGGCCGGCAGGTGGAACAGCAGATCCTTCAGCTGGCCTTCGACGACCGGGGCCTTCTCCTCGACCACAAGAATCTCTTCGGCGCCACGCGCGGCGGAGAGGGCGAAGTCGGGTTCCAGCGGCCAGGACAGGCCGATCTTGTGGACCGACAGCCCGATTTCCGCCGCTTCCGCCGGGCCGATGCCCAGGACGCGCAGCGCCTCCATCAGGTCGAGATGCGCCTTGCCGGTGGTGACGATGCGCAGCCAGCCGCCACGGCCCAAGACAGTGCGGTCGATGCGGTTGACGCGGGCGAAGGCCTTCACCGCGGCGACCTTGGCGGCCAGCCGTTCCTCGATGGCGAGGCTGGGCAGGTCGGGCCAGCGGTAATGCAGCCCCCCCGGCGGCGGATCGAACTCCACCGGCAGGAAGCCGCGGTCGAGCGACGGCAGCCGCACGGTGGCGGAGCTTTCCACCGATTCCGAGATCGCCTTGAACCCGACCCAGGCGCCGGAAAAGCGCGACAGGGCATAGCCGTAGAGCCCGAAATCAAGGAATTCGCGTACGCCCGACGGGTTCAGCACCGGCATCGACCACGCGATCATCGCAAGGTCGCTCTGGTGCGGCATGCTGGAGGACACGCAGCCATGGTCGTCGCCGGCCACCGCCAGCACCCCGCCGCGCGGCGAACTGCCATAGGCGTTGGCATGTTTCAGCACGTCGCCGGAGCGGTCCACCCCCGGCCCCTTGCCGTACCACATGCCGAACACGCCGTCGACGGTGCCCTCGCCCGACGATTCGACCTGCTGGGTGCCCATGACGGCGGTGGCGCCCAGATCCTCGTTCACGCCGGGGACGAAGCTGATGGCGTGGGCGTCGAGATGCTTACGGGCCTGCCACAGCGCCTGATCCAGCCCGCCCAGCGGCGACCCGCGATAGCCGCTGACGAAGCCGGCGGTGTTCAGCCCGGCCCGCCGGTCGCTTTCGGCCTGGAGCAGCAGCAGCCGGACCAGCGCCTGGGTGCCGGACAGATAGACCTGGCCCTCCGCCCGGACATAACGGTCGTCCAGGCGATAGTTCTGGTCGATTGCCACCTGTTCCGCCCGCAGGCCTTTCGGCATGCCGTCCATCTCTCGTCCCCTCGGATTTCTATCGTTGGAGACAAGTCTGCGCCTTTCGCAGGCAAATGATTTTGCGGGTTGGTAGCGGATCGGGGGTGAACGGAAAATCCCATTGCGGAATGTTTGGCCGCCGAGCGAAAATTTTGCGCTGACGGCCGCGCTTTCCGACGGAGCTACCCTTTCAGGGCCGCACGGCGCTCGGCGCGCATCAGGGCGGCGCCGCGTTCGGCGATCATCACCGTCGGCGTGTTGGTGTTGCCGGAGGTCAGCGTCGGCATCACCGAGGCGTCGATCACCCGCAGGCCGCGCACGCCGCGCACCCGCATCTCCGCATCGGTGACGGCGGTGGCGTCGTCCTTGCCGCCCATCCGGCAGGTGCCGACGGGATGGAAGATGGTGGTGCCGATGTCGCCGGCGGCCTTGGCCAACTCCTCCTCGCTCTGGAAGCTGGGGCCGGGCTTGTATTCCTGCGGATGATAGGGGGCGAGCGCCGGCTGCGCCACGATGCGCCGGGTCAGCGCAAGCGCTTTCGCCGCCTTGGCCCGGTCGGCCGGATCGGACAGGTAGCAGGGGGCGATCGCCGGGTTCTCGCGGTGGTCGGCGCTGGTGATGCGGGTCCAGCCGCGCGATGCCGGGCGCAGGTCGCAGACGCTGGCGGTGAAGGCCGGGAAGGCGTGGAGCGGATCGCCGAACTTCTCCAGCGACAGCGGCTGGACGTGATATTCCAGGTCAGCGCTCTCGACATCGGGCGACGATTTGGCGAAGACGCCGAGCTGGCTGGGCGCCATGGTCAGCGGCCCCTTGCGGAACAGCGCGTATTCCAGCCCCATTATCGCCTTGCCGAACAGGCTTCCCGCCCGCTTGTTCAGCGTGACGATGCCGTCGACCTTGTAGATCATCCGCAGCTGCAGATGGTCCTGCAGGTTGGAGCCGACGTCCGGCGCGTCCAGCACCACGGGAATCCCGAGCTTTTTCAGATGCTCCGCCGGGCCGATGCCGGAGCGCTGGAGGATCGCCGGACTGCCGATGGCCCCGGCGGCCAGCACCGTCTCGATCCGGGAGGTCGCCCGCGCCGGCTCCCCCTTCACGGTGAAACGGATGCCGGTGACGCGGCCGTCGGCGATCTCCACCTTGTCGATGGCCGCCTCAATGGCGAGCTTCAGGTTGGGGCGGTCGAGGGCGGGACGCAGGAAGGCCTTGGCCGCGCTCCAGCGGATGCCGCCCTTCTGGTTCACCTCGAAACTGCCGACGCCGAGATTGTCGCCGCGGTTGAAGTCGTCGTTGCGCGGGATGCCCGCCTGCTGTGCCGCCTCGGCAAAGCGGTCGAGCAGGTCCCAGCGCAGCCGCTGCCGCTCCACCCGCCATTCGCCGCCGGCGCCGTGCATCTCGTCGGCGCCGCGCCAGTAATCCTCGCTGCCCTTGAAGACCGGCAGCACCTCCTTCCAGCTCCAGCGCGAATCACCGGTGAGGACGGCCCATTCGTCGTAATCGCGCGCCTGCCCGCGCATGGCGATCATGCCGTTGATCGACGAACAGCCGCCCAGCACCTTGCCGCGGGCGTAATGGATGCTGCGTCCGTTCAGCCCCGGCTCCGCCTCCGTCTTGAAGCACCAGTCGGTGCGCGGATTGCCGATGCAGAACAGATAGCCGGCTGGGATGTGCAGCCAGACCCAGCTGTCCTTTCCGCCGGCCTCCAGCAGCAGGACCGAGACGTCCGGATCAGCCGACAGCCGATTTGCCAGCACGCAGCCGGCCGTGCCGCCGCCTGCGATGATGTAGTCGAAGCTGCCGAAGTCCAACACGTCCGCCATTGCGTCCCTCCCGTGGGGATTATTGATTTGTCGGACATATTAGATTGCTGAGCGGGCGAACGATCCAGCGAAATTTCGCCGCAGCTTCTCACGCTCGGTCAGGAGATCGACGAAGGCGCGGACCTTGGTCGGGCGGAAGCGGGCGGCGGGGAAAACGGCATGGATGCCGCCCGACGGCAGGCTCCACCCCGGCAGGACGGGGAGGAGGCGGCCCGATGCCAGATCCTCCGCCACGCAGTAATCTGGCAGGACGGACAGCCCCGCCCCCTCGCGCACCGCCTCCCGCACGGCGAAGGTGGCGTCGAGCGCGATGTCCGCCCGTGTCGTCACACTGCGAGGTTCGCCCGTCGCGGCGGTGAATTGCCAGGTCAGCGGGCTGCGCAGGGCGGTGTTGGCGACGAAGGGCAGGGCGGCGATGTCCTCCGGTCCGCTGCCTTCACCGATCCGGGCGGCCAGGGCCGGGGTGCCGACCAGAAGCTGCCGGAAACTGCCGAACTGGCGGGCCTGAAGGCTGGTGTCGGCCAGCCAGCCGACGCGGATGGCGAGATCGAAGGTGCCGCCGACGAGGTCGAGCGATTGGTCGGACAGGATCATGTCGGCCTTGCAGGCAGGGTGGGCGGCGGTGAAGGCGGCTATGGCGGGAACGATGACCGCCACCCCGTAATCGAAGGGTGCGGTCAGCCGCAGCAGGCCGGACGGTGCCGCCGCGCTCTCCGCCAGTTCGGCGAACGCGTCCTCCGCTTCCCGCAGAATCACGACGCAACGGCGGTGGAAGGCCATGCCGGCCTCTGTCGCCCGGACCTTACGGGTGGTGCGGACCAGCAGGCTGGCGCCGACCTCTTCCTCCAGCTTGGCGACCTGCTGACTGACCACCGCCTTGGTGATTCCCAGCCGCGCCGCCGCCGCGGTGAAGGAGCCGGTCTCCACCACCGCCGCAAAATAGGCGATGCGGTTCAGATGCCTTGGATCGTTCATGGCGGAGTGCTCATGGTGCGGGATGCCCGCCAATTGTTTGCTGATAGCATACGATATGTCGGTTTTATGCCGGCTACACAGCGCAATTGGCGCCGGTTAAGGTCGTCCCATCACGTCACCGCCCATCACGGATGCGATCATGAGCCGGACCAGGACCGTCACCTATCTGTTCGACCCGCTGTGCGGCTGGTGCTATGGCGCCTCGCCGGCGGTCGCGTCGCTGTCGGACGTCGAGGATCTCGTGCTGGAGATGGTGCCGACCGGCCTGTTTTCCGGGGCCGGCGCCCGGCCGCTGGACGAGGGCTTCGCCGGCTATGCCTGGGCGAGCGATCAGCGTATCCACGCCCTGACCGGACAAATCTTCAGCGAGCGCTATCGTACCAGCGTACTGGGCGACCGGCGGCAGCGGCTCGACAGCGGTCCCGCGACGCTGGCCCTGACGGCGGTGGCGCTGACCGCTCCCGACCGGGAATTTGCGGCGCTGGCCGCCATCCAGTCCGCACGCTATGCCGGCGGCCGCGACATCACGGCGGCGGCGGTGCTGGCCGACATTCTGGCCGGGCTGGGTCTCGACACGGCGGCGGCGCTGGTCGCGGAGGGGGCGGAGGAACTGACGGTCGCCGATGCCGCACGGGTCGAGCGCGGTAGGCAACTGATGGCCACCTACCGTGCCAACGGCGTGCCCACCCTGCTGTTCGACGACGGATCGCACCGGCGCAAGCTCGACTCTGAAATCCTCTTCTCCAAGCCCGGCAGGCTGGCCGCCATCCTGCGCGCCGGCTGACTGCGAACCCACAAAGGACAACGACGATGATGACGCGCAGGGACATCCTTGCCACCGCTTTGCACGCCTCGGCGCTGGCGGGAGCCACGACTCTTCTGGCCCCGGCCGGCGGGCTTGCCGCCACGGCGACGCCTCTGAACTGGCAGGCGTTTCCTGCCGGGGAAGCCGGCTTTTTCCGCAACCCGGTCCTGCTGTCCGGCGGCCGCGAGGCGATCCTGATCGACGGCGGCTTCACCCTGCCCGACGGCAAGGCGCTGGCCGAGGCGATCAAGGCAACCGGCAAGACGCTGACCACCATCTATGTCAGCCAGAGCGACCCGGACTATTATTTCGGCCTTGGTCCGGTGAAGGCGACCTTCCCCGACGCCCGCGTCATCGCCGCACCTGCCACCGTCGAGGCGATCAAGGGCAATGTCGAAAAGAAGCTGGCGGTCTGGGGACCGAAGCTGAAGGAGAATGGACCGCGGACCCTGGCCGACGTGGTGATGCCGCAATCCTTCGAAGGCGCCGCCCTGACGCTGGAGGGCCAGACCATCGAAATCGTCGATGCACAGGGGATGGCGAACCGCCGATACCTTTGGGTGCCGTCGCTGCGCGCCGTCTTCGGCGGGGTGCTGGTGTTCTCAGGCCTGCATGTCTGGACCGCCGACACCCCTACGGCGGAGGCGCGGGCTGCCTGGGTGAAGGCGCTGGATGCCATGGCCGCCCGCAATCCGGCGGTGGTGGTCGCCGGCCATGCCGCGCCGGATACCGCACCCGATGCGATCGCCATCGCCCACACCAAGGGCTATCTTCTGGCCTTCGAGGAGGAGCTTGCCAAAGCGAAGTCGAGCGCCGACCTGATCGCCGCCATGAAGCGGCGCTATCCGGACGCCGGGATGGGCATCGCGCTCGACATCGGTGCCAAGGTGGCGACCGGCGAGATGAAGTGGGGCTGATGCCCCACCGCCCTTCGCGCCGCTATCCTCACTTCCGATTGACCAGCGCCACGCCGCAGACCGCCACTGCCATGCCCATCAGCGCCACGATTCCCAGCTTCTCGCCGAACAGGAGCCAGGCGATCAGCGTGGTGACCGGCGGGGTCAGGTAGAACAGGCTGGCGACCTTGGCCGCCGCGCCGCGGCGGATCAGGGCGAACAGCAGGAAGATGGCGCCGACCGACAGCACGAAGCACAGCCAGACCAGGGCGAAGACGAACTCGCCCGTCCACTGCACCTGCATCGTCTCGGTCAGCGGGGCGGCGACTGCCAGGGCCAGCGCGGTGGCGCCGTACTGGATGGCGGTGCCGCTGCGCAGATCCATGCCGCCGCCATGGCGCTTCTGGTACAGCGTGCCCAGCGTGATGCCGACCAGCGCCACCAGGGCATAGGCGAATGGGACCAGATGCGCGGCGTCGATGGACAGCTTCTCCCGCACCACCAGCCCGACGCCGGCAAGACCCATCAGCAGCCCCACCCATTGCCGGCCGGTCACCCGCTCGCCCAGCAGCGGGCCGGACAATGCTGCGGTCAGCAGCGGCTGGATGCCGACCACCAGCGCGGTCACCCCCGCCGGCAGGCCCTGTGAGATGGCGATGAAGATGCCGCTGAGATAGACGCCGTGGACCAGCAGCCCCGCCAGTGCGATCCGCCCGGCGGTCGCCCAGTCCCTGGGCCAGGGCGCCCGGCTGACCAGCGCCACCAGCGCCAGCACCACGGCGACCAATCCCAGCCGGATCAACAGGAAAGTCAGCGGCTCCACATAGGGCAGGCCGTATTTCGCGCCGATGAAGCCGGTGCTCCACAGCAGAACGAAAAGGCCCGGCATCAGGCGCAGCCAGGGTTGGCCGCCCGTCGCGGTCCCGCTCATGTTTCTGGTTCCTTCCCCGGTCCGGTCAGCTCACTGCCGGAACGGCCGGCGCCGCCTGGGTCGGCTGGCGGCGCGCTTCGGCGACCGCCTGGATGTGGGACTGCAAATCCGCGTCCTTCTGCACCAGCCGGCGGAAATCCTTCTCATCCAACACCAGCAATTGGCAATAGCCTAGCGCCCGCACGTCTGCATTGCGCCGCTGGCGGGACAGCAGCGCCATCTCGCCGAAGAAGTCGCCGGTGCCCAGCTTGACCGGTTCCGCCAGCATCGGCACCAGCACCTCGACGGCGCCCGAGGCGATGAAGAACATGGCGTCGCCGCGGTCGCCCTTGCGCACGATGGTCTCGCCGGGCAGGGCCAATTGGGCGCGCAGCAGCGTGGCGATGGTCGCCACACGCTCCGACGGCAGGCCGGCGAACAGCGGCACCCGGCGCACCAGCTCCGCCACGTCGAAGCGGACATCCAGTTTCGGCAGCCGTTCCAGGACCCGGCGCCGCTGCTCCAGGTCGCGTTCCAGGTCGGTCAGCACCTCCTGGCTGATGATCGATTCGGCGTGCATGGCGCGGTATTCGGCATGCTCCAGCCGCAGGGCGGCGCGTCCGACGTACCGGCTCTGCAGCACCACCGCATAATCGGGATATTGCAGCTTCAGGGCCGACAGCGCCTGTTCGACGATGCCGAGCCGGCCGACCAGCATGCCCTCCAGCTCGAACGCCACCTCCTGGCCCAGCACGCGGGCCAGACGGTCGCGGGTGAAGGCCAGCAGTTCGCGCAGCACGGTGCGCACGGCCACCAGAACCTCGAACCGCATCGACAGGCGCCGGGCCAGCGGCCGGTGAATGCCGAAGCGCCGCTGCAGCCAGCTGGCCGTCCGCATCCAGGGGGAGAAGGCGATGAAGGGCTCCTCGAAGGCGCGGTAGCCGTTGCGGCCCTGGCTCTTCACCGCGTCGAGCAGCCGGCCGCTGCGTCCGGCCAGCATCTCCATCACCGCGCGCGACACCACCCCTTCGGCGAAGTGGGCGTAATAGAGCTCCTCCTCGCGGTTCACCAGGATGACGAGGCCGATGGTGACGCGGTCCTCCCCGGTCAACTGGGCCTCCTCCTGGCGCTCCTGGTCGATCTTTTTCCGCCGCTCCTCATAGCGGGCGACCATCACGTCCTTGACGACGCCGTCGACCTCGTAGGTCTCGGCCACGGCGGCGACGCGGTCGCGGATGCTGTCGGTGGACAGCGCCAGCGCGCGGTTCCGCATGGCGTGCTCCACCGGCGTCAGCTCGTCCAGCTTCAGCAGGCGGATCAGCCAGCGCAGGGTCGTGCCGTTGATGAACAGAGTGACGAAGACGAAGCCGGTGACCATCACCGCGATGAAGCTCTGCACCCGGTCGTGCACGCGGAAATTCTCGGTCACCGCCAGCGCCAGCGTCAGCGACACCGCACCGCGCAGGCCGCCCCACAGCATCACCGACTTGTAGGAATTGCTGACCTTCTGCGCCAGACCGGCCCAGGACAGGATCGGCAGCAGTCCGAACAGCACCACCGCGCGGGCGGCGAAGGCGGCCAGCACCACGACCAGCACCAGCCCGACCTCCGCCCAGCCGGCATCGGCCATCAGGCGCGGCACCAGGATGGCGGTCAGCAGGAAGATCATGGAGTTGGCCCAGAAGCCCAGCTGCTGCCAGACATGCTCCATGGCACCCCAGGTGGCGGGGGAGATGCGGGTGCGCCCGACCGAACCGATGACCAGCGCCGCGGCCACCACCGCCACCACGCCGGACGCGCCGACATAATGTTCGGCCAGCACATAGGACAGATAGGCCAGCGCCACCGTCAGCGTGATCTCCGCCATCGGCTGGTTGCGCATCGGCTCCACCAGCAGGCAGACGATGCGGCCGCAGATGTAACCGGTGACGACGCCGCCGGTGAAATCGCGCAGGAAGTCCAGCGCCGCCGCCCCCGCCCCGCCGGTGGCCTTGCGCGTCAGCATGTCCAGCAGCAGCGTGAACAGCGCGATGGCCGCGGCGTCGTTCAGCAGGCTTTCGCCCTCAACCAGCGTGGTCAGCCGGCGCGGCGCGCCCAGGTCGCGGAAGATGCCGATGACCGCCGCCGGATCGGTCGAGGCGACGATGGACCCCAGCAGCAGGCAGGCGACCAGCCCCAGCGAGGTGAACAGGCTGACCGCATAGCCGACGGCGAAGGTGCAGACGAACACCGCCACCACCGCCATCAGCAGGATCGGCCCCAGATCGTCGAACAGCCGGCGCACGTCGACCGCCAGCGCGGTTTCGAACAGCAGGATCGGCAGGAAGATGTGCAGCAGAATGTCGGACGAGACGTCCAGATCCGCCAGCGAGGCGAGGAAATCGTGGAACGGCCCCTTGCCCGGCATCCCGGCGAAGGTCTGGATCACTGCGCCCAGCGCCACGCCGACGCCGGCCAGCAGCACCGTGTAGGGCATTTGGAACCGGGCGGCCAGCGGCGGCAGGAAACTGACGAGGGCGAGAAGCCCGGCAACGCCCAGGACTTGAATGACGATGTCGTGCATGTTTCCACGGAACGGCTGCGGCGTGGGCTGCACGGTATCGCCGCACTGTGGCGGTAGCAAGACCGGGAACCGTCCGATCCTGCGGCAAAAATGGTCCGCAGCGATGTGCCCGCCGCCGCCCTGGGGCCGGGCTGAATCGAAGTGCCGGCCTGCAACCCCGCGGGCCGGCGCTGGCGGCGGAACACGCATTTGGCTAGGATGGCCGAAGCTTGGTCCTTATAGGAATGCGGGGGTGCGGGGATGGATGCGGTCGGGATGTTGCGGCCGGCGCTGGCCGGCCTGGGTCTGCTGCTGTCGGTGAGCGGTTCGGCGCTGGCCACCGACCCGGCTGCCACACCGACCACGTCGGAGGATTTCATCCGCGCGCTGAAGCCGGATCGGCCGCAGGGCGACGAGAAGCCGCGGACTCGCGGTCTGGCGCTGGGAACCGGCGACACCACCGCGGCACCGACTCCGGCGCCTGCCCCGGCACCGGCATCTGCACCGGGCTACGGCACCCCCGCCCCCCAGCCGAAGGCGGCGCCGCGCATCAGCTTCCAAGTGGAGTTCGCCTTCAATTCGGCGGAGCTGACGCCGAAGGCGACCGGCATCCTGAACGAGCTGGGCCGCGCCCTGACGTCGCCGGATCTTGCCGCCTACCGCTTCCAGTTGACCGGCCACACCGACGGCGTCGGCAACCCCGACTACAACCTCGCCCTGTCGAAGCGGCGCGCGGCCTCGGTTCGCGATTACCTGACCCGCAACTTCGGTGTGTCGTCGGGCCGGCTTGTCGCCATCGGCCGCGGTTCGCAGCAACTCCTGGACCCGGCGAACCCGGCCAGCGACGTCAACCGGCGGGTGGAGATCGTCAATCTCGGCTCCTAAACCGCCGGCTGCTCAGCGCCATCCGCCGTCCTGCGTCAGCCCGGCCAGAATCCCGCCGAGGATGCCGTGCGTCGCGCGGGCGGCGGCCGACATCGGCCGGCCGGCGGCATGCGCCAGCAGGATGGTCCGGTCGATCTGAGGATCGACGATCGGCAGGCCGGTCAGCCGCTCCGCCGCCGCGCCATGCCGCGCCACCCGATCCGACAGGACAGTATAGCCGCAGCCCTCCGCCACCAGCGCCTTGATCTGCTCCAGCGCGTCGATTTCCAGCGCGACGGTGACGCCGGCCCGCGCCAGCAGGGCGGCATGCTCCACCTCCTCGCGCACGCCGTGCGGCCGGCCGGGCAGGATCAGCGGCAGGGACAGCGCCTCGGCGAAGGGAATGGCGCTGCGGCCATGCAGCAGCGGGTCGTCCGCCGGCCCGACCAGATGCAGCCTTTCCCGCGCCACCAGTTCGGTTTCCAGCCCGCCCATCTCCTTGGTGCCGAACACCAGCGCCAAGTCGAGCTGCCCCGACAGCACCCATTCCAGCATGTGGCCGGACAGCCCCTCCACCACCCGCAGCCGGATTTGCGGATGGGTGCGGCGGACCGCCAGCGCCAGCGGCACGGTCAGCACCGGTCCCAGCGAGGTCGGGATGCCGACGGTCGCCGGCCCGGCCGGCACCGCTTCCACCGCGCGCACCTCGTCGCGCAGCCCGTCCATCTGGCCGATCAGCGCCGCCGCCCGCTGTGCCAGCCGTCGCCCGCTTTCCGTCGGCACCACCCCGCGCGCCGTGCGCAGGACCAGCTGACAGCCGAAATCCTCCTCCATCCGCTTCAGATGCAGGCTGAGCGCCGGCTGCGCCACCCGCAGGACGTCCGCCGCGCGGGAGATCGAGCCATGCTCGACGATGCCGAGGAAATAGCGAAGCTGCCGCACGTCCATCCCGCCTGAACCCTTGTTGCCCATATCATGATGCTATGAAGAGGGCTACAGGGATCGTGTGTCAATATGGCTTGCGCTGTCGCGGTGACTGGTTCGCCCCCCTCTTGATCGCCCCGATTCCGTTAACCATTTACCCATCAGGCACCGGGCGGTCGCGCATATTGCGGACCGCGGAGGCGCCGTCCCGCGCCGGATGGCTGGGCGGGAGACCTTGGGAAACGGAGTGCCGGATGGACTTCGGTCAATTCACCGATCGTGCGCGTGGCGTCATTCAGGCCGCGCAGATCGCCGCCCTTGCCGAGCGGCATCAACAGCTTCTCCCCGAACATCTGCTGAAGGCCCTGATCGACGACACCAGCGGCGTCGCCGCGCGTCTGGTGCGCGACACCGGCGGCGATCCCGATCTGCTGAAGTCCGCGACCGAGGAACAGCTGTCCCGGGCCCCGGTTCAGCCGGGCGCCAGCGAGGGCCCGCAGCCGCTCTATATGTCGCCGTCGCTGGCCGCCGTGCTGCAGGGCGCCGTCGCCTCGGCGCGCAACGGCGGCGACCGCTTCGTCACTGCCGAACGGCTGCTGGAGAGCCTCGCCCGGCAGAGCGGCCCGCTGCGCGCGCTGTTCCGCCGTGCCGGCGTCGATGCCGACGCGCTGGCTGCCGCCGCCGATGCCCAGCGCAAGGACCATCCCGCCGACGCCGAGACCGAAACCACCTCCGGCGAGGCGCTGGCCCGCTACACCCGCGACCTGACGGAAGAGGCGCGGCAGGGCCGGCTCGACCCGGTCATCGGCCGCGACGACGAGATCCGCCGCACCATCCAGGTGCTGGCCCGCCGCACCAAGAACAATCCCGTTCTGATCGGCGATCCAGGCGTCGGCAAGACCGCCGTGGTCGAGGGGCTGGCGCAGCGCCTGGCCTCCGGCGACGTGCCGGAAGGGCTGAAGGACCGCCGCGTGCTGGCGCTCGACCTCACTGCCCTGCTGGCCGGCGCCAAGTTCCGCGGCGAGTTCGAGGAGCGGCTGAAGTCGGTGCTGAGCGAGGTGCAGGAGGCCAACGGCCGCATCATCCTGTTCATCGACGAACTGCACACCCTGATCGGCGCCGGCCGCACCGATGGCGCGATGGACGCCGCCAACATGCTGAAGCCCGCGCTGGCGCGTGGCGAGCTGCGCTGCGTCGGCGCCACCACGCCCGACGAGTACCGCAAATACATCGAGAAGGACGCGGCACTCGCCCGCCGCTTCCAGCCGGTGACGGTGGACGAGCCGTCGGCCGACGATGCGGTGTCGATCCTGCGCGGCATCAAGGGCAAGTACGAGGTCCATCACGGCGTGCGCATCGCCGACGCGGCGGTGGTCGCGGCGGTGAGCCTGTCCTCGCGCTACATCGGCGACCGCCGGCTGCCCGATAAGGCCATCGACCTTGTCGACGAGGCGGCGAGCCGCCTGCGCATGGCCATCGACAGCAAGCCGGAGGCGCTCGACGCCGTCGACCGCCGCGTCGCCCAGCTGAAGATCGAGCGCGAGGCGCTGAAGGCCGAGCCGGACGCCGCATCGCAGGAACGGCTGCACGCCCTGGAAGGCGAGTTGGCGGAGGCGGAAGCCCGCCAGTCCTCGATGGAGGAGGACTGGCGCGCCTCGCAGTCCCGCCGCACCGAGGGCCGCCGCCTGAAGGAGGAGCTGGACCAGGCCCGCACGAAGCTGGAGCGCGCCCAGCGCGACGGCGACTGGGCCAAGGCCGGCGAACTTGCCTATGGCGTGGTGCCCGATTTGGAGAAGCGTCTCGCCGATGCCGAATCCCGTGCCAGCACCGAGCGTGACGAGGTGACGGCCAAGGACATCGGCGCCGTCGTCACCCGCTGGACCGGCATTCCGGTGGAGCGGATGCTGGAGGGCGAACGCCAGCGGCTGAAGGGCATGGAGGACAAGCTGGCGGAGCGCGTCGTCGGCCAGAAGGAGGCGGTGCGTGCGGTGTCCAAGGCGGTGCGGCGTGCCCGCGCAGGGCTGAAGGACCCCAGCCGCCCGACCGGCTCCTTCCTGTTCCTGGGCCCGACCGGCGTCGGCAAGACCGAGCTGGCCAAGGCGTTGGCCGCCTTCCTGTTCGACGACGAGACGGCGATCACCCGGCTCGACATGTCGGAATACATGGAGAAGCACGCGGTCAGCCGCATGATCGGCTCGCCGCCGGGCTATGTCGGCTATGACGACGGCGGCTCTCTGGCGGAGCGCATCCGGCGCCGGCCCTATCAGGTCGTGCTGCTGGACGAGGTGGAGAAGGCGCATCCCGACGTGCTGAACGTCCTGCTGCAGGCGCTCGACGACGGGCGGCTGACCGACGGGCAGGGCCGCACCGCCGATTTCCGCCACGCCATCCTCATCATGACCTCCAACCTGGGGGCCGAGGCGCTGAGCGCCTTGGGCGATGACGAGGATATGGCCGGCGTGACGGTGGAGGTGATGGACGCGGTGCGCAAGGCCTTCCGGCCGGAGTTCCTCAACCGGTTGGACGATGTCCTGATCTTCCGCCGGCTGGGCCGGGACCAGATGTCGCGGATCGTCGATATCCAGCTGTCCCGCGTCAACGAGCGGCTGGCCGAGCGCGGCGTCACCCTGACGGCCGATGCGGCGGCCAAGCGGCGTCTGGGCGATCTGGGCTGGGATCCGGCCTTCGGCGCCCGTCCGCTGAAGCGCGCCATCCAAGGCCTTGTCGAGGACCCGATCGCCGAGCGTCTGCTCGACGAGGAGGTGGAGGGCAAGACCGCCATGACGTTGTCGGTCGTGGATGGCCGGCTGGCGCTGGACGGCGTGGTGGTCGAGGAGGACCGGGCGCACGGCTTCAAGGCGCCGGAGCGTCCGCCGCTCGGCTTCGCCCTGCCGCCGGTGGCGAGCGCCGCCACGGCGCGGGAGGCGTCGGTCCACTGACCGGCCAACCTCGGCAATTCCTGCGCAAACTGTGAAAAGGCCCCGGATGCATCGCGTCCGGGGCCTTCTTCATGGGCTGGGCGTCGACCAGAGCCTTTACACCAGAACGCCGCCTTTCACCTTGCCGATGAACTTGAAATTCTTGTTGTCGCTCAGATGCTTGTGCAGGAAGGACGGGTTGTAGAATCGGCTTTCCAGCCCGAAGACCGCCTGCATGTTTTCGATCGGAAAGCTGCCCTGGACCGCAATGTTGGCCTGCTCCATCGCGACGAGATAGCAGTAGACGACATGACCGGAGCAGAAAAAGCCCTCGGACCCGCCGGCGAACAGCTTGTCCAGAAGCTTGTTGATCCTGTCGGACGACTGGCTGGACGTCCCGCGGCCCAACGACCTGATGGCACCCTTGGAATCGTACGGCAATTGAGCGCTGCCGCCCTGGGTGAAATTGTGCAACATCATCGTGGCGACCTGGGCGGCACCTTCGCCGATGCCCGGGATGAGGCAGCGGAACACGTCGTAAGTCAAACTGCCCCTTGTGGTCAGCAGGTTGTTTTCCTGCAGCCCGGCGCTGTTCGTCTCAATGATCTTGGTCGGGGCGCTGGCAATACCGGCATGGGTGAATTCCGCCTTGCCCTTGCTGAACAACTGCCCCAGCCGGATGATGACCCCGCTCTTGGTCATGCCCTGCCAGTTCTTGACCAGGATGTCACCGGCCTTGATGGCCCCGACCACCGCGTTGGAACGCGCTCGTGTCATACCCTGTCTCCCTGTGACGAACCGTACGCCGACAGCCGCGGCGGTTTTCGAATTCAATTCCGGCGGGCATCATACGAAAGAGTGCGTTCACGACGGAAGTGGTGCCGCGGTCATAGTGTTCCGTTTCCTTCTACGAGCAGTTACCGGCTTCTCGACCATTATCTCTGATGATTACTGGGAGCCGGCGTGCCACAACCTGTCTTTTTATTTTCGCGTATGGGATGGGGCGGGCGGGCGCGGCCTCGATCATTGGCTGTAAAAGAGGCTGTTGTCGATACAACCGCATCCGCCACGCCGCGTAGCGGAGCCGAGCAGATCCTCTTCCGATTCGCGCCCGCTCAATCCTGTACGGGGTGCCATTGTGTCCGCGTGTCTGCTACATCTCGGCGCCGCCATCCCGGCAGCGTCCGGGCGCCGGCGGAGCCGCAACAGTCAGGGGGCAGACATGACCGCCACGAACCCTCCCTATCTGTCGACCTTCTCGCTTGCCGGACAGGTGGCGCTCGTTACCGGATCGGGCCGCGGGCTGGGGCTGGAGATCGCGCGGGCGCTGGCCGGATCGGGCGCGCATGTGCTGCTGAACGGCCGCGACGCCACGACGCTGGACGCGCGCGTAGAGGAAATCGTGGAGGCCGGCGGATCGGCGTCGGCGCTGACCTTCGACGTGTCGGACCGGGCGGCGGTGCGAGATGCCTTTGCGCGCATCGAGCGCGAGCATGGACGCCTCGACGTGCTGGTCCAGAATGTCGGGCAGCGCAACCGCAAGCCGCTGGCCGACCTGACGGACGACGAGATCGTCACCCTTCTCGACGTCGATCTGGCCTCCAGCCTCATCCTGGCGCGGGAGGCGGCGCGGCTGATGCTGCCGCGGGGCAGCGGACGGCTGATCGCCGTCACCTCGGTCGCCGGGCAGATCTCGCGGGCCAACGACAGCGTCTATGCCGCGGCGAAGTCCGGTCTGAACGGCATGGTGCGGGCGCTGGCCGCCGAATATGGACCTCATGGCCTGACCAGCAACGCCATCGCTCCCGGCTTTTTCGCAACCGAAACGAATGCGGCCCTCGCCTCCGATCCCGAACGCGGGGCCTATTTCGCCAACCGCACGCCGATGGGGCGCTGGGGCCGGCCGGAAGAGATCGCCGGGGCGGCGGTGTTCCTGGCGTCGGCCGCGGCGTCCTATGTCAACGGTCACGTCTTGGTCGTCGATGGCGGCGCCACCATCTTGATGTAAGCCGACGGCCGACTGCCCCCGCCATGCTGACGATTCCGATTTCCTGCGGCGATCCCGCCGCCCTGTTCCGCCCCTGGAGCGCCGAGCCCTGGGCGATGCTGCTCGACAGCGCGGCTCCCCATCCACGGAACGGGCGGCATTCCTATATCGTTGCAGAGCCGTTTCAAACCATCGAAGTGATCGGCGGCCAGACTCTGATCGATGGCCGCCCGGTCGGCGGCAACCCCTTCGACGCGCTGGAACGGGCGCTGGCCGCTCATCCGCGTCCCTCCGACGGCCCGGTTCCCTTCACCGGCGGCGCCGTGGGCTTTATCGGTTACGAAGCCGGAACGGCTTTGGAGGGACTGCGCTCCCGCCATGGCAATCCCGGCGGCCAGCCGGACTTCGCCTTCGGCCTGTACGATGTCGTCGCGGCTTTCGACCGGCAGGAGCGGCGCGCCTGGGTGATGGCCGCCCGACCGGAGGCGGAGGACCGCGCCCGGCGCATGGCGGCGCGGCTGTCCGTTCCGCCTCCGGAACAATCGGCCGGGCCTGAGCCGATGCGCTGGCGGTCGGAACTGTCGCGTCCCGACTATCTTGATCGGGTCGGGCGGGTTCTGGAATATATCCGCGCCGGCGACATCTATCAGGCCAACTTCACCCAGCGATTCCTGGCCGATGCCGGGCCGGACACCGACGCCTATGCGCTGTACGAGCGGCTGCGCCGCCTCAGCCCGGCACCCTTCGCCGCTTTCCTGAACTGCGGCCCCAGGTTGCGGCTGGCCGGCGCCTCGCCGGAACGCTTCATCCGGCTGGGCGCCGACCGGACCATCGAGACGCGGCCGATCAAGGGCACCCGCCCGCGCCCTGCAGATCCAGGGGCCGACCCGGCCGCCGACGCGGCGGCGGCGGCGGAGCTGTCTGCCAGCATCAAGGACCGGGCGGAAAACCTGATGATCACCGATCTGCTGCGCAACGATCTGGCGCGCGTGTCGGAAGTCGGAAGCGTCAAGGTGCCGGTGCTGTTCGGGCTGGAGAGCTTCGCCACCGTTCATCATCTGGTTTCGGTCGTCACCTCCCGCCTGCTGCCGGGTATGGGGCCGGTCGATCTGCTGCGCGCCGCCTGTCCCGGCGGATCGATCACCGGGGCGCCGAAGATCCGCGCCATGCAGATCATCGACGAGCTGGAGGTGGCGCGGCGCGGCGCCTATTGCGGTTCGGTTGCCTGGATCGGCTTCGACGGCGCCATGGACAGCAACATCGTCATCCGCACCCTGTCGGTGACGCGGGATCATGTGATTGCCCAGGCCGGCGGCGGCATCGTCGCCGATTCCGATCCGGCCGATGAGCATGAGGAGATGCTGGTCAAGGCCCGCGCCCAGCTGCGCGCCGCAGGAAATCCGGTGGTGGAGTGGGCAGGGGAGGGAATGCGATGACAATCTGGCTGAACGGACGGCTGATGCCCGCCGCGGAGGCGCGGATCGACCCGGCCGACCGCGGCTTCACGCTCGGCGACGGGCTGTTCGAGACGATCCGGATCAAGGATGGCGCTCCGCGCCACCTGCCGCGCCATCTCGACCGGCTGGGCGCCGGAGCGGAACTGCTCCGCCTGCCGCTGCCCTATGTCTCTGCCGACCTGACGGCAGCCATGGCGGCGCTGATCGAGGCCACCAGTGTCGCCGACGGCGTCCTGCGCCTGACGCTCTCGCGCGGCACCGGCGCGCGCGGCGTGCTGCCGCCGGCCGACGCCCGGCCGACCTTGTTGATGACGGCGGCGCCGGCCGCCCACATGACGGCGCCGGTTACCGCGATCATCGCCGGCTGCACCCGCCGCAACGAGCATTCGCCGCTGTCGCGGCTGAAGTCGCTGAACTACCTGGATTCCATCCTGGCCCGGCAGGAGGCGGCGGAACGCGGCGCCGACGAGGCGCTGCTGCTGAACGGCGCCGGCCGGCTGGCGGAATCGAGCGTCGCCACCCTGTTCCTGTCCATCGGCGGCCGGCTGCTGACCCCGCCCGTCGCCGACGGCGCCCTTCCCGGGATCCGCCGCGCCCTGATCCTGGAGCGCCATAGCGCGGAGGAGGCGCCGCTCACCCCCGACGACCTCGCCCGCGCCGACGAGGCCATCCTGACCAACAGCCTGGGCCTGCGCCCACTGGTGGCGGTGGACGGCCGGCCGGTCGGTTCCGCCGTAGCCGGCCCGGTGCTGGCCCGCCTGCTGGCCGATGCGGACCTGTAAACCGCCATTCATGGGGCCATCGAAGGGATTCTGATGATCGAAACCGTGACCTTCCCCGAACTGACCGTCATCGGCTGCATGGTCGAGGCGAGCCGCGACGACCTGCCCGCCGAGGTCGCCGCGGCGTGGGAGCGCGTGTTCGCCGCGGGCATTGAGACGGCGGCTTTCGCCGCGGTGTCGCTGCCGGAGGAGAATGGCTTGCTGCGCCGGCTGCTCGGCTTCATGGCGGCCAAGGCGAGCGAGATCCCCGCCGGCATGATCCGCGTCGACCTCGACGCCGGCCGTTACCTGCGCACCGTGCAGGATGGCCCGGCGGCGGGGATCGCCGACGGTTTCGCCCGTCTCCATGCCCATGCCGAGGCGAACGGGCTGAAGCTGTCCGGGGTCGCGCTGGATTTCGGCTACCGGCCGGCGCAGCCGGACGGGCGCCACGAGCTGCATCTGGCGCTCGCCCCGCAACTGCCGGCGCTGGCCTGAGGCCGCAGCCGGCACCGCTCAGCGTGCGGTGCTGTAGACGCCGTGGATGCCGAACTCCACCGGCTGCCCGGTCAGGTGACGGGTCAGCAGGGCGGCGACCTCCGCGGCGGCCGGCTTGCCGTCCAGCGCCGCGAGATCGCGCTGCAGCGCCGTCATCGGCTTCGGCGAGGCGATGGCAAGGAAATGGTCGGCGCCGAAGGGCGGCTCCACCGTCAACGCCAGCCGGTAGGGGCCGCCGCGCGGTATCTGTGCCGGGTCGTTGCGCTCCGCCAGCGGGTAGAGGTAGTTGACCGTGCCGTCGGCGGCGAGGTTGATCAGGGTGAAATAGGTCCCGCTATTGCCGCCGATGGCGAGCGAGACCGTCTCCCCCTTGCGGTAATCGCGGTCGCCCGGCTCCACCGCCAGGGTCAGCGAGCGGTCCTGCGCCGCCGCCTTTACCCGCACCACCAACGCCCATTTGTCGACCACCCCCTGCACCCGCCGCCGGGTTTCCGGTGCCGCCGGATCGCCGGGGATGCTGGCCAGCACGTCGCCCATCGAGCTGACCACCTCGCCGGTCGCGCTGTCCCACACCAGGGCTGGATCGTCCTTCCCGGCGAGTTCGATCCCGGTGAAGCCCGCCGCCAGCTTTTTCACCACCGCCGGCTTGCCCAGGATGCGCAGCGGGATCGGCCCGGCGGCGGGCAGCAGGGACGGCGGCTTCGGCCGGCCGGCGACCGGGTCGATCAGCGGGATCTCGCCACGGCCGCGCGGCTGCACCTGCGGATGCTGCCGCCCCTCCAGCGCCATGCGCACGGCACCGCGGATATGGGCCTCCAACTCTCCCTTGGTGACGATGCCGTCGCCGTCGCGGTCGGCCTGACCGCGCAGCGCGTTGGCGAAGGCCCAGCTGAGCGCGCCACGCGGCTTGCGGTCGATCATCACTTCCGGCGCCAACTCATGGTCGGCGACCGCGGCGAAGAAGGTGACGTTCGGCTGTTCCTCCGCCTCCGCCTGCAGGGCGGCGCGGGTGGGCAGGGGAAGGGCGTCGTCCTCGATATGGTCGACCGGAGCGCCGTCGATCTTCGCCGCCCGCGTGCCCAGCATGCCGGCGCGGTCGTCGAAGGCGCGGGTCATCGTGCCGGAGTGGCACGAATCGGAGATGAAGATCACCCGGCGCGGCGCCGCCTCCTTAAGCAGCACGGCGATCTCGTCGTCGGTCAGGCGCTGCGCCGTGCCGGGACCGCGCGGGGCGAAATCGGCCAGCACCAGGAACTCGTCCATGCCGTCGGCCTCGCTGCCGGGCACACGCTCCGGTTGCTGGGCGCCGTGGCCGGCGAAAGTCAGCACCAGCGTCGAGTCGGGGGCTGTCTCGGCGATCAGCTGCCGCCATGCGGTGATGATCCGGCTGCGCTCCGCCTCGCCGTCGATGAACAGGCGCAGTTTGCGGACGCCCAGCCCCTTCAGCGCGTCGGCGATGTCGCGGGCATCGTTCACCGCCCCCTGCAGTGGGTTGACCCGCGTATAGCGGTCGATTCCGATCACCAGGGCGCCGATTTCCGCCCGCGCCGGCGCAGGCCCGAGCGCAAGTCCCGCAGCGGCCGCGACCATGACGATGCCGCCCAGAATTGCGCTGGCGCCGCCGCCCGGACGTCGCTTTCCTCGAAACATTGCAGTCCCCCAACGATGCCGTGCAGCACAGGCTACACGCGGATGCCGATGCATAAAAGGCCGCACGAATTGGTGGTAAAGATCCCTTCCTTTGCGGTTGTTGCTGTGGCAGCGTTGCAGCCGGGCCCGATCGGCAGGGGGGCCGCATCCACTGTGGGGGTGGAACGGCCGGCCGGGACTTCGGGTGCCGAACGAATGACGCCGCGAACGGCAGTGCAAACGGGAATCAGCTCATGCGAAGCAACCGCGCCAAGGCAAGCCTCGTCTCCATCACCATCGTCGCCATGGCGCTCAGCGGCTGCGTGACCACGCAGCAGGATCGCATCGGCGCGAATGACGGCACCGACGCCTGCTACCAGTACCGGGTCGCCCTCGACTCGACCGGCAACTATTATGCCGAGGACATGCTGAAGGGCGCCGCCATCGGCGCCGGCGTCGGCGCGCTGACCGGCGTGCTGGCCAGCGGCAACCTGAAGGGCGCGCTGATCGGCGCCGCGGCGGGCGCCGCGCTGGGCACGCTCGGCGGCTATTGGAATTCCAAGGCGCAGCAGGGCCGCGATCAGGCGATCCTGGGCGTGATGAACGACCTCGACGCCGAGAACCAGAACCTCAACCGCACCCAGGTCGCTCTCGACCAGCTGGTGAACTGCCGCCGTGCCGAGATCGCGCGCGTCAAGGCCGACTACAAGGCCAAGCGCATCGGCAAGCCGGAGGCGGAGCAGCGCATGGCCCTGATCCGCGCCCAGCTGGACAAGGATTACGCCATCGCCAGCAGCATCAACCAGAACATCGTCAAGCGCCGCGACGAATATCTGATCGCCGCCGACAACATCGAGCCCGGCTCTGCCGAGAAGATCCGCACCAAGACCGCGGTCAAGGCGCAGACCAGCAAGAAGAAGAAGGCCAAGCAGACCACCACCGCCGGCGGCACCCCGGCGTCGCAAGTGGTCCAGCGCACCAACACCGCCTTCGAAACGTCGGAGCGCATCAACGCTACCACCAGCAGCATCCAGCAGATCGCCCAGAAGGAAGCCACCCTCGACGCGGTCTGAGGCGTAGTCTGACCGGAGCGGTCCGGCCGCATGTCCCGCGTAATCGACGGGACCCATGGCCGGACCGCTCCCGGTGACCCAGTGCAAGCGGAACGAATGATGGCCGGCTGTCCTACTCGCCAGAACGTGCGACTTCGATGCGGCCACCGCGCCGCCGCCTTCTCGTGGGCTGTTTTCGGCCTGCTGCTGGCGGGGCTCCTGACGGGATGGCTCGGGGCCGGGGTGGCACTGGCGGGCGACGCGTCGACCGGGGCCTTCCTGCGGATCGAGACCGGCGGCCACACCGCGCGCGTCAACCGGCTGGCCACCGATGCGCAGGGCCGGCTGATCGCCAGCGTTTCCAACGACAAGACCCTGCGCCTGTGGAGCCGCGACAGCGGCGAGCCGCTGGGCGTCCTGCGCGTACCGATGGAGGCGGGGGACGAGGGGGCGCTCTATGCCGTCGCCCTGTCCGCCGACGGTTCGCTGGCCGTCGCGGCGGGGAACACCGGGACGAGCTGGGGCGACGGCGTTACCCTCTACCTGTTCGACGTGAAGGGGCAGCGGCTGAAGGCCCGGCTTCCCGGCCAGCCGCAGGTGCTGAACGATCTGGCCATCTCGCCGGACGGCCGCTTCGTCGCCGGGGCCTTCGGCGGCACCGCCGGCATCCGCGTGTGGGACAGCACCAGCTTCCGACTGGTCGCGGAGGATACCGGTTACGAAGGGCGGGTCTCGGCCCTTGCCTTCGCCCCCGACGGGCGGCTCGCCACCGCCTCCTTCGACGGCAATGTCCGGCTCTATGACGCCGGCTTCAAGCAGAAGGCCAAGCGCAATCCGGGTAAGGGGCTGCCCTATTCGGTCGCCTTTTCCCATGACGGATCGCTGCTGGCCGTCGGCTATGCCGACCAGACGCGGGTCGACGTGCTGTCCGGCACCGACCTGAAGACGCGTTATTCGCCCAAGACCACGGGCATCACCGGGGGCAGCTTCGCCGCCGTCGCCTGGGACGGCACCACCCTGGTCGCCGCCGGCACCGCGACCCAGGACGGCACGCGCAACGTGGTGCGCCGTTGGGCGGAGGCGGGGAAGGGCGCCGTCATCGACGTCGCGGCGGCGCGCGATTCCGTGACCTATCTTCTGGCCCTGCCGGGCGGTGGGGTGGCCTTCGCCGCCGCCGATCCCGGTTGGGGCGTGATCGACCCGGCCGGCCGGCTGCAGTTCGCCCGCATGGGCGACGTCGCCGACTACCGCGACATCCATCTCGGCCGTTTCGGCCTGTCCGACGACGGTCTGGTGCTGGAATTCGGCATGGAGCAGGGCGGCCTGCGGCCGATGCGCTTCGATGTGCTGGCCCGCAGCCTGACCCCGGCGCCGGATCCGCTGCCGGGCCTCAACCGTCCGGCCGCCGAAGGGCCGGGGATCGGCGTCGCCGACTGGCGCAACAGCCGCACGCCGAAGGTCAACGGCCAGCCGGTGATGCTGGACAGCGGCGAGTGGGCGCGCAGCGTCACCGTGCTGGGTCCGCAGCGCCGCGTGCTCCTGGGCAGCGAATTCAGCCTGCGCCTACTCGATTCGGCCGGGGCGGAGCTTGCTCGCGCCGAGGTGCCGGCCGCCGTGTGGGGAGTCGTCGCATCGGCCGACGGCCGCGTCGCGGTTGCGGCGCTGGGCGACGGCACGCTGCGCTGGTACGCGCTGTCCGGCGGCGCCCGCCCGCTGGAGGAGCTGGCGGCGCTGTTTCCGCACCGCGACGGCCGCCGCTGGGTGCTGTGGACGCCGGAAGCCTTCTTCGACCATTCCGAAAGCGGCGGCGAGACGCTGGTCGGCTTCCACCTGAACGACCCGAAGAAAAAGGGCAGCCAGTGGATCGAGTTCAAGCAGGTCTACCGCGTGTTCGATGCCCCCGAACTGGTGCGCGCCAAGCTGCAGCAGACCGGACAGGCGGACATCGCGGCGCGGCTTGCCGCCATCGGTGACATCCGCCTGCTGACCCAGCGCCGGCCGCAGGTGACCCTGCTGGACTATTGCACCGTGCCCGCCGCCGCCCGCGGACTGGCGCTTGGCACCGGCGCCAGCGAGGCACCCGCGCCGGCGGAAAGCGCGGCCCCGACGCCGGCCGCTCCGACCGCCGCGGCGGATGCCGAAACCTGCCATCCGCTCGACATGACGCCGGTCAGCCGCGCCTTCGCCCGCGCCAAGGAGCCGGCGCCATCGCCGCCGGCACCGCCGAAGCCGTCGGTGCAGAGCGGATCTCCGGCGGGCTCGCAGGGGGTCGATCTGGACGTCGCGGCAGAGGAACCGCGCCTGACCGTCGCGTTGCCGGAGGGGATCGGTTCCGTCCGCCTGCGCTATCGTCTGGCCGACACCGGCGGCGGAATCGGCACGGTCGATCTGTTCCGCAACGGCCGCAACGTCAGCGGCCAGGACAAGTCGCGCGCCTTCGCCCGCGCCAAGGAGCCGGCGCCCCCCCAACCTGCGGCCCAGCCCTCCGCTCCGCAATCATCTGTGGCTCCGCAATCATTTGTGGCTCCGCCCAAGGACCAGACCCCGGCGCCGGAGGAGCGGGTCAGCACCATCCGGCTCGATCCCGGCAGCAACCGGGTGCAGATCCGCGCCTACAACGGCTCCGATGCGATCTACGAACGCTCGGCCCTGGTCGATTTCGTGCTGCCGAAGCCGGCCCCGGTGGCCGATGCCGCGGCGGACGACGGCAAGGGGCAGCGTGTGGTGGCTGACCGGCCGCGGCTGATCACCTTCGTCGTCGGCATCGACAAGTATAGGCCGGAGGGGTCGCAGCTGCGCTTCGCCCGTGCCGATGCCACCGCCTTCGCCGACGCGCTGCGCGACCGGATTCCCGCCGGCTATGACCGGGAAAAGTCGCTGGCGCTGTCGAAGACGCTCTATGACGAGGAGGCGAGCCGCGAGGCCGTGGTCGCCGGGCTGGAGGCGCTCGCCGCCAACGCGCGGGAGGAGGACACGGTCGTCCTCTACCTTGCCGGCCACGGTGTGATCGTGCCGTCGCCGAAGGATCCGTCGGTCAAGCTCTACCACTTCATCACCCAGGACGTGAGCGCCGCCACCGCCGAGGCGATCAGCCGGGAAGGCCTGTCGGAGAAGGAGCTGAACCGGCTGGTCAGCGCGATTTCCGCCCGCAACGTTCTGGTGATGCTCGACACCTGCCATTCCGGTGCTGTGTCCGCCGGCACCGTCGACAAGCTGTACCAGGACATGGGGCAGCGCTACCTGCTGGCCGCCTCGTCGGAGCAGGAGGAGGCGCTGGACAGCTATGACGGCCGCAACGGCATCTTCGCCCACGCGGTGCTGGAAGGGCTGAAGGGCAAGGCGCTGCTGCCGGGGGACGAGGCAGTCTACAACCTGACGCTCGGCCAGTATGTGAACCGCGCGGTGCCGCGACTGGCGCGCGAGAAGCGCTGGCACCAGTCCGCGATCTTCAAGACCGGCGGCAACGAGCTGAATCCCTTCCCGCTGGCGGCGCCGGAGGCAGGAAAGCCGTGAGGAGTGCGGCGCCATGGCAGATTGACGCACGCCATACCCAATTCGGCCGATAAAAATGGGTAGATTAAGCTCGATTGGTTCGTTCAAAGTGGTTGTAGAGGGGGACCGGACCGTTTCCGGGACGGAGCGCGGATTGGGGTGGACATGCAAGGCGGCGATCAGTTTGGCGGCACGCCCGGACCGGAATCGGAACGCACGGTCCTGATGCCGACGCCGGGCGGCCGGCGGCCGGCCGCGTCGGACGGTTCGGCCGGCGGCTCGGCAGACGGGGAGACGGTTTTCGCGTCGCGGGCGTCGTCGGTGGGGGTTTCCGGCCCGGCGCTGGCGGCCATCTTCGCCGCGCGGTCGCCGCTGGCCGCCGCCGCCTCGCCGGTGCTGCTTCTGGCGGCGCGGCTGAACGACATCGGCGGTGTGCCGGACCTCGAATCGCTGCGCCAGCGCGTGATCGGCGCGCTCGGCGACTTCAAGAAATGGGTGGTGTCGTCCGGCATGGACGGCGCGACCCAGGCGACGGCGCACTATGTGCTCTGCGCGCTGATCGACGACATCGTGCTGAACTCCCCCTGGGGCACCCAGAGTTCCTGGACGCGCCAGAACGTCACCAGCATGTTCCACAAGAATGTCGTCGGTGGTGAGCAGTTCTTTGACCGGCTTGCCACCGCCCGCCAGGATCCGGGCAAGTACGGCGATCTGCTGGAGCTGATGTATCTCTGCCTGTCGCTGGGCTTCCGCGGCCGCTACCGCGTCGGCGGGCGCCAGGACACCGAGCATGCCCGCATCCGGGAAGAGGTCTACAACATCCTGGTCAAGCAGCGCGGCTACGCCGACCGGATTCTCTGTCCGAACGCGGCGGCGATGGCGGTGGAATACCGGCCGCCGCGCAGTTCGCTGCCGGTCTGGGTGACGGGCGCCGGCACCGCGCTGTTCCTGCTGTTGCTGTTCCTGGGCTTGAGCTTCCTGCTGAACGGCGCGTCCGACCGGCTGTTCGCCGGCCTGTCCGGGCTGCCGCCGCATGGCGGCGTGGTGATCGAATCGCCCGCCCCGGTCAAGCTGGCGGAGGAAGCGCCGCCCCCGCCGCAGATCGCCCCGCCGCCCCCGCCGCCGACGACCCAGGTCCAGCGCGTGCGCAAGTTCCTGGAGCCGGAGATCGCCGAGGGACTGGTCGAGGTGACGGAGGACGCGCTGTCGGTCACCGTGCGCATGCGCGGCACCAACCTGTTCGCCAGCGGCAGCGCCAGCCTGAACGACAAGGTGCGGGGATCGGTCCTGCGCGTCGGCCGCGCCGTCGCGGAGGAGCCGGGCGCGGTGCTGATCACCGGCCACACCGACAATGTGCCGATGACCGGCGGCGGGCGTCTGCGCTTCCCGTCCAACTGGCACCTGTCGAAGGCCCGCGCCGAATCGGTGATGGCGGAGTTCGAGCCGCTGTTCACCGACAAGTCCCGCCTGAAGGCGGAGGGCAAGTCCGATACCGAGCCGGTGGCGTCCAACGACACGCCCGAGGGCCGGGCGGCGAACCGCCGGATCGACATCATCCTCAAGAAGTGAGCGGAGCCGCCCCGCCCGGGGCGGTGCCAGCGGCCGGAATAAGATTGGGACAGGGGTATCGGAATGAGTCGGCTGACCGCCATCTTGCTCTCGCGCACAGTGTTGGGCCTCGTCGGCGCGGTGATCGCCGCGGCGCTGATCGCGTTGCTGGCGCCGCTCGCCGGTCTGGACATGCCCTGGCTGGCGGTCGCCGCAGCCGTGCCCTTCCCGATCCTCGCCATTGTGCTGATCCTGCTGAAGCGCCGCGACGCCAAGGCCGAGGAGCGGATGACGGCGGAGCTGACCGGCGGCGCCGACGCGGCGCGCATGGCGGCGGTGGACCAGGCCGACGAGGTGGCCGGCCTGCGCAGGACCTTCGCCGAATCGCTCGCCCTGCTGAAGGCCGGACGCAAGCAGCGGGGCCTGGGCGACGGCTATCTCTACAGCACGCCCTGGTACGTCATCATCGGCCCGCCGGGCGCCGGCAAGACCACGGCGCTGCTGAAGAGCGGCCTGAACTTTCCGCTCGCCGACGAGACCGGCGGCAAGCCGCTGAAGGGCGTCGGCGGCACCCGGCAATGCGATTGGTGGTTCGCCGACGAGGCGATTTTCCTCGACACCGCCGGGCGCTATACCACCCAGGACAGCCATGAGACCGTCGATCAGACCGGCTGGGGCGCCTTCCTGAAGCTGCTGAAGGATGCGCGCTCGCGCCAGCCGATCAACGGCGTACTGGTGGCGATGGCGGTTCCCGACCTCGCCGCCGCCGGGCCGGAGGAGCGGGCCCAGCATGCAGCCGCCATCCGCCGCCGCCTGCGCGAGCTGTACGAGACGCTGAAGGTCAAGGCGCCGGTCTATCTGCTGCTGACCAAGGCCGACCTGATCGCCGGCTTCAACGAGTTCTTCCACGACCTGAACCGCGACGAGCGTCGGCAGATCGTCGGCGTCACCCTGCCGGCGGCCGAAAGCGAACTGGGCGATGCCGGCATGGCGACGCTGGGCAGCGAATTGGACGGCATCGCAGGCCGGCTGTCCGGCCGCGCCGTTGACCGCATTCAGCAGGAACATGCGCAGGAGCGCCGCGGCGCCATCTTCGCCTTCCCCTCGCAGTTCGCCTCCCTGAAGGAACCGCTGCTCGACTTCGTATCCGCCGCCTTCAAGGCAAACCGCTACGAGCCGGCGCTGCGGCTGCGCGGCATCTATTTCACCAGCGGCACCCAGGAAGGCACGCAGATCGACCGGCTGATCGGCGGGCTGGCCGAGAGCTTCGGCCTGCCGGCGGCTCCGTTCCGCGGCGGCGCGGTCGCCGCGGGGCAGCAGCGCAGCTATTTCCTCGGCGGCCTGCTGAACGATCTGGTGTTCCGCGAGGCCAACATGGTCGGCTTCGACCCGGCGGCGGAACGGCGGCGCATCTGGATCCCGCGCATCGCCTACAGCCTGTTCGGGCTGGTCACCACCGCCGCGACCGCCGCCTGGGTCGCCAGCTATCTCGGCAATGCCGGGCTGATCGACCGCGAACAGCAGGCGGTCGACGCCTATCGGCCAAAGGCGGAGGCGCTAGCCGCCGGCACCGTCGCCGACGACGACATCCGCCGCGTCCTGCCGGTCCTGAACGAATTGCGCGCCCTGCCCGCCGGCCATGACACGATGGCGCTGAAGCAGAAGCTGGCGCTCGATTTCGGCCTCTACCAGGGCGACAAGCTGGAGGACGCCGGCGACGCGCTCTACCGCCGCGCCGTCAACGGGCTGCTGATGCCGCGCCTGCTGGTGCGTGTGCAGCGCGACCTGCGCGACCGGCTGATGGCCGATGACGCCCCGGCGGTGGAGGCGCTGCTGCGCCTCTATCTGACGCTGGGCGGCGCCGGTCCTGTCAATGGCGAGGAGGTGAAGGGCTGGACCGTCGGCTGGCTGCGGCGCGTCTCGCCGCCGCCGTCCGAGGATGAGACCAAGGCGATCCTCGGCCACATCGACGCCGGGTTGGGCGCTCCCGCCGGCCTGCCGAAGGCCAACCTGGATGCCGAGCTGATCCGGCAGGCGCGCGAGGTGCTGGCCCGCACGCCGCTGGCCGCACGCGCCTATGCCGCCGTGCGTGACGGCGAGGCGGCGCGCAAGCTGCAGGACTGGCGCCCGTCGGAACAGGCCGGGCCGGAAGGCGACCGGGTGTTCCGCCGCTCGTCCGGCGCGCGGTTCAGCGACGGCGTTCCCGGCTTCTACACCCTGCAAGGCTTCACCTCCGTCATGCTGCCGGGCCTGCCCGGTGCGGCGCGCTCGGTGCGCGATCTCAGTTGGCTGCTTGGCCCCCCGCGCGGCGAGGAGGCCGGTCCGGAACTTGAGACGGCGGCACTGACGCTTTACCTGCGCGACTATGCCGGCCGCTGGGACGCGCTGCTGAACGACATCACCCTGGTGCCGGCGGCCAACCCGCAGGCGCTGGCCGAGGAGGTCAACATCCTGTCCGGCCGCAGCTCTCCCCTGCAGAAGCTGCTGACGGCGGTGGCGAACGAGACGACGCTGCAGCGCGTGCCGGAGGCGCCGGCGGGCGCCTCGCCCGCGGTGGCGGCGGTGGCCGCGGCGGCGGCCGACAGCGGCGTGGCGAAGCTGGTCACGCAGATGGTCGACGACCGCTTCCGCCCGTTGAACGACTTCACCCGCAACAGCGGCAACGCCCGGCTGGAGGAGCTGCTGCGCCAGCTGGAGGCCGTGCATGCCGTGCTGGCGCGGCTGTCGCTCGGCTCCGGCGGCGGGCAGAAGCTGTTCGATCTGGCGGCCAACGGCGGCGGCGAGGTGTTCCAGAAGCTGGCCACCGACGTCGGCTATTTCCCGCAGCCGGTCCGCCGCTGGACCGAGGAGCTGGTGGAGCAGGGCACGGCGCGGACGCTGAGCGGCGCCCGCGCGCAGATCAACGCCGAATGGCAGAGCACGGTCGTGCCCTGGTGCCGCCGCGCGCTCGACAACCGCTATCCCTTCGTGAAGGGCGCCTCGGCCGATGTCGGCATGGACGATTTCGCCCGGATGTTCGCGCCCGGCGGGCTGATCGACGCCTTCTTCACCAACCGGCTGCGGCCGTTCGTCGACACGACGAAGGAGCCCTGGCGCTGGCAGCCGTCGGCCGCCGACCTCGGCATTCCGGCCGCGGTGCTGCCGTCCTTCCAGCATGCGGCGGCGATCCGCGACGCCTTCTTCCCCGATGGCGGCCGCGCGCCGTCGCTGCGCTTCGAACTGCGCCCGACCTATCTCGGCCCGGGGGTGGAGCAGGTCGACCTGGACATCGACGGCCAGCGCCTGACCTTCGCCCGCAACGCCACGCTGGCGCAGGGGCTGCAATGGCCGAAGCCGGGCGGGGCGGGCGACCTGCGCGTGACCTTCACCGGCCAGCCGACCGAACCGCCGGAGATGACCCAGCGCAGCGGCAGCTGGGCCTGGTTCCGCACGCTGGACGCCAACCGCGGCCGCAAGGGGGCGGTGCCCGACCGCATCCCGCTGAGCTTCGGCGCCGCCGGCAAGTCGGCCGGGTTCGACGTGCGCATGACCAGCGCCGTCAATCCCTTCTCGATCCGCGACCTCAAGGACTTCCGATGCCCGGACAGTCTTTGATGGGCCAGTCTTTGATGGCCGGCTGTTTCGGCAAGCTGCCGGCGCGCGGCGACTTCCTGCTGCGCGGTCTGCCGCGGAGCTTTGCCGACCCCTGGCACGAATGGCTGCTCGACGGGTTGCAGGCCAGCCGGGCGGCGCTGGGCGAGGGGTGGATGGACCGCTACCTCAACGCGCCGATCTGGCGTTTCGTGTTGGAGGCCGGCGTGTGCGGGCCGCAGGCGGCGGCCGGCGTGATGATGTCCAGCGTCGACAAGGCCGGGCGGCATTTCCCGCTGACCCTGGTGGCGCTGCTCGCGCCCGGCCAATCCGCCGACGGCGCCGAAGCCGACGGCCCATGGTTCGAGGCGGCGGAGGAACTGGCGCTGTCCGCCCTGACCCACACGCTGGATGTCGAGGCCTTCGTCGGCTCGGTCGGCGCCCTGTCGGTGCCGCAACCCTCCGGCGCCTCATCGTCCGCCGGCGCCCGCTGGTGGACGCTGGGCGGCGAGGGTGTGGCGGAGCAGGGCTTCACCGGCGCCGGCCTGCCGCCCGCGGCCCGCTTCGCCGATTTCCTGACCGGCCGGGCCGGGGAGGGCGCGTGATGCAGTTCGTCCAGGATGACCGCCTGCTGTCGCTGGAAACCCCGGCCGGTCCCGACGTGCTGCTGGTGGAGCGGGTCCAGGGGCGGGAGTCTCTGTCCTGTCCCTTCCTGTACCGCATCGATGCGCTTGGGCCCATCGAACCGCTGGCGCCGGACGTCATCGTCGGCAACAGCGTCAACATCGGCTTCCGCCAGCTGGACGGCGAACGGCATTACGTCAACGGCATCGCGCGGTCGCTCGGCGTCGGCGTGCCGGTTGGGCGCGACCAGCGCTATTACACGATCGAGGTGGTGCCCTGGCTGTCGCTGCTGTCCTACACCAGCGATTGCCGCATCTTCCACAGCCTGGGCAGCGGCGGCCCGATGGCGGTGCCGAAGATCGTCGAGACGATCTTCCATGAATTCGGCTTTTCCAACTTCGAGTTCCGTAGCCTGACCGGCAGCTACCAGCCGCGCGAATATTGCGTCCAGTACAACGAGACCTATTTCGACTTCGTCAGCCGGCTTCTGGAAGAAGAGGGTATCTATTATTACTTCGCGCATGAGCGCTATCGCCACAAGCTGATCCTGTCGGACAGCGCTGCCGGCTACGCCAAGCTGTCGCCTGCCACGCTGCGCTTCAATCCCAGCGGCCAATATGCCGACCAGATCGAGCGGTGGGAGCGGGTCTATTCCATCGCGTCCGGGCGCTGGGCCACCAAGGACTATGATTTCCAGGCGCCGCGCACGCCGCTCGACAGCGACGAGGCGTCGGTCGCCAAGGTGCCGGTGTCCACCAAATACGAGCTGTTCGAATATCCCGGCCGCTTCGCCACGCGCGATGCCGGCTCGACGCTCGCGCGACGCCGGATGGAGACCGAGGAGCGCGGGCTGGAGGGGGTGCGCGGCGTTGGCGCCTGCCGCACCCTGCATCCCGGCATGACCTTCGCCCTGACCGACCACCCGACGGCGTCCGAGAACAACCAGCCGGTCGTGGTGTCCGAACTGGAGTTCGACGCCTGCAACGAAGGCTTCCTGCCCGGCGACAAGCGCAAGGCCTCCTACGGCAACAGCTTCTATGCCCTGCCGGCGAAATCGGTGGTGCGGCCGGTACGGTCGACGCCGAAGCCGTCGGTGCGCGGCATCCAGACCGCCTTCGTCGTCGGGCCGGCGGGGGAGGAGATCTACACCGACAAGTTCGGCCGCATCATGGTGCAGTTCCATTGGGACCGCCGCGGCCGGTCGGACGAGAAAAGCAGCTGCTGGATCCGGGTGGCGCAGAGCTGGGCCGGGCACCAGTGGGGCATGCAGACGGTGCCGCGCGTCGGCATGGAGGTGCTGGTCGATTTCGTCGATGGCGATCCCGACCGGCCGATGGTGATCGGCGTGGTCAACAACGCCGATGCGCTGCCGACCTATGCCCTGCCCGAGCACAAGACGCGGTCGGGCATCAAGACGCGCAGTTCGCCCGGCGGGCGCGGCTTCAACGAGATCCGGTTCGAGGACAAGGCGGGCAAGGAGCAGGTCTTCCTCCACGCCCAGCGCGACTACGACCTGCGCATCGGCCATGACAGCCGCACCTCGGTGGCCTCGGGCCAGCATGTGAACGTCGCCGGGGGCCTGTGGGAATGGGTGGGCAAGAACCACCACGCCACGGTGGACGGCGACCATGTGGAATCCATCGGCGGCGGCGTGTCGCGCAGCATCGGCGTCGATCTGCACGACAAGGTCGGCACCAACTATGCCGTCCATGCCGGGACCAACCTGTGCCTGGAGGCCGGGGCCTCGCTGACCCTCAAGGTCGGCGGCAGCTTCATCACGCTGAACGCCGCCGGCATCTCGATGAACGGCACCATGGTGCTGATCAACAGCGGTGGTGCCGCCAACGGGCTGAGCGCGGCGCCGGCGAAGCCCGACAAGCCGTCGCCCGCCGACAAGGACAAGGGCGGGTCGATCAAGGCGCCGCCCAAGGCGAAGCTGCCGCGCGCGGCGCAAAGTCACAGCCCGAAGGCCGCGGCGCAGGCCATGGTGATGCGCAACGCCGCCGCGTCCAACACGCCGTTTTGCGAGATCTGCCAGAAATGATGCCAGAAACGACCCACCGGACATGATTCAGGCGATGACAGGCCCATCCCCCCGCCGCACCCCGCAGGAGGTGGTCGCCCGGCTCGCGCATCATCTGTGGCCGCAGGGCGCGGCTGTGGACGGGCCGGATGGCGAACGGCGCGCGCTCTACATGATCGTCGACGCCGCGCGCGACCCCGGCCTCTACCCCGGCCTGCTGGCGCGGGAGGAGGAGGCGGAGATGCGCGCCCTCTACCAGGGCGAGACCGCGAGCGAGATGGCCGAGGTGGCCCCCTATCTGGTCCGGCTGGATCGCGGCGGCGCCGTCGCCGACTGGCTGGTGGGGGAGGGCTGGGGCCGTGGCTGGGGCATCCTGGTGCAGGCCGGCGGCGACATCGACATGGTGCGGCGGCATTTCCGCAAGCTGACCATCGTCAACGACGCGAAGGGGGCGGCCTACCTGTTCCGCTTCTACGATCCGGCGGTGCTGCGCAGCTTCCTGCCGATCAGCGACGCCGTCCAGCGCGACGCATTGTTCGGGCCCGGCATCCGGTTCATGATGGAGGACGCGGGCGCCCAGGCGCTGGTCCTGTTCGAACTGGTGGACGGCGATCTGCGCCGCGCCGAAGTGCCCCTCGGTGCGCCCGCGGGGACCGGCGGCGCCCCCCCCGTCCGCTGATGCCCGAACCAAGGGAGACCACAGCGGTCGAGTTGCCAGCGGAGGAGATGGTGGAATGCTGAGGCTGAGGATCGTGTCGGACCATCGCGCGTCGCTGGGCGGCAATGCCGAGAAGACGCTGCATGGCGGCAGCCTCACCGTCGGGCGGGGGGTGGAGAACGGCTGGATCCTGCCCGATCCCGACCTGCTGCTGTCGCGCCAGCATTGCGTGTTCGAAGCGGCCGGGTCCGGCTTCCGGGTGACCGACACCAGCACCAACGGCGTCTTCCTCAACGGATCGGAGGAGCCGATCGGCCGCAATGCGTCGGCGGTGCTGTCGTCGGGCGACCGCATCCGCATCGGCCGCTTCATCATCGAGGCGATGGTGGAATCGCTGAGCGCCCCCAGCTTCACCGAAATCACCGGGGCCTTCTCGCTTGGCGCCAGAAGCGGGGAGACCGACCCGTTCGCTCCGGCACCGGCGTGGGACGCTCCCGCCCGGCATGCCCCGGCCCGGAATGCCGCTGAGCAGGACCCGTTCGACGAACTGTTCGACGATCCGAATGCGCGCCCCTTCGAAGACCGGCCGCTGCGTTCGGAAGCCGAGCCGTTCGATGCCTGGACCTCCTCCAGCAGCGGGGCGGCGGCGCGGGAACGGGCGGACGACTGGCATTTCGGCACCGTCGACGACCATTCCGATCCGCTGAACCAGGCGTTGTCGGTCGGCGTCTCCTTCCCGGCTCCGGTCTCGGCGCCATTCTCTAACGAGCCGCAACGGTCGTCCGGCGGCGGCATCCCCGACGATTGGGACGACGAGCCCTTCGGCGCGCCGCAGCAGGCGGCCCCCGCCATTCCGGACCCGTCGTTTTTCCCGCCGCCGAAAGCGGCCCAGCCGCTGCCGGACGACTGGAACATCGACGAGACGCTGCCCGATCAGGCTGCGCCGGACCTGCCGTCCAAATCCGCCGCCCCGGTTCTCCCGCCGGAACAGGACCCGCTGCCGGCCCCGCTGCCGGACGCGGATCCGCTGGAGGACGATACCGACCTCGCCCCCCGTCCGGTCGCGGCAATCCCGGTTCCGGCACCAAGGCCGAAGCCGGCCCCGACCCCGGCCCCAGCCCCCGATGCCGGTGCGGCGGTCGCCGCCTTCTACGAGGGGTTCGGCGCACCGCTGCCGCCGGACGGGCTGCCGGATGCCACCGCGATGATGCGAAGCCTGGGCGAGGCGTTGCGCGCCAGCCTGGGGGCGCTGCATGCCAGCTTGCGGGCCCGGTCGCGCTTCAAGGACGAGTTCCATCTGGAGCAGACCAGCTTCCGCCCCGCCGGCGAGAACCCGCTGAAGCGGTGCGAGACCCTGGACGAGGCGGTGTCGGTGCTGGCCAACCCGCGCCTGCGCGGCTTCCTGCCGATGGGCGATGCGGTGCGCGAAGCGGCAAGCGACGTGCAGGTCCATCACCTTGCCTATGCCGCGGCGCTGCAGACCGCGTTGAAGCAGGTGGTCGCCAAATTCGATCCCGGCGCGCTCAGCCAGCGGCTGGAGACGCGGCTGCTCGACAGCCTCGTTCCGGCCGCGCGCAAGGCCCGCTACTGGGACCAGTACGAGGTCCTTTACAAGGATCTGGTGGTCGAACTGGAGGAGGATTTCGACCGCGTCGTCGGCGATGCCATCGCCCGCGAATACGATCGCTTCATCCGCCGCGACGGCACCGGCGGCGACAAGCCGGACTGAACCCGCCCGACTCCCGCCGCCGCATCAACCCCCTGACCGGACCACGCCCTTTCCATGGCCCAGACCCCCGACGACAGCCACGAGCCCACCGCCATCCTGCCCGCCGACGGCGCGGGGGCGGATACGGGCACGCAGACAGGAGCGGATCCCCAGGCCACCCGTCTGACGGCGCCGCCATCCACCCCGGTGGCCACCCCGGTGCCGTCCTCCACCGCTTCCGGGGTGGAGCCCTCAGGCGTCCGGGCCGCTCCGGAACCGATCGGGCCGGGCACGCTGCTGAGCCACACCTATCGGGTGGAAGGGCTGATCGCCCGCGGCGGCATGGGGGAGGTGCACCGCGCCCGCCATGTCGACATGGACACCTGGCATGCGGTGAAGGTGATCCGGCCGGAACTGGCGCAGGACGCCAAGATGGTCGAACTGCTGCGGCGCGAGGCGGCGGCGCTGCGGGAGATCCGGCACGAGGCGGTGGTGTCCTACGACGGCGTCTTCCGCGATGAATTCGGCCGGCTTCTTCTGTCGATGGAGTTTCTCGACGGTCCGTCGCTGCACGAGGTGCTGCAGGCCGGTCCGCTGGATACGGCTTCGGTCGCCGTGCTGCTCGACCGCATCGCCTCCGGTCTGGCGGCGGCGCACCAGCGCGGCATCATCCACCGCGACATGTCGACCGACAACGTCATCCTGCCCGGCCGCGACATCGCCAACGCCAAGATCATCGATTTCGGCATCGCCAAGCAGACCGCAGCCGGGGCGGGGACCGTCATCGGCGACGGCTTCGCCGGCAAATACGGCTTCGCCTCGCCCGAGCAGTTCGGGCTGTTCGGCGGGCAGGTCGGGCCGCAGTCCGACATCTACAGCGCCGGTCTGGTGCTGGCCGCGGCGGCGCTGGGGCATCCGCTCGACATGGGCCGCACGCCGCAGGCGATGATCGAGCGGCGCATGTCGGTCCCCGACCTGTCGGCGCTGGACGAGCCGTTGCGCGGCGTTCTCTGTTCGATGCTTGAGCCGGATCCGCAGAACCGGGCCGGGACGATGGCGGAGCTGGTCGGCGCCCTGACCCGCCGCGCCGCCGACATCACGCCCTTCGAACACACCTCCCTTCCGGCCTCGACGCCGGAAAAGGAGACGAAGACGGTGGTGACACCGACGGTGGCGGTCAACGCCCCCAAGGAAACCAAGGCGGAAGCGAAGAAGGCGCCGGTCGGCCTGATCGCCGGCGGGGTCGGCGGTCTGGTGGCGGCCGGTGTCGCCGGATTCCTGCTGTTCGGGCAATCGCAGCCGCCCACGCCCGTGAATCAGGCTGCCGCCCCGACCGGGCCGGTTCCGACCATCCCGGCTCCGCCGGTCACCACTGCGTCGGTTCCGCCGCCCTCGACGGGCATGACGACGGCGCCGCTCGGCACCGCCACCCCAGCCCCGGTGCCCCAACCCGCACCTCCGCCCGCGGCCAAGGAGGCGGTGAAGCTGGATTCCGTGCCGCCCGAACCCGTCCAGCCGAAGGCCGAGCCGGCCGCTCCGCCGCTGCCGGTCACCCCGGCGGTCCAGACCGTCACGCCTCCGACCCCGACGCAACCTCAGCCGCAGCCCCAGCCGCAGCCGAAGGTCGAGCAGGCGGCCCTTCCCGTCGCTCCCCCAGTCCCGCGCCTGACGCCGGCCGAGGCGCGCAAGGCGGTGGAGACGACCGCCGGCGGCTTCGCCTGCGCCGGTGTCAGGACGGCCGAGGCCGGGAACGGGTTGCGGGTCGGCGGCTATGTCGGCACCGAGGAGGATGCCCGGATCCTGAAGGCGGCGATCACTGCCCTGCCGGCCGGCATCGACGTCGATGCGCAGGTCGCGGTGCGGCCCTGGCCGCTGTGCGAGGCGCTGGGCGTCGCCGGACTGCCGGCGCGGGCCGAGGGGCAAGGGACCGCTGCGCTGGGGCTGGGTTTCAACCGGCCGTCGATGGTCTATCGCAAGGGGGACAAGCTGGAGGTCACGGTGACCGCCGGGACCTCGGGCTACCTGACCGTCGATTACATCGACATGGAAGGCAACGCGATCCACATGGTGCCGATGCGGCTGCGCCGCGACGACCGGCTGGAGGCCGGCCGGCCGGTGACTCTGGGCGTCGCGAAGTCGGCGAGCGAGCGCGTCTATACCATCGCCCCGCCCTATGGCCCGGCGATGATCCTGGCGCTGGTGACCCGCGAACCGCTGTTCCCCGCCGACCGCGAGGAGGTGGAACCGGCCGGCCCCTATCTGGCGAGCCTGCGCGGTGCGCTGGCGAAGGCGGAGGCCAAGGGCGGCGTGGTCGCCCAGTCGGCCTTCTTCGCCACCGTCGCCGAATAGCGCGGCCGATGGGAAGCGGCGGTCGGCGTCTCGCCCTCATCGGCGGTCTTCTGGCGCTCTGCGCGGTCGTCGGCGGGCTGCTCGGACTCGGCATCGACCGGCTTGCCGGCCCATCCCCGTCTCCCGCCCCGGTCGTGGCGGTGGAGCCGCCGCTCGCCATCCCCGTTCCCGTCCCGGCGCCTCTTCCCGCGGCGGTCGCTCCGGTCCAGCCGGTTCTCCCGGCGCTGGCGGAGGCCCGCTGCCCGGACGGTCCGCTGCCGGCAGGGCCGGCGCCGCGCTGCCGGTCATTCCGCGTGCCGTCCGACTGGCAAAGGCCGGACAGCCTGCCGCTCGACCTGTTCGTGACGATTCTGCCGGCGCTGAACGGCGCGCCGGCCGCCGATCCCGTGGTGCTGCTCAGCGGCGGGCCGGGGCAGGGCGGCAGCGACGATCTGCGCGGTACCGCCGCGATCCTGGCGCCGATGCGGGCCGGCCGCGATGTCATCCTGGTCGATCAGCGCGGCACTGGGCAGTCGAAGCCCTCGTTGCGCTGTCCGGGGCTGGACCCGCTGCGCTACTGGTTCGGCGGCGTGACGGCGGAGGATGCTACCGGTTGCCTGGAGCCCTTGCGTCGCGCCGGCTACCGGCTGGAGGATTTCGACAGCGGCCAGAGCGCGGCCGACCTGCCGGCCCTGCGCCGCGCCCTGGGGGTGGAGCGCTGGAACGTGGTCGCGACCTCATACGGCGGGGTGCTGGCGCAGGCGCTGTTGCGGATCGACGGGGCGGCGGTGCGCAGCCTCGTGCTGAACTCCCCGGCCACAGCGGACGCGACGTGGCTCGATCTCGACCGGCTGACCGCCATCCGGCAGGCCCACCGCCGCATGATGGAGGATTGCGCCGCCCAGCCCGACTGCGCCCGCGCCTTCCCCCGGCTGGGGCAGGCGGTCGAACGGCTGGCGGCGGCGCTGGATCGGCGACCGCTGGAGCTGCGGCTGCGCCATCCCGTCACCGGGCGGGAGACCGACCTGCGGTTGGACTGGCCGATGCTGGCGGGCGTTCTGGCGCTGCGGCTGGGCAGCGGCGACGGGATGGTGGCGGTGCCGGCCCTGCTCGACCGTCTCGACCGCATCGTCGGCGCCGGGGCGGCGGGGCGGGTGGACGACCCGGCCATCCTGTCCCTGGTGATGCCGCCGCCGATCTGGACCGTGCTGGACAGTCTGGCCTATGGCCTGAACCTGACCGTCGGCTGCCGCGAGAACCGTCCGCACATCGACGCCGCCGCCGCCCGCCGCGCCGCCGCCGACCTGCGCCCCTATGTGGTGGCCGAGGCGGTGGAGACCGATTACGACGCCGCCTGTCCGGCGCTGGGGCTGCGGCCGGTGGATGCGTCCTTCTACCGGCCGGCCACGTCCGATGTGCCGGCGCTGATCCTGACCGGCGCCTACGACACCTTCACCGCCCCGGCGCGGGCCGAGGCGATGGGGCGGAGCCTGCCGCGGGCGACGCTGCTGTCCTTCCGCGGTCTCGGCCATGACGTGCTGGGCGCCAGCCAGTGCGGCCGCAACGCCGCCGCCCGCTTCGTCGAGACGCTGGCCGTGGGCGATGCCGGCGCCTGCGTCGAACGGCTGCTGCCGCCGACCTTCGCCACCCGGCCCTAAACATCCAAGCGGCGTCTTAACGATTCCACCGCCGGCCGATCTGGCGTCCATTGCCAGACGCCGGCGCAAACACTATGATTCGTTCGGTGTAAACCGGGTGTCCGCAGGGACGGGACCCGTACCGCTTGAGACGATCGGAAGACCCGTATGGACGCTCACGACCTTTCGCTGGACGACAACCGCACGATCCAGGCCATCGGCATCCTCGCCGACGTGCTGGACGGGGTGGAGGGGCCGGGCGGTCTCGACACGGTGCTGGTGTCCAAGGCGCTGCGTCAGGTGATCGCCACCAAATCGCAGCCGGCCTTCGAATTCGCCTCCCGCGCCTTCAACACGCTGGAGCCGTCGGTTCGCCGCCAGGTGGCGGAAACCGCGGACGAGGCGGCGCATCATGCGGTCGAGTTGCGCGGCCGGGTCGGCGGCTTCCTGTCCACCGCCCCGAAGAAACCGGTTCCGCAAGGCCCGGTGGTCGGCCAGCAGCCGAACTTCATCACCGCGCTGAACCTGCGCTCCCGCCGCCGGCCGAACCAGCCGTCCTAAGCCGCCTCAGCCCTCCTCCTGAGGCAGCGTGTCGAGAAGTGCGCAGTCCCAATAGGGGCGCGGCCCGAAGCGCTGGACCAGGAAATCCACGAAGACCCGCACCTTCGGCGACAGGTGGCGGTTCTGCGGATAGACCGCGTTGACGCTGACCTCCGTCGGAACATGGCGATGCAGCACGCTGACCAGTTCGCCGCGCGTCAATGCCTGTCCGCAGAGGAAGGTCGGCGACATGATGAAGCCGACTCCGGCTGACGCTGCTTCGCGCAGCAGGTCGCCGTTGTTGCTGCGGATCGGCCCTGAAACGCGGACGCTGCGCGTTTCCCCGTCGACGATGAAGGGCCAGAGGTCGGGGGTCGGGACGTTGGTGTAGATCAGGCAATTGTGGTTGGCCAGATCGTCCGGCGTTTCCGGCACGCCATGCTTCTGCAGATAGGCCGGGCTGGCGCACAGCGCCATCCGCGCCGGGGCCAGCCGCCGGGCGATCAGCGAACTGTCGCGCAGCTTGCCGATGCGCACCGCCAGATCATAGCCCTCGTCGATCAGGTCGACCGTGCGGTCGTTCAGGTCCATGTCGATCTCGATGGCCGGATAGCGCTCCAGGAACTCCGCCACCGCCGGGGCCAGATGCAGGATGCCGAAGCTGACCGGCGCGTTCAGCCGCAGCCGGCCGCGCGGAGCGGCATGCAGGTCGGCGACTGCCTGCTCCGCCTCCTCCAGATCGGCGAGGATGCGGGTACAGCGCTCGTAATAGGCCTGCCCCACCTCGGTCAGGCTGAGCTTGCGGGTGGTGCGGTTCAGCAGCCGGGCGCCGAGCCGGTTCTCCAACTCGCCGATGCGGCGGGAGACCACCGACTTCGACAAATTGAGCCGGTCGGCGGCGGCAGTGAAGCTCTTGGTGTCCACCACCTTGATGAAGGCGAGCATGTCGTCGAGGCGATCCATGGCATTGTTCTACACCCGGAAACAATGAGGTGCCAAGATCCGGGATTACCGGAAACGCCATTGCGCCCTATCTCTGATGTCACCGCCGGGCCGGCACCGGCCGCGGCGACCCGATTGCGCAACAAAACAGGGAGTGACGGCGATGGCGAAGGTTCTGGTCCTCTATTACAGCAGCTGGGGTCACGTGTCGGAGATGGCGCAGGCGGTGGCCGACGGCGCCCGCTCCGTCGCCGGGACAGAGGTGGCGGTGAAGCGCGTGCCGGAACTGGTGCCGGAAGCCGTCCGCCAGTCCGCCCACTACAAGGACGAGAGCGACATCCCCGTCGCCACGGTGGACGAATTGGCGCAGTACGACGCCATCATCATCGGCACGCCGACCCGCTACGGCAACATGGCCTCGCAGATGAAGAATTTCCTCGACCAGACCGGCGGACTGTGGGCCAAGGGCGCCCTGGTCGGCAAGGTCGGCGCGGCCTTCACCTCGACCGCCACCCAGCATGGCGGGCAAGAGAGCACCATCCTCAGCACCCACACCGTGCTGCTGCATCTGGGGCTGGTGATCGTCGGGCTGCCCTATTCCTTCCAGGGCCAGATGGGCGTTTCGGAAGTGATGGGCAACTCGCCCTACGGTGCCAGCACCATCGCCGGCGGCGACGGCTCCCGCCGGCCGAGCGCGGTCGAACTGGATGGCGCCCGCTATCAGGGCCGCCATGTCGCCGAGATCGCGACCAAGCTGCACGGTTGATGAACCGTCTCAGACGCTGAAGAAGAGGAGGGAGCCGTGGGCCTGCTGATCGACGGACAGTGGCACGACCAGTGGTACGACACCAAAAAGACCGGCGGCGCGTTCGTCCGGACGGAGGCGCAGTTCCGCGACCGGGTGTCGGCCGACGGCTCTACTCCATTTCCGGCGGAGGCCGGGCGCTATCACCTGATGGTGTCGCTGGCCTGCCCCTGGGCGCACCGCACCCTGATCTTCCGCAAGCTGAAGCGGCTGGATGACGTCATCGGCGTCAGTGTGGTCGATCCGCTGATGCTGTCGGAGGGCTGGACCTTCGCCGAACCGGAGCCGGTCACCGGCGCCCGCCGCCTGTACGAGGTCTATCTGAAGGCCAATCCCGGCTACAGCGGCCGGGTGACGGTTCCGGTTTTGTGGGACAGGAAGACCGGCAGCATCGTGAACAACGAGTCGGCGGAGATCATCCGCATGCTCAACCGCGAGTTCGACGCCTTCACCGACGTGCGCACCGACTTCTGCCCGCCGAATCTCGTCGAGGAGATCGACCGCGTCAACGCCTTCGTCTACGACGCCATCAACAACGGTGTCTACAAGGCCGGTTTCGCCACCTCCCAGGACAAGTACGAGGCCGCCTTCGACACGCTGTTCGCCGCGCTGGACGACCTCGACGCCAAGCTGGCGACCCGGCGCTGGCTGGCCGGCAACCGTCTGACCGAGGCGGATTGGCGGCTGTTCACCACGCTGGTGCGTTTCGATGCCGTCTATGTCGGGCATTTCAAGTGCAACAAGCGGCGGATCGCCGACTATCCGCACCTGTCGGGCTATCTGCGCGACCTCTATCAGGTGCCGGGCGTGGCGGAGACGGTGAACTTCGACCACATCAAGCGCCACTACTATGGCAGCCACGCCACCATCAACCCGACCGGCATCGTGCCGAAGGGGCCGGAACTGGACCTCGACGCGCCCCACGGCCGTGGCGATCTGGGGCCCGATCCGATGTCGTGATCCGCTTTTCCGGATGGGGCCGTCAGGGCTTGTGGCAGCGGGCCATGTCTTCCGGGTTGCCCATCGCTTCGCACTGGAAGCCGTTGGAGAATTTGAAGCGCAGCGGGCCGGTCTTGCGGACGCTGACCACCGGCTTCTTGCCCGCATCCTGAAATTCCACCCAGGCGGAGCTGTCGAAGCGAGTCTGCAGCCCGTTGCTCAACTGCACGCGGCCCTGACGGTCCTTGATGATCTGGACTCCGGTATTGAACAGCAGGTTGGGGCCGTCGGCCTTCGCCGACAGGCCGTTGGTGCAGTTCACCCCCTCCGGCTTGACCGCGACGCATTCGAAAGGATGCGGCTGGCCGGCGGTGAGGACCATGGCATAGACGGCGATTTCCAGGACATTCATCGGCATGGGCGTGCACCAGCGGGAAGGCGGCGGGTCCCATCCGTCTTACCGACCATCTGGTTACGAAAGAGATAATGTCGCGCCTGCGGTCGAATCTTGCGCCTGAACACGGGACGGAGCCCCCATCCGAATCCCTGGGCCGACCGGCGCCTGGACTTGCGCGCCCGGGACCGGTAGAAGCGGTGGCAAAGGCCAAGTGCTTCTTCAGCCACAGGGGGCGGGCGCAATCCCATGACGTTCCAACAGCGTTTGATCCTGCTGGTCACCGGTCTGGTGCTGCTGGCGATTGCGGCCGTCACCACGACGATGGCCCTGACGACGCGCGCCGCCCTGACCGAGCGGATCGAGGCGGAGGCGCGGCTGACCGCCGGCCTGCTCGCGCGCGGGGCCGCCCAATCCCGCGACATCCCGCAGGAGGTCGACGCCCTGCTGTCCGAGAGGTTGCTGTCGGAAGCAACGCTGACCGCCCATCTGGTGGCGATGGCGGAAGCGGCGAAGCAGTCGCCGCGCGCCATCAATGACCGGCTGAAGCAGATCGCGGAAGCCGGCGGCCCGGACGAGATGTGGATCACCGACAACCGCGGCCGGGCCTATCTGCACAATCTCGCCGGTCCCGACCCGGTCTTCGGCCAGGATGCCAAGGGCGGGCCGCGCCACGGCGCCTATGCCGGCCTGCTGAACCGCTCCCCCGCGTCGGTGGTGTCGGAACCGGCGATGGAGAACGGACGGCTGATGAAGTTCGCCGGCGTGACCGGCGTCGACAAGCCGCGCATCGTCCAGGTCGGCGCCGACGTGCGGCGCCTTGCCGACATCGTGCGCAACTCCGGCACCGACGGCCTGATCGACGGGCTGCTCGCCACCCGCACGGTGGAGGGGGCATGGCTTCTCGACCGCGACGGGCGGGTGCTGGCCCGCGGGGCGGTGATGGGCGACGGGGCTGGCGGCCCGCTGTCGCAGGACGATACCGCGGCGGCGAAGGCGGTGGTGCCGGGCGGCGATGTGGCGATCCGCGTGTCGGGCAACAGCATGCTGGCACTGGCGCCGATCCGCTATGCCGGCCCCACGTCCGCCGCCGGTTCGCCCGCGGGCGTGCCGACGGTCGCGGTGGTTCGGGTTCCCTATACGGAACCGGGGGCGATGCTGAGCCGCCAGTTGAAGATCGGCGGTCTGGTCGGCGTCCTCGTGCTGGCGCTGGGCGTCTATGCCAGCCTGCGCTTCGCCCGCGACCAGATGGCGCCGGTGGAGCGGCTGAGCGAGGCGGTCAAGGCGGTGGAGGCCGGCCGTTTCAACCCCTTCACCCTGAACGAGGCCGCCGACCGCGACGACGAGTTCGGCCGGCTGTCGCGCGTCTTCCGCCGCATGGCGATGCAGGCGAACGCCCGCGAGGAAACGCTCGACGCCCAGCTGGTCATGCGTGAGGCGGAGCTGGAGACCAAGACGGAAAAGCTGGCCGCCGCCGAACAGTTGATCGAGGAGGAACAGCGCGCCGCCCGCGACGTGCAGTCCAACCTGTTGCCCCGCCAGCTGCCGGTCGGCCGCGACAGCCAGTTCTACGGCATGCTGCTGGCCGGCCACACCGTCAGCGGCGACTTCTATGACGTGATCGAACTGGACGAGCGGCACAGCATGCTGGTCACCGCCGGGGTGTCGGGCGGCGGCGTGCCGGCGGCCTTCCTGATGCTGATGGTGCGCGGCGCCATCCGCGAGGCCGCCCGCCCCGGCATCGGCCCGGCGGCGATCCTGACTCATGCGAACGAACGGCTGTGCGGCGAAAGCCCCTTCAACGGCTTCGCCACCGCCTTCGTCGCCGTCTATGACCGGGTCGCCGGCACGCTGGTCCATGCCGCCGCCGGCCATCGCGGCGCCTGCCGCATCACCGCCGACGGCGGTGTGGAGTTCCTGACCGCCACCGGCGGCCCGGCGCTCGGCGTCCGCCAGGGCGTGCCTTATGCGGAAGCGGCGGCGGTGCTGAACCAGGACGAGACGCTGTTCCTGTGCACCGAGGGCGTGCTGCGTTCCGTCGACGGCCAGCGCGAGCCTTTCGGTGAGGAGCGGCTCGCCGCCGCCCTGGCCCACAGCCGCGGCATGTCGGCCCGCGACCGCACCGAACTGGTTTTGCGCAGCGTGCAATCCCATGTGGGGGCGGACGGCCTGATCGCCGGCGATCTGGTGTGCCTGGTCATGCGCCGCCTGCTGCCGGTGACGGAGGTCGCGGAGGCGGTTTGATGGTGCAGGCTATGAATGCCGCCGCCCCTACCGCTTCTCCCGCGCCCGCGCCGCCGTCTCCCGCTCCAGCCTTTCGCGCAGGAAGGCCAGCACCGCGGCCTCCTCACCACTCAGCCCCGCCAGCTCGTCGCGCAGTTCCGCCTCCACCTCGCGCTTCAGCGACTCCAGCAGGGCGCCTTCCAGATAGGCGTCCAGCACCTCGGGGTGGACGTAGCTCTTGCGGCAGACGCTGGGGGTGTTGCCCAGCCGGGTGGCGACCTGCTCGATGGCGCGGGTGACGTTGCGCTTGGCGGCGCTGGCGTTGTCGAAGCTCTCGAACTCGCGCAACGCCATCGCGGCCAACACGGTGCCGGCCCAGGTGCGGAAGTCCTTGGCGGTGAAATCGGCGCCGGTGGCCTCGCGCAGATAGGCGTTGACGTCGCCGGAGGTCACCGCGTGGCGCTGGCCGTCGCGGTCGAGATACTGGAACAGCTCGTCGCCCGGCACGTCGCGGCAGGCGGCGACGACGCGCGCCAGCCGGCGGTCGCGCAGCGCGACGTTCCATTCCTTGCCCGACTTGCCCTTGAAGGAGAAGCGGACCTCCGCCCCGTCGATCTCGGTGTGGCCGTCGCGCAGGGTGGTCAGGCCATAGCTCTTGTTCTCGCGGGCATAGCTCTCGTTGCCGACGCGGATCAGCGTGGTCTCCAGCAGCCGGACCACGGCGGCCAGCACCTTCTCCCGCGGCAGACCGCGGCGGCCGAGGTCGGCGTTCACCCGCTCGCGCAGAGGCGGCAGGGCGCGGCAGAAATCCAGCATGCGGCCGAACTTGGTGCCCTCGCGCAGCTCGGTCCAGCGGCGGTGGTAGCGGTACTGCTTGCGCCCCTTGGCGTCGCGGCCGGTCGCCTGAAGATGGCCGTCGGGATCGGGGCAGATCCAGACGTCGCGGTAGGCTGGCGGGATCGCCAGCTTGCGGATGCGCGCCAGCGTGTCCTCCTCCGTCACCTGCGCCCCGTCGGGCCGGAGAAAGCGGAAGCCCTTGCCGCAGCGCCGACGCCGGATGCCGGGCATCTCGTCGGAGCTGTAGGTCAGCCCGGCGCAGGCGGCTTCCTGCTCGGGCGAGGATGTGTCCGCGTCGGACGGGGGGATGGTGCTGTCCATAGCGCCTTCAACGGCCGGCGCGGTATTTGGTTGCCGCCACCCCCTTTGGAGAGGGTTTCTTCGCAGTTGCAAAAATCCTATCCTGGCGCAGCCAGACCCCGGCCAGAAAAACGAACGGAGCGCTTGAGCATGGACCGCAAGCCGGACGAGACGACGCTGACCGCCCATCTGCCGAACCTGGAAATCCAGATCCGCCACCGCGAGGCTGGTGAGGATGGGGCGGAGGTGATCGCCATCCAGTTTCGCGCCACCCCGTCCTTCGACGCGGTCGCAAAGCTGCTCGCCCCCAGTCTGATGGCCCCGCTGCTGCTGGCCGGCCCTGTCGGCGGGAAGCCGGGCGCCGACCCGATGGCGGCGGCGGCGGGCATGGCCGAGCTGTGGATGGCGCCGATGCGGCTGTGGGGCGAGATGGTGCGGCAGGCCTGGGCGCCCTGGCTGCAGATGGGCCAACGCCGTTAGGTCCGGGTCGCCCGGTCCGGGCCGTCAGGTCACGGCCACTTGACCTCGGGCGGCAGGCTCATCAGGATCGCCTCGGTGTTGCCGCCGGTCTTCAGGCCGAAGGTGGTGCCGCGGTCGTAGAGCAGGTTGAACTCCACATACCGGCCGCGGCGGACCAGCTGGTTCTCGCGCTGCTCGGCGGTCCAGGGCCGGTTCATGTGGCGGCGGACCAGGGCCGCGTAGGTGTCGAGGAAGGCGGTGCCGACATCGCGGGTGAAGGCGAAGTCGGCCTCCCAGTCGCCCGACTCGAGATTGTCGAAGAAGATGCCGCCGACGCCGCGCGCCTCGTCCCGGTGGGGCAGGTAGAAATAGCGGTCGCACCACTCCTTGTAGCGCGGGTAATAGTCCGGGTCGTGGCGGTCGCAGGCGGCGCGCAGGCCGGCATGGAAGTCGGCGGTGTCCCGGTCGTCCGGAATCATCGGCGTCAGGTCGGCGCCGCCGCCGAACCAGCCCTTGGTCGTCACGATGTGTCGGGTGTTCATGTGCGTCGCCGGCACCAGCGGCGAGCGCATGTGCGCCACCAGACTGATTCCCGCCGCCCAGAACTCGCCGGTTTCGGCCGCGCCGGGGATGTTGGCGCGGAATTCCGGGCTGAAGGTGCCGTGGACGGTCGAGATGTTGACCCCGACCTTCTCGAACACCCGGCCCTTCATCACCGACATGGTGCCGCCGCCGCCTTCGCCTCCTCCATGGTCGGGGCGGGCCCAGCTCTTGCGCTCGAACCGGCCGGCGGGCAGGTCGGCGTGGGTGCCGGTCAGCTCGTCCTCCAGCGTTTCGAAGGCGGCGCAGATGCGGTCGCGCAGCTCCTGGAACCAGGCGGCGGCGCGGGCCTTGCGGTCTTCGATGATGCTGGGGTCGGCTGTCATGGCGTGTCCGGCTGTGCGGGTGAAGGCTGCAGACCTGCTGCGGCGGTCTGCCGCAAGGCCTCACCCAACACCATCGCCGCGCTGACCGCAACGTTCAAGGAGCGGGCGGGCGGCACCATCGGAATCACCAGACGGGCGTCGGCGGCGTCATGCACCTCGTCCGGCACGCCGGCGCTCTCGCGGCCGACCAGGATGCGGTCGCCGGGGGCGAAGCGGAAGTCGGTGTAGGGGATCGCCGCCCGCGTGGTCAGCAGCACCAGCCGCCCGGCTTGCGGCGCCGCACGGTACGCGGACCACGAGCTGTGCCGGACCCAGTCGAGATGGTCGAGATAATCCATCCCGGCGCGTCGCAACCGGCGGTCATCCAGCACGAAGCCGCAGGGCTCGATCAGGTCGAGCGCCACACCGAGCCCCGCTGCGAGTCGCATCAGGGTGCCCGCGTTCTGCGGAATGTCGGGTTCGAACAGCACAAGGCGCAACGCGGGCCTTGCTTCGAAGTGTTTGTTTTGCATACAAATGTTCTTGCCCTTCGCACACGCGACAAATTGTCCCCCGGCCAAGGACTTTTCAAGATGTCGACGCGACGGTATACCGCAGGTCTGAAGCTGGAGATACCCACTCCGGACGGACGCGGCATGCCTGAGGGTTTTCCTTCCGGCGGGCGGGCTAACCGCGTCTTGCAGTATTACGGTCCATCGGTCGTCCGGCGCGGGCAAAGGGCGTCGGGCATGCCTTGAGGAGAAACAGGCTTATGGCTCAGACCACGCATCCGCCCGGGACGGGTGGCCACGCGGCCTCCGGCGGCGAGGGGGGTTCCCGCCGCGATTTTCTGTATCTTGCCACCGGTGCGGTCGGCGTCGTCGGCGCGGCTTCGGCCGCCTGGCCCTTCATCGACAGCCTGAACCCGGCGGCCGACACCCTGGCGCTCGCCTCCATCGACGTCGATCTGGCCCCCGTGGCCGTCGGCCAGGCGATCACGGTCACCTGGCGCGGAAAGCCTGTCTTTGTCCGCCACCGCACCGCCGAAGAGATCGAGTCCGCCAAGGACGTCAATCTGAACGACCTGCGCGACCCGGTTGCCGATTCCGCCCGTGTGAAGAAGCCGGAATGGCTGATCGTCATCGGCATCTGCACGCATCTGGGCTGTGTGCCGCTCGGACAGAAGGTCACCGATCCGCGCGGCGACTATGGCGGGTGGTTCTGCCCCTGCCACGGCTCGCACTACGACACCGCTGGGCGCATCCGCAAGGGCCCGGCCCCCGCCAACCTTGTCCTTCCGACGTACGCCTTCACCGGCGATACCAAGATCCGGCTCGGTTAAGCGGCCCAACGGTTCTGGAGACCCCGAGATGGCTCAGGTTCAAGCCACCAAGTTCAAGAATCCGGTCGTGAACTGGATCGACAGCCGCCTGCCGATCTTCACGATGCTGGATCACGAGTACAACCATTACCCGATGCCGCGGAACGTCAACTATCTGTGGGCGTTCGGTGCGATTGCCGGCATCATGCTGGTCATCATGATCGCCACGGGCCTGTTCCTGGCGATGCAGTACTCGTCGCACACCTCGCTGGCCTTCAATTCGGTCGAGCGCATCATGCGCGACGTGAATTACGGCTGGCTGCTTCGCTATGTCCACGCCAACGGCGCGTCGATGTTCTTCATCGCCGTCTACATCCACATGTTCCGCGGCATGTATTACGGCTCCTACAAGGCGCCGCGCGAGATCCTGTGGATCCTGGGCGTCATCATCTTCCTCGTCATGATGGGCACCGCCTTCATGGGCTACGTGCTGCCCTGGGGCCAGATGAGCTTCTGGGGCGCCACCGTCATCACGAACCTGTTCTCGGCCTTCCCGATCGTCGGCGATCCGATCGTCACGCTGCTGTGGGGCGGTTTCTCGGTCGACAACCCGACGCTGAACCGCTTCTTCGCGCTGCATTTCCTGCTGCCCTTCGTCCTGCTGGGTCTGGTGATCCTGCACACGGCGGCGCTGCACGTCTGCGGTTCGAACAACCCGCTCGGCATCGAGCCGAAGGGCCCGCAGGACACCGTGCCGTTCAACCCCTACGTGACGCTCAAGGACGGCTTCGCCGTGGTGATCTTCCTGATCATCTACGCGGTGTTCGTGTTCTTCATGCCGAACTACATGGGCCATCCGGACAACTACATTCCGGCCAACCCGCTGGTGACCCCGGCGCACATCGTGCCGGAATGGTACTTCCTGCCCTTCTACGCCATGCTGCGCGCGATCCCGGACAAGCTGGGCGGCGTGCTGGCGATGTTCGGTTCGATCGCGCTGCTGGCCTTCCTGCCGTGGCTCGACCGTTCCAAGGTCCGCAGCTGCAAGTTCCGCCCGGTCTACCGCCAGTTCTTCTGGATCCTGGCGATCGACGCCCTGATCCTGGGCTATGCCGGTTCGCAGCCGGCCGAAGGCTCCTGGCTGCTGATCGCGCGCATCGGCACCGCCTACTACTTCTTCCACTTCCTGATCCTGCTGCCGTTGCTGGGCAAGCTGGAGCGTACGCCCCCGCTTCCCACCAGCATCTCCGAGTCCGTTCTGAAGGGCGGGGGTGGCATCGCCGCCGGCGCCCATGCCAAGCCGATGGAGAAGGCCTGATGCGCGCGTTGAAGACTGCAATCCTCTCGGCGGCGCTGGCACTCGGCATCGCCGGGGCCGCGCAGGCCTCCGAGGGCGTGCACATCCCCAAGCAGAGCTGGCCGCATTCCGGCATCTTCGGCACCATCGACAAGGCGGCGGCGCAGCGCGGCTTCCAGATCTACAAGGAAGTCTGCTCGGCCTGCCACTCGATGCATCTGGTGCCGATCCGCACGCTGGCCGGCATCGGCTTCAAGGAAGACGAGCTGAAGGCGCTCGCCGCCGGCTATGAGGTGCAGGCCGGCCCGAACGACGCCGGCGAGATGTTCATGCGTCCGGCCACCCCGGCCGACCATTTCCCGTCGCCGTTCCCCAACGACCAGGCCGCCCGCGTGGCGAACAACGGCGCGCTGCCGCCGGACCTGTCGCTGATGGCGAAGGCCCGCGTCGGTGGCGAGGATTACATCTACGCCTTCCTGACCGGCTTCGAGGAGCCGCCGCCCGGCGTCCATATCATGGACGGCATGAACTACAACAAGGTGTTCCCGGGCCATCAGGTCGGCATGCCGAACATCCTGCAGCCCGACGGCGTCACCTACGCCGACGGCACCAAGGCCACGGTGGAGCAGGAGGCGCACGACGTGGCGACCTTCCTGACCTTCGTCGCCGAACCGCACCTGGATGCCCGCAAGCAGATGGGCGTCAAGGTCATCCTGTTCCTGCTGGTGCTGGCCGGCCTGATGTATGCCGCCAAGCGCAAGCTGTGGAGCACGCTGCACTGAGCCCGACGGTTCGGTGAGGCGATTTGAGACCTGGACAGGGCGCCCCGTTGGGCGCCCTGTTCCATTTGGGGGTACAGGTCTTCGGGCGACAGACGCGGGGGTGGAGAAGACAATGGTGGACAGTCTGATCGACGAGATCGTCGATTTCTGGTTCGACGAGGCGATGAAGCCCTACTGGTTCCGCAAATCGGCCAGCTTCGACCGTGCGGTCGCCGATACGCTTGGGCCGCACTACGAGGCGGCGGCGCGCGGCGCGTACGATCATTGGATGGAGGATGTCGACGGCTGCATCGCGCTGTGCGTGCTGCTGGATCAGGTGCCGCGCAACATGTTCCGCGACGCCCCGCGCGCATTCGCCACCGACGACAAGGCGCGGGCGGTCAGCGACCATGCAGTCGCCAACGGCTTCGATCTGGAATGCACGACCGACGAGCGGATTTTCCTCTACCTGCCCTTCGAGCATCACGAGGACATGGGCAGCCAGGACCGCTCCGTCGCCCTGTTCACCGAGCGGGTCGGCGACGAGACGACGGTGCGCTATGCCCGGCGGCACCGCGAGATCATCCAGCGGTTCGGCCGCTTCCCCCACCGCAATGCGATTCTCGGCCGTCCAAGCACGCCGGAAGAGGAGGCCTTCCTGAAGGAACCGGGCTCGTCCTTTTAAAGTCTCCTCAGACCGGCTGCGGCGCCAGCCACCGTTCCAGGGCGCCCAGCAGATCGGCACGCCGGACCGGTTTGGTCAGATAGTCGTTCATCCCGGCGGACAGGCAGCGGATGCGGTCTTCCGGCTGGGCGTTGGCGGTGACCGCGATGATCGGAATGCGGCCCCGTTCGTCGCCCAGCCGGCGGATGGTGGTGGTCGCCGTCACTCCGTCCATGTCGGGCATGGCGACGTCCATCAGCACCGCCTCTGGCGGAACCGGCGCCTGGGCGACGGCCTCCACCGCTTCCGCGCCGCCATTGGCGGTTTCGACCGAGAATCCGGCCTTCGCGAGCAGCCCGGCGACCACCATCCGGTTGGTGGCGCTGTCGTCCACCACCAGCAGCCGGCCGCCGCGCGCGCGCGCCCAACTCATCAACCGTTCGGCGTCGGTGGTGCGGGAGGGCAGGGCGACCGGCATGTCCAGCACCGCCCGCCGCATCCCGTCGGCATGGTGTTCCACCGTCATCTGGGCGCCCAGCGCCGCCAGCAGGCGGCGGGCGAGTTCCTGGCAGAAGCCGGTCTCGCCATGGCTGTCGAAGCGTCCGCTCAGCTCTGTCCGCAGGGTCACACGCTCCTCCCCCGCAGGCAGGGCCGACAGGCGGATGTCCAGCCGGCCGGGGCCGGAGCTGGCGATGGCGCTGGCAGCCAGCGCATTGCACAGCGCACCCGCTGTTTCCGCATCGCCCACCAGCCGCGGCGGCATGCCGTTCAGCACGCTCACGTCCAGAGTGACGCCGCGTCCCTGGGCCAGGGCCGCAGTCGATACCGACAGCATGCGGGCCAATGCCTCGGGAGCGAAGGCTGTCCCCCGCCGGTTGGGGGCGTGATGCAGATTGTCACCGTCCATGACCCGCCATTGGCAAAATGCGAAGCAGCTTGCAGCGATCGGGTCGGAAAACGACCGAGGTCAGCGCTCCGGCCGATCTTGCGATCAATTCTCAGCAAGTTGCGGGCCAGCGGCGCATCATTTCTCAAGCTCTGCTCCACGAAGCGCGTTATCCTGCCGCGATATACCTGGGTAGGCAGGCCGACGCCGGAGAAATGGCTCTATGGCAGAATCGATGTCCGGGCGACCATTGGGCCGGCTGCGGCACCTTCTCGCGGCACTTGCGGTTCCGGTACAACTGCTGGCCGGTGCGGCGGCACATGCCGGTGAGGCGATCCCCTATTGCACCGATCCGGATTGGCCGCCCTACGAATCGATCACCGCCGACGGAAAGCACCAGGGAATCGCCGCAGACCTGCTGGCCCTGGTTTCGGAGCGCTCCGGGGTGGACCTGCGTGTCCTGCCGACCCGTGATTGGGAGGAAAGCATCGCGGCGGCGCGCGATGGGCGTTGCCGCTTCCTCAGCTTTCTGAACCGGACGCCGACGCGCGAGGAGTGGCTGGCCTTCACGGAACCGCTGTTCGTCGATCCCAATGTGCTGGTGACGCGGGAGGATCACGACTATGTCGCCGAACTCGCCGGCGTCAGCGGCGAGACGATGGTGCTTCCCAAGGGTACGTCGATCGAAGAGAGGGTGCGGCGCGATTTCCCCAACCTGCGCATCGTCCTGGTCGACAGCGAGGCCGACGCATTTGCCATGGTGTCCCGTGGCAAGGCCGACATGACGCTGCGATCGCTGACGGTCGCCGTCTATACCATCAAGACGGCCGGCTGGTTCAACCTGAAGGTTGCGGGCCATCTGCCGGGCTATGAGAATCTGCTGCGGATCGGCGTGCGCCGGGACGAGCCGGACCTGCTGGCGGCCCTCGACCGCGGGGTCCGGACGATCTCGGCCGCTGAGCGGACCGCCATTGCCAACCGCCATGTCGCCATTCAGGTCCAGTCGCCGCTCGACCGCTGGACATTGGCGAAACTGCTGGTGATTCCGGCGGTGGTCGTTCTGACGAGCCTGTTCTGGATCGTCAAGCTGATGCGGGTGAACGAGCGGCTGCGGGTGCAGTCGCGCACCGACGTATTGACCGGCCTTGCCAACCGCAGCCACTTGAACGAAATCTGCCGTTCGGAAATGGAGCGGGCCGTGCGCTACGGCAGGCCGATGTCGATCATCCTCATCGATCTGGACCATTTCAAGCAGGTCAACGACCGCTACGGCCATGTCTTCGGCGATCAGGTTCTGGTCGAATTCGCGGGACTGGCCCGCGACACGCTGAGGTCGACCGATACGGTCGGCCGGTGGGGTGGCGAGGAATTCCTGATTCTCTGCCCTGAGACCAGCCTGGACGCAGCCTTTGTGCTTGCGGAGCGGTTGCGGCGAACCATGCGCGCGTACTGCTTTCCCAATGGCCACCGGCAGACCGGCAGTTTCGGCGTCGCGGGTTTTAGGGACGGCGACAGCATCGACCGCCTGCTGATCCGGGCCGACAATGCGCTTTACCGGGCCAAGGACGAAGGTCGCGACCGTGTCGTTCTCGAAGATGGCGATGCGGCCCTGGGCGGTGCGGAGATCAGCCGGACCGTGTGTCCGGCGGATTGAACAGGTAGGGCACGAAGCTGCGGTGATGCTCGTTCACCCGCAATTCGCTGCCGATCGGCGGGAAGGCGCGCTGCTGGCAGTCGGTGCGCTCGCACAGGCGGCAGTTCACGCCGATCGGCACCGCCGCCTTCATGTCGGCGATGTCGATGCCCGCCGCATAGACCAGTTCGGGCGCGTGGCTGGCCTCGCAGCCCAGCCCGACGGCGAACTGTCGGGACGGCTTCAGATAGGCGCCGCCGCGCTTGGTCACCGTGCGGGCGATGCTGATATAGGCGGTGCGGTCGGGCATCTGGGCGAACTGCACCAGGATCTTGCCGGGCTGGGCGAAGGCCTCGTGCACGTTCCACAGCGGGCAGGCGCCGCCGAAGCGGGCGAAATGGAAGCGTGTGGCGGAATGCCGCTTGGTGATGTTGCCTGCCATGTCGACCCGGACGAAATAGAAGGGCAGGCCGCGCGCCCCCGGCCGCTGCAGGGTGGACAGCCGGTGGCAGACCTGCTCGAAACTGGCGGAGAAGCGGCTTTGCAGTTGCTCCACATCGTGGCGCAATGCGCGGGCTTGCGCGGCGAAGGCCCTGTAGGGCAGAACCAGCGCGCCGGCGAAGTAATTGGCGAGCCCGACCCGGCAGATCGACCGCGCGTCCTCGCTGGAGAATTTCGCCTGATCCACCAGCTCGTCGATCTGCTCGCCGAATTCCAGCAGGGCGATCTGGTTCGCCATGTGGAAGGCGCGGCTGGAACTGGTCAGCAGGGCCGACAGCCGCAGCGTCCCGGTGGTGGCGTCATAGCTGCGCATCGCGGTTTCGCCCGCCTCGTCGGCGACGATCTTCACCCGCACGTCGTGGCGGCGCTTCAGATAGGCCGCAAGTTCGTTCAGCAGCGAGCCGGAATGGATCTTCTCAGCATCCCACAGCCGTTCCGCCGCCTCGTCCAGCGGGCCGATGTAATTGTTGCAGTAGTGGAAATAGTCCCTCACCTCTTCGTACGGAAATTGTGGTCCGGCGAAGCTGTCGCCCTCCTGGCTGCTGGGTTCGCGGTTGGACAGGCTGTCTGCCAGCGACTGCACCCGCTCATGAAGCTTCTGATAGGCCTGATGCAGGCTGAGCACCCGGCGGGCCAGTTCCGGACTGGAGCCGACGACGCTGCGCAATTCGCCCGCGGTCAGCGGCGCGCCGGCGAACAGCGGGTCGGCCAGCGCCTCGCGCAGGTCGGAGACCAGCCGGCTGTCCTCATCCTCCAGGAAGGCGGACAACTCCAGCTCGAAGGTGGCGGCGATCCGCATCAGCACCGGCAGGGTCAGCGGGCGCTGGTTGTTCTCCAACTGGTTGAGATAGCTGGGCGAAAGCTCCAGAGTCTTGGCCAGGGAGGCCTGGGTCAGGCCGCGCTGTTCGCGCAGGCGGCGCAGCTTGTAGCCAAGGAATAGCTTCTTTTGCATGCGTATAAATTCCCGCCCTGGCGACGGCCTTGGAAACCGGCCGTTCTTCGCAATCTTAGCAACGGCAAAGCCGCATTTGCAAAGGGCTTCGCAACTTCGCACGTTTTTGCGAAGAGGCTGTTTGAAGCGCTGCGAAGTTTGTGAATAATCCGCGGCGTTCCGGTGAATGATTGCGTCGCTTGCCGCCGGAGCGGGGACCGTCACTGCGACGCCAAGGATTGGAAACGCCCGATGCAAGACATTCTGGCCAAGTTGGAGTCCAAGCGCGCCGCGGCGCGGCTGGGCGGCGGTGAGAAGCGCATCGCCGGCCAGCACGCCAAAGGCAAGCTGACCGCGCGCGAGCGGATCGACCTGTTCCTCGACGAAGGATCGTTCGAGGAGTTCGACATGTTCGTCGAACATCGCTGCATCGACTTCGGCATGGAAAACCAGAAGGTTCCGGGCGACGGCGTGGTGACCGGCCACGGCACCGTCAACGGCCGCCTCGTCTTCGTCTTCAGCCAGGACTTCACGGTCTTCGGCGGCGCGCTGTCGGAAGCGCATGCCGAGAAGATCTGCAAGATCATGGACCAAGCGCTGAAGGTCGGCGCGCCGGTCATCGGCCTGAACGATTCGGGCGGCGCCCGCATTCAGGAAGGCGTCGCCTCGCTGGGCGGCTATGCCGAGGTGTTCCAGCGCAACGTCGATGCCTCGGGCGTCATCCCGCAGATTTCCCTCATCATGGGGCCGTGCGCCGGCGGTGCGGTGTACTCGCCGGCTATGACCGACTTCATCTTCATGGTGAAGGACAGCTCCTACATGTTCGTCACCGGCCCCGACGTGGTGAAGACCGTTACCCACGAGGTCGTGACTGCGGAAGAGCTGGGCGGCGCCGTCACCCACTCCACCAAGTCTGGCGTGGCCGATCTGGCTTTCGAGAACGATGTCGAGGCGCTGCTGCAGCTGCGCCGCTTCGTCGATTTCCTGCCGTCGTCAAACCGCGAGAAGGCACCGGTCCGTCCCTGCGCCGATCCGTTGGACCGCGAGGACTTCTCGCTCGACACGCTGGTGCCGGAGAACCCGAACAAGCCCTACGACATGAAGGAGCTGATCCTCAAGATCGTGGACGAGGGCGATTTCTTCGAGCTGCAGCCGGAATACGCCAAGAACATCATCATCGGCTTTGCCCGCATGAACGGCTCCACGGTCGGCATCGTCGCCAACCAGCCGATGGTGCTCGCCGGCTGCCTCGACATCGACAGCTCCAAGAAGGCCGCCCGCTTCGTGCGCTTCTGCGACGCCTTCGAAATCCCGATCCTGACCCTGGTCGACGTCCCCGGCTTCATGCCCGGCACGTCGCAGGAATATGGCGGCATCATCAAGCACGGCGCCAAGCTGCTGTACGCGTACGCCGAGGCCACGGTGCCGAAGGTGACCGTCATCACCCGCAAGGCGTACGGCGGCGCATACGACGTGATGTCGTCCAAGCATCTGCGCGGCGACGTCAACTATGCGTGGCCGTCGGCCGAAATCGCGGTGATGGGCGCCAAGGGCGCGGTGGAGATCATCTTCCGCAGCGACATCGGCGACGCCGAGAAGATCGAGGCGCGTACGGAAGAGTACAAGCAGAAGTTCGCCAATCCCTTCGTCGCCGCGTCGCGCGGTTACATCGACGACGTCATCATGCCGCACGGAACCCGCCGCCGCATCACGAAGGCGCTGTCCATGCTGAAGAACAAGCAGCTCCAGAACCCCTGGCGCAAGCACGACAACATTCCGCTGTGAGGGCCGGCAGCATGTTCGAGAAGATCCTCATCGCCAATCGTGGCGAGATCGCCTGCCGCGTCATTCGCACGGCACGCCGCATGGGCATCAAGACCGTCGCGGTCTATTCCGACGCCGACAAGAACGCCCTGCATGTCGAGATGGCCGACGAGGCCGTCCATATCGGCGCCGCCCCGTCGGCCCAGAGCTATCTGCTGGTCGACCGCATCGTCGAGGCCTGCAAGAAGACCGGCGCCCAGGCCGTTCATCCCGGCTACGGCTTCCTGTCGGAGAAGCGAGAGTTCCAGGAGGCGCTGGCGGCTGCCGGCATCGCCTTCATCGGTCCGGACGCCCACGCCATCCAGGCGATGGGCGACAAGATCGAGTCCAAGAAGCTGGCCAAGGAAGCCGGCGTGTCGACCGTCCCCGGCTATCTCGGCGTCATCGCCGATGACAGCGAGGCGGTGACCATCGCCCGCGACATCGGCTATCCGGTGATGATCAAGGCGTCGGCCGGCGGCGGCGGCAAGGGCATGCGCGTGGCCTGGAACGACGAGGAGGCGCGCGAAGGCTTCCGCTCGGCCCAGAACGAGGCGCGCTCCAGCTTCGCCGACGACCGCGTCTTCGTCGAAAAGTACATCCAGCAGCCGCGCCACATCGAAATCCAGGTTCTGGCCGACGGGCAGGGCACCTGCCTGTATCTCGGCGAGCGTGAATGCTCGATCCAGCGCCGCCACCAGAAGGTGATCGAGGAGGCGCCGTCGCCGTTCCTCGACGCCGCCACCCGCAAGGCGATGGGCGAGCAGGCGGTGGCTCTGGCCAACGCGGTGCAGTACAAGTCGGCCGGCACGGTGGAGTTCATCGTCGACGCCGAGCGCAACTTCTACTTCCTGGAGATGAACACCCGCCTTCAGGTGGAGCATCCGGTCACCGAGTTGATCACCGGCCTCGACCTTGTCGAGCAAATGATCCGCGTCGCCTATGGTGAGAAGCTGACGATCACCCAGGACGACGTGAAGCTGACCGGCTGGGCGGTCGAGGCGCGTGTCTATGCCGAGGATCCCTTCCGCAACTTCCTGCCTTCCACCGGCCGCCTGACCCATTACCAGCCGCCGGCCGCCGATCCGCATGTCCGCGTCGACACCGGCGTGTTCGAGGGCGGCGAGATCTCGATGTACTACGATCCGATGATCGCCAAGCTCTGCACCTGGGGATCGACGCGCGACGCGGCGATCGCCGGCATGCGCGAGGCGCTGGACCAGTATTACATCCGCGGCGTCAGCCACAACATCCCGTTCCTGGCCTCGCTGATGGCGAACCAGCGCTTCGTCGATGGGCGGCTGACCACCAACTTCATCGCCGAGGAATATCCGAACGGCTTCCACGCCTCCGACCTGCCGCCGGAAGACCCGGCCGTGCTGATCGCGGTGGCGGCGGTGATCCACCGCAGCCTGAACGACCGCGATATCCAGATCTCCGGCAAGATGCCCGGCAGCAAGGTGACGGTGCGCGACGACTGGGTGGTGGTGCTGGACGGCACCCAGCATCCGGTCCATCTGCACCCGGCCGACGGCAGCCCGCAGCGGATCGGCTATACCGTCGACATCGACGGCAAGCACCACACGGTGTGGAGCGACTGGCAGATCGGCGAGCCGCTGTTCCGCGGCACGGTGAACGGCCAGCACGTCTGCGTCCAGGTCGACCGCGTCGGCGTCGGCTATCGCCTGCACCACAGCGGGTCGCAGGCCATCGTCAAGGTTCTGACCCCGAAGGCGGCCAAGCTGGACGCGCTGATGCCGGTCAAGGCGCCGCCGGACATGTCGAAGTTCCTGCTGTCGCCGATGCCGGGCCTGCTGGTGTCGCTGGCGGTGTCGGAAGGCCAGGAGGTCAAGGCCGGCGAGGTGCTGGCCGTGGTCGAGGCCATGAAGATGGAAAACATTCTGCGCGCCGCGCAGGACGGGACGGTCGCGAAAATCCACGCAGCCCCGGGCAGCAGCCTGGCGGTCGATCAGAAGATCGTGGAATTCGCGTAACCGTATAATAAGAAGAACAGTACCGAGAGGAAGCGTACCTCCTTGCCCCTCTTCCAACGGTCCATGTGACCGTTGGAAGAGGGTGCATCGGGAGGAAACGCACTGATACCCTACCAGCGCCATAAGAAGCCATCAGGAGGCGTCGATGACCGAGTTCCCGAAGAAGACCCTTGCCGATTGGGACAAGCTGGCCGCCAAGGATCTCGGCGCCGACGGCGACCTTTCCAAGCTGGTTTGGAAGACCCCGGAAGGTCTGGACGTCAAGGCGCTCTACACCGCCGCGGACCTCGAAGGGATGGAGCTGGACACGCTGCCCGGCTTCCCGCCCTTCACCCGCGGCCCGCGCGCCACGATGTACGCGGTTAAGCCCTGGACCATCCGGCAATATGCCGGCTTCTCCACGGCGGAGGAGTCGAACGCCTTCTACAAGGCCAACCTCAAGGCCGGCCAGATGGGCCTGTCGGTGGCCTTCGACCTCGCCACCCACCGCGGCTATGACAGCGACCATCCCCGCGTCGTCGGCGACGTCGGCAAGGCCGGCGTGGCCATCGACAGCGTCGAGGACATGAAGGTGCTCTTCGCCGACATCCCGCTCGACAAGATGTCGGTGTCGATGACAATGAACGGCGCGGTGCTGCCGATCCTGGCCGGCTACATCGTCGCGGCGGAGGAGCAGGGCGTTTCCCAGGACAAGCTGAGCGGGACCATCCAGAACGACATCCTCAAGGAGTTCATGGTCCGCAACACCTACATCTACCCGCCCGAACCCTCGATGCGGATCATCGCCGACATCATCGAGTACACCTCCCAGCACATGCCGAAGTTCAACTCGATCTCGATCTCCGGCTACCACATGCAGGAGGCAGGCGCCACGGCGGTGCAGGAGCTGGCCTTCACCATCGCCGATGGCCTCGAATATGTGCGGGCGGCGATGTCCAAGGGGCTGCCGGTCGACAAGTTCGCGCCGCGACTGTCCTTCTTCTTCTCCATCGGCATGAATTTCTTCATGGAGATCGCCAAGCTGCGCGCCGCGCGCCTGCTGTGGTCCTCGCTGATGCAGGAGAAGTTCCAGCCGAAGGATGCCCGCTCGCTGGCGCTGCGCACCCACTGCCAGACCTCCGGCGTCTCGCTGACCGAGCAGGACCCCTACAACAACGTCATTCGCACCACCATCGAGGCGATGGCCGCGGTGCTGGGCGGCACCCAGTCGCTGCACACCAACGCCTTCGACGAGGCGCTGGGCCTGCCGACGAAGTTCTCGGCCCGCATCGCCCGCAACACCCAGCTGATCATCGCCGAGGAAGCCGGCGTCACCAAGGTGGTCGATCCGCTCGGCGGCTCCTACTACATCGAGCATCTGACCCACAGCCTCGCCAACGCCGCGCTTGAACTGATCGGCCGCGTCGAGGAGATGGGCGGCATGACCAAGGCGGTCGAGAGCGGCATGCCCAAGCTGCTGATCGAGGAGGCCGCCGCCCGCCGTCAGGCCGCCATCGACCGTGGCGAGGAGGTGATCGTCGGCGTCAACAAGTACCGTCCGGAGAACCCCGAGGGGGTGGACGTGCTGGACATCGACAACACCGCCGTCCGCGAGGCGCAGATCGCCCGGCTGAAGCAGATCCGCGCCAGCCGCGACGAGGCCAAGTGCCAGGAGGCGTTGGCAGCATTGACCAAGGCCGCCGCCGAGAAGACCGGCAACCTGCTGGCCCTGTCGGTCGAGGCCACCCGCGCCCGCGCCACCGTCGGCGAGATCTCCGACGCGCTGGAGAAGGCCTTCACCCGCCATGTCGCCGTCATCCGCTCGGTGTCGGGCGTCTACGGCTCCGCCTATGAGGGCGACGAGGGCTTCAAGCGCATTCAGGAGGAGGTGGCGTCCTTCGCCGCCGACGAAGGCCGCCGGCCGCGCATCCTGGTGGTGAAGATGGGCCAGGACGGCCACGACCGCGGCGCCAAGGTGATCGCCACCAGCTTCGCCGACATCGGCTTCGACGTCGACATCGGCCCGCTGTTCCAGACCCCCGACGAGGCGGCGCGGCAGGCGGTGGAGAACGACGTCCACGTCATCGGCGTGTCGTCCCAGGCCGCCGGCCACAAGACGCTGGTGCCGCAACTGATCGAGGAATTGCGCAAACAGGGCGCCGGCGACATCCTGGTGGTGTGCGGCGGCGTGATCCCGCCGCAGGACTACGACTTCCTCTACAAGGCGGGCGCCGCGGCGATCTACGGTCCGGGCACCAACATCCCGAAGGCGGCGTCCGACATCCTGGGCATCCTGCGCAAGCAGAAGGCGGCGGCGTGATGTCGTCCGAAGATCGGTATGGCTCTTCGGCTTCGGAGACTTGCGCATCCCGCAAGCGAGCGCGTATGACCGAAGCCGAGAAGCAACGCTGGGCTGAGGAAAACCGTGAAGCCTTCAAGGCTTACGATGAGTGGGTCGATAAGTACGGCCTTTTCGGTGACGGTAAGCGCCTGTTCTAATCTCCCTCTCCCCCCCGGGGAGAGGGTCGGGGTGAGGGGGATCCGCTGCCAGGATCCTTCTAGCATCGCGCAGCCCCTCACCCGGCTGCTGCGCAGCCACCCTCTCCCGCAAGCGGGCGAGGGTCCGCCCCCCTCACCCGACCGGCGGTGCCGGCCGACCTCTCCCCGGGGGGGAGAGGCGGATTCGCAGGGCTGCGACTTTTGACCGTCACCGCCGAAACCGAGCTCTACGCACCCGTGAAGGCGTTCCTCGAAGCCCAGGGCTATGACGTGAAGGCGGAGATCCATGGCTGCGATCTCGTCGCCACGCGCGGCGCCGAGCCGCCGGTGATCGTCGAATTGAAGAAGCGCTTCACGCTCGACCTCGTGCTGCAGGGGGTGGACCGGCTGGCGATCAGCGACAGCGTCTATCTGGCCGTGCCGCAACCGGGACGCAAGGCCACCGGGCCGTCTCCGCTGGACAGTGACGTGAAGAAGCTCTGCCGTCGGCTGGGTCTCGGGCTGCTGATGGTCGATCCGGGGCTGGCGGAGAGCCACCACGTCACCGTGCTGCTCGACCCCGTCCCCTATACCCCGCGCAAGGACAAGAAGCGCGCCAACCGCCTGCTGGGCGAGCACGCCCGCCGGGTCGGCGATCCCAACCGGGGCGGCTCCACCCGCGTCGCCATCGTCACCGCCTATCGCCAGGACGCTCTGCGCATCGCCCGCATGCTGCGCGACGGGCCGCTGACCGTCGCAGCCCTGCGCAAGGCGGGAGCGCCGAAGGATGTCGGGGCGATGCTCCTGCGCAATGTCTATGGCTGGTTCGAGCGTGTCGGGCGCGGCACCTATGCGCTGACCCCGGCCGGCGTGCAGGGGGTGGAGGCGTTCGCCCACGCACTGGCCGAGAATTGAAATCCGGCCGAGGGGTGACACCCCGCGCCGCCAAGCCTATGATTGGTTCACCCAATCCACAGTTCCATCAGGCTGGAGCCCGCTTTGTCGGACTACATCAGCAATCTCGTCGTCTTTTTCGTCGTCGTCGATCCGCCGGGGCTGGTGCCGCTGTTCATCGCGCTGACCCGCGGCTTCGACGACCGTCACAAACGCATCATCGCGCTGCGCGGCAATGCCATCGCCTTCGTGGTGCTGGTCTTCTTCGCCTATTTCGGCAAGGTCGTGCTGCAGACCCTGTCGATCGAGATGCCGGCCTTCCGCATCGCCGGCGGGGCGCTGCTGTTCTGGATCGCCTTCGAGATGCTGTTCGCCAAGCGCTCCGAGCGCAAGGAACGCGACACCGGCGAGGCGATGACCGACGAGGACGCGCACGACATCGCCGTCTTCCCGCTGGCGGTGCCGTTGATCGCCGGGCCGGGCGCCATCACCTCCATCCTGCTGCTGATGGACCGTGTCGGCACCACCGTGGGCGGCCAGATCAGCGTCCTGGGCGCGGCGGCGACGGTGATCGGCGGGGTGACGCTGATCCTGCTGGGCGCCGACCGGGTCGGCCGGCTGCTGGGCCGGACGGTGATCCACACGGTCAGCCGAGTTCTGGGCATCGTACTTGCCGCATTGGCCGCGCAGACGGTGATTTCCGGCATCACCGCGGTTTATCCACCCCACTGACCAAACCGTCCAAAGGGGCAGTGCGCGCCGCAAAGCGCATCCTTGCTACCGCTTTACGCGGTCCGGCTTAAGCCCGAAAGACTAGTCCCCTTTCCGGTCCAATCACGCACCCTACATGGGGTCTTGCCACAGCCGCGCCGGGTTCCGCCCGGCGTAAGGCTTTCCACGCGCCCAAACAAAAGAGGCGGCGGCCATGGACCTCGATCCATTGATCCTGTCGCGAATCCAGTTCGCGTTCACGATCTCCTTCCACATCCTGTTCCCCAGCTTCACCGTGGGACTTGCCTGCTGGATCGCGCTGTTGGAGGCGCTGTGGGTGGGCACCGGCAAGGGCATCTATCGCAGCCTGTCGGAGTTCTGGACGCGGATCTTCGCGCTGTCCTTCGGCCTGGGCGTGGTGTCGGGCATCGTCATGTCCTATCAGTTCGGCACCAACTGGAGCCGCTGGTCCGACACCGTGGGCAACGTGCTGGGCCCGCTGATCCAGTACGAGGTGGTGACCGCCTTCTTCCTGGAGGCCGCCTTCCTCGGCATCCTGCTGTTCGGGCGCGACCGCGTGCCGCGCGGCATCCATCTGATGGCGGCCTGTCTGGTGGCGCTGGGCACGCTGCTGTCGTCCTTCTGGATTCTGTCTGCCAACAGCTGGATGCACACCCCTGCGGGGTTCGAGATCCGGGACGGCCGTTACTTCGTCACCGACTGGTGGCAGGTGGTGTTCAACCCGTCCTTCCCCTATCGCCTCGCCCATATGGTGACGGCGATGTTCCTGACCACCAGCTTCGTCGTCGCCGGGATCAGTGCCTTCTACCTGCTGAAGCGCCGGCATCTCGACCATGCGAAGCTTGGGCTCGGCATGGCGCTGGCCCTCATCACCGTTCTGGCGCCCCTGCAGATCTTCCTCGGCGACGAGCATGGGCTGAACACGCTGAAATACCAGCCGGCCAAGATCGCCGCGATGGAAGGCAATTGGGAGGGTGGCCCGCGCGCGCCACTGGTGCTGTTCGCCATTCCCGACGTGGAGAAGGAGACCAATCATCTGGAGGTCGGCATTCCCGCCCTGTCCAGCCTGATCCTGACCCACGACTTCAACGGCACGGTTCCCGGTCTGAAGCAATTCCCGGCCGACGAGCGGCCCGATCCGCGCATCATCTTCTGGACCTTCCGCCTGATGGTCGGCATCGGCCTGCTGATGCTGGCGGTGGCGGCGGTTCATCTGGTGCTGCGCTTCCGCGGCCGGCTGTTCACCACCGACTGGTTCCTGCGCGTGCTGGTCGGCTGCATGCCCATCGGCTTCGTCGCCATCCTGGCCGGCTGGTTCACCACCGAGATCGGGCGCCAGCCCTGGGCCGTCTACGGCCATCTCCGCACGGCCGACGCCGTCACGCCCTCGCTGACGACGGAGGCGGCGCTGATCTCGCTGCTGTCCTTCGTCGTCGCCTACACGCTCATCTACGGCGCCGGCACCTATTACCTGATCCGCCTGCTGCGCACCGGCCCGACGCACATCCACGACGCCCCCCAGCCTCCGGAGGCGCAGAGCCCGAAACGGCCGCTGTCGGCCGCCGACCAGTCCATCGAAGCCGCGGAGTAAGCCCCATGCAGGAAATAGCGGAAGGAAGCCTGCTGACCCTGATCTGGGTCGGGATCGTCGGCTTCGCGGTGTTCATGTATGTGCTGATGGACGGCTTCGACCTCGGCATCGGCATCCTCTATCCCTTCGCCCCGACGGAGGAGGACCGCGACACCATGATGAACACGGTGGCGCCGGTCTGGGACTTCAACGAGACCTGGCTGGTGCTGGGCGGAGCGGGGCTGTTCGCGGCCTTTCCCATCGCCTATGCCGTGGTTCTGCCGGCGATGTATCTGCCGCTGCTGGTCATGCTGATCGCGCTGATCTTCCGCGGCGTCGCCTTCGAGTTCCGCTTCAAGGCGCGGGCGGGGCGCCATTGGTGGAACCGCTCCTTCTTTCTCGGTTCGCTGCTGGCGACCTTCGCCCAGGGCGTCGTGCTGGGGGCCTTCATCCAGGGGATTCCGGTCTACGGGCGGCAGTTCGTCGGCGGCATGCTGCACTGGCTGTCGCCCTTCAGCCTGTTCTGCGGGGTGGCGCTGGTTGTGGGCTATGCGCTCTTGGGGGCGACATGGCTGATCTGGCGGACCATCGGGCCGTTGCAGGACTGGTGCTTCCGCATGGCGCGGATGCTGATGCTGGTGGTGCTGGCCGGCGTGGCGGTGGTCAGCCTGTGGACACCCTTCCTGCTGCCGCAGATCGCCGAGCGCTGGTTCTCCATGCCCAACCTGATCCTCCTGTCGCCGGTGCCCATCGTCACGGCGGTGCTGGCCGTCGCCCTGTGGCGGGCCATCGACAGAAGCCGGGACGTGGCGCCCTTCGTGCTGTCGATGGCGCTGTTCGCGCTGTCCTATCTCGGCCTCGCCATCAGCCTGTGGCCGAACCTGATCCCGCCGGGCGTCACCGTGTGGGAGGCGGCGGCCCCGCCGGAGACGCAGGTGTTCCTGCTGGTCGGCATGGCCTTCCTGATCCCGGCGATCCTCGGCTACACCGCCTATTCCTACTGGATCTTCCGCGGAAAGGTGACGGGCGCCTTCGGTTACCATTGAGCGGACGGGGCGCCCCGGCCTAAAAGGGGCTCCGTCGTCAGGGAGGAGGGCTCGGCCATGGACATCGACATCAGCTTTGCGGAGGCCATGCTGCGCCGCGGCGCCGGCCTGCTGGAAGCGGAAGCGGAGGCCGCGGGCACCGATCCCTTCGCCGTGCTGGCCCGGCTGCTGGCCGCCGCCGCGGCAACCGACGCCCCGCTGGTGGTGCTGAGCGAAGGCGGCAGCCACCCCGCTTTGTTCGACGAGGCCAACCGCCGCGCCGTGGAGCCGCTGACCGCCCGCCTCGCCGGCCTCGCCGCCACCCGGCAGGGCGAGCGCGCTACGATGTACGAGTTCGACGGCACCGGCCCGCTGACCGGCAACCGCATCGTCGCCGCCCTGCTGCGGCCGGAGGACCGGCCCGACCTGCTGCATGTCTACATCGCCGTCGGCCGCCTGCGTGGGGGCGAGGCGCAGATCACCGTGCCGCCGGCCCTGCTGCGTTTCGACGCCGCGGCGCTGGGGCAGACGCTGGGGTTGCTGGGCGACGCCGTATCGCGCAGCGCGAACGCCGCCACCGCGGCGCTGGCCCACGCCGCCGCCATCCTGCCGATGGAGGGCCATGAGGAAGGCGGCATGCCGGCGGCCCTGCTGGACCTCTATTGGCATGCGCTGACGCTGGCGTCGGTGCGCACCGCCGGCGGCGCCGGCGAGGGGCTGGCCGGGATGACGCCGGAGGGGAATGCGTAGGGGCGGCGAGGGCGGTCCCCGCTCCCGCTTTTGCACAAAATCCACCAACCAAGGAACAAAATCCCATAACCTCTCCGCAAATGTCCTTTCACCTTGCGGAGCGACGCCATGGCCCTCGACAGCCGTACCCTTCAGAACGACCATTTCCCCCTCTGGGCCGAAGAGCCGCCGGTGCCCTCCGAAGGCTCGCTGGTCCCCGGATCGCAGTTTCATGAGGAGCAATGGGTCATGGCTGCCGGCATGCTGGCGCGCGGCAGCAGCTTCCTCTATGTCGCCCGCGCCATGGGCTGCAGCCGCACCACCCTGTGGCGGGCCTATTACGGCTCCAAGGATTTCCGTCACAGGGTTTGGTGGGAGCGGCAGGCCCTGAGCCGCGAGGCCGACCTGCGCCTCTCCTCGCTGCGCAGTCTGGTCGTCGAGCAGATCGAGCGGCTGGTCTCCTCCGGCGATCCGTCGACCGTGCGCTGGCTGGCCGACCGGCTCGGTATCCTCGACGGGCTTGCCGCCCAACCGGCTCAACAGCCGCAAACCCGGCAGCCGTCGGAAGACCCATCCGCCGACCCGTCCGCCGACATCGCCCCCGAACTCGACGACGACAGCATCCCCGGCGCCTTCCGGGAACGCACCGCGCCCGATCCCCGCGCCGTTGCCGCGATCCTCGCCCGCCCGGAAGCGGCGGGGCCGAAGGGGGTCTATCCCTGGACCCTCAACCCCGACGACCCCTATCCCACCCTCGGTTCGGCGCTGGAACGTCAGGGCGGAAAGGCTGCCTTCCGCCGTCTGTGAGGTGGGCGGACCGTCAGACAGGATGGAACATCCGCCGCAAACTGTTTCACGCTGTTCCACCTCCCCGCCGGACGCGATTCATCACAGCTCAGGAGGTCCGCGCCCCGCCGCTCTTTTGCAAATCGTTTGAAACTCTTTCCCCTGCTGCCGATCTGGTGACAGAGTCGACGTCGGTGAAATACTGCGTCACATCGTCACCAGTTCATCGGGAGCAGCCATGCGCCAGCGCCTCCGCTTCTACCTCGGCGACGAGCTTCGGGAGATCGACGCGGTCGATCCCACCCTGACGGTGCTCGACTGGCTGCGGCTGTCGGAACGGCGTGTCGGCACCAAGGAAGGCTGTGCCGAGGGCGATTGCGGCGCCTGCACCGTGGTGGTCGGCCGGCTCGACGGCGAAACCCTGCGCTACGAGGCGGTGAACGCCTGCATCCGCTTCCTCGCCACGCTGGACGGCTGCCGGCTGTTGACGGTGGAGCATCTGAAGGGGCCGGACGGTACGCTGCATCCGGTGCAGCAGGCGATGGTCGATTGCCACGGCTCGCAGTGCGGCTTCTGCACGCCCGGCTTCGTCATGTCGCTGCTGGCGCTCTATCTGAACGAGGAGCGGCCCGATGGCCAGCGGATCGACGACGCGCTTGCCGGCAACCTGTGCCGCTGCACCGGCTACGAGCCGATCGTCCGCGCCGCCCACGCCATGTACGGCATCGGCGACCGCGCCACCGACCGCTTCGCCGACCGCGTGGCGATGGCGGAGAAGCTGAAGGCCTTGCGCGACGAGGAAATCCTCAGCGTCGGGGCCGGCGGGCGGCGGTTCCTGGCGCCGGCCACCGTGCCGCAACTGGCGCAGCTTCTGCTCGACAACCCGGGCGCCACCATCGTGGCCGGCGCCACCGATGTCGGGCTGTGGGTGACCAAGTTCCAGCGCGTGCTGGCGACCGTGATTTACACCGGCCGGGTCCGCTCCTTGCGGCGGATCGAGGATCGCGGCGACGCGCTGGTGATCGGCGCCGGCGTCACCTACAGCGACGCGGCGGACCGGATCGCCGCGCTCTATCCCGATTTCGGCGAGCTGATCCGCCGCATCGGGGCGGAGCAGGTGCGCAACATGGGCAGCATCGGCGGCAACATCGCCAACGGCTCCCCCATCGGCGACACGCCGCCGGCCCTGATCGCCTGTGGCGCCACCCTGCGGCTGCGGCGCGGCGACGACACCCGCGAACTGCCGCTGGAGGATTTCTTCATCGAATACGGCAAGCAGGACCGCCGCGAGGGCGAGTTCGTCGAGGCGGTGATCCTGCCCAAGCCGGCGGTGGGGGAGCGGTTCCGTGCCTACAAGATCGCCAAGCGCTTCGACCAGGACATCTCCGCCGTCTGCGGCGCCTTCCGCCTGACGCTGGACGGCGAGGGGCGGGTGGCCGACATCCGCATCGCCTTCGGCGGCATGGCCGGCACGCCGAAACGGGCGGCCGGGGCGGAAGCGGTGCTGCTGGGCCGCCATTGGACCGAGGACAGCGTTCGCCAGGCCATGGAGGCGCTGGCGGACGATTACGCGCCGCTGTCGGACTGGCGGGCCAGCGCGGCCTATCGCTCCACCGTGGCCGCGAATTTGCTGATGAAGCTGTATGTCGAGACCAGCGACCCGGCGGCGGAGACCCGTCTGGTCGGCGACCGGAGGCTAGCCCATGCCTGATTCAATGGCGCCTGACGTCACGACCCCCATCGCACCCGTCAGCACCCCGGAGCGCATCCAGGGTGCCGTCCACGACCCGCGCCGGCACGAGAGCGCGCACAAGCATGTCAGCGGCGAGGCGGTCTATCTCGACGACATCGCCGAGCCGGCCGGGCTGCTGCACGTTTATCTGGGCCTCAGCAGCCGGGCGCATGCGAGCATCCGCTCCATCGACCTGTCTCCGGTCAGGCAGGCGCCGGGCGTGGTGGCGGTCTTCACCGCCGAGGACGTGCCGGGGGTGAACGACATCGGCTGCATGGGCAAGCATGACGAGCCGCTCTTCGCCTCCACTCTGGTCGAGCATGTCGGCCAGCCGATCTTCGCCGTCGCCGCCGAAACCCGCGATCAGGCCCGCCGCGCCGCGAAACTGGCGGTGATCGAGTATGAGGATTTGCCTGCCGTCCTGACCATCGCCGACGCCCGCGACGGCGAGCGGACGCTGGTCACCGCGCCGATGACGCTGCGGGTCGGCGACGCCGACACGGCGCTGGCTGAAGCTGCAAACCGGGTGGAGGGCAGGCTCGCCATCGGCGGGCAGGAGCATTTCTATCTGGAAAGCCAGATCGCCATGGCGGTGCCGGGCGAGGACCAGGAGGTGCTGATCCATGTCTCCACCCAGCACCCGACGGAAGTGCAGCACATCGTCGCCCATGTGCTGGACCTGCCCAGCGCCGCGGTGACGGTGGAGGTGCGGCGGATGGGCGGCGGCTTCGGCGGCAAGGAGACGCAGTCGAACCTGTTCGCCGCCTGCACCGCGCTGGTCGCCAAGCGCACCGGCCGCGCCGCCAAGCTGCGCCCCGACCGCGACGACGATTTCCAGATCACCGGCAAGCGCCATGACTTCGAGATCGATTACCGCGTCGGCTTTGACGGCAGCGGGCTGATCCGGGGCGTCGACATGCTGTTCGCGGCCAAGGCCGGCTATGCCGCCGACCTGTCGGGGCCGGTGACCGACCGCGCGCTTTTCCATGCCGACAACGGCTATTTCTATCCGGCGGCGCGGCTGGAATCGCTGCCGCTGAAGACCAACACGGTGTCCAACACCGCCTTCCGCGGCTTCGGCGGCCCGCAGGGCATGGTCGCGGCCGAACGGCTGATCGACGAGATCGCCTTCGCCCTGGGCAAGGACCCGCTGGAGATCCGCAAGCGGAACTTCTACGGCACCGACCCCGAGAAGGACGACCGCAACCTGACTCCCTACCATCAGACCGTCACCGACAACATCCTGCCCGAACTGGTGGCGCAGCTGGAGGAAAGCAGCGGATATTGGCAGCGGCGGGAGGAAATCCGCGCCTTCAACGCCGGCAGCCGCATTCTGCGCAAGGGGCTGGCGCTGACGCCGGTGAAGTTCGGCATCTCCTTCACCGCCAGCCATTACAATCAGGCCGGCGCCCTGGTCCATGTCTACACCGACGGCAGCATCCAGCTGAACCATGGCGGGATCGAGATGGGGCAGGGGCTCTACACCAAGGTCGCCCAGGTGGTGGCGGAGGAGTTCCAGGTCGACATCGCCACCATCCGCCCGACCGCCACCAACACCGGCAAGGTGCCCAACACCTCGGCCACCGCGGCGTCGTCCGGCTCCGACCTGAACGGCAAGGCGGCGCAGGCGGCGGCCCGCACCATCAGGGAGCGGCTGGTCGCCTTCGCCGCGTCCCATTGGGGCGTGGCGCCCGACGCGGTGCGGTTCCAGCGCAACCGGGTGCTGGTCGGCGACCGCGACATGAGCTTCGCCGATCTGGTGCGCGCGGCCTATATGGCGCGGGTGCAGCTGTCGGCCACGGGTTTCTACAAGACGCCGAAGATCCATTGGGACCGCGCGGCCGGGCGCGGCACGCCCTTCTATTACTTCGCCTATGGCGCCGCCTGCGCCGAGGTGACGGTGGACACGCTGACGGGCGAGTATGTCGTCGACCGGGTGGACATCCTGCATGATTGCGGCCGCTCGCTGAATCCGGCCATCGACCGGGGGCAGATCGAGGGCGGATTCGTCCAGGGCATGGGCTGGCTGACCATGGAGGAGCTGTGGTGGGACGCGCAGGGCCGCCTGCGCACCCACGCGCCCAGCACCTACAAGATCCCGGCCTGCTCCGACCGTCCGCGCATCTTCAACGTCGCGCTGCTGGAGAATGCGCCGAACCGCGAGGACACCATCTTCCGCTCCAAGGCGGTGGGTGAGCCGCCCTTCATGCTGGGCATGTCGGTGCTCCACGCTCTGTCCGACGCGGTGGCGAGCGTGGCTGGGCATCGATTCTGCCCGAGGCTGGATGCGCCGGCCACGCCGGAGCGGGTGCTGGGCTGCATCGCGGCCTTGCGGGAGCGGGCGGCGGCTTCCCCCCACCCCAACCCTCCCCCGCTGGGCGGGGGAGGGGGACAGGACCTTTGCGGGAGTGCGGCGGAGTTCCCTCCCCCGCCCAGCGGGGGAGGGTCAGGGAGGGGGCAAGCAGACCCCTCCCGACAATGACATCCCTCTCCAGCACACTCTCCACTTGGTTGTCCCAGGGCGCCCCCGCCATCCTCGTCACCGTCGGCGAGGCGCGCGGCTCCACCCCGCGCGAGGTGGGCGCCGGCATGCTGGTCGGGCGGGAGGTATGCGCCGGCACTGTCGGTGGCGGTCGACTGGAATGGACCGCCATCGCCGCCGCGCGGCGCATGCTGGAGGACGGCAGTGAGGCCGAGACGCTGGACCTTCCGCTGGGGCCGGCGACCGGGCAGTGCTGCGGTGGCCATGTCGTGCTGCGGCTGGAGTGGGCCGGTGCCGGGACGCTCGCCGCCTTGCAGGAGCGGGAGCGCCGGGCGATGGAGGCGCGTCCGACCCTGCTGCTGTTCGGAGCCGGCCATGTCGGGCGCGCCATGGCGGCGGCCTTCTCCCCGCTGCCGCTGCGCCTGCTGTGGATCGACGGCCGGGCGCAGGAGTTTCCCGAAACGATCCCGGCGGGGGTGGAGCGCATCCTGACCGACAGCCCGCTCGACCCGCTGGCGAACGCGCCGGCCGGGGCCGGCTATCTGGTGCTGACCCACAGCCACGCGCTGGATTTCGAAATCGCCGAGGCGGCCCTGCGCCGGGGCGATGCCGCCTATGTCGGCATGATCGGCTCGGCGACCAAGCGGGCGAAGTTCGAGCGCTGGTTCCGGGCGCGCGGGCGGGACGTGGAGGCGCTCGACGGGCTGACCTGTCCCATCGGCGCCGATCTCGTCGGCGACAAGCGTCCCGAGGTGATCGCGGCCCTCGTCGCGGCGGAACTGCTGGTGGCCTTCGCGAAGCTCTCCCAAATCTCCCTCTCCCCCCGGGGAGAGGGTCGGGGTGAGGGGGATGCATGGCGAGGATCCTTTCGGCTGCGCCGAACCCCCTCATCCTAACCTTCTCCCCAGGGGGGAGAAGGGACTTTGGCGGGAAAGGGCACCCCTCTCACCCCATCGCCTCGGCCCCCGACACCAGCTCGATCAGTTCATTCGTGACCTGTTCCTGGCGAAGATGGCGCGCCGTGGCGGTCAGCTCGTCGAGCGTGGTTTCGATGTTGTGGCGGGCAGTCATCATGGTGGTCAGGCGGGCGGCATTCTCCGCGGCGAAGCTTTCCATCGCGGCATCGGCCAGCAGGGCGAAGACATACTCGTCCACCAGCCGGGCGATCAACTCGCGCGGCGGCATGTTGATCAGCGGCGGCACCGGCCGGGCACCGTCGCGCGGCAGGCCGAGCGGCAGCAGCGGGCGGCGCACCACTTCCGGCGGCGCGCCGGCGTTGGTGCGGCCATAGAGCAGTTCCACCCGGCCCAGCCGTCCGTCCGCCGCGGCGCGATAGAGTGCGTCGGCGATGCGCCGGGCGGTCGCGGTGACGGCGTCGGTGTTGGTCGCCATCGCCGCGCTCCAGGCCGGCGGCCGGCCGCGCTCGTCCAGCAGGGCCGCGCCGCGCTGTCCCACCACCCACAACGCACAGCCGGGCGGGGCGGTCAGCGCCATCTCGACCAGCCGTTCGGCGAAGGCGCCGACGAAACCGTGTTCCGGGGTGAACAGCACCCAGGCGGTATGGCCGCGCCCGTTCACCGGCCACTGCGCCGGGGCGTCGTCCAGAAGTGTGGCGGCCTGGGCCAGCGCCCCGGCGATCACCTCGGCATAGGCACGGGTACCGGACAGCGTACCGAGCGCCTGCTGCAGCCGCATGGCGGCGAGTGAGCGCATGACGTCGGTCACCGCCCCCAGATCCTGCACGCTGGCCTTCCGCGCCTCAACCTCCGTCAGCCGCTCGGTCATGGCGTAACTCCGGGCGTCTCTCCGCCAAGGCCCGCTGCCGCCTGGGCGATCAGGTCGCGCAATGCCGTCTTGGTCGCGTCGTCAAGCTTTTCGCCGATCTTCGGCGGGCGGGCATCGGCCAGGGTGGCGAGTGCCGCCTGGAAGCGCGGAATCGCCTCCAGCGGGAGGCCGTCCAGCGTGCCGTCGGCCAGCGCCAGCAACTGCGCCGCCTGGACCGCCAGCGGCCGGGGCGACAGATGGCGCTGTGCCAGCAGGGCCCGCATGCGCTGGCCATGCGCCACCGCCTTGCGCGTCCGCTCGTCCACCAGTCCGCCGAAGCGGGTGAAGACCTCCAGTTCCAGGAACTGGGCGTAATCGAGCCGCAACGGTTCGGCCAGCGTGCGCAGCACCGGCGGCTGCGCCTTGCCGCCGACGCGCGACACGCTGCGGCCGATATCCACCGCCGGCTTCTGCCCCTCGTAGAACAGCTTGGCGTCGAGGCAGACCTGCCCGTCGGTGATGGAGATCAGGTTGGTCGGGATGTAGGCCGACAGGTTGCCGCTCTGGGTCTCGGCGATGGGCAAGGCGGTCAGCGACCCGCCGCCCTTGGCCGCGGTCAGCTTGGCCGCCCGTTCCAGCAGGCGGCTGTGCAGATAGAAGACGTCGCCCGGATAGGCCTCCCGTCCCGGCGGGCGGCGCAGCAGGAGGGAGATTTGGCGGTGGACCGCCGCATGCTTGGTCAGGTCGTCGACGATGACCAGGGCATGCCGGCCGCTGTCGCGGAAATATTCGGCCATGGTGAAGCCGGCATAGGGCGCCAGCCATTGCAGGCCGGGGGCGGAATCGGCGGCGGCGATGACGAACAGGGTGCGCGCCGCCGCGCCGCCCTGGCGCACCGCCTCGATCGCCGCCCGCACGCCCGACGCCTTCTGGCCGATGGCGACATAGACGCAATACACGTCGCCGTCCGTCTGGTTGAGGATGGCGTCCACCGCGATGGCGGTCTTGCCGGTGGCGCGGTCGCCGATCAGCAGCTCGCGCTGGCCGCGGCCGAGCGGGAACATGGCGTCAATGACCACGGTGCCGGTCAGCAGCGGTTCGGACACCGCCGCGCGCTCGGCGATGGTGGGGGCGGGACGCTCCACCGGTTCCCACCCTTCGGCCTCCACCGGCGGGCCGTCGTCGAGTGGGTTGCCGAGCGGGTCGACCACCCGGCCCATCAGCTTGTCGCCGACCGGGACGCGCAGCACGGTCCCAGTGCCGTGGACGGTGCCGCCGGCCGTCACCTGCGTGGCATCGCCCAGCAAAACGCAGCCGATCTGCTCGTCCAGATCCATGGCGAGCCCGACGCCGCCGCCGGGGAACAGCAAAAGCTCGTCCACCCGGACGTCGGGCAGGCCGGAGACATGGGCGATGCCGTCGCCGACCGATTCCACCCGCCCGACCGATTCCAGCCGCGCAGCCGTATCCAGCCCGTCCAGCCGGCGCAGCGCGCCCGGCATCCAGGCGTCTAGCGCGTCCTCAAGCGAGGGCGTCGGCATCGCTTCTTGCGGAGTCATGACGGGTCATCTCCTCCTTCGCCTCGGCCAGCGTCTGTTTCCAGCTGCGGCGGACGACGCTGTGGGCAAAGTGCAGTTCCACTCCGGCGATCAGCGACGGGTCCTCGACCGGTTCCAGCGCGACCGGCCGGCCGAGCGCCGCCGCCAGCCGGTCGCGCGCGTGGGCGGTGTCGTCTTCGGACAGTGGACCGGCGGCGGCAAGGCGCACCGGCACCGGATCGCTCCCGTCGGCGAGCGTTTGGCGCTGGGGACCGCTCAGGGACTCCACCGCAGCGCAGGCCTCGTCCAGCAGTGGACGGGTCAGGGTGCCGGACGGGGCGTCGCGCAGAAGCCGGGTCGCCAGTTGCGTTCCGAGATCGGCGGCATGGCGCTGCAGCGCATCCAGCGCCTGCGCCCGTTCGTCGGCCAGTCGGCTGCGGGCCTCCTCCAGCGCGTGGTCGGCCTCGGCCCGCGCCTTGTCCAGCAAGGCGGCGCGTTCGGCCTCGGCTTCGGCGCGGGCGGCGGCGATCAGGCGGTCGCGTTCGGCGGGCAGGGCGGTGCGCTGCGCCTCCAGGGTTTGACGCGCCGTTTCGGCGGCCTGGCGCGCGGCCTCGGCCTCGGTGCGGACGCGCTCGGTTGCGGCCTGCCGCTCGGCGATCACCGCCAGGATCGGGCGGTAGAGGAAGCGGCGCAGCAGCCAGACCAGGATCAAAAAATTGACCGCCTGGAGCAGAAGCGTCCAACCGTCGATGTGCATGACGGACCTCGGGGTTGCGGCGCTCAGGCGAACGGGTTGGCGAACAGCAGAAGCAGCGCCACGACGAGGCAGTAGATCGCCATGGTCTCGATCATCGCCAGACCGACGAACAGGGTGCGCGACAGGGTGTTGGCGGCTTCCGGCTGGCGGGCGATGGCCTCCATCGCGGCGGCGACGGCGCGGCCTTCGGCCAGCGCCGGGCCGATGGCGCCGACCGACACGGCCAGTGCGGCGCCCAGGATGCTGATGGCATGGACGTCCATGATTCCTACCCTTTCTCGATTGTTCCGACGGCGCCGCCGATGAAGACCGCGGCAAGAATGGTGAAGATGTACGCCTGGACGAGACCCAGCAGCAGTTCCAGCGCCATCAGCGGCACCGGTACGAACAGGCCCGCCAGCGACAGCACGATGGCGATGACGAACTCCCCGCTCATCACGTTTCCGAACAGGCGGATCGACAGCGAGAAGGCGCGCGTCAGTTCCGACAGGATGTTCAGCGGCAGCAGCAGCGGGGTGGGGTGGGCGAAGCCCTTCAGATAGGCCCACAGGCCGCGGCGGCGGATGCCCAGCGCCTGCGAGGACAGCAGCACGACCAGCGCCAGCGCCATCGCCGTCTCCAGGAAGGCGGTCGGCGCCTTCATCCCCGGCACCAGCCCCGACAGGTTGGCGACCGCCAGATAGAGGAACAGCGTGCCCAGCAGCGGCAGGAAGGGGGTGGCATCGGTCTGCATCGTCTCGGCGATCTGCCGGCGCAGCGTCTCCACCACCAGTTCCAGCACGGTCTGGACCGGGCCGGGCCGCTCCACCCGCAGCCGCCGGGTCGCCAGCGCGGAGCCCAGCGTCATCACCACCATCAGTCCCCAGGTGGCGACGACGGGCAGCGTGATCGGGACCGGACCCAGCAGGAAGACCACCGGCGTCGTCAGCGGTGATTCGGTCATGGCGTCCCCTCCTGCGACCGCCTTTCCCGACGGACCACGATGCTGCGGGCCAGTTGGAAGCCGGCAAGCATCGCCAGCAGCGCCTCCGCCCCGCCCCAAACGGCGGCGATGGTGAATCCGGCAGTGGCGCCGGCCAGCCGCAGCAGATAGAGCGGCACCGCCCGGCGCACCCCGCCCAGCGCGTAGAGCCGCGCCGTCGCCGCCAGACCGCGGAAGAACAGGACGCCGAGTGCCAGACCGGCCAGAGCCCCGGCAATGATGGGGAGGAGATAAGGCGCGGTCGTCATGTCAGCGTTCCTGTTCGATGCGGTTCCAGGCGAGCCATCCGCCGAGCACCACGCCCGCGAACAGCAGCGCCGCCGTCCAGAAGATGCCGCCGCCGAAGCGCTCGTCGAGCCAGCGTCCGGCGAACAGGCCGGCCAGCGTCGGCACGATCACCAGCCAGCCCAGCGCCCCGATCAGGGCGAGATTGCGACCCATCGGCCGTTCGCCCTCGCGCAGCCAATGCTCCCGCCGTTCGCGTTGGCGGCGGACGCTGCCGGGAAGCGGATCCTGCTCATCGGTCATGGTGCTTCCTCCCCGCCGTCGGGGGTGGGGGCGAAGGGACCCGTCGGACGGCGATCCGGGCGCAGATAAGCCAGGATGTGGCGGATCGCGGCCAGATGCATGCGGCGGGCGCCGGACCGCGCCTCCCCCTCCTCCTCCACATTGCGGCGGAAGCGGGCCAGGACGTCGCGTTCCAGCGCGCGGAGGTCGTCGCCCGGCACCGCCTCGCGCGTCGCCACCGCGATCCGCGCACCGTCGCGGATGGTCAGCACCCCGCCGCGCACGGCGCAATGTCCCTCCCGCCCATCGGCACCGCGCCAGCTTATGACGGAAATCGCCAAGGCGGTCAGCAGGTCGGCATGGCCGGGCCAGATGCCGAAGGCGCCGCTGGCATCCTCCGCCCGCAGATGGCGGAGACCGGTGAGCTGGGCTGCGACGGAGGTCGGCGTGGTGATGATGAGCGACAACTCTCGCGTCCGCTTGAATCCCCTCTCCCCCCGGGGGGGAGAGGGGGATATCCCCGGATTCTCGTTCATCCTGCCCTCCCGGCGCTGTCGCGCTCGCGGACCTGATCCAGGGTGCCGGTCATGAAGAAGGCGCTTTCGGCCCAGTCGTCGCAGTCGCCGTCCAGGATGGCGCGGCAGCCCTTCAGTGTCTCTTCCAGCGGCACGCTGACGCCGGCATGGCCGGTGAAGGCCTCCGTCACCATGAAGGGCTGGGTCAGGAACCGCTGCAGGCGGCGGGCGCGGCGCACGGCCAGGCGGTCGGCGGCGCTCAGCTCCTCCATGCCCAAGAGCGCGATCACGTCCTGCAATTCGCGGTAATGGGCGATGGTCTTGCGCACGTCCTCCGCCAGCCGGTAATGCGCCTCCCCCACCACCAGCGGGTCGAGCAGGCTGGAGGTGGAACTCAGCGGGTCGACCGCCGGATACAGCCCCTCCGCCGCCATGGCGCGCGACAGCACGATGGAGCTGTCGAGATGGCTGAACAGCTCCGCCACCGCCGGATCGGTGAAGTCGTCGGCCGGGACATAGACCGCCTGGATTGCCGTCACCACCGCGCCGGGGGTGGAGGCCACCCGCTCCTCAAGCTCGGCGATCTCGCTGGCGAGCGTGGGCTGGTAGCCGACGCGCGACGGCAGGCGGCCCAGCAGGCCCGACACCTCGGCGCCGGCCTGGACGAAGCGGAAGACGTTGTCCATCAGCAGCAGCACGTCGCGCCGCTCCTCGTCGCGGAAATGCTCGGCGATGGTCAGCGCGGTCAGGCCGACGCGCCAGCGCGCGCCCGGCGGCTCGTTCATCTGGCCGAAGACCAGCGCGGTGCGGTCGAGCACGCCGGAGCGCTTCATCTCCTCCCACAATTCCTGCCCCTCGCGGGAGCGTTCGCCGATGCCGGCGAAGACGGAGATGCCGGTGTGGCGCTCCACCATCTTGCGGATCAACTCCATCACCAGCACGGTCTTGCCGACCCCGGCGCCGCCGAACATGGCGGCCTTGCCGCCACGGGCCATCGGGGCCAGCAGGTCGATGACCTTGATGCCGGTTTCCAACAGGTCGCGGCGCGGACTGCGGCGGGCGAGCGGCGGCGGGGCGCGGTGGATCGGCGCGCGCGGGGTGTCGGGCGGCAGTTCCGCCCCGTCGTCGCGCGCCAGTCCCATGACGTCGAGCAGCCGGCCCAGCACCGCGTCGCCCACCGGGGCGGTCAGCGGGCTGCCGGTGGAGCGTGCCGGCGTGCCGCGTCGCAGTCCGGAGGTGCCCTGCAGGGCGATTGCGCGCGCGGTGCGGGCGTCGAGATGGCTCTGCACCTCCGCCACCAGCCGTTCCGGGCCGTCCCACAGGATTTCCACCGCATCGAACAGCGGCGGCAGCGCCGCTTCGGGAAAGCGGAGGTCGATGACCGAGCCGCGGACGGCGACCACCTGCCCGGTGGCCGGACTCGTGGCGGCGGGGGCGGCAGGTTGGTCGGCGGACGATTGCGCGGAAGGCTGTGCGGACATGGTCACTCCAGCCGGTTGGGCGGGACGGGAACCGTGCGGAATGGTGGCGGCCACGGCAGTGCCGCGGGAAGAGGCCTCCCCGACCTTCCCCCGGCTGGCGGGGGAAGGGGCGCCGGGATGCCCCTGATTGGATGTTTCCACTGGGGAAACATCCGCCGGGGGCGGCGCCATCGGGGTGGAGGACAATACGTCAACCAGATCGACCACCAGATCTCAGCATAGTCCCCTTCGCCGCCTCGCTGCATTGCGTCAAATCAAACCCTGCCCCTATGGAATCGCTCTGACGGGGGCTTGGCCGGCCGGCAGGCCGTCGGCCCGGATGCTGATGGCGACGCGGCGGTTGCGGGCCAGCGATGCCGGGTCGCTGCCGGCGGACAGCGGCCGGGTGTCGGCATAGCCCACCGCCGACAGCCGGTCCGGGGGCAGGCCCAGCTCGATCAGGCGGCGGACCACGCTGGCCGCCCGGCCGCCCGACAGTTCCCAGTTGGAGGGGAAACGGCGGTTGCCGATCGGCGTGGAGTCGCTGTGCCCCTCCACCACCACCTCGCCGCGGGTCGCCGCCAGCGTCGGGGCCAGCCGGCGCAGCAGCCCGTCGCCGCCCGGTGTCAGGTCGGCCTGTCCGGGGGCGAAGAGGATGCCGTCGCCGATGACGATGCCGACCCGGTTCTGCCGCACGTCGACCGCCACGCTGGGCGGCACGCCCAGCTTCGCCAGGGCTTCGCGCCACCGTGCCGCGACCAGATCGGGGGCGGTCACCGCCACCTCGTCGTCGTCCAGGCGCGGGCGCGGGTCGGAGGGCTGGGTCGGCTCCGGCAGAGCGGGGTGGGGAACCACGGCCGGTTCGGGCTCGTCGAACAGGGGCGGGAGCGTCGCGGTGGTTTGGAGCGCGACGACGGGCGTTTCCGGCTGCGGCGTGGTCGGCAGCTGGTCCTTCAGCGTCGTGATCGCCAGCAGCATGACGAACACCGACAGCAGCAGCGTGACGAGGTCGGAGTAGCTGAGAAGCCATATCTCCTGGTCCTCATCAGCCGCTGCGGGCAGCAGGCCGCCGTTCGTTCCGAAATTGGTCGCCCAGGTGGGGGTGGCGAGGTCCTGCGCATCGTCCGGCGCCAGATCCCGGTCCCGCACCCCGTCGTCAGGAGGTGCCATGGAGTTCGTCCCCGCGCTCGCGCACGAACTCGGCGAGCGCCTCGGCGATGACCGTCGGCGAGCGGCCGAGCCGCACCAGGATGATGCCCTCCAGCAGCACGTTCAGCATCGCGACGCGCCGCGCGGTGCGCTGTTCCAGCTTGATGGCGATCGGTTTGAAGACGAGGTTGGCCAGCACCACGCCGTACAGCGTCGCCACCAGGGCCACCGACATGTGCTCGCCCACCTGCGAGATCGTCGCGGTGCCGAGCTGCGCCATCATGCCGATCAGCCCGACCAGCGTCGCCAGCAGCCCGAAGGCGGGCGCCAGACCGGCCAGGGTGCGGTACAGGCGCGACTGCACCGATTCCCGCTCGATCAGCTTCTGGATGCGCCAGTTCATCACATGGAGGATGTCGTTGACCGGCGTGCCGTCGGCGATCAGCTGCAACCCCAACCGCAGAAAGGGGCTGCCGGCCTTGGTCCCTTGCTCCTCCGCCCGCTGGATCTGACCGCGCTGGTAGAGGCGGGCGAAGGCCACCAGTTCCGCGATGTCGGGGGCGATGGACTCGTCGTCGCGGAAGATCGCGCGGAGCGAGGCCAGGGCAGTGCGAAGCTCGCTGGCCCGGAACGCCATCAAGGCGGCGACGGCGATGCCGCCGGCGATGATGACGGCACCGGTCGGGTTCCACAGCGCCTCCATCCCATGGCCGATGCCGATGTAGGACAGCAGTCCGAAGGCCCCGGCAAGCCCGAAAACGGTGGCGTTCAGCAGGCGGGGAGAGCGGGAGGTCGCCGGAGCGGGGACCGGCTTCGCGGATGATTGGCTGGGCGTTTGGACGGACATCCGACGCCTTCGTTGTTCGTTAGCATTTTAACTATTAGGAACCCGTAATGACCGGCTGTCAATCGCAGGGCGCGGATGCCTGCGCTGTGCGGCCGTCAGCCGCGCCCCAGCAGCCGGCCGAGCAGGCCAGGGTGCGGTGGGGGTGTGGGCTCCGCCGTTTCCGCGAGGGCCGGGGCGGCTTCTTCCTGTTCTTCGAGCTCCTCGGCGCCGGGGCGGGGCCGGGTCTCGGACAGGCGGTGGGGAGCCGCGGCGGCGGCATCGGCGGCGCGGCCCTGGAAAAGAGTGACTCCGGCGGCGCGCCCGGTGTCGAGCGCCATGGGCTCGTCGCAGCGCCACAGCACCAGCCGCCCGGCACCGAAGCGGGCGACCGCTGCGGAGAGTTTGTCGGCGGCCCCGGTGGCTCCGTGGATCCATTGAATCTTGATGAGGACGGGCTCCAGCCCGGCCGTATCGAGACTGTCGAGTGCCGCCAGCGGCACATGGTCCAGCGCCACGGCGAAGCCGGCGTCGCCAAGCCGTGCCGCCGCCTCGACCACCTGGGAGGGGGCGAGGGTGAGTTCCCAGCAGGGAAGCTCGGCGATGATCCGCCCGCGCATCTCCGTCGGGATGGCGCGGGCCAACTCTTCGAAGTTGTCGTCCAGTGCCGTCGCGGTGTGCAGATCGACGGTGAAGCGGCGGGGATCCTGGGCGCGGTCGCGGGCGATATGGCGCAACAGCCCGCGGTCGAGCCGCACCGCCACCTCGTGCCGCAGCCAGGAATCGCGCCGCAGCGATAGCGAGAGGCGGGATTCCAATTCCTCCAGAGACACCGCCAGTTCGGTGGCGACCACTAAGGCACGGTCGCCGTCGAAGGACCAGATCGGCTGCTCGCGGACGATGCTGTCGACATCGGCGCCGTGCAGCACCCGCTCCACCTCCAACAGATGGGCCAGCGCGGCGGTGGGGGCGCGTTCCGCCGCCTCGCGCAGGGCGCCGGTGGCGTCGTTGGGGAACAGGTCGGCGAACAGCCGCTCCATTTCCGTCGCCACGTCGTAGCGGGTGGCGTGGAACGTGCCGAAGCCGTGGGACAGCAGCATGCGGCCCAGCGCCTTCGCCCCGGCGTCGAGCAACGGGCCGGCATCGGCTGGCGCCAGGATCAGCAGGCGGGGACCGGCCAGCCGGAATACCTCGCGCGGCTGGCTGCCCAGCCAGCTTTGCAGATAATGGTCGAGAGTCATGGCGAAGCGGGGATCGCCGCCATGTTCGATCCCGCGCAGGTCGGACAGCAGGGCCGCCAGCGGTTCCGGCGCCGCCCGCAGGGCCTGCAGGCGTGCCAGAACCGTATGACCTGCCGCGTCCGCCATCGCTTCCCTCGGATTCACCTTTACTGCCGGAGTGTCGCGCCGGTCGAAGAGGGTCGCAAGGGGCGATGACGCCGCGGAGGCCGAGCCCCGGTCGTCGATCAGCCCATTATCTCGAACTTGATGCCCTGGGCCAGCGGCAGCGCGGAGGAGTAGTTCACCGTCGCGGTCTGGCGGCGCATGTAGGCCTTCCACGAATCCGACCCGGACTCGCGGCCGCCGCCGGTCTCCTTCTCGCCGCCGAAGGCGCCGCCGATCTCCGCACCGCTGGGGCCGATGTTGACGTTGGCGATGCCGCAGTCGGACCCGGCGGCCGACAGGAAGCGCTCCGTCTCACGGATGTCGGTGGAGAAGATGCAGGAGGACAGCCCCTGCGGCACCGCGTTCTGCAGCGCGATGGCCTCCTCCAGCGTGTCGTAGGTCAGGACATAGAGGATCGGCGCGAAGGTCTCGTGACGCACCACCTCGGTCTGGGCCGGCATCTCGACGATGGCCGGGGTGACGTAATAGGCGTTGGGGAAGCGGTCGGTCAGCGTGCGCTCGCCGCCGGTCACCATGCCGCCCTCGGCCTTCGCCGACTCCAGTGCGCGCTGCATCGCCTTGAAGGCGTCGGCATCCACCAGCGGACCCATCAGCACGCCGGTTTCCAGCGGGCTGCCGATGGAAACCGAGGCATAGGCCGCCTTCAGACGCGGCAGCAGCTGGTCCTTGACCGAGCGGTGGACGATCAGCCGGCGCAGCGTGGTGCAGCGCTGGCCGCAGGTGCCGACGGCGGAGAACAGGATGGCGCGCAGGGCCATGTCGAGGTCGGCCGACGGCGCCACGATCATGGCGTTGTTGCCGCCCAGTTCCAGGATCGAGCGGCCGAAGCGCTCCGCCACCACCTTGGCGACCTCGCGGCCCATGCGGGTCGAGCCGGTGGCCGAGACGATGGGGAAGCCCGGATGGGCGACCAGCGCCTCGCCGATCTCACGGCCGCCCTGCACCACCTGGGACAGGTTGGCCGGCGCGTCGCCGAAGCGGGCGACGGCGCGGTCGAAGATGACCTGACAGGCGGCGGCAGTCAGCGGGGTTTTCTCCGACGGCTTCCAGACGACCGGGTCGCCGCAGACCAGCGCCAGCGCCGCGTTCCACGACCACACCGCCACCGGGAAGTTGAAGGCGGAAATCACGAGGCAGGGGCCGGCCGGGTGCCAGGTCTCGCGCATGGAATGTCCCGGACGCTCCGACGCGATGGTCAGGCCGTAGAGCTGGCGCGACAGGCCGACGGCGAAGTCGCAGATGTCGATCATCTCCTGCACTTCGCCCAGGCCTTCCTGGTAGATCTTGCCGGCTTCCAGCGAAACCAGCCGGCCGAGATCCTCCTTGGCGGCGCGCAGCTCCTCGCCCAGCAGGCGGACCAGCTCGCCGCGGCGCGGAGCTGGCACGGAGCGCCACGCCTCGAAGGCGCGGGCGGCGTTGGCGACGATGTCCGACACCTGCGACGGCGCGGTCTCCGCCACCGTGGCAAGCGTGGCGCCGTCCACCGGCGACCGGGCGGTGAGACCGGCTTCGCTGGAGGTCAGGCCGAAACGGGAGAGGATGTCGCTGTGCTGCACCGGAGTGGCTCCTTGGGTCAAAAAGCGAGGCGTATAAATCACTTCCCCTTCCCCGCCGCGCGGATCTCGGAAAGCGTCCGGGTCGGGGTCAGGGCTTCGGGGTCGAGCTTGATGTGGATGATCGCCGGCAGGCCGGACGCGCGGGCGCGCTCGAAGGCCGGGGCGAACTGGTCGGTGGTCTCCACCGTCTCGCCATGACCGCCATAGGCGCGGGCGAAGGCGGCGAAGTCGGGATTCTGCAATCGGGTGCCGGAAACGCGGCCGGGATACTCGCGCTCCTGATGCATGCGGATGGTGCCGTACATGCCGTTGTCGACGACCAGCACGATCACGGCGGCCCCTTCCTGAACGGCGGTGCCGAACTCCAGCCCGGTCATCTGGAAGCAGCCGTCGCCGGCGAAGCACAGCACGTCGCGGGTGCGGTGCTGCAGCTTGGCGGCGATGGCGGCGGGCAGGCCGTAGCCCATCGAACCGCAGACCGGCGCCGCCTGGGTGCCGAAGCGGCGGAAGCGGTGGAAGCGGTGGATCCAGGTGGCGTAGTTGCCGGCGCCGTTGGTGAAGATGGCGTCATGCTCCAGCCGTTCGTCCAGCCAGGCCATGATGCGTCCCATCTGCACGTCGCCGGGGATGGTGTCGGGCGGGGTGCTCCAGGCGTCATAGGCGGCGTGCGCGGCCTCGGCGCAGGCCTTCCATTCCGGCTTCGCGGTCAGGCTCAGTTCCGCAACGGCGTCGAGGAAGCCGGCCGGCGTGGCGACCATGCCCAGCGCCGGGCGATAGACGCGGCCGATCTCCTCGGCGCCCGGGTGGATGTGCACCACGGCTTTTCCCGGATCGGGAATCCCAAGCAGTTCGTAGGCTTGCGACGGCACTTCGGAGAAGCGGTCGCCCAACAGGATCAGCAGGTCGCTGTCCCTGACCAGCGCCGCCAGCTTCGGGTTGATGCCCAGCCCGATGTCGCCGGCATAGAGCGGGTGGCAATGGTCGAACAGCATCTGTCGGCGGAAGGTCACCGCCACCGGCAGCGACAGCTTCTCGGCGAAGCCTTGCAGCGCCGCGACCGACTCCGCCGTCCAGCGGGAGCCGCCGACCACCAGAAGCGGACGCTCCGCCTTGGCCAGCAGCGCGCCGAAGGAGGCCAGCTGCGCCGGCGTGGGGGCGCTCTCCACCGGTTCCGCCAACGGGGCGACAGCGACGTCGGCGGTCTCGGTCAGCGTGTCTTCCGGCAGGGCCAGCACCACCGGACCAGGGCGGCCGGCCATCGCGGTGTGGAAGGCGCGGGAAATCATCTCCGGCACGCGGTCGGCGCTGTCGATCTCGGCGACCCACTTGCACATGCCGCCGAACAGCTTGCCGTAATCGACCTCCTGGAAGGCGTCGCGGCCGCGCATGCCGCGCTCGATCTGGCCGACCAGAACGACCAGCGGCGTCTCGTCCTGCTGCGCGACATGGATGCCCGACGCGGCGTTGGTGGCGCCGGGGCCGCGGGTGACGAGGCAGACGCCGGGGCGGCCGGTCAGCTTGGCCTGCGCCTCCGCCATCATCGCGGCACCGCCTTCATGGCGGGCGACGACCATCTCGATCGGGCTGTCGTGCAGGGCGTCCAGCACGGCGAGATAGCTCTCGCCCGGCACGCCGAACACCCGCCGCACGCCCTGCGCCTCCAGCGCTTCGACGACCAACTGACCACCGGTCTTCATCGCGATGCCGCCCCGCCCTGCCTATGGGAATTTTCCGGATCTCCAGGATAGCGAGCGTGCCGTGCCGCGCGCCAGGGCGCAAACGACTTTCTTTCCACAGATCATGAGCTTTGGTAATGAAGAGGTCATGGATCTGCAGCGCCGCCTCCTCCCCTCCATGAGCATGCTGACCGCCTTCGAGGCGGCGGCCCGCACCGGCAGCTTCACGGCGGCGGCGGCGGAGCTTTCGCTGACGCAAGGGGCGGTCAGCCGGCAGATCAAGGCGCTGGAGGACCAGATCGGCACGCCGCTGTTCACCCGCAAGGGCCAGCGGGTGACTCTGACCCCGACCGGGGCGCTCTATGCCGATCCGATCCGCGACGCCCTGCGCCAGATCGCGGCGGCCACCGTGCGGACCATCGCTGCGCCCAAGGGCGGCGTGCTGAACCTCGCCATCCTGCCGACCTTTGGCACGCGCTGGCTGGTGCCGCGGCTGCCGGCCTTCCAGGCGGCGCACCCGCAGGTGACGATCCACTTCACCACCAAGCTGGCGCCCTTCGATTTCCGCCTGCACGACCTTGACGCCGCCATCCATTACGGCTTCGGCGATTGGCCCGACGCCGTCTGCGACCATCTGCTGGACGAGGAGGTGCTGCCGGTCTGCTCCCCTGCCTTCCTCAAGGCGCATCCGGTGGCGGAGCCTGTCGATCTGCTGTCCCTGCCGCTGCTGCACACCAGCACGCGCGCCGACGCCTGGAACGAGTGGCTGTCGGCCCAGGGGCTGCCGCCGCGCCCCGGTGCCGGCATGGTGTTCGAGCAATTCGCCACAACCGCCCAGGCGGCGGAGGCAGGGCTGGGCGTCGCCCTGCTGCCGACCCTGCTGGTCCGCGCCGAACTGGACGACGGCACCCTGGTCCCGGTCATCGACCGGCCTCACCGCAGCGCGCGCGCCTATTACCTCGTCCACCCCCGTGGCAAGGCCAACCACCCGCCCTTTGCCGCTTTCCGGCAGTGGCTGCTGGCGGAGGCGCGGGGGGAGGTATGACGAAGATGCGGCTTGTGCCGTTGGCGCTTTGCGCCAACGCCTATGATGGTGTAGGATGCCAACATGAAGGCAATGCTTCTGATCCGCCGCCGGGTCGCTTTCGGCAGCCGCGATTTTGCGGAGCTGGTGGTTTGGCGCGTGCCGGAACCGGTTCCGCCGACGACGCATGGTTTCAAATATCGGCTCGTCTATATCGTTGATGGTCAGCGGGTCGTCGGCTTCGACAACGAACGCGGCAAGGGCGACCACCGCCACGATGGCGATGTTGAAGAGCCCTATCGTTTCAGCGGCGTTGAACAGTTGGTGGCGGATTTCCTGGACGCCGTCTCGGCATGGAGGAGGGATCATGGCAAAGCATGACATCCGCATCATGGATGATGCCTTAGCGCAGGCGGGCGCCGATGTGGTCGCCGCGTGGAAGGCCGCTGAGGCCGGGGAGGCCGTCGAACCCACCGACCGCCTGTATTTCGACAGTTGGGAGGCGCTTTGTGCCGTGCTGACACCCAAACGCTACGCGTTGCTGCGCCATCTGCGGCAGAGCCCGGCAGAGGGTATCCGGGCGCTTGCGCGTGATTTAAAGCGGGACGTCAAGCGCGTGCACGAGGATGTATCCGCGCTCGCCGAACTGGGGCTGATCGAGCGGCATCCGGACGGCAGCCTGTCGATGCCCCATGATGAGATCGCCTCCACCATCCGGTTCGCCGCCTGAGCGTCCTCACCCCGCCGCCGCCAGCTCCCCGGTCCCGTCGCGGTCGCGCCGCACCGTCAGCCGGCGGTCGTGGAAGGCGGCGAGGCTGGGGCGGTGGCCGACGCTGACCAGGGTGGTGCCGGGAAGGCGGGTGCGCAGCAGGCCGTAAAGCCGCTCCTCCGTCTCCGGATCGCAGGCCGAGGTCGCCTCGTCCAGATAGAGCCAGTCGGGCTTGTGCAGCAGGGCGCGGGCGATGGCGATGCGCTGCTGTTCGCCGCCGGACAGGCGTTGCGACCAGTGGTCCTCTTCGTCCAGCCGGTCGGCGAAACCGGCCATGCCGACGGCGTCCAGCACCTCGCGCACCGCTTCCGCCTCGAAGGCATGGGGAGCGGCGGGATAGGTGACCGTGGCCCGCAGGGTGCCGATCGGCAGGTAGGGCTTCTGCGGCAGGACCATGCTGCCGTTGGCGGTTGTGGTGCCACCGGCAGGCAGGGCGATGCGGCCATGGCCGAAGGGCCAGATGCCGGCGATGGCGCGCAGGATGGTGCTCTTGCCTGACCCGGACGGGCCGGTGATCAGCAGCGTGTCGCCCGGCTGCACCGTCAGGTCGGCGCGGACCAGCGGCGTGCCGCCATGGGGCAGGGTCAGCGCCAGCCCGTCCAGCGTCAGGGCGCCGTCGGAGGCCGCCGCGCGCTCCACCCCCGCATGGTCGCGGGCATCGGCGCGCACCGACTGCACCGCGTGGTGGAAGCCGGTCAGACGGCTGGTGGTGGCGTGCCAGTCGGCGAGGTTCACGTAGGCATCGATGAACCAGGACAGCGACCCCTGCACCTGCCCGAAGGCCTGGGAGGTCTGCATCAGCGATCCCAGTGGCAGGGCGCCGCTGAAATAGCGCGGGGCGGCGACCAGCAGCGGGAAGATCACGGCGATCTGGCCGTAGGCGGAGGTGAACCAGACCAGCCGCTTCTGCGTGCGCATCAGCGACCACCAGTTGGCGACGACGCGGCCGAAACGGTCGCCGAAGCCCCGCGCCTCCTGCGCCTCGCCCTGCTGCAGGGCAACGCTCTCGGCATTCTCGCGCAGGCGGACCAGGGCGAAGCGGAAGTCGGCCTCGTAGCGCTGCTGGTCGAAGCTGAGCCGGGCCAGCGGCCTGCCGATCCAGTGGGTGATCCAAGTGCCGGCGACGGCATAGACCAGTGCCACCCACACCATGTAGCCGGGCAGGTCGATGCCCAGCCAGGGAATCGTGACCGACCCGGACAGGCTCCAAAGGATGGCGAGGAAGGAGACCAGCGAGACGAGATTGGTCAGGAATCCCAGCGACAGGCTCAGCGTCAGCTGGACGAAGCTGCGCAGATCCTCGGCGATGCGCTGGTCCGGGTTGTCGGTGCCGGTGTTGGCGAATTGCAGCCGGTAAAAGGTCTGGTTCTCCAGCCAGTCGCCGAGATAGCGTTCGGTCAGCCAGCGGCGCCAGCGGATCTGCAGCATCTGGTTCAGATAGAGGCGGTAGACCGCCACTGCGATGAAGACCAGCGCCAGCCCGCCGAAGACCAGAAGGGCGTGGACGAAACCGCTCTGGTTCTTTTCCTGCAGTGCGTCGAAGATGTCGGCGTTGATCTGGGTGAACCAGACTTCCATGAACACCGCCGCCAGATTGAGGACGACGATCGCCGCCAGCAGGCCGCGCGCCGCCCATTTCTCCTCCGAGGACCAATAGGGCTTGGTCAGACGCCAGACGTCGGACAGGAATTGGCGGGCGGCGGACAATCGTCCGGTGGGAGCAGGCGAAGTATATGCACGCGCGGGCATCGGTCGGGCACTCGCAAGCGGTCAGCACATGATCTGCCGATTACCACCCTTTGCCGCCCCGAAGGCATGAATTCGCTGTCACCTGCCGCGGGCCATGCCCCAGCGGAGGGCGCCCGGTCAGGGAGCCCAGGCATCGGCCCAGCGGTGGACGAACCCGGCCTCCCGCTCCAGCATGCGGCCCAGGCGGATCAGGCGCCGTTCCTCGCCCGGCCGGGCGATCAACTGGATGCCGAAGGGCAAACCGTTTCCGCCGACCGGCAAGGTCAGCACCGGAAATCCAATCAGCGTGACGACGGCGGTGACGCCGATATAGTCGAGGATGGTCTCTACCGGCCGGCCGTCGATCACGCTGACCTCGCCGTCCTCGTTCGGCCAGGGCAGCACGCCGCAGGCCGGGGCGGCCAGCACGTCGATTTCCTCGAACAATGCGACGAAGCGGCGGTAGAGCGCGGTGCGGGCGGCCTGCGCCTCCAGATAGGCGTCGGCGGTGATGCCGGCCCCGGCCTCGATGTTCCAGCGGATGGTGTCGGTCAGCGCCTCGCCATGCTTTGCCAACATCGGGCCGAAGGCGTGGCGGGTCTGGGCGGCGCGCAGGGTGCGGAAAGTCGCCATGGCGTCGCCGCAGTCGGGATGCCGGCGTGCCACCGGCCCGGCAACCCGCTCCAACCGCTCCACCGCCTCGGCGAAGCGCTCCCGCACCGCCTGGGAGACGGTGGCGACGCCGAAATCGGCGGTGGCGCCCAGCCGCGTCTCCGACCCGTTGTCGCGGTCGCCGAGCAGGGAGGTCGGGTCGCGCAGGTCGCTGCCCGCCATCGCAGACAGCAGCAGGCCGCAGTCCGCCGTATCGCGCGCCAGCACGCCGTGTGTCGCCAGCGTGTCCCAGCCGAGCGCACGGCCGGGCGCCGGGATCAGCCCCGGCGTCGGCCGGATGGAGGCGATGCCGCAGAAGCTGGCGGGGATGCGCACCGACCCGCCATAGTCGGTGCCGTGCGCCAGCGGCGCCATGCCGACCGCGACCGCCGCCGCCGACCCGCCGCTCGACCCGCCGGAGGTCAGGACCGGATCGGCCGGGTTGCGGGTCGGCCCGTACAGGCGGTTGCGGCAGATGGCGCCGAATCCGAATTCCGGCGTGTTGGTCTTGCCGATGACGATGCCGCCCGCCGCCTCGATCCGCGCCACCGCGATGTCGCTGGTTGCCGGCACATGGTCGGCATAGAGCGCCGAGCCGTAGGTGGTGCGGATGCCGGCGGTATCGGTCAGGTCCTTCACCGCCACCGGCAGCCCGTGCAGCGGCCCCACGGGCGCCGGTTGGGCGTCCAGCGCGTCGGCGCGGGCCAGCGCCTTGTCGGCGGCGACGGTGATGAAGGCGGACAGCGCCGGTTCGGCTGCGGCGATCCGCGCCAGATGTGCCTCCACCGCCTCGCGTGCCGACAGCTCCCGCTTCGCCAGCCGTGCCGCCAGGGTGGCGGCGCTTTCCCGCCACAGGGCGTTGGACTCTCCGTTCATGAATTCCTCCCGTTCCGGCCATCCGATTTTGGGGCGGACGGTAGCGCGAAACCGGTGGTGCGCCCAACAAAGCACCAGGCAGGGCTGGGCTGCGTCAGCGCTGCTGCCCGGCCGAGGCGCGGCAGTCGTTCAGGATGTTGCCGACCGTCACCCGCTCCCGCTCGTCCATGCTGAGGCTCCAGCGCGCCTTCACCAGGATCCAGTCGGCGACATAGAGGCAGATGCCGTCGCGCTTGGGCGGCAGCCACTCCTCCGGCCCCTTGGAGCCCTTGGCGCGGTTGGCCTCGCGGCTGGAGACCAGCAGGGTCAGCGGGTCGCTGGTGTCGTTGGCGTAGGCGGCACGCTTTTCGCGGCTCCAGTCGTAGCCACCGCTGGCATAGGCCTCCTCCAGCGGCACGCGGTGGTCGATATCGACCATCTGCGGATCGGTGTAGCGTTCGCCGGTGTAGGGATCGAGCCAGTCGCCGGATTTCACGCCGCAGCCCTTGGCGTCGAGCGTCGCCGGACGGCGGGAATCGCGGATCAGCACCTTCTCGCGCGCATTCAGGCAGCCGCCGTCGAGCGCCAGCCAGTGCGGCCACGCATCGCGGTCGTAGCCTCGGCGCTTCTCGGGCTCCACCCGGATGCCGTCGAGCTGCCGGGCGGCCTCGGCATAGTCGATCCTGTCGGTGGCGCGGGCGACGACCGGGGGAGGCGGTTCGGCCTGCTCCTGCTTGCGCGGTTGGCGGGGGCGGTGGGTCTCCTGCCCCAGCAGGCGGTCGAGCGTGCCGGGCGGGATGATGTGGACACGCTCCGCCACCGCAATGGCGGCGAGGATCGCCAGGACGACGAACAGGCCCCGCAGGGACAGGGAGCGGCGGCGGGCCATGATTCGTTCACCTCGATGACTGTGCCGTCTCCGTCATACCCGCCTATGGCACCGCCCTCAAGGCATACGGCCGGTCAGGGTGGCGCTCAGGCCCTGGAGCAGGCCGACCTGACACATGGTGTCGAAGGTGGAACGCATCAGCGACGGGTCGCCGATCGATACGCGGATGTCGCCGGCCCGCGGGTCGGTGTGGCGGCGGCGGACCTTGCTGTTGCACAGCTCCTGCAGCACCTCCAGCAGCATCACCAGCGAGGTCGCGCGGCCGGTGCAGAGATTGTAGACCTGCGACCCGGCGAAACGCCGCTCCATCGTCAGCGCCAGAATGCGCACCACGTCGCCGACGAAGACGAAGTCGCGGACCTGCTGGCCGTCGCCGTGGATCTCCACATCTTCGCCGCGGGCGACCCGGCGGGCGAAGATGGAGATCACGCCGGAATAGGGCGACATCGGATCCTGGCGCGGGCCATAGACGTTGAAGAAGCGGAAGCCGACCGTCGGTACCCCCTGGATGGCCCAGGCGACGCGGGCGTGCATCTCGCAGCCCAGCTTGTCGACGCCATAGGCGGACAGCGGGCGCGGCAACTCGTCCTCCTTCAGCGGGGTGTTGGTGTTGTCGCCATAGACGGCGGCGGAGGAGGCGTAGACCACCGGGACCGGGCTGCCGCGTTTGGCGTCGCGTGCCGCCTCGAACACGGTGACGGTGCCCAGCAGGTTGGTGCGGTGGGTCTCCGCCCACAACTCGCGCGATTTCTGCACCGATGCGACGGCGGCGAGGTGGAAGACGCCGTCCACCCCTTCGCCATTGTCGCCGGCCATCGCCTCGCGCACAGCGTCCGGATCGGCGACATCGCCCACCACCAGAGCCGCGGCGCTCGGCTTGTTCTCCAGCCGGCCGCTCGACATGTTGTCGAGGATCGTCACCCGGTGCCCGTCGGCGAGCAGTCGGTCGGCCAGATGCGAGCCGATGAAACCGCAACCGCCGGTGATGAGGTAGTGCGCCATGGTCGTTCCCGAGCCCTTCCGTCGTTGCACCGGCGTTGCCGCACCGCAGCGGGAGCGCCGGAAATCCCTTCCAAGAGTCGGGACACAACCGACAGGCTGCCAGACCATCTTCGGGATAGGGCGGCGCCTCAACCGGGGAGCCGCACCCGTCCGTCCGGCGACCGCAGGGGCGAATCGGTCCCGTTTCCTTCATGACGGTTTCGGGACAGGCGCCACCGATGGTTCAACAGGCTTATCCACCACCTTGTCCACGGTTCTGTGGATAACCATGGTCAAGCTTGCGAGGTCGGAACACGCGTCGGGCCGGTCACACTGGTGCAGAAATGCTGCGGTGTACGAACGGTTTCCCGGATCGATCCTTTGCTGCAAAGCACAAGAGCAGCGCATGCAAAAAGCCCCACAGTGGCGGTCGTGCCACGGTGGGGCTTTTAAAGCGGATGGAACAGGGCTGTGGATTACGGCCCTGCTCGCGCTTGGCCGACCTCAGCCCCGCTTGGGGCCGAGGACCTCAGCCTTGACGGTGGCGAAGGCCCAGTCGAGCCAGGGCAGCACCGCCTCCATATCCTCGTTCTCCACCGTGGCGCCGCCCCACAGTCGCAGGCCGGGAGGCGCGTCGCGGTAGGAGCCGGCGTCGAAGGCGGCTTCCTCCTTCTCCAGCAGGGCCGACAGTTTCTTGGCGAAGGCGGCCTGGGCCTCCTCCGAGAGGGCGGTCACGTCGGGATCGGTGAAGCGCAGGCAGATCGAGGTGCAGGAGCGGTTGGCCGGGTCCTTGGCCAGGAAGCCGGCCCAGGGGCTGCTCTCCACCCATTCGGCGACGATGCGCAGGTTCTGTTCCGACCGGCGGATCAGCTGGGTCAGACCGCCCAGCGACAGGGCCCAGCGCAGGCCGTCGATGGCGTCTTCGACGCACAGCATCGAGGGCGTGTTGATGGTGTCGCCCTCGAAGATGCCTTCGATCAGCTTGCCGTTCTTGGTCAGGCGGAAGATCTTCGGCAGCGGCCGGTCTGGCTGGAAGCTCTCCAGCCGTTCGACCGCGCGCGGGCTCAGCACCAGCATGCCGTGCGCCGCCTCGCCGCCCAGCACCTTCTGCCAGGACCAGGTGGCGACGTCGATCTTGTGCCAGGGCAGCGCCATGGCGAAGGCGGCGGAGGTGGCGTCGCAGATGGTCAGCCCTTCGCGGTCGTCGGCGATCCAGTCGCCGTCGGCCACCCGCACGCCGGCGGTGGTGCCGTTCCATGTGAAGACGACGTCGCGGCTGAAATCGACCGCCGACAGGTCCGGCAGCTCGCCATAGGGGGCGATCAGGTTGCGGACGTCCGGCAGCTTCAGCTGCTTGGCGACATCCGTAACCCATTCCTTGCCGAAGCTTTCCCAGGCCAGCATGTCGACGCCCCGGGCACCCAGCATCGACCACAGCGCCATCTCCACCGCACCGGTGTCGGAGGCGGGGACGATGCCGATGCGGTAGTCGCCGGGGATGCCCAGCACCGCGCGGGTGAGGTCGATGACCTCCTTCAGCTTGGCCTTGCCCGGCTTGGAGCGGTGGGAGCGGCCGAGCAGCGCGCCGTCCAGCGCGTCGAGCGACCAGCCCGGACGCTTCGCGCAGGGACCCGAGGAGAAGAGCGGAGTGTTGGGCCGGCGGCTGGGCCGGCTGGCGCTGCTGGCAGTCATGGGGCGAACTTTCTGGGGCGAACTTCCTGTCCCGGAACGGGAATGCGCGGAGGTCCGGACCTTAAAAGCTGCGCCTGCCGCCGTCAATCGAGGGACACGGCGCGGGACGCGGAACCCTGCCGTGCCGATTGCTCACTTGCTGCGGCCGATCCTGCCGTTGCGATAGGTCCAGGCGGCCTCGCCCCCGCCGCCGGGCTGCGGCATCGAGATGGTCAGGACATCGTTGTCGATGGTGACCTGGGCGGCGTCGCTGCAGGACCCGAAGGGATAGGAGACCAGCGGCTGCGGCCCGCCGACCTCCAGGATGCGGAAGCGGGTGGGGCAGTCCTTGGCGCCGGTGTCGGCCTGGAACAGGGCGATCCAGCGGTCCTTCAGGGAATAGGCGCCGACGAAGGACAGCATGTCGCTCTCCTTGTCCTCGAACACGGGCTTGTCGTTCACCGACACCTGGGTGTGCTTCGGTCCGATGTCGGTCATCGTCAGCACGGTGTTGCCCAGCGCCGCCATCAGGCGGGGCTCGGCCGCAACGGCGGAACCGGCGCCGGCGATTCCGAAGGCGATGGAAAGGCTGCCCACCACCGCGGCGCACACACTATGAACCCGCAAAGCCCGTCTCCCTGGCTGCTGTGCGCCCCGGCGGGGCGGCTTTACCGAACGGGGCGCACCATAATGCGGGGAGCGCTCTGCCGGAAGCCGTCCTTTTCGCCGGGTGGGCCGTTGCGTCAGCGCCGGAAGCATCAGCGCCGGAGGCGTCAGCGGATATTGACGCTGAGGCCGAAGCCGGGGACCACCGGCGGCGCGTAGACGACGGGCGGCGGTGCATAGATCACCCGCGGCGGCGGCGCGTAAACCACCGGGGGCGGGGCGTAGACGACGGGCGGCGGGGCGTAATAGGCGCCGCGCTCGCGCCAATGACGGTGATGGGGGCGCTCCCAGCGCCAGTCCGGGCCGCCGCGGCCGGGGCCGTACCATTCGCGGCCATGGTCGCCTCGTCCGCGCCAGCCGTCATGGGCGGCGGCGGGGCTGACGGTGGCGCCCAGCATCGATCCGGCGACCAGAGCGCCCAGAACCACGGCTTTCATTCCAAAACCAAAACGGCCAGTCATTCCGGCGTCCTCCTGGTGTCGGGGGTATCTTGTCCCCTCATGAGCCGATGAACGTCGCCGCTCCGGCTTTCATTCCACTCGGAAGGAAAAGATTTGGTCGTATGGCGTCGGTTATAGATGGTGGGAGCGGCCTCAGGCCCAGCCGTCCGACAAGCCGGAGCGGGCGGGGGCCGGCGAGGCGAAGAGGCTGGCCGGCTTGTAGGCCGGGCGGTCGGCCGGTCTGCCGAAATGATATCCCTGGGCGAGTTCGAAACCCCAGGCGTTGAGTTGCGCCGCCTGATCCTGCGTCTCCACCATTTCGGCGATCACCTGCACGCGGATTTCCCGGCACAGCCCGACCATGGCGCGCAGGATGGCGTCGTCGCGCGGGCTGCCGCCCAGCCGGCGGACATAGCTGCCGTCGATCTTCACGAAATCGACAGGCAGGGCCTGGATGTAGGGAAAGGACGCCGCGCCGGCCCCGAAATCATCCAGGCAGATGCGGTGGCCGGCGCGGCGCAACTCCTCCAGCACGCGGGCGGCGCGCGGCAGGTCGGTCAGGCCGGTCGATTCGGTCACCTCCACCAGCAGGCGGGAGCGTAGCGCCGGATCGCGGGCGACCAGCCGCTGGAAAGCGACCACGAAGATGTCGCTGCCCAGCGAGGCCGCCGACATGTTCACGGCGATCTGCAGCGTCGGGTCAGAGCCCAGCGTCTCCAAAGCCTTTTCGCAGACCAGCAGGTCGACGTCGTGGACCATGCCGATCTGCTCGGCGAAGGCGATGGTCGGGCCGGGGGCGCCGTTGGGGAAACGGGCCAGCGCCTCGTAATGGTGCAGGCCGCGGGTGGCGAGCGAGACGATGGGCTGGAACTGCAGCTTCAGCCGGTCGTCGGTCAGGGTGGTGCGCAGGCTGGTCACCCGCGTCACCGTCTGGTCGACCAGCAGCTTCACCGCGTCATGCATGGTGGAGATGTCGAACTTGGCCGTCTCCTCGGCGAAGCTCTTCACCGTGAACATCAGCACGCGCCCGGCATCCTCGCGGCTGAGGCCGGGGGCCGACATGTCGAGCGTCAGGTTCTCCGACGCCAGCGGCTGGCCGTCCGGCGACAGGCTGGCGCCGGTCACCGCGATTTCGTCGGCAAGCGCGCCGGCCGACAGGTCGCTGCCGTGGACGAGGCCGAAGCGATCCTCTCCCAGCCGGGTCGCCAGCGTGTCGTCGGCGGCATGGACGCGCAGCAGCGCCCCGACCTCCCCCAGCAGGCGCAGCGTCAGTTCCGGACCCAGCCGCGATTTGACCTCGCCGAAATCGGCGATCTTGATGAGCGTCAGCTTCGGCGGCGACTGGCCGACATCGACGCCGAAGCGCTCGCCAAGCTGCGCCTGGAAGGCCTCCGGATCGAGCAGCCCGGTCTCCGCATCGCGGGCCGGTGCCTCGACTCCCTTGCTTTCCGACCGGGTCAGCGTCAGTTGCACGTTTGGAGACCGTCCGAGTCGATAGCCGGACAGCGTGGCCTGTGTCCCGCCCGCCAGCGCGACGGTCCGCGGCTCCAGCCGCCGGTTGGAGCCGGCGGTGCGCAGCAGGCGCCGCACCAGCCCGCGGTCGCCGGCCGCCAGCATCCGGTCGATCGGCTGTCCGATCAACTCGGCATCGGTGATGCCCAGGACATGCTGCAGCGCACCGGCGGCGAAGCCGATGAGTCCGCGGGCGTCCACCTCGATCAGCACATCCGCATTGGCAAATGCGAAGCCAAGGAAGCGTGCGACGTCCGATGTCATGGTGCCTCGGCAAGGATCGCGGTTGGATGGAGCGACCGGATGCGTCGCACCCGGCGAAATAATATGTCTACAAAATGTTCGCACTTAAAACGTAAAGGAAACCCTACCACTATCGAAATTACCTTGTGGCGAATGTCCGCAGACTTGGGGCTGCCTGCCCAGGCGGCAGCGATACGGGATCTGTGCTATCGGCTTGGATCCGAACGACAATTGTCACCGCCTGCGCCCCTTCCTCCTGTGCGGCATTTATGGTAAACAGAGCGGATGGTAGAGACCAGACGCACCGGCGACCGTTCGAACGAGTTGATCCGCCCCGACTCCGGTGGCGGCCGGGTTGCCGCGGGCAGTGCACGCGCCCGCGCCGAGGGTGTCGCCCAGCAAGGCAGGCAGCGGGTTCCGAGCTTGCGCGAACTGGCCGCCCTGGTGGTCAACGGCGTGCTGACCCTGCCGCGCAACTATCGACGCGGCATGTTCCTCGACGTTCAGGTGTAAGCGGCCGAGTCCGGGCCGAACAACCGATCCATCAGCAGCGGTGGCAACTCGTACTGCGGCAGGCACAGGCTGGTGCTGCGGGCGTGCAGCGTGTGCAGGCACAGGCCCTCCGTGTCCGGGAAGGCGCCGACGCGGAAGCGGTCGCGCGCGGCCTTGACGAAGGGCGCGTCCTCGCAGGCATTCACTGCCGGAAAGCGCACCGCCTCCCACACCTTGCGGCGGTAGGCATAGGAAAAGCCGTAGCCGTCGAGATTGTCGGGGGAGGGCGGGGAGTCCGGTGCCTCGACATAGCTGCAGGTCTGCCGGCCCCAGCGGTGGTGCGAGCCGCCGCGGGCCGTGTCCCAATAGCCGAAGCGCCGGTGCGGCACGCTATAGAGGAACCAGCTGGACAGCTTCACGAAGTCATGCCCCTGGTCGAGCCACTCAAGCATCCGCTCCACATAGGTCGGCGCATAGAAATCGTCGTCGTCCATGTGGACGATCACCGATCCCTTGGCATGCTCGGCCAGGATGTTGCGCTTCTCGCCGATGGCGTAGCGGCTGGGCGAGTAGAAATATTTCAGCCGAGGACTCGCCAGCGCCTTCAGGTAGGCCGACGGGCGCGGGCTGTCGTCGAACACCAGCCACTCGATCTCGCCATGGCTCTGTGCCCGGATGCAGGCATGCAGGCGCGGCAGGAACTCCTCGCGCTGCCAGGTGGGCGTGACGATGCTGACCAGCGGTGTCGGGGCGGGGGTGGCGGACGTCATGGTCGATTCTTGCTCGCACGGCCGGGCTGCGTGTAGACAGGCGTCAGCATAGCACTGCCCCAAGCTCTAAACACGAGCCGGCGGTGGCGCGAAGGAAGGGAAGGACGCCCGTGGGAGTGATCGACCGGATCTGGATCGTCTTCGCCGCGCTGAACGGCGCCATGGCGGTCGGCACCGGCGCCTATGCCAGCCACGCGCTGGCCGCCCAGCCGCAGGCGCAGGAGTGGTTCCGCATCGCCGGCCAGTATCAGATGGCGCATGCGCTGGCGCTGGTGCTGCTGGTGGCGCTGAACGGCAGGATCGGCGGCGCGGCCCTCCGGGTCGCCGGATGGCTGTTCGTCGTCGGGATCCTGCTGTTCTGCGGCACGCTCTATGCGCTTGCCACCATCGGACCGCTGCCGGTGCCGATGACGGCGCCGGCCGGCGGATGGAGCTTCATGCTGGGTTGGCTGGCGCTGGCGGTCGCGGCTTTGCGGGCGCGCGGCTGAGGCTTGCGCCTGTCGATGCGGGACGGCGGCGTCGGGCGATCAGCCGGCCGCGGCGGTGCGCAGGTCGGTCTGGTCGGCACCTGAGTCGCTGCTGCGGCCGTCGCTGTCGGCATCCTCAGGCGCGGGCGTGCAATAGAGGCCGTGCAGCGTCGTCATGATCGTCTGCGCCTCGTGCCCGTTCAGCGAGTAGTAGATGTTCTGGGCGCTGCGCCGCGTGCGGACCAGATTGTCGTTGCGCAGCCGGGCCAGATGCTGGGACAGCGCCGACTGGCTGAGTCCGACCAGATCCTCCAACTCGCCCACCGATCGCTCGCCCTGGCTCAAATGGCACAGGATGAGCAGCCTCCGCTCGTTGCACATCGCCTTCAACAGCGCACTTGCCCGGCGGGCGTTGGCCTGCAAATCCTCGATCTTCATCGCTCTACCGTCGCCCTGTCCGTTCCGATTCGTTTTTACGTGTCGTATTGTGCGCGGGCCGTCGTTGCAGAGCCCGGCAAAGAAAAATGCTCGTATCCTAGTATATTCGTATCCGGCGGCTATTGTCCACCTGTGGGAATCCGGCATGGCGACAGCGCCGCTGCTTGGCGCAAGCGACGGCTTGAGCGTCGCCATCATCGTCGGAGCCCGGTTTTTCTCGCACCGCGAAACAGAGCCGCTACAGATATATCAGCTTCCGGTTGTGAGCGATAATCATCCGCAATGACCTGCCCGGCTGCCCCATACCATCCGTCGTGACACCGGCCGGCCGGTCGGGTAGCATTCCGTCATGACCGACCATCCTTTGAATACCAAGGGCTTGCAGTGCCCGCTCCCCGTCCTGCGCGCGCGCAAGGCGATCAAGACCATCGCCGTCGGCGACACCCTGACGGTGGAGGCGACCGATCCCGGCGCCCGCAAGGACTTTCCCGCATTCTGCGAGGCGACCGGCAACCGGCTGCTCTCCGTTGCCGAAGAGGACGGCGTCCTGCGCTTCGTCATCGAACGGGTGGCCTGAACCGGGATTTTTCCGTAACGGCTATACCCCGAACGCAGGGGGCACGGATTGCCCCGGTTCCCGAAAGTGGGCTGTGACGAATCGTCCTGGATTCAGCCTGTACTTTCATTAGCGATGCGGGAAGAATGGTTTTCGGAAACGCTGCAATCGCCGCCCGAAAACCAACGATAACGACCGAAAAATCGATGTTCACCACCCTGTTCACCCACCCGGCGTGCCTGGAGCACGACACGGGTCTCGGTCATCCCGAATGCTCCGACCGCCTGCGCGCCGTGCTCGCCGCGCTGGAGACGGAGGAGTTCCACATGCTGGAACGGCAGGAGGCGCCGCGCGCCACGGTTGAACAGCTTCTGCGGGCGCATCCGCAGTCGCACATCGACCGCGTGCTGTCGCTGATTCCCGACGTGGAGCATGCGGGCGTCGATGCCGATACGGTCGTCTCGCCCGGATCGGGGGAGGCGGCGCTGCGTGCGGCCGGCGCGGTCTGCGCCGCTGTCGACGCGGTGGCGACCGGCCAGTCGCGCAACGCCTTCTGCGCGGTCCGTCCGCCCGGCCACCATGCGGAGCGGGAGAAGGCGATGGGCTTCTGCCTGTTCAACAACGCCGCCGTCGGCGCCTTCCATGCCAGGGCCGCCCATGGGCTGCAGCGGGTGGCGGTGATGGATTTCGACGTCCATCACGGCAACGGCACCCAGGACATCCTGCAGTTCGACCCCGACATGCTCTATTGCTCCACCCACCAGTCGCCGCTCTATCCCGGCACCGGCGACGCGGGGGAGAAGGGCGAGTACGGCAACTGCGTCAACGCGCCGCTGCCGGCCATGGCCGGATCGCCGGAATTCCGCCACGCGATGACGCACGTGATCCTGCCGGCCATCGACCATTTCAAGCCGGACCTGCTGATCATCTCCGCCGGGTTCGACGCCCATTCGCGCGATCCGCTCGCCGGCCTGCACCTGATCGACGACGATTTCGTCTGGGCCACCCGCAAGCTGGGCGAACTGGCCCGCACCCATTGCGGCGCAAGGATCGTCTCGGTGCTGGAAGGTGGCTACAACCTTCGGGCATTGGCGTCGGCAAGCGCGGCCCATGTGCGTGAACTGATGTACTGCTGACCAGGACTTTCCCCGTGCGGCCGCGGCCCCCTTCTCCCGAAAGGGGGAGGGGCTGCCCGAACGCATAGGCCGCACAGTCGCGGCACATAGTCCGCAAGGGCCGGGGTACGGGAGTGCCTCGGGTCTTGCGCCGGACGAGGGCGGGGCATACCTTCGCGGGCTTGAGGTTCCATCGATGGTTCTGCCCGACATGCCCCCTTCCGCCGCTTCCCTTCCGAATCCTGGCGTTCCCATTCCGCCCGACATCGCCGCCCTCAGTTTCGAGGATGCGCTCGCCGAACTGGAGCGGATCGTCCGCCAACTCGAGGAAGGGCGCGGCAAGCTCGACGAAGCCATTTCCTCCTACGAACGCGGCACGGCGCTAAAGCGCCATTGCGAGATGAAGCTGCGCGAGGCGCAGGCCAAGATCGACCGCATCACCGTAAGCGCCGACGGCTCCCTCGGCACAGAACCCGCCCGGATCGACTGACGTGCAGACCATTTCCCAGACCGAATTGAAATCCGCCATGGCGGAGATCGCGCAGGCCGTCGAGATGAAGATCGGCGCCCTGCTGCCGACCACCGACCTGGCGGAGGCTCGGGTGTTCGACGCCATGCGCTATGGCTGCCTGAACGGCGGCAAGCGGCTGCGGCCCTTCCTGGTGATGCAGTCGGCGGCGCTGTTCGGCGTCAGCGCGGACTGCGCCATCCGTGCCGCCGCGGCGGTTGAGATGGTCCACAGCTATTCTCTGGTCCACGACGACCTGCCGGCGATGGACGACGGCGAGCTTCGGCGCGGCCGGCCGACCTGCCACCGCCAGTTCGACGAGGCGACCGCCATCCTGGCCGGCGACGGATTGCTGACGCTGGCCTTCGAGGTGCTGGCCGACCCGGCGACTCACGAGGATCCCAACATCCGCTGCCAGCTGGTGTCGGCGCTGGCCAAGGCGGCCGGCGGCCACGGCATGGTCGGCGGCCAGATGCTGGACCTGATCGCCGAGCATGAGAGCTTCGATCTCGGCACCACCACCCGGCTGCAGCGGATGAAGACCGGCGAGATGATTGCCTTCTCCTGCGAGGCCGGCGGCATCCTTGGCAAGGCCAACCCGCCGCAGCGCACGGCGCTGCGCGCCTATGCCCACGATCTGGGGCTGGCTTTCCAGATCGTCGACGATCTGCTGGACGTGGAAGGCACGGCGGAAGAGACCGGAAAGACCGTCGGCCGCGACGCCCAGGCCGGGAAGGCGACCTTCGTGTCGATCCTCGGCCGCGACCGTGCCCGTGCCCAGGCGGAAATGCTGTCGCACCAGGCATCACAGCACTTGGACATTTTCGATGGGCGTGCCGATATGTTGAAGGCCGTCGCCGACTTTGTCGTCGCGCGCCGCGCCTGACCAGAGCTTGAGGACCATCACGACGTGACCGCCACCAAGACCCCGCTGCTCGACCTTTGTCCGACGCCAGCCAAGCTGCGGGCCCTCAAGCCCGAACAGCTCCGCCAGTTCGCAGACGAGTTGCGCACCGAGACGGTGGACGCCGTCTCGGTGACCGGCGGCCATCTCGGTGCCGGGTTGGGGGTGGTGGAGTTGACGACGGCGCTGCATTACGTCTTCGACACGCCTTATGACCGGCTGATCTGGGACGTCGGGCACCAGTGCTATCCGCACAAGATCCTGACCGGGCGCCGCGACCGCATCCGCACGCTGCGCATGGGCGGGGGCTTGAGCGGTTTCACCAAGCGGTCGGAGAGCGAATACGACCCCTTCGGCGCCGGCCACAGCTCCACCTCCATCTCCGCCGGTCTCGGCATGGCGGTCGCCAGCAAGATGAAGGGGGAACGGCGCAACGTCATCGCCGTGATCGGCGACGGCGCCATGAGCGCCGGCATGGCGTATGAGGCGATGAACAACGCGGCCTCCACCAAGTCGCGGCTGATCGTCATCCTCAACGACAACGACATGTCTATCGCCCCGCCGGTCGGCGCGATGAGCGCCTATCTGTCGCGGCTGATCTCGTCCAAGCCGTACCTGTCGCTGCGCCATCTGGCCAAGGAGATTGCCGACCAGTTGCCGCGCCCGCTGCGCAACGCCGCCCGCCGGGCGGAGGAATATGCCCGCGGCATGGTCACCGGCGGCACCCTGTTCGAGGAGATGGGCTTCTACTACATCGGCCCGATCGATGGTCACAACCTGGACCATTTGCTGCCGGTGCTGCAGAATGTCCGCGACGCCGACGACGACAAGCCGGTGCTGATCCATGTCGTCACCAAGAAGGGCAAGGGCTATGGCCCGGCGGAGGAGTCGGCCGACAAGCTGCACGCCGTCGCCAAGTTCGACGTGGTGACCGGCACCCAGTCCAAGCCGAAATCCAACGCCCCGACCTACACCCGCGTCTTCGCCCAGAGCCTGATCGCCGAGGCGGCGGCCGACCCGACCATCGTCGGCATCACCGCCGCCATGCCGTCCGGTACCGGTCTGGACCTGTTCGGCGAACGCTTCCCCGACCGCTGCTTCGACGTCGGCATCGCCGAGCAGCATGCGGTGACCTTCGCCGCCGGCATGGCGACGGAGGGGTTCAAGCCCTTCTGCGCGATCTATTCGACTTTCCTGCAGCGCGCCTACGATCAGGTCATCCATGACGTGGTGCTGCAGCATCTGCCGGTGCGCTTCGCGCTGGACCGTGCCGGACTGGTTGGCGCGGACGGGGCGACCCATGCAGGGTCCTTCGACACCGCCTATCTCGGCTGCCTGCCCGACATCGTCCTGATGGCGGCGGCCGACGAGCTTGAACTGATGCACATGGTGGCGACCCAGGCCGCCATCGACGACCGTGCTTCGGCCCTGCGCTACCCGCGCGGCGAAGGCGTGGGGCTGGAACTGCCGGAACGCGGCAGTCTGCTGCCGATCGGCAAGGGCCGCATTCTGCAGGAAGGCACCAAGATCGCCATCCTCAGCTACGGTACGCGCCTGGGCGAGGCCCGGCGCGCGGCGGCGGAGCTGGCGGCGCGCGGCCTGTCGACCACCCTGGCCGACGCCCGCTTCGCCAAGCCGCTGGACGAGGATCTGGTCCGCCGCCTCGCGCTGGAACATGAGGTGCTGATCACCATCGAGGAGGGATCGGTCGGCGGGTTCGGCAGCTTCGTGCTGCAATTCCTGGCAACGGCCGGGCTGCTCGACGGTGGACTGAAGATCCGGCCGATGGTCCTGCCGGATCTCTATCTCGATCATGACTCGCCGGCCAAGCAGTATGAAACCGCCGGCCTGACTGCCCAGCAGATCGTCCGCACCGCGCTGCAGGCGCTGGGAATCGAGAGCGCTGCGGCGCGGGCCTGACCGCTCTTTCCTTCACCCATTCGCCGAGGCCATCCAAACGGCGTAATGCCATTTGTCTAGCGGCTTTTCGGGTTGTTGGACTGGTGTGGAGCGCGAGCGACGCCTTACACTTGCCAAGCTGGAATGGTAGCCCCCCGGCAACGGGGGGAAGAGCCGACGGCAACGGACGGCTACGAGGTCAGGGGCGATGGCGCACATCATGGCGGTCACGGCATACCGCAACGCGGAGTTCGGCACCGATCCGGGAGCGGATCGGGCTGCCGGTGCCGACGTTGCGGCCGGCAGCGTCGGTATCGACGATCCGGCGATGTTGCGCAGCCTGCTGGATCAGACGCCGACACCCACCGCCCTGGTGGAGGGGGAGGGCGACCGCTGCGCCTTCGCCAACGCCGCCTTCCGGGCGCTGGGCGCGGTCGCGGGCACCAACCTGACGGAGCGTTTTCCGGCCCTGTCGCTGTCCATGCTGATCGAGGCGCGGCGGACCGGCCAGCCGCAGCGCAACCGGGCCGCCGGCGACCGCAACACAGATGGCGAGCGGTTCTGGGATTTGCGGGTCACTCCGCTGCTGGGGGTCAACGGCGTCGTCCGCGCCCTGATCGTCACCGCCGAGGAAACCCCGGAATCGGTGGCCGAACATGACCGGCGGCTGCGCGACGTCAGCCACCGATTGAAGAACACGCTGCAGCTGGTCTCCAGCCTGCTGACCCTGCAGACCCTGTCGAGCAAGGATCCCGAGGTCCGCCGCGCCCTGCAGAGCGCCGGCGGCCGGGTCGGCATCGTTACCCAGGCCCACCAGCGCACCCATGGCGCCCTACGCGCCGGCACCGTCGACATGGCGCTCCATCTGCGCGAATTGTGCCAGGAGCTTGAGGCGACTCTGCCCGGCGCCCACCGTGTCAAGGTCACGGCCGAGACGACCGAGATGCCGATGGAGTCGGTCATTCCCTTCAGCCTGATCGTAAGCGAACTGGTCGGCAACGCGGCGCGGCACGCCTTTCCCGCCGGAGTGCCCGGCGATATCGACGTGCGGCTCGGCCGCGGCGACGGCGGTCGCATCCATCTGGAGGTCGTCGACCGCGGCATCGGCCTGCCGCAGGGCCTGGACGTCGCCCGTGCGTCGACGCTGGGGCTGAAGGTGGTACGCGCCTTCGTCGGCCAGCTGCGCGGCCGGCTGACGGCGGACAGCAGCCCCTACGGCACCCGCGTGTCGGTGGATTTCCCGCCGGCCTGACTCTTTTGCCCTGACGTCTGGCCTGCTGCCGCCTGGATCCGGGGCTTGCCCTTCCGGCGGTTCCGCGTCAGGAATGCGCCGTCACGAGCGAGCGAAGGGCGACGGCATGGCACGGGTGAGGGTTGACGTGGCGCTGGTGGAGCGCGGGCTGGCGGAAAGCCGTGCCAAAGCGCAGGCGCTGATCCTGGCCGGGCTGGTCTATTCCGAGACGAAGCGCATCGACAAGGCCGGCGATCTGATCGCGGCGGAGGCTCCGCTGGCGGTCAAGGGGCAGGATCACCCCTGGGTGTCGCGCGGCGGGCTGAAGCTGGTGAAGGGGCTGGACGTCTTCGCCATCGACCCGACCGGGCTGACCGCAGTCGATGTCGGCGCCTCCACCGGCGGATTCACCGACGTGCTGCTGACCCGCGGGGCCGCCAAGGTCTATGCCGTCGATGTCGGCCATGGCCAGCTGGCGTGGAAACTGCGCACCGACCCGCGCGTGGTGGTTCTGGAGAAGACCAACGCCCGCCATCTGACCACGGCCGAGATCCCGGATCCGGTCGACCTCGTGGTGTGCGACGCCAGCTTCATCGGGCTGGAGATCGTGCTGCCGGCGGCGCTGGCCCTCGTGGTGCCGGGCGGGCGGCTGGTCGCCCTCATCAAGCCGCAATTCGAGGTCGGCAAGGGCCGCGTCGGCAAGGGCGGGGTGGTGCGCGAACCCGAACTGCACGGGGAAGTCTGCGACCGCATCCGCGCGTGGCTGGATGCCCTGCCGGGCTGGCGCGTGCTGGACATCACCGAAAGCCCGATCACCGGACCGGAAGGGAACAAGGAATTCCTGATCGGCGCGGTGAAGGATCGCTCTTTGGATTGCAAGGCCGACGGCGATCTCACTCGACCGGACTGAACGGAACCGCGTGCGAAGAGCGCAATCGATAGTTCTACGCCGGAAGGTCGATGAGGATAGCCCGGGCTGCGTCCCGATGGGCAATGCGTTAGACTTGAAGGACCGAATTAACGGTCGGGATCGATGAGTACAGATTTATCTTCGTCCATTGATCCTCCACCTCAGCCCGGGGGCCATGCTTGCAGGCACGGTCGCCGTCAAGGCAGAGATGGTTGCCCGGCTGGCCCCACTCTGTGGCATTCCCGCCCGCTTGCAGCCCGACTTTCAATCGACGCATGACCTATGGCATGCGTGGCGTGCCGTTGCCGACACTCTGGACAGCGCTTTCACGCAAGCGCTGTCCGACACCCTCACGACGGAAATCCAAGCCCGCCATGGCCGCATCCTCAGAAAAGTCGTACAAGGCGCGAACCGGCGTTACCGGGCTCGACGACATTCTCGCCGGCGGCCTTGCCCGCGACCGTGTCTTCCTTCTCGAGGGCAGCCCCGGCACCGGCAAGACCACCATTGCCCTGCAGTTCCTGCTCGACGGCGCGGCGGCCGGTGAAGCCGGGCTCTACATCACCCTGTCGGAAACCGAGGGCGAACTGCGCAATGCTGCAGCCGAACATGGCTGGACTCTCGGTGATGAGATCACGGTGTTCGAGCTGGTTCCGCCGGAGAGCCTGCTCGACGAAGCGCACCAGCAGAGTCTGCTTTACTCCTCCGATCTCGAACTCGGCGAGACGACCAAGCTGATGTTCGAGGCGATCGGACGCTGCAAGCCGATGCGGATCGTCCTCGACAGCCTGTCGGAAATCCGGTTGTTGGCCCAGAGTTCATTGCGATACCGGCGCCAGATCCTTTCCCTCAAGCATTATTTCGCCCGGCACGGCGCCACCGTGCTGTTGCTCGACGACCTGACCACCGACACCATGGACAAGACGGTCCACAGCATCGCTCATGGCGTTATCCGTCTGGAGATGCTGACACCGGCCTACGGCGCGGAGAGGCGGCGCTTGCGGGTGCTCAAGTACCGTGGGCAAGCCTATCGCGGCGGCTATCACGACTGCACGATCACCACCGGCGGTTTCCAGGTGTTCCCCCGGCTGATCGCCGCCGAGCATCGAACCGGGTTCGTCGGAGAGCGGCTGGCCAGCGGCATCGCCGAACTCGACACTCTGCTGGGCGGCGGCATGGAGCGCGGATCGAGCGCCCTGATCATCGGTCCGGCGGGTACCGGAAAGTCGCTGCTGGCGCTTCAGTTCATGGTGGCCGCCGTCGCGCGGGGGGAGCGGGCCGCGCTGTTCGTGTTCGACGAGGAGCTTGGCCTGCTGTTCGCCCGGACCAGGGCGATGGGCTTCGACCTTGAAGCCATGCGGGATCGCGGCAGCCTGATCATCGAGCAGGTGGATGCGGCGGAATTGGCGCCCGGCGAGTTCACCTATCGGGTCCGCGCCTGCGTCGACAACCACCAGATCCGCACCGTGGTGATCGACAGCCTCAACGGCTATCAGGCGGCGATGCCGGAAGAGCAGCTTCTGGTCCTGCATCTTCACGAATTGCTGCTGTACCTGAACCGGCAGGGCGTGACGACCTTCCTCACCATTGCGCAGCATGGTCTGATCGGCGACATGCAGTCCCCGGTCGATGTCACCTATCTCGCCGACACCGTCGTACTGCTGCGCTATTTCGAGGCGCTGGGCCGTGTCCGGCGGGCGATTTCGGTGATCAAGAAGCGCGCCGGTCCGCACGAGGACACCATCCGCGAATACCGGATCACCGGCAGCGGCATCAGCATGGGGCCACCTCTGGACGAGTTTCAGGGAGTTCTGCGTGGCGTGCCGGTCTATATCGGCCAGGGAGGACCCTTGCTGCAGGATGATCCGGCTTGAACGAGGCGGCCACCACGGAACGCGCGCTGATCCTGGCGCCGCACGGACGGGATGCCACCGTCGCCTCCGCTCTGCTGGGCGAGGTCGGGATCGCTGCGCACGCCTGTCCCGACCTGCCGTCGCTTTGCATGGCGCTGGAGGACGGGGCCGGACTGCTGATCCTGGCGGAGGAGGCGGTGCGCACCGCCGATCTCCAGGGGCTTGTCGCCTGGATCGGCGCGCAGCCGCCATGGTCGGACCTTCCCGTCATCCTGCTTACCCTGCGGGGAGATGGTGCCGAGCGCACGCCGGAGGCGGCGCGCCTGACCGAACTGCTGGGCAACGTCACCTTCGTCGAACGGCCCTTCCACCCGACCACCCTGGTCAGCGTCGTCCGGACCTGTCTGCGCGGCCGGCGCCGGCAATATGAGGCGAGGGCGAGGCTGGTGGAGCGCGAGCGTCTGCTGGCGGACCTCGCCGACGAACGGGCACGCTTCGAAACGCTGGTGGAACATCTGCCGGTGGGGGTCAACTTGATGGACCGGAACGGCCGGACCATTCTGTCCAATCCGGCATTCCGGCGCTTTCTTCCGGACCGCGTCATCCCGTCCCAGCGGCCTGACGGCGAGGAGAGCTGGATCAGTTATGATGCGCAGGGCCGTCGTCTGTCACGAGACCGCTTTCCCGGCGCCTGCGCCCTGCGCGGCGAAACCGTCAGCGGCATGGAATTCATTTATCGTTCCCCCGGCGAACAGCCGGTCTGGACCCGTGTCAGCGGCCTGCCTGTGCGGGACTCCACCGGGAAGGCGGCCGGAGCGCTCTCCGTCATCGTCGACATCAGCGATCAGAAGGCGGCACAGGAGGCGTTGCAGCGCCTGACCGGGACGCTGGAATCCAAGGTGCAGGAACGCACCCGCGAACTGGCGGCCACGCTCGACCAGCTGCGCGACGAGATCCGCGACCGCGAACGCGCCGAGGAGCAGCTGCGCCAGACTCAGAAGCTGGAGACCCTGGGTCAGCTTACCGGCGGCGTCGCGCATGATTTCAACAATCTGCTGATGGCGGTTCTCGGCAATCTGGAGCTGCTGCGCAAACGCCTTCCTGCCGACCCGACGACGGAGCGCCTTTTCGATGGCGCTATGCAGGGAGCCCGACGCGGAGCCACGCTGACCCAAAGGCTTCTGGCTTTCGCCCGTCGACAGGATTTGCAGCCGCAGGCGGTGGACCTCGCCGGGCTGCTCGACGGCATGAAAACGCTTCTGGAGCGCTCGGTCGGCCCGCGCGTCGTCATCCGCATTGACGCACGCCCTGCGACGGCGCCGGCGCTGATCGATCCCAACCAGCTTGAGCTGGCTATTCTAAATCTCGCCGTGAATGCCCGCGACGCCATGCCCGACGGCGGCACCTTCACCGTGACGGTTGCCGAAGCGCCGGTACCCGTCGCTTCCGGGCTGCCGCCCGGTTCCTACCCGTATGTAAGCGTGCGGGACAGCGGCACAGGCATGGACGAGGGAACGCTTGCGCGGGCGATCGAGCCGTTCTTCTCGACCAAGGGCATTGGCAAAGGCACCGGGCTGGGGTTGTCGATGGTCCATGGCCTTGCGGTACAGTCCGGCGGCGCGTTCCGGCTGTCGAGCGTTCCGGGTCAGGGAACGCTCGTGGAGCTGTGGCTGCCGAAGGCGACAACGCCGGCACAGGCGGCCGAGTTGCCGCCGGCCCCGGCGGCGGAGGTGTCTCCTGCCGTGGTGCTGGTGGTCGACGATGACGCGCTGATCGCCATGAGCACCGTCGATATGCTGGCCGACCTCGGGCACACGGTCATCGAGGCAGGTTCAGGAGGCGAAGCGCTGGAACTTCTGCGCAGCGGGCAGGCGGTCGACCTGCTGCTGACCGACTATGCGATGCCCGGCATGACCGGCGTCGAGCTTGCCAAGGCTGCGCGTGCGATGGCTCCGGACCTGCCGGTGCTGCTGGCGACGGGATACGCCGATCTGCCGGAGGGTGTCGTCGCCGACCTGCCGCGGCTTGCCAAGCCGTACACGCAGAACCAGCTCGCCGTCGCGACGGGCAAGCTGCTGGCCGAGATCGCAAGGACGCCGGCGGATGCCAAGCGGAACGATGGTCTCCACCGTTAGGAAAGCCACGCGCAAGAGTATGCCGACGCCGGTGCCTTCCTCGGCACCGGCGTCATGACCGAGCGTGCTCTTTACTTCATGGACGGGAAGGCGAACTGGGCGCCTTCGCGGATCCCGCCGGTCGGCCAGCGCTGGGTGATGGTCTTGCGCCGGGTGTAGAAGCGCACACCGTCCGGGCCATAGGCCGACAGATCGCCGAACAGCGACCGCTTCCAGCCGCCGAAGCTGTGATAGGCGACCGGCACCGGCAGCGGCACATTGATGCCGACCATGCCGACCTTGATCATGTCGCTGAAATAGCGGGCCGCCTCGCCGTCGCGGGTGAACAGGCAGGTGCCGTTGCCGTATTCGTGCGCGTCGATCAGGTCCATGCCCTCCTGCATCGTCTTGACCCGGACGAGGCAGAGGACCGGGCCGAAGATCTCCTCCCGGTAGATGGTCATCTCCGGGGTGACGCGGTCGAACAGGCAACCGCCCAGGAAGTTGCCGTTCTCATGCCCCGGCACCACCAGTCCGCGGCCGTCGACCACCAGATCGGCGCCCTCGGCGACGCCCTGGTCGACATAAGCCTTCACCTTCTCGTAATGCGCGCGGGTGACCAGCGGTCCCATCTCGCAGCCGGCCGAGGTGCCGGCGCCGACCTTCAGGTCGCGCAGCGCCACCGACAGCTTGTCCTTCAGCCGGTCGGCCACCTCGTCGCCCACCGCCACCACGACGGAGATCGCCATGCAGCGCTCGCCGCAGGAGCCGTAAGCCGCCCCCATCAGCGCATTGACGGCATTATCCAGATCGGCATCCGGCATGACGATGGCGTGGTTCTTGGCGCCGCCCAGCGCCTGCACCCGCTTTCCATGGGCGCTGGCGGTCGAATAGACATATTCGGCAATCGGGGTCGATCCGACGAAGCTGACGCCCTGCACCCGCGGGTCGGTCAGCAGCGTGTCCACCGCCTCCTTGTCGCCGTTGACGACGTTCAGCACGCCCGGCGGCAGGCCGGCTTCCAACGCCAGCTGGGCGATGTAGAGGGCGGAGCTTGGGTCGCGCTCCGACGGCTTCAGGACGAAGGTGTTCCCGCAGGCGATGGCGATCGGGTACATCCACAGCGGGACCATCGCCGGAAAATTGAACGGCGTGATGCCGGCGACGACACCCAGCGGCTGGAACTCCGACCAGCTGTCGATTGCCGGCCCGACATTCTTGGAGAACTCGCCCTTCAGCAGTTCGGGCACGCCGCAGGCATATTCGACATTCTCGATGCCGCGGGTCAGCTCGCCGAAGGCGTCGTCCAGAACCTTGCCGTGTTCCGCCGTGATGAGGGCGCAGATGCGCTCGGCATTCTCCTCCAGCAACTGCTTGAAGCGGAACATGACGCGGGCGCGCTTGGCCGGCGGCGTGGCGCGCCAGGCCGGGAAAGCGGCCTCGGCGGCGGCGATGGCCTCTTCCACCGTGTCACGCGACGCCAGGGCGACCTGTCCGGCCACGTCGCCGGTGGCGGGATTGACGATGTCGGCGGTGCGGGTGCCGGCGGGCGCGTCGGTCTTGCCGCCGATCAGGTGGGCAACGATGGTCATGGGGCGTGTCCTGGGGGGTGTTCGTTGTGCAAGGTCTTTGCTCCACCCTTCTCCCGGCGCGGGAGGGAAGGGTGGAGCAATGCGCTGCCGGCGCCCTTACGCCGTCGCCTGGATGGCGTCGGCGACGACGTCGAATAGGCGGTCAAGGTCGGCCGGCTCGCTGTAGAAATGCGGGCCGAACTGCAGCGTGTCGCCGCCGAAGCGCACGTAATAGCCGGCCTTCCAGCACTTCTCGCCGATCTCGTAGGGCCGTCGGGCTGGCTCGCCCGGCAGCGGCGCGATGGTGACGGCACCGGTCAGGCCGTAGTTGCGGATGTCGGCGACGTTCTTCAGCCCCTTCAGCCCATGGATCAGGGTTTCGAAGTGCGGCGCCAGCGCCGCGGCCTTTTCCCACAGCTTCTCCCGCTCGAAGATGTCGAGCGCGGCCAGACCGGCAGCGCAGGCGACCGGATGGGCGGAATAGGTGTAGCCGTGCGGGAACTCCACCATGTACTCCGGCCCGCCATTGTCCATGAAGGCCCGGTAGATGTCGTGCTTCGCCACCACGGCGCCCATCGGGACGGCGCCGTTGGTCAGGCCCTTGGCGACGTTCATGATGTCCGGGACCACGCCGAAGGCGTCGGCGCCGAAGGGCGCGCCCATGCGGCCGAAGCCGGTGATGACCTCGTCGAAGATCAGCAGGATGGAGTGCTTGTCGCAGATCTCGCGCAGCCGCTGCAGGTAACCCTTGGGCGGCGGCAGCACGCCGGCCGAGCCGGCCAGCGGCTCGACGATCACGGCGGCGATGTTGGAGGCGTCGTGCAGCGCCACCAGTTCCTCCAGCGCGTCGGCCAGGAAGGCGCCTTCCTCCGGCATGCCCTTCACGAACAGGTTCTGCGGCAGCAGGGTGTGGGGCAGATGGTCGGCGTCGACGCCGGTGCCGAACAGCTTGCGGTTGCCGCCGATGCCGCCCAGGCTGGTGCCGCCGAAATTGACGCCGTGATAGCCCTTGGACCGGCCGATCAGCTTGGTCTTGGTTGGCTGCCCCTTCATCCGCCAATAGGCCCGCGCCATCTTCAGCGAGGTGTCGGCCGCTTCGGACCCCGAACCGACGAAGAAGACATGGTCGAGGCCGGCCGGGGTCATCGACGCCAGCTTGTGCGCCAGCTTGAACGCGGCCGGATGGCCGTGCTGGAAGGCGGGGCTGTAATCCAGCTCCGCGATCTGGCGGGCGACCGCTTCCGAGATTTCGCGGCGGCAGTGGCCGGCGCCGCTGCACCACAGACCGGACAGGCTGTCGTAGATCTTGCGCCCCTCGGCATCCCAGTACCAGGTCCCCTCCGCCTTCACGATCATGCGGGGGTTGTTCTTGAACTGACGGTTGCCGCTGAACGGCATCCAATGGGCGTCAAGCTCCTCGCGCGTCAGTCCAGCAGCCTTGCTGAGCGACTGCGCATGATCGTTGTCCAGGGGGGCCATCCGCTGTTCTCCCGCTTTCGTTGGGGCACTGTGGTGGAAGAGTGTGCGCGGTTGGCGGTTGCGATTAAATCCAAACTATAAGAACTTCACATAACCGTACGCTTAACTATTGTCCCCCAGCCGTTCATGGTGCCAGCATGAGCAAACCCACCAGGGCCATGGCCCCGATCGGCGATGCCGACATCCGGCTGCTGCGCGTGTTCCGGACGGTGGTGGAATGCGGCGGCTTTTCCGCCGCGGAGGTGGAACTGAACATCAGCCGGGCGGCGATCAGCCAGCACATGGCGGACCTTGAGCGGCGGCTGGGCCTCACGCTCTGCCGGCGCGGGCGGGCCGGCTTCAGGCTGACGGATGAAGGGCATCTGGCCTATGAGGCAACCCTGCGCCTGCTGGCCAGCACGGAGAGCTTCCGCAGCGAGATCAACACCCTGCATGGACGCCTGCGCGGCGAGTTGAACATCGGGATCACCGACAACCTCGTCACCATGCCGCAGATGCGGGTGACGCACGCCCTGCGCGGCCTGAAGCGGCTGGCGCCGGAGGTCCGCGTCAACATCCGCATGATTCCCCCCAACGAGATCGAGCGGGGCGTGCTGGACGGGCAGTTGCACGTCGGCGTCGTCCCGGTCCGTCGCGGCCTTCCGGGGCTGGCAGGGCTTCCGCTCTATCAGGAAGAATCTCTGCTCTATTGCGGCGACGGCCATCCGCTGTTCGACCGTCCCGAGGGAGCGGTGACGCGCGGGGCGGTGGAGGCGGCCGACGCCGTGGCGCCGACCCAGGCGCAGCTTCCGCACGAACTGAACAACACCGCGACGGCCACCGACCGCGAAGGGGTGGCGTTCCTGATCCTCACCGGCTGCTATGTCGGCTTTCTGCCCACCCATTATGCCCGGCAATGGGTGGAGCGCGGCATGATGCGGGCGCTGCTGCCCGACACCTTCCATCATGCCCTGGAGTTCCAGGTGGTGACGAAGAAGGGCGCCCAGCCGAATCTGGTGCTGGAGCGATTCCTGGACGTCTTGCGTGGGAGCGGCGCGGGCGTGGATGCCGAATTGCCGCTCCCCTGAGAGGTTCGGGTCGCTATAGTCGTGGCCGGGCTTTGCCGCCTCCCTCCCATTCCGCCAGCGCCCAGGACCGTGAATGCAAGCCCGCCAACTGGAAGTCTTCTGCATGCTGATGCGCTGTGGAACCGTGACCGGGGCGGCGGCGATGCTGAACATCTCGCAGCCGGCCTTGAGCCAGATCCTGCTGCATGCCGAGGATCAACTCGGCTTCAAGCTGTTCGACCGGGTGCGCGGGCGTCTGGTGCCGACGCAGGAGGCCAACGAGCTGTATCCGGAGGCCGAGCGCATCTTTGCCGAACTCGGCGCCCTGCGCCGGCGCACGGTCGACATGCGCCATGGCCGCACCGGACTGGTCCGTCTCGCCGCTTCCGCCCCGCCTTCCATGTCCATCGTTCCCAAGGCGTTGACGGCCTTCCGTGAGGCGCATCCCGACATCGTCGTGCGGTCGCTGGTCGCGCCGGTCGCCAGCATTCTGGACATGCTGCGCAGCGGTGATGTCCTGCTGGGGGTGGCGATGAACGACATGCCCCACCACGATCTTGATGTCGAAACGGTGGGCCATGCGGAACTGGTCTGCCTTCTGCCGGAGGGGCATCGGTTGGCCCGGAATGCCGAAGTCGGCTTTGCCGACCTGGTGGAGGAAACGCTGATTTCCTACCGCGTGGACACGCTGCCCGGCCGGTTGTTGGCGGGTGCGGTCGAGGCGGAGGGCGGCGTTTATGCCCCGGCGGTGGAAATCGACCTCTCGATCACAGCGCTGCCCTACGTGCGGGAGGGGATCGGCGTGGCGGTCGTCGACGGGCTTCTGCCGTGGAATCAGTTCTCCGGCATCGTTCAGCGGCCCTTCCGCCCGAGCATCCGCGTGCCCATCACCATCCTGACCAGCAAGGAACGGCCGCTGTCGGGCAGCCATGATCTGATGCGCGACTGCCTGCGCCGGGCCGCCCGCTCTCTGGTGCCGGGCGGCGCCTGACGGCTCAGGCAAAGTTCAGAAATCGGCGACCTTGCCGGCGGAGAAGCCGGCGAAGCGGTCGGGGTGATAGGGCTTGGGATCGACGATCGGCGCCTGATCGGTGACGAGGTCGGCGATCAGGTGGCCGGCGCCTGGGCCGATGCCGAAGCCGTGGCCGCTGAAACCGGCGGCGAGGATCAGGCCGGGCAGGCTGCCGACTTCGCCGATGGCTGGCACGCCGTCGGGCGTGCTGTCGATGTAGCCGGCCCAGGCGGCGGTGACCGGCGCGCCCTTCAGGCCGGGCAGCAGGGCCATGGCCCGCTCGTGGGTCAGGCGGATGGTGCTGCGGTCCGGCGTGGGGTCGAGCACCCGCACCCGCTCCATCGGCGTCGGGCGGTCGAGCCGCCAGCGCCGCAGTGTCTCATGGCCTGAGCGCATCCCCTCCAGCCCGCCGGGCATCAGGCTGCGCCAGCGCCGGCTGAACATCGGCATGAATTGCGGCGAGAAGCGGATCTGCTGCATGGTCGGATCGAGGCGCCCGCGTCCGCTGATCGCCAGCGTGTGGCCGCCGTCGCCGCGCCGGGTGACCGACACCGCGGCGGTGTGCAGAGCGTCGGGAAGCCCCGTGGGGCTGGGACCGACCGACAGGATCGACGAGCGGATGGAGGCGAGCGGGAAGCGCACGCCGATCTGGTGACAGAAGGAGGAGGCCCAGGCCCCGCCTGCCAGGACCACCAGCTTGGTGCGGATCGTGCCCATTTCGGTGACGACGCCGCTGACCCGCCCGCCGCTGGTTTCCAGCCCGCGCGCGGCGCAGCCCTGATGCACCGTGCCGCCCAGCGTCATGATCGCCCGCGCCACGGCGGGAGCCGCGCGGGCCGGATCGGCGATGCCGTCCGACGGCGAGAAGACGCCGCCCTTCCAGGGCTTTCCGGTTGCCCGGCCGCGCTCGGCGGCCTCGGCGCCGTTCAGCATGTGGGTGGTGACGCCGACCGTCCGGGCGAAGTCGCGCCAGCGCGCCCAGCCGGCCAACTCCTGATCGTCATTGCTGAGATAGAGCAGACCGCAGCGGCTGAAGCCGGTGTCCTCCCCGGTTTCGGCGGCAAAGCGCTCCCACAAATCGAGGCTCTTGGTCGCCATCGGCAGTTCCCGCGCATCGCGGTTCTGCTGCCGGCACCAGCCCCAGTTGCGGCTGGACTGCTCCGCCCCGACCCGCCCCTTCTCCACCAAGGCCACCGACAGTCCGCGCCGGGCCAGAAAGTAGGCCGCCCAGACGCCGACGATGCCGCCGCCGATCACGACGACGTCGGCCTGTTCGGGCAGCTTCGGGGAGGACGCGATGGTTTGCAATGGGGCTGGCATTGGACGGGTCTCCGATTTCGGCATTGCGCCATCTAGCCACGCCACACGGGCCGGCAGGCGCTGCTTTGGCCGATTCAACGGCATTATCTTCTGTCGTTGGCGTAAGTCATGATGCTTTGTTCTGCCGGGGACCTGCGTCTTGGTCATCGACAGGCAGGCGGCGCGTGCTAAGCTGATCGGGTCAGGTCGGCAGAATTTTCTGCTGTCGTTTTCCGTTTCCCGCCCTCGAACCGGATGGGTTCCCCATGAAGCTGGACCGCATCGACATCAAGATTCTGCATCAGCTCCAGAAGAACGGCCGGATCACCAACGTGGAGTTGGCCGAGCTGGTGAACCTGTCGCCCAGCCCCTGCCTGATGCGGGTCAAGAAGCTGCAAGCCGAGGGCTACATCGAAGGCTACACGGCGCAGATCAACGTCAGCAAACTCGGCCAGACCCTGACAGTCTTCACCGAGGTGACGCTGAAGAACCACCGGCAGGTCGATTTCGCCCGCTTCCTGGCCGCCGTCAAGAAGATCGAACAGATGCTGGAATGCCATCTGGTGTCCGGCGGCTACGACTACATGCTGAAGTTCGTCACGTCCGGCATCGGCGAGTATCAGGAGATCATGGAGAAGCTGACCGACATGGACATCGGCATCGACAAGTATTTCAGCTATGTCGTGCTGAAGTCGCCGATCGTGCGGGCCCATATGCCGCTGACCACGCTGTTTCCGATGTGAGGGCTTGTCCGGTGGAACCGCCGCATCCCGCGCGGCGGCGAACCGCGCGGAATGGAGGGGGCGGTCAGGCGACCCGCATCCGTTCGGGGTCGATGTCCAGCGTGTCGAGCCAGGTCGGGTCCAGCTTCGGAACCGACGAGAACAGCAGCTGCGAATAGGGATGCTGCGGCTGCTGCCGGGCGGAGGGGACGATGGTCTCCACCGCCTGACCGCGATACATCACGATGATCTCGTCACAGATCGCCTCGATCACCGACAGGTCGTGGCTGATGAAGACATAGGACAGGCCAAGCTCGCGCTGCAGCTCCTTCAGCAGATCGATGATCGTCGATGCGACGACGGTGTCGAGGGCAGAGGTGATCTCGTCGCACAGGATCAGCTTCGGTTCGGCGGCGAGCGCTCGGGCGAAATTCACCCGCTGCTTCTGGCCGCCCGACAGTTCAGCCGGAAGGCGGTGGCGTAGGGCGCGGGGCAGGCGGACCATGTCCATCAGCGCATCGATCCGCGCATCGCGGGCCTTGCCGCGCAGGCCGTGATAGAAGGTCAGCGGGCGGCCGAGGATATCCTCGATCGACTTGGCCGGGTTCAGCGCCGTGTCGGCATGCTGGAAGACGATCTGAAGATCGCGCAGCTGCTCGCGGCTGCGCTGGCGGGCGCTGTGCCACAGTTCGCGCCCGTCGAACTGGATATCGCCGTTGCAGGCCGGCAGGATGCCGGCGATGGCGCGTGCCAGGGTCGATTTTCCGCAGCCGGACTCCCCGATGATGCCCAGGTTGGTGCCCCGCTTCACCTGCAGGCTCACCCCCTTGACCGCGAGGGCCAGCGGCATCCCGTTCGCCTGCGGCGGGCCGTAGCCGGCGCTCAGCGTCTTGATCTCCAGCAGCGGGGAGGCATCGGTGGCAAAGGCCTCCGCCGCGGCGACCCGTCCGCCGGTGTCGGGATGGAAGGCGTGAAGCAATTCCCTGGTATAGGGGTGGCTTGGGTGCGTCAGGATGTCGTGGACGCTGCCGGTTTCCTGCACCTCTCCGTGGCGCAGCACCATGATGCGGTCGGCGATCTGGGCGACGACGGCAAGATCGTGAGAGACATAGACGCAGGCGATCCGGCGCTTGGTGGTCACCGCCTTGAAGGCGCGCAGCACCTCGACCTGGGTGGTGACGTCGAGCGCCGTCGTCGGCTCGTCGAAGATCACCACCTTGGGATCGCCGATGAGGGCCATCGCCGCCGCCAGACGTTGCAACTGCCCGCCGGACACCTGATGCGGGTAACGGTCGCCGATGCTGTCGGGATTGGGCAGCGACAGGGCGCGGAACAGGTCGACCGCCCGTCGGCGGGCCTCGTCCGGCGGCATCAACTGGTGGATCCGCGTCACCTCGATGACCTGATCCATGATCGTCGCCGCCGGGTTGAAGGCCGCCGCCGCACTCTGCGGCACATAGGCCACGACCGTGCCGCGCAGGGCCGCCCGCTGTTTTTCCGAAAGGGTCACCATGTCATGGCCGTCGACCAGCACCGTGCCGCCGGAGATCCGGCAGCCGGGACGCGCGTAGCCCAGCAGGGTCATCGCGGCGGTGGTCTTGCCCGACCCGCTTTCGCCGATGAAGGCGACGGTCTCGCCGGCGGCGATGTCGAGGTCGATGCCCTTCAGGATCTGGAGCCAGCGGCCGGAATCGGTGGTGGCCTCGACCGTCAGGCCGCGGATTTTGACGAGGTTCGTCATCAGGAGGCACTCCGGTCCCGAATCTTCCGCGGAAGATTGTCGATCAGCAGATTGACGCTGATGGTCAGGGTGGCGATGGCCAGCGATGGCACGATCACGGCGGGCGCCGCGAAGGGCAGGCCGCCGATGTTCTCGCGCACCAGCGCGCCCCAGTCGGCGTAGGGCGGCTGGACCCCCAGACCCAGGAAGGACAAGCCCGACAGCAGCAGCACGATGAAGACGAAGCGCAGGCCAAGATCGGCCAGAACCGGACCGACGATGTTGGGCAGGATCTCCGACCCGATCAGGTAGGGCAGGCTTTCCCCGCGGATGCGGGCGACCATGATGAAGTCCATGGTGTCGATGTTGACCGCCAGCGAGCGGCTGAAACGGTAGGCTCCGGGGATGTAGATGACCGACAGCGTCAGGATCAGCACCGGGATCGACGACCCCACCGCAGCCACCACCATCAGGCCGAACAGCTTGCTCGGGATGGAATTCATAGCATCGAGCACCCGGCTCACCACCATGTCCACCGGCCCGCGCAGCACGGCGGAGGTCATGCCCAGCACGACGCCGGAGAAGCAGGCGATGAAGACGGCGGCCAGCGAGATGCCGACGGTGTAGCGGGTGCCGTAGATGATGCGGGACAGCATGTCACGGCCGAGATAATCCGACCCCAGCCACAGTCCGGGCCTCATCGGGCCGAAGTAATCGAGGTCGACCATGTCGCCCACGGAGTGAGGGGCGAGGTAGGGGGCGAACAGGGCGACCAGCGCCCAGAACAGAACCACGCAGAAACTGACCAGGCCTACCGGATTGATCCTGTAGCCGGACCATGTTGCGAGGGAGCCGGTGGAGGTGTGTGTCTTCATCGGAGCCTCGGGTTCGACAGGATGGCGACGATGTCGGCGGCGGTGATCAGGATCAGATAGCCCACGCAGAAGATCATCGCGCAGGACTGGATCAGCGGCAGGTCGCGGGTGGACACCGCGTCCACCATCAGCTTGGCGATGCCGGGATAGTTGAAGATCGTCTCGACGATGATGACGCCACCCACCAGATAGGACAGTGACAGCGCCACCGCGTTGGAGATCGGGCCGAGCGCGTTGGGCAAGGCATGGCGCAGGACCAGCCGCGGGCGCGACGCGCCTTTCAGCAGCGCCATCTCGACATAGGGCGTGTTCAGCGTTTCGATCACGGCGGCGCGGCTCATGCGGATCATCTGCGCCGAAACCCCGAAGGTCAGCGTGATGACCGGCATGGCATAGGCCCGCATGAGCCCGGCGAAACTGTCGACATTGTAGGTGAAGGACAGGGCCGGCAACCATTTCAGGTAAACGGCGAACACCAGGACGGCCAAGGTCGCCAGCACGAATTCCGGAACCGAGATGACGCCGATGGTGGCGATGGTGACGATACGGTCATACAGCGTGCCCCGCCACATGGCGGCGGTGATGCCGAGCGTCAGCGCAAGCGGAACCGTGATCAGGGTGGTCAGGCCGGCAAGCTTCAGCGTGTTGAGCAGCCGCCCGCCGATCAGCGTCGCCACCGGCATATGGTTGGCGTAGGAGATGCCGAGATCGCCCTGGAACAGCCCGCCGATCCAGTAGAAGAAGCGCAGCAGGGCCGGTTCGTCGAGGTGCATGGCCGTGCGCAGGCCGGCGATCGCTTCCGGCGTCGCCGCCTGACCCAGCAGGATGGTCGCCGTATCGCCGGGCAGCAGTGTTGTGGCGAAGAAGACCGCGAAGGACACGATGGTCAGGGTGACCAGCGCGATGAACAGCCGGCCGAGGATAAGGGAGGGAACGCGTGATGTCATGGCTGGCCTCCGCATGGTGAGGCGCCCCCGGAGGGCTTGCCCGGATGGGCGGCGACGAGAGGGGCCACGGCGGGACGGGACGGTCGGGCCATCGCCCGCCCCGTCCCGCCGATCCATCATATCAGGCTGCCAGCCAGACATATTCGGCGAACGCGTAGCCCATCATGCCGCCCAGCGGGTTGGCTTCCAAGCCCTTCAGCTTGCTGGTGATGGCGTCCACGTTGGAGATGTAGGCGGGGATGATGGTGCCGGCCTCTTCGGAGATCATCACCTGCATCTGGTCGTACAGTTCCTTGCGCTTGGCCCAGGCGAGCGTGCCGCGCGCTTCGAGCATCAGCTTGTCGAATTTCTCGGACTTGTACTTGCTCTCGTTCCACGGCGCTTCGGAGGCGTAGAGCAGGGAGAAGAGGATGTCCGGCGTCGGGCGCGGGTTGATGTTGCCGAAATGGATCGGCGCCTTCAGCCAGTAGTTGCTCCAATAACCGTCGGACGGCACGCGCTGGACGTCGAGCTTCATGCCGATGTCGGCGCCGGCGGCCTGGATCACCATGGCCATGTCGACGGCGGACGAGGCGGCATCGGACGTGATCACCGGGATAGACTGCCCCAGCACACCCGCCTTCTTGAACAGCGACTTGGCCCGTTCCGGATCGAAGGCCTTGGGCTTCAGCGCAGCGTTGTGGTAGGGGCTGGCCGGGGACACCGGCTGATCGTTGCCGACCTCGCCGAAGCCGCGCAGGGCCGATTTCACGATCTGCTCGCGGTTGACGAGATATTTCATCCCGTCCACGAAATCCTTGCGGCTGCCCGGCTCCATGTCCAGGCGGATGTTCAGGTCGGTGTAGTTGCCGGACGTCGTCTTGGACAGGGTGAAGCCCTGCTGGCCGTCGACCAGGCGCGTGGAGCGCGGGTTGATCGCCGCGGCCAGATGGATGTCGCCGGACAGCAGCGCGTTGACACGGGCGTTGTCGTCGCTGATGGCGAAGAACTCGAAGGAATCGACGTACGGGCCACCCTTCCAGTAATTGGGGTTGCGCACGCCGACGGAGCGCACGCCCGGCTCGAAGCTCTTGCAGATGAAGGCGCCGGTGCCGTTGCCCTTGGAGAAGTCGGTGGTGCCGTCGGCCACGATCATGAAGTGATGCATGGCCAGGATGGTCGGCAGGTCGGCGTTCGGGGTGGCCAGCGTGATGGCGACGGTGTTCTTGTCGACCGCCTTGATGTCGGTCATCTGGGCGGCGATCTTCGCGACCTTGGACCCGACGGCCGGATCGAGATGGCGCTTCAGCGAGAACACCACGTCGTCGGCGGTCAGCGACTTGCCGTCGTGGAAGGTCACGCCCTTGCGCAGCTTGATCGTCCAGGTCTTGGCGTCTTCGGTATCGACCGACTGGGCCAGCTCCATCTTGGGGATGCCGGCCTTGTCGAGGAAGGTCAGGCGGTTGTAGAAGGCACAGCAGCGGACATAGTCGGTCGACAGCGACGCCTTCGCCGGGTCGAGCGTGTCGGCGGTGGATGACGACCAGCCGGCGGCCTTCAGCGTGCCGCCCTTCACCGGTTCCTCGGATACCGCGGCGCTGGCGCGGCCCACGAGGAAATTGGCGGCGGTGAGCGATACGCCCCCCGCCAGCAGCATCTTGAGCAGATCGCGGCGGTTGGCCCCGCGCCGGATGGCGCTTTCGACCATGCTGTCGTCGATCCGGGTCCAGCTGTCAGGCGTCTTTGTCATGCTAGCCTCGCTCTGTTCGTGTGTTGTCTGTTTCTTATTTTTTGGCGCGCTCCGGTTTGGTCCGGTTACGCGGAGACCGTCTTCGGCTCTGCCGCCGCCGCGTCGACGGCATCGGCCAGTTCCGCCATCGAGCGGAAATGGAAATCGGGTTCGGTGAACTCTGCGGGCTCGATGGTGCCGCCATAGCCCTTCTGCGCATGACGCCGCTGGATCCAGCAGTTGGTCATGCCGAGGCGACGCGAGACTCCGATGTCGTGATACTGGCTCTGGGCGACGTGCAGGATGTCGTCCTTGCTTCCGCCGTCGTGCTCGACGAAATCGAACACCTGCTGGAAGAAGGCGGGGTCGGGCTTCTCGACGCCGGTGTCGTCGGCGGTGAAGCCGGCATAGAAGGGATCGCCCAACTCACGGGAGAAATGGGTGAAGGCCCAGCGCCGCGCATTGGTCATCGCGATCAGCTTGTAGCGCTTGGCCAGCCGGGCCATGGCGTCCCTGCTGTCGGGGAAAGCGGCCCAGGAGGCCGCGGAATCGCGCAGGCGCTCACCGTACTGTGTGCCGGCGGGAAGGCCCAACTGCGGCGCGATGACCGAATAGACCCGAACCAGATCGTCGGGGAACAGGCCGGTGGCGTCGGAGTAGCGCGCCTCGCGGTAGAGGGTCAGCGCCGCTTCGCCGTCCACCGTGGTCCCGGCCTCTGCCGCGATTGCGGCGAGGCAGTCCTTCAGGCCGGCTTCGAAGTCGATCAGGGTGCCGACGACGTCGAAGGTCAGATATTTGAAATTCAGCAGACTCTTGGGCAACGCACCAACTCCTCATCAAGGACCGCGTGGGAACCGTTCCGGTTCGGCGGGGCGTTTCAGGTCCGGCGGAATCGGCCGCCGGGGTGTCTTCTGGAGGTGGCCCTTCTGGAAATGGCCCCGCTGGAGAGGGGCCAAAGTTCCGGTCGTCTGTACCATCCAGTGTGGTCTATCGGCTTGACGCCTGTCTCTGAATATCGGCGCCGTACAGCAGAAAATGCTGGATACGGGGGTGTTCACGGATTCTTGCGCGGACGCGCCCTTTTCCCCTATCGCATCGCCCGGCGGACGTCGGGGTCCTCCAGCGTCTGGTCGAGTGTTTGGGCCGTGCGCTCCAGGATCGCGTCGATGTCGTCGTCGGTGCAGCAGAGCGGCGGGGCATAGCCCAGTACGCCGTTCGCGAAGGCGCGGATGACCAGCCCGTTGGTCCAGGCGCGGTCGAAAATCCGCCGGGACGGCTCGGCGGCGGCCGGCAGCGGGGTCTTGCGCTCCTTGTCCACCACCAGTTCGATGGCGGCCAGCATGCCGCGTCCGCGCACGTCGCCGACCAGCGGATGATCGCGCAGGGCCTGCAGTCCCGCCATCAGCCGGGCGCCGGCCTTGACGCCGTTGGCCAGCAGGCCGTCCTCGTACAGCCGCAACGCCTCAAGCCCCACCGCGGCACTGACGGGGTGGGCGGAGTAGGTGTAGCCATGGCCGACCGCGGCGGCGCCTGCGGCATCGGCGATGGTGGCATAAACCGCGTCCGACAGGAAGACCGCCCCCATCGGCACATAGCCGGAGGTCAGGCCCTTCGCCGTGGTCATCAGGTCGGGGACCACGCCGTCGTCGGTGCAGGCGAACAGCGGGCCGGTGCGGCCGAAGCCGGTAATCACCTCGTCCGCGACGAACAGGATGCCCAGGCTGCGGCAACGGTCGCACATCGCCTTCATCCAGCCGTCGGGCGGAACCAGGACGCCGCCCGAGCCCTGGATCGGTTCGGCATAGAATGCGGCGACCCGCTCCGGCCCGCCGATCTCGGCGATCTTGGCGTCGAGAGCCGCCAGCGAGGAGGCGATGATCGCGTCCGCATCGTCGCCGACCGGATTGCGGTAGGCGTAGTGCGACGGAATCTTATGCTGCCAGTCGAACGGCACGCCGAAGCCGGCATGGAAGGCGGGCAGGGCGGTCAGCCCGGCGCCGACCGTGGAGGAGCCGTGATAGCCCTGCTCGATCGAGATGAACTGGTCGCGCTGCGGCTGGCCCTTGGCCTGCCAGTAGTAGCGGATGAAGCGGATGGTGCTGTCCACCGCGTCCGAGCCGCCGAGCGTGAAGAAAACGTGGTTCAGGTCGCCGGGGGCGCGTTCGGCCAGCGCCGCCGCCAGCCGGATCGCCGGTTCGCTGCCGAGCCCGAAATAGCCGGTGGCGTAGGGCAGTTCCTGCATCTGGCGGGTGGCGGCCTCGACGAGGCTCTTCTGCCCATAGCCAGCATTGACGCACCACAGGCCGGCGAAGCCGTCCACCAGCCGATGGCCGGACGTGTCGGTGAGGGTCGCCCCGGAGCCGGAGGCGATCACCCGGACGCCGGCCTTCTCATGGCCGCGGTATGAGGCGACGGGATGCACCAGATGGGCACGGTCGAGTTCGATCAGGGAATTGCTGAGCATGGTCCTCTCCGGATCAGCCGAGTGCCTGGCTGGCGAGCGCGAAAGTCGAAACGGCGGCCGGCGATGCAGGCGCCGATGGGGTGGGAGCGGCGCGGCGCATGGCGATGCCGCCGCCGACATGACGCAGACCGCAGTCGGTCAGCCAAGGGCCGAGGCCGGTGTCCGCGGTGGTGTCCACCCGCAGGAATTTGCCGGCATTTGCGGCGATGATCGGGCAGATCAGGGCCTTGGCGCCGTCCGCATCGGGCGCCACCACCGGGCCGATGACCTGACCGCGGCCGAAGTCGCGCAGGGCGGCGAAGCCGACGGGAACACCGTGCCGGCGCAGAAGCGTGAAGGATCCGATCTCGGCGAAACGCTTCAGCAGCAGGTTGCGGTCGGCGCCGAAGGCCTGCCGGTCGAGGGCGGCGATGGCGGCGCGGTCGTCGGTGTTGGCCGGGGCGACGTCTTCCATTGCAACCACTGACATCGGACTGGCCTCCCCCTGGTGCTGAAGGACGGTGCCGATTTCGTGGAAGCCCAGCTTTTCGTAAAGCGGCAGCCCGTCGGTCGTGGCGACGAGGCGCAGAGGGCGGTCTCCGGCGAGGGCCATCGCCTCGTCCATCAGGCGGCGGCCAAGGCCCAGCCCGCGCCAGCCTTCATCGACGATGACCATGTTGATGGTGGCGGCATCCTCGCCATAGGGGGTCAACAGCACCGTGCCGACCACCTGCGACGTCTCCGCGTCCACGGCGACCAGTCCCCGGCTCAGCGAAAGGGTCAGCGACCAGTCTTCCAGGCGGTGCGGCCATTGCGCCTGCCGCGACAGGACCAGCGCATCCTCGAGATGCTTGGGCTGGAAAGCCAGACAGTGAACCGCTTTTTTGGGAACCGTATTCTTGCTCATGGGCAGTCCTTTCACCCTCTGCCCCAAGAGTGAGCTTAGCGCCCCCGGACGTTCGTCTGAAGGCGACGCCCGCCGCGATATCTTCCACCTTTGCTTCGGCGGCCGGCCGCATCTTATGCCGTGACTGGAGCGGCCGATGCCGCGGATGGGGTGCCTGGCGCCGGTTTTGGGCGCCGGATCGCCGCCCCGCTCCCAACCAAATGCTGAGCGTCGAGACGGAAACGGAACTTTGTGCTTTCGCGCCGGGCAATTCGGTCAGGCCCGGCATTGCGGCGACGCTAGGATCATGGGGCAGGGCCGAACGCGCCCTCCGCCATTCCCTTCCCACCGCCCCCCAATTCCGAGGAAGCAGCCATGAGCCAGTTCCGGCCGAAATACGTCACCTTCGATTGCCACGGCACGCTGATCAACTTCCAGATGGCCGAAGCCGCCCGCGATCTGTACGGACCGATCCTCGACGAGGCGCGGATGACGGAGTTCATCAAGAACTTCGCCGCCTACCGTCTCGACGAGATCATGGGCGACTGGAAGCCCTACGCCGAGGTCGTGCACAATTCGCTGGAGCGCACCTGCAAGCGCAACAATGTCGTCTTCCGCGACGAGGACGCGCGCATGGTCTATGAGCGGGTTCCGACCTGGGGGCCGCACCCGGACGTGCCGGCCGGGCTGGCCAAGGTCGCCAAGGAAATCCCGCTGGTTATCCTGTCCAACGCCATGAACGACCAGATTCCGTCGAACGTGGCGAAGCTGGGCGCGCCCTTCCATGCCGTCTACACCGCCGAACAGGCCCAGGCCTACAAGCCGCGCTTCCAGGCGTTCGAATACATGTTCGACATGCTCGGCTGCGGGCCGGAGGACATCCTGCATTGCTCCTCCTCCTTCCGCTACGACCTGATGTCGGCGCATGATCTGGGGATCCGCAACAAGGTCTGGGTCAACCGCGGCCACGAACCGGCCAACCCCTATTACGGCTATACCGAGATCCGCGACATCTCCGGCCTGCCCGGCGTGGTCGGGCTGTAAGGGACGCTTTTCACGGTTCAGGCTGCAATGGGAAGGACCCGGGTCATGAAATTCGTCTCCTACTGGCACGACACCGCTCCAGCCTTCTCGGGCGGGGCCGAGGGAACTGTCGAGGGCCAGTACGACGTCGCCATCGTCGGAGGGGGGTTCACCGGCCTGGGTGCCGCCCGCCAGTTGGCGAAGGCCGGTGCACGGGTGATCGTGCTGGAGGCCGGTCGCATCGGCGGCGGCGCGTCGGGGCGCAACGGCGGGCACCTCAACAACGGTTTGGCGCACAGCTTCATCGCCGCCAAGACCGCCCTGGGAACGGAGCGCGCCATCGCGCTCTATCGCGCCTTCGACCAGTCGATCGAAACGCTGGAGGCGCTGATCGCCGAAGAGGGGATCGACTGCAATTTCCGCCATGCCGGCAAGCTGAAGCTGGCCTCGAAGCCGGCGCATTTCGAGGCGATCGCCCGCAACTTCGAAGTCGTGCACCGCGAGGTCGATCCCGACACCGCGCTGCTGAGCGCCGAGGATCTGAAGGGGGAGGTCGGCTCGCCCTTCTACGGCGCGATGCTGTCGCGCAAGAGCGCGATGATGCATATGGGCCGCTTCGTCGTCGGGCTGGCTGATGCGGCCAAGCGGCATGGCGCGGTGCTGGTCGAGAACGCGCCGGTCGGCGCCATCACCCGGACGGGCGACCGCCACACGCTGTCCACGCCGCGCGGAACGGTGACCGCCAAGGAGGTGCTGGTCGCCACCGGCGCCTACACCACGCCGAATTTCAGCCATTTCCGCCGCCGGATCATATCGGTCGGCAGCTTCATCATCGCCACCCGGCCGCTGAGCGACGGTGAGATCGCCTCGGTGGTGCCGGGCAACCGCACCTACGTCACGTCGATGAACATCGGCAACTACTTCCGCCTGTCGCCGGATCGGCGCCTGATCTTCGGCGGCCGGGCGCGCTTCTCGGCAACGTCCGACCAGCAATCCGACGCCAAGAGCGGCGCGATCCTGCGGGCGGGTCTGGCGCGGATCTTCCCGCAGATCGCCAGTATCGACATCGATTATTGCTGGGGCGGTCTGGTGGACATGACCAGCGACCGCTACCCGCGCGCCGGCTATCACGACGGCCTGTGGTACGCCATGGGCTATTCCGGTCACGGTGCGCAGCTGTCCACCCATCTCGGCATGACCATGGCCGACGCGATTCTGGGACGCGAGGACCGGAACCCGCTGAAGGGGCTGTCCTGGCCCGCGGTACCGGGGCATTTCGGCAAGCCCTGGTTCCTGCCGCTGGTGGGGCTGTACTACAAGGCGCTCGACCGGATTCAGTGACGTTGGGGTTTAAGTGGCACTCTCCCTCTCCCCCGGGGAGAGGGGCGGGGTGAGGGGGATGCACTGCAGGACCTTTGTGGAAATCCTGCCGCGCGTCCCCCTCACCCTAACCCTCTCCCCGGGGGGAGAGGGGACTTTGTCAGCCCAGCCCGCCGATGTGGAAGGTCTTCATCTCCAGATACTCTTCGATCCCCACCTGCGCGCCTTCGCGGCCCAGGCCGGACTGCTTGACGCCGCCGAAGGGGGCGACCTCGGTGGAGATCAGGCCGGTGTTCAGCCCGACCATGCCGGCCTCCAGCGCTTCGCCCACCCGCCAGGACCGTGCGAGGTTCTGGGTGTAGAAATAGGCGGCCAGTCCGAACGGCGTGGCGTTGGCGAGCGCGACGGCCTCCTCCTCCGTCTCGAAGCGGAACAGCGGCGCCACCGGGCCGAAGGTCTCCTCGTGGGCAAGCAGCATGTCGGTGGTGGCATCGGTCAGCACCAGCGGGGCGACATATTGCGGCCCTTCCGCAGCGACATCGGCGGCGGACGCGACGCGCGCCCCCTTGGACAGCGCGTCGGCGACGTGGCGCTCGATCTTCTCGACGGCGGCGGCGTTGATCATCGGGCCGATGGCGACCCCCGGCTCCAGCCCCGATCCTACCCGCATGGCGTTGACGCGGGCGACCAGACGGTCGCGGAAAGCGTCGTAGACGCCAGCCTGCACCAGGATGCGGTTGGCGCAGACGCAGGTTTGGCCGCCGTTGCGGAACTTGGAGAGGATGACTCCCTCCACCGCCTGATCGAGGTCGGCGTCGTCGAAGACGATGAAGGGGGCGTTGCCGCCCAGCTCCAGGCTCAGCCGCTTGATGCCGTCGGCGGCCCCGCGCATCAGCAGCGAGCCGACGCGGGTGGAGCCGGTGAAGGAGATCTTGCGGACGGTCTCGTTCGCCAGCAGTTCCTCGCCGATGGCTTCCGGCCGGCCGGTCAGGATGTTGATGACGCCGGCCGGGATGCCGGCCCGCTCGGCCAGCACGCCGAGCGCCAGCGCCGAGTAGGGCGTGAAGTCCGACGGCTTGATGACCACGGTGCAGCCGGCGGCCAGCGCAGGGGCCACCTTGCGGGTGATCATGGCGTTGGGGAAGTTCCACGGCGTGATGATGCCGCAGACGCCGACCGGCTCCTTCAACACGACGATGCGGCGGTCGGGCGTGGGGGAGGGGATGGTGGTCCCGCCGATCCTCCGCGCCTCCTCGGCGAACCATTTGACGAAGGAGGCGCCATAGCGGATCTCGCCCCGCGCCTCGTCCAGCGGCTTGCCCTGCTCCAGCGTCAGGAGGCGGGCCAGATCCTCCAGATTCTCGATCATCAGGGCGTGCCAGCGCTCCAGCAGCGCAGCGCGGTCGGCATGGGTGCGCCGCTTCCAGGCAGGGTAGGCCTCGGCAGCCGCGGCGATGGCGTCGCGGGCGTCGGTACCGTCCATGTCGGGAACGCTGCCGAGCGGGCGGCCGGTCGCCGGGTTCCGGACGTCGATGGTCCGTCCGGCAGCCCCGTCGCACCAGCGCCCGCCGATCAGCCCCTGTTCGCGGAACAGGGAGGGGTCCGTCAGGTGATGGGTCATGATCTTGTGTTTTCCGCTTCGGGTGAATTAAAGGCGACGGGGATCACGACAGCGCCGAAAGCACGGCGGCGGTGATCGCATCCGTCTTGTCCTTGCCGGGAACCGTGCCGATGCCGCGGCCGGTGGTGTCGCCCAGCGCTGCCATGACGCGGTCGGCGGCGGCCTTTTCCCCCAGATGCTCCAGCATCATCGCACCCGACCAGATGGCGGCGATCGGGTTGGCGATGCCGAGATGGGCGATGTCGGGGGCCGAGCCGTGCACCGGTTCGAACATCGACGGCGCCTTGCGGTCGGGGTTCAGGTTGGCCGAGGCGGCGAAGCCCAACCCGCCCTGGATCGCCGCACCCAGGTCGGTGAGGATGTCGCCGAACAGGTTGGAGGCGACGACGACGTCCAGGCTTTCCGGGGCGGTCACCATGCGCGCCGCCATGGCGTCGACGTGATAGCTGGTGACCTCGACGTCCGGGTGTTCGGCGGCCAGCTGGCGGGTGATCTCATCCCAGAAGACCATCGAATATTTCTGCGCGTTCGACTTGGTGACGGAGGCCAGCTTGCCGCGCCGGGCGCGGGCCTGGGCGAAAGCGAAGCGCAGGATGCGCTCCACCCCCATGCGGGTGAAGACGCCGGTCTCCACCGCCACCTCATGCGGCGTTCCCTGATGGATGCGCCCGCCGGCGCCGGCATATTCGCCTTCCGTGTTCTCACGGATGCACAGGATGTCGAAGCCGCCGCGTCGCAGCGGCCCCTCCACCCCCGGCAGCAGCCGGTGCGGGCGGACGTTGGCGTACTGGTCGAACGCCTTGCGGATGGGCAGCAGCAGCCCGTGCAGCGACACCGCATCCGGCACCTCCGCCGGCCAGCCGACCGCACCCAGCAGGATGGCGTCGTACTTGCGCAGCGTGTCGATGCCGTCGGCCGGCATCATCACGCCGGTTTCCTTGTAATGGGCGCAGGACCAGGGCATCTCGGTGCCGCTCAGTGCAAAGCCGGACTGCTTCGCCGCGGCCTGCAGGACTTCCCAGGCGGCATCGACCACGGGATGCCCGATGCCGTCGCCCTTGATGATCGCAATGTTGTGGGTTTTCATCGAACGTCCCTCACCTGCTTTGATTGGATTACAGGCCGATCAGCACGCTTTTGCTGCGGCGGTTGGCGAGATAGGCCTCGCGCCCCAGATCCTTGCCGATGCCGGAGCGCTTGTAGCCGCCGGTCGGCAGGATGTGGTCGCGCGAGCGGCCATAGCGATTGACCCACACCGTCCCGGCCTGCAGCCGCCGGGTCAGGCGGATGGCGCGCGACAGGTCGCGGGTGTAGAGCCCGGCGGCCAGCCCATAGATCGGATGGTCGGCCAGCGCCATCGCCTCTTCCTCGCTATCGAAGCTCTGCACGGTCAGGACCGGGCCGAAGATTTCCTCCATAACCGCTGTGGAGCTTTGATCGACACCGGCCAGCAGGGTCGGCGCGTAAAAATATCCGTCACCCTCCATCGGCGCACCGCCGGTCAGGCACTCCGCCGATCCGGTCAGCGAGGCCGACACGATGGAATGGATGCGGGCACGCTGCCGTTCGGAGATGATGGGGGAATAGCGGGTCTCCGCATCCCAGGTCGGGCCGGGGCGGACGGCGCGCATGTGGCCCAGGATCATGTCGATCAGCGGTTCGGCCACGCTGGCTTCGACCAGCAGCCGCGAGCCGGCGACGCAGGCCTGGCCGGCATTGGACAGCACGCTGGTGGCGATGGATGCTGCGGCCTTCTCCAGCTCGGCGTCGGCGAAGACGATTTGCGGGCTCTTGCCGCCCAGCTCCAGCGTCATCGGCTTGACGCCGCTGCGGGCGATGTCGGCCATGATCGCCGATCCCGCCGCCGTCGATCCGGTGAAGCTGACCTTGGCGATGCCGGGATGGCGGGTGATGGCCGCACCGGTGGTCGGGCCGTCGCCCTGGACGATGTTGATCAGACCGGCGGGAACGCCCGCCTTCACCGCCAGCTGCGCCAGCAGGACGGTGGAGAAAGGCGTCATCTCCGACGGCTTCAGCACCACCGCATTGCCGGCGGCCAGCGCCGGGCCGAGCTTCCAACCCGCCATCGACAGCGGAAAGTTCCACGGTGTGATGGCGCCGACGACGCCGTACGGCTCGGTCATCACCATGCCGAAGCTGCCGTCGTCGGTGGGGGCAAGGTCGCCGCCCTCCTTGTCGGCGAATTCGGCGAAGAAGCGGATCTGCTCCGCCGTCACCGCCACGTCGCCTGCAACGAGCTGCCCGACCGGGCGGGTGGAAGACAGCGCTTCCACCTTCGCCAGCGTCTCCGCCTCCTCCTCGATCAGGGCGGCCCAGCGCTGCAGCACGGCGGTGCGTTCCCGCGGGCGCACGCCGCCCCAGTTGCTGGATTTCAGCGCCGCTTGCGCTGTGGCGACCGCTTCGTCGACGAGGTCGTTTGAGGCCACCGGGCAGTCGGCATAGGCCCGACCGTCCGACGGGCGGTGCATGGGCAATTGGGGCAGCCCGTCCTCCGCCGGAATCAGGCGGTCGCCGATGAAATGGCCGATGGGCAGCGGCAGGCGGTCGGGGTCGAAGGACAGGCTCATGACGCGCCCTCAGGTGACGGTGATGTAGATCTTGCGGACCGTTTCGATGGTCTTCCACACCCCGGTGAAGCCCGGCTTCATCACGAAGCTGTCGCCCGCGCGGTAGACCACCGGCTCGCCGGCGTCCGGGGTGATTTCGACGACGCCGGACAGGATGTGGCAGAACTCGAAGGTTTCACCCTTGATCGAGCGGGTTTCGCCCGGCGTCGCTTCCCACACGCCGGTCTTGACGGTGTCGTCCTTGGCGGCGTCCTGCGCCCAGGTCTTGAAGGCGGGCGATCCGGCGATCAGCCGCTCCGGCATCGGGGTCGATTCACGCGGGGCGAAGGTCGGGGCGGTATCGATGGTCTTCAGCAGCGACATGGGAGAATCCTTGTTGGTGAGCGGCTGTGCCGCGGGAAGAAGAACGGGTGCCGGCGTCAATAGCCGCGCCGGGGGTCGACCAGACCCACCGGATCCTGTCCGGCGAAATGCCGGCGAAGGTTGCCGATGACCGCGCGCGCGGCGCCGTCCGGCTGGGTGATGCTGGCGATGTGCGGGGTCAGCACGATGTTCGGATGGGTCCAGAAGGGATGGTTGGCCGGCAGCGGCTCCGGATCCGTCACATCGACCACCGCCCCGGACAGTTGGCCGTTGTCGAGCGCGTCCAGCAGCGCCTCATGGTTCAGCTGCGGCCCACGCCCGGTGTGGACCAGCGCGGCACCCTTGGGCAGCTTGGCCAGCAGAGCCGCATCGAGGAACCCGCGCGTGTCGGACGTCAGCGGCAGCAGGACGATCAGGATGTCGGTCTCGGCCAACATCGCGTCGAGGCCGTCCGCGCCGTGATGGCAGGTCACGCCGTCGAGGTCGCGCGGCGAACGGCTCCAGCCCGCCAGCGGGAAACCGAAGGGCTTCAGCCGCTCCAGCACCGCCTGTCCCAGCACGCCCAGCCCCAGCACGCCGATCCTGCGTTGTGCCGCCTGCGGCTGGGGAAGGGGGCGCCAGACGCAGGCCGCCTGCTGGGCGCGGTAGGCCGGCATCTGGCGATGCAGGGTCAGAACCGCCAGCGTGGCGTATTCCTGCATCATCCGGACGATGCCGTCCTCCACCATGCGCACCACCTTCACGGACGGCGGCAGGGCGGTCATGGCGAACTGGTCGACCCCGGCCCCGATCGAGAAGACGATCTCCAGGTTGCGGTAGCGGGCGAGGTTGTCCGGGATGGTCCAGGTGATCAGGTAGCGCACCGCGTCGGGATCGACGGCGGCCGGATCCATCGAAAAGGGCAGGTCCGGCAGTTCGCGGGCGAAGGCCTCGGCGAAAATGGCGCCCCGCACGGCATCGGAATTGAACAGGAAGGTCATTTGAGTCCCTTTGGCGGCGCGCGGCTGGGTCGAGCGACTGTCAGAGGCGGCAGCGCCGGCCCAGCGCCTCGATCATCGACTGGCAGGCGGTCAGTTCCTCGACGAGGATATGTTCGTTGGGGCGGTGCGCCCGCGCGATGTCGCCGGGGCCGCAGATGATCGCGTCGATCCCGGCGGTCTGGTACAGCCCGGCCTCCGTGCCATAGCTGACGGCGGCCAGCGGTTCCTGTCCGGTCAATTCCTCCAGCAGGCGGGCCAGCGGCGAGCGGGCGGCCAGGAACAGGGCGGGATAGGCGCCGGTCTGCGTCCAGTCGACGGCGAAGCCGCGCTCCTCCAACCGCTCCGCCGCCTCGCGCACCGGCTCCAGCAGGGTGACGGGGTCGATGCCGGCGATGGCGCGGGCCTCGAACTCGGCGGTGCAGGCATCGGGGATGATGTTCACCGCAAGCCCGCCCTGGATGGTGCCGACCTGCAGCGAGGAATAGGGCGGCTCGAACACCGAATCCAGCGGCCCTTGGGTCAGCCGGTCGGCCTGGGCGACGGCGGCGGTCAGCGCGTCGGTCATGGCGTGGATGGCGTTCAGCCCCTGATCGGGGCGGGAGGAATGGCCGGAGCGCCCGCGCACCGTCAGCCGCGCCGCCGCCTTGCCCTTGTGGGCGCGGACGGCGCGCAGGCCGCTCGGCTCTCCGACGATGACGCCAAGCGGCGGCGCGCACAGGTCGGGCAGATGCGGCAGAAGATGCGGCACGCCCCGGCAGCCGGCCTCCTCGTCATAGGTGAAGGCCAGATGGATCGGCCGCGCCAGCGGCGCGGCGGTCAGGGCCGGCAATGCCGCCAGCGCCGCCGCGATGAAGCCCTTCATGTCGGACGTGCCGCGCCCATGGAGCCGGTCGCCGTCTGCGCGCAGGCGGAACGGATCGCTGGTCCATTCGGGTTCGGTGGCGGGAACCACGTCCATGTGGCCGGACAGGACATAGCCTGGAACCATCGCCGGACCGATGGTGGCGAACAGGTTGTACCGGTCGCCCTCCGGCCCCGGCAGAACCCGGACGCGCACCCCGGCCCCTTCCAGAATGCCGCGAATCCCGTCGACGATGGCGCCGTTGGGGGTTCCGACCACGGAGGGAACGGCGATCAGGTCCTTGAGGATGTCGATCACGGTCATGGCGGCCTCACCTTGTCCCATGCTGCGCGCCATCGGCGCGGGGAGTCTTTTTGGCGTCGCTGTGGTGTGCGGAAAGGGGTGGCGGCCTTGGCGGCTGCGACAGTCACGATCTTAGCGGGTGGGCGCTCCATTCCATGCTGAATGCATGGGCGATTTGGAGGATTGTTGTGCCGGGCCGGTGGTTTGCGGTGAATTGTGCGGCGGGTGCGCCGGTAGTCTCAGGCGGCGGTGGGTGGCTCAGGCATATCGGTTGACCCAAAGGCGCACCGCCTGACGCGATGGAAACTCCGGGAAGGAGGCAGCTTTGAGCGAACGTGGGCTTTCGGAAGGATCCGCTGACGGTGCGTTACCGCCCTCCCTGACTGTCGACGCCTTCGACCTGCGGATGGCCGACGTTGCCGACATCGACCTGGAGCGCCTGCAGGCGCTGTCGATCTCGGTCGGCTGGCCGCACCGGGCGGAGGATTGGCAGTTCGCGCGCGAGGTCGGCCACGGCTTCGTCGCTCTCGATGAGATCGACCGCGTCCTGGCGTCGGCAATGTGGTTTCCCCATGGCGACGACTTCGCGACCATCGGCATGGTCATGACCTCGCCCCGGCTGCAATCGCAAGGAGTCGGCGAGTGGCTGATGAGGCGGGTGCTGTCGGCGTCGGCGGGACGGACCTACCGGCTCAGCGCCACCCGTGCCGCGCTGGCGCTGTACCGCTCGCTCGGCTTCATCGGGCATCGCACCGTGTTCCAGTGCCAGGGCGAGGCGCGGCGCGGCGACCGGTCCGCCCCCGCGGAACCGGTGCGGCGGCTGGGGGTGGCGGATCTTGCGGCGGTGACGGCGCTGGACGAACGCGCCTTCGGAACCTCGCGCGCCGGGCTGATCGCGCGGCTGTTCGAGCAATCCGTCGGCTATGGGCTGGAGCGCGACGGCGCGCTGGTCGCCTTCGCCCTTTGCCGCCCCTTCGGCCGAGGCCATGTCGTCGGCCCTGTGGTCGCCGGGTTGGACCAGGATGCCGTCGCCGTCGTCCAGCCGCATGTCGACGAGCATGACGGCCGCTTCCTGCGGCTGGACACCCATCTGGACGAAGGAATCTTCCCGCTGTTCGTCGCGCGGTCGGGTTTGAAGATTCACGACACGGTGCTGACCATGTCGCTGGGGGCGCCGCTGACCGATCCGTCGACAAGGGCGCCCGACCGTCCCGTTACCTACGCGCTCGCCACCCAGGCCCTGGGCTGAGCCGCCACCGGCTTCACAAAAAGGATGCGCCGATCATGCCGGGACAGACGCCGGAACCCTCCGCCGGCCCTCAGCCCCTGTCTTCGTCCGAACCATTGTCCGAACCATCCCCTGAACCATCCCCGTCCGCTATCCGCGGCGGCGTGCTGCTGCGGCTGGTGTCGGCCGGGCTGTTCGTTGTGATGTCGCTGTTCGTCAGGCTGGCCACCGTCGAGGCGCCGATCGGACAGATCGTCTTTTACCGCAGCGCCTTCGCCCTGCCGCCGATCATCGCCTATCTGATGTGGCGCCGGCAATTCCCCTCCGCTCTGAAGACGCGGCAGCCGGTGGGGCACCTGAAGCGCAACCTGTATGGCGGCGCGGCGATGGTGCTCTCCTTCATCTCGCTGGCCTATCTGCCGCTGGCGCTGGCGACTGCGCTGGGCTTCCTGGCGCCGCTGTTCGCGGTTCCGGCCGCCATGCTGTTCCTGCGGGAGCGACCGGGTCCCGTCGCCATCGGTGCGGCGCTGACCGGCTTTGCCGGGGTGGTCCTGATGCTCGCCCCCGCCTTCGAAGGGCCGGCGCTGGATCACAACACCATCATCGGGGTGACGGCCGGGCTGGCCATGGCCGTCGCGACCGCCGCCGGCCGGGTGGAGATCAAGACGCTGACCGCGACCGAGGCGCCGGGGACCATCGCCTTCTACTTCGCCCTGCTCTGCGCGCTTGGCGGTCTGGCGAGCCTGCCGTTCGGCTGGAGCACCCCGACGGCCCATTCGCTGGCCTATCTGGTCGGCGCGGGTATCACCGGCGGTCTGGCGCACATCACGATGACCGAAGCGATGGCCCGCGCGCCGGTCTCGACCCAGGCGCCGTTCGACTACACCGCCATGTTGTGGGCGCTGATCCTCGACGCTGCCATCTTCGGCTTGCTGCCGTCCCCGGCCAGTCTGGCCGGCGCCTTCGTCATCGCCGCCTCGGCGCTGGTGATCCCCTTGGCCGGCCGCTTCACCACCCGCTCCGCAGCCCTGCGGCCCGCGCGCTGAAGCGCGGGCCGGGGCGTCCCGGTCAGGACCGCCCCGCTTCCAGGCCGGGCGGCTGGCCGGCGGTCTGGAAGCGGTCTATGCGGAAATCCTGCAGCGGCGTGTCGGTGCGCCCGGTGGCGATGATCTCCGCCATCACGTCGCCGACGCCGGGGCCGAGCTGGAAGCCGTGGCCGCTGAAGCCGAAGGCGTGGAACAATCCCGGCGTCGTCGCCGACGGCCCCATCACCGGCAGCTTGTCGGCGACATAGCCCTCGCAGCCCGACCATGTGCGGATCACCGTGACGTCGGCGATGGCCGGCAGCAGCCGGATCAGGCCCCGCAACTGTCCGGGCAGACGCGCCGGATCGGCCTTGGCATGGCCTGGGTCGAGCGGCACAGGCACACGTTCGGCCGCGCCGCCGAAGACGATGTTGCCGCGCTCCACCTGACGGAGATAGCCGTCCCCGCCCGCCCGCGACCACATGCCGACCACCGGCAGAATCCTGTGCGGCAAGGGTTCGGTGACGCCCATCTGCGGCCCATAGGCCGACATCGGCACAGGCTCCCTGAAGCCGGCGGCGACGCGGGCCCCCCATGCGCCGGCCGCGTTCAGCAGGCAGTCGGCGGTGAAGCGGCCCCGCTGCGTCACCGCTTCGAATCCCGAACCCGTCGCCGATACCACCACCGGTCCACACTCTTCCACGATCTCCGCCCCCAGTCGGCGGGCGGCGTCGGCGAAAGCGGGGGCGATCAGGCGCGGATTGCCGCTGCCGTCCTGCGGCGAGAAGGAGGCGGCGATGGCACCCGGCCCGAGCCCCGGAAAACGCCGGCGGATCTCCGGCGGCGTCAGTTCCTCAAGCTCCAATCCCCAGGGCCGTGCGTCGGCGATGTATCGGCGCATGTCGGCGAGACCATCCTCGTCGAACACCAGCCGCAGATGGCCGGTGGCGCGGAACTCCACGTCGCGGCCAAGCAGCCGCTCCGCCTCGCCCCACAGCGCCCGTGAGCGGTGGGCGAGCGGCAGTTGCGGCAGATAGCGCCCGCTGCGGCGGATGTTGCCGAAGGATGCGACGGTGGCGCCCGTGCCGACGCGGTTGCGTTCCAGCAGCGTGACGCGCAGGCCGCGCCGGGCCAGGAAAAAGGCGGCGGCCGATCCCATCAACCCGCCGCCCAGCACGATAACCCTCATCGACCTCTCCCCCCATGCGGGCGGACGCGGCTCCGCCCCATCGCTCAGGCTGCCCATGACCGTTGGGCGGGTCAAAGACGGGTTGAGCATGATCCCATAAGGCCGGGCTATGGGAGGAGCGGTGCATAAGCCCAACTTATGCGTTGGCGTTCAATGGGTCTTAGACCGCCCTCGCCCCGCCATGTCAGCTTTCTGCCCAGCACAGGCTGATTTGCGGAATGGAGCGAAGATGGACGGGGGCATGGGTGAGGCCGATTGGAAGGTCGGCGTCGATATCGGCGGCACCTTCATCGATTTCTGCGCGCTGGATACCCGGTCGGGCCGGGTGGCATCGCTGAAGGTGCTGACGACGCCGGACGACCCCGGTGCGGAGTTGATGACCGGCCTGACCCTGCTGGCCGAGCGCGAGGGGATGGACCCCGGCGCCGTCACCCGCTTCGTGCACGGCACGACGGTGGGCATGAACACGGTCATCCAGCGCAAGGGCGCGCCGCTGGCCCTGCTGACCAATGCGGGGTTCGAGGATGTGATCGAACTCGCCCGGCTGCGCATGCCCGACACCTACTCCCTGTTCTGCTCGCGTCCCGACCAGCTGGTGGCGCGCGACATGATCTTCGGTATTCCCGCCCGCCTGCGGTCGGATGGTACGGAGCGGCAGGCTCCCGACAGGACGGCGGTCGCCGACGCGGTGGCGGCGCTCAAGGCCAAAGGCGCGATGGGCGTCGTCATCGCCTTCCTCCATTCCTGGCGCGACGGCGGCCACGAGAATGCGGTGAAGGAGGAGATCGCCCGGCTGGCCCCCGACCTGTTCGTCTTCACCTCCGCCGAGGTCTGGCCGGTGATCCGCGAGTATGAGCGGACGACGACCGCGATCCTGAACGCCTATGTCCATCCCCGGATTTCCGGCTACCTGTCGGCGCTGGAGGAACGTCTGGCCGGACGCGGGGTGCCCGCCCGCCCGCTGCTGACCAAGTCCAACGGCGGGGTGATGAACGCGGCGGAGGGCAAGCGCGCCTGCGTCCACATGCTGCTGTCCGGCGCCGCGTCAGGCGTCAACGGCGCGGCGTGGCTGGCCCGGCAGGCGGGGGAGCCGCGCATCCTGACGCTCGACATCGGCGGGACCTCGGCCGATTTCGCGCTCATCATCGACGGTCAGGCCCAGTTCGGCACCGGCGAGATGATCGGCGAGTTTCCGCTGCACATCCCGTCGGTGTCGGTCAGTTCCATCGGCATCGGCGGCGGGTCGATCGCCAGCGTCGACGGACAGGGCGTGCTGCGCGTCGGCCCTGAATCCGCCGGTTCGACTCCGGGTCCGGCCTGCTACGGCCGCGGCGGCGAATGGGCGACGGTGACCGACGCCATGGTGGTGTGCGGATGGCTCGGCCACAGCCAGATGGCCTATGGGCAGCTGCGGATGGACGTCGATCTTGCCCGCGCTGCCGTCCTTCGGTTGGCCGACCAGTTGGGCCGTTCGGTGGAGGCCACTGCGCAGGCCATCCTCGATGTCGCCGTGTCGGAAATGTTCGCGGAGGTCGAGAAGATGGCCGCCCGCGCCGGTGTCGATGTGCGGGACTTCGCGCTGATGCCCTTCGGCGGCGGCGGGCCGATGCTGGGGGTGTTCCTGGCGCGCGAGCTGGGGATGCCGCGCGTCGTCGCTCCGCGCTGGCCGGGCGTGGTGTCGGCGCTAGGCGGGCTGGTCGCCGACCTGCGCGGCGATTTCGTTCGCACCCTGTTCGCCGAATTGAATGCTGGGCTGATGCCGACGCTGCGCGACGCCTTCGCCGCGATGGGGGCGGAAGGGCGCGACTGGCTCGCGGCCCAGGGCCATTCCGGCGCGACCGAGCTGATGATCGTCGCCGACATGCGCTATGCCGGCCAGAGCTACGAGATCGAGACGCCGCTGGACCCCTCCTGGCTGGACGGTGACGATCCCGGCGCCATCGCCGCCGCTTTCCACGCGGCGCACGCGCGTCTTTACGACTTCGACGATCCCGACGGGTGCATCGAGATCGTCAACCTGCGCCTGTCGGCCATCGGCAACGGCCCGGCGCTGCATTTTCCCACGGCGCAGGACGAGCCGTGCGCCGCATCGGCGGAGCGGACGGTTCCGGTCTTCACCGGTGGCGCCGTGACCCCGGTCGGGCTGTATCGCCGCGCAGATTTGCCGGCCGGCGCGCGCTTCCAGGGGCCGGCCATCGTCGCCCAGGAGGACACCACCTTTGCCATCCCGGCCGGGACCGACGCCCGCGTCGACGCGCACCTCAACCTTCACCTGACCTTTGCGGAGTGATGCCTGTGTTCGATCGGATGAAGCTTCAGGTTCTGGCGAACCACGCGCGCTCGGCCGCCGAGAACATGGCCCACACGCTGCAGCGCACCGCCCATTCCGCCTTCGTCAAGGAGACGGAGGATTTCACCGTCATGCTGCTGAACCGCCGGGGCGAGACCTTCGGCGTGCCAATGGAGTTGGGGGCGACCTGGTATCCGGGCCTGACCTACGGCCGCGCCATCGACATGATCGAGGATTACCGGCCCGGCGACGTCGCGTTCACCAACGATCCCTATTCCGGCTTCGTCGCGACCCACGCCCCCGACACCCATCTGTGGAAGCCGGTCTTCCACGAGGGCGAGATCATCGCCTGGACCGGCGGGCACATCCACAACACCGACATGGGCGGCGCGGTGCCGGCCTCGCTGTCGCGGGCGCTGACCGAAATCCATCAGGAAGGCATCCGCTTCCCACCGATGAAGCTGGTCCGCGAGGGAGTGTTCGACGAGCAGATCCTGCGGATCATGACCACCAACGTCCGCAAGCCCGACCTGAACATCGGCGACATCAAGGCCCTGGTCGGCGCACTCAACACCGGCGAGCGCAAAATCCTCGCCATGGTGGAGAAGTTCGGCAAGGCCGCCTTCCTCGACGGCGTCGACGCGCTGTTGGACCATGCCGAGGCGCAGGCACGCGACATCCTGCGCGCCATGCCCGATGGGGAATGGGTATTCGCCGACTATGCCGACGAGGATTCGGTCGAGGCCAACCCCTGCCGCCTGAAGCTGACCCTGAGGATACGGGGCGACGAAGCGATCCTGGACTTCACCGGGTCGGACCCGCAGCTCGCTTCGTCCCTCAACGTGCCGTCGGGCGGCGATCCCCGCCACACCATCCTGCTGGTCGGCGTCTATTACGTCCTCTACACCCTCAACCCGAAGATCCTGCTCAACACCGGCCTGACCCGGCCTTTCACCTGCATCGCTCCGGAAGGGACGGTCCTCAATCCGACCTTCCCGGCGGCGGTGGGGATGCGGTCGTTGACCTGCGCGCGGCTGCGCTCCGTGATCTTCGGCGCCTTCTCACAGGCGGTGCCGGAGCGGCTTCCGGCGGCACCGGCCGGCAACAACTGCATCGTCAACGTGATGACCACCGACGAGCGGACGGGCAACCGCATCATCGCGGCGGTGAACCCGGTGGTCGGCGGCGGCGGCGGCATGCCGCATCGCGACGGCACCAACGGGTCGGGGGCCGACGCGGCTTATCTGAAGAACACGCCGATCGAGATCACCGAAATGGAAACCCCGGTGGAGTTCGTCCGCTACGGGCTGGCGACCGACAGCGGCGGGGCCGGGCGCTGGCGCGGCGGGCTGGCCACCCACATGGCCTTCCGGGTCTTCTCCCCCGACACCCGGATCACCGCGCGCAACCGCGACCGTGGATTTTTCCGCCCCTGGGGCGTGCTGGGCGGCCGGCCGGCCGGGCTGTCGGACATGGTGGTCAATCCCGGCACGCCGGGTGAACGGCGGCTTGGCAACATCGATACTACGGTGCTGCAGCCGGGCGATGTGCTGGACATTCGCTCGGCCGGCGGCGGCGGGCGGGGAGACCCGTTCACGCGCGAGGCATGGCGGGTGGCCCGCGACGTGGCGCGCGGCTACGTCTCCGTCGAGGCGGCGGAGCGGGAGTATGGCGTCGTCATCCGCGACGGCGTGCTCGACACCGAGGCCACCGACCGACTGCGTGCCGGCCGGCCGGCACCCACGGGGCATTTCCATTTCGGGCCGGAGCGCGAGGGCTACGAGCGGCAATGGACGCCGGTCGCCTATGATTTCCTGACGCGGACCCTGGACGGCCTGCCGATCCATTGGCGCTTCTTCGCCAAGACGGAAATCTTCAGCCGCATGGCCGGACGTTCCGGGGCCGAGGGGGTGGAGGCCGCGCTGGAGGAAGTCTACGCCCGCTTCCCTGAAATGCCTCGCTCCAAGGCCATGGTCCGGGAGACGGCGGAATGATCGAGGCTAGTGGCGGCAGGCTGGTCAGGTTGGCCGAGACGGGGCGGGAGCCGATCCGTTTCCTGCTGGATGGCGTGGAGCGGACGGCGCTGGCGGGCGATACGGTGCTGACCGCGATCCTCACCAATGTGCCGGCTCTGCGGCAGGCGGAATTCGGCCCGGAGCGGCGCGCCGGCTTCTGCCTGATGGGGGCCTGTCAGGATTGCTGGATCTGGCAGGAACAGGGGCCGCGCCTCCGCGCCTGCTCCACTCCGGTGGCCGAGGGCATGCGGCTGCTGACCCGGACGCGGAGGGATTGGCCATGACCGAACTGCAAGTCGTGATCGTCGGTGCCGGCCCCGCCGGGATCCGTGCAGCCGAGACGCTGGCGGTCGCCGGACTGCGCCCGACGGTGATCGACGAGGGGGCGCGGGCCGGCGGGCAGATCTACCGCCGACCGCCCGACGGCTTCATCCGCCCGCCCACGGCGCTCTATGGCTCGCAGGCCGGCAAGGCGGTGGCGCTGCACACCGCCTTCGACGGGCTGGTGGCGACCGGCCATATCGTCCATCTGCCGCGCCGTTCGGTCGTCGCGCTGGCTGACGGAACGCTGCACACGGTCGGCGATAGCGGAAGCCGCCGCATCCGCTACGACCGGCTGATCCTGGCGACCGGCGCGACCGACCGTCTCGCCCCGCTGCCCGGCTGGCAGGCGCCCGGCGTCTACAGCCTGGGCGCGATGCAGATCGCGCTGAAGGCGCAGGGTGTGGCGATGGGGCGGCGGATCGTGCTCGCCGGATCGGGGCCGTTGCTGACCCTGCTGGCGACCCAGCTGCTGAAGGCGAGGGCGGAGATCGCGGCAGTCCTCGACACCGCCGGCATGCGTGGTCAGATCGCCGCCTTCGCCGACCTTGCCGTCCGCCCGTCCTTCGCCCTGCAAGGGCTGGCGATGCGGGCGCGGCTGCGGCGGCTCTATCATGCCGGGGTCGTGCTGGAGGGGATCGAGGCGACCGACACCGGGGTGACGGCGGTCCACTGGAGGGATGCCGGCGGGCAGACGCGGCGGACGGCGTGCGACGCGGTCGGGCTGGGCTGGCATCTGAAGGCGGAAACCCAGTTGGCCGATCTCGCCGGCTGCCGGTTCGACTACGACACGACATGGTCACAGTGGCTGCCCTCTGCCGACCGGATGGGCCGTGCCGGGGACGGCGTCTATCTGGCCGGCGACGGTCTGCGCCTGTTGGGGGCTGACGGGGCGGAGGTTGCCGGGCGTCTCGCCGCTGCGGCCTGTCTGTCCGATCTGGGGCTGGCGGCGCCGGACGCCACTGCCGACCTCAAGCGGCTCGACCGTCTGGAGCGCTTCGCGCGCGGCATCGCCCGCGCCTTTCCCTGGCCGGCGGATCAGGTGCGCGCCCTGCCCGACGATGCCGTCCTCTGCCGTTGCGAAGGGATCACCGCGGGCTCGGTGCGCGAAACGGCCGCCTATGGCGGGGCGGAGGCCAACCGGGTGAAGTCGCTGGGCCGGGCCGGCATGGGGCGGTGCCAGGGCCGCTACTGCCAGCTTGCGGCGGCCGACCTGATCGCCGTCTCCGGCGGGCTTGCGCATGCCGGAGAGGTGGGGCGCCTGCGCGCTCAGGCACCGGTCCGCCCGACGCCGATCCGCGCCTTGCTGGAGGAGGAATGAGCTGCGGCGGAGACCTCTTCGGCCGGTCGCCGCCGCTACAATCCCGAACATCCCTATTGATATCTGAAACATCATTATGCATACTATGAACATAGTTACTGATGTATCAGCGTGGTATACAGGATGATCACGGCTTCGCAGATGCGCGCCGCCCGGGCGCTCCTGGGGATCGACCAGAAGACACTCGCCGAACTGGCCGGACTGTCCGTTCCGACCATTCAGCGCATGGAGGCGAGCGACGGAAACGTGCGCGGTGTGGTCGACAGCCTGACCAGGGTGGTCGATGCCCTTACCCAGGCCGGGATCGAACTGATCGGTGAGAATGCGCAAAGCATCGCCGGCGGCCGAGGCGTCCGGTTGAGGACCCCGACGGAAAAATCCTGACGCCACACCCGATCGAACCTGCGACGGCGACCGCCGACCTGATGCCGACGATCCCGCCGCCTCATTGAAGGCCGCCGGACAGATGACAGCCCGAACCGAATCGATTTCCCAGCGCCCAATCTCCAAACCTCGCCAGCCCAGTTTTGCCGAACTGTTCACCCCGAAGCTCGTCACCATCCTGCGCGAGGGGTACGGATTATCGAATTTCCGTGCCGATGCCATCGCCGGGCTGACGGTCGCCATCGTCGCACTTCCGCTGTCCATGGCGATCGCCATCGCGTCCGGCGCATCGCCGGCCCAGGGTCTCTACACCGCGATCTTCGGCGGCTTTCTGGTGTCCGCTCTCGGCGGCAGCCGGTTCCAGATCGGCGGCCCCGCCGGTGCCTTCATCGTGCTGGTCGCCGCCACGGTCCAGGCGCACGGCATGGACGGGCTGATCCTCGCCACCATGCTGTCCGGCCTGATGCTGGCGGCCATCGGCTTTCTGCAGTTGGGCACCTACATCAAGTTCATGCCCTATCCGGTGACGGTCGGCTTCACCGCCGGCATCGCCGTCATCATCTTCGCCAGCCAGATCAAGGATCTGCTGGGCCTGAGCCTGGGCGTGCCGGAGCCGGGGCCGCTGCTCGACAAGCTGCCGGTGCTGTGGACGAGCCTGCCGACAGCGAAGCCGGCGGCGGTCGCGCTGGCACTGGCGACGATCGGGATCATCACCGGGCTGAAAATCCTGCGGCCACACTGGCCGGGCATGCTGATCGCGGTCGCCGGAAGTGCCGTCGTAACCGCCGGCCTCGGCCTGGAGGTCGCGACCATCGGCACCGATTTCGGTGGTATCCCGCCGGGCCTGCCGATGCCGAGTCTGCCGGCCATCACCCTGGACAAGATCCAGGCGGTTCTGCCGAGCGCCGTGTCGTTCGCGCTGCTCGGCTCCATCGAATCGCTGCTGTCGGCGGTGGTCGCCGACGGCATGACCGGGCGCCGTCACCGCTCCAACTGCGAACTGGTCGGGCAGGGCGCCGCCAACGTCGCCTCTGCCCTGTTCGGCGGATTCTGCGTCACCGGCACCATCGCCCGCACGGCGACCAATGTCCGCGCCGGTGCCCACGGGCCGGTTTCCGGAATGCTGCACTCGGCATTCCTGCTGGTCTTCGTGCTGGTCGCGGCGCCGCTGGCCAGCTTCATTCCGCTCGCCAGCCTTGCCGGCGTATTGGCGGTGGTGTCCTGGAACATGGTCGAGAAGCCGGCCTTCGCGCTGCTGCTGCGGTCCTCGCGCGGGGATGCCGCGGTGCTGCTGTCGACGTTCCTTCTCACCATCTTCCGCGGTCTGACGGAGGCCATCGTCATCGGCTTCGCGCTCGGTTCGGTGCTGTTCATCCATCGCATGTCGAAGGTGACCGCGATCGAGAGCCACACCCCCTTCGTCGCCGAGGACCGGCCCGACGGTGCCGATGGCGCCCGCAAACCCTACGATGAGGCCGCCGCCGATCCCGATGTGGTCATCTATCGGATCTCCGGCGTCTTCTTCTTCGGCGCGGCGGCCTCCATCGGCTCTGTGCTCGACCGCATCGCCGACACGCACCGGGTGCTGATCGTCGATTTCAGCGCCGTGCCGTTTCTCGATTCCACCGCCGCCAACACCATCGAAAGTCTCGCGCACAAGGCGGCGCGGCGCGGCGTGAAGGTGATCCTGACCGGGACCAGTCACGCGCTGCGGCAGGACCTGTTCAGCCATGGGCTCAAGCCGCCGCTCGTCGCCTATGAACGGACGATCGAGGTCGGCCTGCGCAAGCTGCGGCGGAGCGATGGGCGTATGACCGCCGGGGCGGACTCTTCCGCCGAGACGTGGCGGGGCAACGAGGGGTAGGATCGCCTGTTGTCCGGCACGGGAGGCGGGCGCCACGCCAAGCGGTGCCCGCTCCGCGGCAAAGGAGGGCGTCATGAGAAAGCTGCTGATCGCACTGGCCGTCATCGTCGGTATGGTCGTCGTCGCGGTGGCCGCTCTGCCCTTCGTCCTGACCGGCGATTTCATTGCCCAGCGCATCGCCGCGGCGGTGAAGGAGCATACCGGCCGCGATCTCGACCTCCGGATCGCTTCGGTATCGCTGTTCCCGCGGCTGAAGGCGGCGATCGCATCGGCGGCCTTGTCCGACGTGCCCGGCAGCGGACGCCCGCCGATGGTGGAGATTGGCAGCGCCAATCTGGAAATGCCGCTGTGGCCCCTTCTGCACGGCACCGTCGAACTGGAGCGACTGCATGTCGACGGCCTGCGGGCCAATCTGGTGGTGGATGCCGGGGGACGCGCCAATTGGGACTTGAAAGGCCAAGGCACAGGCCAGGGCAGCCAGCCTGCCGGCTCGGGCGGCGGGAGGACCCAAGAGCTTCCCGACCTGCGGTTCGGCGACGTGCGTATCGGCGATGTGGCGGCCAGCTACACCGACCAGCGTTCCGGCCAGTCCATTGCATTGTCCGACGGGTCGCTGGTGGTGGAGATGCCCGATCTCGACACGCCGGCTCATATCGAAGGCCATGCCGCGGTCAATGGCCGGGCACTTACCCTGACGGCCCAGGTCGACTCTCCGCGTGCCCTGGCCGCGGGCAAGCCGACGGCAGCGCGCGGGCGACTTTCATCCGACCTGTTCGAAATCAAGCTGGATGCGAAGCCGGAGGCCGACGGTCGTACCGGCGGGCCGCTGACGGCGTCGGTGCCGGACATTCCCGCCCTGGCCGGTTGGCTCGGGGTGCCGAACGCCGGGACGCTGCCGGTGCGAACGGTCCACCTCACCGGGAAGGCCGGTCTCGGTGGGCCGCAGGCGTCGCTGGACGATTTCCGTCTGGCGCTCGGCGACGTCAAGGCCAGCGGTGCGGTGAGCGCCGACTGGTCCGGCAAGGTGCCGGCCGTGACGCTGCGGGCGTCGGTCGATCCAGTCGATCTCGACCGTTTCCTTCCCGCGCCTGCCCCCGCCCAGGTTACGCCATCTCAGGGTCCAAAGCCCGGTTCCGCGGACGCCGGATGGAGCGACGAGCCGATCGACGTCTCGCCCTTGCGGCGTCTGAACCTGGACGCGGTCGTCGACAGCAAGGGGACCAGAATCCGGGGAATCGACATCGGACCCACCCGGACCAGCGTCAACCTGCGGGACGGCGTTCTGGCGGTCGATGTGCCGGACGTTCCCGCCTTCGGCGGCCACAGCAGCAGCGGGCTGAAGCTGGATGCCACGAAGCAGCCGGCGAGCTACGCGCTGACGATGACCGCCAACGGCCTGCAGGCCGAGCAGGTACTGGCGACCTTCGCCGGCACCAACGTGATCCGAGGCAGCACCGCGCTGGACATCGACGTGACCTCGGCCGGCGGCAGCCAAAGGGCGCTGGTGTCCGCCCTGATGGGGACGACCCACATCCTGTTCCGCGACGGTGCGCTGCGGGGCATCAACATCGCGGCCATCCTCCGCGATCCGGTCGCCGCCGCCACCGGGCGGATGCAGGATGCGGCACGGGAAACCGACTTCGCCGAGTTCGGGGGCAACTTTCGCCTGGATCACGGCGTGGCCCGTACCGGCGACCTGCGCATGCTGGCGCCGATCTTCCGTGTGGAGGGTCAGGGCACGGTGTCGCTGCCCGACCGCCGGCTGGACCTCCGCTTGGAGCCGACGGTGACGTCCAGCCTGAAGGGGCAGGGCGGGCAGTTCCAACAGGCGGGCGTGACGATCCCCGTCCTGGTGACGGGCAGCTTCGGCTCCCCCTCGATCCAACCCGATTTCAGCGGGGTCGCCCTGTCCGCCATCAAGGATCCGGCCAGGGCCGCCGAGGCGGTGCGGCGCTTGAAGGAAGGCGCGTCGCCGGCCGACATCCTCGGCGGCTTCCTTGGCTCAGGCAATTCCGGCACACCCGACAAACCGGCGGGAAACCTCCCCCTGCCGATCCCGGGCGGCCAGCTGCCGCCGGCCCTCAAGGACCTGTTCGGCCGATGAGGCGTGCCGGCCGGTGCCCGGATGCCGTCAGTCGAAGCTGAAGCCTTGGTCCTTCATGTAGATGTTCTTGACCTTGCACCAGTCGACACTGAACTTCTCCGATTCATAGCCGACCCAATCGACCTTGAAGGGCACGACGCAGTTGCCTTCGTCGCTGCCCCAATCCATCTCGGCGGATTCGCCGGGCTTCAGCTTGAAGTCGATCCAGTTCTTGCTCCACGCGCCATTTTCATAGGTGCGGAAGCCGTTGATGACGTAGTCGGACGATTTGTTGTGCAGGTTGAACTTGTAAGTATCGGCCGCCTGGGCGGAGACGGCGGTGCCGGTCAGGGCGGCGAGGATGGCGAGAAATGCGAAGCTGCGCACGGTTTCACCTCGTCAGGGGGTAAGCCGGCCATGGTGGCCGCAACCCACACTGTGACGAGGCAATAATCCGAACGGAAGAACGGATATGACCATCGCGGCGGTCGGCTGCCCTGTCGCCAGTTGCCGTGACGGTCCAGCGCCTTATGATCCTGGGCAATGACCGCCTGGACGGTCACGCAAGATGAGGGTTCGGGACATGAGTGACGCATCAGCCGCCGGCTGGATCGAGTTGACGGCGGCGGACGGCCACCGGATGCGCGCCTATCGGGCGCCGGCCAGGGGCGAGGAGATCGGGCGCCTGATCGTGGCGCCGGAGATCTTCGGCATCAACCACCACATCCGCAGCGTCTGCGACGGCTTTGCCCAGCAGGGCTTCACCACCGTGGCGCCGGACCTGTTCGACCGGGCCGAACGCGGGGTGGAACTGCCCTATGACGATGCCGGGATTCAGCGTGGCATCGCGCTGAAGAGCGCGATCGCGACCGCCGACGCCCTGCAGGACGTCGCCGCGGCGCTGGCCCATCTGGGCGGCGACGGGTCGGCCGCCATCGTCGGCTATTGCTGGGGCGGCAGCATCGCCTGGGCGGCGGCCTCGGCCCTGCCGGTGCGCGCGGCCATCGGCTATTACGGCGGGGAGATCGGCAAGACGCTGGACAGCGCCCCGCGCGTGCCGACCCTGCTGCATTTCGGCGAGCAGGACCACGCCATCCCGCTGTCGGTCGCCGAGGGGGTAAGCTCGCGCTATCCGTGGGTGCCGGTGCATGTCTACCCGGCCGGCCATGGCTTCAACTGCGACGAGCGGGGGAGCTTCCATCCCGAAAGTGCGGTTCTTGCGCTTCGCCGGACCGTCGGGCTGCTGCGGGCCGTGTTCTGACCGGACCCGTTCGGGCCTTCTGCCGTCCCAGCCGGATCGGCCAGCGGCGGAAGGCCAGCAGCCCGATACAGATCAGCGCATAGACCAGCGGCGCCGTCTGCCAGCCCTTCACCAGCATGATGAAGTGCAGGCAGCCGGCCAGCCCGGCGATGAACACGCCCTTGTGCAGGGCGCGCCAGTTCTTGCCGCCCAGCCGCTTGACCATGCCGTCGGTGGAGGTGGCGGCCAGCGCCGTCAGGATCAGGAAGGCGCCCATGCCGACCGTGATGTAGGGCCGCTTGACGATGTCCTTCCAGATCGCCGGCCAGTCGAAGAACTGGTCCAGCCCGATATAGGTGGACAGGTGGACGCAGGCATAGAAGAAGGCGAACAGCCCCAGCATCCGGCGGAACCGCGCCAGCCCGGCCACGCCCGTCAGCATGCGCAGTGGGGTCAGCGCCAGCGCGATCAGCAGGAAGCGCAGGGCCCAGAGCCCGCTGGCCTTGACGCTTTCCAGCACCGGCTCCGCCCCCAGTTCGCCGGTGTAGGCGAGCCAGACGGTCCAGACCAGCGGGACCAGGGCGGCGGTGAAGACGAGCGGCTTGGCCCAGCGGGACGCAAGCGCCGCGTTGGCGGTGGCGCGGAAATCGGGCATGGTCAGAAATTCGCCTTCAGGTCCATCCCGGTATAGAGCGACGCGACCTCTTCGCCATAGCCGTTGAAGGGCAGCGTCTTGCGGCGGGAGAATTCGCCGACCCGCCGTTCCGTCGCCTGGCTCCAGCGCGGGTGATCGACTGCAGGATTCACGTTTGAATAGAAGCCGTATTCGCTGGGCTGCGATTTGTTCCAGGCGGTCGGCGGCTGCTCCTTCACCAGCGTGATCTTGACGATCGACTTGATCGACTTGAAGCCGTACTTCCACGGCACCACCAGCCGGATCGGCGCGCCGTTCTGGTTGGGCAGCACCTCGCCATACATGCCGACGGCCAGAAGGGTCAGCGGGTGCATCGCCTCGTCCAGCCGCAGCCCCTCGGTATAGGGCCAGTTCAGCACCCAGGAGCGCAGGCCCGGCATCTGCTTCGGGTCGTTCAGGGTCTGGAAGGCGACGTATTTGGCGTTGCCGGTCGGCTCCACCCGCTTCAACAGCTCGGCCAGCGGGAAGCCGACCCAGGGGATCACCATCGACCAGCCTTCGACGCAGCGCAGGCGGTAGATGCGTTCCTCCATCGGGAATTTCAGCATGTCCTCGATGCGGATGGTCATCGGCTTGGCGACCTCGCCGCCGATGGCGATTTCCCACGGGCGCGTCTTCAGCGTGCCGGCATTCTCGGCCGGATCGCTCTTGCCGGTGCCGAACTCGTAGAAATTGTTGTAGGTGGTGGCCGACTTCATCGGCGTCGTCGGATCGAACTTCGGATCGGCCGGCTTGATCGTGGTCGGCGCCTCGAAGGCTGCGGCCAGTGCGTTGCCGCTCCACACCGGCAGGCTGCCCAATGCCATCGCGGCGGCGCCACCGGCCATCAGGCTGCGGCGCGACAGGAAAAGCTCCCGCGGCGTCACCTCGTCTTCGCGCGCCTGCGACGCGGTGGGGAATTTGAACAGCATCGACCCTCTCCCGAACGGACCATTCCTGCCACTAACCATAGGTCCGCAGTTGGCCGACGGCAAATCACGGGGTCAACACGATTGCGTGAGCGGCGATTTCAGCGCCGCCCCAGCGGAATCACCACCGCAGGACCGCCGAAGCCGCCGCCGCGCGCCGTGCGCCGCACCGGAAAGGGCAGCACGTCGGCCGGAGGGCGCGGCGGGCTGAGCATCGGCAATCCGGGCAATCCGGGCAATCCGGGCATTCCGGCGAAAGAATGGGCCAAGGCCACGCTCTGTTGGCAGGCGCGCATCCAAGAGAGCATGCAGCACATCGAAGCCTGCATGGTGAATGTCCAAAGAGTCATGGCCAAGCCCCGGGCTGTGAAAGAGGTCGGGTTGTCTTGCCCCGCGGGAGGCGGCCGTTGCCGGAATGACCCGCTTTGGCAGGATCCATAACGATGGCGGCAGGTGAATCGTTCCTGCACCCGCTTGGTGCGCAATGGTCATTCGGCTGAATGACTGAGCCGGTAAGCGCGTTGAAGCGCAAGAACGGCCCCTCTCCATCATAAGTCATAGGCGTAATCCTTCCGCACGAATCGGCAGCGCCTACGAAAGGCTAAATTGACCGGAATCGCCTTTACTTCATCGTGCGGGGCTGTAGGACTGCGCAGTCGCTCTTCGAATTGGAGCGGTGTACGCACAGTCCTGTTGCGGGTATTCGGCTTTCCGGTTGTATGGGCTTGCGTTTTCTTCGACCGCACAATCAGGCGGTCTTGGGGATGGGTGGAGCGCGGTCCATGGTGGGCTTAAGCGCGCGGATTGGGGAACGGCATGACGGCGATGGTCGAGACGGCGGACGCGTTGGATCCGAAGGTTCTGCTGATGGCCCTGCGGCAACTGCGCAAGGGCGATTTCTCGGTGCGGCTGCCGCTCGACCTGACGGGAATCGACGGTGAGATCGCCGCCGCCTTCAACGACGTGGTCGAGCTGAACCAGAACCTGACCACCGAGACCAGCCGGCTGAGCGTCGCCATCGGCAAGGAAGGCCGCATCAGCCAGCGCGCCAAGCTGAACAACGCGTCGGGCGGCTGGGAAACCTGCGTCGACAGCATCAACACGCTGGTCGGCGACATGATCCAGCCGACGACGGAAATCGCCCGCGTCATCGGCGCCGTCGCCAAGGGCGACCTGTCCAAGACCATGGCACTGGAGATCGAGGGCCGGCCGCTGCAGGGCGAATTTCTGCGCACCGCCCGCAACGTCAACACCATGGTGGAGCAGCTCGTCACCGTCACCACCGAACTGACGCGCGTGGCGCGCGAGGTGGGGATCGAAGGAAAGCTGGGCGGTCAGGCGCAGGTGAAGGGGGTTGCCGGAACCTGGAAGGATTTGACCGAGAACGTCAACGTGATGGCGGCCAACCTCACCGGTCAGGTCCGCAACATCGCGGAGGTGACCACGGCGGTGGCCAAGGGCGACCTGTCCAAGAAGATCACCGTCGACGTGAAGGGCGAAATTCTTGAGCTGAAATCCACCATCAACACCATGGTGGACCAGCTGAACAGCTTCGCCTCTGAAGTGACACGCGTGGCGCGCGAGGTGGGCTCCGAAGGAAAGCTCGGCGGTCAGGCGAAGGTCGAGGGTGTCGGCGGCACCTGGAAGGATCTGACCGACAATGTGAACATGATGGCGGAGAACCTGACCGGTCAGGTGCGCAACATCGCGGAGGTGACGACGGCGGTCGCCAAGGGCGATCTGTCGAAGAAGATCACCGTGGACGTGAAGGGCGAGATTCTGGAGCTGAAGTCCACCATCAACACCATGGTGGATCAGCTGAACAGTTTCGCCTCGGAAGTCACGCGCGTCGCCAGGGAAGTGGGTTCGGAAGGCAAGCTCGGCGGTCAGGCCCAGGTGAAGGGCGTCGGTGGCACCTGGAAGGACCTGACCGACAGCGTGAACATGATGGCGGCCAACCTGACCGGTCAGGTCCGCAACATCGCCGACGTGACGACCGCCGTCGCGACGGGCGACCTGTCGAAGAAGATCACCGTCGACGTGAAGGGCGAGATTCTTGAGCTGAAATCCACCATCAACACCATGGTGGACCAGTTGAACAGCTTCGCCTCGGAGGTGACGCGCGTGGCGCGCGAGGTGGGTTCGGAGGGCAAGCTGGGCGGTCAGGCGCGCGTGGAGGGCGTCGGCGGCACCTGGAAGGACCTGACCGACAGCGTGAACCTGATGGCCGCAAACCTGACGGGACAGGTGCGCAACATCGCCGACGTGACCACCGCCGTCGCCAACGGCGATCTGTCGAAGAAGATCACCGTGCCGGTGAAGGGCGAGATTCTGGAGCTGAAGAACACCATCAACACCATGGTGGACCAGCTGAACAGCTTCGCCTCGGAGGTGACACGCGTCGCCAGAGAAGTGGGCTCCGAAGGAAAGCTCGGCGGTCAGGCGCAGGTCCGGGGCGTCGGCGGCACTTGGAAGGACCTCACCGACAGCGTGAACGCGATGGCGACCAACCTCACGGGGCAGGTGCGCAACATCGCGGAGGTGACGACGGCCGTCGCCAACGGCGACCTGTCGAAGAAGATCACCGTCGACGTGAAGGGCGAGATTCTTGAGCTGAAATCCACCATCAACACCATGGTGGACCAGCTGAACAGCTTCGCTTCGGAAGTGACGCGCGTCGCCAGGGAAGTGGGTTCGGAAGGAAAGCTGGGCGGTCAGGCCCAGGTGAAGGGCGTTGCCGGCACCTGGAAGGATCTGACCGACAATGTGAATGCGATGGCGACCAACCTGACCGGTCAGGTGCGCAACATCGCCGAAGTCACCACCGCAGTCGCGAATGGCGACTTGTCGAAGAAGATCACCGTCGACGTGAAGGGCGAGATTCTGGAACTGAAATCCACCATCAACACCATGGTGGATCAGCTGAACAGCTTCGCCTCCGAAGTCGCCCGCGTGGCGCGCGAAGTCGGCATCGAGGGCAAGCTGGGCGGTCAGGCGCAGGTGAAGGGGGTTGCCGGCACCTGGAAGGATCTGACCGACAACGTGAACATGATGGCGGCCAACCTGACCGGTCAGGTCCGCAACATCGCGGAGGTGACGACGGCCGTCGCCAAGGGCGATTTGTCGAAGAAGATCACCGTCGACGTGAAGGGCGAGATCTTCGAGTTGAAATCCACCATCAACACCATGGTGGACCAGCTGAACAGCTTCGCCTCGGAAGTGACGCGCGTGGCGCGCGAGGTGGGCTCTGAGGGCAAGCTCGGCGGTCAGGCAAAGGTGGAGGGCGTCGGCGGCACCTGGAAGGACCTGACCGACAATGTGAACATGATGGCGGCCAACCTGACGGGGCAGGTGCGCGGCATCGCCAGCGTCGTCACCGCGGTCGCCGACGGCGACCTGAAGCGCAAGCTGGCAGTGGACGCCAAGGGTGAGATCGCGGCGCTGGCCAACACCATCAACGGCATGATCGACACGCTGGCGACCTTCGCCGATCAGGTCACCAACGTGGCGCGAGAGGTGGGCATCGAAGGCAAGCTGGGCGGTCAGGCCCGCGTGCCCGGCGCCGCCGGCCTGTGGAAGGATTTGACGGAGAACGTGAACCAGCTGGCCGCCAACCTGACCACCCAGGTGCGCGCCATCGCCGAGGTCGCCACCGCCGTGACCAAGGGCGACCTGACCCGCTCCATCACCGTGGAAGCGATGGGCGAGGTCGCGGCGCTGAAGGACAACATCAACGAGATGATCCGCAATCTTCGCGACACGACGCTGAAGAATGCGGAGCAGGATTGGCTGAAGACCAACCTCGCCAAATTCACCCGCATGCTGCAGGGCGAGCGCGATCTGGTCACCGTCTCCAACATGATCCTGTCGGAGATCGCGCCGCTGGTGAACGCCCAGCACGGCGTCTTCTACGTCGCCACCCGCGACCGCGACGAGCCGCTGCTGGAGCTGGTCGCCTCCTACGCGCTGAAGGAGCGCAAGAACCTGTCCAACCGCTTCCACCTGAAGGAAGGTCTGGTCGGGCAGTGCGCCTACGAGAAGAAGCGTATCCTGCTGACCAATGTGCCGCGCGACTATGTCTCCATCAGCTCCGGCCTGGGCGAGGCGCCGCCGCTGAACATCATCGTCCTGCCGGTGCTGTTCGAGGATGACGTGAAGGCGGTGATCGAGCTGGCGAGCTTCGGCCGTTTCAGCGAGACGCACCAGAGCTTCCTGGAGCAGCTGACCGAGAGCATCGGCATTGTTCTGAACACGATCGCCGCCAACATGCGCACCGAAGGCCTTCTGAAGCAGTCGCAGCGGCTGACCACCGAACTGCAGAGCCAGCAGGAGGAGTTGAAGACCACCAACGAGCGGCTGGAACAGCAGGCCGCATCGCTGCGCAAGTCGGAGGAGCTGCTGAAGGCCCAACAGGAAAAGCTGACCACTACCAACGAGGCGCTGGAGGAAAAGGCCGAACAGTTGGAGAAGCAGAACATCGAGGTCGAGCGCAAGAACCGCGAGGTGGTGTTCGCCAAGGCGGCGCTGGAGGAGAAGGCCGAACAGCTCGCGCTGACTTCCAAATACAAGTCGCAGTTCCTGGCGAACATGAGCCACGAGCTGCGCACGCCGCTGAACAGCCTGCTAATCCTGTCGAAGCTGCTGGCCGACAACCCCGACACCAACCTGTCCGACCGTCAGGTGGAGTTCGCCCGCACCATCCATTCTGCCGGGTCCGACCTGCTTGGACTGATCAACGACATCCTCGACCTGTCGAAGATTGAGTCCGGCACCGTGACGCTGGAGATCGGCGAGGTCGTTCTGGGCGACCTGCGCACCCATGTGGAGCGCACCTTCTCGCAACTGGCGCAGGAGAAGAAGCTGGACTTCACCATCGAGATGGACGAGACGCTGCCCGCCAGCGTCCAGACCGACGAGAAGCGGCTGGCCCAGGTGCTGAACAACCTTCTGTCCAATGCCTTCAAGTTCACCGAGAGCGGCGGCATCACCTTCCGCGTCGCCCCGGCGACCGAAGGCTGGAGCGCGGCGCATCCGACGCTGGACGCCGCATCGTCGGTGCTGGCCTTCACCGTCATCGACACCGGCATCGGCATCCCCGAGGAAAAGCAGCGCATCATCTTCGAGGCGTTCCAGCAGGCCGACGGAACCACCAGCCGCAAATATGGCGGCACCGGCCTGGGGCTGTCGATCAGCCGCGAGATCGCCCGGCTGCTGGGCGGTGAGATCCGCGTCTCCAGCACACCCGGCCAGGGCAGCGCCTTCACGCTGTTCGTCCCGCGCAGCTTCGACAGCATGGCGGATGCCGCCGCTCCGCTCGGCACGCCCGCCATCGCTGCGGCCAGCACCGTGCTCGGCACCTCCCCGGCGCCGGCCGGGCTGTTGCCCAAACGGACGGAGACGGCGACCTGGCCGGTGGTGGCGTCCGGTCCGCAGGAGGGGTTGGCGCTGCTGGACATGCCGCCGGGCGGCGACGACCGCGAAAAGCTGCGCCCCGGCGAGCCGGTGGTGCTGATCGTGGAGGATGACAACACCTTCGCCTCCATCCTGCTCGATCTGGCGCGGGAAAAGGGGTTCCGCACCATCCTGTCGAGCGGCGGCGCGGCGGCGCTGCCGCTGGCGCGCAAATACCGGCCGGACGCCGTCCTGCTCGACATCGGGCTGCCGGACATGGACGGCTGGGCGCTGCTCGACCTGCTGAAGCGCGATCCGCAGACCCGCCATATCCCGGTCCACGTCATCTCCGCCAAGGACGAGCGGCGGCGCGGTCTGTCGATGGGCGCCTTCGACTATTCGGAGAAGCCGGTGGAGCGCGAGGCGATCTTCGACGCCCTGAACCGGGTGAAGAGCTTCAAGGAGCGCGACCACCGCAAGCTGCTGGTGGTGGAGAAGGACAGCCCGCAGCCGGGCGCCGTCGCCGCCCTGATCGGCAACGGCGACGTGGAGACGCACACCGTCACCTCGATCGAGGCGGCGATGGCGGCGCTGAGCGCCGACCGCTTCGACTGCATGGTGCTGGATCTGTCGAGCCCGACCCTGTCCGGACCGGTCACCGTTGATTTCGAGCTGATCGAATGGCTGCGCACCCGCGACACGCTGGCCTGGATGCCGGTGGTGGTCTATGTCGCCGCCGACATCGCGCCGGAGGACGAGGCGCGGCTGCGCCGGCTGGCAGAGACGGTGGTGCTGAAGAGCGCCCGTTCGCCGGCCGGGCTGCTGGACGAGACCGCGCTGTTCCTGCACCGCGCCGTCGACCGGCTGCCCGACGAGAAGCGGCGCAGCATCCTCGATCTGCGCCAGCACGACCCGTCGCTGGCCGGCAAGCGGGTGCTGGTGATCGACGACGACATCCGCAACATCTTCTCGCTCGCCAGCGTCATGGAGGCCCACAAGATCGAGGTCCTGCATGCCGAAAGCGGGCGCGAGGGGATCGAGCGGCTGCGTGCCGATCCGGAGGTGGACGTGGTGCTGGTCGACATCATGATGCCGGAGATGGACGGCTATGAGACCATGCGCACCATCCGCGGCATCGACGAGTTCCGCGGCCTGCCGATGATCGCCGTCACCGCCAAGGCGATGAAGGGCGACCGCGACAAATGCATCGAAGCCGGCGCCACCGATTACATCGCCAAGCCGGTGGACATCGACCATCTGCTGTCGCTGCTGCGGATCTGGACCGCCAAGGGCAACCGGCCGCAGGCGCGCGGCGGCGGGGTGCAGCCATGACGCGGCGCAAGCTCCAGACGGCGCGGAGGGGGCGGCGCGTCCCCCTCGTGCCGCCTTCCGCTTCTCCGGTACCGCCGGTTCAGCGGTCGACCCTGCTCGGCACCACCAGCGTCCCGACGCCCGGCGAGGATGCCGTTCGCCAGACGTTTTTGCCGGCGGCCCCTGCACCCGACGTGACTCCGGTGCCACCCCCCGCCGGCCCGACTGCCGTCCCCGCGGGTTGGGAAAGCGGAACCATGACCAGCGATTCGAATCCCCAGCCCGACAAGGCGGACGTCGCGATCCTGATCGTCGACGACGACCCGCGGAACCTGTTCGCCGTGCGCGAGACGCTGGAGGATCTGGGGGCGCAGCTTGTGCTCGCCCGCTCTGGCGAGGAGGCTCTGAAGCATCTGCTGCGCCAGGACTTCGCCCTGATCCTGCTGGACGTCCACATGCCGGGCATGGACGGCTACGAGACGGCGGAGCTGATCCGCCTGCGCGAGAAGTCGCGCCACATCCCGATTATCTTCCTGACCGCCATCAACAAGGACGAGACGCACATCTTCCGCGGCTATGCCACCGGCGCCGTGGATTACATGTTCAAGCCGGTCGACCCGCTGATCCTGAAATGCAAGGTGGCGGTCTTCGTCGATCTCTATCGCAAGACCGAGGAGGTGAAGCGCGAGGTCGAGGCGAAGCAGCGCCTGCTGGACGAGAACGAGCGGGTGCGGCGCGAGATGCGGCAGGCCGAACAGGCGTTGCGCCGGTCGGAGGAGCGGCAGGCGCTGATCCTGGGCCAGCTCCCCATCGTTCTCTATGTTGCCGACCTGACGCCGGGCATGCCCTTCCGCTACCTGTCGGACACCACCGAAACGGTGCTGGGCTGCCCCGCCGCCCGCTTCATCGAGGATCCGCAATTCTGGGAAAGCGGTCTGCATCCGGACGACCGCAGCCGCGTGCTGCGCCAGTTGGAATCGGTCCATGAGACCGGGCTGACCATGGTGGAATATCGCTGGCGCGGCCCGGACGGGGGCGAACGCCACCTGCTGGATCAGGCCGTCGTCGTGCGCGACGAGGACGGCGTGCCGACCGAGCTGTTCGGCACCATCATGGACGTGACCGAGACCCGCCAGGCCCAGCAGCAGCTCGCCCATGCGCAGAAGATGGAGATGGTCGGCCGGTTGACCGGCGGCATCGCCCACGATTTCAACAACATGCTGATGGTGGTGATCGGCAGCCTGGAGCGTCTGGTCCCCGGCCTCGCCGACGATCCCAAGGCGGCGCGGCGGGCGGAGATGGCGCTGCAGGCGGCGCTGCGCTGTTCCGACATGACGCGGCGGCTGCTGACCTTCGCCCGGCGCCAGCAGCTTCACCCGGAGCCGGTGGACCTCGGCGCGCTGGTCGCCGGCATGGGCGAGCTGATGGAGCGGACGCTGGGCGGCGCCGTCGCCATCGCCATCGAGGCGCCCCCGGCCGATGCCGAGCCGTTGTGGACGGCGTCGGTCGACCGGTCGCAGGCGGAATCGGCCTTGCTTAATCTCGTCATCAACGCCCGCGACGCCATGCCCGGCGGCGGCACCCTGCGCATCCGCACCGCGAACAGCCGATTCGGTGAGCCGCAGACGGCGCATGGCATGTCGGTGCCGGCCGGCGACTATATCCTGCTGTCGGTGTCGGACAGCGGATGCGGCATGCCGCCGGACGTGCTGGAGCGCGCCTTCGAGCCCTTCTTCACCACCAAGGAGACGGGGAAGGGCACCGGCCTCGGCCTTGCCATGATCCATGGCTTCGTCAAGCAGTCGGGCGGACTGATCGGCATCGACAGCATTCCCGGTACCGGCACCACCTTCCGCCTCTATCTGCCGCGGGCGGCGATGGACGCCGCGCAAGGCCCCGCTCCGGACGAGGACGGTACCGACGAGGCCTTCGCCGGTCGTGGCGAGACGGTGCTGGTGGTGGATGACGACGCCGACGTGCGGGCGGTTGCCGTCCAGGCGGTGACGGCGCTGGGATACCGCGTGCTGGAGGCCGACGGGGCGGAGGCGGCGCTGACCCTGCTGGACCGGCAGCCGGTCGATCTTCTGTTCACCGACATCGTGATGCCCGGCGGGCTGAACGGGCGCGAACTGGCGCTGGAGGGTCTGCGCCGCCATCCCTCGCTGCGGGTGCTGTTCGCGTCGGGCTATGCCAACGGAACCAGTGCGCCGGAACCGGAGGCCGGCGCATCCGCCGACACCGGCAGCGCCACCGATCCCGGCGCCGTGCTGGGGGCCGTGCTGGGCCGTGCGGAAACGTTGCCGAAGCCTTATCGCGACGGCGTTCTGGCCCGTGCCCTGCGGCGCGCGCTGGATTTGCAGTCCCCTCTCGCCCCGGCGGAGGCCGTCCGGGGATGATGAGGGGGATCGAGGGCGGCGCCGCCCCACGCCGCCGGTTGTGCATATCAGGTCAGGTTCCGGTTCATGGTTTTGTCCGACGACGCGCTTACCCTGCTCAGAAGCTCCATCCGATCCGTTTGGGCGCTGGAACTGCTTTTGCTGTTGCGCCGGCATCCCGATCGCGACTGGTCGAACGGCGACCTCGTGAGGGAGCTGCGCGGCAGCGACGTGGTGGTTCAGGAGGCGCTGGGCGGCTTTCTCGGGGCCGGGCTTCTGGTGGCGTTGGCGGACGGCCGTCACCGCTACCAGCCCGCCGCCCCGGTCCTCGACAAATGGGTTGAGGAGATCGCGCAGGCCTATGCCACCCGTCCGTCCGCCATCATCCGCGAGATTTTCGCGGCACCCGGCAACAAGGTGCAGATCTTTGCCGACTCCTTCAGGTTCCGCCTCAATGATTGAGACTTACTGGACAGAGACGATGGCTGTTTCGAGAGTTTCTTCCCTCGACCTGTATCGACTCCCCTCCCCGCCGGGGAGAGGGAAAGAAGGGCGCTGACATGGATGTCCTGAAGTCGGCGGTCTATCTGCTGTGCTTTGCCGCCAGCCTGCTGTGCATGGTCCTGCTGCTGCGCAGTTACCTGCGGTCGCACAGCCGCCTGCTGCTGTGGAGCACGCTGTGCTTCGTCGGGCTGGCGATCAACAACCTGCTGCTGTTCATCGACGTCGTCGTGCTGCCGACGGAGGTCGACCTGCTGCCGTTCCGCCATCTCTCCGCCCTGGCCGGGGTCGGGGTCCTGCTGTACGGCTTCATCTGGGATGCCGAGTGATGTTGCCAACCACCTACAGTTTCTTCACCGGGGCGCTGGCAGCGCTGTATGCGGTCGCGGGGCTGTTCTTTCTCAGCTTCTGGAGACGGACGCGCGATGCGCTGTTCGCCAGCTTCGCATTGGCCTTTGCGCTGCTGGCGACCAACCAGATCGTGCTGGCGCTGGGCGGGCTGGAGCGGGAGGAGCAGAGCTGGGTCTATGTGTTGCGCCTGCTGGCCTTCCTGCTGATCATCGCCGGCATCGCCCGGAAGAACCTGGAGGGACGGCGGCGCTGACCGGTCATTTGCGGCCGTCGCCGAAACGGCGGCAGTCCCATTCGTCGGTCCCGGCCTCCGCCCGCCCGCCGTTGGAGGTGCGGTAGCGCGCGTCGTCGCACCGGCCGTTGCCGGCATAGCGACTGTAGCCGCCGCGGCCCCGGCTTCGGTATCCGGTGTCATAGCCGTTGCCGTAATAGCCGCCATTGTCGTAGCCGCCGCGACGGTGATGGTGCCGGCCGCGGTTGTAATCGCCGTCGTCGTCATCGCCGGCGGTCGCGGCCAGCACGCCCAACCCGACCACGGCGGCGCCGATCAGCAGGGCGCCCGCCATGTCGTCGTTGCCGTTGCCGGCGCAGCCGGGCAAGGCCAGCGACACCGCCAGACAAGCGGCCATCACGGTCCTGCCGCCGAAACCTCCGCGCCGTGCCACCGTTCCCATCGCCGCCTCCCGGAATAGGGCTTCATTTAGGCACGAACACATGAGCGGCGTTTTTCATCCGTTACCATTATAATTTCTTTTTAGAAACTTTTGCTCCGCATCGCTTCCGCCCGGCCGGTGCATACGAAAGACTTGCGGCGGGGCTTGGCCCGGCCGGCGTGAAGCCCTATGGTCGGGCTGCTGTCGCCAATACGGGGAGTGCGTGGATGTTCACCGCCAGGATCCTTCTGCTCGGCTCCGGGGAGTTGGGCAAGGAATTCGTCATCGCGGCCAAGCGGCTGGGTTGCGAGGTCATCGCCTGCGACAGCTACGCCAACGCCCCGGCGATGCAGGTCGCCGACGCGGCGGAGGTGTTCTCCATGCTGGACGCCGACGCCCTGCGCGCCGCCATCGCCAAGCACCGCCCCGACTATATCGTGCCGGAGGTGGAGGCGATCCGCACCGAGGTGCTGCACGAGTTCGAGGATGCCGGCACCACCGTCGTCCCGTCGGCCCGCGCCGCCACCATGACGATGAACCGCGACCGTATCCGCGAGGTCGCCGCGACCGAACTGGGCCTGCGCACCTCGCGCTACCGCTATGCCGAGAGCCTGGAGGAGGTCCGTGCCGGGGCGAAGCACACCGGATTCCCCTGTGTCGTCAAGCCGGTGATGTCCTCTTCCGGCAAGGGGCAGAGCACGGTGCAGGACGCCGCCGGGCTGGAGGCCGCCTGGGACTATGCGGTGGCGAACATGCGCGGCGACCGCCGCAAGGTGATCGTGGAGGAGTTCGTCCCCTTCGAGTACGAGATCACCCTGCTGACCGTCCGCACCCGCGACGGCATCCTCTATTGCGAGCCGATCGGCCACCGGCAGGAGCGCGGCGACTATCAGGAATCCTGGCAGCCGGTCGCCATGCCGCAGGCGATGCTGGACGACGCCAAGGCGATGGCGGCGCGCGTCGTCGACAATCTCGGCGGCTACGGCATCTTCGGCGTCGAGTTCTTCGTGACCGCCGACGAAGTCATTTTCTCCGAGCTGTCGCCGCGCCCGCACGACACCGGCATGGTCACGCTGCTGTCGCAGAACCTGTCGGAATTCGAACTGCACGCCCGCGCCATCCTGGGCCTGCCGATCCCGAACATCGTCTGCAGTGCCCCGTCGGCGTCGGCCGTCATCCTGGCCGACCGCGAGGCCGAGAATTTCCGCATCGAGGGGCTGGCCGACGCGCTGCGCCTCGGGTCGGCGGAGCAGGAGGTCGACGTCCGCCTGTTCGGCAAGCCTACCACCCGCAAGAATCGCCGCATGGGCGTGGCGCTCGCCACCGGCACCGGCACCGACACCGACGACGCGCGGGCGCGGGCCAAGCAGGCTGCGGACAAGGTGACGATCCGGTATCTGTGAATCGTCAGGCGATGCGGCGGGCACGGTGGATGCCCGCCGCATCGCCGCACGTCCGCTTAGGAGATCGCTGCCAGCGTTCCGGACAAGCCATCCGCCTCAAGCATCGGAGCCGCCCGTCCAGTGGTGGTCAGCGGAACGGTGGAGCGCCCTTCGCGGTATCCGAACTGTACGTAATGGGTGGCCGCAGCCGCCTCGGTGCTGCCCAAGGCACGCTGCACATCGGGATTGCGCGCCAGATAGGCTGCCGCGTTGAAAGTGGTCGTCCGTCCTTCCAGGCGCCCGGTGCGGGCATAGTGCAACGCCGCGGCAGTCGTGTCGGTGCCGAACGCCCGGATCAGATCCGGGTTCGCTGCGATATAGCTCATGGCGTTGAACGTGGTGCTGCGCCCTTCCGACCGGCCGAGAACAATGTAATGCTCCGTCGCAGCCGCGGTGTTCGTGCCGAATGCAGCAGCAAGATCGCGGTTTGCGGCCAGATAGCTTGCGGCATCAAATGTCGTCGACCGGTTTTCGAGGTGCCCGGTCTGCACGTAATGGTAGAAGGCAGCCGTGCCGTCGGTTCCGAACGCGGCCGCCAAGTCACGGTTGGCCGCGAGATAGCTCATCGCGTCGAAGGTGGTCGCGCTGGAGGTCGAGACCGTGCGGTCGGAAAACCGGATATACTCGACATTCCGAATCAGATCGGACCCATTGAGGCGGTCGATGATCGCGGACTGGCCGCCGTAGCTCATCAGTTTACTGGGCGCATAGCTCTGGCTGGAGATGACCGTATCGACGCCGTCACCTCCGTCGATCGTATCGACTCCATACCCGCCGTTGATCAGATCATCACCGCCGCCGCCGCTGATATAATCGTTTCCATTATATCCATAGAGCGTGTCGGCATAGGACGATCCAAAGATCTGGTCGCTGCCGGACAGGATGTTCTGGGTGGTCAGTGCATAGGATAGACTGTAGATGCTGGAAAAGCTGATGTTGACATTGCTGAATGACAGCAGAGAGCTTCCACCGGGCAGGGTGGCCGACATGGAAGTTATTCTTCCGGACGCATTGTAGTCGGTGATGTTGAACGAACCGTTGACGGTAATGTCCATCACCGGCGCCCCGTTCAGCGTATAACGGAACGCAATCTGCGAAGAATTTTGCGTAAGAAGCGAGTAATTGTCGTAAACGATACCGGCGGAATCTCCGGACCCCGATAAATTGATCGAAACATTCGCGACGACAGTGGTCATTGTGGGTCCTCGAGAAATCCGGTGGAAGTATGGCTGACGGGATATTCTGCGGCAGCTGATCTCAAGGGCGGCATCACCGTGCCCTGCGTCACCATCGCCTATCCCATTCTACGGTCGCCTTCACGCCACCGGTTGGAAGCGGCGACCTTTAGGGCTTGCTCAAAAGGGTAAATGCGCAATCTTAGAATGTCGAGAGTGTACGAGTAAATTTCGCTTCCGACGTGTGGATACGTCTACCGCCCCAGCAGCCTGTCCACCCGGCGCAGGGCCGGGAACATCACCGTCCACAGCCCGGCCAACCCCATGGCGCCGACCCCGCCCAGAACCACCGCGGGGACCGCGCCGACCAGGGCCGCCACGCTGCCGGATTCGAACTCGCCCAACTGGTTGGAGGCACCGATGAACAGCGAGGTGACGGCGCCGACCCGGCCGCGCATTTCGTCGGGAGTGGACAGCTGGATCAGGGTTTGGCGGACGAACATGCTGACCTGATCGGTGGCGCCGACCGCCAGAAGGGCGATGAAGGACAGCACCGGATCGGCCGACAGGCCGAAGGCGATGGTGGCGACTCCGAACCCGGCGACGGCGACCAGCATCCAGCGCCCGGCATGGCGCTTCACACCCCAGCGGGTGATGACCATTGCCATGGCGAGCGCCCCCAGCGCCGGGGCGGAGCGCAGCAGGCCGAGCCCCCACGGCCCGACATGCAGAACGTCGCGCGCATAGATCGGCAGCAGCGCCGTCGCCCCGCCGAGCAGGACGGCGAAGAGGTCGAGCGAGATGGCGCCCAGGATCTCCGGCCGGCTGCGGATGAAGGCGGCACCGGCCAGCATGCTCGTCAGGCTCATGGCGCGCTTGGTCATGGTGACGGGGCGCGGCCGGCAGGCGGCGATCAGCAGGACCGACAGCACCAGCATCGCCGTGCTGACGCCGTAGACCGCCGCCGGCCCGGCGATGTAGAGCAGTCCGCCCAGCGCCGGCCCGGAGATCTGCGCCACCTGCACCCCCGACGATTGCCAGGCGACGGCGTTGGGCAGATCCTCCACCGGGACAGTCGCCGACAGGATCGCCTGGTTGGCCGGCCCCTCGAAGGACTTGGCGAGGCCGATCAGCGCCACCACGGCGAAGATCGCGTGGGGCGACAGCGCGCCGGCCATGGTCAGCAGGAACAGGGCGGCGACCGCGATCATCTCGATCGACAGGGCGCCGAACAGCACCGTCTTGCGGTCGTTGTTGTCGACCACATGGCCGGCGACCAGCACCAGGGCCAGTGTGGGCAAGAACTGGAACAGCCCGACCAGCCCGAGGTCGAGCGGGTCGCCGGTCATGGCATAGACCTGCCAGCCGACCGCCACCACCTGCATCTGGATCGCCAGCATCGAACAAACCCGCGCGCTCCAGAACAGGGCAAAGGCGCGGTGACGGAAGGCCGACCGGAAACTATCCCCGGCCGCGGCGGCGCTGGTCATTCAAACTGGCTCCAGAAGTGTGGCGAGCCCCAGCCCGCCGCCGATGCCGAGCGTGGCGAGGCCCCGGCTGGGCGTGGTACCCGCCGCCGGGAACAGCAGCTCGGTGAACAGGCGCGTCACCAGGATTGCCCCCGACGCGCCATAGGGATGGCCGAGCGCCAGCGCGCCGCCGCCGACCGACACCCGCGCCGGGTCGATGGCGAGCGCGTCGAGGCTGGCCAGCACCTGGGCGGCGAAGGCCTCGTTGAACTCGACGAGGTCGATGTCGGCGACGGACAGACCGGGATTGCGGGCCAGCAGCTTCGTCACCGCCGGGATCGGGCCGGTGCCGAGCAGTTTGGGGTCCACCCCCGCCGCCGTGCTGTCGACCACTGCCAGCCCTTTGGTCAGGCCGAGCGCGCGGAATTTCCGTTCCGACACCACCGCCACGACGGCGGCGCCGTCATTGACCGGGCAGGCGTTGCCGGCGGTCACCGTGCCGTCGGCCCGCAGGATGGGGCGCAGGGCCGTCAATTTCTCAAGGCTGGTGTCGGCGCGCGGGCACTCGTCGCGGTCAATGATGCGGCCGTCGCGCAGGGTGAGCGGCACGATCTCGCGGTCGAACCGTCCGGCGGCTTGCGCGGCGACGGCCTTGCGGTGACTGTCCAGGGCGTAGCGGTCCTGGCGGGCGCGGCCGATGCCGTGGGCGGCGGCGACATTCTCCGCCGCTTCGATCATCGACGGGTCGCCGATCTCGTCGGGAGCGAAGCGGGCGCGGTCGTAGAAGGTCGGGCTGCGGTAGAGGCTGGACGGCTTGGCGACGCGCCACGGTGCGGTGCTGGTGCTCTCTACCCCGCCGGCGAGGACGACGTCGCAGGCGCCGGACTGCACCAGCCGAGCGGCGAGGTTGATCGCCTCCAGCCCCGACCCGCACTGCCGGTCCACCGTGACGCCGGGCACCGACACCGGTAGCCCGGCCGCCAGCGCCGACAGCCGCGCGACGTTGCCGCCCGGCCCGACTGCGTTGCCCAGCAGCACCTCGTCCACCTCCGCCGCATCAAGGCCGGCGTCGGACAGCACCGCGCGGATGACCGGGGCGGCGAGGTCTTCGACCGGAAGCTCCCGCAAGCTGCCGCCGATGCGGCCGACCGGCGTGCGGCGTGCGGCGACGATGATTGGACGGGTCATGCGCTACCCCCCTGGCTTCCCCTCTCCCCCCCCGGGGAGAGGGTCAGGGTGAGGGGGATGCGCGGCGAGGATCTCATCGGCTGCGCCGAACCCCCTCATCCCAACCTTCTCCCCAGGGGGGAGAAGGGGCTTGGTGGTGGGGAGGCGAAGTGCATCGGCAATCATTATTCCACCACCTCCAACCCGCCGGATTTGGCCAGCTCACGGACATCGGCGCGGGCGATCTTGCCGCTGCCGGTCAGGGGCATGTCGGCCGCCGCGAAGACCCGGCGCGGGGCCTTGTAGGCTTCCAGCCGCTCCTGGCACCAATGGCGCAGGTCGGCCAGCGTGGCGCATCCATTCCCGCGCCACCAGACGACGGCGGACAGGGCGTCGCCCCAATAGGGGTCGGGCAGGCCGAACACCACAGCCTCAGCCACCATGGGGTGGGCGCGCAGCACCGCTTCGACCTCCGCCGGGTAGACGTTCAGGCCGCCGGTGATGACCATGTCGCCGGCCCGGCCGACCAGCCTGAGCCAGCCATCGTCGTCGATCCAGCCGTAATCGCCGACCGTGCCCCAACCGCCCTGCTCGCGATAGCCGGCGCCGTCGGTGGTGCCGAGATAACCGTCGCTCAGCATGCCGCTGCGCACCCAGACGGTGCCGGGCCGGCCGCGCTCCACCGGAGTGCCGTCGTGTTCGCGCAGGCTCAACTCCACCCCGTGGAAGGGGCGGCCGACGCTGTCGGCGGGGGCGCCTTCGCGCGACGAGCGCAGGCTGACGAAGCTCAGCTCCGACGCGCCGTAATATTCCAGCACGGCGGCATCCGGGCAGAGCGCTGACAGCCGCTCATGCACCGCGGGGGCGAGCTTGGCGCCGGAACAGACCACCCGGCGCAATGCCGGAAAGCGCCGGCCGTCGCGCTCCGCCGCGTCGAGGATGCCGACCAGCATCGTCGGCACCAGCACCAGCGTGGTGACGCCGCAGGTCGCCAGTTGCGCCGCCGCATCCGCCGCGTCGAACTTCGGCTGTACCCGGACAGTGGCGCCGGCCGACAGCCCCTCCACCGCGCCATAGAGGCCCAGGCCATGGACCAGAGGTCCCGGCACCAGAACGATATCGTCGGTGCCGATGCCGAACTCGACCCGGCTCGCCTCCAGCGTCGCCAGCCAGGAGCCCTGGTTGCGTATGAAGGCCTTCGGCCGCCCGGTGGTGCCGGAGGTGAAGCCGACCAGGAAAGGCGTCTGCGGATCGACCGCCGGGATGCTCCAGCCCGCCGGCTGTGCCGCGATCCAGCCGGCGGCGGTGTCCGTCGTCAGGTGCAGGTCGGGACGGAAGGTCTCAAGGGCTGCGGCGGTCTGCGAGGCGCTCCATTTCGGGTCGAGCAGTCCGACGATTCCGCCGGCCGCGACGATGCCGAAGAACAGCGCCGGCAGTTCCGCCCGGTTGCCGAGGCTGAGCGCCACGCGCGGCGGCGCTCCGTCCCGGCGCAGGGCCGACACTCCCGCCCCCGCCCGCCGCACTTGGTTGAGCAGGGTGCCGTAGGACACCATCTCGTCGCCGAAGATCAGTGCCGGATGACCGGGCGCCCGTCCGACGGCCAACGCGAAGGGGCGGGCGAGGTTGTCCGCCCCGGTATAGCTGCCGGCCAACGTGGGTCGGTCAGGCGCCACGGTCTCAGGCATGGATCGGGAGGATGCCGGCGCGGCGGACGCCCGAGGCGGCGACGGCGGCGACGCCGGCCTTGATCAGGTCGCCCGGCACGAAGGCCATCGAGCCGAACAGCGCCTTCTCGATCGGCAGGCCGGCGACCAGTGACAGCCACGGAATGCCGCCGGCATAGACGACCAGGATGCCGCCGAGGACGCTGACCGCGAACAGGCGGATCGGGTTGGCATTGGTGGCGAACCGCTCGGCCAGCCAGCCGGTGACGAAAGCGGCGACCGGCCAGGACAGCACGAAGCCGCCGGTCGGCCCCATCAGCACGCCAATGCCGCCGCGCCCGCCCGCCAGCAGCGGCAGCCCGGCCGCGACCAGCAGCACGAACAGCAATGCTGCGATGCCGCCGCGCTTGGCGCCCAGGATGGTGCCGGCCAGCATGACGCCCAGCGTCTGCGCGGTGACCGGCACCGGCAGGAAGCCGAGCGGGATCGGCGGCGCCATGCCAAGCCCGCCCAGCAGGGCGGCGAACAGGGCGCAGAGGACGAGGTCGCGGGTTGACAGCATGATGGACGCTTCCTTCGGCTGGTGGCTTTATCGTTGAGTGCTGTTTTTGGTCTCGGTGCTCTTGAATCCGGCATCCGCCGGGTCGTAGCCGCGCGCTTCCAGCGCGGCGGTCAGATCATCGGCCATGGTGAGGATCTTGACCAGCAGCGGAACGAACAGGGCGGCTATGTTGCGTTCCACGCCGCGGGCGCGCTGTGCCATCCGCACCTCGCGCACCTGTTCGCCCAGCAGCGGGATGAAGCGGATGGTCAGGGCCAGCATCAGCGCCATCTTCGCCGGGTTGACCCCGACCGGTCGCAGCAGGCCGAACAGCCGCTCGAACAAATCGACCATGTCCATCACGCGGGTGGTCAGTGTGACCAGCGTCGCCAGCAGGATCAGGGCGGCGAAGCGGGCGACGGCGACCACGGTCTCCTCCCACCCGCCGCCGGCCAGCAGGGACTGGAAGCCGAACAGCAGGGTCAGCATGACGACCGGCGCCCGCAGCTCCGCCAGCACCCGCCCGGCCGGCAGCCTCGCCGCGACAAGCATGGCGGCGCCGATCAGTCCGGCGGCGAGCGCCCCCCAGGCACCGGGCAGCGCCAGCACCGCCACCGTCACCAGCAGCAGCCCGCCCAGCTTGACGCCCGCCGGCAGGCGGTGGACGGGAGATTCCCGATGCAGGTAGAGCCCCAGCATCAGCCGAGCCGCTCGATGTACGCCGGCACGGTGTCCGTCGGGGGACCGTCGGCGACGACGCGGCCATCCTCCAGCACCAGCGCCCGGTCGAAATCCGCAATCATGTCGAGATCGTGGGTGACGACGATCACAGTCTGCGGCAGCCCGCGCAGCAGCTCGATCACCTTGCGGCGGTTGCGCAGGTCGAGCAGCGTGGTCGGCTCGTCGAAGATCACATAGGCCGGTTCCAGCACCAGCATCCCGGCGATGGCGAGCAGCTGCTTCTCGCCGCCGCTCATCTGGTGGGCCGGCTGGTGGCGGTAGCGGGCGAGGCCGTAGCGCTCCAGCGCCCCGGCGACGCGGCGGGCGATCTCGTCCTTCGGCAGCTTGCGCGCCTTCAGCCCGAAGGCGATGTCTTCCTCCACTGTCGGATAGACGATCTGCGTGTCGGGATTCTGGAAGACGAAGCCGACCCGCTGGCGGACGGCGCGGCCGTCGCTGCGGGTGTCAAGGCCGTCGACGGTGACGGCACCGGCGGTCGGCAGGATCAGGCCATTCAGCAGGCGGGCCAGCGTGCTCTTGCCCGAGCCGTTGCCGCCGAGGATGGCGATGCGCCGCTCCGCCAGCCGCAGCGACAGGTCGTGCAGGACTGGGCGGTCGCCATAGGCGTGGGTGACGGACCGGAGTTCGATCATCGACAGCGACGGGGCTTTCGCGTTGCAGTTCTGTTGCGCGTGCGAAAGGTTCTTAGCCGGTTTGCGGGCGGGGTTCCAGGGGGAAGGGAGCCCCATTCACCGTCAGCGGCGTCCCGTACGCTCAACGATCCACAGTCGGTCACCCGGCGTCGTGGCGGGAACCGCGTCGAAACCACCCAATTCCGCCAACACATGGAATCCATGGTCCATCAGCAGTGCCCGCATCTCGTCCGGCGAACACCAGCGCAATTCCAGCGACTCATCCTTGCTTTTGAGAACTCTGTCCTCTTTGTCCAAAATCTCATAACTGACGGTGAAATCCGTGATCTGCCTTTCAAGATCGGTCCTGTCGCTTTTGAAGGTTCGTGCGACATTGAAGGGAGAGCCTTCCAGCTTGACGACCATCCTGCGGTTCTGAACGACCGGGCGCAAACGGCTGCTATCGTCGGAGGCGCCCCAGGTGTCGATGACCGCCCGACCGGATTCGGAAAGATGCCGATACAATGCCTGAAGGAAACGGCTTCTGTCTTTGTCCCTCAAAAGAAAGTTGAATGTCCGGTAGGGGGTTATCGCGAGATCGAAGCGGCGGCCAAGGTCCAGTTCGCAAATATCCGACTGTATGAAGGACACGCGGCCTTTCACCGCCTCATCGGCGGCGTCCAGCTTGCGACGGGCGACGGAGAGCATGTCGGGCGAGAGGTCGACGCCGATCACGTCGTGTCCGGCTTCGGCAAGTGCGAATGTCAGGCGTCCGGTTCCGGCACCGAGGTCCAGGATCGGCGTTGCGGTGCCGATCGCCAGCGCTCGGTAGAATGCCGCTTCATTCTCCGGACACAGAACGCCGTCGATCAGGTCATACAGCGCAGCACTGAAGCTGCCCTGCCCATAATAACGCTCCGTCATTTAACCTGCTGCTGTTCGTGCTCGTGCTGCGAAACACTCATTTTTGGAGCTGGCACCCTGGTAATTAGCCATATCCCGCGATGATCGGGCAAGATCGCCGATGTCTTTCCCGCTCGTAAGGGGGATGCGCCGCATCGCCGGCCGGCACTATTGCATTTCGACCCCGGACGGCTCCCTAGAAACTGTTGCGTTCATGATACGTCTGCAGGAACTGCTGCACCCGCGGTTCGGTGGATTCGTGGAAGACCTCGCGCGGGGTGCCGAAGGCGGCGATACGGCCGCGGTCGAGGAACGCCACCTTGTCGGCGACATTGGCGGCGAAGCCCATCTCGTGGGTCACCACCACCATGGTCATGCCGTCGGCCGCCAGATCGCGCATCACCTGCAACACCTCGCCCACCAGTTCAGGGTCGAGGGCAGAGGTCGGCTCGTCGAACAGCATCAGGTGGGGTTCCATCGCGATGACGCGGGCGATGGCGACGCGCTGCTGCTGTCCGCCGGACAGTCGGGCCGGATAGCTGTCGGCCTTGGCGGCCAGACCCACGCGGTCCAGCATCCGGCCGGCATGCGCGGCGGCCGACGCCTTGTCCATGCCGCGGACCTGTACCAGCGCTTCCGCCACATTCTCCAGCGCCGTCATGTGAGGCCACAGGTTGAACTGCTGGAACACCATGCCGACGTTGCGGCGCAGGCTGCGCAGGTCGCGGTTCGACAGGCGGCGGCGCGGCGTGTCCTCGGTATAGCCGACCAGCGTGCCTTCGATGCGGATTTCGCCGCGGTCGTAGACCTCCAGGAAGTTGATGCAGCGCAGAAGCGTGCTCTTGCCCGATCCGCTGGGGCCGATCAGGCAGACGACCTCCGACCTGTTGACCGTCAGATCGATGTCGCGCAGCACCTCGTTGGTGCCGAAGCTCTTGCCGACGCCGCGGATCGAGACCATCGGCACGGCATCGTCCTGGACGCCGGTGCGCAACGGGGTGGCGGTATGGGAAGCGGCGGTCATCACGCCCTCGCGGTTGCGGTATCGGTCGGCGACCCCTGCGGCGAGGCATGGGTCAGGAAACGGGTGACGCGGGCCTCAAGCCGGCGGCCCAGGCGCGACACCACCTCGACCAGCAGCCAGTAGAACAGCGCCATCCCCAGGATGGTCTCGAAGGTGGCGAAGGTCTCCGCCGCCATCGTCTGCATCTCGTACATCAGTTCCGGCACGGTGATGATCGACAGCACCACCGTCTCCTTGGTCAGGATCGCCATCATGTTGACGATGGCCGGGATGGTCGACACCAGCATGGCCGGCACGATCACCCGGCGCAGGATGGAGCCGTAGGACATGCCGAGGCTGAGCGCCGCTTCCACCTGTCCCTTCGGCACCGCCTGATAGCCGGCGCGGAAAATCTCGGCAAAGTATGCGCTGCCGTAGATGCCGAGGCCGAGGATGCCGGCGGTCGTCGCCTCCAGCCGCAGGCCGATGGACGGGCCGCCGCTGTAGAGCAGGAACAGCTGGATCAGGAACGGCGTGCCGCGGATCACCTCGATATAGGCGCGGATGACCCAACGCAGCGGCTTCACCGGCAACTGCCGCAGCAGCATCAGCACGAAGCCCAGCACCATGCCGATGAGGCAGCCCGCCCCCCAGCACAGGATGGTGACGCCGAAGCCGCGCAGCAGCGCCGGGCCGTACTGGACGAGAAGGGAAAGGTCCAACATCGGTTCAAGCCTGTTGCAGGCGGCGTTCGACAAGCGTGCCGAACAGGGCCAGCGCGCCGTTGATCACCAGATAGATGACGCCGGCCGCCAGATAGATCTCCAGCGGGCGGTAGTTGCTGGCCGAGATGGTCTGGCTGGTCCGCGTCAGCTCCGCCACCCCGACGACGGAGATCAGCGAGGACGCCTTCAGCAGCAGGATCAGCTCGTTGACCAGCGCGGGAACCGAGATGCGGAAGGCCTGCGGCAGCAGGATGCGCGTCCAGATCGACCGGCCGGGGAATCCCAGCGCCAGCGCCGCTTCCGATTGCCCATGCGGGACGGCGTTCAGCGCGCCGCGGTAGATCTCCGACACATAGGCGCCGGACGCGAGGCCGAGGGCTGCGACGGAGGCGACCAGCGGCGGCACGTCGATGCCGATCAGCGGCAGCATGTAATAGATCAGCAGAAGCTGGATCAGCAGCGGCACGCCGCGGAAGAAGCTGACATAGACGCCGCCGGCCATGTCGGCCGCCCGGCCGCCGGACTGGCGCGCCACGCAGACGACGACACCGATCACCTGCCCCAGCATCACGCCGAGCAGCGAGACCCAAATGGTCGTGACGGCCGCCTCCAGCAGATAGGGAAGGGCGTCGATGATGACGCTGAACTTCATCGAGTGGGCCTTTGATTACGGCGGAGCCGCGACCTGTCCCCTCTCCCCCCTGGGGAGAGGGTTAGGGTGAGGGGGACGCATGGGTGGAGGTTGGGGGAGGGGGTGGCGCTCCGCATTTCCCGCTAAGCCACGCGGTGCCTCCCCCTCACCCCGCCCCTCTCCCCGGGGGGGAGAGGGGGTGATCCACCTGTTCCCTTACAGCTGCGGTTCCGGAACGGTGGTCGGCAGGTCCTGCGAGACTCCGAACCACTTCTTCTGGATGGTCGCCATGCGGCCGTCCTTCTGGATCTTCACCAGGGCGGCGTTGACCGCCTCGACCAGGCTCTTGTCGTTCTCGTCCAGGCGGCCGACCCAGGAGAAGTAGGACGGCTTGCCGAAGGGCGGCAGGACGACGGCGAAGGTGTCCTTGCGCTTGGCAGCGGCGAAGTTCAGGTTCGGCAGCGAGTTGACCGAGGCGTCGACGCGGCCGGCGGCCAGATCGGCGTAGGACTGGTTGCTGTCGACATATTCACGCACGTCCGGCGGGGTCGGCAGGGTCTGGCCGTATTCCTTCAGCTGCGCCAGCTGCGAGGTGCCCTTGCCGCCGCCGACCTTCTTGCCGGCGATGTCCTCCGGCTTGTTGATGGTCTTGTCGTCGGCGCGCTTCATCAGGGCGGCGGTCGCCTCCGAAATCGGAACGGTGAAGGTGTAGCGCTTCATGCGCTCCTTGGTGATCGTCACCGGGGCGATGACCAGATCGAACTTCTTGGCTTCCAGGCCGGGCAGCACGCTGGTCCAGGGCAGGTCCATGTACTTGGCCTTGACGCCCAGTTCCTTCGCCACCTCGTCGATCAGGTCGCGGTCGACGCCCTTGTATTCGTTGTTCTCGAGGAAATCGAAGGGCGGGAACTGCATCTCGGTGGCGACGGTCAGGACACCGGCCTTCTTCACGTCGGCCAGCGTATCGGCCATCGCCGTGCCGGCGGCGGCACCGGCGACCAGCATCGTGGCGCCCAACAGCGCCGCCTTGACCATCGTCCGAACCATAGCCTTGCTCTCCATCATGAAAGGACCCCCTGTTGCGGCCGGCGGCTGTCGCCGGTCCTTTTGTGTTTACAAATTCAACTCTGTCGCGCTGTCGGTGATCGACGACCCGCTGAGGCTGAAGCGGTCGCCCACCGACAGGAAATGCACCAGCGTCACCGGCCGGCTGAGATGCATGGTCTGCCGCCGGATCGACAGGCAGGCCGTGCCGGCCTCCACCCCCAACAGCGCCGCCATTTCCGCCGTGGCATTGACCGCCCGCACGGTGTGGTCGGCCGACGACCAGGGAACCCGGTCGACCAGCCAGCGGCTGGGTGCCACGACGTCGAACTGTTCGTCAATCACCTCAGGCACCACGTCGAGGTTGACGAGGCGGCGTTCGTGCTGGATCGGCGTCCCGTCGCTGAAATGCAGGCACTCCAGCGTCAGGATCGGCGTTCCGTCGGGCAGGTCCGGCCAGCGGATGCCTTCGCCGTTGCGAAGTGTCCTGCGGTCGCGGATGCGGAATTCATAGACATGCCCCTCCCGCGCCACCACGTCGCCGATGTCCTCGATGGGCAGGGCGAAGCGGTCGCGGCGGCTGGTTGCCACGAAGGTGCCGGCCCGGCGGCGGCGCACCAGGAACCCTTCCCGCGCCAGCAGGGCGATGGCCTTGTGCACGGTCTGCCGGGAGACGCCGTAGAGGCTCGACAGTTCCGCCTCGTTGGGAAGTCGCTGACCGGCTTGCCAGCGTCCGCGCAGTATCTGGCCGGCGACGGCGCGCTTGATCTGGTCGAACAGGGGGCCGCGGCCGTCCAGGGCGCCATCCATTGTGCCGTTGCGGGCGCCGTCCAGGGTCAGGCCGCCTTGCGCCGGATCGCCCGGCTGGGAAGCCGGTCCGCCACTGCGGTCCTGTCCGGTCAGGCCTTGCCTTGCCAACCCCTGCACCCCGCTCTCCGCGCCGCGTTGCGATGTGACGTTTCGGCGATAATGTATGTACATAAACTTTCGGTCAATCGCGAATTCCCGAACTTTCTCTTTGCCATGCTGCGGTGCGGCGGATTTCCGCCTATCCGCTTCGCAAGGGCTTGCGAAGCCGTGCAAAAAAGCCAATTGGAGAGCGGGTTTCGCTGTTTTGAAGGCTCGAGTGCGTGCATGTCGGATGGATCGGGCAAGGAAGGGTTGAGGGGGGCGGTGGCGGAGGTGCGCGACGATCTCATCGCCTGCCACGACTGCGGACGCCTGCACCGCATCCGCCTGCCGGCACCGGGCCGCCGGGCCGAATGCACCCGCTGCGGGGCGGTGCTGTTCCGGCACACCAGGGGCGGGCTGCACCATGCGCTGCCGGTGGCGGTCGCCGGTGCCCTGCTGCTGCTGCTGATCGTCGCCAACCCGCTGATGGGCGTGAACATCCAGGGCAACGACCGGACCAGTCTGGTCACCACCGGGGTCGAAACGCTGGCCGACCAGGGCATGTGGCCGCTGGCGCTGCTGGTCGGCGTGCTGGTGCTGGCCGCCCCCTTCGCCCGCAACATGGCGGTGATCGCCGTTCTGCAGCGCCTGCACGAAGGTCGCCCACCCGCCCATGTGCGGGAGACGGCGCGCCTGTTCGCCTGGGCGGAGCGGCTGCGACCTTGGGCGATGCTGGACGTCTTCCTGCTGGGCCTTCTCGTCGGCTATTCGCGACTGAAGGGCTTCGCCAATGCGGAATTCCTGTCCGGCGGGCTGGCGCTGGGCGGCTTCGTTCTGGTCCGTACGCTGATGGATCTGGCGCTCGACAGCCGCCGGATCTGGCAGGCCATCGACCATGTGCCGCCGTCCGGCGCATCGGCACCGGCGCGTTGGGTCGCCTGCACCGTCTGCCAGCGGATCCATGCCTGCGACCATGGTCCGGCGCCGGAGCGCTGCACCCGCTGCCACAGCCGGCTGCACCCGCGCGAGCCGAACAGCCTGGAGCGCACCGCCGCGCTGGTGACGGCCGGCGCGGTGCTCTACATCCCGGCCAACCTGCTGCCGGTGATGACCGTCATCAATTTCGGCCAGGGCGCCCCCAGCACCATCCTCAGCGGCGTGCACGAGCTGGCGGAGGCCGGGCTGTGGCCGCTGGCCATTCTGGTCTTCGTCGCCAGCGTCGCCGTTCCGGTGCTGAAGCTGGCGGGGCTCGGCTGGTTCCTTCTGGCCGCGTGGCGGCGTTCGGCCGCAAGGCTGCATGCCCGGACGCGGCTGTACCGTATCATCGACGCCATCGGGCGCTGGTCCAACATCGACGTGTTCATGATCGCCATCCTCACGGCCCTGGTGCAGTTCGGCGCCGTCGCCTCCGTCCGCGCCGATCCCGGCGCCATCGCCTTCGCCTCGGTGGTCGTGCTGACCATGCTGGCGAGCCACGTCTTCGACCCGCGTGTGATGTGGGACCGGGCCGAGGAGCCCGCGCCCGATCCGGCTCCGGATCGCCAAGTGGGGGTGGTGCCGCATGGCTGACGAGACCCCGCACGGCCATCCGCCGGCCAACCATCCGCCGGCCAACCACCCGCCGGAGGTCGCCACGCCGGCGCGCCGGCGGCTGTCGCCCTTATGGATTCTGCCGCTGGTGGCGGTGCTGATCGCCGGCTGGCTCGGCTGGCGCTGGTTCGAAGAGCGTGGGCCGCAGATCGTCATCACCTTCCAGTCCGGCGATGGGCTGGAGGCCGGGCGGACCCGCATCAAGCACAAGAACGTCGATCTGGGCGTGATCGAATCGGTGCGGCTGTCCGACGACCTGTCGCAGGTGATCGCCACCGCCCGCATGGACCGCACCGCCACCCGCCACCTGAAGGAGGGGACCCGCTTCTGGATGGTGGCGCCGCGCCTCAGCCTGGGCGGGGTGTCGGGGCTCAGCACCGTGGTGTCGGGTACCTATGTGGAGATGGAGCCGGGCGGCGGCGAAGACCGGCGGGAGTTCGACGCGCTGGACGAGCCGCCGGTGATCCGCGCCGACGTGCCGGGCCGCAGCTTCAACCTGAAGACGGAACAACTGGGCTCTCTGGCCCAGGGTTCGCCCGTCTATTTCCGCGGCGTGCAGATCGGCGAGGTGATGGGCTACAACCTGTCTGCGCAGGACCGCACGGTGTCGGTGTCGGTCTTCGTCCGCGCGCCCTACGAGGAACTGGTGCATGAAGGAAGCCGCTTCTGGCGGTCGTCGGGCATCCAGTTCTCCGCCGGGGCCGACGGCATCAAGTTCCAGACCGAATCGCTGAAGTCGCTGGCGCTGGGCGGCGTCGTGCTGGAAACCCCGCCCGATCCGGAGGCGGGGGCGCAGGCCAAGGACTGGGCCACCTTCACTCTATACGAGGATCAGGCGTCGGCTGCTGCGGCACGGGACCGGCTGCGCGTGCGCTACCGGCTGGAATTCCCCGGCTCGGTCCAGGGGCTGCAGGCCGGCGCCCCGGTGCTGATGCGCGGCCTGACCGTCGGCCATGTCGCCGCCGTGCGGCTGGAGTATGACGAGAAAACGCAGGAACTGCATATCCCCGTCGATATCGACATCGAACCCGATCTGGTCGCCCGGACCTATGCCGTCATCGACGGCAAGCCGATGGATGAGGCGGCGGTGCGCAAGCTGATCGCCACCCAAGTGGCCAAGGGGCTGCGCGGCCGGCTGGCGGCCGGCAATCTGCTGACCGGGCAGAAGCTGGTGTCCTTCGACTACGAGCCGGGCAACCCGCCGACGGCCCCGGGGACCGGGAAGTCGGAACTGCCGGTCGTCGCCTCCAGCGACCTGGAGTCCCTGACGCGGTCGGCCGGGCAGGTGATGGACAAGGTGGCGGCGCTGCCGCTCGACGCGCTGCTGGCCGATCTGCGCGGTACCTTGCAGTCGATCAGCGGCGTTGCCGGCTCACCCGACCTTGCGCGCTCGCTGGCGGCGCTCGCCAAGGCGCTGGGCAGCGCCGATGCGCTGATGCGCGATGCCGACCGGCAGCTGCCGCAGCTGGTGAAGAGCCTGCGCGGCGTGGCGACCGCGGCCCAGGGCACGCTGAAGAGCGCCAACGGGCTGCTGGGCGGTGGGGGAGGACAGGCCGATTTGCCCGGCGTGATGCGGCAGTTGAACGATGCGGCGCGGTCCTTCCGCGTGCTGGCCGACTATCTGGAGCGCCACCCGGAGGCTCTGCTTCGGGGCAAGAGGTGACGGAATGGGGGAGGAGAGGGTGATGGATTGGGTGCGCGGATTGCGGAATGCCGCGCTGGCGGCGCCGCTTCTCGTGCTGGCGGCCTGCCAGTCGACGCCGGACAGCCGGCTCTACACGCTGGCGGTGGTCCCGCCCGCCGGCACGGTGCAGCCCGCCCGGTCCGTGCCGCAAATCCTGGCGCTGGGCTCGCTGGACCTGCCGATGCTGATCGACCGGCCGCAGATCGTCCGCCGGATCGACGGCAACCGGGTGGAGACGCTGGAGTTCGACCGCTGGGCCGAACCGCTGGCCGACGGGCTGCGCTCCACGCTGGCCGGCAACCTGTCGTCGCGCCTGCCGGGCACGACGGTGCTGCCGACGGCCGGAAGCAACGTGGCGGAGGGAACGGCGGTGCTCGCCGTCACCGTACTGCGCTTCGACGCCGATGCCACCGGCAAAGTGGTTCTGGATGCACAATGGAGCCTGTCGCCCGGCGGCGGTTCCGGCGGTCGAAAGAGCGGCCCAACGCGCGAAATCGTCGAGGTGCCGTCCGCCGGTACCGGACCCGATGCCCAGGTCCGGGCGATGAGCCAGGCGGTTGGAACGCTGGCCGACCGCATCGCTGCCGGCATGTGGCGTTAGCCAAACGAGGCTTGACCGGGTCTCAGTGAAGCAGGGAGGCGCCGCGGTCCACGCCGGCATGCGGCCGGTCAATGCGGCCGACAGCCGGGCGGTTTGGCGTGGGCGTGTCCTCCGCCGGGTCCGGCAGATGCAGCCCGGCCCGGCCGAGGGCAGCCGCCAGGACGCAGAGCGGGGCCATCGCCATGCGTACGCCCGCCAACGGAAGCCATTCATTCATCAGCAGCCCCGCCTCACCATGCTTTCCGTTCTGCGCCAGCCACAGAATGTCGAGCAGCAGCGCTTCGTCCGTACCCAGGGCCGGGCAGGGCGGACGGTGCAGGTCGAGCGGACGGGTGGTGGCAGCCAGCACGATGCGCATCAGCGTGTCGAAGGCCACCGCCGCATCGTTCGATAGGCCGGCCTCGGCCATGCCGTCCTGCCAGTGCGGGTGCTGGCGTTCCGGTTCCCGCAACGGTTCCGCCCACAGCCGCAGAACGGAGACGACCAGCGCCTCAGTGCCGCGCAGGTCCTGGAAGCGCTCGCGGCTGGGCATGAAGCGGCGATGGGACTGCATGCTGGACATGACGGACTCCGCTTGGAATGGATGAGCGGAGGGTAGGCTTTTCAATATGCGAATGCAAGTCATTCGCAAAATCGGAAGGCTCACGAGGCCCGGAATGTCTCCGCGCCCCACCACCTGTGGCGGAGGCGGGGCGTGGAGATCCGGCGAGGGAAGGAAGGTGCGCGCGATCAGGCGGTCGCCGGTTCGGTGACCAGCGAGCGGACGGCCGCGACCACCGCATCGCCCTGTGGCACGAAGGCCTGCTCCAGCGGGAAGCTGGCCGGGGCCGGCGCGTCCGGCCCGGTCAGGCGCAGCACCGGTGCCCGTAGGCTGGCGAAGGCCTTTTCCGCCACCAGAGCGGCGATTTCCGCACCGACGCCGCACAGCCGGCTCGCCTCATGCACCACGACAAGCCGGCCGGTCTTGGCGACGGAGCGCAGGATGGCGTCCTCGTCCAACGGCTTCAGGCTGCGCAGGTCGATCACCTCGGCGTCGATCCCGGCGGCGGCCAGCGTGTCGGCGGCGGCCATGCAGGTGCCCACCGTCTTGGCGTAGGAGACCAGCGTCACGTCGCGGCCCTCGCGCCGCACCGCCGCCTTGCCCAGCGGAATGGCCTCGGCATCCTCCGCCACCTCGCCGGCGCTGTAGCCGAGCGCGATGTCGGCGAAGACCAGGACCGGGTTGTCGTCGCGGATCGCCGATTTCATCAGCCCCTTGAAGTCGGCGGGGGTGGAGGGCATGACGATCTTCAGGCCGGGGCTGTGGACGAACCAGCTTTCCACATTGTGGTTGTGCTGGGCGCCGACGCCCCAGCCGGCGCCGGTCATCGCCAGCACCACCATCGGAAACTTGAACTGCCCGCCGGAGATGTAGCGCAGCTTGCCGGCGCTGTTGACGATCTCGTCCATCGCATAGCAGAGGAAGGGGGCGAACAGCAGGTCCACCACCGGGCGCAGGCCGGTGGCGGCGGCCCCGGCGGCGGTGCCGGCGATGATGCCCTCCGCCAGCGGGGTGTTGCGGACGCGCGCCGACCCGAACTCGGACAGCAGGTCGTGGCGCTTGGTGGCGACGCCTTCGCCGAAGATCATCACAGTGGGATCGAGCCGCATCTCCTCGGCCAGGGCGGCGGAGATCGCGTCGTTGACGGTCATGGTGGTCATGGTAATGGGCCTCCGCTCAGGCGTAGACGTCGGTGGTCAGGGCATCGAGGCCCGGATAGGGGCTGGCGTCGGCGAAGGCGGTCGCGGCCTCCATCGTGGCGCGGACGCGGGCTTCGATGGCGGCGATACCGTCGGCGGTCAGGCGGCCTTCGCGCTCCAGCCGGGCGCTCAGGCACAGGATCGGGTCGCGGTCGCGCCAGTGGGCCAACTCGGCCTTGTCGACATAGCCCTGGTCGTCCGGCTCGAAATGGCCGCGCAGGCGGTAGGTCTTCGCCTCCAGCAGGAAGGGTTTGCCGGTGCGGCGGATACTATCAATGGCGGCGCCGGCGGCATCGAACACGGCCAGCGGATCGTTGCCGTCGACCACCGCGCTTTCCACTCCCAACGCCGCCGCCTGACCGGCGATGCCGTCGGCCATCATCGTCTCCTTGCGGCGGACGAAGGCCTGCCACTGGTTGTTCTCGCAGACATAGAGGATCGGCAGCTTCCACACCGCGGCAAGGTTCAGCGATTCCTGGAAGCGCCCTTCGGTGGCGGCCCCGTCGCCGAAGAAGCAGGCGACGATGCCGGGTTCGTTGAGCATGGTTCGCGACAGCCCGACGCCGGTCGCCAGCGCCAGTTCGCCGCCGACGATGGTGGAGGTCAGCACGACGCCCAACTCCTTGGCGGAGATGTGCAGCGATCCGCTCTTGCCGCCACAATAACCGTCCCGCTTGCCCATCACCTCGGCCAGCATGCGGCCGGGATCGGCGCCGCGGGCCAGCAGATGGCCGGCGCTGCGGTGGTTGGTCAGGATCAGGTCGTCGGCGGTCAGGGCCGAGACGACGCCGACGGCCGGCGCTTCCTGCCCGACAGAAGTACAGGTCCCGGCGGCGCGCCCGCGCCCGTGCAGGTCGATCAAGGTTTCTTCATAGGCCCGGATCAGCATCATGCGTTCCAGGGCCTGGACGGGGTCCAGTGAATGGATGGTCATGGTGGCGGTCTCCCTGAATTGGGGACCGTCCGGATGCGGGGTTTTTTCTTCGCGGCGCCCCAATGCTCCCCTCTTCAGTTAGGCGGAGGCGGATGCGGCGATGTTGCATTCCGAACGGCCTGTGTTCGGAAGCGACCATAAGCGCGCTAATCGGCTTTCGGGTACTAACTGTTTCTTACCGGAATACTAAAAGAATATTAAGTGTCTCGCGCAAGATAACTATCTGAAATATCGCGGCTTTTCAGCGTTGTGACCAACGTGTCAGCCATCCGGCCAGACGGTCGAAACCGGCATCGATCACCACGGCAAGCGCGGCAACGATCAGGGCGCCCTGGATGACGTAGGCCTGGTTGGAGCCGTTCAAGCCGACGATGATGGGCAGGCCCAGGGTCTTGGCGCCGACGGTCGACGCGATGGCGGCGGTGCCGACATTGATGATGACGGCGGTGCGCACGCCGGCAAGGATCACCGGGGCGGCCAGCGGCAACTCCACCCGGAACAGCACCTCCGCCGGTCCCATGCCGAGGCCGCGGGCGGAGTCCAGCACCGGGGCGGGAACGCCGTCCAGCCCGGCCACCGTGTTCTCCACCACCGGCAGCAGGGCGTAGAGCGTCAGCGCGATCAGCGCCGGTTCCGGCCCGAATCCCATCACCGGCACCGCCAGCGCCAGCACCGCCACCGGCGGAAAGGTCTGGCCCATGGTGGCGACGGTTTCCAGCAGGCCGCGGAACTCCCGCCCCCACGGGCGCGTGACGGCGATGCCGGCCCCGCCGCCGAGCAGGATCGCGGCGAGGCTGGAGATGCCGACCAGCGCCATGTGGTCGAGCGTCAGGCGGACGAAGCTCTCCGCCTCGTACAGTGGGCGGTCGAGGCCTGGATAGAGCGTGGCGAACAGCGGCTTCAGCGAGGGCATGCCGAGCACCAGCGCCACCAGCGCCACCAGACCCAGCATCAGCCGGTCGGTCAGAAATTCACGCGGAGCCATGCCGGCGACGGTCATGCCGTTCCACCCGCGTCGGGGCGCACGAGGTCGGACAGGTGCAGCACGCCGGCCGGCCGGCCGTCGCCGTCCACCACCGGCAGCCGTTCGGTGCCGCGGGCGACCATTTCCGACAGGGCGCGGTGCAGCGGGGTCTCGGCGGCCAGCGGTTCGCCGGCCGCGCTTTCCTGCCGGCGGGCGCGGTCGCCGACCGTCTCCACCGCCAGCCGTTTCAACCCCCATTCCTCGCGCCCGACGAGGTCGCGCACCAGCGGACTGGCCGGGCGGGTCAGGATGTCGAGCGGGGAGGCGCACTGGATCAGCCGGCCATGGTCCATCACCGCGATGCTGTCGCCCAGCCTGAGCGCCTCGTCCATGTCGTGGGTGACGAAGACCACGGTGGTGCCGGTGCGGCGGTGGATGGCCGACAGTTCCGTCTGCAGGCTGGCGCGTGTGATGGGGTCGAGCGCGCTGAACGGCTCGTCCATCAGCAGGATACGCGGTTCCGCCGCCAGCGCGCGGGCGACGCCGACGCGCTGCTGTTGTCCGCCGGACAGCTGGTGCGGGTAGGCGGTGCGGTAACGGCGGGGGTCGAGGTTCAACAACTCCAGCAGTTCGGTCACCCGGTCGCGGATGCGCGCCCTGGGCCAGCCGAGCAGGCCGGGAACGGTGGCGATGTTGCGCTCCACCGTCCAGTGCGGGAACAGCCCGACCGACTGGATGACGTAGCCCATGCGCCGGCGAAGCTCCTCCGGCTTCAGCGAGGCGATGTCCTCGCCGTCGATGCGGATGGCGCCCTCGTCGGCGGGGATCAGCCGGTTGATCATCCGCAGCACCGTCGATTTGCCGGAGCCGGACGGCCCGATCAGCACGCGGAACTCCCCCTCCGCCACGGTGAAGGAGACGGCATCGACCGCCGTCCAGGAGCCGAAGCGCTTGGTCACGCGCTCGAATTCGATCATGGCGCACTCCTTCCCGGCAGAACGCCGATGCGGTGGGTGGCGGCGGCGATGCCGATGGACAGCAGGGCGTCGGCCGCCACCGCCAGCAGAATGACGGGAACGGCCCCCAGCAGCACGAGGTCCAGCGCGTTGGCGAAAAGCCCCTGGAACATGATGGCGCCCAAGCCTCCGGCGCCGATCAGCGCGGCGACTGCCGCCAGCCCGACCGCCTGGACCACGGTGATGCGCAGCCCCGACAGGAACACCGGCAGGGCCAGCGGCAGGTCGACGCGCAGGAAGATCTGGCGCGGCGTCAGCCCCATGCCCCTCGCGGCTTCCCGCACCGGGGCGGGAACGCCGTCCAGTCCGACCGCGGTGTTTCGCACGATCGGCAGCAGCGAATAAAGCGTCAGCGCGATCACCGCCGGCAGCGGCCCGACCCCGCTGATCCCCGATCCCGGAAGCATCGCACCCAGCGCGGCCAGCGGCGCCATCAGCAGCCCGAACAGGGCGATGGACGGCACCGTCTGCACCACATTCAGGACCGGGAAAACCGCGCGTCCGACCGCCTGCACCCGATGGGCCGCCACGCCCAGCGGCACGCCGATCAGCAGCGTCGGCGCCAGTGCCGCCGCCACCAGCATGGCGTGACGCAGCACGGCGTCGGCGAACACGTCGCGGCGGTTGGCGTATTCCTTGAGGATCGACAGCGCGTCGAGATGGCCGGAAACCAACTGCAGCGCCACCAGCGCGGCGATCGCCGCGCCGACCGCCAACCGGCCGACGGCACCCAGCCCCAGCCGCCGAGCGGCATCGACCGCCGCCAGCAGACCCGCCGCCGCCATCACCCAGAAACCTGAGGCGAAGGAGGTCCGCGCCGCCGTGGACGCCCCCTGCGCCAGTGCTTCCGCCTGGGCGCCCGCCAGCCAGACCAGCCCGGCCGTGAACAGTCCGCCGGCCGCGACGGTCAGGCCGAGGCCGAAGCGGCCGGGCCGCAGGAAGGGCGCCGCCAGCAGGACCAGCCCCGGCAGCAGGGCCACGGCCCCGCCCAATCCCTGCACCGCCGCCCACAGCGGCACCGGCCGGCCCGACAGCAGTCGGTTGGGCGCGAAGCCGAGGAACGGCAAAGCGACGGCGCCGGCCAGGGCGGCCAGAGCCATCAGCAGGGCGACGCGGTTGTGCAGGCGCAGGCGGCTGGTCACGTCGTCGGCTTACTTCAGGAAGCCCTTGGACTTCAGGTACTCGGTGGCGACCTGCTTCTGGTCCTGCCCCTCCACCGAGATCTTGGCGTTCAGACTGCGCAGCGTTTCCGCATCCAGGCTGGCGAAGACCGGGTTCAGCAGGTCGGCGATCTTCGGGTGCGCCGCCAGCACCGATTCGCGGACGGTCGGCGCCGGCTCATACACCATCTGCGCGCCCTTGGTGTCGTCCAGGACCACAAGGTCCAGCGCCGCGATGGCGCCGTCGGTGCCGTAGACCATGGCGGTGTTGACGCCGGAGGTCTGCTCCGCCGCCGCGCGGATGGTCGCTGCGGTGTCGCCGCCGGCCAACACGAGCAGCTGGTCGGGCTTCAGCGTGAAGCCGTAGGTCTGCTGGAAAGAGGGCAGGGCCGCCGGGCTCTCCACGAACTCGGCGGAGGCAGCGACCTTCGCCTTGCCGCCGCCGGACACCCACTTGGCGAAATCCTCCATCGTCTTCAGCTTGTTGGCGTCGGCCACGTCATGGCGCACGGCCAGCGCCCAGGTGTTGTTGGCCGGGGCCGGCTTCAGCCAGACGATGTTGTTCTTTTCCTTGTCGAGCTGCCGGACCTTGTCATAGCCGGCGCCCGCCTTCTTCCAGGCCGGATCGCTGTCGATGTTGAAGAAGAAGGCGCCGTTGCCGGTGTATTCGGGATAGATGTCGATCTCGCCGGACAGCAGCGCGCCGCGCACGATCTTGGTCGGACCCAACTGGATCTTGTTTTCCGTCGGTATGCCGTTCGCCTGCAGAACCTGGAGGATCATGGTGCCGAGCAGCCCGCTTTCCGCATCCAGCTTCGACCCGACGCGGACCGCGTCCGCCGCCTGCGCCGTGCCGGCGACCAGTCCGAACGCCAGCACCGCCGCCCCCATCATGGCGCGGCCCTTGTTGAAGATCGTGAACACCCCGGAACCTCCCCCTGAAAGTATTGGGGAAAGGATGGGTGACGGCGCCGCTCACGGCAAGCCGCGCTTTTCGTCTGTCCGGTCCCGGATATGCGTTTCAGCCTATTCCGCGGAGGAACTTCCCATCGGGTCGCGCTGTTCAGTGGGAAACCGCAACGGGAGGACCCGATGTCCCAGGGCGACAAGGACAAATACACCGACAAGCAGAAACGCAAGGCCGAGCATATCGAGGAAGGGTACGAAAAGCGTGGCGTCTCCCACGACGAGGCCGAACGGCGCGCCTGGGCGACGGTCAACAAGCAGGACGGCGGCGGTAAGAAGGGGGGATCGGGCGACAAGGCCTGAACGGTCCTCGCCCGACGCGCCCGGTGAATTACAGCCTCTCGATGATCCCGGCGGTGGTGGTCACCTCGCAGAACTCATAGCGCAGCGTAGCGACATGGACAGCGTGGACCTGCTCCGCCGGGATCGTCCCGCCCTGGCCGTCCGGCAGTTCGAAGCAATCGCAGGCGTCGCTGACCAGCGTGATCGGCCATCCCATGTTGGCGCCGGTGCGAATCGTGGTTGAAACGCACATGTCGGTCGAGATGCCGAACACCACCAGCCGTTCGATGCCGAGCCGGCGCAGCCGCAAATCCAGGTCGGTGCCGATGAAGGCCGAATTCACGCTCTTGCTGACGACCGCCTCATTGTCCAGCGGCTCGAATCCTTCGCGGAAGCGGTTGCCGGGCTGCCCAACGCGAAGGGTGGAGGCCGGCCCCACCGAATCGTGACGCACATGGATGACCGGCCGGCCGCTGCGCCGCCAGGCTTGAAGAAGGCGCAGGCCGTTGTGATCGGCCGCGCGGTTCCAGCGCTTCGGCCAGGACGGTTCGTCGAAGGCGCGCTGCATGTCCACCAGCAGCAGAAGCGAGGCGTCCGGAAGCAAGGTCATTGGATACTCCGTGCAAATCGTCCATGGTCCCTGTCCGCTAGGTTCCGCCGAAAGACGGCCGGTTGCAGCCCGGCAAGATGCCGGGCGACCGGCATTTCGCCGCCGGGCGTGGGCGCAGGTGTGTGGGGACGGGGATGGACGAGAAGGACAGGCTTTTGCTGGCGGCCTTGCGCAAGGACGCCCGGCGGACGCTGGTGGCGCTGGCCCGTGACGTCGGGCTGTCGCGCAGCGCCACCCAGGAGCGGTTGGACCGGCTGCTGAAGTCGGGAGTGATCCGCGGCTTCACGACGGTCGAGGAAGGCCCGGCCGCCGACGGTGTCGCCGCCTATTTCCTACTGCGCCATGAGCCTGGGCGGACCTGTGCCCAACTGGTTCCCAAGTTGCGGCGGATTCCCGGCATCGTCGCGATGGATGCGGTGGCCGGGGCCATCGATCTGGTCATCCGGGCGGAGGCGCCCGACATCCGCGGTATCGAAGCGATCCGCGCCGCCATCGCCGGACTGCCCGGCGTTGCCGACGTGACGACGCAGATGGTGCTCGAACGCTTTTTATAGAGACGGAAAGTCAGGCGCCGCGATAGGTCCACTCCGTCCCCAGCGCCGCGGCGTCGCGGTCGCGCAGCACGGCGACATCCGCATGGGCGGGCGACAGTTCGCAGACGGGGTCGGTGGCATCCGCGCTGCCCGCCAGCGCCAGCGCCTGACAGCGGCAGCCGCCCCAATCCTCTTCCTTATGGTCGCAGGACTGGCAGGGCTCCGGCATCCAGGCGGTGCCGCGGTAACGGGTGAAGGCCGGGCCGTCCCGCCAGATGTCGGACAGGCTGCGGTCGTGCACCGTCTCGAACTCCATCCCCGGAATCGTCTCGGCCGCATGGCAGGGCAGGACCCGGCCGCGCGGGTTCACGTTCATGAAGCGGCGTGCCCAGCCACCCATGCAGCTTTTCGGCCGGCGGGCGTAATAATCGGGCACGACGTAATCCACCACGATCCGACCGGCCAGTTCAGGCAGCCGGGCGCGAACCGCGGCATCCATCGCCAGCAACTGGTCGCGCGACGGCATCAGCGCCGCGCGGTTGGCGAGGGCCCAGCCGTAATACTGCACGTTGGCGATCTCGATCCGCCCGGCGCCGAGGTCCATTGCCAGATCAATGACGTCGTTCACCCGGTCGATGTTGTGGCGATGCAGCACCGCATTGATGGTCAGCGCCAGACCCTGCCGGACCACCGCCCGCGCGACCTCCAGCTTCTTGGCATGGCCGCCCTTGAAGCCGCCGACACGGTCGGCCCCGGCGGCTTCCGCATCCTGCAGGCTGATCTGCACATGCTGCAGCCCGGCCTGCTGCAACCGCTCCAGCCGAGCCTGGTCGAGCAGCACGGCAGACGTGATGAGATTGCTGTAGAGGCCGATCTCGGTCGCGTGGGCGACCAGATCCTCCAGATCCTTGCGGACGCAGGGCTCGCCACCGGAGAAATGAACCTGCAGGGCGCCGACGTCGGCCGCCTCGTCCAGCACGCGCTTCCAGGTTGCGGTGTCCAGCTCGGCGCTGGCGGGGTCGAGCGCCACCGGGTTGGAGCAGTAGGGGCAGCGCAGCGGGCAGCGGTGCGTCAGCTCCATCAGCACGGCGAAGGGCGGGGCCGGCTCGGCATTGGACGCGGCGGCGAAGGCGGGCAGGGCGCAGCTCATCGAACGTTCCTCCTGGGGACGCACCTCCTGGGGCATCTCATGTGACGACATACCCCTTGTTGCGCAGGTCGGTCAGCATCTCCAGCACGTCGGCGGCTACCTCGGTGCGCGGGGCATCATATTCCACGGTCAGCCGGTCGATGCCGGCCGCCACATCGGCGATTTCCGGCCCGACGCAGGCGCGGACGATCGCCAGCGCCATCTCGTCCAGCACCAGGAGCCGCTCCGGCCCCATCAGCATCCACTGGTCGCGGCGGCGGTCGTTGCGCAGCATGACGCCGGGGGCCAGCCGGAGCCGGTCGGTCTCGGCAACGTGGGGGGCGATTGCGTTCACCGGCTGTACCGTGTCGGTTCCATGTCCTCCGGCACGAAGGCGCCGGGCGGGATCAGGTTGGGGGTGACATAGGCGTGGTGCAGGGCATCCAGCTGCGCCCACAGCAGCTCCGTCTTGAAGCGCAGGGCGCGCAGGCATTGCCGCTGCTGTTCTGCTGTATGGGCATTGGTCAGCACGTATTCCAGCCCGAACTCGACGTCGCGCGGCGCTTCGTCCAGACGCTTGCGGAAGTAGGACAGCGTGCTGTCGTTGGCGAAGGCATAGTTCTGCTCGAAGCCGGCGATGCGCTCGCGGTGGATCGAGGGCGCGAACAACTCGGTCAGCGAGGAGGCGACGGCTTCCAGCAGGGAATGGTCGCGGACGAAGTTGACATAGGCGTCCACCGCGAAGCGGGTGGCGGGCAGGATACCTTCCAGCGATTTCACGTAATCGCGGTCAAGCCCCAGCCCGTCGGTCAGGCGCAGCCAGCGTTCGATACCGCCGACCTTCGTCTCGTCCAGTTCGCCGGTCTGGGTCAGCCCGTCGTGATCGAGTACCCGCTGCATCCAGGCGCGGCGCATCGCCTGGTCGTCCATCCGCGACATGATGGTCAGGTCCTTGCGCGGAATCGACACCTGATAATAGAAGCGGTTCAGCGCCCAGGCCTGGATCTGGCCCTTCTGCAGCTTCCCGCCGTGGAGCAGCTGATGGAAGGGGTGGAGGTCGTGATACTGCCGCTCGCCGATGGCATAAAGGGCGGCGCGGAACTCCTCACGGGACATGAATTCGGTCATAGGGTCAGCTCCAGCCCGTCATGGGCGATGCGCCAGCCGGCCGCCTCGGCCTCCGCCCGTTCGGGCGAATCCTCCAGCAGGGCGGGATTCGTGTTGTTGATGTGGATGTAGATCTTGCGGGCGACGTTCAGCGGCGCGAGGGTGGCCATGCTGCCGGCATGTCCCGACATCGGCATGTGGCCCATGCGTGCAGCCGTCTTCACCCCGGTGCCGCTGCGGATCATCTCGTCGTCGGTCCAGGTGGTGCCGTCGAACAGCACCAGCGGCGCGCCGAACAGCCGGTCGGCGAGCCAGCCCGGCATGCCGGCGCAGCCGGGGATGTAGAAGAAGCCGTCGCTGGAGCCGTCGGTCGGGCGAATGCGCAACGCCACCGTGTCCTCGGCGACGGATCCGAAGCCGGGGCCGGCCGATGCATCCTCCAGATAGAGCGCCACCTTGCCCGGCACCGCGAACGCCTCCACCTCCAGCCCCAGCGGGTGGCCATCGGCACCGGCGGGCTGGAAGGGCTGGCCCAGCGCCATCGGTCGGCGGGCGACCAGTTCCGGATTCAGGACGTTGAAGACGCTGTTGGCGGCCAGCACGCCATGGACGCGCGGCGTGGCATAGACGGCGAAGGGGTGGGATTCGCGCAAGGTCAGCAGCCCGGCGACATGGTCGATGTCGGCGTTGGTCAGCAGCGCGGCACTGATCGGATTGCCGCGCAAGCCCCCTTGGGGATGAAGCTGCGGGTTGGCGAGCAGCTGCGCGCCGAGGTCGGGGGAGGCGTTCAGCAGCAGCCAGCGCTCGCCGTCCGCGGTCACCGCCAGGGACGATTGTGTGCGCGGCTTCGCCGCCGGGTCGCCGGAACGGGCACGGCGGCATCCCTCGCAGGCGCAGTTCCATTGCGGGAAGCCCCCGCCGGCCGCCGAACCGAGTACGAGAATCTTCATGGCCACCGACTTGATCCACAGTCCTGAGAGAAGGTGCCTGGGAGAGAAGGGCCGGGGAAGTGGATGTCACGCCGTGCTTCCCCGGTTCCCAATCTTCCGGCTTACAGGCCGGCGCAGGCGTAGGCGTTGATCTCGGTGCCGACGGCGATCTCGGTGGTCTTGGGTTTGCGCCAGGTCTTCATCGCGTGATACTCCTGCTTGCTGACTGTTGCTGACCATGATGGTTGGCAAGATGAAGAGTAGCGGTCCGGGGCGGCCGACCGCCATGCTACCATGGTGTAATCCGCCACCTCTTTCGGCGCTGGACCACCCCCGGCGTCAGGGCGTGCGGGCAACCGGCGGCGGCAGCGGATGCGCCTCTTCCGTCGGCAGACCGGCTTCCATCCAGCCGTCGATGCCCGTCGGGTACCAATGGACGCGGGCATACCCAAGCAACACCGCGCGCTTGGCGGCGTTCCACGACAGCCAGCAATCGGACAGGCAGTAGAACAAAAGATCACGCGCCTGGTCGCCGCCGGTCAGCCGTTCCAGATGGGATTCGAACCAGCCCAGCGTCGCGGCGTCCGGCGCGCCGACGCCGACATTGGGCAGCCAGACGCTGCCGGGGATCTGCCGGTAGGGCTTCGATTGCAGCCAGGGACCGCCGGGCAAAGTGCTGCGCTCCAGCCGCTGGACGAAGATCGGAAGGACGCGGCCCTGCGACAGCAGCGCTTGCACAGCGGGGGTGTCGACCGTCGTCGCGCCGGTCACGCCGTCGGGCGTTGGGGAGCGGTAGTCGGACAGGCGGTAGCCGTCCGGCTGCGGTACACCGGCGGCGAGGGCAGGGGTGATGAGGAGCGTGAGGGCGAGGAGGAGAGTGGTGATCTTTGGGAGGCTTTGCCCCCTCCGGCTTTGCCCCCTCCCTAACCCTCCGCCGCCTTGCGGGAGAGGGAACTCCGCCGCTCTGCCACTTAACTCCCTCTCCCGCGAAGCGGGGGAGGGCCGGGGAGGGGGGAAGGCCGAACCTCCCCTCACCGCCGCTCGGCCAAAACGCGGTTGGCGATCACCACCGCCTGGGTGCGGCTGTAGACCTTCAGCTTCTGCAGGATGGCGGAGACATGGGCCTTCACCGTCGTCTCGGTGATGCTGAGGTCGAAGGCGATCTCCTTGTTCAGCTTGCCGGTGCCCAGCAGTTCCAGCACCCGCAACTGCTGGGCCGTCAGGGTGGCGATGCGGCGCGCGATCTCCGCGGTCTCCGCATCTTCCGGATCCTCGACGCCGGCTTCGTCGGTGGCGGAGGGCGGAACATAGAGTTCACCGTTCAGCACCTGCCGCAACGCCGCGGCGATGGCGTCGCGCGGGGTCGATTTGGGGATGAAGCCGGCGGCTCCACTCTCCATCGCCTCGCGCACCCAGCGGCGCTCCTCATGGGCGGAAACGACGACGACCGGGGTGGCCGGAAAGCGCTGGCGCAACGTGCGCAGCCCGCCCAGCCCGTTCATACCCGGCATGTTGACGTCCAGCAGAACGAGGTCGAGGTCGCCCCGCTCCTCCAGCGCCTGCATGACGCTTTCGAGCCGGTCCGCCTCCATCACGTCGGTGGCCTGACAGGAATAAAGCACCGCGCTGCGCAACGCATCGCGCACCATCGGATGGTCATCGGCGATCAGGATCCGGGTCATGGCCTGCGGTTCCTTGCACAGCGGCGGATGGAACGAACTGCGGGAGGGCTTCCCGCATCCATTGTGTCAGACCAAAATGGGGAGGTGCAACATCGCGAACGACGCAAATTGTTTTGTGCGCGAACATGTCGCACTGTCATGGGACGTGCCCCCATCATCTGGACCCCGCGGTCATTCCTCGTGCACTGTTTCCAGCCAGGAACGGATTGCCCACAGAGCCTCCTGTCCCAGCGCCTCGCCGAACTTCGGCATATAGGTCACGCCGTTGCGGATCGAGCCGTTGGTGACACGCTCCTTGAACCACTCGTCGCCGGCATCGCCCTTTTCCAGATAGCGCAGGTCGGGAGCGATGCCGCCGGACACCGCGCCCAGCCCATGGCAGCGCGCGCAGTTCTGGTTGAAGGCCGATGCGCCGATCTCGATGGCGCGCTCGTTGCCGCGATAGGGATTGCTGTCCCGCCAGGTCTCTCCCAGCTTTTCCAGCCCGGTGGTGTCGACCGGCTGCGGCGTGACATCGCCATGGGCGAAGACCGGATCGGCGAAGCCCGCCATCAGCAACCCGGCGAGAGCGAAGGACGCCAAGCGGAGGCGTTTGGGCGGCGTGGCGGATCTGTGCGTCATCTGTGGGTCCTCATCCTGCATCCGTCATTCGGCTTTCGCTTGCCGCCCTGTCGCTGTTCCGGGTTTCGCGGGTGCGCAGGACGGTTGCCGGTTCTGATTGCGGCCGAGGATAGCAATCGTTCGTTCGCGTAATTATTCGACGATGGTACAAGAGCCGGGCGCAAGGCCACGCTCACGCCATCCCGTCTTGGTCGATGGTCGGATGACGCATGCGGCATACCGTCAGCCCGCAGTCGTCAGGGTCGGGTTCGTCAGGTCAGGGGCGGCAGCCGCCCGGCATTGATCGCCGCCTTCACCTTGGTCAGCTGCCGCACCGCCGGGTCGCCCAGCCGCAGCGCCACGCCGGTCGACAGCACGTCGATCAGCGTCAGATGCACCAGCCGCGAGGCCATCGGCGTGTACATCTCGGTGTCCTCCACCGGCTGGCTGGCGATAACCACGCTCGCCATCGCCGCCAGCGGAGAGCGTGGCGCGGTGATCGCCACCACCGCCGTGCCCTGCGCCCGCGCCGCCGCCGCCAACTCGTTGATCGTCCCGCTGCGCCCCGTGTTTGATAGTGCCAGCAGCACCCCTCCGGCCGCCATGTTGACCAGCAGCATGCGCGCCAGCACCGGGTCGGCACAGGGTTGGGCATCGGCGCCGAAGCGCAGCAGCTTGTGCGCCGCGTCCTGCGCCAGCGCGCTCGAACCGCCGGTGCCGACGCACAGCACGCGCGGCGCATCCGCCAGCAGGGCGATGGCCCGCTCCAGCGCGCGATCGTCGAGCGCGGCGGACGCGGAGGTCAGGGCGGCGGCACTCGATGAAAAAATTTTTCGCGCAAGCGTCCCGACATCGTCGTCCGCCGCCACATCCTGGCTGACATAGGGGGTGCCGCCGCGAACCTCGTCGCGCAGCGCATCGCGCGCCTGGGATTCGGCGAGCCGCAGCTTGAAGTCCGGGAAGCCGCCGCAGCCGACGCTGCGGCAGAAGCGGACGACCGTCGCCTCGCTGACCTCGGCCGCCTGGGCCAGCGAGGTGACGTTGAGGTCGAGCACCCGCCGCGGGTCGCTCAGCACCAGATCGGCGATCCGCCCCTCCGACCGTTTCAGGTCGGCCCTCAACCGGCGGACCTCATCCAGTATGTCCATTGGTGCAGGATTGGCGGCTGCGCTGTTGACCGGGGATGCCATGACGTAAAGTTAACTCCCTGGATGGGGCGGCGCTGCTGGTGGCCGGACAAGTGCGGTGCTGCAAGGAGCGCTCCTGTCACTATGAAGATTTTTGCCGCGCATGGCGAGAAATCCAGCCGTGACATCCCATATATGAAAAAATTTTTCTTCACAGCCCGTCCCCTCAGGCGTATGGTCCGTTCCGGAAATCATCGCCTCCCACAAACGGTCGAGACGCGATCATGAGCAAGCCCGCCCCCCTGAATTCTGTCGTCGCCCGCGTGACGGAGCGCATTGCCGAACGCAGCCGCGACCGCCGTGCCGCCTATCTGGCGCGGCTGGAGAGCGCAGGCGGAAAGCCGCGCCGTCATCGCCTCGGCTGCGCCAACCTCGCCCATTCCTTCGCGGCCTGCGGTGCGAACGACAAGGCGGCACTGCGCGGCGAGACGCAGCCGTCGATCGGCATCGTCACCGCCTACAACGATATGCTCTCGGCCCATCAGCCCTACGAGCGCTATCCCGCCATGATCCGCGAGTCGGTGCGTGCGGCCGGCGGCGTGGCGCAGGTCGCCGGCGGCGTGCCCGCCATGTGCGACGGCGTCACCCAGGGTTACGAGGGGATGGAGCTGTCGCTGTTCAGCCGCGATGTCATCGCGCTGGCGACAGGCGTGGCGCTGTCCCATGCCACCTTCGACGGCGTGCTGTGCCTGGGCATCTGCGACAAGATCGTCCCCGGCCTGATGATCGGCTCGCTCGCCTTCGGCCATCTGCCGACGATCTTCGTGCCCGCCGGCCCGATGCCGTCCGGCCTGTCGAACGCCGACAAGGCCAAGGCGCGCCAGCTCTACGCCCAGGGCAAAGTCGGCCGCGAGGAGTTGCTGGAGGCGGAGTCCCAGTCCTACCACGCCCCCGGCACCTGCACCTTCTACGGCACCGCCAACACCAACCAGATGCTGATGGAGATCATGGGCCTGCATCTGCCGGGCGCCAGCTTCGTCAACCCCAACACGCCTCTGCGCGATGCACTGACCGATGCGGCGGCCCGCCGGGTGGTCGCGATGACCTCGCCCGGCGCAGGCACTCCCATCGGCCGCATCGTCGATGAGCGCGCGCTGGTGAACGGTATCGTCGGGCTGCTCGCGACCGGCGGCTCGACCAACCACACCCTGCACATCCCGGCCATCGCCGCCGCCGCCGGCATCGAACTGAACTGGGAGGATTTCGCGGAACTGTCGGCGGTCGTTCCGCTGCTTGCCCGCGTCTATCCCAACGGCACCGCCGACGTGAACCGCTTCCATCAGGCCGGCGGTATGCCCTTCATCATCGGCCAGCTGATCGACGCAGGGCTCGTCCACACCGACATCGCCACCATCCATGGCGAGGGCGGGCTGGAGCCCTACCGCAGCATGCCGGACCTGGACGAGGGCGGCGCCCTGACCTGGACCCGCGCGGCCACCGACCAGAGCGGCGACCCCACGGTCGTCGCCACCACCGCGGCTCCCTTCGCGGCGGAAGGCGGTTTGCGCGTGCTGACCGGCAATCTCGGTCGCGGCGTCATCAAGATTTCGGCGGTCAAGCCGGAGCATCGCCTCGTCGAAGCGCCGGCCCGCGTCTTCGACAATCAGGAAGCCGTGCAGGCCGCCTTCCGCGCCGGCGAACTCGACCGCGACGTGATCGTCGTCGTCCGCTACCAGGGCCCCGGCGCCAACGGCATGCCGGAACTCCACAAGCTGACCCCGCCGTTGGGCGTGCTGCAGGACAAGGGTTTCAAGGTCGCACTGGTGACCGACGGCCGCATGTCCGGCGCGTCGGGCAAGGTGCCGGCCGCCATCCATGTCACCCCGGAAGTGAAGGGCGGCGGTCCGCTCGGCCGTGTGCGCGACGGCGATATCCTGCGGCTGGATGCGGAGGCAGGGACCTTGAACGCCTTGGTGGATGCCGCCGAGTGGGAGGGCCGCGGCGCCCCCCCGCCGCCGAGCGAGGATGCCTCCCACGGCTGCGGGCGGGACCTGTTCTCCCTGTTCCGCAACAATGCCGGCCCGGCAGAAAGCGGCGCGTCCGTCCTCAACCTGCTGGGCTGATCCAGCAGGCGAAAACCCTGGCAGCTCGGGCTGGCGTCGGGCCACGCCGGCCCGCATTGTGACCGGCCCATCCCTGTGGCACCATGACGCACGGGCTGATCCAAGGCACCGTGCCATCGACGTCGAGAGGTCCGAAGATGCACTCCCGCTCCACCGTCGCAGCCCCCGCACTGCCTCCCTTCGACTATACGGTGTTCGGCGGCACCGGCGATCTGGCCCTGCGCAAGCTGCTGCCGGCGCTCTATCTGCGCGACAAGGCGGGGCAGGTGGCCGAGGGGAGTCGCATCATCGGCGTCTCGCGCAGCCCGCTTGCCCCGTCCGACTATCGTGCCAAGGCGGAGGAGGCGATCAGCCAGCATGTGCCGGCAGATGAACGCGAGACTGCAGTGATCGCCCGATTCCTGGAGCGGCTGGATTATGTGCCGGTCGACGTCACCTCCGACGACGGCTGGGACGACCTGGCTGACCGGCTGAACAATCCGCCGTCGCGCAGCAACGATGCAGTCCGCATCTTCTATCTCGCCACTTCTCCCAGCCTGTTCGGCCCGGTCAGCGACCAGCTGCGCGCCTTCGGCCTCGCCACGCCTGACTCGCGCGTCGTGCTGGAAAAGCCGATTGGTCGCGACCTCGCTTCGGCGCAGGAGATCAATGATCGGGTCGGCGCCGTCTTCACCGAGCCGCAGATCTACCGCATCGACCATTACCTGGGTAAGGAGACGGTGCAGAACCTGCTGGCTCTGCGCTTCGGCAACTCACTGTTCGAGCCGCTGTGGAACGCCGACCACATCGACCATGTCCAGATCACCGTCGCCGAGACGGTCGGCGTGGAGGAGCGCGGCGGCTATTACGACCAGTCAGGCGCGCTCCGCGACATGGTGCAGAACCACTTGTTGCAACTCGTCTGTCTGGTCGGCATGGAGTGTCCGATCTCGCTTGCCCAGGAATCGGTGCGCGACGAAAAGCTGAAGGTTCTGCGCTCGCTGAAGCCCATCGGGCCGGAGGAGATCGGCGGCTGCACCGTCCGCGGCCAGTATCGCGCCGGCGCGGTTGCCGGCGGTGCGGTGCCCGGCTATCTCGACGAACCCGGCATCCCGCCCGGAAGCGGCACTGAAACCTTCGTCGCGCTGAAGCTGGAGATCGACAACTGGCGCTGGGCCGGCGTGCCGTTCTACCTGCGCAGCGGCAAGCGCCTTCCGGCCAAGATGTCGGAAATCGTCATCCAGTTCCGGCCGATCCGCCATTCCATCTTCCCACAGGCAGCGGGTGAACTGCAGGCCAACCGTCTGATCGTTCGGCTCCAGCCCGACGAAAGCATCCGCCTGCACCTGATGACCAAGGAGCCGGGACCGGGCGGCATGCGTCTGCGGCCGGCGGCTCTGAACCTCAGCTTCGCCCAGACCTTTGGCGGGCGGTTCCCGGATGCCTACGAGCGTCTGCTGATGGATGTGGTGCGCGGCAACTCCACCCTGTTCATGCGCCGTGACGAGGTCGAGGCGGCGTGGCAGTGGGCGGAGCCGATCATCGACGGCTGGATGGCCCGGCACGAGATGCCGAAGCCCTACATCGCCGGCACCTGGGGGCCGTCGCAATCCATTGCCCTGATCGAGCGAGACGGACGTACCTGGCACGACGACGATATCCCGTCGGCCGCCTTCTGAGGCCTCCGGCCAAAGAATCGTCATCGGGACGAAAAAAGG